>JBBCIU010000044.1:0-15390 GCA_037190325.1 Verrucomicrobiales bacterium | reverse complement strand
GAAGCTCCCACGCAGGTCGTCCCCGTGACCGATCTTCGCGTAGGCTCCGTTCCCGGGACCCGGCGAACGCAGCGCCACGCTGCCCCCGGCCTCCACCAGCACTCCCCCGGACATGGCCCCGTCGGTGGAGAACCCTCCGTGGCCGATCTGCGCGTACGCCCCGCCGCCGGTGCCGCCGACCGCATCGAGGCTCCCGGCCACCCTCAGGATCACATCCCCGCCGATGGTCGAGGCGACCGCGTTGCTGCCCCCGTGGCCGATGTGGACGGAAGCCTGCACACCGGCGCCGCCATGCATGGAGAGATCTCCTCCGGAGATCACGGTGACGGCCCCCGAGAGATCCGGCGCGAGCACCCCGAGGGCACGGTGTCCGATGTGCGCGTAGGTGTTGGCCGCCTCCCCCGCCTGCATGGACACGCCGCCCTCCTTGGCCCGCACGAAGACGTCGCCGCCAGGGGAGACGCCGGCGGAGGGCGCGAAGCCGATCTGGGCGTAGGTGCCTCCGACGGCGCCGCCCGCCAGCTCCACGGCGTGGCCCAGGGCGGTGGTCGTGCCCCCGGCCGAGCCAAGGGCCACCCCGGCGGTCTGCGAGCCGCCGCCGACGGTCAGGACTGCGTCGTCGTTGCCCCAGCGGTCCTCGTCCGCAAGGATCGCGGCGATGTCGACCTGGCGCATCGGCACCTTGTCGAGGAAGTCAAGCGAGGGGGTGAGAGCGTCCCAGCCGGCCACGAGGTTGACGTCCCCGCTGCCGGCGTTCTGGATGCCTCCAAGCACGGTCAGGTTCCCGGTGGCGAGCAGGTTGGCGTCGAGGGCGGAGCTGTAGGATACGGGGAGGTTCACCGTCAGGTCGCCGATGGCCGCGAAGGTCGCCCCGCCGCCGGCAGCGAGGTGGTCGCGCACGCCGAAGAGGGCGAGAGTGGTGTCGTCGAGAAGGTAGGAGCTGGTCCCGTCCGCGCCGTTGCCGACGATGGAGAAGGTGTGCCCTGCGGTCAGACCGTTGTTCGCGTCGCGGCTGCGGTGGCCGATGCGGGCCTGGCCGGTGGTCCCGACAGGGGCGACCTCCCAGTTGGCCGCTTCGATGTAGATGCTGCCCGAACGGCTGCCCAGCGGCACGTTCGTCAAGGTATTGCGCAGGGTGCCGTGGCCGACGAGGGCATAGGCCTCGGTGCCCGTCCCTGCCCGCACCCCGAGCAGGCCGATCTGGGAGACCACGGAGATGTCCCCGCCCAGGGTGTAGGTGATCGTGCCGGCCTCATAGCCACCGTGCCCGATCTGGGCAAAGGCGTTGGTGGCGGTGCCGCCCTGCAGAACGATGTCTCCGAGAGCCGCCACTCCGATATGCCCCGTCATCTCGCTGGCATTGGTGTTGCCCAGGGTGTTCCCCGAGGAACGCCCGCCATGGCCGATCATCGCGAACGCTTCCGCGGCGCCTCCGCCAGCGAGCGTGACCGTGCCGTCCACAGCTCCCGCAGGAGGCGAGAACTGGAGAGCGTCGAGATCTCCGTCGCCATCCTGGTCAAACAGGTCGTCGAACCACCCCACCCCCAGATGGGTCGGCAGCAAGCCCGTTCCCGCGCTGACGACGACATTGCCGGTGTGGTCGCCGTCGGCATCGTAGCCGCCGTGTCCGATCATGCTGGAGGTGCGGACCGCGCCCCCTGCCTCCATCCGTACATTGCCCGCCGCCCTGGCCACGATCATGCCCGTGTGCGATCCCAGGGTCGTATCCCCTCCATGGCCCAACTGGGCATAGTGCTGGGCTTTCGAGCCGGCGAGAAACTCGATGTTTCCAGCCAGGGCCGCCACCCGGATATCGCCGTCGCCGCCCTCGTTGGCGGTACGCCCCCCATGGCCAAGCTGCACATAGGCATCCGTGGAGTTTCCTCCTGCAAAGCGGATATCCCCCGTTCGGGCGATCGCCGTGATCTGCCCGCGGCTCCCCACGGTGTCATTGCCGCCGTAGCCGGAACCGGCGTAGCCGCCATGCCCGAGCTGGGCGTAGTTGTCCTGGCTGGTGTTGGCCGTGGCCGATTCCTCGACCCCGCCGCCGCGGAACTCGATCCCCGTCCCCGCGGCTACCACGATGTCCCCAAGATGGTCTCCCCTGGCCGAGAGGCCGCCATGGCCAAGCTGCACGTAATTGCGGAAGTCGTTGGCGATGGGACCCGCGACGGCCCCGGTCGGGTCGCTCACGATGTCCGTGGCGATGAAGCGGACCGCCCCGCCCACCGTCACGCGGATCTCGCCCTCGTGTCCGAGGCCTTCGTAGCCGTCCGCATCGACGTTGTGCGCGTCGGCGTCGTAGCCGCCGTGGCCGAACTGCGCGTAGGCGCGCCGGCCGTCGCCGAAGCGCGAGGCCCCGGAGTCGTCGCCGCGACCGGAGGCGTTTCCGGAGGTGAACACGAGGTCGCCCGCCGCGCGCACGTCGAGGAGGTTGCTGAAGTGCGCGCCCCGATTCCCGTAGCCGCCGTGTCCGAGCTGGACATAGCTCTCCTCGCCGCCGCCGGCGGTGAAATGGATGCCACCGGTATTGGCCAAGCTCTCCAGGGATCCACCCGCCACTCCGAAGCGCGTGTTCACGAGGATGTCCCCGCGGTTGCCGATCGCGACCGAGTTCTGACCCCAGGGATTGTTGGCGCTGGTGGTGTTCAGGTCGGCCTCCCGCCCCCCGTTGCCGAGCTGGGCATAGGTGCGCATGTTCCATTCCCCGGTGAAGCGGATCTCGCCCAGGGCATCCACCCGGATGTCCCCGAAGTGGTCCCCGGGGGCCGAGGAACCGCCCATCCCCAGCAGCGCGTAGGAATCCGTCGCCATCCCGGCGTGGAAGACGATGTCGCCCTCCACCCCGCCGAGTCCGGCGATCACGCTGATGTCGCCCCCGTGGCCCTGGTTGGACGTGGCCGACATGCCTCCGTGGCCCAGCTGCACGTAGCCGCGCGAGAAGTTGAAGTGGTCGTAGCCGGCCGTGACCGCCCCGCCCACGTTGGACACGGCGACGTCGAAGGTCACGGTGGCGGTGAAGTAGTTGACGCTGCCCACCACCGCGCCGTTGCCGTCGAGGAGCCTTCCGTTCCCGTCGTCGGTGATGGTGCCGTAGGCCGCCGCCGCCGGGTCGGCGACCTGGATCACGATGCTGCCCGGACGGATGTTCGCCGTGGTCGCGAGCACTCCGGAGACGCCCGTCTCCGCCGCCGCGGTCAGACCTGTCGAGGCCATGCCGGCCAGCGAACGGTAGCCTCCTCCCTGGAAGAGGATCGAGCCCCAGGCCTCCACCTCGATGTCGCCCCGGTGGTTGCCCGTGGCCGTGTAGCCGCCGTGTCCGAGCTGGGCGTAGTTGTCGCCTGTCGCGTTCGCCGAGCCGGCAAGGAAGGTGATTCCTCCCGAAACGCCACCGAGACCGGCCGCCACCTGGATGTCCCCGCGGTGGCCGATGGTGATCGCCGCCCCGCCGGGGGCGAGCGCCTGGCCGGGCGAAGTCGCCCCCAGCCCGCCGTGCCCAAGTTGCGCGTAGGATTCGGGCTGCAGCTGCCCGGCCTCGAAGCGGATCTCCGACGCCGCCCGGACCACGATATCGCCCTGGTGGCTGCCGCTGGTCGCCCGCCCGCCGTTCCCGATCTGGGCGTAGGAGTCGTCGTCCCCGCCCGCGACGAATACGATGGCGGCGTTTGGATTGAGCAGCGCTCCCGAGGCATCCACGCCGGCCAGCACGGTGATGTTTCCGCTGGTGCCGCCGGGCGTTCCCACCGGGGTATTGAGGTGATGCACCCCACCGGCGGAAGCGCCCTCCGCCGCGATCGTCCGGGCTTGGAAGTCCGCGTCGTAGCCGCCGTGCCCGATCTGCACGTAGGCTTGGTCCGCGCTGGCCCCCACCGCCGGGTCGCTGCTGAACGCCACCCCGTCGCGGGCCTGCACGAAGATGTCGCTGCTCCCGTGCTGGTAGAAGACCTCCGCGAGGTCGCCGTCAGGGTTCACGTCGGCGAGGAAGGCGATCTCTCCGGTCCGGTAGTCGATGGTGGCCACCACACCGCCGGTGGAGTCGCGCAAGCCGCCGAGACCGTCGTCGTGGAACACGGTGCCCCCGATCGTCACCCGCACCGAACCCGCCGCGAGGCCGCCGTTGGCCAAGGCCACGCTGGCACCTTGGGTGGCAGCGAGGATGCCCGCGCCGCCCTCGGCATGCACCGTGAGGCGCCCATGGTCGCCGAAGGCCTCGAAGCCCCCGTGCCCGATCTGCGCGTTGGCCTGGGCGCGCGGTCCGGCGCGGAAGCGCAGCAGCCCCCCGCTGACCACGTCGATGCTCCCGCTGTGCCCTTCGCCATAGGCCGCCGCGTTGCGGAAGCCTCCGTGCCCGATCTGCGCGTAGCCAATGGAGCCGGTGCCTCCCGTGCCATCGAACAGGTAGCCGTCGAACAGGATGTCGCCGCCTGCGCCCGCCACGATGTCCCCGCGATGGGTGCCGGAATAGTAGCGGTCGTTGTTGTTGTTGTTGGGCGCCGTCGTCGAAAGCCGATGGTCGTTGCGTCCGCCATGGCCGATCTGCACGTAGCTGCTGCTCGGTCCGGCGGTGAAGACGACGGCCCCTCCGGCGAGGACGTCGATCCAACCGGTGTGCCCACCCGAAGCCAGGTAGCCTCCGTGCCCCAGATGCGCCTGGTGCAGCGTGCCCGTCGTGTTGGAGGCGTCGAAGCGGATGTCGCCCGCCGCGCGGACGACGATGTTCCCGTCGTGGTCGCCGTCGGTGAGGCTGCCGCCGTGGCCGAGCTGCACATAGGTGTTGTTGGCGTTGCCCGCGGTGAAGAGCAGGCTGCCGCCGGTGGACTCCACCATGATCATACCGCTGTTGCCAATCCTCTCCTCCGCCGTGGGGCCGCGGTCCGGGTTGAGCGGGTCGTTGTCGGGATAGTGGGTGGGGTTGGGGTTGTCGGCGTCGTAGCCACCGTGCCCGAGCTGCGCGTAGTTCTGCGCTCCGGCCCCGCCGGTGAAGACGATGTCGTCGCGGGACCGCACCGCGATGCTTCCGCTGTGGTCGCCTCGGGCGGTACGGCCTCCGTGGCCGAGCTGGGCGTAGATCTCCGCGACGGCGGACATGCCGGCGATGAAGGAGATCCCTCCGCCCAGCGCCTCCGCCACGATGTTTCCGCGGTGGTTGCCGAGGGCGTCCTGGCCGCCGTGGCCGATCTGGGCATAGGCGGTCGCCCGGGTGCCGGCGGCGAACCCGATGGAGCCGTCCAGTGCCCTTACGGCGATGTCCCCGCTCTGGGCACCTTGCGTCAGGTTGCCGCCGTGGCCGAGCTGGGCGTAGGTGATGGGCTGGTCGCCTGCCAAGAACGTGATGTCCCCGCCGCGGGAGGTCACGGTGATGCTCCCGGTGTTGCCAAGAGTGGCGTTGCCGTCCGGATAGTCGGCGTCGTAGCCGCCGTGGCCGAGCTGGGCGTAGGCCCGGTCTCCGGCACCGTGCTCGAACTCGACCGCGAGGTTGGCAGTGCCGCTGCTGAGCCCGGGGTTCATGTCCCGCAGGAAGGTGATGTGGGTGGTGCCGGTGGGGCTGACCCCATTGGCGACGTTGGCGCCGTTGCCGATGTCGGCGACGGTCTCGCCGGCGGCAATGGTCTCGACGCCGGCCCCGAAATCGGCGGTGATCGCGTTTTCGGTGACGAGGTGGTTTCCCACCTGCACGAGGCGGCCGATCACGGCCCCGGTATCGTCCCGGATGGTGACGACGATGGTGCCATCGACGACCCTCGACGGGCCGAGGTTGACCCGGCCCAGCACGCCGTTGGGCGGGGCGGGGCTGCCGTCCGCATGGAGATTGGCCGCCCAGTCGATGCTGCGGGCGCGGATGGTGGCGTCGCTGGTGGTGGTGCCGGCCCACGCGTAGTGCATGTAGGCCCCTTCGCCGGGCGCCGGGGCGTAGGGCAGCCTCCCGGATTCGAACACGACGTTCCCTTCGGCGAAGACGTCGATGTGGGCGGCATGGTCGCCGCGGGCCTGGTAGCCGCCGTGGCCCAGCATGACATAGCTGTTGAGACCGCCGGCGGCGGCGGTGAAGGCGATATCGCCTCCCGACCACACCGAGACGGTCTCCAGCGGGTTGCCGTCCACATCGCGCCGGCCATGGTCGCCCGCCGCCGCGCGTCCGCCGTGGCCGAGCTGGGCGTAGTTGCTGTTGTCGCCGTTGCGGTCCGCGCTCGGACCACCGGCCGCGAAATAGATGCGCGCGTTCGGGTTGGTCACGGTGAAGTCGTCCGCGATGCCGGCCCGCACTTTGATGTCGCCCCAGTGGTTGCCGACCGAGGAGTACCCCCCGTGGCCGAGCTGGGCGAAGTGGATGCGCCCATCGTTGTCTCCCGCGCTGGCTTCGTAGGCCCGGTTGGCGTCCCCGCCGAGGAACTCGACGCTGCCGCCCGAGATCACGGTGATGTTCCCCCCGTGGCCCACCGGGTCCCCTTCCAGGTCGGTGCGGCCCTGGGGTGGGTTCGTCGCCGTCGGCGACCGGTCCTGCCCGACGTCGGCGTTGTAGCCGCCGTGGCCGAGCTGGGTGTAGGCGATGCCATCGGTGCTGTTCCAGAGGCCCCTGCCGCCGACGGTGCCCGCCACGAAGAGGATGTCGCCCGTGGACTGGACATGGATGTCGCCCTTGTAGCCGACCGCTCCGTCGCCGGTCCCGTTGGTGACGGCGTCCGATCCTCCGTGGCCGAGCTGGGAATAGGTGCGGTTGTCGTTCCCGGAGCGGAAGACGATGCCGCGGCCCTCTTCACTGTGCCCGGCACCGAAGACGGCGGCGGACACGTCGATATTCCCCCGGTGGCTGCCGTAGGCCGTGTTCGTGACCGTGGAATCGACGCTGCTGCCCCCGTGGCCGATCTGCACGTAGCTGTACTGGCTCGTCCCGGCGAGGAAGGCGATGCCGCCCGAAGCTCCGCCGCCCAGACCCGCGTTCACCGTGATGTCGCCCCTGTGCCCGCCGACGAAGCCGGCGAGCCCGGCGGTGTAGGACAGATGCCCGCCGTGGCCGATCTGCGCGTAGGTTTCCGTCAGCACGCTCCCCGCCGTGAACTCGACATCCGAGGCCGAACGCACCACGATGTCGCCCTGGTGGCTCCCGCTGGTGGAGCGCCCGCCGCTGCCGATCTGCGCATAGGCCGCCGTCGCGGTGCCGGCGGTGAAGGCGATGCCCGCGTTCGGGTTCAGCACGTTGCCGGCGGCGTCCACGCCCGCCAGCACCGTGATGTCGCCGCTGGTGCCCCCGTGGAGGCCGGCCGCCGAGCCGGCCGGCAGCACCGGCGTGTTGAGGTGGTAGTTCCCGGTGCCGCCTCCTTGGCCGAGCGCCCGGCGAGTGCGGACCTGGAAATCGGCGTCGTAGCCTCCGTGGCCGATCTGCGCATAGGTCTGCGTCCCGCCGCCGACGGAGGTGCCGCCCCCGGCGAACTCCACTCCATCGCGCGCCTGCACGAAGATGTCGCTGCCGCCGTGGTGGTAGCGCACCGCCACCTCCTCGCCCCCGGCGTTCACTCCGCCCAGGAATTCGATTTCGCCCGTGGCGTAGTCGATGGTCCCCACCACGGTCCCGCTCGAATCGCGCAAGCCGCCGAGACCGTCGTCGTGGAACACCTGGGTTCCCCCGACCGTCACCCGCACCGAGCCCGCCACCAGGCCTCCGTTGGCCAGGGGCACGGAGCCGCCCGATTGGCTGGCCGTGTCGAGCGCCGCGCCGGTCTCGGCATGCACCGTCAGCCGGCCGTGGTTGCCGAAGGCCTCGTAGCCCCCGTGCCCGATCTGCGCGTAGGCCTGGCTCTGGATGCCCGCCCGGAACTCCACCCGTCCTCCGCTGACCACGTCGATGCTCCCGTGGTGGCCCTCGTCCAGCTCCGCCGCGTTGCGGAAGCCTCCGTGCCCGATCTGGGCGTAGCCGGTGGAGCCGCCCGTACCCACGCTGGCCTGGAAAGAGATGTCCGCGCCCGCTGTCACCACGATGTCTCCGCTGTGGGTGCCGGAGTAGTAGCGGGGGTTGACGTAGGCCGTGGCGCTGCTGAGGCGGTGGTCGTTGCGGCCCCCGTGCCCGATCTGCGCGTAGGCGTTGGAACGCCCAGCTCGGAAATCGACCTTTCCACCGGCCGTCACCGTGACGCCGCCAGTATGGCCGCCTGAGACCAGGTAGCCGCCGTGGCCGAGCTGGACGTAGCGGTTTCCTCCGACGTTCAGGTCCGCGTCGTAGAGGGCGTCGAAGACAATGTCCCTAGCGGCTTTCACCAGGACGTCTCCAGCATGGTCGCCGTCGGTGACGGCGCCTCCGTGACCGAGCTGCGCGTAGGTGTTGTTGGCGTTGCCCGAGGAGAACAGGATGCTGCCCGCGAGCGTTTCCACGGTGATGGCGCCGCTGTTGCCCACCCGCTCCGCGGCGGTAGGGAGTCCGGGAGGGCCGTCCGGAGCCCCCGGATCGGAGGCGTAGCCGTGGGTGGAGGACGGGTTGGGGTTGTCCGCGTCGTAGCCGCCGTGGCCGAGCTGGACGTAGGCACCGGCCCCCATTCCGCTGGTGAAGACGATGTCGTTCCTCGCCGAGACGTGGAT
This sequence comes from Verrucomicrobiales bacterium, assembly GCA_037190325.1. Lineage (GTDB taxonomy): Bacteria > Verrucomicrobiota > Verrucomicrobiia > Verrucomicrobiales > DEV007 > Arctic95D-9. The sequence goes on along the minus strand of JBBCIU010000044.1, from coordinate 6,822 downwards.
CGATCCGGTGCGGTCGCCGCGCGCGGTGTAGCCGCCGTGGCCGAGCTGGGCGAAATGCTGGGCGCGCGTGCCGGCGAGAAACTCGATGCCGCCGTTCGCGGCCGTCACCGCGATGCTTCCCGCCGCCCCTCCGTGGGCGTTCCGTCCGCCGTGCCCGATCAGCACGTAGCCGTCGGTGGAACTCCCTCCGACGAAGCGGATGTCGCCGGACGCACTGCTCACGGAGATGTCGCCACTGAAGGACAGGGTCTCGTTGTCCCCATAACCCGGTGAATCGTATCCCCCGTGGCCGAGCTGGGCGTAGTTGTCCTGGCTCGTGTTGGCCGTGGCCGAGACGTCCACCCCTCCGCTGCGGAACTCGATCCCCGTCCCCGCCTCGACCGTGATGTTCCCGCCGTGGTCTCCGCTCGAGGCCCAGCCTCCGTGCCCGATCTGCACATAGTTGCGGAAATCGTTGGCGATGGGACCCGCGACGACCCCGTCCGGATCGCTGACCACGTCCGAGGCGAGGAAGCGGACGGCACCGCCGGCGACGACACGGATGTTCGCGACATGGCCGATCCCGTCCACACCTCCCGCGTTGGCGGCGTCGGCATCGTAGCCGCCATGCCCGAGTTGCGCGTAGGCGCGCCGTCCGTCGCCGAGGCGCGCCGCCCCGCTGTCGTCGCCGACCCCGGAACCGTCTCCGGACCGGAAGACGACGTCCCCGGCGGCCCGCACGTCGATGCCGTTGAACCCGGCCAGGTTGCCGGTGTTGGCCCCTCGGTTGGCGGTGCCGCCGTGGCCCAGCTGGACGTAGGCGTTCTCGCCACCGCCGGCGGTGAAATGGATACCGCCCAGGTTGGTCACGGTGCCCAGGCTGGTCACGAGACCGGCGCGCGTGTTCACGAGAATGTCTCCGCTGTTGCCGACGAGAGCGGAGTCGCCGGTGTTCTCGTCCGACTCGTAACCCCCAAGGCCCAATTGGGCGAAGGCACGGAAGGTGTTGCCCGCGGTGAAGCGGATGTCGTCCCGGGCGTCGACCCGGATGTCGCCGGTGAAATCCCCCGGCGAGGTGTGCCCCCCATGGCCGAGCATGACGAAGGAGTCGACTCCGCCGCCCGAATTGTCGAACTCGATCCCGCCGCCGAGCGCGATCACCGAGATGTCGCCGCGGTGCGCGTTCCCGCTGGCGCGCCCCCCGTGGCCCAGCATGGCGAAGCTGTTGTCGCTCCCCGTGGCGTCGCCCGCACCGGTGTTGAACGAGGCGAAGCGGATGCCGCCGCCCGCCGTCACGGAAATGTCCCCGACGTTGCCCTGGGTCGGATTGCCTCCGTAGCCGCCTGCCGAATACCCGCCGTGGCCCAGCAGGGCGTATTGCTCCTGATCGGGGAAACCGAGCGGGAGCAGGTCGGGATCGCTCGAACGCGCCCCGCCTCCGGTGAACGCGATGTCTCCGACGGCATTCACCGTGAGGTGGCCGGAATGGTCTCCCGAGGCGGAGTGCCCTCCGTGGCCCAACTGCACGTAGTTCCGGTAGTCGACCGCCGCCGGATCGGTCACCACCGCGGCCGTGAAACGGATCGCCCCGCCGGACTCGACGAGAATGTCGGCGCGGTGGCCGTCGCCGTCCACGCCGCCCGTGTGGGCCCCGTCCGAGTCGTAGCCGCCATGACCGAGCTGGGCGTAGGCACGGCGTCCGTGACCGGCAGTGGGAGTGAAGGCGGTTCCGCTGCCGTCCAAGTCACCGATGCCGGAGCCGTCCCCGGACTGGAAGACGAGGTCGCCGCCCGCCCGGATTTCGAAGACATCGCTGGTGTGCGATCCCCGGGTCGTGAATCCCCCATGGCCCAGTTGGGCGTAGGCCTCCTCACCGGATCCCGCGAGGAAGGAGAGCGTGCCGCCGGCGGTGACGCGGAGATTCCCCGAGTTCCCGAATCGCGGGGACAGGAGGGTGTCGTTCGCGGAATGCCCGCCATGTCCCAGTTGCGCGTAGGTCCGCTGATTGCCGTTCCCCGTGAAGCCCAGGCTCCCTGCGGCCACGACCTCGATATCCCCCCGATGGTCTCCGCTGGTAACGCGTCCGCCGTGACCCAATTGCGTGTAGGCGTCGAGCCCGGCTCCGGCCGAGAAATTCAAGGCGGCGTTCGCGTTCAACACCGCGCCGGAACCGTCCACGCCCGCCCGCACAGCGATCCTGCCGCTGGTGCCGAGCGGAATGCCCACCGGCGTATTGAGGTGGTAGGTCGTCGTCGACGTGTTGACCGCGGGCGCCGTCTCCTCGGGACGGATGTTCCGGCTGGTGGCCAGGTCGGCGTCGAACCCGCCATGTCCGATCTGTCCGTAGGCGGTGCTTGCGGAGCCCGCGGCGACATTCACGCCGTTGGCACCTTGGACGACGATGTCGCTGCCACCATGGAGATAGGAGACGGAGACCCCGGCGCTGCCGGGGTCGATCGCCTGGCTGAAGGTGATCTCGCCGCTCGCGTAGTCGATCGATCCCACCGCGGTCAGCGCCCCGTCCAGCAGATTTCCGAGGCCATCGTCGGTGTACCTCTCGGCGGTGCCGAGCGGATCGACCGTGACCACGACCGAGCCCGGCGCGAGGGCGCCGTTGGCGAAGGCCGCCGTGCCGGCAACCGCCGCGGCCGTGTCGAGCGTTCCATTCGTTTCCATGCGAACCACGACGAAGCCATGGTTGCCGAAGGCTTCGTAACCGCCGTGCCCGATCTGGGCGTAGGCGGTCCCTTGGGTTCCGCCTCGGAAATCGACCACGCCGCCACCGATCACGACGATGCCGCCGCTATGGCCCTCGCCGGATTCCGCCGCGTTGCGGAAGCCTCCGTGCCCGATCTGGACGTAGCCGGTCGAACCCGCCGTCCCCGTGCTGCCGTGGAAGGCGATGTCGCCGCCCGCCCGCACGGCGATGTCACCGATGTGGGAGCCCGCGTAGTACCGGTCGTTCTCGTTGGTCTGGGTGTAGTTCGGCGCGGTTCCGCCCCGCACCACGCGATGACTGTTCCGCCCCCCGTGGCCGATCTGCGCGTAGGCGTTGCTGCGCCCCCCGAGGAACGAGATCCGGTTGCCGGCCTCGACGTCGATGCTGCCGCGATGGCCACCGGAGGCGAAATACCCCCCATGGCCCAGTTGGGCGTAGTGGTTTCCTCCCAGATCGAAGGAAGCGTCGAAGACCAGATTTCCGCCGCCGCCCGCGGCGTTGCTGCCGTCCCGGTCCGCGCGGACGAGGATGTCGCCGGAATGGTCTCCGTCGGTGACGGCACCGCCGTGCCCGAGCTGGACATAGGTGTTGTCGGCACTGCCCGCGGTGAAGAGGATGTTTCCGTCGATCGTCTCCACCTCGATGTTCCCGCTGTTGCCGACCCTTTCCGCCGCCGTCGGACCGCGGCCCGGGTTGAGCGGATCGTTGTCGGGGTAGTAGGCCGGGTTGGGGTTGTCCGCATCGTAGCCCCCGTGCCCGAGTTGGGCGTAGTTCTGCGCTCCGCTTCCGCCGGTGAACACGATGTCGCCCAAGGCCAGGACCGCGATGTCCCCGCTGTGGTCCCCGCGGGCGGCGCGCCCTCCGTGGCCGAGTTGCGCGTAGATCTCCGCCGTGGCGGAAAGACCTGCGGTGAACCCGATGCCGCCGCCGAGGGCTTCGACCCGGATGTTCCCGGTGTGGTTGCCGACGGCGTCCCTCCCGCCGTGCCCCAACTGGGCGTAGGCAGTCCCCGCCGTGCCTGCCGCGAATTGGACCGCGCCGCCCAAGGCCCGCACGGTGATCCCTCCGACGTGGTCGCCGCCAGTCAGATAACCGCCGTGTCCGAGCTGCGCATGGTTCGCCGTGCCGGCGGTGCCGGTGAAGACGATGTTCCCTCCTGTGCTGGTCACCACGATGTCGCCCCGATGCCCGCGGTCGCCCGCCCCGGGAGTCGGCGTGGTGTCGGCGTCGTAGCCTCCGTTGCCCAACTGGGCGAAGGCCCGTCCGCCCGAAGCCGGACCACCCGCGGTGAAGGTGATGTCCCCGCCCGCCGTCACCGAGATGACGTCCCCGTCCCGCCCGTAGGCTCCGCGGGTTCCCGTATGGCCTCCGTGGCCCAGCAAAGCGAAATTTCGGGTGCCGTCGGTGTTGTCGTCGGTCGTGTCGCCTCCTTGGAAATCGATGCCGCCCTCGGTCGCCTCCACCGTGATGCTGCCGTGGTGCGACCCCAGCGATCCGTGCCCCCCGTGGCCGATCTGGGCGAAATGCAGCCTGCCCAGCCCGTCTCCGGCACTGCCCAAAGCCAGACTTCCGCCGTAGAAGCGGATGTCGCCCGCGGTCGTGGTCACGGTGATGTCGCCGGAATGGCCCAGCAGGCCGAAGGGAACCGGATTGGCATTGTTGTTCACCCCGCTGTTGTAGCCGCCGTGGCCGATGTGGGCGAATAGACGCCCGTCCTGGGCGCCGCGGAAGGTTTGTCCGGTTCCCCCGAGAAAGGCGACCCCGGTCGAGGCCCTCACCACGATGTCGCCCCGGTGGCCGTCGGCCGCTCCCTCGATCACCTGCGACGCGGCTCCGCCATGGCCGATCTGGACGAAGTTGTCGTCGAGGTCGCCGGCCTTGAAGAAGATCCCGCCCGCGCCGCCGCCGTTTCCCGCCTCCACCGTGATGTGGCCGGAATGCCCGTGTTCGGCGCTCCTCGCCTCCGAGGCGTAGCCGCCGTGGCCGACCATGGCGAAACTGCGATGGTCGGTCACGAAAAGATCGCCCGTCTCCCCTCCACTGTAGCCGGTCCCGGCAGTGAAGACGACGTCGGAACCGGCCCGCACCGTGACGGCGCCGGAGTGATACCCCGCGCCGCCAGTCGTGACGCCCGCGTCTACGTCGTGTCCGCCATGGCCGACCTGGGCGAAGGCGCGGCGCCCCTGGCCTGCGGTGAAACGGATCTCCCCGAGCGCCTCCACGACGATGTCGCCGCTGAAGCTACCGGAGGAGGCGGCACCATTGTGCCCTCCGTGCCCGACCCGAACGAAGCCGCCCAGGTTGTTTCCGCCGGTCGCCACTATGTGGCCGGTGATGCCGGGACCGCTCCCGAGCCCCGCGCGCACGATGATGTCGCCGCTGTGGTCGAAACCGTTGCTCGTCGCGTCGCGCCCGCCGTGGCCGATCTGGACGTAGTTGTATTGCCCCGGCGCCGCCGAGTGGCTGCCCGTGGCGGCGGTCTTCGTCCCCGCGGTCATCGCGATGTCGTTGAGCACCTCCACGCGGATGCGTCCCGTGGCGGCGGCACGGCCCAGCGTCGCGTCCACGTCGCTGGCCCGGTAGCCGAGCTGGGCGGTGCGGTCGTCGCCGGTGGTGGCGGCCGCCGTGTTGTCGCCCACCATCACCAGGTTGTAGCCCGCCACATTGGTCTGGCCGGCGCGGCTCCCGACCGTCGTCGTGCTCTGGTTCACCGGCGTCGTCTTGTCCGTCTCCAGCCCGATGTAGACGCTGCCCCCGCGGTTTCCGTAGGTGCTGGTGTCGGCGAAGATCTGATCGTCCATCACGATGGTCGGCACCCCCGAAGAGTCCGTCCCCTGCCCCGGAGGGCCGAAGCTCACTGGCGAGAGCCCGTCCCATCCCGCCACGATGTTGATGTTGCCGGCCCCGTTGGAGACGAGGTCGCGGCGCATGAACACGTCGCCCCACGCCAGCAGGGAAAGCGATCCGCTGCCGGTGATGGCGCTCGTGCCCGAAAAATTCGAACTGAAGAGGATATCCCCGTTACCCACGCCGGGATCCGTTCCGTTGGTGTAGATCACCACGTCGGTTCCCGCATTGAGGGTGGGCAGGATCGCGTTGCGCACCGTGTCGCTGACCGTGAAATTCGCGGGATCGAGGAGCAGGACCCCGCCGACGCCCAGATCGAAGGTGGCATCGTCGATATGCAGCTCGCGCAAGCCCGAGATCTCCGCGAATCCACCCTGTGAACCCCCACGGGCGGACAAATCTCCGTTGAACACCGTGTCTCCGTCCGACCACACGATCACGCTCCCTCCGCGGCCGCTCCCCAACGCATCCGCCCTCAATACCGCCCCGTCGTCGATCAGCACGCTCTCCGCGTTCCTCACCTCCGCATCACGGCCCTGGAATCCTCCACCGATCCGCACGTAACCGCCCCCTGCCGCTCCCGAAGCCTCCACTTCCGCGGTCGCGCCCACGTGGATCCTTTCCCCCTCCACCACGACGCTGCCGCCGTGGCCCACCCCGTTCGAGACATCCACCTTCCCCACCACCTCCGCCTTCTCCCTCCCCGATATCCGAACCTCCCCTCCCTGCGCACGGATCATCCCGTCCACCTTCGCATACGCCGCCTCGATCAGCACACGACCGCCGCTGCCCACTCCCGAACTGCTCGCCCGGATCGAACCGGAATTGCTCACCGATCCGCCCGCTCCGCGAAGATACACCTTGCCCCCGGACCTCGCCGCTCCCGTCGCTCGCACCGATCCCTTGTTGTTGATCGCCAGCGCATACAGGTTCCCGTGCGCCTTCAGCTCCACCGCCGCCCCCTCGATCGTCCCGTCATTGTAGATCCCCGTCCCGCTCACTCCGGAACCCGTCGCTCGCACGAACAAACGCTCGCCACCCACCCCGTCGTCCGCCTTCAGCAGCACCTCCTCGCCCGCCGCCAGGCCCACCCGGCCCCCCTCCGAACGCAGCGTCCCGCTGTTCACCACCGTCCGGCCGATCAGAAACACGTCCCCTCCGATCGCGTTGACTCTCCCCAGGTTCGTCACCCCCGCTCCGCTTCCTCCCTTGAACACCAGGTCCCCGCGCGACAGGAACTCTCCGTTGTCCACGTCCAGCGTCGACAGCACCAACCC
>JBBCIU010000043.1:0-4217 GCA_037190325.1 Verrucomicrobiales bacterium | reverse complement strand
GCCGGCCTGGTCTTCCAAGGCTATCCCGGCAGCGGCAAACCCATGCGCCAGCTCCAGGCCTCCAGCGGCTTGTTCTACGATGTCTTCCGACGCTACGATCCGGAGAACCTGCTGCTCGAACAGGCACGCCGCGAAGTGCTGCACCATCAACTGGATTTCACCCGTCTCCACGACACCTTGTCCGCCATCGAACGCATGAAATGGGTGCCGGTTCCCCTGGAACGTCTCAGTCCCTTGTCCTTTCCTCTGTGGGCGATGTGGGTGCAAGGCCAGGTCAGCTCGGAAACCTGGGGCGACCGCGTGCGCCGCATGGCCGACCAACTGGAACGCGCCGCGTCCGCCTCATCATGAACGACGTCTCATCGACCCCGATGGCCTCTCTCTGCCTCGAACTGGCCGGGGAGCAGGTCGCGCTGCTCGCCGGTCGTGGCCTGTGGTGGCCCGGCGAGCGGACCTTGTTCATCGCCGACCCCCATTTCGGCAAGGCCGCCACCTTCCGGCTTTCCGGCATCCCCGTCCCCGAATCCACCCACGAGGCCGACTTGGAAAGGCTCTCCCTCATGCTCAAAGGAACCGGCGCCCGGCGTCTCGTCGTGCTGGGAGACTTCTTTCATGCCAAGCTGGGCTGCAACGAGTCCACGCACGTCGCCCTTCAGCGATGGCGGGAGCGATGGGCCGCATTGGAAATCACCCTCGTGATCGGCAACCATGACCGCCATGCCGGTCCCCCGGCTGCTTCCCTGGGCATCCAAACCGTGGAAGGACCTTGTCTGCTCGCACCGTTTGCCGCATGCCACGAACCCCGGGCGGTGGCGGGCCACTTCGCCTTGGCCGGGCACCTGCACCCGGCCTGTCGCGTCGCCTCCGCCACCGTTCCCTGCTTCCATCGCTCCGAGGTGTCCATGGTCTTTCCCGCTTTTGGTTCCTTCACCGGAACGAGCCGGGTCAAGCCCGCCGCCGGTGATCGCATCTATCTGACCGGCCCCCATGAAGTGATCGCTCTCCCTGCTTCCAGCCTGGGGCGGCCTTCCAAAAGCTGACTCTTCGGGATCGCGCGGGCGCGGGATGGGGCCTCGTCGAGGGGCGGGAGATCCGCCTCCTTGAACCGGATCGAAGGACCCGGACGAATTCCGGGAAATCGAGGCTGGCCCGGGGCTTCGGGTTCATGGTAGAATGGAGACATCCTGGGAAAATGCAACCGGGGCAGGGAGGCTTCGCGATCTCCAGCAGCTCCGCTCGCGGTGCTCCACGGTCTCAACCCCAACTCCGATTGCCATGCGTGCCATTTGGAAAGGATCGATCAGCTTCGGCCTCGTCAACATCCCCATCGCCTTGTTCCCCGCCACCAAGTCGGAAGAGCTGAGATTCCGCCTGCTGCGGGGCTCGGACCGAAGTCCCGTCAATTACAAGCGCGTGGCCGAAAAGGACGGCAAGGAAGTGCCTTGGGAGCAGATCGTGAAGGGCTACGAATACGAGAAGGGCAGATTCGTCGTGCTCAAGGACGAGGATTTCAAGCGGGTGGACATCGAGGCCACGCAGACCGTGGACATCGAGGCCTTCGTGGCGCAGGACGAGGTCAATCCGGTGTTCTTCAGCAAGCCTTACTACATGGAGCCGCAGAAAGGGGCGGACCGCGCCTACGTGCTGCTGCGCGACGCCCTGCAAGGGAGCGGCAAGATCGGCATCGCCAAGGTCGTCATCAAGACCCGCGAGCATCTCGCCGCCGTGAAGCCGCAGGAGGAGGGGCTGATGCTGGCCCTCATGTATTGGGCTTCCGAGCTGCGGGACATCGAGGAATTCAAGCAGCCGAAGGAATCGAAGCCGAGCACCAAGGAATTGGCCATGGCGCGCGACCTGATCGAGTCGATGACGCGGAAATGGGATCCGGAGGCCTACAAGGATGAATACCGCGAAGCCTTGCAGGAGGTGATCGAGGAGAAGATCGCCAAGGGCGGCAGGGCCGCGCCGAAGAAAGCGGCGGCGAAGAAGCGCGCCACGAACGTCATCGACCTGGTGGCGGTGCTGGAGGAGAGCCTGCGCGGCAGCGGCGCGAAGAGACCGGCCGCCCGGAAGACGGCGAAAAAGGCCGCGTCCAAACGGGCGAAGTCCAAAAAGGTCGCTTGAGGGCGTCCGGCCATGTCGCTCAAGGAATATCGCCGCAAACGGGACTTCGCCGTCACCTCCGAACCCGAGGGCGGCGGCCCCGCCCGTGCGAAGCGGGGGAGGCGCTTCGTCGTTCAGAAGCATGCGGCGAGCCGCCTGCATTACGACTTCCGCCTGGAGCTGGGGCGCACCCTGGTGTCCTGGGCGGTTCCCAAGGGGCTCCCCTTGGCGCACGGAGAAAAGCGCCTTGCGGTCAAAGTGGAGGATCACCCGCTGTCCTATTTCGATTTCGAAGGGACCATTCCAAAGGGGCAATACGGCGGCGGCACGGTCCAGGTGTGGGATATGGGCACCTTCGAGCCGTTGAGCCGCCAGCCGCTCAAGGAACTGGAGGGCGGCAAGCTTCATTTCGTCCTGCACGGCGCGAAGCTCTCCGGCGAGTGGTATCTGGTGCGGCTGGAGGAAGACCAGTGGCTCATCGTCCGTGGCGGGCCGGACCACCGGAAGCTGACGAAAGCCGAAGCCGAGACGTCGGTTCTGTCCGGCCGCACCATGGCGGAAATCGCGCGAAACGGGCCGGGCGCAAAGAAACGGGCCGCGGGCCCCGCCGCCTCGGGGGAGCCTGCGCTTCCGGATCGCCTCGGTCCCGACGAGATGACGTTCCTCGAGCCGATGAAGGCGACGCTCGTGGAGAACCCGCCCTCCGGCGAATGGCTCTACGAGCTGAAGTTCGACGGATTCCGCAGCCTCGCCTACAAGGAAGGCAAGGCGGTGGGGCTCTTGTCCCGCACGAATCACGATTTGACCCTGAAATTTCCGGAAGTGGCCGAAGCGGTGCGGCATCTTCGCGCCAGGCGCGCCGTGGTGGACGGCGAAATCGTCGCGCTGGATTCGAAGGGACGGCCTTCCTTCCAGCTTCTGCAGGCCTATGAATCGGGACAGGAGCGGCCACCGATCTACTACTACGTTTTCGATCTGCTGGCCTGGAACGGCAGGAGCCTGCGCCAATGGCCCTTGGAGAGGCGGAAGGCCAAGCTGAAATCCCTGCTGCCGGGCGAGGCCGACGGGATTCGCTTTTCCTCGTCGTTGGGCACCGATGCGGCGGCGCTGTTGCGCATGGCGGGTTCGCACGGTCTGGAAGGACTGATCGGGAAGCGGGCCGGATCGGTCTACGAGGCGGGACGGCGCAGCGGAGCGTGGATCAAGCTCAAGCGGGTGCACGAGCAGGAATTCGTCATTGGAGGCTACACGGAGCCGGAAGGGGCGCGGCAGCATTTCGGGGCGATCCTGGTCGGTTATTTTGAAAAGGGAACGCTCCGCTACGCGGGTAAGGTCGGGACCGGATTCAAGGCGGCCGGCCTGCGCGAGCTCCACGAACGGTTCAGCCGGATCCCGCAGTCCCGCTGCCCCTTCGTCGATCTCCCGGAAACACGCGCCGGGCGCTATGGACAGGGAATCACGGCCGCGGTCATGAAGCGCTGCCATTGGCTCGAGCCGCTGCTCGTGGCGCAAGTCAAGTTCGCGGAATGGACGCGCGACGGACGCCTGCGGCAGCCGGTGTTCCTCGGCCTGCGGGAGGACAAGCCCGCCCGGACCGTCGTCCGCGAAGTTCCCCGCTGAACGCCATGTCCGCCACCCAGCAGCTTCGGATCGACGGGCGGGACGTGCGCGTTTCCAACCTGGACAAGGTGTTCTATCCGAAGCCGGGGTTCGGCAAGGGCGAGGTCATCGACTACTACATCCGCATCGCCCCGGTGCTGCTGCCCCATCTCAGGAACCGCGCTCTGACCCTCAAGCGCTACCCGGATGGCGTGGAAGGCGAGTTCTTCTACGAGAAGCAGTGCCCATCCCACGCGCCGAAATGGGTCAAGACCACGCCGGTGAGGAAAAGCGACGGCGGCACCATCCGCTACTGCGTCCTGAACGATCTCGCTTCGCTGGTGTGGGCGGCGAACATCGCCAACCTGGAGTTTCATCCCTTCCTGCACCGGACCACGGCGCGGACCCGGCCCACCGCCCTGATGTTCGATCTCGATCCCGGTCCTCCCGCCAGCATCGTGCAGTGCTGCCAGGTCGCGTTGTGGCTGCGGGACCTGTTCGCCACCCTTGGCCTG
>JBBCIU010000042.1:0-38492 GCA_037190325.1 Verrucomicrobiales bacterium | reverse complement strand
CTCGACCCCGTAGTCCACCGTCTCCCCGGCGGAGACCCGGGACGCGGACGCGAGAAAAGCCAGGGCCCAGAGCGTCGCGACAAGGGCGAGCCCGCGGATCGAACGAAGCGGTTGCATGGAGGCGCGAGGGTAGGGAGGGGGTGGAGGTTGGGCAAGCGCTTTTTTTCCGGAAAGCGGAGGTCCGGACCTCAGGGGGGCTCCCGGGCCGGTCTCCCCGCCTCATGACCCTGCAGGCGGACGCCCTGTCGATCCCGTTTATCGGCGCAGGCGGGAGCAATGCCTCCGCCCGAAAGAACGCCCGCGGGGACGACGTAGCCTCGCTACCCGACTCCTTCCCCATGATTCCCCGACCGACTCCCTGCCTGACAGACTCCCTCCCGAGCTCCCTTCGCTGGGCCGAGTTCGTCCACTTTGCCTTCAAGCAGGCGAGAGCCTGCCTGTTCGGAGCCCTGCTCCTCCTCGCGATCGTCGCGACCGGCTGGTGGTATCCCGACATCGGCCTCGCACGCTACGACTTTCTGTTCCTCTACGCCCTCGCGATCCAAGCGTGCCTGATCCTGTTCAAGCTCGAGAGCCTGCGCGAACTCGGCGTCATTCTGCTCTTCCACGCGATGGCCACGGCGATGGAGCTTTTCAAAACCTCACAGGCCATCGGATCGTGGAGCTATCCCGAGGATTCGATGATCCGGATCGGCGCCGTGCCTCTGTTCACGGGCTTCATGTACAGCGCCGTGGGGAGCTACATGGCCCGGGCCTGGCGGATCTTCGACTTCTCCTTCACCCGTTTTCCCCCTCTCTGGATCGCCGGCACGATCGCCGTCCTCGCCTATCTCAACTTCTTCACCCACCATTACCTGCCCGATTTCCGCTGGCTTCTGATCCTCGCGGGGATCGCCGCTTTCGCGAGGACCCGCGTCCGCTACACGCCGCTGCACCGGCCGCGCCACATGAACCTCCTTGTCGGTTTCGCCCTGGTGGCTTTCTTCATCTGGATCGCCGAAAACCTGGGCACTTTCGCGCGGGCGTGGCGCTATCCCGACCAAGAGGAAGGCTGGCGGATCGTCCATTTCTCCAAGCTCAGCGCCTGGTATCTGCTGATCCAGCTTTCCTTCGTTCTCATCTACGGATTGCGTCGTCTCGAGGCGAGAATAGGGAGAGCCCATTGAGGCGCCGCCTCCGGAAAAAGACGTTTAAATTCCGTGAAATTTCCCGGAGGGTCTCCTATAGTTTCTCCTTCCGAGTCCTGAGTGTGGCGCCGCGGCGCCTCCCGGAACCGTTCCCTATGAGTAAACGCTACGAAATCCGCGAGCAGATCGGCAAAGGAGGTCTCGGAGCCGTCTACAAGGCGCTGGATACGCAGTTGCAGCGGGAAGTGGCCATCAAACGGGTTCTTTCGACCGACAAGGCGTCGGAGGAGGAGGTGAAGGAGGCCGCGGAGAAACTCATCGCCGAGGCGCAGACGCTTTCCAGCCTGAACCACCCCAACATCATCACCGTGTTCGACGTGGGGCAGGACGAAGAGGGGGGCTTCGTGGTGATGGAGCTCCTCAAGGGGGAGACTCTCGACGAGACGATCGAGCGGGGGGTCCTGACGCAGGAGGACTTCACCGAAGTCGTCTACCAGACGATGGAGGCCCTCATCGCCGCGCAGGCGAACAATGTGATCCACCGCGACATCAAGCCGACCAACATCATGGTGATCTGGCAGGCGTCGGGGAAGTTCCAGCTGAAGATCCTCGACTTCGGCCTCGCCAAGTTCAGCAAGACGCCTTCGGTGCAGACGATGGACCAGGAGGAGTCGGTGATGGGCTCCATCTTCTTCATGGCCCCCGAGCAGTTCGAGCGCGGGGAGCTCGACGCGCGCACCGATCTCTACCAGATGGGCTGCGTCTACTACAACGCGCTCACCGGGCAATACCCCTTCAACGGCGAAACCGCGCCTCAGGTGATGAACGCGCATCTCCAGCACCGCGTCATCCCTCTCGAGCAGATCCGTCCGGACCTCTCCCCTTCGATCTGCCAGTGGGTGATGTGGCTGATCAACCGCGACATCGTCCACCGTCCCGTGGACGCCCGCGACGCGCTCAAGCACTGGCCTCGCAATCCCGCCCCTCCGGGGGCGACGCCCGTCCAGGTCCTGCCGATCGAGGACACGCCCGAAGTCGCCACGGGGGCGGTGACGGTCGTGCGCGTGGCCCGGCGGGCGGCGGCGCCTCCCGCCCTGGTCGTTCCGGGCGGCGGGTCCGCCACGGGGGCGATCACGGGACGCCTCCGCACCGGCACCGGTCCCATTGGCCGGGGCGTGGGCGGGACGGGGCCGATCGGAAGGAGCCTGAGCGGGGGGCATTCCAATGTCCGGAAATCGGACCGCTCCGAGGGAGGCCGGATGAAGTGGATCGCCCTCGGCTGCATCGCGCTGGTGATCGCGGTCCTCGCCGTGGTGAAATGGGTCGGCGGAGCGGGCGAAGAGAAGCGGAGGGATCGCATCTCCGCTCTCGCCGCGGCCGAGACGCCGACGGGCGATCTTTCCGACGTGAGCCTCGCCGTCCGCTTTCTCACGGATCCCAAAGCCTCGCCTTCGATCAAGAGCGATGCGCACAACGTGCTCGAACGGCTCGAAGGCAACGGCATCAGCGAGAGCATCCACGTGCAGATGCGCGAAGCGAAGGGGCTGCCCCTGAAGATCAGCCTGGCCCAGGCCCTCGCCAAGCGGGGCTACGTCCCAGGCGTCCCCGACATGATCGGTATCTTCAAGTCCGCCACCACGGACGATCAGCGGATCCGCATCCTGAACTCGTTGCGCGATCTGGTCGAGCTGAAGGATGTGCCCGGTCTGCTCGGATCGCTCCACGGCGAGCTCACCCTGCCGGTTCGCGCCGCGTTCGAAGACACGGTTCTCGCCGTGCTGCGGAAGGGCGGGGGAATCGAGGGGACGGTCGATTCCATGCTGACCAAGGTCGCCACGGCCACCGGGAGCGAGCGGCAAAGCCTCTTCCGCATTCTCGGCAGTCTCGGCGGGGAGAAAGTCCGCGCCCGGCTCGCCTCCATCTACGGGGAGAATGGCGACGCCGACTACCGGCGCGACGCGATCCGAGCCTACCTCAACTGGCCCGACCGTTCCGTCCTCGACGAAGTCGAGGCCTTGATCGGCTCCACCGACGACGATGCCCTGCGCGACGCGGCCGAGCGCGCCTACGTGCGGCTTTGCATTCTGCCCGGCCCCGAGTCCGCCGGCGAGATGGTCCCCGTCTGGCGCAAGGCCTTCGGCTATGTGAGAAAGCCGGACGTCGCCCGCGATCTCTTCGACGCGCTCCTCGACTATCCCTACCCCGAGACGCTCGCGCTGCTGAAGGAATGGGAAAGCCATCCCAACTACGGAGGCCAGGCGAAGAGCTTTGGAAACACTCTCGCCCAGCAGATCAAGGGCATCGCGGAGGTCAAGCCCGGCGAGACGATGCGGGCGAACAAAGGGCGGCCCCGCGGCAGGAAGGTGGCGGCGATCAACTCCGCCCTCTCCTCCTTCACCGGCTGGATTTCCCCGGACACCTGGTTCACCTGGCAGTTCAAGGCCTCCGAGAGCGGGGAGTTCTCCGTCGAGGTCGATCAGGCGGTCGAGAGGGAGGAGTCCAGTGAATTCGTCGTCTATCTGGCAGGGAGCACCTTGAAGGGCGAGTCGAAAGCCACTCCGACGCTGGAGGAATTCGTCCCCGTCCGGCCCGCCGAATCGGTCTCTCTCGAGGAGGGGAAAGTCTATGTCCTCGTCGTCGCCGCGGGTCGGAGGATCCAGCCGCGGATGATGGACATCGCGGGGGTCCGGTATGTGAAGCCGTAGGCGGTCCGCCCCGTCCTTTCGCAGCCACTCCGTGCTCGGGGTCCCGTGGCAGCCGGGCGTCGTCATCGTCTCCCCTTGCCGAAGGCGGTCGGTTGCCGCATCCTGTCCGGGTTCCCGCCCGCCGTTTTCCCACCGATCGCCCCAACATGAACTTGCCCTGCTTTTCCCTCTCCCTCTTTCTTGGTTGCGTCGTCTTCCAGAGTCCGATCCAAGGCGCTCCGAAGCCCGCCGACTTGCCGCCTGGGATCCGGATGGAGCGCGATCTCGCCTACGTCGAGAATGGGGACGAGGCGCAGAGGCTCGATCTCTACTTGCCCGAGCGGACTCCGGAGCGTCCCTTGCCGCTCGTCATCCACCTCCACGGCGGTGGCTGGATGGGGGGCGACAGGTTCCCCTGTCCCGTCGCGGGCATGGTGCTGAAGGGCTATGCCGTGGCCAGCGTCGGCTACCGCTTCAGCCAGAAGGCGAAGTTCCCCGCGCAGATCCAGGATTGCCAGGCGGCGATCCGCTGGCTGCGGGCGAACGGCGGGAAATACCATCTCGATCCCGACAAGTTCGGCGTCATGGGCGTCTCGGCGGGCGGCCATCTTTCCGCCCTCGTCGGCACGTCGGGAGGAAAGGGCGTTTTTCCGCCCATCGGAGGAAACGAGGAGCAGTCCGACCGCGTCCAGGCCGTGTGCGACGTTTTCGGTCCGACCGACTTCACCACCGTCGTGGAGCAGGCCGCCGAGGACAAGAACGTGAAGAATGTCTTCGAGTTCAATTCGCCCAAGGATCCCTACTCCCAACTGATCGGCGCGCCCCTCGACGAACGTTCGAAGAGCGAGGCGGCCAGTCCGGTGTTCTACGTCGGCGAGGACAGTCCGCCCTTCCTGATCCTCCACGGCACCCATGACGCTCTCGTCCCCTATGCCCAGAGCGAGCAGTTCGCCGCCGCCCTGAAGGCGAAGGCGGTGGCGGTCTGGCTGCAGACCTTGCCGGGCTCCGGCCATGGCGGCCCCGCGTTCGTCAAGCCCGCCGTCCTGCAGTTGATGCAGCGCTTCTTCGACAAGCATCTCCAAGGCGCCGAGGTGGAGATCGCCTTGGTGCCGGAGGAGGAGCTGGCGGTGGAGCCGCCGAAGGCGGAACGGGGGGAGTGAGGAGGGTTCCTTCCCCGTCCCTCTGGGAGCTTTCCCTTTTCCCCAAGGGAGGCTCACTCGGCAAGGACCAGATCGGCCAGATAGATCGCGGTGATCGGCTCGCCCGATCCGTCCTTCTCGTGGCTGGAATACCAGGACACCAAACCGCGTCCATCCTCCCGCTCGACGAAGCCGGGGTAGGAATTGTCCCCTCCGCTGGGGAGTTCCGCGAAGGGCTCCAGGCTGCTCCCGTTCAGCCAATGGAGCGCCGTCCTGGGGCCTTGTTCGGTGTGGGCCCGCCCCCCGACGAGAATGCGTCCGTCCCAGTGGGCGAGCAGGGGGCCGCCGACGAAGCGGTCCAGCTCCTGGACCTGCCATTCTTCGTGCGGCGGTTTGGAGCGGGAGAGGCGGGCGCCTTCGCGACTCTCGCGGCTGAGGGCGATCAGGGTGCCGTCGGTTTCGAAGAGGAATGCGGTTTCGTTGCCCATCGTTTCCTGGACCATGGAGCGGAAGCGCCAGTTCACGCCGTCCTCGCTCTCCAACAGGACCGATTCCACCCCCTCCTGTCCGTCCCTAGCGGCTCCACTGCTGGCTTCGGCGTGGCCGGTCTTGCGACGCGCACAGAGGTAGGCGCGGCCTTCGCGCGCCGCCGTCCGCCAGATGTAGTGGCCGTAGGTGCCCTCCAGGGGGCGGGGTGCTTCCCAGGTCGTTCCGTCCTCCGTCGAGACGCCGTAGCCCAGATGCTTGTTCAGATCGTACTGGTCGCGGGGCAGCTCCCCTTCGCCGGAATACCAGGTGCCGGTGTAGACGAAGAGCCGGTCGCGGAAGACGAGGAAATGCGGGTCGCGCACGTCCCGCAGAGGCACGGAGAAGGAGTGCTCCTCGCGCCAGTCCTTTCCGTCCGCGCTCGAGAGGATCCGCACCGTCGACGTGGGGAAGACCATGTGGCCGTCGGGGCAGCTCCGGAAGGCGAGCCAGATCCGGTCGCGCCATTTCACGAGGTCGGTGAAGGCGTTGTGCTCGCCGTTGTGGTAGGCGCGGCGGACGTTCTCCACCCGCACGGCCGGACCGGCCTCCGCCCGCCCGAGGGCCGAGAGGACAAGCAGGAGAACGAGGGCCGGGCGTCTGAATTTGGCGTGGGTCTGCATGTGCCCAGTATTCGCGGCGAGGGGAGGGGAGCAACTCCCGCGTTCGAGGCGGAGGCATGAAAAAGTGGTCGTCTCGCTCCAAAACCATCCTATCGTCCCGGCATGAGCGAACCCATTCTGCGATTGGCGGGAGTGTCGAAATGGTACGGGGCCGCCCCCGATCGGCGCGTTCTCGACGGGCTCGATCTCGTGGTGAGGAGCGGCGAGCGTTTCGCCATCGTCGGCCCCTCGGGCTGCGGGAAGAGCACTCTTCTGAATCTCCTCGGAACGCTCGACGCCCCCTCCGAAGGCAAGGTCGTCGTCGATGGCATCGACACCATCGGGCTCGGCGAGGAGGCCGTCGCCAGGATCCGCTCGGAGAAGATCGGCTTCATCTTCCAGATGCACCATCTCCTGCCCCAATGCACCGCTCTGGAGAACGCGCTCGTTCCCACGCTCGCTTTGGCCAAGCGCCCCGATCCGGTGGCGGCGGCGGAGCGGGCGAAGCAGCTCTTCGACCGCGTCGGTCTCGGCGACAAGCTCGACCGGCTGCCCTCGCAACTCTCCGGCGGAGAGCGGCAGCGCGTCGCGGTGGTGCGGGCACTGATCAATTCGCCGCGTCTCCTCCTCGCCGACGAACCCACCGGCGCCCTCGACGAGGACAATGCGGCGCGCCTGATGGCGCTGCTCGCCGAACTGAACGAGTCCGAGGGCCTCGCCCTCGTCGTCGTGACCCACGACCGCGCCCTCGCCGCGACCCTGGGGTCGGTGCGCCTTCTCCATTGCGGGAAACTGGAGGCCGCCTCGTGAACTTCAAACTTTGAACCTCCTTAAACTTTGAACTTCCCTCGCCTCCTCCTCGCCTCGCTCCGCCACTACCGCTGGGTGAATCTCTCGGTCCTCGGCGGGGTGGCGCTGACTTCCGCGATCCTCAGCGGCGCGCTGGTCGTGGGGGATTCCGTCAGGGAAAGCCTCCGCCGCAACGCGGAGGCGCGGCTTTCGGGGATCGGCCCGGTCTTCCTCGGAGGCGAGCGCTTCTTCACCGTCGCGCTCGCCGACCGGGTCGAGACCACGCTGGGGGGCGGGGCCGTCGTCGCGCCCGTCCTCCAGATCGAGGGCACCGCCGCCAACCGCGAGGGGGGGCGTCGCGTCAACCGCGTCCAGATCGTCGGCGTGGACGAGCGCTTCTGGAAGCTTTCCCTTGCCGGAACCGTGCCCGAGGGCTTTGGCGACGAGCGCTGGATCGGCATCAACCGCCCCCTCGCCGAGCGCATCGGGGCGAAGGAGGGCGACACCCTCATCGTCCGCGTCGAGATTCCCGGCGCGCTTTCCAAGGACGCCCCGCTCTCGGGCGAGTCGGAGCAAACCACGCCCTTCACCGCCGCGATCGCCGCCGTGCTGGGAGCGGAGCATCTCGGAGGCTACTCGCTCAAGGCCGAGCAGGTTCCTCCCGCGACGATCTTTCTGCGCCGCGAACGGCTCGAGGCCATCGTCGAGCAGGCGGGACGGGCGAACCTTCTCCTCGGGACCGGCGGACTCGAGGCCGCTCCCTTCGCCGCTGCCGTGGAGTCGTCCTGGCAGCTCGAGGATCTCCAGCTCACCGTCGCCCCGGCCGGGGAGGGCGGAGTCCGGCAGGTCATCAGCTCGCGCGTCTTCTTCGACGATGCCATCGTCGCGGCGCTGGAGACGATCGCCTCGGAGAGCGCTCCGGTTTTGACCTACCTCACCACCGACATCGCGAAGACCCCGGCGACGCGCGGCACGCCCTATTCGATGGTCGCCGGCGTCGCGCCTCGGTTGAACGGAATCGTCGGCGCGGATCTCGGCGACGACCGGATTCTCCTCTCCGACTGGCTCGCCGAGGACCTCTCGGCGAAGGAGGGCGACACCATCACCCTGACCTACAACGTCGTCGGCGCCGGTCGCGCCCTCGTCGAGCAGGCGCGCTCCTTCACCGTCGCGGGGATCGCGACGATCGGGGAGAAGGGGTGGGACCGCACCTGGACCCCCGAGTTTCCCGGCATCTTCGACGTCGACGGGCTCGACGACTGGGAGCCTGGCATCCCCATCGACCGCAGCCGCATCCGGCAGAAGGACGACGATTTCTGGGACATGCACAAGGCCACGCCCAAAGCCTTCGTCTCCCTCGCCGCGGCCCGCTCGATGTGGTCGAACCGCTTCGGCGACGCCACCGCGCTGCGATTCGTCCCCAAGGAGCCCGATCGCTCCCTCGCGGACCAGCTCCGCGCCCATCTCGTCCTCGCCGACCTCGGCATGGCCACGCGCGATCTCCCGGCCGAGGCCGCGGCGGCGGTGGCGGGCTCCTTCGACTTCGGATCGCTCTTCGCGAGCATGAGCTTCTTCCTCATCGTCGCGGCGCTGGTCCTCGCGGGGCTCGTCTTCGTCTTCGGGATCGAGCAGCGCGCCTCGCAGATCGGCCTGCTCCTCGCGCTCGGCTTCACGCGGCGACGCGTCCGCCGTCTCTTCCTCGCCGAGGCCCTGGTCCTCTCCCTCGCAGGCGCAGCTCTCGGGCTCCTCGGCGGCTACGTCTACACCCGCCTCGCCCTGCACGGCATGTCGGGCGTGTGGCAGGACGCCGCCGCGGGGATGGAGTTCGTCTATTTCCTGAAACCTTCCTCGCTGGCCGTCGCCTTCGTCGTCACCGTGCTCGTCGCGCTCGCCGTGGTCTGGTTCGCGAGCCGCCGCGTCAGCGCCGTCCAGCCCAGCGCCCTCATCTCCGGGACCGAAGAGGAATCGCCCCTCGCCTCCTCGCGCCGCAGGCGGGACGTCGTGGTGTTCTGGTCGGCGCTCGCCGGCGCCTTGGGCTGCCTCTTCGCGCCGAAGGTCGAGGGAACCATGGCCGAGCAGGGGCTCTTCTTCGGCGCGGGCTTCCTCGTCACCGTCGCCGGTGTCGCGCTCTGCTCCATCCTCGTCCGCCGCTTTCTGCGGCCCTCGTCCGTCCTCGTCTCGTTGGGCGCTCTCGGCCGCCAGCACACCGTGCGCCGCCGGGGGCGCAGCCTCGCCGTGATCGGGCTGATGGCGGCCGGCGTCTTCATGGTCACGGCGATCAACAGCTTCCGTCTCGACGGCGCGCGCGGTGCGGAGCGCCGCGGTGCCGGCACGGGCGGCTTCGCCTACGTGGGCGAATCGACCCTGCCGGTCTACGAGGATCTCGACGGGGCCGAGGGGCGGAGGAAATACGGTCTCGATTCCCTGAAGGAGGAGTTCGCCATCCTCTCCCTGCGCGTCAGCGACGGCGACGACGCGAGCTGCCTCAATCTCAACCGCGCTCAGCGGCCTCGTCTCATGGGCGTGGACGCGGCGAAGATCGCGGCGCTCGATCCCTTCCATTTCACCAAGAAGGCAAGCGAGCCGGAGACGGGCCAGAGCGCCTGGACCCTGCTGTCGGCGCCGGAGCCCGACGAGGAGGGCGTTCCGGTCGTTCCCGGCGTGATCGACCAGAACACCGCCATCTACGCGCTGCAGAAATCCGTCGGCGACACCGTGCGCTACGAGACCGTCTCGGGCGAGGCGTTCGCGGTGCGGATCGTGGGATTCCTCGAGACGTCCATTCTCCAGGGCAGCCTCCTGATCGACGAGGCCGCCTTCATCCGCTTCTTCCCCGATGCGGGAGGCTACCGTCTCTTCCTCGTCGATGGGAGCGGGGCGAAGGCGCTCGAACCCGTCGCGGCCCACCTCACCCGCATGTTCGGCGACCTCGGTCTCGAGATGCGCCCGGCGGCGGACCGGCTCAACGAATTCAACGCGGTGCAGAACACCTATCTCAGCATCTTCTCCACCCTCGGCGGGCTCGGGCTTTTCCTCGGCACCCTCGGCCTCGCCATCCTCGTCGGCCGCAACGTGATGGAGCGGCGCGGCCAGCTCGGGGTGATGCAGGCGATGGGATTCACCCGGCGAAGGCTCGCCGGGATGGTCCTCTCGGAGCATTGGTTTCTGCATCTGTCAGGGGTTCTCGTCGGGCTCGCCGCGGCCCTGCTCGCGGTCCTGCCGAAACTGACGGGCGGATCGGCTCCGCTGCCCTGGGGACTCCTCGCGGGGATCAACGGCGCGGTCCTCGTCGGCGGGCTTCTCTTCTGCGCGGCGGCGGCGCGGGCCGTGCTGCGGGGCAATCTCATGGACGCGATCCGGCGGGAATGAAGGCGGGGAGGCGACGGTTTCTGGTTCTGTTAGTCTGGGTGCTGCTGGCCTTCGCTCCGCTCGCCGCCCAGACGAGGAGGAGAAGGGCCAAGGCGAAATCCAGGCCGAAAGCCCCGGCCGGCCCCCCGCTCGAGGACGGCGTCGCCGCCAGGATCGACTTCGCCAGCGGCGCGGAAGGCTCCCTCCCCGGAGGAGCCACCGCCGTCGCGGGAAAGTGGGCCATCCATGCCGCTTCGAAGACCTTGCGGGCCATGCCCGAGCCGCTGCTGGACGGCTGGCTCGAATTCGGCCCCGAGATCCGGGAGAAGGGCGCGACCATCGCCGCCTCGGGTCGAGCGCCGGGAAAAGGCCGGCTGAAATCCCGCCTTGGGGTCGGACTCTACGGCAGGAACGGCTTCCAGCTTCGCACCGCTCCCGCTCGGCAGGAGATCGAGCTGGTACGGCGCGGCGAGGTGCTGCTGCGCCGGCCCTTCGAGACCGCCCCGGAGGATCTCTGCCATCTCGAACTCTCCGTCGTCGGCGAGCGCCAGCATTGGATCGTCTCGGGACGGGCGTGGACGGAAGAGGGGGCGAGACCGGAGGAAGCCCTCTTCGACCACAAGGTCTTCGCCGTGGAACTGCAATTTCCTCTCGCGGGACGCCCCGTGCTCTTCGCCACGCCCTTTTCCGGGGAACCGGTCGTCTTCACCGCGGCGGTGGTCTACCATGGGACCGCCGGCAAAGAGAGCGCGGACAGCCGTCGAGCCTCCCCTTGAAATCCGAAGCTCGGCTTGGAGATTCGGGACCGCTGATTTCCGCTGAGGGTTGGGGAGAGCTCCGGATTGCGGATTTTACGAAGTTTTCCGTTGCCCTCGCCGCCACGTTCGGTTCAATGCCCGCATGGCATACAAAGTTGGCATCATCGGATATGGCTGGGCGGCGACGGCCCATGCGGACGCGATCAACGGGACGAACCAGGGCACGGTGACGGCGGTCTATTCCTCGCGCCCCCTCGACGACGCGGAGGTCTCGGCGCGGCACGGCAGCGCCATCAAGACCTACACCGATCTCGACGAGATGCTCGCCTCGGACATCGACGTCGTCTCGATCACGAGCTACCCGGCCCAGCACCGCGCCCAGGCCGAGGCCGCGGCGCGGGCCGGCAAGCACATCATCCTCGAGAAGCCGGTCGCCCTCAACTGGGAGGATGCCCGCGCCATCGGCGAGGCGGTGAAGGCCGCCGGGGTGAAGGCCTGCGTCTGCTTCGAGCTGCGCTTCGTCAGCCAGTTCCTCACGACGAGCAAGCTCCTCGAGAGCGGAATGATCGGCGAGATCCACTACGGCGAGGTCGACTACTACCACGGCATCGGCCCCTGGTATGGGCAATACCGCTGGAACACGACCCGCGAGAACGGCGGCAGCAGCCTGCTCTCGGCGGGATGCCACGCGCTCGACGCGCTCCTCCTCTGCATGGGCAACCAGGTCGAGGAGGTGACCGCCTACGAGACCCAGTCGCGCCACGAGATCTTCCAGAAATACGAATACGCCACCACCACGGTCTCCCTGCTGAAGTTCGCCAACGGCTCGGTCGGCAAGGTCGCCTCGGTGATCGACTGTCTCCAGCCCTACTACTTCCACACCCATCTCGTGGGCAGCGAGGGCAGCATGCTGGACAACCGGATCTACTCGACGAAGCTCAGCCTCCGCGACAAGAAGTGGACGGAGCTGCCCATGGCTCTCGCCGATTCCGGCGATGTCGCCGACCATCCCTACAAGGACCAGTTCCAGTCCTTCTTCGACGCGCTCGACCGGGGCGAGGACATGGCGCGGACCAGCCTCGCCGAATCGCTCGAGAGCTTCCGGATTCTCTTCGCCTGCGACCGCTCCGCGCGCGAAGGAAGGCCGGTGAAGCTGAGCGAGTTCGTGTGACGGCGCCTCAGGCGATCCCGCGCACCGCCCCGGCGATGGTGTCCGCGATTCCCGCCCAGGAGAACTGCGCCGCCCTCGCGAGGGCGGCGCGGCGCTGTCCGGCGCGGGCGGGGGCGTCGAGATGGAGGAAGCGTTCGATCGCGTCGGCGATCTCCGTTTCGCTCTCCGGGTCGAAGTAGGTGGCGGCCTCTCCGCCGACCTCCGGCAGGCTCGCGGCGTTCGAGAGGAGGACGGGGCAGCCGCAGGCCATCGCCTCGAGCGGCGGCAGGCCGAAGCCCTCGTAGAGACTGGGGAAGACGAAGCCGTCGGCGCTCCGGTAGCGGCGTACGAGCTCGTCGTCGTCGAGGCGTCCGAGCCATTCGATGCCTGCGCCTTCGATTTTCTCGACGCCGGCGAAGTTGCGGGGATTGGCTCCGCCGACGAGCTGGAGCCGGGCGCCTTCGGGGAGCCGTCCCTCCGAATCGAGGGCGAGCCAGGCGCGGAGGAGGCGCCCGAGATTCTTCCGCGGGTCCATCGAGCCGACGCAGAGCAGCACCGGACCCTCTTGGGTCCCGGGCTCGACCCTGTCGGGTGCGCCGGGGGAGAAGGCGGGACCGGCGGCATTGCCGAGGACGAGGATGTCCTCCTCGCGGAGACCGAGCCGAGGGGCGAGGCGGCGGCGGGAGAAGGCGGAGACGGTCGCGACGGCGGCGGCGCGTTTCGCGAGGCGGGGGAGAAGCTGCTGGTAGACGCGGCGGAAGGAGCGGCTGAAACCTTCGGGATGGTCCCAGACGGCGGCGTCGTGGATGACGGCGAACTGCCGCTCCACGGTGACGGGGCCGGTGTTGCAGAGGGAAAGGAGGATCTCGCCGCGCTCGATCCGGCAGGGCAGGGCGAACTGTTCCCAGGCGTGTCCTTTCAGCCCGGCGAGCGGCCGGCCGGGCGATGCCTCGCGCCAGGCGAGGGAGGGATCGCGGGCGAGGAGAGCGGAGACCTCGTCGGCGAAGCGTTCCACACCGGTGACGGGACGGTCGCGGAAGCGGGCGTTGAGGAGGAGGCGGGGCATCTTGGAGTTGAGAGTGAATAGTTGATAGTTGATAGATTAAAAATGAGCGGCTTACGCCGAAACTAAAACCAACCCGCCCCCGATCTATCAACTATCAACTACCGGCTATCAACTCCCTCGGCCGTGCGCGCACGCGGCGGCCGAGGGTCGCGGCCCAGAGAAGGATCAGGACGATGACGACGGTGGCGGGGACGGTTCGGTTGAGGCCGAACCAGTAGGGGATGCGGAGGATCTCCATCAGACCGAGGAAGGAGATGGGGTAGAAGAGAGCGAGGAGGCGGCCCTCGCGATAGGCGCGCCAGGTCACGCCGAACCAGACGCCCATGAGGAGGAGGAAAGGGGCGAGGAGGACGTTGCCGAGACGCGAGGCCACGTAGTGGATGCCGCCGGGGTTGTTGTACTCGACGTCGAGGGTGCCGAGGTAGAGACCGTCGTAGACGGCTTCGTGGGCCTTGAAGGAGAGCGGTCCGACGAGCCCGTCGTAGAAGCCGCCGACCTGGAGGATCGCGGCTCCGGTGTTCATCGCTTCGAAGTAGTAGGTGTAGAGGCGTCGCCAGCCGAACTCGAAGAGGCTGGCGTGCTGGCCCGAATAGTATTGCCAGGAGCGGAGGAACTCGAAGGAAACGAACAGGACGAGGATCGCCGCGGGCAGCAGGAGGGGGAGGAGGCGCAGGAGCATCCGTCCGATCGGACCGGCCGCGGCGGTGACGCGGGGGAGGGCGCCGAGGAAGAAGGGCACGGCGCCTTCGATGAGGGCGAGGCGCTCGGACCAGAGGACGGCCCGGACGAAGAGGATACCGAAGAAGACGAGGTGGAAGACGGAGATCAGCTTTACCTTCCCCGGCAGCAGGCCCGACCAGCGCATTCCGCGGATCGCGCCGAGGACGAGGGAGACCTGGGTCCAGGTGGTGACGCCGGGCATGGTCTTGAATTCGTGCTTGAGCTCCAGATTGCCGCCCAGGATGGCGGGGATGAGTCCGGGGTTCAGGAAGAAATTCCGGAAGAAAAGGAGGTGCGAGACGACGAAGACCGCCATGAGGAAGGCGTCGAAACGCGTCGAGAGAAGCGTTTCGCCGAGGCGGAGGCTCGGAGCGGTTCGGGGTCGGAGGCGTTGCCGGATTTGCGGGAGGAGACGGGATTCTCCGAGAAACGCGCCCGCCGTCAGGGCGAGGATGGCGAGGAGCGCGGTGACGAAATCCCGGAATCCGTAGAAGTGCTGGGCTTTCGAGAGGGAGAGCTCCGAATTGGAGAAGGAGAAGATCGTCAGGGCCGGAATGGAGGCGCCGAGGAGCAGGAAGGAGGGACGGCACCACCAAGGGAGCCACGCCCCGGCGGGGGAGGGGGCGGAGGGCTCGGGAACGACGAGGCGTTTTCCGCGGAAGAGGCTCATGCGGGGTTTGCTTCCCGTGGTTCTTGCGAGCGCATTTTGACGACGGCGTAGGAGATGCCGACGATCCCCTCTCCGAGGAAGCCGATTCCCATGGCGACGACCATGCCGGAGCCGCCCATCCGCGGGATGAGAAGGAGCGAGAGGAGCGCGACGAGGAGGAATTTCACCACGCCGAGCCGGGCGAGGAAGGCGGAGTGGCCGGTCATGAGGAGCAGGTAGGGCACCGGCCCCATCACGAGCGAAAGCAGCTGCACGACGAGAAGGAGGCGCAGGGCCTCGGCCCCGTCGCGGAATTCCCCGCCGAAGATGGACATGACCCAGACGGGGAAGACGATGCCGACGGCGAGGGCCGGGGCGAGGGTGAGGAGGGCGATGCCGATGGATTTGCCGTAGACGCGCATCACGGGACCGAGGGGGCGGGCGAGCTCCGCGCTGCGCGAGAGGGCCGGGGCGAAGACGCCGTGGATCGCGCCCGAGAGGACGATGAAGAGGATGGCGATGCGGAAGGCGGCGGTGAGGTGCGAGACCTCGGCGGCGGGCCGGGTCGCTTCGCAGATGGCGAGGGGGACGATGAAGCCGAGCGCTCCGAAGAGGCTGACGCAGCAGACGGGAAAACCTTCGCGCAGGAGCGTCCGGAACGTCGTGCGGTCGGGCCAGAGGACGAAGCGTCCGCGGAAGGCGCCGCCCGGCGCGAAGCGGGCGAGAGCCGCGCCGACGACGAAGCTGCCCGCGTAGAGGGCGAGGACGCCCGGCGAATCGAGCCGTCCGATGGCGAGGGCGACGAGTCCGCAGAAAAGTCCGGTGGGCAGGACATGGCCGAAAACGTTTCCGAGAACGGGGTGGGAGAGGCCTTTCAGCGCTTCGCCGTTGATGAGAGTCAGGGCGATGGCCCCCTGCGCGAAGAGGGGAAGGAGATGCCAGAGGCGGAAACCGCCCGGCGCCGGTTCGGTCGCGATGGCGTAGCCTGTCCAGACGAGGCCGAGGAGCAGGGCGAGGGCGAGGGAGACGCCACGCAGATTCGCGACGAAACCGGCCACGGCGTCGGTGCCGTGCCGCTCGAGGCGAGGCACGTTGCGGAGCGCGATCTGCTCGAGCCCGTAGCTCGCGATGGGGCCCGAGGTCATCAGCACCGACGACCAGAAGAAGAAGAGGGCGCTGGGGCCGTCGCCGAGGGTGCGGGCGACCATCACCGTGCTGAGGAACTGGAAGCCGGCTCCGATCATGCGCACCGCCGAGGGGGCGAGCGTGCGCACCAGCCGTTCGAGGGCGGACTGCAGGGAGAGCGGGCGGCGCCCGGTCGCTCCCCCGGTATCGGGCGATGCCATCGGAACGGTGGCGTCAGGATTGCAGGATGACCGAAATCGAGCCATGGGTGCCGCGGGAGAGATGGGAGACGCTTTCTTCGATTTCGCGGCGCGTTCCCTGCCTGCGGTCGACGAGCACGAGATTGGCGTCGGCGAAGGGGGCCACGGCCGCGGGGATCTGGCTTTCCTGGGTGAAGGCGGTCGATTCGATGACGATGCGGTCGAAGCGCTGGCGATGCGGGCTGAGAAGCTGCCAGGTGTCTTGCGGGACGATGAGGAAGCTCGACGGCAGGCGCAGGGTGTGGAGATTCTCGGTCTGCGAGGCGACGGGGACGAGGTTCACCGGCAGGCGCGGGTCGCCTCCGGGGACGACCGACACGAGCAGGGTCCGACAGGCGTGGAAGGCCGACGCCGAGGCGAGGCAGGCGGCGACGCGGAGACCCTCCTCGTTCTCGCGCAGCGAGGAGAGGTGGAGGATGGCGGCGCCGCGGTGTTCGGGAGCGA
This sequence comes from Verrucomicrobiales bacterium, assembly GCA_037190325.1. GTDB lineage: Bacteria > Verrucomicrobiota > Verrucomicrobiia > Verrucomicrobiales > DEV007 > Arctic95D-9. The sequence goes on along the minus strand of JBBCIU010000042.1, from coordinate 22,106 downwards.
GGAGGACCCGCGTCATCGCATCCATCAACTCGCGGTCGCTGCCGCCGCGGGAAGGCGTGGCGATCTCGGCGACGACTTTCGCGGCGAGGGTCTGCTCGACCTGGCGGCGGTTCGCGAAGGGCTTGCCGCGAAGGAGATCGATCCCGACGAGCCCGCCGCAGAGCAGGCCTCCGGCGAGCAGACCGACGATGCCGGCGAGCGGTTTGCTCGGGCTGGTGGGCTTGTGGGCGACGATGGGCTCGGACATGAGCCGGGTGACGTTCGAGGATTTCTCGGAATCGATCGAGGTCTGGCCGATGCGTTCGCGCAGCGACTGGTGGATCTGCCATTCCGTCTCGACCCGCTGCTGGATGGCGCGGAACTGGGAGCTCGCCGTCTTCACGCCGGTGAGCTGGGCCTGCAGTTCGGCGACGCGGGTGGCGAGCATCTCCTCGTTCTTCAGGCTGGCCGCGTAGTCGGCCTCCAGGGATTGCTTCAGATCGCGGGCAAGGGCTTTGAGCTGGCGCTCGATTTCCTCGACGCGGCTCTGCGCCTCGCGGTAGCGCGGATTGCTTTCGGTGAACTGCTCGGAGGCGGAAGCGAGAGCGGCGTGGGCGTTGAGGCGCTGGTTGAGCAGCTCGGAGACGTGCTCGATCTCGGAGAAGCCGCCGAGGCTGATCACCTTCAGCGGATCGGTCTCGGGATCGACTTCCTTCAGCGTCTCGACGCGGCTGCGGAGGTTGAAGACCTTGCTCGAGACGCCGTTCAGCTCGTCGCCCATCTTGGTGAGGCGCTCGGCGAAGAGCTGGTGGTCCTGCTCGACGGTGAGCTCGGGATGCTCGAGGCGGAAGGTTTCCAGCGCCTTCTCGGCCTCGAGGGCGTTCTGGTAGGCTGCCTCGGCCCGGTCGCGGAGGTCTTCGGTCGAATGCCCCGCTTCGGTGCGCTTCTGATCGCCGAGGAAGGTTTCGAATTCCTCGACGAAGGCCGTGGCGATGCGCTGCGCCCGGACGGGGTCGGGATCGAGGACCTTCAGCTCGAGGAGCCGGGTCGGGCGGATCAGTCCTGCGGAGAAGCGCTCCTGGCGAAGATCCTTGAGGAGGCGGGAATCGGGCACCGCCTTCCCTTCCGCTTTCAGCTTCCGCAGCGATTTGGGGAGGAAGCCCGGATCGTCGCGCAATGCGAGCGTGTCGACGACCCGCAGGATCATCGTGTCGGAGACAATGGCCTTCTCCAAGGAATTCAGCGAGTCGAGATCCGACAGGCTCATCCCGGTCGGTTGGATCTGGAGGGAACGGTCGAACATGGGATCGACGAAGACGAGCGCCTTGCTCTCGTAGAGCGGCTCCGCGATCAGATAGACGTAGGCCAGAGCCGCCGCGACGCAGAGCGTCGGAAGGACGAAGAACCACGGAAGCCGGCGTTTCAGGATGCCGACGAGGTCGTCGAAATCGAGGAGGGGGGCGACCTCGACGAGATCCCAGTCTTGCCCGGCAGCCGTTTCGGCGCGGGCAGGGAGGCGAGGGCGGGTGCTGAGGGCGTGCGTGGGCATCGGACAAGGGAACGGTCGGATAATTTCCAGAAAAAGGAAAATTTTTCGAAAATTGCTTGAATTAATCGGAAAAGCAATCAAAATCTGATAAAAATCTCAATACTGAGATGAGTTTTTGAAAATAAAACAATCATTTTATAATGATTTCTAATCGATATTACGGACTGATCCGGCTCCACTTCTTCTTGAAGCTTGCGGGCAGCCTTGCGATTTTCTGGTTCATCGTCTGGGCCCTGCATTTCACGGTCTACGGAGGCGACCTGCTTCCCTCGAACTATGCCTGGGTCTCCTTTCTGGTTCCGGCGGCGGCCTTGGTGGAGTTGCTCGTACGCGAGGATCGTCTGCGATCCCTGGGGGGGCTCTCCCGTTCCCAGGTGTGGAGCATCACCCAGCGGGAAATCCTCTTCGGCCTGGTCGCGATTTTCGGAGTCATCGTGATGAGCAAGGACGGTACCCTTTCCCGCGCCTTTCTGGCCCTCTTCTTCGCGGCGCACGCCTTCTGGACCGCCTGGATGAACCATGCGGGCTACCGTCTCCTGCATCGCTCCCTCTATGCCAGGCCGCGCCGGATCGACGGGGTGCGTCATCGGCATCATGCCAACACCGTCGTGCTCGCCCCGCCCCGCGAGATCGAGCGCGACGCCGCCCTGCACATGACCGGCACGGTGCCGGGCGCGGAGGTGCTGGGCTACGTCACCTACGGGAGCGGCGCCGTCGCGACGATGCCCGCCTTTCCCGTGCTGGGCGATTTCGCGAATCTGCGGGACATCTGCCGCACCTGCCACGCCCGGCTGCTCCTCGCGCTCGGCCTCGACGACCAGCCCGACCTGATCCGCTCCCTTCAGCAGCTCTGCGACTCGCTCGGGATGCGCCTCATCTGGGTCGACGACAAGGAGGACCGCTTTCGCGGAAACCTCGACGCGCGCCGCGACGGTTCGCGGCTGCTTCTGACGAACTGGCGCGAGCCGCTCGAGGATCCGGTGAACCGCTTCGTGAAGCGCGGCGTCGATCTCGCCATCTCGGGAGGAGTCGTCGCCACGGTGCTGCCCCCGCTCTGCCTCTTCGTGAAGGTGCTCCAGATCGCCTTCTCGCCGGGGCCGCTTTTCTACCGGCAGAAGCGCACCGGCCGCGACGGGGAAGTGTTCGAGGTGCTCAAGTTCCGCACCATGCACGTGAACGACACCCCGGGGCAGCAGGCCGTCGTCGGCGATCCGCGCATCTATCGCGGAGGGCGCTTCCTGAGAAAGAGCAGCCTCGACGAGATGCCGCAGTTCTGGAACGTGCTCGTCGGCCAGATGAGCGTGGTCGGACCCCGTCCTCATTTCATCGACCACGACGCCCAGTTCGCCGATCTCGTCGAGGACTACTCCGTCCGCCATTTCGCCAAACCCGGCATCACCGGACTGGCCCAGGTCAAGGGCTGCCGCGGCGAGACCGATACCCCCATGAAGGTCCGGCACCGCGTCCGCCTCGACCATTTCTACCTGCGCCATTGGTCGCCGCTGCTGGATGTCTGCATCCTTTTCGACACCGCGTTTCAAGTGGTTTTCCCTCCGCGCTCCGCCCGCTGAACCATGCATCCCGACAAACCATCCACCGGCTCGGACGGACTCGTTCTCGTCCACGACTACCTCATCCAGATGGGCGGGGCCGAAAAGGTCGTGGAGGTCATGGCCGAGGCCTGGCCCGAGGCGCCCATCGTCACCAGCGCGACGATGGGAGAGGCGCTCTTCCCGGCCTTCCGCTCCTCCCGCGTCCGCAATTCGTGGATGCAGCGGCTCCCGGGGATGCTGAAGCACCACAAGAAGCTCTTCTTCCTCTATCCTTTCGCTTTCCGATCCCTGCGCCTGCCCGCGGCGAAGCTCGCGTGGATCAGCAGCAGCGGCTTCTCGAAATGGATTCCGAAGCCTCGCGGAACGAAGTTCGTCTGCTATTGCCACACCCCGCCGCGCTACTTCTGGAATCCCGGGGAATACCTCGAGAACGAGGTCGCGAATCCGCTCCTGCGACGCTTCGTCCGGGCCCTGATGCCCCTCTTCCGCTGGAGCGACCTTCGGCAAAGCCGCAAGATCGATCTCTTTCTCGCGAACTCCCGGAACGTGCGGGGACGCATCCGCGAATGCTACGGTCGCAACAGTCTCGTCGTCTACCCGCCCGTCGACGTGGAGCGTTTTCAGGTGGGAGAGCGCAGCGACGACTTCCATCTCATCGTTTCGCGTCTCGTCGCCTACAAGCGCATCGACCTCGCCGTGGAGGCCTTCACCCGGATGGGCAAGCGGCTCGTGATCATCGGCGACGGCCCCGACCGGTCCCGGCTCGAGGCCATGGCCGGGCCCACCGTCGAGTTTCTCGGGCGCGCTCCCGACGAGACCGTCGTCGAGAAGATGTCCACTTGCCGCGCCTACGTCTTCCCCGGCAGCGAGGACTTCGGCATCGTCCCCGTCGAGGCCCAGGCCTGCGGCAAGCCCGTCGTCGCCTATCGCGACGGAGGAGCCCTCGAGACCGTGATCGAAGGCGAGACGGGCGTGTTCTTCGACCGTCCCGATCCCGAATCCCTCGCGGACGCGGTGCGCGAACTGGAGGAGCGCGAGTGGGATCCCCTCCGCATCCGGCGGAACGCCGAACGTTTCTCCACCGCCCGCTTTCTCGAGGAAACCCGCGAACTCCTCGCCCGCGTCGCCGAAAGCCCGCCCGTTTCCGTGCTGGAGGAGCGCTATGCCCGGGAATCGTTTGGAGAATCCTGCCGGCTCGAACCCGTCTCTCTTCCGAAGGGATGAAAGCCCTCGCCGCCGGCTTGGCCCTACTTGCGCTCTCCGGGGCCCTTGCGGGAGAGGGGATCCACGTCTCCGCCTACTACTACCCCTGGTACGGCGACGATGGCCGCCATTGGCGGGAGGGGTACCATGGCCGGGGAGGAGAAGGGGCTCCAGTCCTCGGCGAATATTCCTCGCGCGACGCGGAGACGGTGCGCCGCCATCTCGAATGGTCGCGCGAGTTCGGCATCGATGCCTGGATCTGTTCCTGGTGGGGGCCGGATTCCTGGGAGGACGGGACCTTGCGCCGGCACGTCCTGCCCGAGCTGGAGACGGAGGGGCGAACCCGCCTGTGTCTCCTCTACGAAGCGCAGGGGCTCCTGGGACTCGATCCGGAGAAGGGCATCGAGTTCGATCCAGCGAAGAGCGAAGCGTTCGTCTCGCATTTCCGCTTTCTCGCGGACCACTACTTCTCCCATCCTTCCTACTTGCGCATCGACGGGCTGCCCGTGGTCTACCTCTACCTCAGCCGCACCTTCTCCGGCGACTACGAACGGGCTCTGATGCGTGCCCGGGCGGTCGCGCAGGCAAGGGGGCACGAGGTCTATCTCGTCGGCGACGAGGTCTACTGGGGCGAACCCGACCCACAGCGGCTCTCCCTCTACGACGCGGTCACCGCCTACAACATGCATGGTCCCTTGTCCTACGCCGGTGCGGAGGACTGGAGCGGCTTCGTGAGGGACTGCGGCGAGATCTACGCGAAATACCGCCAGGCCGCCGCCGCGGTGGGGACGGGGTTCATTCCCGGCGTGCTGCCCGGCTTCGACACCGGCGGGCGGCATTACCCGGTTCCCCGGCAGATCCGTCCGGGAGGGGGACCGGACTCCTTCCTCGAAGCGTTCCTGGAGATGGCGAAGGAGCAGATCGATCCCGCTCTGAAGCGCGTCGACGTGACCTCGTTCAACGAATGGCACGAGGGAACGCAGCTCGAGCCCTCGCGGCGCGGCGCAAACGGGGGAGAGGCGCTGCGGCGGTGGGCAGGAAGGATGGAAAGGCCGTGAAAGGCAGGCGGGACGGCCACGCCGGATCGGGCCGACCGCGGCTTTGCGGAAAGGTCCGGCGACCTTGGTAATCTGCCAGGATGGGAATGATCGGTGGAAGTCAGTGCGGCGAAGGCAGAACGTAGCCGGATATCCTGCCCGTCTCTTCGTCGGAGGAGGGCGCAGGGCATTCGGCGACAGTCGATGGCGCTTCGATGGACGGGCCCGCCTCCGAAAGGTAACGGAGCGGGGGTGGCCTCGCTCGAGGCTTCCAAAATCTCATCCGCTCGCCTCGACTTCTTTCCCGTACAACTCCCGTTGACTCCTGGCTCCATCGGGAACAGTCTCCCGGACGCATGAAATGGATCCCCGCCCACGACTTTGAAGACCTCCGCTACGAGACCTCGGAGGACGGACAGATCGCGAAGATCACGATCAACCGCCCCGAGGTCCGCAACGCCTTCCGGCCCCAGACGGTGAAGGAGATGCTCGTCGCCTTCGACCTCGCCCACGAGGATCCCCAGGTCGGCGTCGTCATCCTGACGGGAGAGGGCGACCTCGCCTTCTGCTCGGGCGGCGACCAGAAGGTGCGCGGCCACGCGGGCTATGTCGGCGACGACGGGGTGCCTCGCCTCAATATCCTCGATGTGCAGAAGAAGATCCGCTCCCTGCCGAAGCCGGTCATCGCCATGGTCGCGGGCTACGCCATCGGCGGCGGGCACGTCCTCCACGTCGTCTGCGACCTGACCATCGCGGCGGACAACGCGCGCTTCGGCCAGACCGGACCGAAGGTGGGGTCCTTCGACGGCGGCCTCGGCTCCAGCTACCTCGCCCGCATCGTCGGGCAGAAGAAGGCCCGCGAGATCTGGTATCTCTGCCGTCAGTACGACGCGCCGCTGGCCCTCGAGATGGGCTTGGTCAACACCGTCGTGCCGCTGGCGCAGCTCGAGGAGGAGACGGTGAAGTGGTGCCGCGAGATCCTCGAGCACTCCCCGCTCGCCCTGCGCTGCCTCAAGACCGCCCTCAACGCCGACTGCGACGGGCAGATGGGCCTGCTCGACCTGGCCGGAAACGCGACCTTGCTCTACTACATGTCGGAAGAGGCGAAGGAAGGGAAGAACGCCTTCGTCGAGAAGCGGAAGCCGGATTTCTCCAAATTTCCGCGCGTGCCGTAGGGGGCGGGTCTCAAGTTGGTGGGAATGAAAGCTTGGATACTCGCCGCACGGCCAAAGACATTGCCTGCGGCAATGGTGCCGGTGTGGGTGGGGGCGATGCCGGCGTTGGTGGACGGGGATCGCTTCACCGGTTCGTGGTTTCTGTTCTCGTGCACCTTGCTGAGCTGTCTCTGCATCCAGGTCGCGACGAATCTCTTCAACGACGCCATCGACCACGCGAAGGGGGCGGACACGGAGAAGCGGCTCGGTCCGCGGCGAGTCACGGCCTCGGGGATGCTGCGACCGGGCACGGTGCTGATCGGGGCGCTTGCCTTCTGCCTGCTCGCGGTCCTGATCGCGATTCCCATGGTCGTCGCGCAGGGATGGCCCGTGGTCGGGATCGGGCTGGTCTCGCTCTTCTTCGCCTATGGCTACACCGGCGGTCCCTTCCCGCTCGCCTACCGGGGGATGGGGGAGCTGTTCGTGATCCTGTTCTTCGGCTTGGTGGCGGTGTCAGGGTCGTATTTCGTGCAGACGGGGGAATGGGGAGAGGCCAAAGTGCTCCGGCTCGGGCTGCAATGCGGACTCTATTCCAGCGTGCTCATCGCGGTGAACAACCTCCGCGACCTCGAGGAGGACCGGGGATCGGGCAAGCGCACCCTCGCGGTGCGCTTCGGGGAGGCCTTCGCGAGGGTCGAGATCCTGCTCTTCTGCCTCGTTCCGGTGGTGCTTTGGAATCTGTCAGGCTCGGGATCGCTCGCGGGGCTCGTCATCGGGCTGCTGCCCGCACCGATCGGGGCGATCATCGTCTTCTGCGTCTTCCGCTTCCGTCCCGGACCGGTCTACAACCGCATCCTCGCCCTCGGGGCGCTGCAGTTGATCCTCTTCGCGGTGGCGGCGACCTTGCGCGAACTCGTCCCATGAAATCCGTCCATTTCTGGCGCTACACCCTGCGTTCGGCGAAGGGCCTGAACGCGGCGAGCGCCCGGACCGAGCACGAGGGAGCCCTGATCCGCGTCGGCGACGGTTTCGGTTGTCTCCATCCCTGGCCGGAGCTGGGCGACCTGCCGCTCGACGCCCAGTTGCGGGCGTTGGCCGATGGGGAGGCCTTCCACACCCCCCTGGTTGCCGGTGCACTGGAATGCGCCAGGCACGATGGCGAGGCGAGGAGGGAGGGGCGGTCCCTCTTTGTCCAGCCGATCCCGGAAAGCCATTGGCTGGTACGGGACGGAGACGATCCCGGCTTCGCGCGGTCGGATGGCTTTTCCATCGCCAAGATCAAGGGGTCTCCCGACTTGCCTCGGGTCGTCGCTCTCGTCGATGCCTGGTCGGCGGCAGGCCTGCGGCTCCGGCTCGATTTCAACGAGAGCCTGGAGTGTGGCGCTTTCCTCGGATTCTGGAAGAACCTCGGCGAGGAGCGCCGCGGCGCCATCGAGGCCGTCGAGGATCCCGAAGCGTGGTCGGAGGAGGGCTGGATGGCGCTGCGCGAGGCAGGCGTTCCCGTCGCGGTGGACCGGGACCACGTGGATCGGCTCCGAACGGGGGATGTGCTGGTCTACAAGCCGGCCCGCTTCGGCTTCGCCTGCAACCGGGAGACGCGCTACTACATCACCTCCAACATGGACCACGCCATCGGTCAGCTCTGGGCGGCGGCGTTCGCCTCCATCGCCTCGCGCGGAGGGGCGAACGAGAAGCTGCTTCCCTGCGGACTCCTCACGCATCGCTGCTTCGAGTCCGATTCCTTCTTCGAGCGGCTTCGCTGCGACGGCCCGCGCCTGCTCCCGCCGGGAGGCACGGGCCTCGGTTTCGACGATCTTCTGGAAGCCTTGCCATGGAAACGGCTGACTTGAGTTCCCCTGCCTATTGGGAGTCGGAGACGGTCGATCTCCGGCTGAACCCCCGACGTCCCGCCGACGTGTCGGGCCTGCGCGGATTCCTCGAAGGGGAGCTCGGCCTGCGGGCCGCCGTCGTTCTCGCCACCTCGGGCTCCAGCGGAAGCGCGAAGTTCGTCGTCCTCTCCAAGGCGGCGGTCCTCGCCTCGGCCGACGCGGTGAACGCGCACTGCGGCCTGACCGAGGGCGACCTCTGGCTGGGCGGACTCTCCACCTTCCATGTCGGCGGCCTGGGGATCCATGCACGTGCCTTCCGTGGCGGTGCGAAGGTGGTTCCGATGGCCTGGGATGGATGGGCCCGCGATGGCTCCGCCTTTCTCCGCGCAGCCGGAGAAGCGGGAGCGACCCTGGCTTCGCTCACGCCGACGCATCTTTGGGATTTGGTCAGGGCGGGGGCGCGTTGTCCGTCCAGTCTCCGCGGCGTCTTGCTCGGAGGAGGAAAGATCGACCCGGCCTTGGTGGCGGAGGCACGGCATCTCGGCTGGCCGCTCTGGCCGACCTACGGCATGTCGGAAACGGCCTCGCAAGTGGCGACGAACGTCGAAGGTGGGGTGGAGTGGCTGCCCCTGCTGCCGGGCTGGGAAGCGCGGACGGACGGAGAGGGGAGACTGTGGCTCCGGGGGGCGGCGCTGTTCTCCGGCTACGCGTTGCGCGAGGGAGAGGGCTGGCGTTTCGATTCCGCGCGGGATGGGGAAGGCTGGTTCGCGACGGGCGACTGCTGCGAGCTGCGCGGGGGCGAACTGCGTTTTGTCTCCCGCGTCGACGGAGCGGTGAAGGTCCTGGGCGAGTTGGTTTCGCTCCCGGCTTTGAACGACCGTCTCATTGCCTTCGGAATTGTCGGATGGATCGTCGCCTTGCCGGAGCCGCGGTACGGTCACGAGTTGGTTTTGGTGAGCGAGGGCGGCGACGCGGGAGAATTGGAGCGTTTCAACGCGGACTTGCCACCGGTCGAGCGAGTGGTGCGCCGGGTCGTGGTCGAGGAACTCCCCCGGACGGGATTGGGGAAGCCGGATCGGGCGAGGATCGAGGAAGTGGCGAGGCGTTGACGTTGGCGCATGCCTTGCTCTCCGATCGTCTTGCCGTCGGGAGAGATTCTCACGGATTTCTCTACGGGCTCCGATCGGAGGGGAGCGGGGCTCGAGGAGGCGGAAGCCTTGCCCGCACGGAGCCTCCTATGACCGCGCATCCAACCAGGCCTGCAGAATCTCCACCGCCGCCGCTTGGTCGATGATTCCTTTCGAATTCTTCGCGTTTCTTCCGGCGGCGCGGAGTTTCTCCTGCGCGATGACGGTCGTGTAGGTCTCGTCGACTTCGTGGTAGCGGATCGTCGCCGGCAACTGGGGGAGCAGCTTCGCGACGAAGGCGCGGACTCGCGCGACGGCCTCGCCTTCGCCGCCGTCGAGATGGAGGGGCAGACCGACGACGAGGTCCTCGATCTTCCTCAGGCCGGTCAATTCCGCGAGACGGGCGACGGCCCGGTCGGGATCGGCGGCGGGCACGGTTTCCAGCGGATGGGCGAGGAAGCCGAGGTCGTCGCTGACGGCCACACCGATGCGGGCGGTGCCGTAGTCGATGCCGAGGGCACGGACAGGAGCTGAGAGGGAAGTGTCGATCGTCGGAAGGAAGACACCTTCGCGCAGGCTTCCGTGTCTCTCAACTCTCAACTGTAGACTCTCGACTCACATCAATTCCTCCGGCAGCCGGTCGACGAGCTTCTTGATCTGGTCGGCGTCGTTCCGGTTCGCGACGAGGAGGGCGTCCGCCGTCTGCACGACGATGAGGTTCCCGACGCCGAGAAGGCAGACCTTCGGCATCCCGTCGGCGGAGAAGACGATGTTGTCGCGTGCATCGACGGCGAGAAGGGGGCCGCGATGGGCGTTGCCCTGGTCGTCGGCCGCCAGATACTTCGCGACCGAGGGCCAGCCGCCGACGTCGTCCCAGCCGATCTCGGCTTCGAGATTGAGGATTCTCTCCGCCTTTTCCATGAGGGCGAAGTCGATGGAGATCTTGTCGAGCTGAGGAAAGCGCTCCGCCACGGTGGCGGCGAAGTCCTGGGAATCGCGCAGATCCTCGACGAAGGCGGCGAGCTGGGGGCAGTTCAGCGAGAGCTCCCGCACCAGGGTGGGAAGGGTCCAGACGAAGATCCCGGCGTTCCAGGAGAAGCTGCCGGCTTCGAGATATTCCTTGGCGGTCTCGACGGAAGGTTTCTCGCGGAAGCGCGTCACTTCGTGGACGGACAGGCCGGTGCCGGCGTCTTCGGTCTCGATGCGCGCGCCGCGCTCGATGTAGCCGTAGCTGGGACAGGGCCAGTCGGGTTTGATGCCGAGGGTGACGATGGCCTGTTCGGCCTGCGCGGCGGCGGCGGCGGCGCGGAGCACCTGACGGAATGCCTCGACCTTCACGACAAGCTGATCGGCGGGCAGGGCGATCATGGTGGCCTGCGGGTCGCGGGCGGCGATCCAGCCGGCGGCGAGGGCGATGGCGGGGGCGGTGTCGCGGCGGGCGGGTTCGGCGACGATGTTCTCGACGGGCAGCGCGGGCAAGGCGGCACGGACGCCCTCGAGCTGGGCTTCGTTGGTGAGGACGAGGATGCGCTCCGGCGGAACGAGGCCGTCGAGGCGGTTGACGGCTTTTTCGATGAGGGTTTCGTCGTCGAAGAGGGCGAGGAGCTGCTTCGGCTTCGCGTTGCGGCTGAGCGGCCAGAAGCGCGTGCCGCTGCCTCCGGCGAGGACGAGGGCGTAGAGGTTCGCAGTTGAGGTCATGGGACTTCGGAAGGGAGCAGAACCGGTAGCCTGAAACGGGCCGTTGCCCAAGCCGTTTTCGCGGCAGGGGGGCTGCGTGCGAATTCCGGCTTGTCCATCGTCGCCGGAGGGGCCAGCTTCCCGATCCGGACGAGACGATCCCGATTTCCCCATGGCCACGCCTCCGCCCGAGACGGTGAACCGCGCCTATCGCATCGGCCCGTGGCGGCGGTCCGGGCTCTGGTGGTGCCTTGGCCCCGTCCTCCTCGGCGGGATCGCCCTCCTCGCCCTCGGCGGCGAGGGGAACCGGTCCGGCGGCTTCGCCCTGGTCCTCGCCTCGGCTCCGTGGCTCGTCTGGTGGCATTGGTATGTGAACCGGCTCCGCCTCGAACTTTCACCCTGCGGAGTGCGCCATCGCCATGGTCGCCTCGTTCTGGAGGCCGTCTGGTCCGAGGTGGAGCGGCTCCGTCTCGACAGAGGACGGGAGGGTTTCGTCGTGCGCTCCCCGCTGGAGGGGAAGGCGGCCGCCCGCCTCGCCGCCCGCCGCGGCATCGTGGTCCAAGGCCAGCCTTGGTACGACGACGAACAGCGTGCCCTGATCGCGGAGCGGCGCTTCATCCCCATCGACCCCTTCGCCTGGCTCATCAAGAAGGGCAGACTCCTGCGCGACCTCGACGAATTCGCTCCCGCCCTCGCCGCCTCGGTGCGCGCCGAGCAGGAGCGCCGGCGTCTCGCCGAGGCCCTGCCAAAACCACCTCTGACGGGAAGGCAGCTCTGGCGGAATTCCCTCATCGGCTTGTCCATGGCGATCCCCGTCGGTCTCGGGTTGCTCTTCGCCCTTTCCGAATCGCCCGCCGTCGACCGGTTCGAGCGCTGGTTCTTCGCCCTCGCCAACGCGGTCGGGTCCTCCCTCATGCTCTGCGTCGCTGCCACCAGCGCATGGAATGGCCTCCGCGCCCGCGCCTGGATGCTCGCGGCCCTCTTCGCGGTCCTCGCACCCATCGTCCTCTTCTGGTGTCTGGGCTCCTGGGGCTGGGTGATCGAGCTGTCCGCCGGGAGCCCCGGGCCTTAGACGAACTCGATTCCGTAGCGCCCGCAGTCCGGCGAGCCCGGCCAGGTCGGGCGGCACGTCGGCGGGCCCGGTGGCGAGCTCCTCGAAGAAGACCTCGTCCTCGCGGCTGGGGATGTGCGGCGGCATGCCGAGACCGGGCACGACGGTTTGCCCGGCGAGGACATCGCGCCGCCCGAATTCCCCGAGGCGATCTTGACGGTGGTCTCGAAAATTGGCGAAGCGCTCCATCCGCGTCTCCGCACCGAATCTCCAAGGGGGGCGGCATGGTCCGGCGATCGGCTGGCAAGGTGGCCATTTTCCGCTTCCTTTCGCCGACTCTTTTCGTCACACTCCGCCCCATGTCGCCCTTTCTCGCGGAACTGGTCGGAACGGCTTTGCTGATTCTTCTCGGCAATGGCGTCGTCGCCAATGTCGTCCTCTCCCGCACCAAGGGACATGGCTCGGGCTGGATCGTGATCGCCGCCGGCTGGGCCATGGCCGTGGTGCTCGCGGTCTACGCCGTGGGGACGATCTCGGGCGCGCATCTCAATCCGGCCGTCACCCTTGCCCTGCTCGCGCTCGGCAGCATCGGAACCATCACCGCAGTGGCCTACATCCTCGCGCAGATGCTGGGGGCGATGCTGGGCGCCGTCCTTGTCTACCTCGCCTATCTTCCCCATTGGCGTGCCACCGACGATGCGGCGGGCAAGCTGGCCGTCTTCTGCACGGCGCCGGCGATCCGCCACACCCCGGGAAATCTTCTCGCCGAGACCATCGGCACCTTCGTGCTGGTGCTGGGCGCCCTGGCGCTCCCGAGGTCCGACAATCTGCCTGCCGCGACGGGTTTCAGCACGGGGCTGGGACCGCTCCTCGTGGGATTCGTCGTCTTCTCCATCGGCCTCTCCTTGGGCGGTCCGACCGGGTATGCGATCAATCCCGCCCGGGATCTCGGCCCCCGGATCGTCCATTTCCTGCTGCCCATTCCGGGGAAGGGCTCCTCCGACTGGAGATACGCGTGGATTCCCGTGCTCGGACCGCTCGTCGGCGGGATGCTGGGTGCCTGGGCCTACCAGTCGTTCTGGTGAGCTCCGTTCCGGGAAGCGGATGGCGTCGTCTTTTTTCGCGGTTCCTCCAAGAATAGGTTTGCCAGCGAAAAGCGAATTTGGTCAAAGTCTTCGCATCTCTCCTTTTCTCAATCAGCCCCAACCCCACGCTCGACCATGGCGCACAAAATCATCGATATCGAAGGCATCGGCCCCGTCTACGCGGAAACGCTCCTCCAGGCGGGAATCAGAACGGTGGAGGCCCTCCTCAAGGCGGCGGCGTCGAAGGCAGGGCGGAAGGCGCTCGCGGCGCAGACCGGCCTTTCGGAGACCTTGCTGCTCCGATGGGTGAACATGGCCGATCTCTTCCGGGTGAAGGGCGTCGGAGAGGAGTTCTCCGACCTGCTCGAAGCCGCAGGGGTGGACACGGTGAAGGAGTTGCGCAAGCGCGTCCCGGAAAAGCTGCACGCGAAGATGGTGGAGGTGAACGCGGCAAAGGGGCTTGCGGGCCGGAATCCCCATCTCAGCGAGGTCCGGAAATGGGTCGAGGGGGCGAAGGCGCTCGAGCCCAAGGTGACGTACTGACACCGCGGCTCAGGACGTGGCCTCTTCGCAGATACCTCGCCACACGGCGGCGAGCGAGGCGTCCTCGCAGAGAATCCGGAAGGTGACGAAGCCTCTCGGATCGAAGAGCCGCATTTCGGAGTAGTCGCAGCCGTCGAGCCGCACCGTGTCGATGGCGAGGGCGTGGAGCCGGGCCATGTCGAGATGGAGCGCGTGCAGGGCGGGTGCGTCGCTGGCGATGAGGAAGCCGTCGCGAGCCTCGATCCGGGAAGGGATGAAGGCTGCGGTGAGATCGGCGTGCGCGGCGGGGAGGCGGCAGTCGAATTCGAGACGATGGGAGAGGGCGTGGTGGAGAATTCCGTGGATGGGATGCCGGTCGGGGAAACGGGAGCGCTGCCGGGCCCGTTCGGCGCAGCAGGGGCACATCGGCGTAGGCTGGCGGCGGGCACCGCGCCATTCGTCGAGTGCCTGCGCCTCCAGCGGCTCGGTCGGGACCAAGGCAAGGAGTTCGTCGAGGGAGAGGCGGCGGATGTCGTCTGGATCGGGGAGAAGATGGAGAGCGAGGCCTTGGGGACAGACGGTGAACTCGAATTCCAGCGATCCGTCGAAGTAGCTTTCCGGGGTCGGCCGCGAGAGATGGATCGCGGCGAGATCGCGGATCGAGAAGCCGGCTCCGCAATCCGGATCGAAGGCGAAATCGAGCCCCTCGACGAAGAAAGGCTGGAAGGACGAGACGCTTTTGCCCAGTCCACCGCCCGGGCCGCGCACTTGCAGATAGAGCGGCCCGAGATCGGGGAGGGCGGCGAGGCCGTCGCGCAGGCGGACAAGGCGGGAGACCGAGGGGGAGAGGAGCGGATGCGGAGGATTCATGGACGGGAATGGTGAGGCGTGGAGATGGAGGAGAAGGGAAGGGCGTCCGCTCCCGCGCGGAAATGGAGGACATGGCGGCCCGCCTCGTCGGAGAGGCGCAGGGTCGATCCGTCGCGGTCGACGAGGGCGGGGCGGAAGCGGGCGGCGATGGCGAGGGGGGAGGAGCGGATCGAGAGGAAGACCGTCCCGGCGTCGCGGTCGAAGACGAGCCGGTTGTGCCAGCCGCGGGCCTCGTCCGGTCCGATCTCGTCGAGCCAGGCGGCGGCTCCCTCGCGGCGCACCGCTTCGTAGGGGAGGGGGCGTCCGCCGACGTCGGAGACCAGCTTGCAGACCGTGGCGAGGTCGGAGACGCCCGGCCATATCGCGAGGACGAAGCCGGATCCGGCGCATTCGATCTCGAAGGAGGGGGGCAGGCCGCCGCCGTGCAGGAGACAGATGCGGCTCAGCTTCGACGGATCGACGGCGAGTCCGCTCGTCGCGTCGCGGAGGAAAGGCGATCCAGCCTCCGTATCCCTGACAAACCCACCAAATGGGATTTTTTGGAAGAGTGTCAGTCCCCCGCCGCGCACCACCATTCCGGGATCCTCCAGTGCGGGGAGGAATTCCAGGAAGGCGGATGGCGCGAGCGAGAGTTCGATCGCGGTGGCGGGCGGCGCGACGGGGGCGGGGCGTGCGGAACGTTTGGCGGCGAGGGCTGGCATGGAACACCGGTCGCCGCATTCGCGGGAAGCGCTCTTGTCCCCTTGCGCCCGAGTGGCGTCGTCTTGCCTTTCGCAAGGAGGCGACAAGAGAGGGCAGGACAACGCGAGCCGGGTCCGCGAACCGGGCGATGGTCCGTCATGGTCTACTCGAATTTCGACACCCGCACGAAGGGCGCCCGCGCCATCCCCGGAGACCGTCTCCGTTTTCTCCGCGAACTCGAGGAGCAAGTCCGCCGCGAGCGCGCCGCGAGGAAGCTGGCCCGTACGGCTGGTCTGGCCCGCGCCGCGGGCTGAAAGGCGGAGCGGAGAGCATCGCGGTTTGGCAATGTCGCGATCTGTGCCAGAGTAGGCACCCCGCCGCGTCCGGCGGGTCTCCCCTCAGCATGAAAATCCTCGTCGTTGGAAAAGGAGGTCGCGAGCATGCGATCCTCGCCGCCATTTCGGAGTCTCCGTCGGAGACCGAGCTCTACTCCTTTCCCGGGTCGGACGCGATCTTCGAGCTGGCCCGTCCCCTCGCCAGCGAGGAGCATCCGGTGGAGAGCGTGGCGTCCCTCGTCGCGGCGATGCAGCGCGAGGGCATCGATCTCTGCGTGGCCGGCGAGGAGAGCTACCTCGTGCGCGAGGAAGGGCTCGCCAACGCCTGCGCCGCCGCGGGCATTCCCTGCTGGGGACCGCCGAAGGAGGCCGCGCAGCTCGAGGCGAGCAAGGAGTTCGCGAAGGAGTTCATGGTCCGGCACGGCATCCCCACGGGTGGCTACGCGGCGGCCGAGACGATCGAGGAGGCCCGGGCCGCCATCGGCGGAAAGTATCCGACGGTGCTGAAGTTCGACGGCCTTGCCGCCGGGAAGGGCGTCGCGGTCTGCCCCGACGAAGCCTCGGCCGAGGAATTCCTGAAGGAAGTGCTGGTCGAGCGGAAGTTCGGTCCGGGACGTCTCCTCGTGGAGGAGTTCCTCGAGGGTCCCGAGATCTCGATCTTCGTCTCCATCGTCGACCGAGACTACCAGATCCTCGCTCCGGCGCGCGACTACAAGCGCATCTTCGACGGCGACGAGGGACCGAACACCGGAGGCATGGGGGCGGTGAGCTCGCTGGAGATGCTCGATGCCGACCTGCGCCGGACGATCGAGGAGCGCATGGTGCGTCCGACCGTCGAGGGGCTGATCGCCGACGGGCTGCCCTACCGCGGCTTTCTCTATTTCGGCCTGATGCTGACGGCGGACGGTCCGAAGATGCTGGAATACAACTGCCGCTTCGGCGATCCCGAGGCGGAGGCGGTGCTGCCGATGATCCGGGGCGATTTCGCGCCGTATCTCCTCGAAGGGGCCAAGGGCACGCTGCGGCCCGATCTCGTCTCCTTTCCCGAAGGGTGGAGCGTCTGCCTCGTTTCGGCGTCGGCGGGCTATCCGGCTTC
The DNA here is from genome assembly GCA_037190325.1 of Verrucomicrobiales bacterium. Lineage (GTDB taxonomy): Bacteria > Verrucomicrobiota > Verrucomicrobiia > Verrucomicrobiales > DEV007 > Arctic95D-9. Next base: position 5,358 of record JBBCIU010000042.1, on the reverse strand, counting down.
GTCCCGGAGCGGCGACGTGATTTCCGGGCTGGACCAGGTCGAGGGTGCCCGCGTCTTCCACGCCGGGACGAGGAAGAACGCCGCCGGGCAATACGAAACCGCGGGCGGCCGTGTCCTCGTCGTCTCGGCCTCCGGGCCGACCCGGGCCGAGGCGGTGGCCAAGGTCTACGCGGAAAGCGACAAGATCGACTTTCCCGGACGCCAGCGCCGCTCGGACATCGGGACGCGGAATTTCTGAGGCGCGGCCGCAAAAAGGCACAGGAGGCACAAAAGGAAGAGGGGACAGTCGTTGCCTCTTTCGTGGCCCTATCCGGCTCCTGACTTCCAGATCCTAGCTCCTGACTCCTACCTCCTGCGCATGCACCGCCTCGCAGATCAGGCGCAGGGAGGCCTCCAGATCGCCGTCGGCCGTCCTGAAGGCGTCGGCGTCGATGGTGAGCGGCGCCCCGAGAACGATGAGGGGGGCTCCGTATTGCGGGCATTGGACCGCCTGGTCGAGACTCAGTCCGCCGACGGCCTGCACGGGTACGCGGACGGCCTGGACCACCTCGCGGAGCTGGTCCAGGGGGCTGGGCATGCGGTGTCCTGCGGCGGCGATGCCGCGGCGTTCGTCGTAGCCGATGTGGTGGATGATGTAGTCGCAGCCGAGGTCCTCGAGAAATTTCGCGCCTTCGACCATGTCGGGGCAGACCATGTTGTCGCCCATCACCTGGCAGCCGAAGTCGGCTCCGGCCTTCACCACGCAGCGGATCGTCTCCGCGTGGGCCCGGGCCATCACGACGACATGGGTGGCACCGGCCTTGGCCATCATCTCGGCCTCCAGGTAGCCGCCGTCCATGGTCTTCAGGTCGGCGACGATGGGAGTGTCGGAAAAGGCGGCGCGCAGGGCGCGGACGCCGTGCAGTCCCTCGGCGAGGAGGAGGGGGGTGCCTGCCTCGAGCCAGTCGACTCCGGCCCGCATCGCGAGGGCGGCGGTGTCGAGGGCTTCGTCGATGTTGGTGAGGTCGAGGGAGATTTGAACGATGGGTTTCATGAGGACGCTTGCCAAGGATGCCAGATCCGGCGAATCTCGTCGCGACAAAAGCTATGGGAAATGCGACGCCATTGAAGCTTCCTTCGCGGAGCGCCCGTCCACCCGCCGAGATCCGCCGATGGGAACGGGCAAGAAGGCGGTGGGTGGCCTCGCTCGATCCGGCGGGACATTTTCCAAGGCTCTTCGACTGCCTGCCGGGATTGCACTTCTTTGCCAAGGACCGCGACGGGCGGCTCATGTTCGCGAGCCGGGGACTGCGCGAGCGCTATGCGATGCAGGACGAAGGGGAGATTCTCGGGATGACGGACTTCGATCTCAATCCCGATCCCATGGCGAGGGCCTACGTCGACGACGACCGCCGCCTCCTCGCCGGGGAGACGGGAATGGTCGAACGCATCGAGCTGTGGTGGGACGGCCAGGGGATGCCGGGATGGTTCATGGTGACGAAGCTCCCCCTGCTCGACCGGTACGGGAAGATCGCCGGAGTCATGGGCCTGCTGCGCCGTCCCGACGAAGCCGACGGCGAGCTGCCTGCGTTCCAGACGGTGGCGAAGGCGGTGGAGTACCTCCGGAGCCGCTATGCGGAACCGCTCGCGATGGAGGAGGTGGCCCGGTCGTGCGGCCAGTCCCTGCGGCAGCTGCAGCGGCGCTTCCGTCTGGTCTTCGGCATTCCGCCCCAGGAGTTTCTCCTGAAGACCCGCGTCCTCGCGGCGCAGCGAATGCTGGAGACGACTTCCTGCAACGCCGCCGAGATCGCGCGTCGTTGCGGCTTCGTGGACGCGAGCTCCTTCGCCCAGCATTTCCGCAAGCGGACCGGCCTCGCGCCGACGGTCTACCGCGAGCGATGGCGGGCGGAGGACGGCCGGAGGGGATAGGACGTGGTCAGAGCCGGGCAAGGGGATGGTCCTTCCGTTCGAGCGGCAGCGGCGTCCTCGCTCCCCCTCGCAGATGGGATTCGAAGACGGCCATCGTCATCTCGACGACGGTGCGTCCGTCCTTTGCGGAGCAGAGCGGCTCGCGGTCTTCGACGATGGCGGCGATCAGATCGCGGATGGGCCCGTGGTGTCCGTCGACGCGCGGCCGGATGTCCGGGATGGGCTCGGGCTCCCCGAGTCCGGCGCTGGTGATCGGCATCCAGGCGCGGGCTTCGGCCGTGGGACGGAACGGACTGCCTGGGAGGAGGTGGGCGACCGGCTCGACATCGATTCGCAGATCGACGATGCCCTCGGTGCCGACGAGCTGGAGGCCGAAGCCGGCCTTGGGCTCGCCGGCCTCGGCGATGGAGTCGAAGAAGACCGGGATGCCGCGTTCCGTTTCGAAGAGGGCGTGGATCTCGTTTCCGGCGAGGGGACCGACGCCCTCCGCGCCGTCCTTCACGTCGGTGGCGGTGACGGGCCGTCCATCCTGCAGGACCGTAGCGGAGCAGGCGAGGGGGGCTCCCGTGAAGTGATGGGCGAGGTTCAGCAAATGCGAGCCGAGGACCCAGAGGTCGAGGGCTCCGCCCCGGTGGTCCTCCTTGCCCCGGGCACGGATTTCGAGCCAGCGTCCGATGGCTCCGTCCTTGATCAGCCTCGCGACGGAGGCCAGGGCGGGGTGGTAGCGGTTGCGGTGGGCGAGGGCGAGCTTTACCCCGTGCGCTTCGCAGGCCGCGACGATGGCGTCGGCTTCGGCGAGATCGCGGCAGAAGGGCTTTTCGACGTAGAGGCCTTTCGCACCGGCTTCGACGGCGGCAAGGATCATGTCGTGGTGCTGGTCGATGTGGCGAGGGCACACCGCGACCAGATCGGGCTTGGCCCGGGCGAGCATCTCGCGGTAGTCGGCGTAGGCGGCCTCGGGAGCGAGCTGGAGCCGTTCCCTTGCCTTGGCTCGGCCGGTTTCGTCGGGATCGGAGACCGCGACGATTTTCGTCTCGGGCAGACCCAGCCAGACCGTGTCGAGTCCGTGGCCATATCCTCCCCGATCGGTGTGGCCGATCACTCCGATCGTCCACGTCTCGTCTGCGGCGCGGACCGTCGGCGGCAGAAGGGCGGCGGCCCCGGTGGCAAGGGCACCCCGGAGAAGGCGGCGGCGGGAGGGAGCGGAGGAAATCATGTCGGGTCGCGGTCGGCGGCTGGAAGCGTCGTGGGAGGGGCCGAGATCCGCAAGGCCCGCATTTGCGAAGAGGCGTGGCGCGATTTGGATTGATCTCGCCGGAGGCTTCCGCTACACCCGTCGCATGTTCAAGCTGCGCCCCATGAAGGCGGCGGATTTCGACGCCGTCGCCGAGTTGATCTTCCTCTCGACGAACGCCTGGTACCGGGAGCATCTTGGCTATCCCATCTTCCGATGCCGCCCGGAGGGCTGCCGCCTCTTCTGCGAAGTCTACGACGATCTCGATCCCGACTGCGGGCTGGTGATGGAGCATGGCCGGACCGGAACGATCGCGGGTTCGTGCTTCTTCCATCCTCGCGAGACCCACGTCTCCCTCGGCATCATGAACGTGCATCCGAACTACTTCGGACACGGCATCGCCGGACGCCTGCTCTCCCGCATCATCGACGAGGCGGAGCGCCTCGACCTGCCCCTGCGCCTCGTCTCCAGCGCGTTGAACCTCGATTCCTATTCCCTCTACAATCGCTATGGCTTTTCGCCCTTCTGCCTCTACCAGGACATGCTTCTGGAAGTACCGTCGGAAGGATTGGGCGAAGGGGACGGGGAGGGGCTGCCGAGGGTGCGCGAGGCGCAGCCTTCGGACATCGTGGCGATGGGCAGTCTGGAATTCGAGGTCAGCGGCATTTCCAGAGAGCGGGACTACTGCTATTTCATCGAGAACAGCACGGGGATCTGGAAGACCTTCGTAGCCGTCGGTGCGGACGGCGGGATCGAGGGCTTCCTCGCCTCGGTCGACCACCCGGCAAGCCGTCTCATCGGTCCCGGGGTGATGCGTTCGGCGGCGGCGGCGGAGGCCCTGCTCCGGGCGCAGCTCGACCGGTTCCGGGGGAAGGCGGTCGTCTTTCTCCTTCCAGCCACGGAAAAGGGGCTGATCGCCGCCGCCTACACGATGGGCGCGAGGAACTGCGAACTGCACTTGGGGCAGGTGAGGGGAGAGGTCCAGCCGGTCGCCGGAATCGCCATGCCGACCTTCATGCCGGAGTCGGCGTAGTGGGGCCGTGGGCCTTGGTCCGTTGCCTCAGTCAAGTGTGGAGGCGCCGAAGGCGCTCCATGCAGGGAAAGACGCTTTCACTTGGACCACGGACTACCGAGCGGCAGCAAGTTGCCTGGCCAAGGCCTGGCTCTCGGCGTTCAGGTTCGCGAGTGGATAGGTGAATTCGCTGCCGTCTTCCTTGCGGAGGACGACGTTGGTTCCATCGGAGGAGACGAAGGCGGCTTGCAGAGTGGCCCCCGCGCTGTTCGTCCACGTGCGGATCCCGGAGGTCATCGCCGTCCCGTCGTTGCCGACCGGGGCCGTCGTGGAGACGGGTGGCGCGCTGCTTTCCCCGGCTTCGAATTTCGCGCCCTCCGCAATCCACTGGCGGACGAGGGTCAATTCGGCGGTGGTCATGGCTTCGGCTCCGCGTTCCCGGGCGGGCGGCGGGGGCATCGCTTCCCCGTCGGTGGCCGGCAGTCCGGCCTTGATCGAGAGGATGCTTTGGGCCGGGTTTCCGGGGATGATGACGGGATCTTCGCCACCGACACGCTTGGCGAAGTCCGTTGGCGTGTCCATGCGCAGGCTTCCTTTCGCCTTCGGCCCCGTGTGGCACTTGAAGCATTTCTTGTTGAGGATCGGGCGAATTTCCTCCTGATAGTCGACGGCTTCGGACGAAGAGAGCAGCATCATGCCGGCGAAGGGAAGGAGGGAAAGCGTTTTCATGGTCCTTGGGCCTGAGAAAAATCGATGCGCTATCGTAGCAGTGGACAAGGAGGCGTCAATCCCGCGAACGGGGAAGCCGCAAATGTCTGGGGGACCAAGGGGGCGGAGCAGTGAAAAAAGTAGGCCCGTGCGAAAAACAGATTCGACAAGAATCGCTGGACTTATCCCGATTTGTGCAAAACCGGTGATATCTGCGTTGGTTTTTATCTCTCCTCCCCTCTCCATTCCCGATGAACCTCTCCGCTCTCGGCAAGAGTGGCTGCGCCGCCGTACTCCGGCGTTCGGCCCGCCTTCAAACCCTCGTGATCTCCCTGCTCTCCCCCGGGCTGGTGACGACGACCTCTCCGGTGATGGCCAATCCGCGGGGCGGAGTGGTGGTGCACGGGGACGTGAGCATCGGGGCCGGTCACGGGGGCAACCTGCAGATCCGCCAAGGGAGCCGCAGCGCGATCATCGACTGGGAGAGCTTCTCCAT
>JBBCIU010000041.1:0-13191 GCA_037190325.1 Verrucomicrobiales bacterium | reverse complement strand
GTGAGCATCGGGGCCGGTCACGGGGGCAACCTGCAGATCCGCCAGGGGAGCCGCAGCGCGATCATCGACTGGGAGAGCTTCTCCATCGAGGCGGGGGAGCTGACGCAGTTCCGGCAGAGCGGGAGCAATGCGGCGGTGCTCAACCGGGTGACGGGTGGGGACGCGAGCGCGATCCACGGGGCGCTGAAGGCGAACGGGAACGTGTTCGTGATCAACCCCAACGGGATCCTGGTGGGAGCGGGGGGCACCATCGACGTGCACGGGTTGGTGCTGTCGACGCTGGACGTGGACAACGGAGAGTTCCTGTCGCGCGGGGACCTGGTGTTCAAGGGAGGAAGCGGAGCGGGGGTGACGAACCTGGGGAGAGTCAACGCGATCGGAGGGGACGTGTTTCTGATCGGTCGGACGGTGGTGAACAGCGGGACGCTGCGTTCGGAGGGGGGCCGGGTGGGCCTGGCGGCGGGCGAGGAGGTGCTGCTGAAGGCGGACGACGGGGTGGGTGGAGAACGGTTGTTCGTGCGAGCAACGGGTTCCGGGGTGAGCGGGACGGGGGTGTACAACGATGGGACGATCGAGGGGGCGGCGGTGGAGCTGAAGGCGCACGGGAACCTTTATGCGCTGGCGATCAACAACAAGGGATCGGTGCGGGCGACGGGGGCGGAGCGGAGCGGCGGACGGGTGTATCTGCGCGGAGCGGGCGGATCGGTGAGCAATTCCGGTTCGATCCGTGCGAGCAGTTCGGGAGTGGGGAGCGGCGGTCGCGTGCTGATCGAGGCGGCGTATGCGAAGGTGGACGGGATGATCCGTGCGCAGGGAGGGGAGGTTCGGGTATCGGCGAGGGAGAAGACGGAGGTGGTGGGGAAGGTGGATGTCTCGAATGGGGTGGGCCGTGGGGGAGACGTGGTGGTGGAGGGAAGGGAGATCGAGCTGCGCAGCGGTTCGCTGGTGGATGCGTCCGGGCATACGGGTGGAGGGAATGTGCGGATCGGTGGAGGATTCCAGGGCCGTGACGCGGAGGTGAGGAATGCGGACACGCTGGTGATCGACGACGGGGCGGTGGTGCGTGCGGACGCGTTTGGAGCTGGTCGGGGCGGCAATGTGATTCTATGGTCGGACGGAGACACGGTGTTCGAGGGCGAAGTGAGCGCCAGGGGCATCAGCGCGGGAGGATTCGCGGAGATTTCGGGGAAGCAGAACCTCGGCTTCGATGGGATGGTCGATGTCACGGCGAGCGAAGGGGCTTCGGGAACGCTCCTTCTTGATCCAACGAACGTGACGATCGGGACGGGGACGGCGAGTGCTTCCCACATCAACAACATCGCCTTGTCCGACGCCCTTGACCGGGGCAACAATGTGATCATCTCGACGAATTTCGGTGGAGCCGGGCCACGTGGCGACATCACCGTCCAAGCCGGCACTGCGACGGCGATTGGTCAGAACGCCGGGGGAGTGGAGTGGTACCAGCAGGGTGCCGGCATCACCGGCGGTACCCTCACGCTTCTCGCCACCGGAAACATCCTCTTTGCCAACGACGTCCGCAGCGCGGGCGCAGGCGGGATCAACATCGTCGCTGGGTGGAACGGGACCACCGGCCTCGTGAATCCTCTCTCTCTCAGCGGCAGCCAGGCCCTCAACGATCCCGGTGTCTTCAACATGGACGCGGTGCTGGCGACGCTCAACGACGGCAATGCCAGCAACGACGCGGCCGGCCTGAACGGCGGGTCGGTCTTCATCGGCGGCTACGACATCAACGGCGGAATCGCCAACTACACCGAAGGCATCGAGGTCGGCAGCCGCTATGGCGCGACTCGCGTCGCCGCGCATGACTTGCTGATCAAGGGGTCCAACGGCGACAACTACCGCTGGGCGCAGCTTGGCTTCCGCGACTCCGGGGCGGAGTTCAACCTCAACGGAACCGTCGCCATCACCACCCAGAACGGGGAGCGCAACGAATGGTGGGGGAGCAACGGAGCGGCGAATGGCAGTGGCGGGGCCACGTCGTGGGGCAACATCCAGAACAAGGACTACATCCAGTTGCTTGGTGGCACCGTCCACAATGGCGGGGCCTTCCGTGGTGCGGGCTACGGGGCCACCGGCGCCATCGAGATCAACGTCAGCGGACGCCTCGACCTGCGCGGCGGGGACGGCGGCAACGCCTCCGCCCAGATCGGCCACGGCGGCCTCTCGGCGGAGGGGCTTGAACCGAACCGCAACGTTGGAGGCTTGCCGGCCGGCCCGGTCACCACCCGGGACGGTGCGATCATCGACGTAGGAATCAACAACCGCGCCGTTTTTGGGGCCACTTGGCGGACCAACTACGCGGGGAACGACGCCCGGATCGACGCTCCCATCTCGATTTTGGCTGGCGAGGACATCCTTGCCATGGCCTCCGCCACCTTTGTGACCACGGCCGGGTACACCGACCTGACCAACGGCCAGGGCAGCGGGAACCGCTACGTCAAGATCGGCCATGGTGGTCTCGACAACTTCGGCAGCTACCACGGCGACATCTCCGTGGTTGCTCTCGGGGCGACGACTGTCGCGGACAACCGCGGCCTCGCCGGGGCGGGCATCCAGCTCCGGGGCGGCATGGGCAGTCTCAACGTTGCCCAGATCGGCCACGGCGGCTTCCACGAGGGCAATACCCGCACCATCTGGGACCAGACCAGTAGCGGGGACATCACCGTGCGGGCGGAGACCGGTGCGGTCCGGGTGCTGGGCTTCAACCTCCTGCCGAGGACGGGCAACCTGAACACGGGCACCTATCTCGGCGTGGACGAGGCGCTCCCCGCCAACAGCGCCAACGACGCCGAATACGAATTCGGCAGCGCCCAGATCGGCCACGGCGGATGGCACCGGGACCGCGTCGCGTCGGGGGTTGCGTTCACCGCTCCCGGAGGGGCCGCAGTCAGCAACATCGTTCCCAACCAGTCCATGAGCGGCAACATCGAGGTCTACGCCGGCGGCACGGTGCAGGTGCGCGACAACATGGGCTACGATGCCGCGGGCAACTGGATTCCCGATCCCGGGCCGGGGATCGATCCTGTCCTCCAGTCCGGCGGCATCCTGCGCGACGTCGGCATCGAGGTTCGGGCAGGCAACGGCGGATGGTACTACGGCCAGATCGGCCACGGCGGGGTGAACATGAACAGCAACACCTTGGGCACGATCGGGGGAGACATCCGGGTCGAGGCGGCGGCGGGCACGCTCCTTTTCGTCGGGGGCGAGGAGAAGCGCTCCCAGAGGGGATGGGGTGTCGCGGGGAACTACGTGCAGGTCGGCCACGGCGGCTACGACGCGGATGCGATGGCCGGAGGATTCTCCGGCAAGATCACCGTGCTGGCGGGCCAGGGCGGACCGAATGCGCTCGGGCAGACGAGGACACCGCTGGACGGGGACATCATCTTCCGCACCGGTCGCATGGGCGAGAGCTGGGCCCAGATCGGCCATGGAGGGCGCAGCTCCAGCGGCAACATCGCTGGAATCTCCGACATCTCGGTGACCGCGAGGGACGGCATCGAGTTCACGGGCCGGCTCTCGGGACCGAGCGATGCCTGGCTTTCGACCGACTACGTCAACCTGAATGTCGGCGCGATCAACACCAACGCCAACGCCATCAGTTCGCAGAACAACCACACCGGCCAGAACGGTGTCGTCGTCGATGCGGACACCCGTCCCCAGGCGAACACCCAGGCGAATAGCTGGAACGTCGACATCAAGCACGCCCAGATCGGGCATGGCGGCTACGACTTCATCGCCGACAGCCAGCCGTCGCAGAACTTCACCGACGGCGACACCATCACCGTCAAGGCGCAGGGCGGCGGCATCCGCTTCACCGCCAGCAATGCCGACAACGACTACATCATGATCGGCATGGGCGGGATCGATTTCGCCAGCACCAACCAGCGAAACATCAAGGACGCGACGATCATCGTGGAGGCGGCCGGCGACATCTGGTTCGACGCGCGCAATGCGGGGTCGATGGAGAGGAACCGGAATCCCATCGGCGACGGGAGCATGGGTCTGGGGGCCACGGCGCATTCCCGGGGTGCGAGGGCCTTTGCCATGATCGGCAACGGAGGATACGACGTGGACGGCGACTTCTCGGGCGACGTGACGGTGAAGTCGACGGGAGGCGGGCTCTACATGTTCGGACCTTCGGCCAGGGAGATCAAGACGGTCAACGGCTTCGTCGGCGGAACGGTCGAGGGGCCGATGGCGTCCAGCGGAAACATCGGCTCCGTCGTGGGCAAGCCCCATCTCTACACCGCCCTGCAGGAGGCGACGATGAAGCAGCGCTCCTTCACCCTTTACCACGGCAACGACGGGGCCTCTCCGGCGGCCTTCCGTGGGAACATCGTGCCCGGCACCTTCGGCATCGACCTCTATGACGACAACGATACGTCCAGCGCCTACGACGTGGTGGACAACGCCGCCCTGCATCCCGACCCGAACAAGGGCTACATCGTGGTGAACCAGGACGCCTTGAACGGATCGAACGGAGCCCTTGCCGTCGGTGCCATCGTCGGGGAGATCGACTATACCACCGGCGAGGTGACGATCTGGGAACGCCTCGAGTCGAGGGACGACATCATCAACCGGAACGTGTTCTACAGCTACCTCCTCAACGGCGTGACTTCCACGGCCATCGCCGGAGAGCGTACGCCCGAATCCGATTCGGCGACGCGGGCCTCCCAGGCCTACCTCGGGCACGGCGGCATCGTGCCGGGCACGGTCTCCATCGTCATCGACCCCGACAACATTGGCAACGGACGCCAGGTGATCTCCGACTGGTTCGGCAACGGGGTGCTCTACAACGAGCGCCATCTCAGGGTGGGTCAGATCGACTACAACTCGGGGCGGGTCATGATCGAGGGGATCAACACCGCCACCGGCGACGGCAACGCCGACGGAGGCTGGGATCTCGGCACCGCGCTGGAGCGGCGCGGGCCCCTGAATGACCGTTCGAACCCCGATGCCGTCATCGCCAACTACCAGTACACCGAAGGCAATCCCGACAATGCCTTCGTCCAGATCGGGAACGGAGGATTCAGCGCTGCCCTCGGCGGGACCTACAGCGCGGGTCACACCGGGGAGATCCAGGTCGCCGCCGCAGGCGACATCCGCCTGCACGGAGGAGCCTACAACAGCAGCTGGGCCCAGATTGGGCACGGGGGCCGCGACAGCCAGGGCTGGCACGGCTACCAAGCCGACCAGGCCAACCGTGCCAATCCCGATTTCGCCGCCATCGACACGAACAAGAAGGGCAACATCACGGTGACGGCCGGCGGCATCGTCGAGATGCTCGCCGGGCGCGGCATCAGCTATTGGGACAACTCGCAGTACGCCCAGATCGGCCACGGGGGCTACAACGCCGACGGGAACCACCAGGGGCATATCCGCGTCATGGCCGGCATCGGAGAGGTCAGCACCACTACGGGGGTGATCGGCGGTAGCGGGCAGCAAGCCGGTATTGTGTTCACCGCGGGCCAGACCCGGGACGCCTACACCCAGCTCGGCCACGGCGGTTTCTCGACGCGCTCCGATCGCGCCACCGGAAACGACGGAGCACGCGGCTTCTACGGGCATATCGACGTGCAGAGTGTGGGCAGCATCCTCTTCACCTCGGGTACGAGCCTGAACAACTACCAGGATCTCGACGACGGGCGTATCTCCAGCCAGCTCGGCCACGGCGGCTACGACGCCGACAACTCAAACGTGGCTTGGACCAGTTCCCCCCTCATTGGCAGCGGCATCGGCCACGCCGGCGACATCTTCGTACAGAGCAGCGGCGGCAGCATCGTCTTCCAGGCCGGGGACGAGGGCAAGGCCGCGCCCGGCGGCGGCATCCTCGGGCAGGGCTTCGGCATCCTCCACTCCACCCAGCTCGGACACGGAGGCTACGCCGCCAGTGGCGACCATCACGGCAACATCACCGTCACCGCCGCCAACGACATCCAGTTCTTCGGCGGCTCCCGCACCCGCGACGATTCCGGCGACAAGCGCAACTACGCCATCCTCGGCCACGGCGGCGACGATTCCGACGGCTACCAAGGCGCCCGCAACGCCAACCACGACCCGCTTGACACCATCGCCGTCACGGCGACCAACGGGAACATCGAGTTCGTCGCCGGCGAAGGCCGCCGCAACTGGGTCCAGCTCGGCAACGGCGGCATGCTCAGCAACGGCGACCATGTCGCCAACCTCCTCGTCCATGCCGGCGGCAGCATCCACTTCATCGGCGGCCAGGGGACCCCCGATTGGATCCAGGACTCCTCCCGCACCCTCGACATCGCCTCCTGGGCGGCGGGGACGGACGGAGGCGGCTGGGCCGCGCTGCGCTACCGCGACATCCGGTTCTGGAACACCGGTGTGGCGGCCGCTGGCCTCAACTTCACCATCACGGTGGCCGGGAGCAACTACATCGCCACCCGGGCCACCGTGCAGGAGGCGAACAATGCGAGCAGCTTCACCACGGCCAACATCGTCGCACAGAGCGCCGTCGATTTCGGAGGCGGCAACACCATCGCGGCCGGCGAGATCGTGGGCGAGATCAACCTGCGCACCGGCCATGTCCGCTTCTTCCGGGATCTCGACCCGAACGCGACGGGCGCGGTCACGGCCTCCTACGCGGTGACGACCAGCACCACGGTCAATGTTCCGGCCACGACCGAAAACGCCACCACCAACCCCATGCTCGCCCAGGCGGTGCGGGGCGTCGGAAACTTCTCGGGAGTTTCCTTGGCGCTGTCGGCGACCTTCAACAATACCCGTGGAGGCATCAACGATGTGGCCGAGGCGGGCGGGTCCCCGTTCAACGACAGCATCGGCATCGCGGCGAACACTTTCCGACTGGAGGTGCCGGGCGGCACGGTGGTTGTGGACGACGGCCTGGGCAATCTCCGCGTGGACGTGGCCGAGATCGGCAGCGGATTGACCGTGGGCCAGTCCGTCGGATCGATTTCCTACCTCTCGGGGCAGGTCGTGCTGACGGATGTGATCAACCCCACCGGCCGCAACGGGGTGAGGGCCTACTACCAGGTGGATCGTCCCATCGGATCCAACAATTCCTACGCCCAGCTCGGCAACGGGGGGGCTGGTACGCGGCACACCCCCTCGGGTCTCAACGAGAACGAGGACAAGAGCAACGTCGGCAGGATCGAAGTGAAGGCGGGCGGCGACATCCGCTTCCACGCCGGCGACGGGGCCGACGCCTACACCCAGTTGGGACACGGGGGCGGCTACTACGACAGCAACAATCCGGCCCGCGGAGCCAACTCCGGCGACATCGTCGTCGAGGCGGGCGGGGCGCTCGAATTCCTCGCGGGCCTCGGCGCGGACGAAACCGACGGACGCGCCTATGCCCATCTCGGCCACGGCGGCTTCGACGCCGACGGCAACCACTTCGGCAACATCACGGTGACCAGCGGCATCGGCATGGCCAGCTCGCGACCCGGCTACGCCCATCTGGGCGATCTGGGAGTGCCGGTGGGCGTGCTCTTCAAGGCGGGAAACCGCTCCGACAACTACGTCCAGCTTGGTCACGGCGGTCGGAGCTCCAGGACGGGCACGGTCGATGTCCCTTATGGATTGAACGGTGATATCAGGGTGGCGACGGCCGGTTCCCTTTCCTTCGTCGCGGGCACTGGCCTGCTGGATCCCGACGGCGACATCACCCCGAACGAGGATTTCCGCCTCTATGCCCACCTGGGCCACGGCGGATACGATTCGGATGCGGCGAATTCGGACGAGATGATCAAGTTCTTCACCGCTCCCTACGATACGAAGGGAGGGACTGCTGGCGAGGAAGGCGCGGGCAATGGCCATTGGGGGCATTTCGGCGACATCGCCGTCATCGCGGGTGGCAGTGTCAGCTTCGTCGGCGGTGATACCACCCGGATCGACCCTGTCCTGAGATCGCATGGCGGAGGCGCAGGAGCCAATACCTACGTCCAGCTCGGACACGGTGGCTATTCGACGAACGGCAACCACTACGGCAACATCACGCTCAGGGCCGGCGTCGGGGCGGACGGAGCCATCGCGAACCCGAATGCCGATATTTTGATCGAAGGCGGCAACCAGAGCACCAACGAGTGGGCTGACGTCCGCCACTATGCCCAGATCGGTCACGGCGGATACTCCGCCTCGGCGAAGGAGTTGGGCCGTGCCGGCGAGGTCATCACCGTGATGGCGGGCCGGGACGTGCTTCTCCGAGGTGGGACGTCCGTCGGAAGCTACGCCAACATCGGGCATGGGGGCACGATGTCGAACCGCAACACCGCCAGTCTCACCGCCCCGAAGGGCGTCGACGTCATGCGCGGCGAGATCAAGGTCTCCGCCGGGCGGGACGTGCGGCTGACGGGTGCCACCTATGCGGACAACCCCGCGATCGGGCAAGGCATCCAGCATAGCTACGTCAACCCGGGCACGGATGACGCCGCTGGCATCGACCGGGCCGCCAACTTGCAGGCTGGCGGCGATTTCACGCTGCGGTACAACAGCCAGGTGCTCTACGGCTCCATCCGCTTCGAGATCCGCCGGGACGACGGCCTCCTCGTCGGCGAACTGGTCCAGGACGGGAACCATTTCATCGTGGTGGATGACTTCACGCAGGATATGGACGGCGACGGGATCGACGAAGTCTTCAACGCCGGGGACGTGGTGGCGACCTTCAACCCGTCCAACTACGCGATCACCTTCCTGCGGGATGTCAACCCCGGTGCCGACGCTGGCGAGGCGAACCTGATCGTGTTCTTCGAGCACATGAACGTGGGCCGCTCCTACGCCCAGATCGGCCACGGCGGCTACGACACGGAATACCTTCCTGCCGGGGTGACCGGCAACCAGAGGGACATAGTCCAAAGGACCTACGACGACATCGAAGTCAACGCCGGCGGCGACGTGGTGATGAGGGGTGGATCGGGTTTCGCGAACTACGCCCAGATCGGTCACGGAGGCTACGCTACGGACGGCGTCAAGAAGGGCGACATCCGGATCGGTACCGCCATTAGCCGCATCGGCGGGGCAGTGATCATGGAGGGAGGACATGGCGGAGTTTTCGAGGGGACCGATGCCTACGTCCAGATCGGGAATGGCGGACGCAGCGCGCGCGGCACCGCCAGTGGGCACATCTCCGTCTACACCACCACCGCTATTGACCTGGCCTACGCGGGAATCGGCGTGCATGTGCAGGCGGGCTCGCGTCAGGACGCCTTCGCGCAGATCGGCCACGGCGGCGCCAGTGCCCGTTCCGGCACGGGCGACAACGTCGAGGGTATGGAGGGGCACTCCGGCAACATCACCGTCGATTCCATTGGCGACATCAACCTCGTCGCCGGGGTGCTCGACCGCGGCGGCGCGACCTTCACCCAGATGCACGAGGATGGCAGGCTCTACGCCCAGATCGGCCACGGAGGCTACGACGCCGACGTGTCCTTGAACGGAGTCGTCGGCTACAACAACATCGGCCACAACGGCAAGATCACCGTGATCAGCAGGCAGGGGAGCGTCAATGTGCTGGGCGACGACCACCTTCGCGACTTCCTCCCCAGCTTCGCCCCCGTGATCGGGGCCTTCAATAGCTATCCGGGCCGTACCACGGGTTCCGGGATCGCCGGTGGGCGCTTCCACTACGCCATGATCGGCCACGGCGGTTTCGACGCGCGCGGCAACCACTATGGCAGCATCGACGTGCGGGCTGGCTTCAACGACGCCCCTTTCGGCTCCGAGGCGCAGACCGGGACTGTCGCCGATAGCCACGTCCGTGTCTGGGGTGGGCTTCAAATGGCCGACGACGCCGGGGGCATCTCCTACGCCCAGATCGGCCACGGCGGACGGGATAGCGCAGGCGACCAGGGCCGGGTCGGCGAGGTGATCTCGGTGATGGCCGCCGGCGATGTGCAGGTGCATGGCGGAGCTGGAACAGGCAACTTCGCACAGATTGGCAACGGCGGCTACACCACCCGTGGTGACCACAAGGCCGACATCCGGGTCTCCGCCGGGCAGGATGTGTCCGTGCGTGGTGGAAACCATTCCCTCGCCGAGAATGCCGGGCAGGGGATCTACGGGCAGTACTATTATAGCAGCTCCGTCGCCGACGCCGCCCAGCTCAACCTCAATTTCGACCGGGCCGGGCTGCTGCAGAGCGTTCCCGGCGGCCTGTCCGCGGGCCGGGTGAATTTTTCCAACATAAGCCGTCTGGTCCCAGGGACCCTGTCCTTCGACATCTACAACGACGCGGGCGTGCTCATCGGCACGGTCAAGGACGACGGCACCGCCACCTTGCGCGCGGTGGCTGACTTCACCGAACTGGTGGGCGGCGTCCAGCTCGTCGCGGGCCAGGCGGTGGGCATTGTCAACTACACCGCCAACTGGGTGGAGTTCACCACGCGGATCAACCCCGGCGCTGTGCCGGCTGGCAGCACTCCCGGCGGGGTGGCGGTGATCGCCGCCGCCGACCCGATTCCCAATCTGGTGGCCAAGTTCGAGCACATCACCACGAACCAGGCCTACGCCCAGATCGGCAACGGTGGCTACGATAGCGACAACGGCACCGCCGCCACCCTCGGCAACGTCGGGGACATTCTCGTCCATGCCGGCGGCGACGTGCTGCTCCAAGGTGGGGGAGGAACCAACACCTACGCCCAGATCGGCCACGGCGGGCATGCGAACTCGGGCCGAGACAGCGGCAAGATCGAGATCGGCACGGCGGCGAACCGGATTGGCGGCGGTGTCATCCTGCTCGGCGGACGGGGCGATCACTACGACGCCGGCGATGCCTACGTCCAGATCGGCCACGGCGGGCGTGCCGCCACGGGCACGAAGACGGGCGACATCTCCATCCACGCCACCACCGCCAACGCGGCGGGATACGAGGACGCTGGTCTGCACCTGCAGGCTGGGTCGCGCAACAACGCCTACGCGCTGGTCGGCCACGGCGGAACCGAGGCTCGCTCTGGCACGGCCAACGATGTGGCTGGAGCCGAGGGCAACCGCGGGGACATCATCGTGGACGTCGTCGGCGACGTGAATCTCGTCGCCGGGGTGCTCGACCGCGGCGGCTCCACCGTGGGCCAGTCGGTCGATGACGGCAACCTCTACGCCCAAATCGGCCACGGCGGCTACAACGCGGACGTCGCGTGGAACGACGCGCCCGCCAACATCTGGACCGGCGGGGAGACCACCGGCCACCGCGGGAACATCGTCGTGATCAGCCGGGAAGGTAGCGTCAACGTATTGGCGGGCGACCACCTCCGCAGTTTCCTTCCCAGTTTCGCCCCAGCCCCCAGTCCCTACTACAGCCTTTTCACCGACAACCTCGCCACCCGCATGGACTCCATCCCCGGTGGACGCCACCACTACGCCCAGATCGGCCACGGGGGGATGTATGTGTATGGCAACCACTGGGGCGACATCACGGTGCATGCGGGCTTCGACGGGTCCGCCGGCCTCACCGGGACCGTTGCCGACAGCCATATCCGCCTGCGGGGAGGGCTTCAATTGGCCGATCAGGACGATTCCCAGCAGTATGCCCAGATCGGCCACGGCGGGCGCAGCAGCATAGGCAACCAAGGCCGGGATGGTGACATCACCTCGGTGATGGCTGCCGGCGACGTGGAAGTCCATGCGGGCAACGGGACCGACAGCGTCGCCCAGATCGGCAACGGAGGGACCAACGCCCGCGGTGACCACCGTGGCGACATCCAAGTCTTCGCCGGACGGAATGTCTCGGTGCTCGCCAGCCAATTTTCCCGTACCCAGGATCCCGGCAGCGCCCTTTCGTCGCGGTACTACCACCTCAGCGTCTCCAATACGAACGAACTCAACCAGAACCTCGACCGAGCCGGGCTGTTGCAGCCCGTGGCGGATAACTTCGGTGGGGTCACCGCCACCGGACAACCCGCTGGCCGGGCGCTCTTCCGGGCTGTCAACGGGGTCATCCCCGGATCCGTCTGGATCGAGATCTTCAACGACCTCGGCTTGCGTATCGGCACCATCGCGGACGACGGCACCGGCACCCTGCGGGTGGTGGCCGACTTCACTGAACTGGTGGGCGGCAACTCGCTCGTCGCCGGCCAGCAGGTGGGCACGGTGAACTACGCGTCCAACTGGATCGAATTCACCACGCGGGTCAATCCCGGAGCCGAAGGCGGAGCCGCCAATGTGATCGTCAACCTCGAGCATGTCCGCACGGATCGCGCCCACGCCATGATCGGTCACGGCGGCTACGACGCCGACAATCCGAACAACGATCCCGCTACCGGCAACATCGGGACCGTCCGTGTAACCGCACTGAGCGGAGACATCGTTATGCGTTCGGGCTGGTCCACCGCGACCATCGCCCAGATCGGCCACGGCGGGTACGACACCAAAGGCGGCCACAGCGGCGACGTCATCCTTCGCGCCGGTGGGGATATCGATTCCGCCGCTCAGGGACAGGCCAACTACGCCTATGTGCAAATCGGGCACGGTGGCTACGAAGCCGACGGCAACCACGGCGGCGCCGTCATCGTCAGCGCGGGCAGCGGAGCGCTGAACACCGTCCTCGGCACCGGCCTCTTCGACGACCTCGGCGACTTCGACCGCGACGGCAACCCGGATGCGATCCAGTTCGCCCCGGCGGCGGTGGGCCAGGGATCTGTCTCCCTCATTGGAGGCTCCTTCCACGGTGCCTACGTCCAAGTCGGCCACGGGGGGTATGCCTCGGGCAATACCGTGGGCAACGCCAGCACGATGACCGGCAATGTCGGGGTCGCGGCCAACGGGGACATCACCCTGCAAGGTGGGGGTGCTACCGCCACCTTCACCCAGATCGGCCATGGCGGCTATGAAGGCGGGAGCTTGAACATGACCCTGAGCGGGGACATCTCGGTGGTGTCGCAGACGGGGAGGCTCAGCGTGCTGGCGGGGAACGGGAGCGAGGCCTACGCCCTCGTCGGCCACGGTTCCCTGCGCAACACCTTGACGAACGTGCCCTCCGGCAGCCGCTCGGGCCACATCTACATCGAGGCGGGGAGCTGGAGCATCGTCCCGGTCGGGACCACCGGCCAGGCCCGCCTCGGGCACCGCAGCCAGACGGCCAACAACGGTCTGACGGCGGGGCAGCGCTTCACGATGGTGGGCAACGGCGGGGACGGGACGACCTCCTACCTCATCGACGCGTCCCTGGCCCCCTTCATCGGAGCGCAGGAC
>JBBCIU010000040.1:0-6414 GCA_037190325.1 Verrucomicrobiales bacterium | reverse complement strand
ACCGCGGCCAAGGGCACCCTCAACCTCAACCAAAGCGCCATCGGGGCGATCCCCGCGCGGGAGGAGCGCTTCGACTACGACCCCGCCGGCAACTGGACCCGCTACCGACTCGCCGGAGAGGGCGAGCCTCTCCTCGACCAGGGCCGCACCAGCAACCGCGCCAACCAGCTCGTGCAGCTCGACGGCTCCGCCGACGGCATCGCCTACGACGCGATCGGCAACGCCACCCGCCTGCCCCCCGACGCCGGGGGCGACTGGCTCGCCCCCCTCACCCTCGTCTGGGACGCCTGGAACCGACTCGTCGAGGTGCGCGACGCGGAGGAGCATCTCGTGGCCCGCTACGAGTACGACGGCCTCTTCCGCCGCACCGTGCGGGTGGCCAACGGCGAGGTCCGGCACGAGTACTACAACGACCAGTGGAAGGTCGTGGAGGAGCGCGGGCCCGTCCCCACCTCCTCCAGCTCGAGTTCGAGCTCGGAGAGCTCCTCCAGTTCCCTCTGGGACGGGGTCCCCGCCGCCTACTACGACTGCAACGAGGGCGACGACTGGAACAGCCTCCACGACTCCATGGGGATGCTGGGCTTCGCCGCCATGGGCTACTACGGCAGCACCGGTCCGGGCACCGGCGCCGGCATCTGCCGTGGAGCCCGCTGGCCGGACTACGACAAGTGGTTCGAACGCGCCCACCACGCCGTCTTCAACCCCGGCGCCTCCGGGCCCTTCGCCCTCTCCCTCTGGTTCCTGCCCTACTCCGGCGGCACCCTCCTCTCCAAGGACGGGGAGTACGGGCTGCTCCTCGGGGGCGGCAAGCTCCTCTTCCGCATCGCCAGCAACACCGGCGGGGGTAGCTGGGACAAGGAGGTGGAGCTGTCCCTCGGCTCCTCCACGGGCTGGCGCCACGCCATCCTCTGGATCGTGCCGGGGGTCGAGATCGGACTGTGCCTCGACGGCGGCACCCCCCAAACCGAACCCCTCGCCCCCGGCCAAGCGGCGCGGGTCGTCGGCGGGACGGTCCGCATCGGCTATCCGCCGCCGCCGCACTCCTCCATCGGGCACTGGTCGTCGAGCTACCCCTACCCTTCGAGCAGCCCGTGGCCGCTGGCCGCGGAGGTCCTCTCCGCCCCCTCTCCCTACGAGGGGCTGGTCGACGAGATCGCGGTGTTCGGGGCGGTGCTGGACGCCGGGTTCCGGGCGATGCTCTGGAACTACGGGGCCGGGAGCTTCTGGAACAGCGTCTCCGGGGCCTGGGGCCCGTGCCCGGGCTCCTCCTCCTCCGGCTGGCACTGGTCGTCGAGCTACTACTATCCGAGCAGCCGCTCAAGCCATTCGAGCTGGCACTGGTCCTCGAGCTGGCACTGGTCGAGCTACTCCTATCCGGGGAGCTGGGCGATGCGCGGCGGAGGAGAGGAAGGCGGCAGCCGGGCCGGCCAGCCGGTGACGGCGGGCCTGCTGGCCTCGGCGTCGTCCGACCCGCCGGAGCTGGTGCTTTGCCAATACGTCTGGGGGGCGAGGGCCGGGCACCGGGACGAGCTGATCCTGCGGGACCGCGATCCGGAGGGGGGCGGCGGTCCGCTGGACGAGCGTTTCTACTGCGCGATGGACTACTTCGATCCGGTCGCCATCGTGGATGTGGAAGGGGAAGTGGTGGAGCGCTACGGCTTCACCGCCTTCGGACGGTGGGAGGTGATGGCCTCGGACTGGTCGCCGAGGGAGGGGAGCCACTTTGAGTGGAGCTTCGGCTTCCACGGGCAGTTCCTCGACGCGGAGACGGGTTACTACAACTACGGATACCGATACTACGTGCCTTGGCTGGGACGGTGGCCGAATAGAGATCCGATTGGAGAAGATGGAGGGATGAATGTTTATGGGTTCGCAGGGAATAGCGGGATTCAAAGAATCGATAAATTCGGACTAATCGCAATAGCCATCCCCATCGGAGCAGCTGGCGGCTACATTATTGCCGCAGGGATAGCAGCGGTTTTCGGAATGACCATAATCGAATGCATGAACGACCCCCAATGCTCGGAAGCAGTAAGAGATGCCTTAAAAAATCTCGCCTCCGGATTGATCGGACCAATGTTGTTGCTTCAGGCATCTCAGTGCAAATATTTTTACGATAGTTACGAGAACATGAAAGGAAAATGCACTTCCTGCAAGCCCACAAAAGCAAGAGGCTCCAATATCGTCGAACGATGCAAAAGATGTATAAATGGAACCGTCGACCTGTTATGTTTTTCAACTTTTGCATCCGCCAGGGGAGCCTACCTTCTGAACGGATGCGATTTCCTTATTCATCCTGATTTTCGAGAAAGATGGGGAGGGCACAAGCAAGCATTCATTGATGCAGCGAGAGCGATGGAGAATTGCTCCGAGCAAATTACTAACAACTGCTTGGCCCCAGCATTATGAAAAAACTAGACTCAGTATATAGATTGCTTGGAGTGAGCAGCGCCGAGGCGCTAGAGTCAACAGTTGTCAGCACATTTTCGGAAATTGTCGTAAATTCAACATGGTGCAGCGTATCAGCCATCGCTGGCCGCAAACCCGAAGACTCGATGATTAGCAGCATCTCAAATTCTCTATATCATTTGTTATTTCCCGATCCAATCACTGGAAAATGCTCAGAAAACACCCTGCCTGGCGGCTTGTTTCAAATCGAAGAGCCGATATCTCCGCTTGAATTCAGCAAGCGATTTTCATACGATTTTCTTCTGGAAAATTTGTACGATGATCCGGTTTTAGATTCCGTAAAATGGATCGAATGCGCACAGATTTCAATGCTGCTTCATTACAAAACATGCTACGCGTATGACATCTTGTTTGATATGAAATACATAAAAGAGTTCACAAATAGAATTGGGCCAGAGTGGCTGAGGCCTCACCCCCCCCTTCGGTTGGATTCTTTAATCAGCCTCCTAATAAGCTCATTTGTTGAAATTTCAGAATATTAACGAATGTGGCAACCGACATAAAATTCATTGATTATCTTGGATTAACCGAGAATGAATATAAGTGATGCAATGACAAGAAGAGAGAGGAAGGGAAACAAAAGCTCAGGGAGCGGTATTACGAAATACGCAGCAGAATGCAAAACGAAGGAAGACCGAACTTGGGAAACGGACAGCTTGGATTTGGCGCAGACAGTTGTGATAACTTAAATGGAGAGGTATTAGGAAATCTGACGCCCATTCCGCAGTGCTGGGAATGCGATATGTAACATAGAAGGATAGCCTACCTCGCCAGCTTCTTCGATCATTGGTTCATATTCTGCATGGGAAGAGACGAATACGGAAATGGCATCGAGGAGATATCATTCGATTATTGGCTGGACATGCCCGCCGCAGACGACCCCAACTCTCTTCCTCGCATCCTTTTTCCAATACTTCATGAAGTTCAGGACAATTGACCAACCCGTCACTTAACGTGCTCGGGATTTACCACAAGATAACCCATGAAGAGGCGCGGAATCAATGGTCTTTTGTTATTTTCGGCAATCATCTTTATATATGCATATTCCGTTAAATTATCATGAAGCCATCTCATAAATGTCTGAGGAGGATGATTGCGCACCCGAGGTAGAAGAAGGCGGTGAAATTTTCGGCATGATATTCCCATCGGACAACGAGGCGGCGGAAGTTGTGGAGCCAGGCGAAAAGGCGCTCGACCTTCCAACGTCGTTTGTATCGGCGGAGGGATCTTCCATCTTGCGTGCGGCGAACACGGTTCCTCCGGTTCGGGGCGATCATCTCGGTCCCGTATTGGTTCGCGAGCTCGGTATCGAGAGGATCGCTGTCGTAGGCTTTGTCGCCAATGAGCCGCTTCGGATAACCCGGAACCCAGAGACAATCGAGGGTGTCTTCGACCAAGGTCACTTCAGCCGGCGAAACGCTTTCTGTCCTTCCGGCGATAGGAAGACCATTGCCGTCAACGATTGCCATGATCTTGGTTCCTTTGCCCCGCTTGGTCTTCCCGACTTGGCGCCCCCTTTTTTCGCCGGAACAAAAGTCCCGTCGATGAAGCATTCCTCCAAATCGAGCCCTCCCCGTTCTCGCAGATCTTCGGCGAGGGCCACGAGGAGATCCTCGAAGACCCCTTCCTCCCTCCACCGTTGGAACCTCCGATGAACCGTTTGATAGCTCCCATATCGCTTTGGCAAAAGCGCCCACGGCGCTCCGGTTCGCAAGATCCAGAGAATCCCATTGAGAGCGGTGCGTTGGTCCGTCCACGGACGGCCTCGACCGTCTTCCCTTACTGGGTCGGGAGGAAGGATGGCTTTGACGATGTCCCATTGCTTGCCTGCGAGGCCCATCCATAACCATCATACACATTATACAGAGTACAAGCAATATTTATGAGATGACCTCTAGCTAGAATAGTCGGTTTCATTCAGCAGAGAACGAGCGACGAAGTTGCTAAAAAACTCGATGTGAAATGACTGTGAAAAAACCTTATGTTCAGGCGATATTCACTTTTTTAATATTAGTGGACACGGCTTATTTGATCTGGTTTAATTTCTTTTTATTGGATTCCAAGAGGGATGAAATTATAAGTGGCGAAACTATCTCGGGATCGGATTACGGCAAATCAGCCCTTATGGCGGTAAACTGGTTTTTGCCGATTGGATTTATGTTGCTGGTGATTAGCCCTTTGATTAGGATGCCCAGATTGGATTTGAGGATAGCAAATTCTTTACTCTTTGGGGGTTTTGTTGCAATTTCCACCGTGACGATCTTTAACACTATGCTTTTTTTTGAACGCGCACTACCTGGAGTGGAGTGGGCGAGGAATGTTTGGTGGTGGTCGTCAGAATTGGCGAGATGGTAACAGGAGCAGAATAGTCTGCAACCAATAGCGTTGGACGTGCCAACCTATTTGAAAAATGAAACCGAACGGGCTTCTTGAGGAACGGTCCGACGCAATGGCGGCTACAGTCCCTCCTGTATCAGTCCTGACGTCCCAATTGCCTTCGCTGCGCTCCGGCCATGCGGTATGCGGCTTCTTCGAAACTCGCCTCCCCAATGCAGCTCCGCGGCCAAGGCATTCAAGGTCCGCCCACTCCATGAGATGTCTCCGCCAACCGCAGCCCGCGCTACCGGCCTTTTTGACTCGTCGGCTCCCACCGCCTCCTCGCCCTTCGGGCTCCGCTTCGCTCCGTCTAAAACGCCTCCGACCCTCGGCCTTTTTCAGCCACGCAAGTGACGCCAAAGCGAATAAGAATCGAGCGCGAAGCATACGAGAGAGAGCGCGCGAAGCCTGCCCCGGAGGGTGCCGGAACGGCATCAAACGCGACTCGTCCGGCGATGTCGTTGGCAGGATCGCACAGTCCTCGGGCTCGATCAAAAGGCAAGTCGATCACGACTCCGTCGGCGCGCCGAACTTCACCGCCATGGGCGCCCCCGGCACCAACACCGGCATCTGCCGTGGAGCCCGCTGGCCGGAATACGACAAGTGGTTCGAACGCGCCCACCACACCGTCTTCAATCCCGGCACGGCCAGGCCGCTGGCCGTGTCCCTCTGGTTCCTGCCCTCCTCCACCTTGGGCAGCCAGGCGCTCTTCGCCAAGGGCGGGGAGTACGAGCTGCGCCTCGTAGGCGGCAAGCTGCTCTTCCGCCTCGCCAGCAACACCGGCGGGGGTAGCTGGGACAAGGAGGTGGAGGTGTCCCACAGCATCCTCTCGGGCTGGCACCTGGCCATCCTCTGGATCGTGCCGGGCGTGGAGATCGGCCTGAGTCTCGACGGCGGCACGCCCGAGACCGAGGCCCTCGCCCCCGGCCAGGCCGCGCGGGTCGCCAACGGGACGGTCCGCATCGGCTATCCCGCCCCGCCGCCGCCCTCCTCGAGCTGGCACTACTCCTCCAGCCACTACTATCCTTCGAGCAGCGGGTGGCCGCTGGTGGCGGAGGTTCTCGCGTCCCCCTCCCCCTACGTGGGGCTGGTCGACGAGATCGCGGTGTTCAACGCCGTGCTCGACGGCGGGTTCCGCTCCATGCTCTGGAACAGCGGCTACGGGTATTTCTGGCACAGCAGCCCCGGGGTCGGGGGCCCCTGCGGCTGGTGGCCGTCCTCGAGCTGGCACTGGTCCTCAAGCTACTACTATCCGAGCAGCCGCTCGAGCCATTGGAGCTGGCACTGGTCCTCGAGCTGGCACTGGTCGAGCTACTACTCTTATCCGGGGAGCTGGGCGATGTTCGGCGGAGAGGAGGAGCGCGATGCCAGAACCGGCCAGCCGGTGACGGCGGGCCTGCTGGCCTCGGCGTCGTCCGACCCGCCGGAGCTGGTGCTTTGCCAATACGTCTTGGGGGGCGAGGGCCGGGCACCGCGACGAACTGTTCCTGCGGGACCGCGATCCGGAGGGTGGCGGCGGTCCGCTGGACGAGCGTCTCTACTGCGCGATGGACTACTTCGACCCGGTCG
>JBBCIU010000039.1:0-3325 GCA_037190325.1 Verrucomicrobiales bacterium | reverse complement strand
CGCGGGTGGCCCTGCGGACGCCACCGTCGAGATCGCCAGCGACGATCCCCGCCTCCCCTCCTTCCGCCTCCCCGTGCTCGGGGAAGGGCTCGGGGCTCCCGCCTTCTCCACCCCTTCCCTGCGCCTCCCCGCCGGAGGCGGGCCCATCGACCTCGCCGCCGCGACCGGCGCGACGCCTCCGGGCGGAATCTTCGGCGGCCCGCGCGTCGCCGGCGGCCTTTTCGATCCCCGCTCCCTTCCCCCGGGAAGCTACGGGCTCACCTACACCGTGACCGACTCCCACGGCAACGTGCGCACCGCGACCCTCTCCGTGGCCGTTCTCTCCGGCCCCCTCCTCAAAACCAAGGCGCCGAAGGCCTTCGCACCCACCGTCCTCGGCGCCCGGGGCGGGACGCGCCGCCTTCTCGTGGCCAACCGGGGCGAGCAGCCCGCCACGGGGCTGAAGGCCTCGCTCAGGGGGCCGGGCCGGGCCGACTTCCGGCTCCGGCGTCCCTCCGTCCAGACGCTCGAGCCCGGGGCCACGGCCACGGTGGTGGCGAGCTTCCGCCCGAGGAAGCCCGGCCTGCGCCGGGCGACGGTGCAGGTGGCCGCCCGCGAGGCGAAGACGTCGGTCGTCCTGCGCGGGCGGGGCGTGCTGCCCGAACCCGCCGGAAAGCCCCCGGGCTCGAGCGCCCCCCGTGATCCGGGCCGCCTGACAACGGGGCGCTAGGCTGAATCGAGACTCATTTCAACCAGCCACGAAAAAGAGGCCGTGCGCCGACTGAAGGAGGCGGTGCCGATCCTCACCGAATCCCTAGCGGCACCACTGGAGCACCGGCCAGGGCACGCGCCTCCGGCATATCCTGTGGAGCCTCTACTCGTGCAGCCATCTCGTGAACCTCGGCGACGCCTGCACCGGCTTGGACGCGGACCTTGCCGAAGCCGTGGGCGCGGTGATCGACGCCCGCCTCCTCTTCGGCCCGGAGGTCGAGCCGCTGCTGGGGGAAAGCCTGCGTGCCTCCGGCGAGTTCGCCCGCTTCGACCGGGAGGAAGCCGCGACGCCGTGCGGGTCATCCGTCGCCTATCCGCCCGCTCCCGCCAGCGCGGAGACGCTTCGGCGGCTGGCCGACGCCGCCGAGCGACGCGCCAAAGCTGCCGCGGAAGGCTGACCGTTCGATGTAATGTTCCACCCGTCGCCTGCAATCGAACCTACGCCAGTGCGGCCGCTCTATTTCGTTTCTAAGGGGATGCGGCGGCTCATGTCGGCTGGGGGATTGCGCCATGGGAACCACTGGACCCGCGCCAGCTTCCTCTTGCGCCGAAGGCTCCTGTGGGGTCTGCCGCATCGGACTTTGCAGGCCGCATCACTTCCACTTTTTGAGCAACAGCCACAGCAGGCCAAGCGCTGCCACGATCACCACCGTCCCGGCCAACCACAGGGTCAATGAAGATGTCGATTTTCTTGGTGGAGTGGTTATCGCGCTCTCAACCTCCGCCGACTTCGCCGCCCCCGCCGGAGTTGTCGGCAATTCCACGTCCCCGCTTCCGTTTACAACCAAGCCCTTCAGATCAGGGATCAGCGCCCGCCAGTCGCCGCGCCCGTATTCTTCGAAATATCTCAACTGAGCCGCCTTTCTTCCTCCGGATCGAACTCCCTCAACCATTTTGTCTGTCAAATTACCTCGTCCTTCCACCAATTTCGAAAGCCTCACCAAAAGGTCGGAGATTGCGGGCGCGTCATGGTTGAAGGTCAGCGTGTAGGCATTTGCTCCGTCCTTTAGCACCAATCCCAACTGAACGTATTGCACTTGCTCCTCGTTCAAGAAAGGCTCTTGGCTGATCCGATTCCAAAAACGCACGAATTGTAGCGGCTCCGCCTCCGCCGCAGCCGAAATAATCGGGAATCTCTCGACACCACTGTCGGCCAAGGCGCACTCCGCCGCTTCTATGGGATTGTTGTTGACGAAGTCCGTCAAAGCTCGTAGTTCCACCCACTTTCGGAGCATGATGTGGCCCTCGGCCATCGTTTCACTCGATTTCCAGAGGGGACCCTTCTCTTCCAGTCGCTGATTCATTGTGTTTAGAAGGACCTCGATTGGCTCCGCATGACAGTTCATGGAAATTAACAGAGGCAGAAGGCAGAAGAATGACTGCGTTGAATTCATTTTTACGGAATGGGTTTCCTCATTCGTGAATCTGGGTTGTAGAGAAAAGGCGCCTGCTTCCCAACACGTCCGGAGGTGGATTCGGCACTGATTCCTCCACCATCATAATCGAGAATTCCCACATGGCCAGAACCTCCTCCGCCCGGCCATGCAATGATCATCCCGGGCTGGGGTAGCGCGGCACCGTCGGGTAGGGTCCAGCCCTCGATTTCCGTTTGGATTCCTGGCCACAAGCTCGTGTCTTCCTCGCCGACCCACTGATTGGCCGACGGCGGGTAGTTCACATGGAGCCGTCCGCCCACCTTCGGAACCGGTATCCCGGCATCGACCCCCATGTGCGCCACGAAGATGTTGCATTTGTAATCACTAACGGCCACTTCGGGAAAGCCCCGCGAGGCTGGAACTACCGCCAACACAGCGTAGTCCAAGGTTCCGAGTTGGGCTTGGGCGGTTCGGACGAAATCGATCTGCTTCTGGCTTTCGGTGAACCCGACAAAGTCTGGTTTACCTGATTTTCCCTGTCCGTAGCGGTAGCTGTCGGGGGCGTCAGTCACTTCGTCGCGATTCCGCAAATGCTCCACATAAACGTCTCCCGAATCGATCATCAGCTTCGCGCGAAACTGGAAGATCCCCGGATTGACGACTCGGCCCGTAACCTTGACTCCCCTCAGCACAGTGTCTCCCCAATCCGAAAGTGTCGCATCCCGGTTCATCTGTCTGATCTGCCAAACGATCTTCTCCTTTTCGACCGGGAACTGGTCTTGCGGCGTATCCGACAACCTGAGGTCGAACTCATCTCCGATTTTCACGAGTAACCCATGTTCGGGCGGATCGTCCTCACCGTGCTCGGTTGCCACTACCTCCATCGGCAGCAGCCGCACCATGTTGGTCCTTCCCCTCTCCACGGGGGGCTCCAAGCGCAGCGTCCCGTCGGAGCGGGCCTCCACCCATCCCGCCATCGGCCCTGCGAGCCCCTCCACCACGGGCGCCTCCGTCGAGATCTCCTCTCCTTCCCGCACCGTGAAGGACGCCGTGCCGTAGGCCTCCTCGAGGACCGTTCCGCTCTCGTCCGAGCTCCTCGCGTGGAGCACCACGGTCCGCACCGCCTCCCCGGCCTCCGCGGGAATCGCCTCCTCCACCTGGTGCCAGTACTCCGACCACGAGACCCGCGGCACGATCCC
>JBBCIU010000038.1:0-15053 GCA_037190325.1 Verrucomicrobiales bacterium | reverse complement strand
GTGGGTGGCGAGCGTTTGTTCGTGCGAGCGACGGGTTCCGGAGTGAGCGGGACGGGGATCTACAATGACGGGACGATCGAGGGGGCGGCGGTGGAGCTGAAGGCGCACGGGAACCTTTATGCGCTGGCGATCAACAACAAGGGATCGGTGCGAGCGACGGGAGCGGAGCGTAGCGGCGGACGGGTGTATCTGCGCGGGGTGGGTGGATCGGTGAGCAACGAGGGCTCCATCGAGGCGAGCATGGCCCATGGTAGCGGCGGTCGTGTGCTGATCGAGGCGGCATACGCCAAAGTGGACGGCCAGATCCGAGCCAAGGCCGGTTCGGTCAAGATCACGGGCCACGAAGCAGTCGAACTTGGCGGTACCGTGGACGTGTCCGCCTCCTCTGCTCTTTCCTCCGGCGGCGAGGTCGTCGTCGAAGGCCGCGAGATCGCCGTGGGCGGCACCGCCCTCGTCGATGCCTCCGGTGCGACCGGTGGCGGGAATATCCGGATCGGCGGCGGCTTCCAGGGGCGCGACGCCGACATCCGCAATGCCGAGACCCTCGTCATCGACGATGGGGCCGCGCTGAGGGCCGACGCCTTGACGAGTGGGAACGCGGGCAGCATGGTTCTCTGGTCCGACGGCGACACCGAGTTCCGCGGCAGCGTTTCGGCGCAAGCCTTGGGTGATTCCGGCGACGGCGGTTTCGTGGAAGTGTCGGGCAAGCGGACGCTGCTCTACGACGGCGAGGCTTCGACCCTCGCGGCGAACGGTCGGACCGGGACGCTCCTGCTCGACCCCGAGGACCTGGAGATCGGCTCCACGACAGGCGCGAACAGCATCAGCGCGGCGAACCTCGTCACGGCCCTGGGCACCAGCAACGTCGTCGTGTTCACCGATGCGGCCATCGCGGGCACCGGCACCATCACGGTGAGTTCGGCGGTGACTTGGAACAGTGCCAACCAGCTTTCCCTGCTGGCGCACGGCGACATCCGCTTCAACGCCTCGGTGCAGAACGCGGGCACGGGCAATGTGGTCGCCATCGCGGGATGGGACGGAACCGGCTACGCCCCGACGGGAACCTATCCGATCCCCGGCAACGACAACAACAACGCCGCCATCGTGGACTTCGCCGATTTCGTGGCGAATGGAAGGTATGGGAATGCGGGCGGCTCCATCCATGTCGGCAACGGCAGCCAGACAGTGGGCATCGCGGTCGGCAGCCTCAATGGACAGACGAATGTGGCGGGCTACGATGTGACGCTGACCGGATCGGGCGGCGGTAGCTCCGGGTTTGCCCAGATCGGATATTCCGGGGCCGGGAATGGATCCGGCGACATCAGGGTGAAGGCCGCCAACACGATCAGCCTGCAAGCCGGTTCCCGATACGACAACGCCCATGCCCAGATCGGCCACGGAGGCTATCAGACTGCGGGGAACAAGGGCGGAAACATCACCGTCGAGGCCGGGAACGGAGTGACATTGAGGGCGGACCAGGGGGATAGCAACGGCCGCTTCGGGGGGGCGCAGATCGGTCATGGAGGCCGGGGGCACGCCGCTGGCAACAACTACACGGGGAATATCACCGTGGACGGGGGCTTGGGCTCCGTCGATCTGGTGGCGGGTCAGGGTCCCTCCACCGACAATCCCCGGGATTTCAAATACGCGCACATTGGTCACGGCGGGGCGTACGACGCGGCGGGGGATTTCGCGGGCGACATCCGGGTGACGGGTGCCCATGTGAATCTGCAAGCCGGTGCCGCTACCTACAGCTACGCGCGTGTCGGCCACGGCGGGTGGACGGGAGGGGTGAACACGGGGAACCGGATCGGAAACATCTATGTGGAGACTCCGGGAGAGGTCTCGATCGATGACCCGGCAGGCGGAGGGGTTGCCGTGATCGGCCACCACAAGAACGCCGGTGTCGGAACCATTCACGATGCCAATGTGACCATTGTGGCGGCCTCGATGGACACGGTGTTCGGAGCTTCGGGAGGCAATGTGCTCGGAGTGAGCAGCCTTGTCGGGAACATGCTCAGGGACAATCTGGTCGGCGGCGATGTCTCGCTGCACGCCATCGGCGCGGGCGGCCTGCTCGTGAATCCGGGCGTGAACATGGCTTTCACTTCGGACAACGATTTCAACTTTCTGTCGGAATACGATGTGGCCATCCGGGGAACCATCCAGAACGCGGGCAGCGGCAATGTCAATGTCGTGGCGGGCTGGGATCCGACGGTTGCCGCCTTGGCGAATCCGACGACGGGAATCATCTCCGGCGTCGATATGGGAGGGGTTTTCAGCTCTGTCGGTTCGTTCGGAAAGAACAACGGTTCGGTGATCGTCTCCAACACCGCTGGTGGCGCATCGGTCGGCAGCTTGGCCGGGCAGACCAACGTGGCGGGGCACGCGGTCTCGCTGGCTGGAGCGGCGGGGGTCGACGCCTATGCGCAGATCGGTTACCGTGGCGCGGGCACCGGTGCCATCAACGTCCATGCAAGGGATGGCGGGGTGAACATGGCCGCCGGGAACGGTTCGAGATCCTATGCCCAGATCGGGCATGGAGGGAACGCTGCCGCCGGAGAGAAATCCGGCAACATCACGGTGATATCCGGCAACGGAGTCTCGGCCACCGCCGGATTGGGTTCCGGCCAGGCCTACGCGCAGATCGGACACGGCGGACACAACAGCACCGGCGATATCGGGACTTCGGCCGACAGCCATATCGTGGTGAGGGGCGGGAGCGGAGCCGTGACGCTGGCGGGCGGCGGCAGCACTACAGCCGCTTGGATCGAAAACAACTACGCGAAGATTGGCCATGGAGGGGATTTCGTGCGGTATGAGGCGCACGGGAATGTCGATGTTTCGGGGAACGGGATCGCACTGATGGCCGGTGGATTTGGAGATGCCGTCGCAGGCTCCCGCTTCGCGTCCGCGCAGATCGGCCACGGCGGCCGGGAGGCGAAGGCGAGCAGCGGAGACGTCACGGTGGATGCCGGCATGGGCGATGTGCGGATGCTCGCGGGAGCCGCCGGAGTCGATTTCAACTCGGCTCAGATCGGGCATGGAGGCAACCACCAGGTCCAGGGGGATATCGATGGAGCCATCCGCGTCACGGGAAACCACATCGATGTCGTCGGCGGAGGACGGTCGCAGAGCTTTGCCCGGATCGGCCACGGCGGTTGGACGTCGGGAACGAACACGGGAGACCGGTCCGGTTACATATTCGTGCAGGCTGCCGGGGAGCTTTCGGTCGCTCCCGGAAGTCCCGGTGTCGCGCAGATTGGCCACCATACGGGGGCAACGGGTTCCCTGCTGAACGCCAATGTGACCATCCGGGCCGCTTCCGCAGACGAGACCTACGGCGACACCCCTGGAACCGTGTTCGAGATCGGCAGTACGTTCGCAGCCACGATGGCGGCGAATCTGGCGGGCGGCGACGTCTCGCTGCACGCCACCGGCCCGGGCGGGCTGAGCGTGAATCCAGGCGTGAGCATGGCCTTCACCCGGGCCAACGCGTTCAATCTCCTCTCGGAATACGATGTGGCCATCCAGGGTGCCATCCAGAACGCGGGCAGTGGAAACATCAACGTCGTGGCGGGCTGGGATCCGACGGTGGCTCCGCTGGCGGACGCGACGACGGGCATCGTCTCCGGCGTCGATATGGCGAGCCAGATCTTGGGCGTCGCCGGCTCGTTCGGGAAGAACAATGGCTCGGTGACCCTTTCCAATGCAGCCGGTGCCGCATCGGTCGGCAGCGCGTCCGGGCAGATCAACGTGGCGGGGCACGCCGTCTCGCTGGCCGGATCGGCCGCGGCGAACGCCTACGCGCAGATCGGCTATCGTGGCGCGGCCACCGGTGCCATCAATGTTCACGCAAAGGACGGCGGGGTGGGTCTCGCCGGTGGCGGCGGCTTGAACTCGTATGCCCACATCGGGCATGGCGGAAACTCCATCGCCGGCAACCGGAGTGGCGCGATCGTCGTCGTGACGGCGGGCGACCTTGGCCTGATCGCCGGGGGCGGGGATGCCGCCTACGCCCAGATCGGCCACGGCGGCGCGGGATCGTCGGGTACCCTTGCGGCCGCGGTAACGGTCGACGGCGTCCGCAACGTCACTCTCGCGGGCGGTGGCCGCCACGCCTACGCCCAGATCGGCCACGGCGGGGCTTCGGGAGCGAACGGGACCTATACGCTCGGCGATCCCGCCTTCGCTTCGCGGACCTTGTCGGCTAGCGGTGCCGTCTCGGTGGTCAACACGACGGGGGCCATCTCGATGACGGGCGGAGCCGGGCTGGAGAATGCCTACGTCCAGATCGGCCACGGGGGCGTCGCCATCTCGGGCGGCGGAGCCATCGGCGGCGATGTCACGGTCGAGGCGGGTGCCGGAGGCCTCTCGCTGCAGGGCGGATTGGGAAGCACCGCCTACGCGCTGATCGGCAGCGGGGGCTACCAGATCGCGAATGCCCTCGACGGCGCGGTGCGGGTCGATGCGAAGGGGGCCGGAGCCGGCGACGGCATTCTGCTGAGCGGCGGCGACGGGAACCACAGCTACGGGGGTGGGGCTGTGAACCGGTCGGGATTTTCCGGCGCGATGATCGGGAACGGTGGCTACAACGCCACGTCCACGGTGGGCGGCGCCACCTGGGTGACGGTCCAGAATGGCGGGCTGGCGATGCATGGGGGCGATGGCTACCTCAGCAACGCGACCATCGGCCACGCCGCCGTCAACGGCAGCGGGGCGATGACCGGCCTGGTCGACGTCCATGTCGCGAATGGCAACATTCTCGTGGAGGCCGGTGGCAGGGAACTCTTCGCCTTTGCCCAGATCGGCCACGGCGGCTGGGACAGCCGGAACCACGGCGGCGACATCGATGTGAAGGCGGACCTGGGCGACATCGTCATCCGGAATGGCAACGGCGGCACCTACAACCATGCAAAGATCGGCCACGGGGGATACGGCAACGGATCGGTCCAGATCGATACGGGCGCCATCACCGTCGAGGCCACGGCAGGCTCGGTGGAGCTCCAAAGCCGGGCCGGGTCCCTCGCCTACACCCAGATCGGCCACGGCGGACTGGGCAATGGAGGCTTCATGCGCGGCGAATTCCACGATGCGATCACCGTCACGGCGGGCACGGGGGTGAAGCTGGCGGCCGGAACACGCGACAGCTCCTTCGCCATGATCGGCCACGGCGGCAGGAATGTCAGGGGGATCTTTACGGGGGCGGTGAACGTGAACGCCGGTGCGGAGGGGCTGGTCATGACGGGAGGCACCGCCAACCTGGCCTTTGCCCAGGTGGGGCATGGAGGATCCAACCAGGCCGGGACCGCCGGCGTCTACACGATCAGCGGCGCGGCGATCACGGTCAACGCGGGCCTGGTCGATCTGAAAGGAGGAGGGGGATCCCACACCTATGCGCAGATCGGCCACGGGGGAGCCTACGTGAACGGCTCGTCCGGCAGCGGAACGGCTGCCGACAGCGCCATCTCGGTGACCACGACCGGGACCGCCGCCACGGACGGAGTGAGCCTGAAGGGCGGGACGGCCAGCGATTCCTACGCCATGATCGGCAGCGGTGGCCGCGGAGGGACCTCCACGGTGGGAGGACTCGCCTACGTGGGCGAAGCCTTCAACGTGCTCGGCGATGTCACGGTGACTTCGGCGGGCGGCGGAGTCTCGCTCGAGGGAACCGTCGCCAATGCCTTCGCCTTGATCGGAAACGGCGGGCACGTGGTGGCCGGGGCGCTCGCCGGCAGGACCACCGTCATTTCCAATGGGGGCGGTGCCGCCGACGGGGTATCCCTGAAGGGCGGAGGCGGGCAGTATGGCTTCGCCAACATCGGCCACGCGACCAACAATGTGACAGGGTCGATGCTGAACTCCGACACGGCGGTGCGGATCGCCGGCGGGGGGCTCTCCCTGATCGGGGGCTCGGGCACCCTGTCCGTGGCGGCGATCGGCTTGCAGAGCCGCGAGTTCTTCGGGAACCGGTCGGGGAATGTCGACGTCACCGTGAGCGGCGGCGACGTCGTCATGACCTCCACCACCGGCACGGCCGCGTTCGCGCAGATCGGCCACGGGGGATGGGGGCAGAACGGCAGCGGCTCCATGACGGGCACGGTCGCGCTCACCGTCGAGAACGGGACCCTGACGATGACCGGCGGGGATGCCACCGCCGTTCCTGCCAACGACTACGGCAAGTACGCGATGATCGGCCACGGCGGTGCGGCGGCCCATAGCGGCAGTATGTCCGGATCGGTGACCGTGGACGTGAAGGGCTCCATCGCGATGAACGGCGGGGCCAGCGGGGATGGCTTCACCCAGATCGGACATGGAGGCCGGACCCGCAGCGGATTGATCGGTGCGGCGGGTGACCAGGTGAAGGTCGTTTCGCAGGAGGGAGGGCTCAGCATGGCCGGCGGAGCCGGAGCCCGCACCCATGCCATGATCGGAAATGGCGGACGCGAAGCGAGCGGCACGATCCTCGGATCGGTCGTCGTGGAGGTGCGGGATGCCATCGTCATGGCGGCGGGCGGCGGTGCGGATGCCTTCACCCTGATCGGGCTGGGCGGCAATCAGTTCACCGGAGCGCTCGGCTCGGCGGCCGATCAGGTGAAGGTCGTCTCCCAGACGGCGGGTCTCTCCATGACCAATGGAAACGGGGGCAACGCCTTCGCCATGATCGGGATGGGCGGAAGGACCGTCTCGGGCAACAAGACGGGGGCGGTCACCGTGTCGACAGTGGACGGCGTCCTCATGGATGGAACGGCCGGTGCCGGTGTGGGCAGCTTCGTGCAGATCGGCCACGGCGGATATGCCTCCGGCGGAGCTATTCTGGGCGGCAACGTCACGGTGACCGGCAGCGGGGCGAATTCCGCCGTGACCCTGCGTGGGGGGCATCAGGCAACTCAGCATGCCTATGCCTTGATCGGCCACGGAGGCTCCTCTTCGGCGGCGACGACCCGCAAGGAGGGAGACATCGCCGTCTCGGCGGGTTCGGGCGGCGTCGTGCTCGCAGGCGGCGGTACCAGTGTCCTCGCGGCCGCCACTCCCGTCGGCTTCGCCCAGATCGGGCATGGCGGCAACGCGTCCGCGGGCGCGGCCAGCGGAACGATCGACGTCACCACGGTGAACGGAGGGGACATCGTGCTCCACGGCGGAGGGCGGCAGTACGGCCACGCCCAGATCGGCCACGGCGGCAGGTCCTCGACCAGCGGCCTTCAGACCGGAACCGTCAACGTCACCTCCGCCGGCAAGGTGGAGCTGAGAGGAGCGGTCTATTCCAATACAGGCGTCTCGAGCAACACTTCGAACGAGACCTACGCCCAGATCGGGCATGGCGGCATGTTCGCCGGCGGCACCTTCGGCGGAGCCATCACCGTGAGCGCCCAGACCGGCGTCCTCCTCGAGAGTGGTCCCTCCTACTACGCCCGCGCTCAGGTCGGGCACGGCGGCTACCAGGCCGGGACCAGTGCCGGGGCGGCGGTGGAGATGGTCAATGCCAACGTGAAGGTGACGACCGTGGACGGAGGTGTCGTCCTCGATGCCTCCAAGGCGACGCTGGGATATGCCCTCGCGATGATCGGGAACGGCGGCACGGGAACTGCCGCCGTAGGCACCCGCCTGGGAGCCTTCCGGGGCGACATCGTGGTCGATGGCGGCACCGGCAACGTCGAGTTGCATTCCGGAACCCGGGCCGGCTCCGGCGCGATGATCGGCAACGGTGGCACGGCTCTCGGCGGCAACCACTCCGGCAGGATCAACGTCTCCGCCGATGGGGATCTCATCATGGATCTGGCGGCCAGCGTCCACAACAACACCTTCGCCCGGATCGGCCACGGCGGTCTCGGGTCGAACCATGTCGGCGACGTCAGTTACGCCGTCAGCGGAAACATGGGCGGCGACATCTGCGTCCACGTCGGCGGCAAGGCCGTGCTCGATGCCCGGGGAGGGAGGAACACGGACAACTACGTGCAGATCGGCCACGGCGGCAGCCGCATCACCGGCGACTTCACCGGCAACATTACCGTGGTGGCCCGTGGCGGCGATGGCATCGCCCTGACCGGCGGCACCGGCACCGGGGCCTACAGCCAGATCGGCCACGGCGGACTCAGCACCGCCGGCACGATGACCGGCAACGTCTACGTCGTCGCCGAGACGGGCAGCATGGCCCTCGCCGGCGGCAGCGGGGCCGGTGCCTACGCCATGTTCGGCCACGGCGACGGGGCGAGGACCTCCACCGGCCAGCGCGGCGGCGGGATGCACATTTTCGCCCAGGGCAACCTGACCGGCACCGGGGGCAGCGGAGCCGCCAACCAGGGCAACGTCCACATCTTCCACCAGAACAGCAACGGCCTCCAGCCTGCCGACTACCTCGCCGGCAGCGGCG
The DNA here is from genome assembly GCA_037190325.1 of Verrucomicrobiales bacterium. Classification (GTDB taxonomy): domain Bacteria; phylum Verrucomicrobiota; class Verrucomicrobiia; order Verrucomicrobiales; family DEV007; genus Arctic95D-9. Next base: position 6,682 of record JBBCIU010000038.1, on the reverse strand, counting down.
ACGGCTACCAGAAGGTGGTCAACGGCAGCATCGCCCTGCCCGGCTACACGACGGCCGACGAAGGCACCATCATCTCCGGCAACCTCGGCTACGGGCTCGTCCAGATCGTCGACAGCAGCGCCACGGACTACACGATCAACGCGCCCGACATGGCCTTCGACACGTCCGCCGACTTCTACCTCGTCACCGGCGGCAACATCACCATGCTGTCCTCCTACCAGAACAAGGGCACGGGGGCCGTCACCCTCGTGGCCGGGTGGAATGGGGTGGGCGGCACGGCCGGGCCCGGCAGCGTCACCTACGCCAGCGACGGCGCGGGAGGCTTCAACTACTGCAAGCCGATCATCGCGCAGGGTGCATTGGGCGGCATCGACTTCAACGACTGTGGCGCCTTCGGCAACGATGGCAAGACCATCACCATCGGCAGCGCCGGCCAGACCCGTCGCGTCAGCGTCGGCAGCGCGGGCGGCGCCAACACCTTCGCGGCGGCGGGGATCCGCATGTTCGCCAGCGACGGCACCGCCGCCGCCGGGACGCAGCTCGGCTTCTACAGCGACGGCACGGCGGCCACCGGAGCGATCAACGTCCGCGTCAAGGATCTCGGACTGGTGCTGAATTCCGGGAGAGCCGCGAACGCCTTCGTCCAGATCGGCCACGGCGGCGCTTTCTCCAATCCTGCCGGAGGCGTGAACGCCGCGATCGACATCAGCTTCTGCGCTCCCGGCGACGTCGTCCTCAACGCCGAGAATCCCCTCACCGAAGCCAGCGGCGCGGGCAGCTACGCCCAGATCGGGCACGGCGGGAACAACTGGAAGGGCGTGAAGCTTGGATCGGTGAGGATCGACGGCGCGCGCGACGTGATCCTGAACGCCGGGACCACCGACGCCTCCGCCCAGATCGGGCACGGCGGGGCAGGGATATCCGGCGACTACGGCACCGGCGAAGCCCGCGGAGACATCGAGATCGTCAACACCACCGGCAGGATCGGCCTCTACGGCGGCACCGGTCTCAACGCGGTCGCGCAGATCGGCCACGGCGGCGTCGCGATGCGCGGGCGGCTGGACGGCAAGGTCACGGTGGACGCGGGCACGGGCGGCATCGAGCTGAAAGGCCACACGGGCACCCGCACCTACGCCTTGATCGGCCACGGCGGCTACAACATCGACAATCTGATCGACGGCGACGTGACGGTGAACGCGAAAGGCGACGCCGCCACCGACGGCATCGTGATGACCGGCGGCGTCGGAGCCTACGCCGGCGCCTTCATCGGCAACGGACATTATCTGAACAACGCCGCCATCGGTGGCTTCACCAAGGTCTCCGTGCGGAATGGAGGGATCGCCATGAGCGGGGGAAATGGAGAATCCTCCAAGGCCGGGATCGGGCATTCCAACAGGGATGACAACATCGGTGGGACCGGCATGTCCGGCTATGTCGAGGTGGACGTCGCGGAGGGTGGATTGACCATGCTTGGCGGCAGCGGTCTCAACGCCAGCGCCACCATCGGCCACGAGAAGGTCGGCGGCACCGTGCCGATGAACGGCTACGTCGATGTCGATGTGAGACAAGGGGACATCAAGATCACCGGCGGTTTGGGGCAGTATTCCATCGCCGCCATTGGCCATGCGGGCCGGGGAGGCACGTCGGTTTCCAATGGGGAGGTCACGGTCGTCGCCGGCGATGGCGACATCACCCTCACAGGTGGAAACAGCACGGTGGGCACGTCTTTTGCGGTAGCCCGTATCGGACATGGCGTCTGGGAGAGCGGCAACAAGACCGGTGTCATCACCGTCACCGCCGAGAGGGGGGACATTGTGGTTCAGGGCGGGCAGGCCACCCCTGGCAACTACAACTTCGCCCAGATCGGCCATGGCGGCTACGGCAACGGATCGACGCAGAATATCGTCGATCAAGCCATCCATGTCGCCGCCACCCTTGGCAGTGTGATCGTGAAGGGCGGGACCACGGACGCCAACTTTGCCCAGATCGGGCATGGCGGCCTCGGTCGGAACAGCTTTTTTCTCGGCAGCTTTGGCGGCGACATCACGGTCAAGGCCGGCGACGCCGTCGTCCTCAACGGAGGCAATGCGGGGAACACCCATGCACAGATCGGCAACGGCGGCGCAGGGGTCAAGGGGGCGCTTTCCGGGAATGTGCTGGTCGAGGCCGGCACCGGCGGCATCGACCTGAAAGGAGGCGGCGCCGCCTACAGCCACGCCCTGATCGGAAACGGCGGCTACGACATCGACAACAACGTTTCGGGAACCACCACCGTGAGGGCGCTGGGAACGAACGCGCTCACCGACGGCATCCGGCTCAAGGGAGGGAACGGCGATCAGTCGGTCGCGCATATCGGGCACCTGCACTCCTACAGCACCGGCACCGTCTCGGGTCTCGTGAACGTCAGTGCCGCCGCGGGCGACATCAGGCTCGAGGGCGGCGACACCGGCTACTTCGCCCACGCCCAGATCGGGCATGGCGGGCGCGATTCGGATGGCGACAAGTCCGGCACCATCACGGTGACGGCGACGAATGGCGACGTGATCCTGCGTGCCGGAGGCGCTCGCGGCTCCGACCACTACGCCCACGCGCAGATCGGGCATGGAGGCTACGCCAACGGGGTGGTCAACCGCGTCTACCGCGACGACATCCGGGTCGAGTCGGTCACCGGCAGCGTCGCGCTGACGGGCGGGGATGCCAACTACGACTACGTCCAGATCGGCCACGGAGGAACCTCTGCCACGACCGGCATGAGCGTGACTTTCAGCGGCAAAGTCGATGTGATTGCCGCCGATGACGTCGCCCTCGAGGCGGGAACCGCGGACACGACCTACGCGCAGATCGGCCACGGCGGCCGGCGCATCAGCGGAGGCGCCCTGTCGTCGGTGGGGGGCGCGGTGGACGCTTCCGCCATCACGGTGGCGGCCGGGCGCGACGTGCTCCTGTCCGGAGGCATCCGGAGCAACTCCGGTGCGAAGATCGGGCATGGCCACAATGGGCAACCGCTGTCCTCGTTCGTCGAGAACAAGATCGCCGTGAACGCCGGCCGCCATGTCGAGCTGGTTTCCGCGCAGTTCGGGACCTTCACCAGCACGACCTCTTCGGGAACGCAGATCGGCCACGGGGGATATATCGCGACCGTCGACGGCGGCAACTCCGGCTACAGCGGCGACATCGTCCTCAATGCCGGCGGCAAGCTCGACCTGATCGCGGCGAAGAATGCCGTAAGTTTCAACTACGCCCTGGTGGGACACACCGCCTACTTCAACGTCCGCGGCAACCACAGCGGCGACATCACCGTGAAGACCGGTCTCGTGGCCGGCCTTGACGACTATGGGATCAACATCGTCGCGGGGAGCCGGGACGACGCAGTCAGCGCCACGGCCTCCTACTACAGCTTCGCGGGCATCGGACACCGCGGCCACAGCAACGGTGCCGGCGGCGGCGATCTGGACGGCGACATCGTGGTGATCGCCGAGCGGGGCGGCCTCGCGCTCAAAGGCGGGGTTCGCGGAGCCGGCACCGCCGACGTCCGCCTGCACGCGGCCCAGATCGGCCATGGCGACTACAACTCCGACGGACTGAAGACGGGCAACATCACCGTCTGCATCGACGGCGACATCCTCCTGGAGAACGGCGACTCCCGGCAATCCCCCGTCCAGATCGGGCATGGAGGACTTTCGCACGATGGAAACATCACCGGCTGGATCGAGGTCTCGTCCGTCAATGGAGGCATCGTGCTCGATTCCAGCAAGGGCGGCACTGCCGACATCGTCGATACGCAGATCGGACATGGCGGATCCACGACCACCGGGACGCTCAATGGCGACATCTCCGTCGCGGCGGCGCGCGACATCCGGCTCGTCGGCGGCAACGCGGCCTCCACCCATTCCCAGATCGGGCATGGCGGCGTGGGTTCCAACGGCACCTTCATCGGGAACATCCACCTTCTTGCCGGCGGCGATTTCAACCTCGTGGGAGGCGGACATCAGGACGGCTACGCGATGGTCGGACACGGAACCGCCCGCCCCCTGACCAGCGGCGCGCGGAGGGGGGGGGTGAAACTCATGGTGGGAGGTGGTACCGTATTGACCGACAACCTCTCCGGCGTCCGTCTCGGCCACGGCACCACCACCGTGGGCGGGATCACCAACGCCGGCATCGCCCTGGTGACCGGAACGCTCGACCTCTCCAGCCATGCGCGCGGCGTGAGCGACATCGCGAACGAAATGGGACAAGATGGAGAAGTGACCTTCGCCGTTCTCGACGGCGATCTGCTCGTCGATGGAGGCGGTGCCTCCTTCAATCACGGCTTCGACGCCAATTTCGTGGCCTCCGGCGACGTGACCATGATGGCCTCTGTGCAGAATTCGGGAAGCGGGAACGTCGGGGCGGCATCGGGGTGGGATTCTCTCCAGGGGTATGATCCGGCCACCCATCAGTTCGACGGCAGCAATGGACTGACTTTCGAATTGGACTTCAACAAATGCCTCGTCATGAAAACCCTCGAGTTCGACTTCGGGGTTCCGGCTGGCGACGGCAGCCTCTGGGGCAACAACGGAGGAAAGATCTCCATTGGCGACGGCAGTCAAACCTCTGGAATCGCCTTTGGCTCCGCCGGCGGAACCACCACCGTGCTCGGCCACGTGGTGGAGGTGGTCGGAAGCGACGCGGCTGGTGGCGGCTACGCGCAGATCGGCTTCGCCGCCGCGGCGGGCGTGTCGCCGACGGGCAGCATCGAGGTGCGCTCGCACGGGGGAGGCGTGTCCGTGCATGGAGGAGCCCAGGCCAACGCGTATGCCCAGATCGGGCACCGCAGCCTGGGGAATCTGGTGGCGGATCTCTCCGGGAACGTCTCGGTGGTCTCCGGTGGGGACCTGAGGCTTCGTGGCGGGAACGGAGTGCAGAGCTCGGCGCAGATCGGCCATGGGGGGAGCAACGCGGTCTCGACCAGCATGGGAGGGGACATCGGGGTGAGGGTGTCCGGGGACGTCGAGGCGGTCGGTGGGACGGGGGGAGCGTCCTCTGCGCAGATCGGGCACGGAGGCTTCTCCACCGACGCGGCCATGTCCGGGGAAGTGCTGGTGGAGGCCGGTGGAAGCGTGGCGCTGCGTTCGCAGGCACCCGGCAACGCGGCCTACGCGAAGATCGGCCACGGGGACGACCTGCGGGGAGGCTTCGCCGGGCAGGGAGGCACGGGCGTTCGGGACGGGGCGGTGATGGTGTCCGCCGGGACGGACGTCGTTCTGGAAGGGGCTCAGATCGGCCATGTGGGGACCTCGAGCCCTGCGGTCCTGGGATCGGGTGCGGCGACGTGGATCGGGGTGTCGCGGAACGATCCGTCGGATCCGTCGGTGGGTGCGCTGGTGGCGGACGCGTCGAGTGAGCTCTCTGGGAGCGAGCTGAGGATCTATCTTCCTCGCCGCGGGAACAACCAGGTGGCCGCCGGAGCCCTGATCAACGGAGTGGCGTATGCCGGAGTGGACGATCCGTGGCCGGTGCAGAAGCCCGAGGAGCACGCGAACTACGTGGAGTATGCCGACGGGACGCTGACGCATCCCGGCGAGCACGACAACAGCCTTGGGAGTGGACCGTCGCCAGCGCTGGGCTACGCGTTCTACTACGACACGATCGTGCTGGGAGACGCGCCCGTGCCACCGGTGGTTCCGCCGGTGACTCCCCCCGTGCCGCCGGTGGTCCCGCCTGTGCCGCCGGTGATTCCTCCCGTGCCACCCGTGGAGCCGGGAGTGGACTATCTGTCGCTGCTGCCCGACGATCGGGCCTACGACGACTGGCTCCGGGATCAGGAGGATTGCTACAGCGGACCAGGGACGACGCGTGTGCGCTACGAGGGCTACAGCCATTATGGCCCGAACGGGGAGAGCGTGTATAGCTTCAATGGAGCGCCGTCGTCTGACACCGGGATGCTCGGGGATGAGGATGAGGAGGTTCTGCGCCGCCACCTCCGGCATCTGGAGGAGACGGAGGGCGACGAGGGGTAGGAGAAGGAAAAACCGCAACGGAAAACCGGATGGGGTTTTCGACTGGCTCAAGCCGGCGGCTTTGCCGGATGCGGTGTGGACCGTTCCTCCGGGGGTCAGTCTGATCCCCGCCTTCGATGCAATCTGCGGTGGGCGTCCGCTTCGCTCCCGTGTTTCCTTGCCGCTTTGCGGCCCGCTCCACTTCATCGCGCTTCCTCTGTCGGCAAAAGAACTCGCCGTTTTCATTATGGTTTTTCAACAGCCTCTTAGGGAGGCGGAGCCAGTGACAGGGGCGGTCGCAAATGTCTGGGAACCAGTAAGTGGGGGCGATGAGAAAAGTGGCGGCATGAAAAAATTAAGATCGACAAATCCGCTCTTTTTTTTCTAATCTGCGGAAAATCGGCGGGGAGCCCCGCCGATTTTGCTTCTCCCCCTCAAAACCCCTCCGTCCCCCCGATGAACCTCTCCGCTCTCGGCAAGAGTGGCTGCGCCGCCGTACTCCGGCGTTCGGCCTGCCTGCAAGCCTTTGTGATCTCCCTGCTCTCCCCCGGGCTGGTAATGACGACCTCTCCGGTGATGGCCAATCCGCGGGGCGGAGTGGTGGTGCACGGGGACGTGAGCATCGGGGCCGGTCACGGGGGCAACCTGCAGATCCGCCAAGGGAGCCGCAGCGCGATCATCGACTGGGAGAGCTTCTCCAT
>JBBCIU010000037.1:0-2554 GCA_037190325.1 Verrucomicrobiales bacterium | reverse complement strand
TCGTAGCGTCGGAAGACATCGTAGAACAAGCCGCTGGAGGCCTGGAGCTGGCGCATGGGTTTGCCGCTGCCGGGATAGCCTTGGAAGACCAGGCCGGCCACGCGGGCGATCTCGCGGAATTTGCGTTTGGCCAGTTCTCCGGTGTTGAGGCATTCGAGCAGGTCTTCGACGAGGCGCCCGGGGGAGAGGAGCTGCCGCCACGTGGGTTCATCCATCGGCAGGGGCGACGGGGTGGTGAGGGCGAAACCATAGTCGCTCATGGTGAGGGTGACGGTGCGGGGGGCGAGCCTGGCCAGCCGGTGGGCGGCGAGCGCCGCCAACCCCTCATGCGCCAGCCGCCCGGCAAAAGGATAGAGAAAGTAATGAAAGCCTTCGCGCGTGGAGGCGCTTTCCATGAGCAGCTCGTCCGGCGCGGGGAGGCGGGACCATTGCTCCTGCAATCGCAGGACCGGCGCGAGCGCCTGCATCTCCCGGCCGGCGAAGCGGCCTTCGCGGGCCTCGGCCAGCTGGCGGCGCACGGCGGCGGCCAGCTGCGAGGACAAGGGCATGTAGCCGCCGAGCCACTGCGGCACCGTGCGCGAGGGCTTTTTGGAGAGCCGGACCACCGCGGTCATGTCCCGCACGCGCACCAGCTCCAGCGCCCGCCCCGCAAAAGAGAAGGTGTCGCCCGGCTTCAACCGGGCGATGAACGATTCCTCGACACTGCCCAGGTGTTGACCGCGCTGGAGCCGCACCGCGAGGGCGGCATCGCTGGAAATGGTTCCGATGGAAAGGCGGTGGAAGCGAGCCAGGGCCGGTTGGGTGACCACGAGCTTCCCCTCGACCTCCTGCACGCGCTGGAACTGCGGGTAGGCCCCCAGGGCCTTGCCGCCGCGCACGACAAAGTCCAGCACCCATTGCCAGTCCCGATCGCTCAACCGGCGGTAGGCATGGGTGGAGCGCACTTCCGCGAGCATGTCGGCCGCGACGAACCCGCCGCCCAGGGCGACCGTCACCAAATGCTGCACCAGCACATCCAGCGGCGCCTCCAGAGGCACCCGGGCTTCGATCGCGTCGGCTTCGACGGCCTCGCGGGCGGCGGCGAATTCCATCAGTTCCAGCGCATGGGCGGGCACGCCGATGAGGCGGCTGACGGCGCCGGGTCGATGCCCGCTGCGGCCCGCGCGCTGCAAGATCCTCGCCACTCCCTTGGGACCGCCGACCTGGATGACCTGCTCGACCGGCGAGAAATCCACCCCCAAATCGAGGCTGCCGGTGCAGACCACGCAGCGCAGGCTTCCTTCGCGCAGGCGCGCCTCGACCTCCTCGCGCACCGCCCGGTCCATGGATCCATGATGGAGCGAGATCGTCTCTTCCCACTCCGGCCGCGCCGCCGACAACGCCTTGAACCAGATTTCGGTTTGGGAGCGGGTGTTGGTGAAAAGCAGCGTGGTGCGCTTTCCGGCGATCTGGCGGATGACTTCGGGCAGCAGGCCGAGGCCGACATGGCCCGCCCAGGGGAAGCGTTCCACGCGTTTGGGGATCAGGGTTTTCAACGCGAATTTCTTCCGCACGGGCGCGGTGATGAGACGCGAGCGGCTCATGTCGAACGATGCTCCCTGCAACACCTCCAAGGCCTGGGTCAGATTGCCGAGCGTGGCGGAGAGGCCCCAGACGCGCAGGCCCGGCAGCCACTGCCGCAGCCGGGCGAGACACAGTTCCGCCTGCACGCCGCGTTTTGAGCTGAGCAGTTCATGCCATTCATCGACGACGACCGCCCGCAGGCCGGCGAATTTCTCCCGCGTGTCCGCGTGGGAAAGCAGCAAGGAGAGGCTCTCCGGGGTCGTGACCAGGGCCGTGGGAAACCGTCGTCGCTGGCGCTGGCGCACGGCGGAAGACGTGTCGCCGGTGCGCAGTTCCACCGTCCAGGGCAGGCCGAGTTCCCGCAGCGGGAGTTGCAAGGAAGCCACCGTGTCATTGGCCAGGGCGCGCAGCGGGGTCAGCCACAGCACACGCAGCGGTTCCGGGGGCCGCGGCCAGGACGCGGACTCCGGATGCTCTTGCAACCATTCCAGAAGGGGGCCGCCCCAAACGGCATAGGTTTTTCCCACGCCGGTCGGCGCATGCACCAGGCCGCTCCCGCCCTCCAGGTAGGCTTGCCAGGTTTCCTTCTGAAACGGAAAGGGCCGGCCTTTGCTCCGCCGGAGCCATCCCTCCCAAAGATTCACACGTTTGGGCGCAGAGGGACGCGGGCTTGGCGAGGACGCTGGAGCGTGCGGGGGCATGGAACGGGAGGAGACTGTTATTTCGTGGCGTCTCCGCTTCGGAGCCAGGCAGGGATTTCAGAGATTCGGAATAGGCCCGCCGGGACAGCGGACGCGGAGGGTGGAATCGAAGGCTTCAACGCCCCGCCCTCCCGAGCCACTCCGAAACAGTGACCTTGCCGTCGCCGTCCCGGTCCGCCCGCGAGACCACCTTCCACCGGGTCTCGTCCATCTCCCCCGCTTCGAGCACGCCGTCGCCGTTCCGGTCGAGGCGCTGGACGAAAGACTTCGCCGTCTCCTCCGTCTCGCGG
>JBBCIU010000036.1:0-53551 GCA_037190325.1 Verrucomicrobiales bacterium | reverse complement strand
CTTACGGCCTCTTTGACTCGTCGGCTCCCACCGCCTCCTCGCCCTTCGGGCTCCGCTTCGCTCCCTCTAAAACGCCTCCGACCCTCGGCGTTTTTCAGCCACGCGGGTGATGCCAAAGCGGATAGGGAACGCGACTTGTCCGGCGATGTCGTCGGCAGGATTGCTCAGTCCTCGGGCTCGATCGACAGGCAAGTCGATCACGACTCCGCGGGCAGCCTCGGTAACTTCCAACAAGCCAACCAGTGGCATTGGCCGTACCAACCCACTTGCAAAAATAAAATCAGTCCGGCTTGTCGGCGGTTGAACACCCCATATTTAGGTCAAGCCCCGGAGAGGTCCAGCCAGCAGCGCCTCGGTGCCACCGTTTGTCGCAGGCCTTCCTCTCCCCGACTCTTCATTCAGGGCAAAGTTCGCCTACTCCAACAATGATGCGGGCGAGCATCATAGAAAAATGCAAAGCATTTTCCCGGAGGGTGAAAGCACCGGAACCCGGCGCTTTCATCAAAACATGCCAACACAAGCCCCGCCACCCATGTGCTGTCCTGGTTAACCGTCCGGTTCTCTCCTCGGCGCAGGTGATCGACTGGGAGGCCGAATCCAGAATCCAGTAAGGCATGCGACACGGACCGACGATGTCGGAACCGACATGGCAGGCCTTCTCTCTTTGCGCAAGTCCCAGACGTCGGTCTCGCAAGGAAAGAGGCTTCCGCGCTGGTCTCTCCGGAATACCGGGGCGGTAGAGTTGCCGCAGGGAGGCGCCTCGCAACGACAGGGCGGCATCCCTCCAAAAGCAAAAACAGTCTTGCCTCGCCCCTCCGCCACCGCCTAACCTCGTCCTTCGATGAAGGAGGGACGCATCCTGGTCACCGGCGGGGCGGGCTTCCTCGGCAGCGCCCTGGTGTGGGCGCTGAACGAGCGCGGCCGCGAGGACATCGTCGTCTGCGACCGGCTCGGTGCCGACGGGCGGTGGCACAACCTCGTGCCCCTGCGCTTCGCCGACTACGTGGACGCCGACGAGCTGCCCGGCCTGCTCGGGCGCGATGCGCTGGGGCCCTTTGCCGCCGCCTTCCACCTCGGGGCCTGCTCCAGCACGGCGGAGCGGGACATGGGCCATCTGATGCGCAACAACTACGGGTATACCCGCGACCTCGCGCGCTGGGCGCTGGCGAGGGAGGTCCGCTTCGTCTACGCGTCCTCGGCGGCCACCTACGGCGACGGCGGCGCGGGCATGGACGACCGCGATCCCGACCTGGACCGCCTGCGTCCGCTGAACCCCTACGGCTACTCCAAGCACCTCCTCGACCTCCACGCGCGGCGCGAGGGCTGGCTGGACCGGGTCGTGGGGCTCAAGTACTTCAACGTCTTCGGTCCGAACGAGAACCACAAGGGGGCGATGCGCAGCCTCGTCCACAAGGCCTGCGACCAGATCCGCGCGACGGGCCGGGTCGAGCTCTTCAGGAGTCACCGTCCCGACTGCGAGGACGGACGGCAGAGCCGCGACTTCCTCTACGTGAAGGACGCGGTGGCGATGACCCTGCACCTCGCCGGACACCGGGGCGCCTGCGGGCTCTTCAATCTCGGCTCGGGCAGGTCCCATACCTGGATCGAGCTGGCCGAGGCGATCTTCGCGGCGATGGGACTGGAGCCGGAGATCGAGTTCGTGGACATGCCGGAGCCACTCCGGGCGACCTACCAGTACCACACCCGTGCGGAGACCGGGAAGCTGGCCGCCACCGGCTACACCGGCCCCATCACCCCGCTGGCCGAGGCCGTGCGCGACTGCGTCGCCAACTATCTCCTGCCCGGCAGGCGCCTTGGGGAAGTTGATCGTTGATAGCCGGGGGCGAATCGGAGTCTTAGGGTAGTCGGCCCGGTCAGGTCGGGGAGAACCTTGTTCGGACGTCCGCCTGGCCGCGCACTCGTCGGTTCCGAGCCTCTCGACTCTCATCCATCGACTCTCAACCTAAGGGATTGACTTCTCCCGCCCCTCCGTTGTGTCATGCTCCGATGCAGCTTCCCCGAACCCTCTGGCGCGACCAGCGCGCGGTGCATCGCGACCGGGTGCGCTACTGCATGGCCGATCCGCGCGAGCGGAAGAGGCACGACGGCGGGCGCGGCCTCGACTGGTTCCGGAGCAAGCGGATCCTGCTGTGGACGCGCAAGCCCGGGATGGGCGACATGGCGATGAACGCGATGTGCTGCGACATCCTGCGCCGCGTCCACGGTCTCGACGTCTGGTTCGGCTGCCGCGGAAACAAGTACGACCGGGAGTTTCCCTCCTTTCTCGACGGGGTGCCGTGCTTCACCTACAGTCCGGACCTGCATGCCCATCCGCTGCCCAAGGAGACGCCGCTGCGTGGCTACGAGGGCGGTCTCGACCACACCGGAGCGAGGGTGCCCTTCGACTTCGTGCTGGATTTCCGCTACCACATCCACGCGCCGGCCAACACTCTCTTCCAGTGCCTGCGGGAGTTCGGCGTGCGCCGGTTGGCGGTGCCCTACCGCGGCCTGCCCGTGCACAACCTGCCGGAGAGCGTGGCTCCTCACGACGTCGTCCTCAGCCTCCACTGCGGGGGATGGAAGCCGGTGCGCGCCTACCGCCACGGAGCCGAGCTGACAAGGCGGCTGCGGGCCGAGGGCCTGTCCGTCCTCGACGTGGGCGAGCGGCTCTCCGACCGCTCCTTCGGCCTGAGGGAACTGCTGGCCGAAACCCGGGCGGCCCGCCTCTTCATCGGCGTGGAAAGCGGAGCCGCCCACCTCGTCTCGGGCGCACACCGGCAGGCTCTGATTCTCCAGGCCGGCATCCACCGCTCGGCCTTCTGGAATGTCTACGCCCGCACCCACGTCGTCGAGAGGGAATGGCCCTGCGGGGGAAGGACCTGCCTTGCACGGCGCCACGAGGAATGCGAGCAAGCGGACGGCGTCTGCATCGACCGCTACGCGCCGGAGGACGTGGCCCGGCTGGCCCTGGAGCTGCTGGGAAAGGGGGACGCATGAGCCGGGAAACGTCCAAATGCACATCGCGGCGGATGGCGCAGGGCCATCTGCAGAAGCTCGTCGGCCGCGGCCTCGACATCGGCGCGGGGGACGATCCCTTCCAACCGGTCGCGGGGGAGTGCCGCGCGTGGGACCGGAAGCATGGCGACGGCGACGCGGCCAAGCTGCCCGGTGTCGCGGCGGACTCCCTCGACTATGTGTATTCCTCGCACTGCCTCGAGCATCTGCCCGACCCGCTTGCCGCGTTGCGACGGTGGACGGAGGTCGTCCGGCCGGGGGGCTTCCTCTATCTCGCGGTACCCGACTACGATCTCTACGAGGGCGGCGAGGGCCTCCGCAACTGCTTCCACAAGACCGCGTTCTCGCTGCACCGTCCGGCGGACCCGTCCATCCCCCTGCTCAATCTCCCCGAACTTCTCTCGGGTCCGCTACGGGGCTCGCTACGCCTCTGGTACCTCGGCCTCTGCGACGATCGCTACGACCACCGCCTCGGCACCTCGGTCGACCAGACCCGACGCGGGGCGGTCTGCCACATCGAGATCCTTGCGGAGAAGCTCGCTCCTGTCTCCGCCGCCGCGGTCCCGACGCCGGAGATCCTGAGCGGCTCCCGCTCGAAGGAAAGCCAGGATCTCTTCGTCCTGTCCGTCCTCGCGGGGAAGAGGAACGGATCCTATCTGGAGATCGGGGCGGGACATCCGGTCCACCACAGCAACACCTGGCTGCTCGAAACCGGGTTCTCGTGGAGGGGCGTGTCCCTCGACATCGATCCGAGGCAAGTGGAGAGACACGCCCGGCTGAGGAGGAATCCATGCCGGTGCGCAGACGCCACGGAGACGGACTTCGGCGCTCTCCTCGAGGAGCATGGTCTCGGTCCAGCCCTCGACTACCTCCAGGTGGACATCGATCCCGCTCACAATTCGTTGAAGGCGCTGCAGCGCATCGACCTCACCCGGTTCCGCTTCGCCGTCGTCACCTTCGAGCACGACCGGTACCGGAACGAGGGAAGGGAGCAGGCGCTTTCCCGGGAAATTCTCGGAAGGCACGGCTACCGTCTCGTCGTCGGCGACGTCATGAACCGGCACCGGGCTTTCGAGGACTGGTACGTGGACGAGTCTCTGATGCCGGACGATTTCTGGAGGCGGTTCTCCGGCGAGGGCGTCCGAATGGATCCGGCGGGACTCTCTCCCTGCCACCGGGAGCTGTTCGGAACGCTTCCGGCGCGGAGCCCAGCCAAGGGGGCAACCGACTGACGCCGTCAAATCCTTGCGCATCCGGATGAGTCCGTGGCGACGTCTCCTCGAGGCGTCCGCCACGGAGCCAAGAGCCATCCGACGCGGACACCCCGGCGATGCGCTCCTCTATCATGCTTCGCGCCTGGACTGGACGCATCGTTTCATCGAAAACAGGTCCCAAGAGCCCGGGGTCATGCCGACCCTCGCTCCTCCTCGTGCGGAAGGAACGTTTCGACTGCAATCCCGCAGGCCGCTGGATCCGCTGCGGTTCCGCCGAGGAAGGCCGGCCACGACCCGACGAGGGGCGTGAAAATTGTGTACAAAACGCTTGCCGCTTCAAATCGCTGGTCAGACCGTTTCGGAAGGGCTTCCCGCGATCCGTCGGGAAGACCTCTCCGTTGGTCCGAACGTTCACCCCCCCTACTCCAGCCATCCGATGATTCCCAAAGCCGCACTCCTCCTCGCCTTCCTTCTCCTCGCCGGCCACCCCCTGGCGGCAAAGGAGCCCGCCAAGGCCGCCATCGTCGTCACCGAGCCCGTCGACATCCTGAAGCTGGTCAAGGACGGCGAGACCTACGTCCACCTCAACGAGGGATACGATCCCGACGCGAACGACAAGGCGGAGGACATCTTCATCCTGAAGGACGACGAGCTGCTCGTCACCGGGAAGGGCTGGGGCTACCTGGCCACCAAGTCGGCCTATCGCGACTACCATCTGACGATCGAGTTCAAGTGGACGGGACGCACCTGGGGACGCCGCGCGGACCGGGCCCGGGACACGGGCATCCTCGTCCATTGCCACGGCCCCGCCGGAGCCCTGGGAGGCACGTGGTCGGCCTCGATCGAGGCCCAGATCATCGAGGGCGGCATGGGGGACATCCTCGTGCTTAGCCCCAAGACGGCGGACGGCACGGTCCACGAGAGCAGCGTCGAGGCGGAGTTCGAGCTCGACCGCGACGGGGAGAAGCGCTGGAAGAAGGGCGCGCCGCGCCAGAAGGTGACCTCGGGCCGCATCAACTGGGAGAAGCGCCACGAGGACTGGGCCGACAAGGTGGACATCCGCTTCCCCGACGATCTCGACAAGCCGGTGGGCGAGTGGAACACCCTGGAAGTCGTCGCCAAGGGGGACACGCTGCAGTATTTCTTCAACGGAGCGCTCGTGAACGAGGCCTTCTCCGTCCAGCCCAGCGAGGGGCCGGTAGGCCTGCAGACCGAGGCCGCCGAATTCGTGGTGAGGCGCTTCGACCTCCAGCCGCTGAAGAAATAGTGAACCGGTCCCCGTGGGAAAGGGCATCGTCCCATGAACCCGCCACCCTTCCTTCGCCTTTCGTGCCTGGCTTTGGCCGTGGCTTCGCTCCCGTGGTCTCCGGAGAGCGTCCGGGGCGAGGAGGCGGCATTCACCCTCGGTTTCCGCCGCGAGAGCGAGACGACTCCCGGCTCGGGCCGCTACCAGTCCCTCCTGCAGCCCGGCACCTGGGCCGCGTCCCGAACCGCGCTGGTCGTCTCCGACATGTGGGACGACCACTACTGCCGGAACGCCGCCCGCCGCGTGGCGGAGATGGCGCCGAGGATGAACGAGGTGCTCCGCGCCGCCCGCGCCCGAGGGGCGCTCATCATCCACTGTCCCAGCGGCTGCATGGACCGGTACGAAGGCACGCCCCAGCGCAATCGGGCGAGGCAGGCGCCCCCGGTGGAGACGGTGGTACCTCTGGAGAGCTGGTGCCATCTCGACGAAGGTCGGGAGCCTCCCCTGCCGGTGAAGACGGAACATCCCTGCGACGACACCGGCGAGCTCCGCGAGCCGGTCCGCTTCTACAGCAGGCAGATCGAAACCTTGGAGATCGCCGAGGGAGACGCCGTCACCGATTCGGTGGAGGCCTTCTACCTGATGAGGCAGCGGGGGATCGAAAACGTCATCCTTCTCGGTGTCCACACCAACATGTGCGTGCTCGGCCGGCCCTTCGGCATCCGGCAGCTCGTGCGTCAGGGCATGAACGTCGCGCTGATGCGCGATATGACCGATTCCATGTACAATCCCGCGGAGGAGCCCTTCGTCAGCCACTTCGAAGGAAACGACCTCGTCATCGCCCATATCGAGCGGCACTGGTGCCCTACCGTGACCAGCGCCGATCTGCTGGACGACGGCGTGGTCTTCCGCTTTCGCGAGGACACGCGTGCCCAGGCGGAGGCCTCCACGCCGGAGGAGGGATGCGGTGCCGAGGAACCCTAGTCCCATCGGATCGCGGCAGGATGGACGGACGCGAATGCGTTCTCGATTCGGACGAGGGTTCCGGTTAGATGGACATCCGTGAACGAAGCGTTCTCCGCCCTCGCCGGATGAAGCGGACACGAGGGATGGCGCCCGCTTGATCTTGACGAGATATGCGCATCTGGGATTTCCACTGCCACATGGCCGGGCCCGCCCTGCCCGGGGCGACGCCCGAGGAGAAGGCCAGGCATCTCGTGGCGGTGGCGGGCCGCATGGGCATCGAGCGTCTCTGCCTCTACATGGGCACCCGTTTCCTCGCCGACCCGACGCCGGAACAGCTCCGCGAGCAGAACGACGAGGTGCTCCGCGCCGTGGCGGCCTGTCCGGACCGGATCTTCGGGTTCGTCTATCTGAGTCCGCAGCATGTCGAGGCCTCCCTCGCGGAGCTGGAGCGATGCGTCGCGAACGGTCCCATGGTCGGGGTGAAGCTCTGGATCGCGGGACGCTGCAACGCCCCGGAACTCGACCCGCTCATCCACCGGGCGACGGAGCTGAAGGCGGTGATCATCCAGCACACCTGGTTCAAGGCGGGCAACGGCAACCAGCCGGGCGAATCGACTCCCGACGACTTCGCGGAGCTGGTCGGCCGCCACCCGGAGGCGACCCTCGTCTGCGGGCATTCGGGCGGTGACTGGGAGCTGGGGATCCAGGCGATCCGCCGCCTGAAGAACGTCCACGCGGAGCTGGCCGGGACGGACCCGACCGCCGGATTCACCGAGATGGCGGTCAGAGAGCTCGGCGCGGAGCGCGTCCTCTACGGCAGCGACGCCGCCGGGCGCAGCTTCTCCTCGCAACTGGCCAAGGTGATGGGGGCGGCCATCTCCGAAGGGGAGAAGGAACTCGTGCTGGGCGGAAACCTGAGGCGGCTGCTGAAGCCCATCCTCGAAACGAAAGGAATCCAGGCATGATGGAGCGTTCCCATGATCCTGCCCCGGTGGCTCCGGGGCTTTCCCGCCGCCGCTTCCTGCGGCGGACGGGCGCGCTGTCCCTCGTCACCGCGGCGGGAGCTTCGCAGGTCCGGCCGGAAGGCGGGGAGGCGAAGGGTGCGGACGCCGCGGGTGGATCTCTCGTCGATACGAACGTCTACCTGGGGCGCTGGCCGTTTCGACGGACGGTTCTGGACCAGGGCGAGGCGCTGCGGGAGAAACTGAGGGCGAACGGAGTGACCGAGGCCTGGGCGGGCCATTTCGATGCGCTGCTGCACAAGGACCTCCGCGCGGTCAACGACCGCCTGACCGAAGCGTGTCGGGCACTGGACCCGGCCCTCTTCCGTCCCGTGGGCAGCCTCCATCCCGGCCTGCCGGACTGGCGCGGCGAGCTGGACCGCTGCGTGGAGGTCCATGGAATGCGGGCGATCCGGCTGCATCCGAACTACCACCGCTATTCGCTGGCCGATGCCGGGACGGAGGCGCTGCTGGCGCTGGCGGCGGAGCGCGGCCTGCTGGTCCAGATCGCGGTCGTGATGGAGGAGGAGCGCACCCAGCATCCTCTGGTGTCCGTGCCACCGACGGACCCGGCTCCGCTGCCGGAGCAGATGGGGCGGATACCGGGGTTGCGCGTGCAGTTGCTCAACGCCTTCCGCACCCTGCGCGGCCTGCCGCTCGCCTCCCTCGCCCGGCGCGGCGTGGCCTTCGAAATCGCCATGCTGGAAGGCATGGAGGGCATCGCCAGCCTCCTTCGCGAGATTCCTGTCGGATGCCTTTGCTTCGGTTCCTATGCGCCGAACTTCTACTTCGAATCCGCGAAGCTGAAGCTCCGCGAGTCCGTGCTCGACGAGACGGTGTCGGAAGCGGTGCGTTCCGGCAACGCGAAGGCGCTGCTCGCGTGAGCCGTCCGACCTCGACCCTTTGCCTATGAAACCGATATCTTCCGCCGGTCTCGCCGAGCGCGGCAGTGCTGTGGGGGCACGCTCCAAGGCCATGCGCCCGTCGAACCCTCCGATGAAATCCACTCCCATCCTCCTCGTGTTCCTCTCCACTCTGGCCGCACAGGCACAGGAAAAAACGATCTTCACCGCGCCCGGGCGCGAGGCGGTGACGGAGGCCATCCCCGCCGTCCCGCCCACGCCACCTGCGGAGGCCGCCGCCAAATTCCGCGTCCTCGACGGCTTCCGCATGGATCTCCTCGCCGCCGAGCCGCTCGTGGCCAGCCCTGTCGCCATGGCCTACGACGAGAACGGCCGCGCCTACCTCTGCGAGATGCGCGACTACCCCTACACGGACAAGGCGAACCACAAGCCGAATCAGGAGAACCCCACCGACCAGCCCATCGGCCGCGTCCGTCTGCTCGAGGACACGGACGGCGACGGCATCTTCGACCAGGCGACCGTCTTTGCCGAGGGGCTCTCCTGGCCCACCGGCGTGGCCTGCTGGCAGGGTGGCGTCTTCGTCGCGGCCACCCCGGACATCTGGTATCTCAAGGACACCGACGGCGACGGCAAGGCGGACGTCCGCACCCGGGTCTTCACCGGCTTCCGCAAGCTGAACGTGCAGGCCGTGATGAACAACCTCGTCTGGGGACTCGACAACCGCCTCCACGGCGCGGGCGGCAGCAACGGCGGAAAGATCGCCGCCCCCGCGCAGGACGACGCGCCTCCCCTGACCATGGCGCGGGCGGATTTCAGATTCGATCCCCGCGACCACCGCTTCGAGCTGCAATCGGGCGGCGCCCGCTTCGGCGGCTCCTTCGACGACTGGGGCAACCGCTTCCTCTGCAACATCCGCAACCCCGCCCAGCACATCCTGCTGCCCGGCCACTACCTCGCCCGCAACCGCTGGCTCGCCGCGAGGAGCGCCCTCCACGACATGGCGGAATCGGGCGACCAGTTGCGCGTCCATCCCATCTCCCCTCCCGAACCCTGGCGCGTGATCCGGGCGAAGCGCTGGGCGGGCGAGCGCGACATCGTCATGCCCCGCAGCGAGCTCGTCGGCGCGGGCGTGGTCACCTCCGCCAGCGGCATCACCCGCTACCGCGGCAG
The DNA here is from genome assembly GCA_037190325.1 of Verrucomicrobiales bacterium. Classification (GTDB taxonomy): domain Bacteria; phylum Verrucomicrobiota; class Verrucomicrobiia; order Verrucomicrobiales; family DEV007; genus Arctic95D-9. The sequence continues at coordinate 44,076 of JBBCIU010000036.1, read as the reverse complement.
CGCCTATCCCGAGAGCTATCGGGACATGATCTTCGTCGCCGAATGCGCCGGCAACCTGCTCTACCGGCTCCGTCTCGTTCCCGATGGCGTCACCTTCAAGGCCGAGCGGATCGATGGCGACGCCGAGATGGTGGCCTCCACCGACAACTGGTTCCGCCCCGTGAATTTCTACAACGCCCCCGACGGAACCCTGCACGTGATCGACATGTATCGGGAGAACATCGAGCATCCCTGGAGCATCCCCGAGGACATCCACGCCGCCGTCGATCTCGAAGCCGGACGCGACATGGGCCGCCTCTGGCGCCTCGCCCCTCCCGGATTCCAGCCCCAGGCTCCGCCTCGCCTCGGCTCCGCCACCGCGGCGGAGCTGGTGGCGACGCTGGAGCACCCGGACTCCTGGTGGCGGGAGACGGCCCAGCGCCTGCTCTTCGAGCGCCAGGATCGCAGCGCCGTTCCCGCGCTGAAGGCGCTCGTCCATGGGAGCGATTCGCCGTTCGCCCGGCTCCATGCGCTGTGGACCCTGCACGGCCTCGACGCCTTGGGGAAGGCGGAGATCCTCGCCGGACTGAAGGACGGAACCCCCGGTGTCCGCGAGAACGCCCTCCGCCTCGCCGAAGCACATCTTGCCGACGCGGAGATCCTCGCCTCCGTCCTCGCCCTCGCGGACGATCCCGAGGCGAGGGTACGCTTCCAGACCGCCTTCAGTCTCGGCGAATCCAGCGACGAGGCGGCCTTCGGCGGGCTCGCCACCATCGCCGCGCGCGACGCCGGCGATCCCTGGACCCGCACCGCCGTGCTCAGCTCCGTGGCCGAAGCCAGCGGCAGGCTGCTCGCGGAACTGCTGAAGCGGGACGGCTTCGCCGAAGCCCCCGGCGCTCTCGGGCTCATCCGCGAGCTGGCCCAAGTGGCGGGCATACGGGGCGACGAGGAGGAACTGGCCCTCGCCGTCGCCGCCCTGCGGGGCAGAAAGACCGGCGATCCCGCCCTCCACGAGATCGTCTTCGGCATCGGCGACGGCTTGCTGCGCTCGGGCAAGAGTCTCCGGACCCATCCCTTTCCCACCGAAGCCGCCTCCGTGATGGGAACCGTTCTCGACGAGGCGGGCGGGATCGCCGTCGACGCCTCGGTCGAGGCCGATGCCCGGCGGAAGGCCATCCAGCTTCTCGCCTTCGATGAATTCTCCCGGGTGAGGGAGCCCTTGGCCGCCCTCCTGAAACCGGCCGAGCCTCAGGAGGTGCAGTTGGCCGCCGTCCAAACCCTCGCCCGTTTCGCCGACGGCGAGGTGGCGTCCCTGCTGCTGGCGAACTGGGCGACCCAGACGCCCGCGATCCGCGACCAGGTCATCGCCGCCCTCATCGGCGTCGCCCCGCGCGCCCTGCCCCTGATGCAGGCCATCGAGGACGGGCGCGTGCCGGCCCACCAGGTGCCCTTCGCCCAGCGCCGCCTCCTCCTGAACCACCGCGACGAGGCGGTGAAGCAGCTCGCCGTCCGCTTCTTCTCCGACGCCGGGAGCCATCCCCGCCGGGAAGTCATCGAACGCTACCAACCCGCCCTGCTCCGTGCCGGCGATGCCGCCAAGGGCCGGCAGGTCTTCGAGGCCGTCTGCGTCGCCTGCCATCGCGCGGGCGATCTCGGAACCAGCGAAGTCGGCCCCAATCTCGCCAACATCCGCGCCTGGAGCCCCGAGCAGATTCTGATCAACACCCTCGACCCCAACCGCGAAGTCGCGCCCAACTTCCTCGCCTACCAGGTGGAGACCCAGGACGGCCGCTCCCTCTACGGCATGATCGCCGAGGAGAGCGACGCCGGCCTGCTGCTGGTCCGCCCCGACGGCGTCGGCGAAAGCGTGCTCCGCCGCGACATCGCCAGCCTCTCGGGCTCGGGCCTGTCCCTGATGCCCGAGGGCCTGGAGGCCGTCATTCCACCGGAAAGCATGGCCGACCTCATCGCCTTTTTGACGGGAGACGGTGGGGCTGAAGCGGCGAAAGCCGGCGAGTGATCCATTCGCTCCTCTCAACTGCTCAACTGCCCATTCGCAGGACTCCCCCCGAATAGCGCGATCGCGGAAACGGGGAACTTTGGCGTCCGAAGGCGGAATCCGCTACGATCTCCCCCATGAACCGTACGTTTTCGTTGTTGGCCGCCACGGTGCTGGCGTTCGTCGCAGGGCCTTGCGAAAGCGAGGCGCGCACCTGGACCCGGGCTTCGGACGGAGCCAAGATCGAGGGCGAGTTCGTCCGCATGAAGGACGCGGCCACCGTCTTCATCCGGCGCGACGGCGGCGCGGTCGTGGAGATCCCCGTCGCCATGCTCGTGGCGGAGGACCAGGCCTTCATCAAGGAACAGGCGACGATGGCCTCGGCTCCCGCCAAGGCGGCGGCGCCGGAAGGCGAGACCGAGGTCACCCTCTCCGACGTGCATCTCTGCTGCGGCGGCTGCCGGCGGGCCGTGGAGAAGGCGGCTTCGGGCTTCGACGTGGAGGTGGCCACGAGCGGCGGCAGCGTGACGCTGAAGGGCAAGAAGGGCTCGGAAGTCCAGAAGGCGCTGGACGCCATCGCCGCGGCCGGTTTCTACGGAGTCTCCGACCACGACACGGTCAAGATCGCGGACGTTTCCGCCGGGGATTCGGGATCGGCGAAGGTGAAGGTTTCGGGTGTGCATCTCTGCTGCGACTCCTGCGTGAAGGCGGTGAACGAGGCCCTCTCCTCCGTCTCCGGCTTCAAGGAGCACGATGCCGAGAACGGAGCCGACTCCTTCGAGGTCAGCGGCGAAGGTCTCAAGGCCGCCGAGGTGGTGGCCGCCCTGCGCGCCAAGGGATTGAACGGCACGGTCCGCTGAACGGCAACGGCGGCGACGGAACATGGCCGCGGCGGGACATTGCCTGTGGGCGCCTCTGGACGATCCTCTCTATCGCCGCTACCACGACGAGGAATGGGGGGTGCCGGAATACGGCGACCGGGCCCTGTTTGAAAAGCTCGTCCTCGACGGTTTCCAGGCGGGACTGTCCTGGCGCACGATCCTCCACAAGCGCGAGCGCTTCCGGGAGGCCTTCGACGGGTTCGATCCCGAGCGGATGGCGCGCTACACGTCGGCCAAGATCGGACGCCTCCTGGACGATCCCGGCATCGTGCGCTCCCGGGCGAAGATCGAGGCGGCCGTGGGCAATGCCAAGGCGTGGCTGACACTGATGGAGGGCGAGCCGGACGGGTTCTCCGGCTTTCTCTGGCGCTTCGTCGGAGGCGCGCCGATCCTCGGCCAGCTCGACGACTACCGCAGCCACCGGACGAAGTCGCCCGAGAGCGAGGCGATGTCCAGGGAGCTGAAGCGCCGCGGCTTCAAGTTCTGCGGCCCGGTCATCGTCTACGCCTTCATGCAGGCGGTGGGCATGGTCAACGACCACGAGATGGCCTGCCCGCGCTGGAAGGAGGTCCAGGCCTTCGCCAGGAAGCGGGATTGACTCGCCGGATGGCGTCCCGGCAAAAGCGTTGACGAAGCCTTGCCCTGCGGGGAGGTTCCGGCGGCATGGACGCCATCCTCCATCCCGGCCGAACGGGCGGCGGGAGAAAGCGGAGGGCTTGGACAGGCAGACGCCGACATTGGTGATGAAATTTCGTATTTGGATTGGATGCATCGTGGCGATCGGCGGCTCGTGCGCGCCGTCGTCGTTCGCCCAGATCGGCGACAGCCAGGACAAGCCGGGCGTGGTCCAGACACCGCTGGTTCCGAAGGAGCTGATTCCGCCCGCTCCCGTGCTGACGCCCGATGAGGCGCTGAAGACCTTCACCGTGGCCGAGGGCTACCGCCTCGAGCTGGCCGCCTCGGAGCCCCAGGTGCAGGAGCCGGTGGCGGTGACCTTCGATCCGGACGGCCGGATGTGGGTCGCGGAGATGCGGGGCTACATGCCGGATCTGGACGGACGCGGGGAGGACGAGCCCAGCGGACGGATCGTGTGCCTGGAGGACCGCGACGGGGACGGGCACTACGAGCATTCCACGATCTTCGTCGACGAGCTGGTGATGCCCCGCGCCTTGCTCCGGGTCGCGGACGGACTCCTCGTGGGCGCCCCGCCGGAACTGGCCTTCCACCGGGACACGGATGGCGACGGCAAGGCGGACCAGAAGGAGGTGATCGCGATCGACTACGGCGTCAAGGTGGACCCGGAACGGCCCCATCTGGCGAACCCGGAGCGCGCCCCGAACAGCCTGCTGTGGGGATTCGACAACTGGATCTACAGCGCGGCCTACACGCGCCGCTTCCGCTATCGCGACGGGAAATGGGAGGTCGGCACGACGAGCTTCCGAGGCCAGTGGGGACTCGCGCAGGATGCCTACGGGCGCCTCTACCACGGCTCGAACAGCGACCATATCCGCGTGGACGTGATCGACGCGAAGTATCTCGCGCGGCAGGCGCACTATCCCTCGCTGGCGGGAACGAATGTGAACGCGGCGGCGGACCAGCTGGTGTGGCCGATCCGGGTCAATCCCGGCATCAACCGCGGCTACCGTCCGGAGATGTTGCGCGACGGCCGCCTGAAGGAGTTCACCGCCGCCGGCGGCCAGGGGATCTACGGCGGAGACCGTCTCCCCGAGCTGCAGGGCGACTACTTCATGCCCGAGCCGGCCGCGAACTTCGTGCGTCGGAGCCTGCTCCGGATCGAAGGAGAGGGCGGCACGGTGAAGAGCCGGAACGCCTACGAGTCGTCCGAGTTCATCGCCTCGACGGACGAGCGCTTCCGCCCCGTGAACATCGCGACCGGTCCGGACGGCTCGCTCTACGTGGTCGACTTCTACCGGGGCATCCTGCAGCACCGCATTTCCCTGACGAGCTACCTGCGCCAGCAGATCGTGGACCGGAATCTGGACAAGGGACTGCACCTCGGCCGCATCTACCGCGTCGTCGCCGACGGAGCGGTCTCTCCCGCCGCCGCCGAAACGCCTCCGGCCGACCTGAAGGATTGGGTGTCCCGCCTGGAACATCCCAACTCGTGGTGGCGCGAACGGGCCCAGCGCACCCTCGTCGAGGCGGCGGACGTCTCGGTCGCCGGGGCGGTGCGCGCCGTGGCGACGGGCGGGAAGACGGCGATCGGACGCGTCCATGCCCTCTGGACTTTGGAGGGCATCGGCAAGGAGGCCTTGGACCTGGCGACCTTGCGTGCGGCTTTGCAGGCGGAGGAGCCCTTGCTCCAGGCCCATGCGATCCGCTTGGCCGAGCCTTGGCTGAAGGAAGGGGGCGGGAAGGAGCTCCTCTCCCTGATCCTGCCCTTGGCCGAGGGCGATTCCGCCGAGGTGCGCCTGCAGGCGGTGCTGAGCCTGGGCGATCTCGGCGATGAAGAGGTCGAGGACCGCCTTGCGGAGCTGGTCCGCCAACACACCGACCAACCCTTTCTGCTCGACGCCTTCCTCAGCGGCCTGATGAACCGCGAGGCGGCCCTGCTGAGCCGCCTCCACGAACGGACCTCCGGTACCCCTGCCGACACGGCGACGAACCGCCTGCTGACGGGATTGGCGCGCGGTGTTCTGGGTTCCCGCGATGTCGAGGCGCTGACGAAGGTCGTCGCCATGGCGGGTGCGGCGGCGGGGAAGGGAGATGGTCGGCAGGCGGCCGCCCTGCTGCAGGGATTGGTGCCGGTGGCGGGCTCGTCGCGTCGTCCCATCGTCTTCGACGCGGCCCCCGAGGCCTGGCCGGCCCTGGCGGAGAATGCGGCGACGAAGGCGACGGTGGAGAAGCTGCTCAACACTCTCGTGTGGCCGGGCAAACCGGGTGTGACCGTGGCCACCGAGGCCCCGCCCCTCACGACGGAGCAGCAGGCCTTGTTCGACATGGGCGGCACTCTCTACGCGGCGGTCTGCGCCTCCTGCCATCAGGCGGATGGACGCGGGCTGGAAGGCCTCGCGCCGCCCCTGCTCGACTCCGAATGGGTCCTCGGTCCGGCGGAGCGGCCCGTGCGGATCGTCCTGCACGGCGTGCGCGGTCCCATCCGCGTGCTCGGCAAGACGCACACCGGCGACATGCCGCCCCTGGGCGTACTGCCCGACGAGCAGATCGCGGCGATCCTGACCTATCTGCGCCGCGCCTGGGGGCACACGGCCTCGCCGGTGGAGACGGAGGAGGTGCAGCGCATCCGCGCGGCGACGGCGGGACACACCGATGCGTGGAGCCCCGAGGAACTGATGCAGATCCGCTGAGGCGGGAACGCGGCGCCGGACTCCGCGGAGATCCCGACGCCGCTCCCCTCGGCGGAGACTACGCTTTCAGGGCGTCCAGCCCCGCCCCGAAGTTGATGTGGTAGGCCTGGCCCTCCAGCACCAGGGCGGGGACGGATTTCACCCCCGCGCGCTCGGCCTCGCCGAGACGGCTCCGGTCTTCGCCGAGATGGACGATCTCCACGTCGAAGCGTGCCGGATCGAGGGCGGCGGCGACGTTCTCTTCGGCGGCGACGCACACCGGGCAACCGGCGTGGTAGAATACGGCTTTGGTTTTCATGGTCGTTTCGTTGGTTGCGGGAACACGGCTTGGAGCCGGGGTTCCACGGTTTTCATCAGGGATGGACGTCGCGCGACAGGAGCCACGCGGCGTGGAACACCCTCTGCCGGCCCGCGCCGAGGCGAAAGAGAGCTCGATTCGGTGAGGGGTTACCGTTTGGTACTCCCCTGACAGAAGTCCCGTCCGGGGGCAGGGTTCATCCGCCAGGCAAGGGAGGCACGACGCGGAAAATCTCGCCCGGATCCATGAATTCACCTATCCTTCACCCTGTCCACCGACCGGGAACGAACCGATGACCGAGAAAGAAAAGCATCTCTCCTTGCGGGACCGCCGCTCCTACCATCGCCTGGAGGATGTCGTGGGCTGCAAATGGTCGACGGCCGTGCTGGCGGCGATCGGGCGCGGAGTGCTCCATCCTGGCGAACTCGAGCGATTCATACCCGGCATCTCGACCAAGGTTCTGAACGAACGCCTGCGCAAACTGCGGGACTACGGCCTCGTCTCGCGCACCGAACACCCCGGCCGCGTCCTGCGGGTCGAGTACCGTCTGACGGAAACCGGAGAGAGGCTCGCCGCCATCGTGGAGCAGATCCGCTCGCTCGACGAGGAGCATGGGCGTGCGGAACCGTAGCCCCGCCCGCCGGGCGTGCCTTTGCCAGACGGTCTCTCCAAGAACCCGCCAAGCCACCGCCGATCGGCTCGAATGCGGCCCTGTCGCCGCCTTTCGCTTTCGGCTAGGATGGGGGCCATGCCCTTTCTCCGATCCCTTCCCTGGCTCCTCGTCCTGCTCGTCTCCGTCCCGTCCTTCGCCGGACTCGTCCGCGTCGAAGTGAAGGAGCGGGGCCCTTTCGCCGCCGGGCGGAGCTTCGGCCGCACCGGTGCCTACGAGTTCGTGGAGGGGCGGCTCTTCCTCGAAGCCGACCCGAAGGATCCGGCCAACGCCCGCATCGCCGACCTGGCCCTCGCCCCGACGAACGAGCGCGGCCAGGTCGAGTTCTGGGCGGACTTCGCCTTGCTGATGCCCGCGGATCCCTCGCGGGGCAACGGCTGCCTCCTCTACGACGTCCACAACCGGGGCAACCGGCTCGCCCTCTGGACCTTCAACGACGGCGTCCGCAGCAACGCCCCGCGCGGCGCGGAGCACGCGGGCCATGGCTTCCTCATGCGCGAGGGCTACAGCGTGCTCTGGACGGGCTGGAGCGGCGAAATCCAGGACGACGGCACCGATCGCCTCCTCGGCGGCCTGCCGATCGCGGTGAATCCGGACGGCTCGCCCGTGACGGGCCGCAACCATGTCGAGATCGCGGTCGACGAGGCGGTGAAGAGCCGCGCCTTCTTCCAGAGCCCGTGGGGGATCTCCGCCGCCTATCCCGCCGCCTCCCTCGATCACCAGGACGCGGTCCTGACCAAACGGCAGAACCGTCAGTCGCCCGGCGAGGAGATCCCGCACGCGGACTGGGCTTTCGCCCGTTGGGAGAACGATAGCGCCGTGCCCGATGCGACGAGCCTCCATCTGAAGGACGGCTTCGAGCCAGGCTGGATCTACGACCTCGTCTACACCGCCCGGGATCCCCGCGTTTCCGGCCTGGGACTGGCGGGCCTGCGCGACACGGTCTCCTTTCTCCGCCACGAGAAGGAGGCCGCGGACGGAACCGCCAATCCGCTCTTCGGCCATCTCGACCGGGCCATCGTCTTCGGCATCTCGCAGTCGGGACGCCTCACGCATCATTTCCTCTACGACGGCTTCAACCTCGACCCTGCCGGACGGCGTGTCTTCGACGGAGCCCTTGCCCACGTCCCCGGTACGGGCAAGGGGCTCTTCAATCACCGCTTCGGCATGGCCACGGTCTACGGAAGCCATCGCGAGGGCAATCTCTCGCCCACCGATTTCTTCCCCTTCACGCCGATGGAGCTGAACGATCCCGCCACCGGGAGGAAGGGCGACTCCTTCGCCCGCCTGCGGGAAAACGGCGGGGTTCCGAAGACCTTCTTCGTGCAGAGCTCGACCGAATACTGGTCGCGCGCCGCCTCGCTGCTGCACACCGACGTCGAAGGGAAGCGCGACCTCGAGCCCGATCCCGACGTGCGGATCTACCTGATCGCCGGCAGCCAGCATCTCGATGGCAGCGACGACATCGAGGCGAAAGGCTCCGCCCGCCATCCCCTGAATCCGATCAAGCACCGCGGCCCCGTGCTGCGCGCCCTCCTTTCCGCGCTCGACCTCTGGATCCGCGAAGGCGTCGAGCCGCCCGCGAACCGCTATCCGAGAATCGACGACGGCACGCTCGTCGATCCCGCGACCTTCCGGTCGCAGTTTCCCGCCATCCCGGGAGTCGAGGCCCCGGCCCAAGCCTACCGTCCCCTCCGCCTCGATCCGGGGCTGCGCTGGGAGAGCGAAGGCATCGCCGACGAGGTTCCGCCGAAAACCGGCGACGCCTATGCCACCCTCGTTCCCGCCGTGGACGCCGACGGCAACGAGCGCGCCGGCATCCTTCTTCCCGAGATCGCCGCTCCCCTCGGAACCGCGACCGGCTGGAATCTGCGGGACGACGCCTACGGCGACGGAGGCGCGCTCGCCGGATTGCCCGGCGCCTGGTTCCCCTTCGCGAAGACGAAGGCGGAACGCGAAGCCAAGGGCGATCCGCGCCCCTCGCTGGAGGAGCGCTACGGGGATCGCGGCGGCTACCTCGAGGCGGTGGCGGAATCCCTCCTCGAAGGGAGGGCGGGCGGCTACCTGCTCGACGAGGACGTGACGCGCCTGCTGGAACGGGCGGCGGCGGTGGATTGGTAGCCGCTTCCAGCTGACGATTGGCTTCGGTAAGCGCGCCGGCAACGGGGCCAAGGCGGCGAGAGCGCTCGTTTCAGATTCGGTTTGGGTGGCGAAGGACGGTCCGACTGCCGTGACTGGCTCCGGCTTCGATTGGGAATGTGTTCCTGAAACCGTTTCCGGTCGCCGCAGCGCCCGTCTGCCTGCGCGAAGCGGGCGGGCCAGTCCGATCTCAGCCGCCCATGCAGAAGCTGGACCCGACGGTGGCTCCGTTCAGTTCGATCGCGGTCATCGCCGCTGGGAAGAAGGCGGAGGGTATCTCGGCGAGGATCGTCCGACGACGAGGACGCCGAGGCCGCCCACCTTCGAGAACTCAACCGTGTACGGTCCGGGGAGCGACGCTTTCACCCTCGTAAATCGTCCGACGATCCTCCGTGCTTTCAAAATGGGGATCCGGTCCCCCACCCTGGGCCGATATCCCAGCCAACGAACCCGCAGGGTCCCCGACAGCTTCGCCGTTCCAGCGACCCGGAGCACGTCGTGCCGCTTTGGGCTTTCCACATCCATGCTCAACGTTCCTTCGGCCGCCTGTCGGAAATCCCCCGTCACCTTCAGGGTGCCGATCGGGTCCCGGGAAGCCCATACCCAGTTCGATTTTGCCGGCAGCCGCACGAAGCCCGGCTCGGTCCTCCCATGGCTGAACACATTGGTTTCGAGTTCGCCAAATCCGGCAAACAAAGCGCCGCGAGGGATCGTCCACCAATTCACCCCGAACATGGCATACCCTCCATCGCCAAAAATGATCGAACCGTCTCCATTCATCCAGGTGGCGGATCGGGGTGTCGGCCTGGCCTCCGATGCCACCACGGCCGCGGAAACCTCGCCCGAGCCTTGCTGGGCTTGGAGGATGCCCGGCGCCAGACAGCCCAGGCATCCCGCATAGCAGAGCATCCGCTGCGCTATCCTACCCGCGCCTTTTGTGAATCGCCTCCCGAGCGGAAGCCGGACGTTCGAAGCTTCGGGCTGACGTCGCCCTTTTTGCGGATAATTCATCGAGGGGGATAGGAAATCCAGACAGGAACCGATTGAGAGGGAGGTTCCGCATTCGAACGGAACCCAACCCAAAGTCGGCACTGGACCCGTGGAACGGCATGAAGTCAATGAGGGGAATCCTCGCCCCAAAATCCCGTTGAAGGTCGCGCCCAGGTGCAGCGCGGCGGTGGCGAGGGCGTCGTCGAGGTAGTAGAAGCCCCCGATCTCGACAAGCTGGCCCTGCACCGCTTGATGAAGTCTCGGCCAATCCACGAGCGGCGCCGTGGGGCCGATTTCAGGACCGAGCCTCCTTTTGAAGACGAAAGCCAGGCTGGGCGACGCTTGGAGGCAATGGTGGAGCGGAAGCTTTCGGGCGAGACTGGGGAGAAGGAGGAAAGTTGTCGATTGACCCATTTCTCGGAACAAGCGTGAATTCTGTTCATGAAACCGCTTCGCGCCTTCCTCGTCGTCCTGTTCCTGTCCGGATGCACGGTCGCACACGACTATCGCGCCTACTACGCCACGTATCGCGCCGCCGAGCAGAGCGGAACCTGCCACATCCACCAGGCCCCGATGACGAAGAGGATCGTGCCCATCAGCTATGGGTTCCCCGACGATGCGGAAGCCGGCCCCTCCCACGACACGCGGCTGAGGCGGTTTCCCTTCACCGGACGGTCGCCTCTCGGCGGTTGCGTCATCGAGCCGGATGCACCCAGGACGGCCGAGGCTTCCGTTTGCCCCGAATGCGTCGCGGCGGAACAGCGATGGGTGAAAACGCATCCGCAAAACTTGCGGGGGAAGAGAAAGGATATGAGTCTTGGAAACCGGTAGAAGCCGGAAACGAGGGCAGATGAGAATGGCACCGCCTCCGGCTCCCGTGCGGCGCAAACGGATCGGAGAAATTGCAGCACTTATCAAGTGCACGTTCCTTTGCAAGTACTGTCCTCGCCCGTTTTCGGATTCGGTTGAAGCGACTCGCTCAAATCGACCGATTCAGATTGTCTGTCCCTTAAACCTCGCGGGTTGTCTGGCGATCCCGAAGGGGAAGAAGGGGCAGTGGCTTCTTCAGGCAAACTGGAATCTCCTTGCACCCCTCGCCTCGCTTCACGAACGATGTTTGGGGCGGGGCGAGACCGGGCCCCTGCTCGGCGGGTCTTGATGGCCGCGGGGTCGAATACGAGGATGCTCGGTCAAGAAGTGCCTCCTGACTCCGGCAATACGATTTTCTCGAGCGTAGAGGAAGCTGCCAAGCTTCCACCTGGCATCGCCCGCCCCCTCCGCAGGGAACGCTGGCGCGTTCCGCTACGCCGTGCTTTCGGACGCCGTGATCCAGGGCCTCGCCGGTGTCGGAGAGGCCCATGCGGTGAAAGGGATTCTGGCATCATTCCCGCCGCCGGAGTATCGTCGCTCCACGCAGAGCCCCTTTCCGCTCGACAAGCAATGAACAGGCACACCCCGAAACTTCTAGCGTTGAAAGCATCCCTCGTCCTGATGCTGTTGTTCCCCGACGGGGCGAACGCGGACGAAATCAATGAAACCAACCGCGTCAGCAGCCTTCTCGCGCAGCGCTTCGGCTTTGGCGCAGCCACGAAGGGCGGGGCGGACGGCGTGATGACGGAAATTACGAGCTTTGACGACGATTCGCTCCTGAACGCCCTGATCGACGACACCGCGAGATGGATCTATTTCCATCCGTCCCTGAATGGGAAAACGTGGCAGGTGCCCGACGGATCGACCATCCTTGGCGCGAACAAGACCATCGACGGGCGAGGCTCCCATGTGATCTGGCAATATGGCTATCCCGACAACAACCTCTCGATCACCCAGCCTCCGGTGATCGCGCCGCCAAAAAGCGGCCAGCTCGTCGGGTTGAAAGGCGAGTTGATCATGACCGGAATCACCCATGTCGGCGATCTCGGCTGGCCATATGCCTACCAAAAGCCGTGGTTCTCGAACGGAGCCACCGACGGGCTGGAAATCTGGGGAGGCTCCAACTACTGGATTCACGACAACACATGGAAACGGATGTCGGACGAGTCCCTGGGCGCCTATCACCACAACGGCGGCAATCCGGACCTGATCACCTTCTCGAAAAACCGATTTGTCGAGACCAAGACGGCGTCATTGATCGGCAACGGCCAAGGATCGAAAAACGGGCGGATCACGATCGCATACAACCTTTACAACACGATGGTGAACGGACGCTCCCCCGGCGAATTCCGCTGCATGGACGCGCATGTCTACAACAACGTGATCGGCTTTGTGAACGACGAAGGCATGCGGGTCGGACGGAATGGGCGGGTAGTCTCGGAATGCAATCTCTTCGATCTCGGATGCGACGCGCCGGTGTCGGGTCCCCGCGTCATCCGCTACGTCCTTCCGGGGGAGCTGCCCCTCGGCGTGCTTCATTCCTCCGGCGACATCGTGTCGGAAGAGGCGAAAAATTGTCCCCACACCGAGGACAGCGGCTACATCACACCGCCTGCGGCACGGCCTTTCGACATTCCCTACGAATACACCTTGATCGAATCGAGGGAGGAGCTTCTCAAGTTCGTCGACACGCCGGAATAACGGTGGCGAGAGGTGGTGGCGGAAAGAGCGAGAAGCAGGCCGAAGGCGCGACGGAGGTCGGGCGGGTTGAACGCTGGTGCGTTCCGCTACGTCGGCTTCCGGGAAGAAGGGATTCCTCCTCGCCTACCCTCACGCCAAGATCCCGTTCAAGGTCGCGCTCGCTTCCTCGGCGTTGGTCGGTTCGGCCGGGGATTGCTGGGCAGGGAGGGAGGAGGTGAGGAGAAGAAGGAAGAGGAGCAGGGGTTTCATCGGGGGCCACAAGCGTCCGCTCTCCCGCCTCTCGCCGCAAGGGGCAAAGACGGGGCTTGTCCGCTGGTGCGAACGCGAGGACGGGAAGGATCCTCTGCCGCCGGATCTTGACGGTCGAGGGAGTGGAATCGGGGAATGTTCTGTCAAGAATTGCCTCCGGACCTTTGCCTCCCGAACTCCCTGGATCGCCCCGCTTGCCGAGGCAGCCGTTTTGAGGGTGTGGATCGGGCCTGCGATTGTTTGTCTGTCCCTTAAACGTTCTTCGAGCTGGTCCAGGTCGTCAAGACCAGCCCCGGCTACACCGAGGCCATCGGCATGGACCTCGGCATCATCGGCAGCGCGCACGCCGCGCCCGATCCCGCCACCCTCCAGCCCGTCATCACCGCCACCGTCGGCGCCGCCGCCGTCGAGATCGGCTGGGGCTGGCAGGGGTATGGGGCGTTTCTGAATCAACTGGAGATCCAGGTCGACCGGGGCGACGCCGCGGGCTGGCAGATGCTGACCTACGACACCACCCCCGGCTACAACGACACCGCCCCGCATCCGGCGGCGCTGGCGAAGTGGAAATACCGCGCGATCTACCGCGTCGACGATCTGCGGGTCGGGCTGTGGAGCGCGGAGGTGAGTGTGACGGTGGGGGGGGTGAGGGGGAAGACATTGGAGAGCCAAGAGCGGCCCGGTTCCCGGAGGGGCTCGGGCTGTTTTTTTAGTGCGGGCTTGGCCGGGTAGCCATTTGGGCGCTACGGGCCTCGCAGATCATTCGTCTTTTGGCATCGTTTTGGAACTGTTGAGGGTAATATTGGATTTCAGAGCGGGTTCCGAATGAAATTGGAGGGGGTGGTGCTGAGAACGGGTTCCCCGCAAAATGCGCAAGCCTCGGTACGAGCAGGTCACTCGTGAATTTGCACTTGGCATCGTCTTCCGTGCTGCCATGCTAAACTTATGGGAGAATCAAAACACCATCAGCCTTCGAAGTCCACTCTTGAGCGGTTCAGCGAACTCTTTCGAGCGGCGCGCAGAGAGCACTCGAGGAATGGGCTCAGCGCCAATGACGACAGCCCAATGCATCGCGCCGCTCTGGACTACGCGAAATCCAAGAGAATTCGGGGCGCCGAAGCGCTTTTGACGGCTCTAGTCTCCGCATGGTCCGAAAAGGATGAGAAAACACAACTGGATGCTTTGGAGGTATTGGAAGACGAATTGCCCGAGTCGTTACGCGGCCAAGCATGGAATATCCGAGGGCTTCTTTTGGGGAATATGGCGCAGTGGGATGAAGCGATCGCCTACCACCAGAAGGCACTCGCCACGCCCGGGTTCGACACACCGGGATATGCATACAACAACATCGGTATCGCCTATGGAGCTAAGGGCGACCATGACACCGCCATAGAATGGCATCAAAAGGCACTCGCCGATCCGAGCTACGACACGCCGGGAAGTGCATACAACAACATAGGTGTCGCCTATGGAGCTAAGGGCGACCATGACACCGCCATAGAATGGTTTCAAAAGGCACTCGCCGATCCGAGCTACGACACGCCAGGAAGAGCGTATAATAACATAGGCAATTCCTATCAGGCCAAGGGCGACTTCGACCGCGCTATAGAATTCTACCAGAAGGCTATTGACACGCCAGGATACGACACGCCCGGAATAGCGTACCATAATATGGGTAACGCACACGGTAGAAAGGGCGAGCACGACCGCGCCATCGAACGGTACCGGAAAGCACTTGAAACCTTAAGAAACCCAATTCGACATGCCGCTCTCATCAACATATCCAATAGCCTCCGCCATTTGGGACGGCTAGACGAAGCTTTAGAGACGGTGAACCAAATCCTCAACGAACCAGAAATAGATGGCAATCATTGGCGGGCCGCACTCATCAAGCAAATCATCGAGGAGGCTAAGGCCGGGGTGCAACCCTCTGTAGCTGAGGAAGCGGTCGCGAAAGCTCCCGCGCGCGAGACTGCAGAGACCCCCGAGCAGATTATGCTTCGGAAACTCGGACTCCAGGAGAAGGGGCGAAAGGACAAGTATGACGAATATCTGACTAAGGAAGTGCCCGCACGCATGGATGGCTTCACCTGTTTGCGCGGATGGAGCAGCGCTGTGACACTGCTTGAGGGCGGAGATGACTGCCACTGGACCGGGGGCGGGTACTTTTTGAAGTGGCATGGCAAAGGAATCGTGATCGATCCGGGCTTCGACTTTATGGACAATTTTCACGATGCGAAGCTTCACCTCAAAGAGGTTGACGCCGTGCTCGTATCTCACAATCACAGTGACCACAATTACGATCTGAGCAGTCTCGACGACCTGAGGTACGAACTGCACCGCCGCTGGAAAGTGCTGAATCCGAAAGATCGAAAGAAGCACGACGTCTCTCGCTGTTTGTTTGTCATAGACGAGGATACGTCAAAAACGTTCCGCGACGACAATGCTGATCACCGCGGACTCCCCATGAAGTTCAGCGAAGCGGACGCCCAGCGAGAGAGATGGCTTGAACGCTTGAACGAACTACCCCTAACGATTGAGCACTTCAAAGTGCAGCACGGCTCCGACGTGCCGCACGCCATGGGCATGCGACTTCGACTACATGACGGCAAAAACGGAACAGACTTTATATTTGGTTACACTGGCGACACGCGCTGGCATCCTCCCCTAAAGGATGAACTGGCCAATTGCGATGTGTTGCTCGCACACATCTCCATGCCTTCCGACGAAGAACTCCTCGACGATTCCGAATATTCGGCCCGCCTCGGAAAAGAAAAGGGCGCTGGCGGCTTCGAAGTTCTGCCATCGGACGGGTTCAAGGCGACGCACCTCGGATATCGTGGAATCATCGAGCTGATTGTGGCGACGCAGCCGAAGATGGTGCTGGTAGGAGAGTTCTGGGCGGGCCTCGCGGATCTGCGTGTGGACTTAGTGAAAGGAATCCGTCGTAAGGTGCTGGAACGCACGGGTAAAGATATTCCGATTCTGCCCACCGGATTAGGCTTCCGCCTGCTGATGCCTAGCTTGGAAGTGCTGTGTACTAGCTGCGAGCGTTCCGTTCCCCACGGCGACCTAAAGATCGCACCAGCAGCAAATCCGTTCGGACCGCTTAGCTACCTGTGTCCTGGGTGCCTCGGGTAAGTCGCCTTCCTCATCCCAAAATCCCATCGAAAATCCCACGCGACCGCATCGCGGCCTCGGCCTTGGCATCGTCGGGCCGGTAGTACCCGCCGATGTCCACGGCATTCCCGTGCACGGCGAGCGACTCACCCCCGCTTCTTCAACCGCGGATCCTTATGTCTTTCGAAATTCGGATCGCTTCCGAAGCTGTAGTCGAGGCGATTCCAGTGAGCCACTCGATGCCAGAAGTCTTCCACCTTGGTTCCATCCGGCTTATGAACTGTTTGCCTGACGCGCCCGTCCCAGAAGACATAAATCACGCCTCCGGGATGTTTTCCTTCATGCGATTGCGTCTCGCCGTCGTTGAAGAACGAGATACCTGCCAGTTCCTGATCGTTCTCGTGCAGGTTCACCCAGCCCGGATAGACCGGGCGGATTGAATATTCTGGGACGGTGCTTTGCTTCACCGATTCGCAGCCCAAGAAAAGCAGCGCCAAAATTGTCGTGGCAGCTCTCATGGGCGCTTTGGTTGAAGGTGGGTTGGGAAGGGGCTTTGCCACCCCCTCACCCCAACACCCCATTGAACGTCGCACTCGGCCGCATCGCGGCCTCGGCCTTCGTGTCGTCGGGCCGGTAGTAGCCGCCGATGTCCACGGCTTTCCCCTGCACGGCGATGAGCTCCTCGACGATCTTCTTCTCATTCGCCGTCAAGGCCTCGGCGATGGGCGTGAACTCGTCCTTCAGGGCTATGTCCTCGTCCTGGGCGGCCAACTGCTGCGCCCAATACAGCGCGAGGTAAAAGTGGCTGCCGCGGTTGTCGATGGTGCCAAGCTTGCGGCCGGGGGAGCGGTCCTGCCGCAGGAATTCGCCGGTGGCGGCGTCGAGGGTCTTGGCGAGCAGCTTGGCGCGCTCGTTGCCGGTGACGTCGCCGAGGTGCTCGAGGGAGACGGCGAGGGCGAGGAACTCGCCGAGGGAGTCCCAGCGCAGGTAGTTCTCGGCGACGAACTGCTGGACGTGCTTGGGCGCGGAGCCGCCCGCGCCGGTCTCGAAGAGGCCGCCTCCGTTCATCAGCGGGACGACGGAGAGCATCTTGGCGCTGGTGCCGAGCTCGAGGATGGGGAAGAGGTCGGTGAGATAGTCGCGCAGCACGTTGCCGGTCACGGAGATGGTGTCCTCGCCGCGGCGGATGCGCTCGAGGCTGAAGCGCGTGGCCTCGACGGGGGGCAGGATCTTGAGGTCGAGCCCGTCGGTGTCGTGCTCGCCGAGGTACTCGCCGACCTTCTTGATGAGCTCGGCGTCGTGGGCGCGGTTCTCGTCGAGCCAGAAGACGGCGGGGGCTCCGGTGGCGCGGGCGCGGGTCACGGCGAGCTTCACCCAGTCGCGGATGGGGGCGTCCTTGGTCTGGCAGGCGCGCCAGATGTCGCCGGCGGCGACCTCGTGCTCGAGGAGGATGTTTCCGGCGGCATCGACGACCTGCACCTTGCCCTCGCCGGGAATCTCGAAGGTCTTGTCGTGCGAGCCGTATTCCTCGGCCTTCTGGGCCATGAGGCCGACGTTCGGCACCGAGCCCATGGTCGCGGGATCGAAGGCGCCGTGCCGCTTGCAGTCCTCGATGACGGCGACGTAGACGCCGGCGTAGCTGGCGTCGGGGATGACGGCGAGGGTGTCCTGCTCCTTGCCTTCCTTGTTCCACATGTGGCCCGAGCTGCGGATCATCGCGGGCATGGAGGCATCGACGATGACGTCGCTGGGCACGTGCAGGTTGGTGATGCCGAGGTCGGAATTGACCATGGCGAGGTCGGGCCCGGCCTCGTAGCAGGCGGCGATGTCCGCCTCGATGGCGGCCTTCTCGTCGGCGGGGAGGCTCTCGATCTTGGCGACGAGGTCGCCGAAGCCGTTGCGGAAATCGACGCCGAGGCGGTCGAGGGTGGCGCGGTGCCTGGCGACGAGGTCCTTGAAATAGACTTCGACGGCGTGACCGAAGATGATAGGATCGGAGACCTTCATCATCGTGGCCTTGAGGTGGAGGGAGAGAAGCACGCCCTCGGCCTTGGCAGCGGCGACCTGCTCCTCGAGGAAGGCGACGAGGGCCTTCTTCCGCATCACGGTGGCGTCGAGAATCTCGCCGGCCTTGAGCGGGGTCGAGGCCTTGAGGACGGTGGCGGTGCCGTCGGCGGCGACGAACTCGATCCTCACGTCGGTCGCCTCCTCGACGGTGACGGACTTCTCGTTCGAGAAGAAGTCGTCCGCCGCCATGTGGGCGACGCGGGTCTTCGAGTCGGGCGACCACTTGCCCATGGAGTGCGGATTGGCCTTGGCGTAGTCCTTGACCGCCTTGGGGGCGCGGCGGTCGGAGTTGCCCTCGCGCAGGACGGGGTTCACGGCGCTGCCCTTGACCTTGTCGTAGCGGGCCTGGATGTCCCTCTCCTTCTCGTCGGCGGGGTCCTCGGGATAGTCGGGGAGGGCGTAGCCCTGCGACTGGAGCTCCTCGATGGCCGCCTTGAGCTGAGGGACGGAGGCGCTGATGTTCGGCAGCTTCACGATGTTGGCCTCGGGGGTGGTGGCGAGCTGGCCGAGCGAAGCGAGGAAGTCGGGGAGGCGCTGGTCTTCCTTCAGGAATTCGGGGAAGACGGCGAGGATGCGTCCGGCGAGGGAGATGTCGGGCGCCTCCACCGCGATGCCCGACGACTTCGTGAAGGCCCGGACGATGGGAAGGAGGGAGTAGGTCGCGAGGGCGGGGGCTTCGTCGGTCTTCGTGTAGTGGATGGTGGGGACGTTGGGCATGGTCGTGGAAGGGTGGAAAAGGGCCGGGCAACCGGTTCCCGCCCGATAGCTCAGAGTGGGGATAAAATCAAATGGGAGGCTTGGGTCGCCGCCGCCGTGCCTCCATGACGGCAGGGGATAGGGACTTCGCCGGGACAGGATCGAGGACGACGCGAAAGCCGTTGCCGGCGCCGGAGTGAGGCATCGAAGGGGGGCCGCCATAGCGGTAGGATGAGCGGATCATGTACTCCGCGAAATCGGCCCAACTACCCCCGCGCCGGACCCGGACCTCCCGCTTCGCGTTGAACCAATCCTCGACCCATTCCCAGACGTTACCCCCCATATCGTGAAGGCCGAGTTCGTTCGACGCGAAGCTCATCACCGGCGCGGTGGTTGGAAAACCGTCGTCGTAGCCTTCCACAAACGTCGGATTGCTGCCCGGAGGAGCCCTGTCCTTGTAGGTCCGGTCGCCGTAGTTGCCCGATCCGGCGGGCGGGGGCCAGGCCATCCCCCAAGGGTAGTCGCGAAGCTTGAGGCTGAGGCTCTCCGGCGTGTCGCCGGGCAAGCGCTTTTCCTTCCCGCCGAGGCCGGCCGCGAGGCTCCACTCCTCGTCCGTCGGGAGGCGGTAGGCGAAGCCTTCCTTCTTGCTCAACCATTCGCAGAAGCGTTTCGCGTCCTCCCAACCCACCCTCCACGCGGGATGGTCCCCCGGTCGCGCGTCCACCCCGACGCCGCCGACGCTTTGGCTGCGCCAGTCGTCGTTGACGCCGGGATTCTCTTCGGCGAAAACGGCATAGTCCCGCCAGCGCGTCTCATGAATGCAGAACAGCACGCCGGTTCCCGGCACGGGCACGAATTTCATGCCGAGGCGGTTGACGAAGGGCGCCTCTTGGGTCGCGCGGTCCGGATCGGGCGCGCGATCCGGCGGAGTGCCCGTCCTGCCGGAAACGCCTGGCATCCGGTCCCGCGCTAGCCAGAGGAACAGCCCGGCGACGACCAGCAGGACGGCAGTCAGCCAGGCCGTCACGCGGAGCGCCGGACGAACCGTCGTCGGAGCTGCGACCCCCGGCGGCTTCGCGGCGGCGGCGTCCCCGCCGCTCAAGGCCTCAAGCTCGCGTTTCAGCTCCGCCGCGCTGGCTTGGCGGCGGTCGGGGTTCGCCGCCATCGCCTTGGAGATGACTCTGTCGAGCCGGGGGTCGAGGCCGGGCAGCATGCCGCTCGGCGGTTCGAAGGCGCCGCGCGGCAGTTGTCCGGTCAGCAACTGGTAGAGCATCACCCCCACGGCGTAGAGGTCGGCGCGATGGTCGGGCGTGCGGGTGCGGTCGAGGGCCTCCGGCGCGACGTAGTCCCGCGTGCCCACCGTCACATGGCTCATCGTCAGGACCAGGTCGCTGTCGGCGGATTCGTCGTCGAAGCGCTTGGCCAGGCCGAAGTCGGCGATTTTGACCCGGCCGTCCCGGTTGAGCAGGATGTTGCCGGGCTTGATGTCGCGGTGGACGATGCCCTGCCCGTGAGCGTAGTCGAGCGCGTCGAGGATCTGCGCGACGATGGCGAGAGCCTCCCCCTGCGGCAGCCGTCCGCCGCGTTGCTTCAGATGTTGGTGGAGGTCCGTCCCGTCGATGTGCTGCATCACGAAGTAGAGTTGGCCCCGCTCCGTCCTGCCGAAGTCATGGACCGGGACGATGGCGGAATGGTCCAGCCGGGCCATGGCGCGGGCCTCCTGCTCGAAACGGGCCGCGTGGTTCATCCCGTCCCCGTCCCGGACGAGGGCCTCGGGCAGCAGCTTGATGGCCACGTCGCGGTCGAGGCCGGCCTGGCGGCCTTTGTAGACCGCCCCCATGCCGCCGCGTCCGAGGAATCCGGTGATCTCGTATTGCGGCAACAGGCGCTGCAACTCCTCCGGCGACGGGGGTTCCCAGAGATCGGCCGGAATGGTCCGGGAGCCGGACGGGTCCGCACCGTCGGGTCCCGGACCGAAGGCCATCCGTCCCAGTTCGCTGAGCCATGGATCGGCGGGGTCGTTTTCCATGCCGAACCATCATAGACCAGACCCCGGCCGATTTCCCGCCCGATCCCGAAAAAATCCGCGGGGAAGTGTAACCGCGGGGGGCGGAACTCACTAGAGGGTGGATCGGGATGCCTCTGGCGCAAGCAGGGGCCGACATCCCGCCATCCAGCCCTCATCCCATCGTCGCTCCATGAAACACTTCCTTCTATTTCCTTGCGGACGCATCTTCGCCGCTGTCTTGACGGTCGCGGTTGTCCAGTCGGCCCGCGCCTTTCCGGATCCCGGCTTTGGGGAGGGCGGTTTCGTTCCGGGCGACGTCTACACCTCCGCTCAATATTCCAGCATCGCGATGCAGGCCGACGGCAGGATCGTGGTGGCAGGGGCCGGATCAAGAGGCGTCCACGGAGGTTTGATCCTGGCACGCTACCACGCCGATGGCCGCCCGGACGAGAGCTTCAGCGTGGAAGGCAGACTGGACGCCTTGGCCCCCGACTCATACGGTTTCTATGGCAGGAGCGTGGCAATCCAGGCCGACGGCAAGATCGTGGTGGCGGGAACCGTTGCAGTCGAAAGCGGCAGCGCCTTCGCCGTGGCCCGCTACCACAGCGACGGCAGCGTGGACACCAGTTTCGGCACGGACGGCAAGACGATCACTCCCTTTGTCGAAGGCGAACTCGTCTCGGCCGAATGCCGGGCCATGGCCTTGCAGGCCAACGGCAAGATCGTTTTGGCGGGTCATGCCTCGGGCGGTTCCGCGGTCCACTTCGCGCTGGCGCGCTATCTCGGCGACGGCAGCCCGGACACCGGATTCGGCGGCGACGGGAAGGTCACCACCAGTTTCGCAGGCTACTACTACGATATCGACGGCTACTTCCATGCGAGGGGTGAAAGCGTGGCCATTCAAGCCGATGGAAAGATCGTGATGGCCGGGGAGGCCGAATACTACGACGAGATCGCGGACGTGGGAGGCAGCCCCTTCGCTCTCGCGCGCTACCATAGCGACGGCAGCCTCGACGAGGACTTCATGGACGAGTCGGAGATCAGCCCCACGACCCATCGGACCGGCAAGGTCCTCACGCATTTCACGGGCTACGGCTCCGCCAAGGGGCGAAGCGTGGCCGTTCAAGCCGACGGCAGAATCGTGGTGTCGGGCATGGTGATCGGAAACTACTATGAACCGGCAAAATTCGCTCTGGCCCGCTACAGCACCGCCGGCAATCTGGACGAGCACTTCGGCGAAGGCGGCCAGGTCGTCACCGGCTTCGGCGGCGACAGCATGGGCGGCGATACGAGCGTGGATTGCACGGGCATGGCCTTGCAGGCCGACGGCAAAATCGTGGTGGCGGGCCGGGGTGGTGGCGATGGTCATGGCGGCGGCTTCCATGGCATCGTGCTGGCGCGCTACGGCAGCGACGGCGGACTGGACCCCGGCTTCGGCCGGGGCGGCAAAATGCTCGGCGCCCCGGGATATGGACAAGGCGTGGCGGTGCAGGAAGACGGGGGGATCCTCGTTTCGGGCTATCGCATGATCACCATCGTGCCGGCGCAGTCCACCCCTTTCCTAGCACGCTTCCTCGAGTACGACCTGGCACCGGTGCCGAGTCCGCCGCATCGCGTTGTGCCTGCGGAAGGCGGCGAGCGCGATTTCCAGGTGACGTCCTCCGGCTACCTCTGGTCCTGGAGCGTCAGCGAGGGCGGGGATTGGGTCGGCAGCGTCCACCCGGCAGACAGCTCTGGCAACGGCACCTTATACTACCAGGTCGCGCCCAATCCTGGCCCCGAGCCCCGCAGCGCCACCGTCACCCTGACGAGCGGTTCGTTCACGGCCACGCACACCATCCATCAGGTGGGGGCGATTCCGCGCGACACGACGCCGCCCGAACTGGAAATCCTCTCCCCCGTCGAGGGCGCCGTCCTCGGCCCGGTGCAGCCCATCCTGATCGAGGCGGAACTCGGCGACGACTTGGGATTGATGGACTTCGTCGAGATCTCCCTGAATGGCTCCGAACCGTTTCTCGTCGAGCTGGATTCGCCCGGCCTCACCGAGAAGCGGCTCGAATGGGGGTATCAGCTACCACCCGGCGAACACACGTTCGTCATCACCGCCTACGACCGGGCGGGCAACAGCACATCGGTGACGAGGTCGTTCACGTTCAGCTTCGCCGGTCCGCACCAGCCCGCTCCCCGGCCCGCCCTCGCCCGCGTGTCGAAACCGAAGCGTTTCCCCGTCACCCGGGTGGGGAAAAGGAGCCGTCCTCAAACGCTGCGCATCTTCAATGCCGGGGGCTCGCCGCTCACCGGTCTGCACGTCGTGGCGAGTGGCCGGGCCAGGCGCGACTTCCTCCTCGTCCGGCCCGCCCGCAAAACCCTTGCGCCCAGCACCTCGACCGTCTTCAAAGCGACCTTCCGCCCCCGTTCCGCCGGCATCCGCAGGGCGGTCGTCGGAGTGCGCAGCAACGCGTCTCTGGTGAAGGTTCCGCTCTTTGGACGGGGCAGAGCGAGGAGATGAGCCTGAAAATCCCCTTGCCAGCCCCGTTCGCAGCCGATTGAATGGGATAGGCCGAAGCCACGCCCTGCCTGCCGCGACGATGAGCGAGCCGTCCGATGCATCCACCGACATCTTCCCCATGACGAACTGGAGCCTGCTCCGCGCGGCAGCGGGTTCAGCCCCCCATGCCAGCGCCGCGCTCGACGAGCTGTGCGCGCGCTACCGCCACTACGGCTTTGGCGAGGCGGACGCCGAGGATCTGACGCAGGAATACTTTGTGCGCTTCCTGAACCGGGAGTTTCTCGGCGGGGCCAATCCCGAAGGCGGGCGCTTCCGGGCTTTCCTCCGCACCGACGTGAAGTGGTTCCTCCATAACGCGAGGCGGAAGCGGAGCGCGGCGCGGCGTGGCGGAGGCAGGGAGATCCTTTCCCTGGATCGCCTGCGTGAGGAGGGTTTCGAGCCTTCCGATCCCGAGCAAACCAGGATCGACGACTACTTCGACCGTCAATGTGCGCTGGAAATCGTCAGGAAGGCGAGGGAGCGGCTCGCCGACGACTATCGGCACCGGGGCAAGGAAGCACTTTTCCAATGTCTCCAAGTCGGTCTGGCGATCCCCGCAGGCAACCGCGACTACGGGGAGTGGGGACGCGAGTTGGGCCTGTCCCCAGGGTCGGTCAAGGTGGCGATGCACCGTCTCCGGGACCGCTTTCGCCGGGCCGTCGAGGAGTTGGTGCGCGATTCCGTGGTCTCGGAGGAGGATTTTCATCTGGAGATGGCCCATCTGCGCAAATCCCTGAGCCACGAAGGCTGAGGGTCGGCGGACCGAGGTCTTTCCGACAAACCATTTGAATCCCCCGGCTTTTCTGCCATCCTCCCAAGTCCCGTTTTCCAAGGGGCCAGACCTGCATGGGCAGAGAACGGAACAAGGCGATCCTCGCGCTCGAGGATGGGACGGTTTTTCACGGCACCGCGTTCGGGGCGGCCGCGACGCGCACCGGCGAAGCGTGCTTCAACACGTCGATGACGGGCTATCAGGAGATCCTCACCGATCCTTCCTACCGCGGTCAGATCGTGACGATGACCTATCCGCTCATCGGCAACTACGGCGTCGGGGAGACCGACGCCGAAAGCGGCGGGATCCACGCGAGCGGCTTCGTCGTCGAGGAGCTCTGCGACGTGCCGAGCAACTGGCGCAGCGAGCGCTCGCTTCACGACTACCTCCTCGAGGCCGGCGTGCCGGGAATCGAGGGGGTCGACACCCGCGCCCTGACGAAGCGGCTTCGCGTCGCTGGGGCGATGCGCGCCATTCTCTGCACCGACGGCAGCCTCGACGCCGACGGAGCGGTCGCGGCGGCCCGGGCCTCCGCCCCGATGGAGGGATCGGACTACGTGAGGGAGGTCACGACCGACCAGCCCTACCGCTGGGATCCGGAGGGCGTGCTGAGCCGCGAGTGGACCCTCGTCAACCCTTCCTCCAGCGAGGCCTTCGTCGAATCGGACGGCCAGATCTACCGCCCTCTCCCCGAGATCCGGTACCGCATCGTCGCCTACGATTTCGGGATCAAGCGCAACATCCTCCGCAGCCTCCGCCAGAAGGGCTTCGACGTCGAGGTGGTCAACGCCCGCACCTCCGCCTCCGACGTGCTCGGGAAGGATCCCGACGGCATCTTCCTCTCGAACGGTCCCGGCGATCCCGCGGCGCTCGACTACATCCACACCGAAATCCGCCAGATCGTGGGGAAGAAGCCCATCTTCGGCATCTGTCTCGGCCACCAGGTTCTCGCCCATGCCTTCGGGGGGCGCACCTTCAAGCTGAAGTTCGGCCACCGCGGCGGCAACCATCCGGTGAAGGATCTCCGCACCGGAAGGATCGCGATCACTTCGCAGAACCACGGCTTCGCCACCGACCCGGACTCCCTCCCGGCCCACGTCGAGGTCACCCACCTGAACCTGAACGACGGC
The DNA here is from genome assembly GCA_037190325.1 of Verrucomicrobiales bacterium. GTDB lineage: Bacteria > Verrucomicrobiota > Verrucomicrobiia > Verrucomicrobiales > DEV007 > Arctic95D-9. Next base: position 18,636 of record JBBCIU010000036.1, on the reverse strand, counting down.
ACGGTCGAGGGGATGCGGCACCGGGACCATCCCGTGTTCTCCGTGCAATACCACCCCGAGGCGGCCCCGGGCCCGAACGACGCCTCCTACTTCTTCGAAGAATTCGCCAATCTGATTGATCAAACGCGCTAGTCCGTGGTAAAACCCCACTCCCTATGGCCACCATCACCATCTACGTCCCGGATCAGGAACCCCTCGAACTCGCCCTCGACGGCTACGAACAGGTCTCGATCGGACGCGGGCCGGACAACGACATCGTCCTCGACCACGCCTCCCTCTCCGGCAGCCACGCCGTCATCCGCAATCTCGGAGGGGTCTTCCAGCTTCAGGATCTCGGTTCCACCAACGGCACCTACGTGAACGGCGGCGCCATCTCCGAAGAGGTCCTCTCGCACGGCGCGCGCGTCCAGTTCGGCACGGTCGAGGCGGTCTTCCAGGACGAGTCCGGCGAATTTGCCGCGGCGGAGGAACCCGCCGAAGGCGCTCCCTCCTTCGGCGCCTCCTCGGGCGGCAGCGGCTACACGAGCGGCCACGTCGCCGAGATCGCCGACAGCTCGAACCGTCCCGCCGACTTCAAGAACCTCTCCCCCATCGAGAAGGTGGTGAAGAAGAACGTTTTCGGCCAGATCGCGATCCTCGTCGGGGTCGTGGCCATCCTCTCCGCCATCGCCCTGGTGGTTCTCACGACCATGATGGAGGCGGCCTGATCCGGATGACCCGCCCCCGCGTCCTTCCGTCCTCCCGCCGACGTTCCCCCGGATCCCCCGCGCGCTCCGGGAAGCGGCGTTGTTTCTGAACTCGATTCTCCCATGTCCAACACCATCGTGATCGGCGCCCAGTGGGGCGACGAAGGCAAAGGCAAGATCGTCGACCTCCTCACAGAGAAGGCCGACGTCGTCGTGCGTCCCCAGGGCGGCAACAACGCCGGCCACACCGTGATCAGCGAAGGCAGGCAGTACATCCTGCACCTCATCCCCTCGGGCATCCTCTGGCCCGGCAAGCTGTGCGTCATCGGCAACGGCGTGGTCATGGACCCCTGCGCCCTGCTCAAGGAGATCGACGGGCTCCAGGAGAAAGGCATCGCCGTCTCGCCGGAGAACCTCCTCATCTCCGACCGTGCCCACCTCGTGATGCCCTTCCACCGCGAGATGGACGCCTTCAAGGAGGCGAACCGCGTCGTCAAGATCGGCACGACGAAGCGCGGCATCGGCCCCACCTACGGGGACAAGGTCGACCGCATCGGCTTCCGCCTCCATGAGCTCGTCGGCGATCCGGTCGGCTTCGCGGAGCGCTTCCACACCCGCGTCACCGAGTGCAACCGCCTCTTCGAGACCGTGGACATGCCGCCCCTCGACGCCGAGGCGGCCGGGCGCGAACTCCTCGCCGCCGGCGAGCGCCTCGCTCCCTACTGCGCCGACACCGTGGAGATCCTCCACCGCGCCATGAAGGAAGGCCGCACCCTCCTCTTCGAAGGCGCCCAGGGCACCTACCTCGACATCGACCAGGGCACCTATCCCTACGTGACCTCCTCGAACACGACCTCGGGCGGGGCCTGTACCGGTTCGGGCGTGCCGCCCCAGCGGATCGACCGTGTCGTCGGCGTGACCAAGGCCTACACCACCCGCGTCGGCGAGGGCCCCTTCCCCACCCAGAACGACGAGCTCGCCGACCGCTTCCACAAGATGGGCCGCGAATTCGGCGCCACCACCGGACGCAAGCGCCGCTGCGGCTGGCTCGACCTCGTCCTCGTGCGCTACGCCGCCATGGTCAACGGCTTCGACGAGCTCGCCATCACCATCCTCGACGGCCTCGACGACTGCGACGAGATCCCCGTCTGCACCCACTACGAGCTCGACGGGAAGAAGCTCCGCCTGCCCCCCGCCTCGGCCAGGGACTTCGAGCGCGCCGTTCCCGTCTACGAGACCCTGCCCGGCTGGCGCAGCGACGTCACCGGCATCGCCCGCTACGGGGATCTGCCCGCGAACGCTCTCGCCTACCTCGCCTTCATCGAGAAGGAGACCGACACCCCCGTGACCATGGTCGGCGTGGGGCCTTCCCGCGACCAGACCATTCTTCGTTGAGGCCCCTCACCGCATGACCGCGTTCGATCCGGAAAAGGAGATCCCGCGGCACATCGCCATCATCATGGACGGCAACGGGCGCTGGGCCGCCGCGCGCGGCCTGCCCCGCCGCGACGGGCACCGGGCCGGAGCCGAGTCCGTCGAGGAGGCCCTGCGCGCCTGCGGCGACCTCGGCGTCGGATATCTCACTCTCTACGCCTTCAGCTCGGAGAACTGGAAGCGCCCCGAATCGGAGATCGACGCCCTCATGGGCCTGCTCGCCCATTTCCTCAAGGAGAAGACGCCGACCCTGATGAGGAACAACATCCGCCTCAGGGTCATCGGCCAGTTGAGCCGGCTGCCCGAGCGGAACCAGCGGCAGCTCCGGCAGTCCATCGAGCTCACCTCGAAGAACGACGGGCTCACCCTCGTCGTCGCCCTCAGCTACGGCTCGCGCGAGGAGATCGTGGAGGCCGCCAAGGCCCTGATGGAAAAGGCCAAATCGGGCGAACTGGACCCGTCCGAACTGGACGTGACCCTGTTTTCCCAGCACCTCTACACCGCCGGCCTCCCCGATCCCGACCTCCTCGTCCGCACCAGCGGGGAATGCCGCGTCTCGAATTTCCTCCTCTGGCAGATCAGCTACGCCGAGATCGTCATCTCCGACGTCTTCTGGCCCGACTTCCGGAGACCGCACCTCGAAGCCGCCATCGGCGAATACCAACGGCGGCACCGGCGCTTCGGGGGGCTTTGAGGGGGGGCGGGGCTTTCGACCGGCTCTGGATTGAAAGGGGTTCAACACGGATTTTGGCGCTACCGCCAGCCAGCAGCTTGACGGTCTCGTGCAATCGTGCAATCGTGCAGCACGAAAACACGCCATGAACGTCACCCTCAAGCTCCCCGACGACCTCGTCCGCGAGGCCCGGCACTGCGCCGTGAACGAAGGTCAATCCCTTTCCGCCTGGCTGGCCTCCCTCGTCCGCCGCGAACTCGCCGCACCTCCCGCCGGGCCGGAAGAACCCAAAACCTTGGCCGAAGCCATGAGAGTTCCCGGCATGCCCGATTGGTTCTACGAAAAAGAGTTCCCTCTCGAAGACCGCAAGAACATCAAACACCGCGAATTCACCTTCGAACCTGACGAAGACTGATGCCCCGCTATCTGCTTGATACCGTGACGGTTTCCGAACTGCGCCGGCAAGAGGAAAAAATGCACCCCGCCGTCAAGAAATGGCAGGTGGGAATCGGTGACGCCTGGCTTAGCGTCATCACCCTCAATGAAATCCGCTACGGCATGAGGAAAGTGGAGCGCAAGGATCCCGCCTTCGCCGCCCGCCTCGCCGCGTGGTATGCCACCCTCATCTCCCAGCCGCAACGCTTCCGCATCCTCGACGTGGACCGCGCCATCGCCGAGCAGGCCGCCGGCTTTCGCGCCGCCCACGGAACCTCCTCCGAGGATTCCCTCATCGCCGCCACCGCCAAAGTCCACCACCTAACCCTCGCCACCCGCAACACCGCCGACTTTGCCGCCACCGGCATCCAACTCGTCAATCCATGGGAACACCCTCTATAGCATTTCAAAAAGCCCATCTGTGAAGCCGTAGCGGAGCTCGGGAGAACTTCGACAAACGTCCATTGAAACGCCGGTCGAGAGAAGCTCCCACGAACTTCTCCACTGCGCAGCCGCCACCCGTAGCCGAGGGCATCGACCTCGGCCGATCGTCGCAGGACGCCCAAGCCGCGCCCCATGGACGCGGCGACAGGCGGAACCGCCCTCCTTCACAGCACCTCGGGCACGACGTAGGGAGCGCGGTATTCGCGGGTCGCGAGCCGGTTCGCGGGCGCGTCGAGATCGCCGTTGCCCTCCGCCCATTCGGTTTCGGGATTGAACTGGAGCATCGGCCCGAGGACGATGTCCTCCTTCGCCAGATCGACGCCGTTCCGCGCGAGGTGGTCGGCCATCGAGCCGAAACGTTCCTCGACAAGGGCGTTGCCCTTGATCCTCTCGGCGACCTCGTCCTTCTTCAGCGCCGCGCCGAGGCGGTGCGAGATGAGGCCCGTGTGGCAGAGCGCGCTGGAGAGGTGGGTCTCCTCGCAGTCGGCGTAGAGATCCTCGACCTTGCGGCTCTTCACCGCCGTGATGAAGTTCGCGAAGATGTCCTCGGTCTCGAAGGCCTCGGGAGCCGGCATCGCCTTGCCGTCGCGGTCCTTGACCTGCACCTTGCCGCCCGCGTCGGTGAAGACGTAGCCGCCTTCGCAGGCGACGACCACGGAGACGCCGCTCAGCCCCTCGAACTCGTCGGGCGACTCCATGCTCTTCGCCCATTCCGCCTGGGCCTCCTTGCTCCTGGGCAGGCCGCGGGTTTCGAAGATCAGCGGAGCGGCCTCGTAGTCGTGCCAGACGAGCTGGGTGTTCGGGGTCTCGCCGTCGTCGTCGTAGCCGAGCCGGCCGCCGATGCTCATCGTGCGCGGGGCGATGGCCTTCTCGCCGAGATACCAGCGGGCCACGTCCATCTGGTGGATGCCCTGGTTGCCCATGTCGCCGTTGCCGTAGGCGTAGAACCAGTGCCAGTCGTAGTGGAACTTCTGCCGGCGCAGGGGCGACTCCAGCTCGGCGGGACCGCTCCACAGGTCGTAGTTCACCCCTTCGGGGATCGTGCCGTTGCCGCCCTTGCCGATGGACTGGCGGGCCTTGTAGCACATCCCCTTGACATATTGGATCTTCCCGAGCTTGCCGTCCTGGACGAACTTCACCGCCGCCTGGATCGAGCCGAGGGAGCGGCTCTGCGTGCCGCCCTGGCAGATCTTCCCTTCCTTGCGGGCGAGCTTCACGAGCTGGCGCCCCTCCCAGACGTTGTGCGAGATCGGCTTCTCGACGAAGGCGTCCTTGCCCGCCTGGATCGCCCAGAAGCCCGCGAGGGTGTGCCAGTGGTTCGGCGTGGCCGTGGACATCACGTCGATGTCCCCCTTCTCGAACATCTCGCGCATGTCGATGTAGCCCTTCACCGCGATCTTCTGCTTGTCCGAGACCTGGGTGACCTTCGCGTCGAGCACGGCGGGATCGGCGTCGCAGATCGCGGTGGTGCGCACCCCCTTCATCCCGGTGAAGGCGCTGATGTGGGCGCCGCCGCGGCCGTTCACCCCGATGATGCCGACGCGGATGTCGTCGTTCGCGCCGAGGACGCGGGAGTTGGGCCAGGCGAGGGCCAAGCCGAAACCGGCTCCGTATTTGAGGACTTGGCGGCGGTCGATGGCGGCGGAGGAGGTCGGGGTGTTCATGGCGTTGTCGTCCAAGCTATGAAAAAAGCGCCGCGAGGGCAACCCCGAAGAACTCGCGCGGTCGCGGCGGGAGGGCACTCGACCGCCAAAGCCGCATTCCCTCGGATTGCGTGCCTTCGTCCGTCGCGTAGTGTTCCGACGATGAAGAACGAAGCGGATCCCCTCGGCATTCCGACCGTGGCGCCCGGGCTGATCGGTGCGTGGGCGGAGCATCGCCTTTCGCGCCCTCCGCACGCCGAACTGCCCCAGCTCACCGAAGTCTTCCGCGACATTCTCTGGACGGCGCAGCGCTACGTGCCCTCGGAGAGCGGTTCGATCTGCCTGGCCTCCCCCTCGGGAGAGAGCGGGGATCTGGTCTACGTGGCCGCGTTCGGGGCGAAAGCCGCCTCCGTCGTGGGATCGAGACTCCCCGCGGGCACGGGGATCACGGGCAGGGCCTTCCGCGAAGGGCGCGCCATCCTCCAGAACGAGGCCCGGGAAGACCACGACTTCTATTCCGGATTCGACGAGGCCTCGAGCTACACCACGCGCTCCCTCCTCGCCGTGCCCGTGACGCTGGCGGAGGAAACGGTGGGAGTGATCGGACTCTTCAACCGTGCGGAATCCGACGGCTTCCGGCCCGAGGACCTGAAGCTGCTTGAAATCCTCGGCGGCTACGCCTCGAACTCGCTTCTCAATCTCGTCGACGCGTTCCGCCATCGCGAAATCGCGAGACGCGACGATCTCACGGGGCTCCGCAACGACCGTTTCTTCCATCAGCAGCTCCGCGTCGAACTGGAGCGACGCGAGGCCACGGGGAGCGATCTCAGCCTGATTTTCCTGGATCTCGATCGCTTCAAGGCCGTGGTCGACGGACACGGCCATCTCGTCGGCAGCCAGGTCATCGCCGAAGTGGGACGGCTCGTCGGCCGCGTCGTGAGCGATTCCCGCGCCACGCTCGCGCGATACGGCGGCGACGAGTTCGTGGCGGTGCTGCCCGGCCTGGGGGCAGCGGAGGCGATGGCGGTGGCCGAATCGATCCGACGCGCCGTCGCCGAAACCGTCTTCCTCGCGGAACCGGGCGAGGACGGACGTCCGGCCTTGGGATTGAAGGGGGCCTTCTCCGCCAGCATCGGCGTCGCCTCCTACCGCGACTGCGCGTTCGCCGCCGAAACGCCGGCGGATTGGCGGGTGCGCCAGCGGGATTTCATCGAAGTGGCGGACCAGGCGATGTACCGGGCCAAGGCGCTCGGTCGCGACCGGGTCTGCCTCGGTTCCTGAACGAAGGGAAAGCCGGCCGCACGCGCTTCACGAGGCCGTCCGGAGCGGGCTCCTTTCCGAACCTCCTTGAGCCCCATGGCCGATTCGCCATAGAATGCGGCGATCCGCTCCAATACCGCCCGCTTCGCGGAAGGCAGGTTGGCGAAACTTCTTCCATGAAATCGAGACTCCCGTTCGTCCTGACCCTGCTTGCCCTGCTCCCTGCCGCGGCCTTGGCCGAGCGCACGGGGCCGATCCGCGTCCTTTTCCTCGGGCACGAGGCCGAACACCACGACAGCGGGGCCTATGCGCCCATGCTGATGAAAGCCCTGGGGCGCGAGGCGATCTGGTTCGACTACGCCGTCACGCCCGAGGCCGCTTTCGCCGACGCGGAGTTTCTCGACCGCTTCGACGCGGTGCTGCTCTACGCGAACCACGAGAGGATCGATCCCGCCCATTGGGCGAACCTGAAGGCGTTCATCGAGGGAGGCCGCGGCTTCGTGCCGGTACATTGCGCGAGCGCGTGCTTCGAAAACATCCCCGAATTCGACCAGGTCGTGGGCGGGCGCTTCGACCGCCACAAGACCGGGGTCTTCCGTCCGGACACCGTCGCCCCCGACCACGAGGCGGTCCGCGGCGTGCCCGGCTTCGAGGCCTGGGACGAGACCTACGTCCACCGGAACCACAACCCGCAGGACCGCACCGTGCTCCAGGTCCGGGAAGCCAGCGCTGACGACAACCTCTCCGAACCCGAGCCCTGGACCTGGGTGCGCACGCAAGGCAAGGGGCGCGTCTTCTACACCGCCTCGGGGCACGACGAACGCGTCTGGAGCCTGCCCGAATTCCACGAACTGCTGAAGCGCGGCATCCTCTGGAGCGTCGGCGAAGCGCGTCGGGCCTCCTACGAATCCTTCCTCGCCCAACGGGAAGAGGAAGTGCGGACGAAGGACCCCAACGTCGCCAACTACGAGAAGCGGCCCGAGCCGCTTACCTTCCAGCATCCCTTTTCGGCGAAGGGTTCGATGGAACGGACCCAGGTGCCCGTCGACCTGCGCCTCGAGCTGTTCGCGGACGCCCCCGACATCGGCAAACCCATCGCCATGACCTGGGACGAACGGGGCCGCTGCTGGCTCGCCGAGACGTCCGACTACCCGCACGAGATCGCGCCCGACGGCTACGGGGGCGACCGGATCCGGATCTGCGAGGACACCGACGGAGACGGTCGGGCCGACAAGTTCACCGTCTTCGCCGAGGGCTTGAACATCCCGACGGGTCTCGTCCTCGCGAACGGTGGCCTCATCGTCTCGCAGCCGCCGCGCTTCCTCTTTCTCAAGGACACCGACGGCGACGACGTCGCCGATAGGCGCGAGGAGATCATGACCGGCTGGGGCATCGGCGACACCCACGCGCAAGCGAACAACCTCCACTACGCCCTCGACAACTGGATCCACGGGGCGGTGGGCTACTCCGGTTTCGAGGGCATGGCCGGCGGCAAGGCGATGGCGTTCAAGATGGGCACCTACCGGTTCCGGCCGGACGGATCGGCGCTCCAGTTCCTCCACCAGTTCTCCAACAACACCTGGGCGCAGAGCCAGAACGAAGCCGGAGACCCTTTCGGCGGCACCGCGAACGGCGCCCCGATCTTCTTCGGAGGCATCCCGCGGACCGTCGTGCCGGAAGGGATGCGCGTGCGGACCGCGGAGAAAATCAACCGCGTCGATTCCGTCCATCCCATCACGCCGAACATCCGTCAGGTCGATGTCGTCGGCGGCTACACCGCGGCGGCGGGATCGGCCTTCATCCACTCCGACAACCTGCCGGACCGGCTCCAAGGCATGGCGATGGTCTGCGAGCCGACGGCGAAGCTTGTCGCTCTGATGGACGTGCGCCCCGCAGGCTCCGGCTATGCCGCCCGGGAGACGATGAACCTGCTCGCGAGCACCGACGAATGGACGTCGCCCGTCTACGCGGAAGTGGGACCGGACGGAGCCATCTGGATCGCCGACTGGCAGAACTTCATCATCCAGCACAATCCCGCGCCCACGCTCGAGCGCGGCGGCTACGACGCGAAATCCGGCGACGGCGGAGCCCACGAAAATCCCCTGCGCGACCATCGGCGCGGGCGTATCTACCGCCTCGTCTGGGACAAGGCGACCGCCCCGAAGATCCGGTCCCTTGGCGGAGCCGACACCGCGGCCCTGCTCGCCGCCCTCGGAGCCGACACCCAGCACTGGCGGCTCGTCGCCCAGCGTCTTCTCGTCGAGAGGAAGGGGAGCGAGGCGACGACGGAGCTGAAGCGCCTCGTCATGGAGAACGACGGCTCCATCGCCGCGGTTCACGCCCTCTGGACCCTGCATGGGCTCGGCGCCCTCGAGGAGACGCCCCACCAGGCCGCGCTCCTCGCGAAGGACGCGCGCCTGCGCCGGAACGCCATCCGCGCCCTCGGCAAGGATGAGGCCGCCGCAGCGCTCTACTTCGGCTCCGGGGTCGTGACCGATCCCGACCTGAACACCCGTCTGGCCGCCTTCGTGAAACTCGCGGAATTCCCCACCACCCCCGAGATCCAGACCCTGGTGCAGCGGCTCGCCCGCGACGAGGCGACCCAGCGGGATGAGTGGCTCGGCGAAGCCATGAAGCTGCTCTCCCAAGTCCACGGCGTCGCCCTCTACACCGAGGGCCCCAACCTGCTCCCGAATCCCGGGATGGAGGAAGTCGGTCCCGACGGCCTTCCCGTGGGCTGGAGACGCCGCGACTACGGCGGCGAGGCGAAGAAGGAGGGCAACGAAAGCGCCGAATGGTCCATCGCAAGCGGGGAAGGGCAGGCGAAGGCAGGCAGGCACGCCGTGCGCTGCATCACCCGCGCCCATGCGGATACGAGCCTTTTCGCCGAAGTCTCCCTGAAGCCGGACACCGACTACAAGCTGAGCGCCTGGATCAGGACCCACGCCTTCAAAAATCCGAGCAAGGCCAGCCTGAACGACCACCTCGGACGCGCCGAGACCGAGAAGGTGACGCGCAGCACGGACTGGGTCAAAGTCGAGACGATCTTCAACAGCCGAGACCGCCCCAAAGCGAGCATCAATCTCCTTCACGTCGCCTGGGGCGATTCCTCCTTCGACGAGGTCAGTCTCCGCGAGCTGATCCCGGCGGCGGCGGAACCCGTCCTGAGCGGCGATCCGAAGCGCGGCGAGGAGATCTACTGGAGGCATCCCGTGGCGGGTTGCGCCAACTGCCACCTCCTCGGCGGCAAGGGCAGCCCCGTCGGCCCGCCTCTCGACGGCATCGCAGGCCGCAAGGACGCCGCCTACCTCGAGCAAAGCCTCCTCGATCCGAACGCCGTTCTCGCCGAGGGCTACACCGCCACCCCGGTTTCGCCGATGCCGCCGATGGGCCTGATTCTGAAACCGCAGGAGATCGAGGACATCAAGGCCTTTCTCGGGACCTTGAAATGACGCGATCCCTCGGCGGCGGTCAGGCCGATGCCGGCACTCCAGGCGCGGCCCCGTTCCGGAGGGAGCAAACGCGCCATTTCTTTGCTGTTCCCCGCGCCCCGAGCGGCTACAATGCGGCCATGGAGACACCCGCCCCCTTTTCCCGCCGTTCCTTCGTCACGAAATCCACCGCGACCGTGGCCGCCGTCGCCGCCGCGATGCACGAGCGCTTCTCCCTTGCCGAGGAGGCGGCCGCCAAGGCCGGCGTCTCGGGGAAGATCAACCACTCCGCCTGCAAATGGTGCTACAAGGACATCTCCCTCGACGACCTCTGCACCGCGGGCAAGGAGTTCGGCCTCGGAGCGATCGACCTGCTGGCGCCCGAGGACTTCCCCACCCTGAAGAAGCACGGGATGCATTGCCCCATGGTCACCGCTCCCTCCGCCGAGGTCGAGATCGGCGGCGAGAAGCGCAAGGTCGGCTCCATTCCGCACGCCTTCAACCGGCTCGAGCACCACGACACCCTCGTCGCGATCTACGAACCGCTCATCGCCGCGAGCGCGGAGGCTGGCTTCAAGAACGTGATCTGCTTCTCCGGCAACCGGGACGGCCTCGACGACGAACAGGGTCTCGAGAACTGCGCCATCGGACTCAGACGGCTCCTTCCCGCCTGCGAAAAGCACGGCGTCACCCTGACGATGGAACTGCTCAACTCGAAGGTGAACCACAAGGACTACATGTGCGACCTTTCCTCCTGGGGAGCGGCGCTCTGCGACAGGATCGGGTCGGAGCATTTCAAGCTGCTCTACGACATCTACCACATGCAGATCATGGAGGGCGACGTCATCGCGACGATCCGAGCGCGGCATCAATACTTCAGCCACTACCACACCGGCGGCGTCCCCGGCCGTGCCGAGATCGACGAGACGCAGGAGCTCTACTACCCCGCGATCATGCGCGCCATCGTCGAGACCGGCTTCACCGGCTGGGTCGCCCAGGAGTTCATTCCCAAGCGCGAGGACAAGATCGCCTCGCTGAAGCAGGCCGTGGGCATTTGTACCGTGTGAGGAAAGGCACACGAGGGACAGGATGGGGTGCAATCCCGTGAAGGGTCCCTCCAAAAAAACCGCGTCAATGAGAGGCTTGCTGGGCGAAGGTGGTTCCTTCGGGGTAACCTCCTTCCACCGTGTCGATTGCTTTGAAGCGGACGGGATCCTGACCAACATCTCCATGGCGTCGTGATCAGGACGTGTTATCCATAACGCATCAACCCTTACACCACAGCCGAACTGCAAGCCAAAGTCGCCTCATCCGAGAGCGCGCTGCGGGGACGTGAGTGCCTCATCGACGGCAATTGCTGGATGAAGAGCGTCAGCGTCATCCCGAAGAACGCTACCGCCGCGAGTATGCCGAATGGCAGCTCAAAAACTCCAGGCGCAGCTCCTCGGCAGCAAGAGCGGGAAGTTCGATCCCGAGTAGTTGCAGCTCCTCTTCGAAGGCTTCGAGGCCGCCGCGGTCATTGATGAACCGGGCACGGACGCCGCCCCCGTCGTTAAGGAGACCAAGAGCAAGAAGCCGAGCAAGCGGATGTGTTTCCCTGACGATCTGCCCGGGGAAGTCCACGAGTTCAACCTGCCCGAGAGCGGCGGATCTGTCCGCATACCTACCGGAGCCGAGTGCCGCTCCATCCGCTGGGAGCAGACCGAGAAGGTCCTTGTCATTCTCCAATAGGGAAACCCCGGCTCCGCCGGAGAGACTCTCAGAGTTTGATCTATCCGACAGTCTTCCATCATTCAAGGGGAAGGATTGCGGTGGATTGTATTTTCGTGGGGTATGGGCAGGATCGCTTGGTTCGCGCGTCCAGACGACGTCCTTTCTCTGGCTTGGCCAGGGGGAGGGTTGCCCCAGAACGCCGGAGTGGCGCGAAGGTTTTGCATGATGGAATGGGGGAAGTCTTCCGGCGTTTCTTGAGTAACGAGGTCTCAAGCCGCTTTGAGCGGCTCCATTTACAAACCTCCGGTTTTACCAGAGGTATCTGATTCCGGGACACTTCAAACGCCTCGTCATCCGCCGCGCGGTAAGGGCGATGCCCTTATCCGCCCACGAGGCCGAAGCGATCCCGGCGGTCACCGCCGCCTGCCCGCTGAGTTCCACGTCATCCCCGGGGCGATCGCCACCGCTGGTCTGCTTGTGTATTTTGATGGTCGCCAATTATTGCGATCACCTGCCCTTCTACAGTCTCCATCAGACCTTCGACCGCCATCACAAGGTCGTCATCGACAGTGGCACGAGTGTCATTGGATGGGGACCCGCTGGCCTATCTCACCGATGTGATGCCACGGCTGGCGGAGCGGAAAGAGGGTGCTGAGGTCGGCGACCTGCTTCCGAGGCAGTGGCAGGCGGCGTGAGGGGGAGTGACCTAGTCGGACACTTACCTTGGTCAGGCCGACCTTGGCCTCGGTGTGACCACTCCCAAACTCGAGGTCTTGCGGCTCTAGCGCTTCTTATCGGAGCACCGCACCGCCTTGGTGTTGTCATCAGGATCGATCCCAGCCACGGCGGCGAGCTTCTGCATGAGGCTCGAGCAACCCTCCTCGGTGTTGCGGTGTTGGAGGTCGTGCAGGCTGCTGCGTTAGCCATCGATAATGGATCTGTCAAGGTCGATGAGGCGGCCCTTGAGCACTTCTTGTGTGTGCCCAAAATGGGCACGTTGTAAACGGGGTTCGAGTCCTCTGTGGGAATACCAGATCATGAGAATGAACAACCCACCATCTGAAGCCAACCCGGGGAAGGAAGGTTAGGAGAATGTCGCGAGCCAATGGACAACGCGTTGCCTCATAACCGAGGACACCGTGGCGCATGGCAAGAACCATGAGCCGAACCACCCACGACGAGTAACTTGAGAAGATGCGCTGTCGCTACCGACGCTACACCGACAACCCTGCCAAGGGCCGCCTCCTGGACGAGTTCTGCCAGGTCACCGGACACGAGCGCAATTATGCCACGAAGCTGCTCTCCAGGCGGCGAGGGCCCAATGGAGGAGACGGCTGTGCGCCATCCCGGGGCGAACGTCCACCGACCTACGGGGCGGAAGTGGCGGAAGTACTCCAAGAAATTTGCGGCACTCGGAGGAGCCCTGCGGCAAGCGCCTCAGGCCGATGCTCCACCTGTGGCTGCCGTCCTACGAGAGACGCTAAGGAGCGCTTCCCGTCGGAGTCCGCGAAGAGGTTCTCACCATCAGCGCGTCGCAAATTGACCGGGTGCGGGCACCGCACAAGATCGGTGTGGGGGATCGTCAACCGGCGCGCCGAAGGCCAACGCGACGATCGAGGCGCTGGTGCCCGTGAGGGTCGAGCACTGAGGCGCGAAGGAACCGGCTGGATCGAAGCGGATACCGTGGCGCACTGCGGCGGGGACATGGGCGAGAGCTTCCTGTGGAGCCTGGCGGCCACCGACATCTTCGGCGGCTGGACGGAGGTTCGCGTGAACCGGAACCGAAGCCAGAACGGGGTTCCCCGGGGGAGTTCACTCTCGCTGCCCAGACTCCGCTCCAGCCTCGCCGCTACGCAGGCCTCAGCCTGCGCTCCGCCCGGGCAGCGAGACCAACCTGAATCCTCCACCCAACCGAACCCCAGGATCTCCTGACTAGAATCTCATTGGAATTGTTCCACTGATTGGGGTACCTCACCTGAGCCTTAAAGCCTAGATTTGGTGAAAAATTGTTGCACAGAATGACATCTTTACGCCAAGCTCGCAACGATTGCCACGTTCTCCTGCGCCGTCGCCCCACGCGCACAGTTGAACCGCTACACCTTGTAGTCCAGCATTTAGCCTCAAAACTTCTTTCATTTTTGTACCCACAAACCAAATCTCAAAGAGCATGAGAAAGATGAACACGGTCATGATTTTGCTTTTGATGACGCCCGTCGTTCTTTTGACTTTGACACGCACTCCAGATCCAACGGAGGTGAAAGCCGCTTCCCCAGTTGAGGCGAACGATCCCCAGTTTGAGGTGATAAGCTGTATCGCGAAGATTTCGACCAATCCAACGACTATTATTGAGACCCCGAATTACCTACGCTACATTACCCCGCACTTTACGGCGAACGCAACCATCAAATGCTCAAACCCGACAAGTGATGGATATACTGTCGGATTCATCCAACAGGTGGATTTCATCGACCTACGCATGGATTACACTAGAGCTTATTCAAGTTGGGAATTCCCAAATCTACCAATTAGTGACTCTAGCGGTGCCGGCATGCCCTGGTATCACAATGGCGAAGGCCGCCACTTAATAAAAGGCGGGACTGAAAAATTAAATGTCGAACTTGCAGTAAATGACAATTTTGACGCACGGGTTACCTGGCGAGAACCACTCCCTCCGCATGGAAGCAACGAGAATGGGAAGGCGGAACTGCAAAGCATCAAAAGAGACCAACGGTTCACCCTCTGGCTTGTAACGAGGCGATCATCTGATGGGAGGATCCGCATTCTCAAGAAGATATCATGGCAAATGCGAGTAGATATTTCAGTAAATCCGGCCTTACCGTTGGGTGCAAGATCCAAGGTGAATTCCGTGGTAACGGAGCAACCGATAGTCATCGATGAGAGAGATCTTGGACTCTCGGAGGAGATTCCAAAGCAAGTTCTGAGACTGCCAACGGCCAACACGGCACAGCAGCTCTGGTGGACGCCAAAATCTAAAGGCATAGGTCGGAGAACTAAATTGCAACTTTAGTTTTAATGGCTCCTCGGTAAATTAGGTGGATGCGGGCGAGTTTGAGATCGAGCTTTTCGCAGAAGAAGACGATGCGGAGGCGGTAGTTGGCGAAAGAATGGAAGCCGTATGCCGCGTCTTGTAGACGTAGACTGTTTTCCAAAATAACCTGCCGTTATTCGCTGTGAGTGCGGCACACGAATTTGAGGGGTTCGGGCCGCTTGAGCAGGTCGCCAATGGATGCCTCCGGCTTGTCGGCGAGTTCTTCGGAGTATTTCGAGATGAACCCCCGCGAGGCAATGGCTCTTGAGATTGGGACAACCACTGATGTGAATCAGGCTGCCTGCTTGCATAGTTTCTGGTGGTATTGGGTTGCTGTGAGGTAGTTGATGGATTGGTGGGGCCGCCGGGTGTTGCAGTGCTCGATCCAGGCCCGCACGGCGAAGCGGGCGTGGCCGATGGATGGAAGCGCCGTGTCCAGCAAGGCTCCTCTTTGAAGGTCGTGACGAAGCGCTCGCAGAGTCCGTTCTGCTAAGGGGGGTGCTATTCCTGGGTGAGCCCGTAGTCCCGGACGACGCTCCGGTATCGGCGGGATCCGAAGACCAGGCCGTTGTCGTGCCGAAGGCGCATGCCCGTAGGGGCGCGACGGAGGGCTCCGAAGCAGCTCAGAAGCGCCTCCTCCAAGGCCCGCTCCTCGGTCTTGGCCCGGCCGCGGTCCTCTCCACGGCGTGACCGAGGACCTCGCGGGCACAGCAGTCCACCAGTGGTACGAAGACGCACCAGCCGGCCCGGCTGCAGCGCATAAAGGCCAGATCGGTGGTCCAGCGCTGGTCGGGATGTTGCGCGACCGACCTCGGGGCCTCGACGTGGAGGCGGTGGCCCGCCCGCCGTCTAGGAAGCGCAGGCGGCTCCCGATCTTGGCTTCCTCTCGACCCTGTGGCGGGCCTCGACATCGCGCGGATGCGACCGCAGTGCTTCGGTCCCATCGAGACGAAGTCCTATCTCGGCCACGGTCAGGCCGTGGGAGCGGGCCAGTTCCGGGGCCGTCGCCTTTCCCTTGAGGATGTTGTCCATGACGATGGCCACCTTGCGGCGGGCCGTCCACCGTTTGATGTTTTCGGGTGCGTCGCTCATGGCCGGGTGAAGGAAGTCCGGGGTTCAACGCGGGGTCCGAGGTATCCTCGCCGGACGCTCCGGGCGCAACTAGCCGTCCCTCTTTGTTGCTTGTCCAAACGTAGAAGGGGACGCTCCATTCGATCGGACTGATGTCCGGACCGTAAGACGGCAAAAACAAGGGACGGATGTGATGTCAGTCCAGCGATTTGGCGTGATGCCAACTCGCGTTGTCCAGCACCAGCCAAACCTTCTTTCCTTTCCCGAGAACTTCGTCGGCTATCGTGTCGAGGAAGGCCTTGAAAACCTCCCGGTCGTTGTGCGGGACGATGGGGCAGACGAGTTGGCCGTCCTTCGGGCACACCGCCGTCGACGTTCTGGCGGATGTGTCCTCCGTACTAGCCTTGCGTGGGATGCGAGCCCCGCTGACCGATCGCTGTGCGGTCTCGGGTCGCCTTCGAAGCCCGCCTCGCCCCCGAAGAATACAGTGCTCTTCTCGTCCTCGAGCAGGTCCAGAAGCTTCTCCATGAAGCCCTCGCGTTGTCGTTCCCATTCCTCGGAATCGGGCGGATCGGGCATGGGGTGCGGGACCTTGCGCTTGTAGTCGTGCCCGTGGAGGTAGCGTACCACGGTGCGATAGGAAAGTTGGATGCCAAGGGTTCCATTGAGCCATCCACAGAGCTTGCGGCCCGCCCAACACCTCTCTCCGGCCACTGCTGACAGGAACTTTTGATTCGATCTCCTCGTGCTCCAGAAGGCGGGGCCGTCTAATCCCGGGCCGGTGAATGAGCCCGTCGATGCCGAGCTCGTTGAAGCGCCTTACCTAAAGACGCACAGTCCTCTCGCTTACACGGCTGTTCCGCACCGCACCATCAGGTCGTAAGGGTTTCCAATCAACAGAAGATGAATGGCGTTGAAGGCAGCGGTAGCTCTTGTGGTCCGGGACGCAATTCAACGCCAGCTCCAATTCTTCCACCGAGCTGTTTTCAGGATTGGGAATCTGGCGCGGCCGTCCGATTGCCCGACATCCCCAAATGCTCCAACCCACGATTGCCAAAAATATGCCCCAATGAACATGGCGCACATGCGCCACCCATCGTAACCCGTTGTTCTAAAGTTGTTCTTGCCCTCTGACGATGAATTGTCTTATAAGACAGCCATGCTCGAGCGAAAGTTCTTCCTAAAAATGGTTGGGGGACTGATCCAAACTGATTCGCTTTCTCCGACGACTAATGGGGCACCCGCATGAGGGATCCATCACCAGGTAGCGCACGAGTTATTTCTCACGGAAGACTTTCCGCGCAGTTTTCGCGTTGGCCTTGGAAGCATCGGGCTCTTACCGGGACCGTCTTCTTGACGATTGGAAGTGTGTGGTTCTGGTCCAACCGAACAACTGATCGCTCATCAAATAGAGCCACGGTTGAGGAAAAACTTTTGGTGGACGGGGCTCATGAGGATGACACCGACGGACGGCACAATGTAGCAGCAATAACGTATCAGCCGAGCGCGGCCGCTGCTCCCGACCTCACCAAATTGAGAGACAAGGTAAGGAAAATGCGGCAGGAAAGAGATGCCATTGGTGAAGAACTTCGTAGCCTCCCCGCCGCCTATCAAGACATCATCTGGCGTGCCTTTGAGTCCCGGCCGGATTTGGTGGTTATCTACGAAGAGCGGGAGGCGCTAGATAAAAAGTTGGATCTGGAGCTTCAAGACCCCCGCATTCGAGATCTCGCTTCATGGACGGTTTTGGAGAAATCTAGATTGGCGAAACAGCTGACTCAGAATGGCACGGATTTGGCCAATCGCAAGGCTATCAAAGACTACATTGAATCCGAGGCGGGAAAAATCCGGCGGTTTTATTTCATCCACGAGATGGACCGCCTCCTGTCTGACCCGGAATACAGCAAGTTTGCGGAACCTTGGCTCCGGCAACGTATCAAACCCTCGGAACTCGATCACGCCTTCTATTCAGAAGAGTCAGGCAGTCCGACCTTGTTCTACTCTTTCCGTGACTTTAATGATGCGGTGGTTCCGAAGCCAGAAGTGCTTCGCGGACTTCTCGACCAGACAAATCGAGGCGAACAAATTGCCACGTTTGTTGAGATGGAGGAAATACACTTGATTGATTCTTCCATCCCTGAAGGCGTAGAGGAGCAGATTTCGAAACTCACTAAACTGGGAGTAGGTCGAGCAGTGCTCGAACACCGGTTACAGTCCGAGATACCAGAACTTCAGGCCTTGGAGCGGCGGCGGCGGGAAATGTTGGTCGAGTTTCCCAAGCTTAATTCTCGGATTCGGGAAATTGACAATCAAATCCGCAATCTCCGCCGAGCTGCGGTAAAACAGTAAGGTGTCTCGAGAGCATGAGTCAGACAGGGAAATGCGTTCGGGTATGCGAGAGACTCAAATGCACCTTTTGGACAATTTGACGTCTTAAGAAGACATGAACAAAAAAGATAACTCAGAAAACCCCGATCGGAGAAAGTTCCTGATTCAACTTGGAGGGAGCACGCTCGCAGTCGGGTTCGGCGTCGGATTGACCTCATGCGAGGTGAACATCAACATTGAATCGGGATCCACCGTAAATATTGGTTCAAACAATGATGTGGAGGCCAATATTAAGGGCGTGCGGACCGAGAACTCCGGAAATAACAATGGGAATAACAATGGCAATGGCGGCGGACACAACAACAGCAATCCCCTCATCGTGACCTACGAACCACTCACCGACACCTACCACTATGAGAATACCGGAGACGAAGACGTGCTCGTGCTATCGTTCGACCTCAATGAGCTG
>JBBCIU010000035.1:0-3809 GCA_037190325.1 Verrucomicrobiales bacterium | reverse complement strand
GCCGATTTCGGCAAAGTGGGCTACGAGGAGCACCGTTCCGGCCAGATCCTTCTCTTTCCGAAGTCGATCCGCGCCTTTGCCGGGAGAAAGGTGGTGGGCATCAAGTACGAGTTGCTCGACGAGGACGACGCATCGCCCTCGAAACCGTCCAAAGCAAGGAAGGCGGCGCCGGAGAAGCCAGTCAAGCCGGTGCCTCCGGGTGGTCCCACCCGGACCGGCAAGCCGCTCGCGGCCAGAACCTCCCGGCAACCGGAACCATCGAACGTCGTTCGCCTGCCTCCGCAGCCTGAGGACGATGAGGAAGCGGCGAGGGTGAAGCGGGAGTTGCAGCGTGTGCTCGAAGACCTTGAGCATGGACGGCAGGTGGCGGCCTACAACCGGTTGAAGCGGTTGATGCATACGCTTTAGCCGAAGCCACCCATAACGCATCAAGGCGATCGCTTGGCTCAACCCGGACGTCGCAGGCTGGGTTCGCGATCCCACAGGCGACCGTTTTTGGCCACCGCGATGAATTTGCCGATATCTTGCGCCTTGGTAAGGGGCACGACTCCTGCATCGGGTTTCACGCCAGCCTGATCCAGCAAGGGTTGCGCTTCCACGGTGTGGCCCAGCATCTTGAGATGGGCATACGCGTCCCCCACCCAGTCGATGGCGGCGGCTTGGGTCGCGAGGTCTGCGGCTCTCGATTGGGAGATGAGCACAACAAGGGCATCGAATAACACGGATGGCCCGCCGGAGAGGGAGAAGTCGGCCTCGGTCAAGGCCCCCGTGTCGTCCACGGCTCCTCCGACCTTGGGCGCGACGAGGGCGATGGCGGCCTTTTCCTTTTTGGCGCTCTGCTTCAACCGGGCGAGGAGCTGGGAGTCGAATCCGTCGGCAATGAGCACGCCGATCTTGCGGCCCTGCAGGGTTGCCGGGGCGTTGGCGATGATGCTGAGCGCGGGCGATGGGTCGAGGTCGCGCGGCGGGACCGCTGGTTGGATGGCGGGGGCTTTCTCCGGCATGCCCAGGGCCTCCGCCACCTGATCGTGGAGCGACGGGTCGATGATGGCGAGGTGGCCGAGCATGCGCAGCCGGATGGCTTTGGTCTCCACTTTGGCCAGCTCGAAGGCGAAGGCGCTGACGATGTGGCGCTGCTCCGGCTCGGTCATGGATCGGAAGAAGAGACGCGCCTGGGAGTAGTGATCCGCGAAAGTCTCGGGGCGAAGGCGCTGCTTGGGACCTTCGACCGATTCCGGATGGGTGACGAAGCCGCGGGCCGGATTTTCGCGCGGAGCGCCGTCGTCGAAGCTGTTGGGCTCGTAGTTGACGCGACCTTTGGGCACTTGCATCTGGCGCCAGCCGTCGCGCTGGAAGTTGTGGAACGGACATCGCGGCGCGTTGACGGGGATCTGGTGGAAGTTCGGCCCACCGAGGCGCAGGAGCTGCGTGTCCTGATAGGAGAAGAGCCGCCCTTGAAGCAGCGGGTCGTTGGTGAAGCCGATGCCCGGGACGAGATTCGAGGGGAGGAAGGCGACTTGCTCGGTCTCGGCAAAGAAGTTGTCCACATTGCGGTTGAGGACCATTTTGCCGACCATCTTCAGTGGGATCACCTCTTCGGGAATGAGCTTGGTGGGGTCGAGCACATCGAAATCCAGCTTTTCCGCGGTGGCTTCGTCGAAGACCTGAAGCCCGAGTTCCCATTCAGGGAAGTCGCCTTTTTCGATGGCTTCCCACAGGTCACGGCGATGGAAGTCGGGATCTGCGCCGCTGATTTTCACAGCCTCGTCCCATACGACGGAGGCAGTGCCCAGCTTGGGCCGCCAATGGAACTTCACGAAACGGGAGACGCCCTTGGCATTGATGAGGCGGAAGGTGTGGACGCCGAAGCCTTCGATCATACGCAGCGATCGGGGAATGGCGCGGTCGGACATCGCCCACATGAGCATGTGCATGCTCTCGGGAGTGAGGGAGACGAAATCCCAGAAGTTGTCGTGGGCGGAGGCGGCTTGAGGAAAGCCGCGATCAGGTTCCATCTTCACCGCATGGACCAGGTCGGGGAACTTCATGGCGTCCTGGATGAAGAAGACAGGGATATTGTTGCCGACGAGATCGTAGTTGCCTTCGGTCGTGTAGAACTTAACGGCGAAGCCGCGCACATCGCGCGGCAGATCGACTGAACCTGCCCCGCCGGCCACGGTCGAGAACCGGACAAACACTTCTGTTTTCACCTTGGGATCTTGCAGGAAAGCCGCCTTAGTGAGGTCGCCGAGCGGTTCATAGACTTGGAAATAGCCATGCGCACCTGTGCCGCGGGCATGGACGATCCGTTCGGGAATGCGCTCATGATCGAAGTGGGTGATCTTTTCACGCAGCACGAAATCTTCCAGCAGGGTCGGACCTCGTTCGCCCGCTTTGAGGGAGTTCTGATTGTCCGAGATGGGCAGGCCGTGGTTGGTGGTCAACGTGCGTCGAAGATCATCCACCGTCTGGTGGGTTTCGGCGGGGAGGGGTTTGGCTTTGGAGGGACTCGGTTTCTTTTTCATGGCGGGCGGAACCTCAGCCGGCGACGCCATGGATACGTCGCCGGCATGGTCAATGAATGTGCAGTTCTTGTCCTGGTGCGGGTGCGGCATTTCACGCCGCCGCCGCCACATTGATCGTCGATTTCGCGAGCTTGGTGAGCTTCTTGTCGGTCGCGCCCTCTTCGTCGAGCGTCTGCTGGAGAAGCTTCGCTCCCGCCTTGTCGCCAATCAGTTCAGCATAGGTGACCGCACAGCCGTAGCCGGCGATTTCATAGTGCTCCACGCGCTGGGCCGCGGCGATCAGACCCGCATCGCGCACCTCCTCGTCCGCTTCCTCCTCGATCATGGATTCGCCCTCCAGGAGAAGTCCTTCCATGCCCTTGCATTTCGGTCCGCGCGTGGTCTGATCGTGCGACTCCAGAATCCGCTTCAACCGCGCGGCGTGCTCCTTGGTCTCCTCGAGATGGACTTCGAAACCCTCCTTGAGTTTCGGATGGGTGGCCGCCTTTGCCATCTTGGGCAAGGCTTTGATAATTTGATTCTCAGCACTGTAAAGGTCTTTGAGTTCGTGAATATACAGGTCTTTCAGGGTGTTTAGTTTCATGTCTAGGGTTGTGGGTTTGGGTGTTGGTGTGGGCCGGATAAAACGCTTATCCGGCAGAAGTCGATACGGAAGGAGTGGCAGTTACCCTGAATCATGCAGTTCAGGGTGGAGAGGTGCTAGGGAGGCATCGGCAGTGTTGGTGCCGGAGAAGTCGTAGCTGGCGCCGAACAGCCGAATGATTCACCTCTCCGAGGATTGCGACACTCAGGAAGGCAGCGCAATGCGCCGGCAATTTGCACGTGCGGCCAAGGTCTGGCTGCCGCGTCGCCGCATGCTGTGGAAGGTGCCCTCAGAGGCAAAACCAGCTTCGAATGGTGGTGCCTCTCGCCGTCGTCAAATATGTCAATTTGACCACTAAATGAATGGCAGGGTACACCCTCAACGAGCCAAGCATTGCCGAACTGAAAGTCGAATGGGCGCATGGAGATGTCGCTTTCAGGAGTGAGTTTTAGCGAAATTCATTTAGAATTTCAATAAAATTGTGCCCTCGACCCGGAAGTCAGCGAGTGCGTAGCCTTGCTCCAGTCTGTCGTACTGCCACGTGGGGGGTGCCTCAACAGCGGAGAACTGGCCAAACGCAAATTCCGCGAGATCGCCCGCGTGGCCGGCCTGGTCTTCCAAGGCTATCCCGGCAGCGGCAAACCCATGCGCCAGCTCCAGGCCTCCAGCGGCTTGTTCTACGATGTCTTCCGACGCTACGA
>JBBCIU010000034.1:0-168578 GCA_037190325.1 Verrucomicrobiales bacterium | reverse complement strand
CGCCGCCGCGTCGTTCGGGTTGCGGCTGTCGTCATCCCATTTCCAGCCGCCAAGGTCGATGGCCTGCGAACCGATGTTGGTCAGCTCCCAGAAGTCGTCCTTCCCGCTCGAGGCCTGGTTGGACTGGATCTCCGTGATGAGGAGCTGCGGGACAAACTCGGCTTCGATGACCATGCCTTCGGTGGCGACGAGCTCGAGAACCGGATCGGCACCGGCGGGAGCGCCGTCGACCCTCCATCCGGCAAAGCCGTAGCCGGGATTCGCATGAGCTTCGAAGGCGGCATTCGAGCCCGGCAGGTAGCCTCCGCTGCCGGTCACGCTGCCGCCACCGGTGATCGAGGGAGCGATCTCAACATCGACCGTGACCGTCGCGGTGGCGCTGTCGGTGTGGGCACCTTCGCCGTCGATGGCGCGCGCCGAGACGGCATGGACGCCGGAAGGAGCCTCCCAGGAAAAGGTGTAGGGGGCGGTGTCGTCCTCGCCGATCTTGGTCGTGCCGTGGTAGAACTCGACGCGGTCGATGGTTCCATCGGGATCGCTCGCGGTGGCGGCGAACTCGACCGCGGCCGGACGGGTCGTCGTCGATCCGTCGGCCGGAGCATCGAGGGTGATCGACGGAGCGGCGTTGCCCGACGCGGTGAAGGAGTTCGTTCCGCTGCCGACGGGGGTGACTCCGTCGCTGACGGCGGCGTACCATTCATACTCCTCGCCGTTGGAGAGGCCGGTCCAGGGGAGCGTCGCGGAGGTTTCCCCGGCGGTGAGGTTCACCGTGCCCAGCTCGCTCCACGGAGCCGTCGCCGTCATGTCGTAGTCGAGGGTGAACTGGCTGTCGGCGTCGGTTTCGAAATTGCCCGTCCTCGTCTGATAGGTGTAGGCATGGATCCTGTTCTCCGACGGCTTGAAGGTGTAGTAGCGCAGCCACGAGTCGCCGCCATTCGACCGGCTCTGGTAGTCCTGCAGCACGGTGTTCACGGTGCGGCCTTCGTAGACGTCGAAGCGGCGGCCTTCGCCGTGGATGTGCCCGCAGAGCATGAGAAAGAGGTTCGGGTTCTCGCGGAGCTTGTTGTAGACGGCCTGGCCGTGGCCGCCCCACGCCGCCTGGGTCGGAGGGAAGCTGACGCCGACGAGCCAGTGGCTCGTGACGATGGCGCGGCGGTTCGGATGGGCCTTGAGCAAGGCGTCGGCCCAGTCGAGGACGGCGGCGTTGCCGGAGGTGCTGGAGTTGTAGGCGAGGTTGACGACGATGAAGTCCATGCCGCCCGCGCTGAAGAACTGGTAGTTGTTCCGGTTGCTGTTGTTGTAGTTGCCCTGGTAGTAGTCACGGCCCGCGAAGCGGCTCGGGCCGAAGTGGGTATCCCATTCCGAGCCGGTGCCGTCGTGGTTGCCGGGCGCTCCGCCCCAGGGCATGCCGTGGAGGAGGGAGGTGGTGACGGGATTCTCGATGATGTCCATGGCCTGCTTCGCGTTGGTCCATTCCTGGGCCTGGCTGGAGGTGTTGACCATGTCGCCCATGTGGGCGACGAAGACGGTGTTCAGCGCCGTGCGCGAGCTGACGATCCAGTTCGTCTGGTTGGTGAAATGCTGGAAGCGGGTCCCGCCGCTGTTCTCGGAGTAGAACTGCGTGTCGGGCAGCGTCACGAGGGTGAAATCCTCGCCCGGAGGCGCGGACTTGGGACGTCCGTAGAAGGTCACGTCGAGAGGCTGGCCCTCGGGATCGGAGACGTTGGCCACGAGGTTCACCGTGCCCGAGCCTCCGAGACCAATGGCACCGTCGGCGGGCGCGGCGAGGGTGATCTGCGGAGGCAGGTTCGGATTCACCGTCACGGTCACCGGGGCGGAGACGGTCGCGGCGGTGAGGTTGTCGGTGGCCCGCGCCGTGATCGTGTAGGTGCCGGCGGGGACGCCGCTCCACGTGAAGGCGTAGGGAGCGGAGGTGACCTCGCCGAGCTTGTTCGAGCCCTCGAAGAACTCGACCTTCACGACGCTGCCGTCGGCGTCGGCGGCCGTCGCGGCGATCTCGATGGTGGCGGGGTCGAGAAATTCCGCGCCGTCGGCCGGACTGGTGACCGTCACCGTGGGGAAGACCGTATCCGGCGCGCCGACGGAGACATGGACCGGGTCGCTCGTTGCGGTGAGTCCATAGTTGTCGGTGGCGCGGGCGGTGAGGACGTAGTCGCCCTGCGGCACCACGGTCCAGTCGAAGGCGAAGGGCGCTTCGGTGTCCTCGCCCAGCTTCTCGTCGCCGTTGAAGAACTCGACCTTCACGACGCTGCCGTCGCTGTCGGTCGCGTCCGCCGCGAAGGCAACGGTGGCGGGGGCGGTGTAGGTCGCCCCGTCCACCGGAGAAGTCAGCTCGATGGCGGGAGGCGTTCCCGGTAGGGAGACGGTGGTCAGCTCGAGGTCGAAGCCGAGGTCGCTGCTGTTCTGGTCGCGCTGGTGGACTTCGACGGCGATGTGGTTGATCCCTTCGTTCAGAGGAGGCAGCTCGGTGACCGTCGAGGTGAAGTAGGTCGATTCGTTCGAGCCGTCCGTGATTGTCGACGAATGGGTGAGGTAGTCGATCGGTCCCTC
Source organism: Verrucomicrobiales bacterium (assembly GCA_037190325.1). Classification (GTDB taxonomy): domain Bacteria; phylum Verrucomicrobiota; class Verrucomicrobiia; order Verrucomicrobiales; family DEV007; genus Arctic95D-9. The sequence continues at coordinate 166,007 of JBBCIU010000034.1, read as the reverse complement.
CGGCATGTTCTGCCTCGCGACCTCGACTCCGTTGATGTAGACGACCGCCCCGTCGTCGCGGAGGATGTTGAGGACGATCGCTTGTACGGCCCCCGCCCCGGCGACCTCGAAGGTGCGGCGGAAGTAGTAGGTGATGAATTTGACGCTGCTGGTCATGCCGCCCGGCCCTTCGCGCAAGGTGGTGTTCGGGCTGTCCGAGTAGCCGAGCTTGGCGGGACCGGACTGCCAGGTGCTGTCGTCGAACCCGGGCTCCCTCCACGCCGTTCCCTGATCGGTGCCGTCGTCCAGATACTTCCACACCGTTCCCGGACTGGAACCCGGGCGGCGGGTGATGAGCGTGCTCTCGACCGGGACGACGAAGGTGACGCTGGCGGGGACGGAGTCGGTGAAGCCTCCGTCGTTGTCGATGGCGCGGGCGGTCACCGAGTAGGTTCCGGTGACGGCACCGGTCCATTGCCAGGTGTATGGGGCAGTGCTGTCCTCGCCGAGCTTGTTGGTCCCTTCGTAGAACTCCACTTTCGCAACGACTCCATCGCTGTCGGTGGCGGTCGCCGCGAGGGTGGTCGAGCTTCCGGCGATCTGGGCGCCGTTTTCGGGCGAGACGAGAGTCACGGAGGGAAGCTGGTTGTCCGGATTGACGATGGTGATGCCGACGGCGTCGGAGGTGGTGCTGCCGCCGTCGTTGTCCGTGGCCACGGCGGTGAGGGAGTAGGTGCCGGAGATCATGCCGCTCCAGGAGAAGGTGTAGGGGGCGGAGGTGTCCTCGCCGATCTTCGCGCCATTGGCGAAGAACTCGACCTTCGTGACCGTGCCGTTGCTGTCGGAGGCGTCGGCGGCGAGCTCGACCGTGGCAGGGAGATCGTAGGAGGCGCCGTCGGCGGGAGCCGTCAGAGTCACTTCAGGGGCCGGCTGGGGCAGGACGATGACGACGTTGTCGAGGCCGATGACCTGGTCGGGCGAAGGAGGACCGTTGTCGTCGATCCAGCGCAGGCGGATCTCCGATCCGTTCGCCACCGGCGAGGGCAGGGCGATTGTCGTCGCGGCGATGCTGCTGACGCCCGAGGAGCTAGGAACGGTCGCGAGAGTCTGGTTGAGAGCCTCCACATTCGTCCAGGTCGCTCCGGAGTCGGAGCTGGCGAAGAGACGGTAGCCGGGAAGCGCCTCCGCCGTGCTCACCGTGGTGAAGCGGCGGATGTCGTAGGAGATGCGGAGACTGGAGAGGGCAGCTCCGGTGTTGTTCACCAGGCGGAGTTGCAGCGCAAGGCCCGCCCCACTCGTGGGCGAAGTGCCGAGCGCGCGGTCGGAGGTCGCGGAGGACAGGGCGATGTTGTAGCCCTGGGTGTTGCTGGTGCCCGGCGCGCCTCCCACCTCTCTCGCAATCAGCGTTGCGTTCGCGCTGCCCGAAGCGGCCGAGGGCGATCCGCTGGCGGGAATGCCGGTGGCGGCGGTCCAGCTGTCCTTGTCGCCGCCGAGATTGCCATACACGGTCCAGCCGGCGGGCGCGGCCGTGCCGGACGTGCCCATGCTGTCGAAGTTCTCCGCATAGCTGCCGGTGAAGGAGACCTGGGCTTGGGAGGCTGTCGTGCCGAGGAGCCATACAGCGGCGGCCAGGGCGAAGAGGACGACGGCCCGGAGAGGGCCCGTCGCTGGAAGCGGCAGAAGCCGCAAGGAGAGGTGGCGAGGTGTCATGGAGGTGGATTCGGAGTTGGTGTCGAGGAAGTGCGCCAACCCGATCACTTCGTCCTGCCCTTTCGGCAATCGACGATCCTGACACAAACTGAATTGTGACGTAGAGTTCACCTGACGGACCGTCCGAAGAAGCGTGGGAATAGACTAACAAACCCACTTTCCGTGACGAATCCGTCGAAGGCGACGGCGGCATCTCACGGTGCGGCCGGCGGAGCCGCCACGGCAGGGGATCCGGAGAGCCCGAGAGCGCGCCGGCAAGCCGCGAGCGGCTCGGCGAGGAAGGGCTGCGCCCGTTCCAGATTGGGCAGGGCCATGAGATGGCGGTAGAGATCCTGCCAGGCGGCGAGGGATTCCTCCTTGCGTCCTGCCTCCGCGAGGAGCTCGGCTTTTCGGCGCATCCATGGCTCGGGGCGTGGCCAGACCACGCGAAGCCGCTCGAGATGCGAAAGAGCTTCGTCGATCCGGCCGAGATCGGTGGCACAATCCACGGCGCAGACGAGGACGGCGGGATCGTGCCGCGTCTTCTTCACCCCGGCCTCGGCGAGGGTGTGGGCCTCCTCGGCGCGTCCGAGACGGCGCAGGGCCTCGACGGCCTCGACGTAGAGCTCGGGATCGGCCGAACGCTTCAACGCGGCGGAGTAGTCGGCGAAGGCCTCGTCGCTTCGTCCCAACTTCAAGAGCACACGGGCACGCTCGATGCGCGCGCCGACATGCTTCGGCTCGACGGCGAGGAAGCCGTCGAGATCGGCGAGAGCGGGTTCAAGCAGTCCCTTGCCGGCAAGGGATTTCCCTGTGAGGTAGCCGGTTCGGTATTTTCCCGGAGCGAGCGCCTCCACCCGGGCGACCTCGGCGAGGCAGGGATCCCATTCCCCATGCCCGGCATGGGCGGTAGCGAGCTGGAAGCGCAGATTGGCGTCGTCCGGATTCTTCGCGAGCTTCGCGTTCAAGGCGGCGACGACATCGTGATAGGCCCCGTGGGCAAAGGCGCTGCCGGAAAACGTGGACAAGGCGAGCGCCGCGAGAGCGGCGAAGGCATGGACAAGAAGGCGTGGCAGCGAAGGGAACACGCTGCCACACTAGAGGAAGCCTTCCTTTTCGCCAGAGTCGCCGCCGTGACATCTTCGTCACGCGATCCGTGCGGGGAGCGCCATATCCGAAGAGGCTACTCGTAGGCTAGCCGCTCGGCGATGTCGCTCATCTTCGCCCAGACCAGCTCGGGGTGGAAATCGGGATATGCTTCCGCGAGGGAGGCATAGGTACCCAATGCTTGGGTGAGATAAGCACGGTATTTTCCCTGCTGGTATTTTTCCTCCTCTTGATCGGTGGCGATGGCGGGGGGCTTCGCGTTATAAAACCTCCCATCGTAAAGATGCCAGAAGGCATCGAGCCAAAGGGACTCGGGACTTTGGCGAGGACTTCGCTTGCCGGTCGGCTTCTGCGGAAACAGATCGATGCAGGAAACGAAAACGAATCCCGAGAATGCGAAGAGCTGGCAAGAAGCGGCTTCGGCGGCCGCACGGATCGCTTCCGAGGCAGGAACATCGACAAGATGGAGGGTGACGGGCTTCTTGGCGATCATGCCGGGCGCATCGAGAAGGATCTCGAACATCCCCTTCGGCGGGTCGGGGTTGCGTTCGTTGCAGAGAGCTTTGATCCGGGCCAGCACTTCGGCCAGAGGCATGTCCGAGAAATCGACTTCGGGAAGAATGATGTCCAGACCATCCCCCCGTTGCGGCGGGATGCCAAGAAATGGAACCCTGTCGATGACATCTGAAGTATAGACCGCGTCGGGATCACAGAGCCGCTCTGATGAATCTGCCTCGCGCCTGCGCTCCCAATGTCTCCGGTAGGCCTGTCGGGCACGGTCTGTTTTCAACAGACGGATGCCTTCGGAATACTGCTGGGTCGCTCCTTCGAAATCTCCGTCGGCGCGAAGTTTGGCCTCCCGTCTTCCGAACACCTCGGCTTGGATGGCTGCCACGGTCTCTTCCAATGTCGGCTCCTCCAGCATCGTTCCGATGGCGGGCTGGCTCCCCTGTGCGAGCGCGGCCTCGATCTGGGCCAGCTTCTCCTTGGTGGACCGGGCGACCAGACGCTGGTTCAGCGAGTCGTAGATGACGCTGTCGGGCTCGCCGATCACGCTCCCCAGACTGGTCAGCTTTTCGACGACCTCCTCGCGGGCGCTGCCCGGAAGAAAGTTGTTCGGCACCTCAAAGACGCGGGTGACACGATCTTCGCCGGGGCTTTTTTCCGGGAGCGCTGCAACGATTGCCGCGACGAGGATCGACGCACAGGAAGAGCGAGACAGGAAATCCATGAGACCGCCACCGGTCCACCGGTTCGCGCCATTGGAACAAAACCGGATGGAATTGTCAATCCTCGCCGCTTCCTCCCCCTTCGATCCGGCGGGCCTTCCGGGATCGGGGAAACGGGCTGGAGATCACGCGATCAGCGCGGGCACCGCCTTCACCAGCTCCACGCCGGTGAGGCGTCCGTCGAGGCCCTGGTGCTTGTAGGTGAAGCGCTCGTGGTCGAAACCGAGGAGCTGGAGCACGGTGGCGTGGAATTCGCTGATGTGCAGCGGATCGCGGACGATGTTGTAGCTGAAGTCGTCCGTCTCGCCGTAGATCGTACCGGCCTTCGCGCCGCCACCCGCCATCCACATGGTGAAGCAGCGGGGATGGTGGTCGCGGCCGTAGTTCTCCTTCGTCAGGTTGCCCTGGGTGTAGATGGTGCGGCCGAACTCGCCGCCCCAGATGACGAGGGTGTCCTCGAACATGCCGCGCTGCTTGAGATCCTGGATGAGGGCGGCGCAGGGCTGGTCCACGTCGCGGCACTGGTCGGGCATGCGCCCGGCCACGTTGGAGTGGTGGTCCCAGTTGTTGTGGTAGATCTGAACGAAGCGCACCCCGCGTTCGGCGAGGCGACGGGCCATGAGGACGGAATTGGCGAAGGTGCCGGGCGTCTTCGCGGCCTCGCCGTAGAGCTTGTAGGTGTGCTCGGGCTCCGAGGCGATGTCGGTCAGCTCGGGCACGCTCGCCTGCATGCGGAAAGCCATCTCGTACTGCTGGATGCGCACGTTGGTTTCCGGATCGCCGATGGCCTCGTAGTTGAGCCGGTTCATCGCGTTGATCCCCTCGATGGTCTGGCGGCGGACGTCGCCGGGTACGCCGGGAGGATTGTTGATGAAGAGGATGGGATCGCCCTTGCTGCGGAAGGAGACGCCGGCGTGCTCGCCGGGAAGGTAGCCGCTCGACCAGAGGCGGGCGGAGATGGCCTGCTCCTGCTCGCGGTTCGTCGGGGTCGCGACGAGGACGACGAAGGTGGGCAGGTTCTCGTTCATCGAACCGAGGCCGTAGGAGGCCCAGGCGCCGAGGCAGGGGCGTCCCGTGACCTGGTTGCCGGTCTGCATCGCGGCGATGGCGGGCTCGTGGTTGATGGCCTCGGTGTGGAGCGAGCGCATCCAGCAGATGTCGTCGGCGCGCTGTCCGAGGTGGGGGAGCAGGTCGCTGTTCATCCACATGCCGCATTCGCCGCGCTGGGCGAAGTTGAATTTCGACGGAGCGACGGGGAAGCGCGCCTGGCCGCTCGTCATCGTGGTGAGGCGCTGGCCCTGTCGGATACTGTCGGGGAGGTCCTTGTCGAACCATTTCATCATCTCCGGCTTGTAGTCGAAGAGGTCCATCTGCGACGGACCGCCGACCATGTGCAGGTAGATGACACGCTTCGCCTTCGCAGGGAAGTGGGTAACGTTCCGCTTCGCTTCCGCGCCCGAGGCGGAGAAGATCTCGCGTGGCCCGAGCAAGGAGGCCAGCGCCGCCGTGCCGAGGAGGTTTCTTCCGCGTGCGAAGAAGTGGCGGCGGGTTTGGTTGAGGAGGAGGTCGGGGGGGAGCATCGAGGGAAGTTTCAGGTTTAAAGTTTAAAGTTTCAGGTTGGCTCCGGGGTAGGGTCTTTTTTGAATTTCGAGCCTTTGATTTCGGTGTTGCGGAGGTAGCTGGAAAAGCGGTCGAGGAGCTTGGAGATTTCCAGACACGTCTCGTGCATCCGCGTCCACTCCTCTTCGTTCAAGTATCCCACGTCGTGGGCGAGATGGAGTTGGGAGCGGACTTCACCGCACGAGCCTTTGGCGTGGGAAAGAAATTGGACGAACTCGCGAGTCCCTCCGCGCTCGAAGCCCTCGGCAATATTCGAGGTGATCGAGATGACCGCTCTCCGGATCTGATCCCGCAGAGCGAAATCCTTGGCGAACTCGCCACGACGAGTGGCCGCATAGACCTCGCGGGCCAATTCCTTCCCCCTATGCCAAGCGAGGATATCCTCGAACTGCCGGATCGTAGCCATCTCAACAGAACCTGAAACTTTAAACCTGAAACCTTAAACTCCCCCCTATTTATTCAACGCTTCATCCAAGTTCATCATTTGGTTGCAGACCATCGTCCAGGCCGCGAGCACAGTCGGCACGAGGTCTTTGTTTGGAGGCGTCTCGCCGATGGCGAGAAGAGCCGCAGCGTCCTCGGGATTGGCCTGGTAATGCGAGAGCAGGGTGAGGCGCGCCGAGTCCATCACGTTCGTCTCGGGCTCGCGGAGGGGGCGGGAGAGGACACGCCGGGCGACGAGATCGAGGGCCTTGGCCTCGTCGCCTCCGCTATCCTTCAGGGCGAGCTCGGCAAGCCGGCGGGCGGCCTCGACGAACTGCGGGTCGTTGAGGGTGACGAGGGCCTGGAGCGGGGTGTTGGTGCGGTCGCGCTTCGTGCAGCTGACCTCGCGGTTCGGCGCGTTGAAGATCTCCATGCTCGCAGGGGGAGCCATGCGTTTCCAGTAGTTGTAGACGGTGCGGCGATAGAGGTTCTCGCCCTTGTCCTGGACATACTTCGCATTGCCCATGCCGACCGTCTCCCAGACGTTCTCGGGTTGGTAGGGTTTCGTGCCGGGACCGCCCATGCGGAGCGAGAGCGTGCCGCTCGCGGCGAGGGCGGAGTCGCGGATCATCTCGCCGTCCATGCGGGATCGGGGTCCCCGGCTGAGAAGTCGGTTGTCCCGGTCCTTCTCGACTTTTTCAGAGGTTGTCAGGGCGGCCTGACGGTAGGTCGACGACATCAGGATGGTCTTGAAGAGTCCCTTCACGTCCCAGCCGGACTCGACGAAGGCCAGGGCGAGCCAGTCGAGCAGCTCGGGATGGCTCGGGGCCGCCCCCATGATCCCGAAATCGTCGGGCGTCGCGACGAGTCCGGTGCCGAAGATCTCCTGCCAGAAGCGGTTCACGGTGACGCGGGCGGTGAGGGGGTTGGCCGGATCGACGAGCCAGCGGGCGAGACCGAGACGGTTCGCAGACGCGCCCTCGGGCAGGGGATGGAGCACGGCGGGCGGTGCGGCCGCGACCTCCTCGCCCACCTGGTCGTAGGCACCGCGCAGGAGGATGTTGGCCATGGCGGGAGTGTCCTTCTTCTCCTCCTGGATATGGGTGACGGGGCTGCGGGCCTTGATCGCGTCGCGCTCGCCCTCGAGCTTCGCGACGGCGCGGTCGAGGTCCTGCCAGGCGGCATCGCGCGTGGCGAGGTAGTGGGCGAAGAGGCTCTCGAGCTGCTCGGGTTTGCGCTGCTCGCCTGCAGCCAAGGCACCTCGCAAGGCCGGCATCTGATGAACACGAGCGATTTCGGGGGCGCTGAGCCGTTTCGAGAAGAGCCGGAGGTCCTGCGCCTGCCCATCCTCGTAGAACAGGCTGGCACTCCGGCGACCGAGGCGCAGCGGGGTGGCGGCGCGGGTCTCCGCGTCGGACTTGAGATTGTCTCGATGCGCACGGACCGGCACTTCCACTCCGTTCACATACATCTTCACTCCGGCGGCCTTGCGGCTGCCGTCGTAGGTGACGGCGACGTGCTGCCATTGGCCGGGAGCGAGGACGGGACGCTGTGTCCCGACCTTTAGCCCGTTGTCGGGCCAGGTGTCGATGAGGTGGAAGGCGAGGCTGCGGTTTTCCTGGAGGAGGTCCCAGCCGCGGTGCTTCGCCGCGTCGTCCATGCGGGCGACGACGGCGCCGGAGAGGCCGTCCTTCGGCGAACGCATCCAGAGGGCGACGGTGAAAGGCTCGTTCGCCGCGAAGCCACCGAGATCGCCGAGGTCGGGCGCGGTGTCCTTTTTCAGAATCGGGGCCGGTCCGAAACGTCCTCCCTGCGCCCAGGCGAGGGCCTCGGAAATGGGGACACGGCGGTCGGCGGGGATACGGGCCGCGAATTCGCCTCCCTTGCCTTCGTTCAGCGGAAAATGGGCGGCAAGCGCCTCGCCCGGTCCGCCCTGCTCGAGCGCTTCGGGTGTGGCGGAGGCGAGCCAGGTCGTGAACTCCGGCTTCGCCGCCTCGCGGCGCTCGTTCCGCTTCGCCGCACCCGCCGCAATCTCGCCGGGAAGGGCGTCCCAGCGCGGACGGTCGGCCTCGCCCGGCACGACGAGGACGGGGCCGCTGTCCTTCACGTTGCCGTCCTTCGGACCCTGCGTCGTGTTGCGGAAGAACGCGGCCATGGCGTAGTGGTCCTTCGCCGTGATCGGATCGAACTTGTGGTCGTGGCACTGGGCGCAGTTCATCGTCAGCCCCAGATAGACCCAACCGATCGTCTGGACGCGGTCGGCGGCGTAGAGGGCGAGATTCTCCTCGTCGATGGTGCCGCCCTCGTTCGTCGTCATGTTGCAGCGCTGGAAGCCGGTGGCGATGAGCTGGCTTTCGGTCGGACCCGGGAGGAGGTCGCCGGCGATCTGCTCGACGGTGAACTGGTCGAAGGGCTGGTTGCGGTTGAAGGCCCCGATGACCCAGTCGCGGTAGAGCCACATCTCGCGGTAGTTGTCGAAATGCAGCCCGTGGGTGTCGGCGTAGCGCGCCGCGTCGAGCCAGTAGCGGCCCCGGTGCTCGCCCCAGCGCGGCGAGGCGAGATAGCGGTCGATCAGCTTCTCGTAGGCCTTCGGATCGGCATCGGCGACGAAGGCCTCGACCTCCTCCAGCGTCGGAGGCAGGCCGGTGAGGTCGAGGGCGACGCGCCGGGCAAGGGCGCGGCGGTCCACCTCGGGCGCGGGCGAGAGCCCCGCCTTGTCCAGTCCCGCGAGGACGAAGCGGTCGATGGGGTTGGCGGCCCATTCCGCCTTGGAGACCTCGGGAGCCTCGGGCTTTCCGGGGCGGACGAAGCTCCAATGCGGCTGCCACTCGGCTCCCTCCACGATCCAACGGCGCACGATCTCGATCTGCTCGGGCTTCAGCTCCTTGTGGGAATCCGGAGGCGGCATGATGTCGTCCGGACTGTCCGCGATGAGGCGGCCGTAGAGCGAGCTTTCCTCCGGCTTGCCCGGGACGACGACGGCCTCGGCCCCGTCCTTCCCAAAGAAGCCCGCCTCGGTGTCGAGACGGAGATCGGCCTTCCGTGTGACGGAATCCGGCCCATGGCAATGGAAGCAGGCGTCCGCCAGAATGGGCCGCACGTCGCGGTTGAACGTGAGGGGAGCACCGACCGCCCCCAAGGGGGCGAGGAGGACGGACAGGACGACGATGTTCCGGATCATGGCAAGGCAAGATGGCAGGGCAGGGAAACCCAAAGGGAAATGTCCCGGACCGGTCTGGAAATTACAGGGAAAACCCCGTTTCCCCATGACGCGATCAGGGGAGACAGGGTTGGACGCGGGATTCAACCCTCTTTCGTCCTCCGCCGCCAGAGCGCCCCTCCCGACGCCACGAGGGCGATCAGCCCCATCGCGATGGAGAAGGCGTCCCCGATCCTCGCGTAGACGGTCGTGGGTGGATCGAGGGCGACGGCAAGGGTCGCAGGCAGGCTGCCGCGGATGTAGGTCGATCCGGTCTCGGGATCGCGGACGATGCGGGCGTCGCGCTCCCGTCCGGTGCGGTCGTAGACGCTGCCCCGCTCGTCGATGAAGCCGCTCACCCCCGTGTTCGCCGCCCGGATCATGGGACGGCGGAACTCGATGCAGCGGAACAGGGCGTTGTCGAAATGCTGCTGGGGCTGCGCGCTGTCGTAGAACCATCCGTCGTTGGTGACGTTCACGAAGATCTGCGGGCCGGAACGCAGGAAGCGGCGGGCGAGGCGCGGCACGGTGTCCTCGAAGCAGATCAGGGGGATGATCCCGATCTCGCGCCCGTCCTTCTCCAGGGAGAGCGGTTCGTAGGAGTCCCCCGGCGTGAAGTCCTGCGCGATGATCCCCCCGGCGATCCATTCGAAGAGCGGAAACTTCCCGCGCAGCGGGATGTATTCGCCGAAGGGGACCAGATGCGTCTTCTTGTGCATCTGATAGGATTCAGCGCTCCCCTTCATGATCATGAGGGTGTTGTAGATCTCGCTGTGCTCGAGGTTCGTGTCCTCCAGCCCGGAGAGGAAATGGAAGTCGTCTCCCTTGAGGATGTGGTCGTTCAGGTATTCCTGCACCCAGGGAGCCGAGAAGACTCCCGGCACGGCGGTCTCGGGCCAGAGGACGAGATCGTGCGGTGCCGTCTCGACGAAGGCGCGGGTGAGGTCGCGGTAGTCGAAGATCACTTTCTGGCGCACGGCGAGATCCTCGGACCACTTCTCCTCGAGGGGAACGTTGAACTGGAGGATGCGGGCACGGAGATCGACCGTTTCTCCCGGAGGCCGCAGAAAGGCGGAGAGCCCGAAGAGGAACAGCCCGGCGACCGTCGCCGCAGCGGCGGCGAGGTCGAAATGGGGCCGGAGGCGCTGCCGCGTTCGCACTTCGCGGACGATCCTGACCAGCGTGCAGAACAGCACCGTGCCGACGAACATCAGCAGGAAGCCGTAGCCGGTGATCCCGACGACCTCGGCGAACTGCACGAGGACGAGCTGGTCCTTCAGGGCGACGCCGAGCCCGTTCCAGCCGAAGCCGGTGAAGACGATCCCGCGCAGCCATTCCAGGCCGCACCATGCCGCCCCGTTGAGGCACGCGACGCGGAGGACGGCGAACGATTGCGCGAAGAGCCCGCGCTTTCCCGTCGCCGACGCTCCATCGGAAGGATCCCAGCGGCCGACCGTCGCGGCAAAGGCGCCAAAGGCGGCGAAATAGAGCCCCAGATAGGCCGCCATCCCGAACAGAGCCCCGATCCCGGCCCAGGCCGTGCCCGCGACCCGCGAGATCTCGGTGATCCACGAGACGTTGACCGCGAAGAAGACGAAACCGGCAAGGTAGCCGAGGAGGAAGCCGTGCCGCCATCGCGCCCGCCCCGGCTTGCGGGGCGTGGAGAACCACAGGGCCGCGAGCAGAGGAGCGGCCCAGAACCACACGAGCCAGCCCAGATTCCACGGCGCATAGCAGAGCGCGAGAAGGGCGCCGCCGAGAATCGCAGCGGCCTCGGGCCAGAGGCGGCGAAGGAAGGTGACGGGTATGGGAGGGTTCGTGGGCACAGAAGAACAATGGACACAGGTTCGGGGCTGGTGTCAAAAGCGCCCCTGGAAGAAGCGCGAGGATCTGCTCCGATCGCGGAGGAGGGTTCCGTCGCGTCCGGACGGCGGGGGATGCGCCGACATGGGTGCGCAAGGGTCGGAAAAAACACGGATTTCCGGTTTCAAACGCATTGACGGGGCAGAGGGCGTTGTGGACCGTTGTCTCCTATGAATGGGATTCGCCCCTTCCTTTCCCGGATCCCCTTCCAATCCAGCCTCCCGGCGGGATGGGTGAAAGAGCGGATGCCTCAGAGGCCTGGGCGCTCCGTCCTTCGACACGCCGAGTCCCAGTACGTTTCGAACCCTCCAATCCCGATCCTCGCGAAAAATCTCACTGCCCGCTTTCTCCGCCTCGCGCTTCTCCCCGGTCTCCTCGCTCTCGGCGGCCTTCGACCCGCCGCGGCGGACGGTTTCATCGTCTTCACCCACTTCCCCGACACCGACGGAAGCGTCACGCAAATCGTCGTCGACGCGCCGAGGAACGTCGTCTACCTCGCCGGCAGCTTCACCGCCGTGGGAGGCCAGCCCCGCCAGCGGCTCGCCGCCGTCAGCCTCTCCACCGGAGCGGTGCTGGGCTGGAATCCCAGTGCGGGCGGCATTCCGGATGGAGCGATCTACGGCATGGCCGTCGATCCCGACACCGGCATTCTCTATGTCGGCGGGGATTTCGGCACCTTCGGCGGCCAGCCGCGCAATCGTCTCGCCGCAGTGCAGCCCTCCGGCGCCGTCTCGTCGTGGACAACCGGCCCGAACATCACCATCCAGGGCGTCGTGGTCAAGAACTCCGTCGTCTATCCTGCCGGCAGCAACACGCCCGCCTACAGCGCCGCCACCGGCGCGACGCTGCCGTGGCTTCCCGGTGCCGACAACTCGGTCTATTCCGTCGCCGCGACGGATTCCGCGGTCTACATCGGCGGCTTCTTCAACCAGGTGGGCCTCACCGCACGCCCGAAGCTCGCCGCCGTGGACCTATCCACCGGCACGGCGCTTCCCGCCTTCAACGCCTCGTTCGACAACTCCCCCACCTACGTCAGCCACATCGTGCCGCACGGCGGCCTGCTCTATGTGGCCGGCAGTTTCTCGTCCATCGCCGGGCAGTCCCGCAATGGCCTGGGCGCCGTCGATGCGGCCACGGGCGCGCTCGCCGCCTGGGCTCCGCCCCAGGACAACAACGTGCTGTCGCTCGCCGCGACGGCCGACCGGATCTATCTCGGCGGGAACTTCAGCACCGTGTCCAGCGCCAGCCGCTTCTGCCTTGCGGCCGTGGATTCCGCCACCGGAGCCGCCACCGCATGGAATCCCGGGGTCAACTCCTCCGTGGCGGCGATCGCCACGCACGGCTCGACCGTCTTCATCGGCGGCTACTTCACGACCGTGGACGGCGGCACCCGCCAGGGGTTCGCCGCCATCCACGATCCCGACCTCGGCGCTCCGCTTCCGGCGGTCATCGATCTCGGCACGATCACGGACACCGAGCCCGGCTACGCGGTTCCGGACCTGGCGGCCCTCGTCACGATCGCCGGAGCGGGCCAGGTCGCCTGGTACAAGTTCACGCTCGCCGATGATGCCGATGTCTCGACCGGCCGGTTTTTCGACATCGCCACCATGCCCACGGGGTCGCCGACCACGTTTCCAGGCAACCATACGGAAATCGGGCTGTATCGCGAGGACGGCACCCTCGTCGCCTCCGACGACGACGGCTCCGTGGCCGACTACAGCCAGCTCTCGTTCAGCCAGCTTTCGCCCGCGCTCCCGGTACGCGGCCCCTTGGCGAGCCCCGGCTACCCAAGCGGAGCCCCCGCGAACGGAGCGCACGGCCCGCTGCCGGCCGGGACCTACTATGTGGCCGTCGCCGGGTTCGACACCACCTTCGGCAGCACCCATTTTGCCGTCACGACGAACAGCGCAGTGACGGGGACGTTCCGCCTCGAATTCCGCACCGGCCTGCCGGCCTCCACGCCCCCTGCGGCGAATCGGGCGCCCACCGTCAAGATCACCGCAAAATCCATTGCCCCCACGAGAAAGGGGAAGGTCAAGATCACCGGCACCAGCGCGGATCCCGATGGAGTCGCTCCCCGGGTCTTCGTGAAGGTCGGAAAAGCCAAATTCCGCCAGGCGAAACGCTCGGGCTTCAAGTGGACCTTCTCCGCAAAGCTCAAGATCGGCCGCAATGCCGTGCGAGTCTACGCCATCGACACGGGCGCGCTGCGCTCGCCGGTCCGCCGCGCCGTCATCGTCCGCCGCCCATGAACCCCATGCCAGCCGCCGCGATGACCCGCACCCACTGCCGCAACGGCAGCGTGAACGTCTTGGGGGCGTTCCTTTGAAGGAACCGCCCCCGTCCAACAAAACACGGGCCCGATCTTGACGGGCAGCCACGTTTTCCCAGGGATTCCAAACACCCAGCCCCGACCATGATCCCCCGCCCTCTCCACCTCGTCCCTCTCGTTTCCCTTCTCGCCTGGAACGCCTTCGCCGAGCCGGCCCTGCCGGGCATCGGAGACGCGATGGAGGAGATGGTCGCCCAAAAGGAAATCGCCGGAGCGGTCACGGTGGTCGTCGGCAAGGAGGGAATCCGGCATCTCGAGGGCACGGGCCTCGCGGACGTGGCCACCTCGCGCCCGATGGCGGAGGACACCCTCTTCTGGATCGCCTCGATGTCGAAGCCGGTGACCGGAGCCGCCGCCCTGATGATGCAGGACGAAGGCAAGCTGAAGGTCTCCGATCCGGTGGCGAACTACCTCCCCGAATTCGCCGATCTGAAGACGCCTTCGGGCGAGCCGGCGAATCTCACGATCACGCACCTTCTCACCCACACTTCTGGACTGCGCGAGGCGGACGTCGTCGCGGCGGATGTCGCCACGCTCGCCGGGCTCGTGCCCCTGTGGCTTTCCGGCCCCACGCAGTTCGAGCCCGGCAGCCGCTGGCAATACAGCCAGAGCGGCATCAATGCGGCCGCACGGATCGTCGAGGTCGTCAGCGGAACAAGCTTCGACGTCTTTCTCGAGGAGCGTCTCTTCGCCCCCCTCGGCATGAAGGACACGGGATTCTACCCGAACGACGGACAGCGGACCCGCCTCGCCACTCCCTACGCAAAGGACAAGGACAGCGGAGAGCTGACGCCCGCTCCCGCCCGCGCCGGATACGAAGGCACCCGCAACCGTCCGCCGCAGGGCAACGGCGGGCTCTACTCGACGCCCCGCGACTACGCCCGATTCTGCCAGATGCTGCTCGCGGGGGGCACCCTCGAAGGGCACCGCTATCTGAGCGTGGAGGCGCTGTCCTATCTCGCCACGCCCCAGACCGGGGACATTCCCGTCGGCTTCTTCCAGAACGAGACCTTCGGACAGCACGGCCTGAAATACGGATGGGGACTCGGCACCTGCGTTCTCCGCACCCCGCACGAAGGCGCCGCCGCGATGCTCTCGCCCGGCACCTTCGGCCACGGCGGCGCCTGGGGCACGCAGGCCTGGATCGATCCGGCGAAGGGAGTCGCCTACGTGCTGATGGTGCAGCGGTCGAACTTCCCCAACAGCGACGCCAGCCCCGTCCGCCAAGCCTTCCAGGAGGCCGCGGCGAAAGCGCTCGAGTGAAGGCTCCGCGCCTTCCTTACTCCTACCTCCTTGTCATACTCCTACTCCCTCTCCTCCTTCGCCTCCTCCCCTGCCTGGATCGCCCCGCCGCTTGCCCTCACGATGCCCCTGAGCCTGGCGGAGGGTTCGACCTCGAGACTGCGGATGTAGAGCCGCACCGCCCTGCCTTTGCCTTTTTCCAGCTCCAGCAGTTCGCCCAGCCGCTCGAGCCCCTGCTCGGTTTGGGGATCCTGCAGATCGGAGAACCAGTAGAGCGCATCGACCCTGCCATCGACGACGAGCATCTCCACCGCATCGATGACCGAATCCGCCGACGAGCGGAGCCGGACCTTTTCCTTCGACGGTTCCTCCGGCCGGTTCCAATGGAGCCCGCATCCCTCCACCTCCACGATCTTCGCCGAGTGGAAGGCGCGCCTCAGTTCCTTCTTCACCCCCGGCAGCTTCTCCTGCATGCTTCCCGAGACGTCGAGGACGACGCCGAGCGCCTTCGCCTTCACCGTGATCTTCCCGACTTTCATCTGGCCGACGCTCCCGCCTGGATCGACGCCATCGAACCCTCCGCCAAGGCTGGTTCCACCGCCAAAGCCGGGACCGATCCCGGCAAGGCCCGAGAGGCCGGGATCGAAGGCCGGAAGATCGGGGACCGCCATGGTGAAATGGCTCGACGCGCCAGCCGTCACCGAGAGGACCGGCAACGGAGCCGATCCGCCGATCCGGGTCGCCGCCACGGCGGGGCGATCGAGCTTCGGGGCTTCGATGCGTTCCTCGGGCGGCTTGACGACCGAAGTCACCGCGATGGCGGGGGGTGCCGGAGGCCGTTCGCCCACCGTCACGAAGATCAGGACGAAGAGGACGAGCAGGTTCAGCGCGACCGAAGCGAGCAAGGAGACCAGGACCGGCCCCCGGGGGCTCCTGCCCCTCTCTCCCGATCCCGCGGGGCGGGAGTCGATTTCGGGATTCGTCTTCATGGAAACGGGGGAAAGGGCGGACGCAGCCTTGCGGACGGTTGGCGGAACACGCGTCCAATGTGACACGGGAAAGCCGACGTGTCTCGGAAAGGATGCGCTCACGGACCGGGGCATAGGACCGTTCCATTCAAACCGCGAGCCGGTCGGGCTACCTGATCCTCCTTGGCAAGGGGTGCGATGGAGCTTACGGAAGATGTCCGAAAAGTACCCAGCCAAAATCGTCGGCTCCCCGAATAGATCCGATCTCTCCTGAAAGTCCGGCGCGGCCGCCGGCAAAGCATGCCCCTAATCCGACGGTCACTCCGCCAAACGCCGCCTCATGTCCGCCACCACCGCGTCCTTGAGGGAATCGAAGGACGCCTTCGCGATCGCTTTGGCCGACTCCAGTTCCTCGGGCAGGTTGATTCCGTGCTGGCCGGGGCGGGGGCGCTGGTAGAGGTAGAACTTGATCTTCGGTTCCGTGCCCGAAGGGCGCACGGCGAAGGCCCTGCCGTCCTCGAGATCGACGAAGACCATCTTCTCCTTCGGGATGGGATCGCCCTCCTCGTCGACGAAGTCCCCGTTCTCGAAATCGCGGACCCGGGCGACCTTCGCCCCGTCGATCTCGGTCGGCGGGTTCTCGATGTAGCTCAGCGCAAGCCGCTGGATCTGGGCGGCTCCTTCGGCTCCGCCAAGCGTTTCGGCATGCTGGCCCTCGAGATGGACGCCATGCCGGACGAAGAGCTCGTCGAGCAGCTCGACGCAGGTCAGCCCCTTCGACTTCGCGAAGGCGGCGACCTCGGCGAACATCACGACGGCCCCGTTGGCGTCCTTGTCGCGGAGGAAGTCGGCCCCGAGGTAGCCGTAGCTCTCCTCGCCGCCGAAGACGAAGAAGCGCGAATGCTTCAGGCGCAGGTCGCGCGTCTCGGCGTCGGGAAGATGCCGGTAGTCCGCGCGGAGCTCGGCGGGGATGGCCTTCTCGTACTTCCGCAGCTTCGCGCCGATGTATTTGAACCCGGTCAGGGTGTTGACCACGCCGACGCCGAAATGCGCGGCAACGGCGGTCTGCAACTCGGTCGTGACGAAGGTCTTCACGATCACGGCCCGGTCGCGGTTCGACTCGTCGAGAATGCCCTTTTCGGTGAAGGCGAGGAGCCGGTAGTAGGCGATGAGGGAACCGATCTGGTTGCCGGTGAGCAAGGTCATCCGGCCCGTCTTGTCACGCACCGCCACCCCCATGCGGTCGGCGTCGGGATCGGTGCCGATGACGAGGTCGGCTCCGCTCGCCTCGGCCTGGTCCACCGCCATCTGGAGAGCCGGAGCGTTCTCGGGATTGGGCGAGGCGACGGTGGGAAAGGACCCGTCCTCGACATCCTGCGCCGCGACGGTCTCGCAGGCGAAGCCGAGACGCCGCAGGATCGCCGGGGAGATCTTGCCCCCGGTGCCGTGGATGCTGGTGAAGACGATCTTCAGGTCGCTCTGGGCGCGGACGAGCGCCGGGTCGAGGAGGAGAGTCTCCAGCCGGGCGAGGTAGATTTCGTCCATCTCCTCGCCCAGTTCGCGGACGCGTCCCTGTTGCTCCAACGGCAACGGATCGTAGGCGATGTCCGAAACGGCCTCCACCTGGGCGACGATGGCGTCGGCCTCGGCCCCGACGATCTGGGCGCCGTCGCCGCCGTAGACCTTGTAGCCGTTGTCGTGGGGGGGGTTGTGGCTCGCGGTGAGGACGATGCCGGCGCTGGCCCCGAGATGCCGGACGGCGAAGCTGAGGTGCGGCGTCGAGCGCGGCTCGGCGAAGCGATGGACATCGCAGCCGTTCTCGACCGCGACCTTCGCGACGCAATCGGCGAATTCCTTTCCGAAGTGGCGGGTGTCGCGCGCGATGGCGATGGAGGGGCGGCCTTCGCCGCGGTGGTTCGCGAGCAAGTAGCGCACGAGGCCGAGAGTGGCCCGGGTCAAGTTGTAGAAATTGAGGCTCGCGGCACCGACGCAGGGAAACTCGGGCCGCCCGTCCTCCGGAGCCGAGCCGCGCTCCGCCGGAGTGACGATCTCGCCGATGGAGCGTCCGCGGAGACCGCCGGTGCCGAAGGCGAGTTTTTTGAAAAAGCGGTTGTTCAGCTCCCGCCAGTGGCCTTCGTCCGCGAGGAACGCCACCGAAGCGGCGGCGACGGGATCGTCGGAGCTGCCGAGGTATTCGACGATGTGGCCGAAACTGCTCTCGAGGAGGTCTCCGGCGGCGCGGGCTTCCTCAAGCTTGGTGGAAAGGTCGGGATTCATGTTGCCGCCAAAGTAGAAAGGCGGTCCACGAAAGGCAAGCTAGGAAGTTGAGAGTGGAGGGTTGAGAGTTGAGAGTCGAAGGCAGCTCTCTCAACTCTCAACCAATGACTCTCAACTGCCCCGCCCCGGGGCCAGACTCCACCGCCTGGCGCATCCTCCACGACGCGAAGGCGGAGCGGTGGATCGACCATTTCGACCGGCGCTGGCTCGTGCAGACCCGCGAGGAACGTTTTCCCGAAGCCCTCCTCCCCCTGGCCGAAGGCATCGCCCGCTCCGTCTACTGGCGCCCCCGCGACAAGGCCGCGGCGACCGCACCGGAGCGGATCCTGGGCGAAGAGACGACGGAGCCCTTTGCGGTGACGGAGAACGGAGCGGCATTCGGCATCGACTTCCAGGCGGGATACTCCTGCGGCCTCTTCACCGACCAGCGCCTCAACCGCCGCTGGGTCCATGAGGTTTCGAAGCCCGGCGACCGCGTCCTCAACACCTTCGCCTACACCGGAGGCTTCTCCGTGATGGCCGCGCTGGCCGGGGCCGAGACGACCACGGTCGATCTCTCCGCCACCTATCTAGAGTGGACCTGGGCGAACTTCGCCCGCAACGGTCTCGACCGCGCCGCGCACCATGGCGTGAAAGGCGAAGCCTTCGCCTGGCTGCGCACCTTCGCGAGGCAAGGGCGAAGCTTCCATGGCGTCGTCCTCGATCCGCCGACCTTCTCCCGGAGCGGAAAGGACACCTTCCGCACGGACCGGGACTACGCCAGCCTCGCCACCCTCGCCGCCGCCCTGCTCGTTCCGGGAGGCTGGCTGCTCTGCTGCGCGAACACCCACCGGCTTTCCTCCGAGCAGTTCCGACGGGATGTCTTCGAGGGACTGCGGACGCGGGGGCGCGGCGTCGTCTCCTGCGAGGCTCCTCCCATGCCGCCGGAATTCAGGGGCGACGCGTATTTGAAAACGCTGCGCATCGTGGTGGAGTGAGCGGGAACGTCCTTATGGAGATCGACCGGCAAGCGAGGCGCTTGCCCTACAGAAGGGCCTGCGCATTGCCATCTCTAGGGCGGCCGCTCCGGCTGCCCTGCGGCTTGAGAGGCAAAGACTCCGCGACGCGCATTTGAAAACGCCGCGCATCGTGGTTGAGTAGCACCTCGCCACCCGAGGCGTCGGCATCCGTTCCATCTGTGCAGCGAAGCTGCCTCTGTGAACATCCGTGTTTTCCCTTTCGACACAGATGGACACGGATTTCCACAGATGACACGGATGGAAGCCCTCCGGAGCGCGTAAATTCCTTTCCATGCGCATCCTCCGCCATACCCAGAAGAACTTCGCCTCGGCGCTCCGCAAGCTGGACCGCCGCTATGCTCCGCCTGCCGGAGTCGAGGCCATCGTCCAAGGCATCCTCGAAGAAGTGAACGCCAAGGGCGACGCCGCCCTCGTCGAGCTCTCCAACCGCTTCGACAAGGCCGGGTTCCAATCGGCGAAGGACCTCCGCGTCTCCGCCGCCGAGCTGGCCGCCGCGGACGGGGCCGTGGACGAGACGACGAAGCGCGCCATCGCCGCCTCGCGGAAGAACGTCACCGACTTCGCCAAACGCAGCCTGCGCAAGGACTGGACGGCGAAGAATGCCCAGGGCGCCCTCGTCGGCGAGCGCTACCTCCCCTTCCAGCGCGTCGGGATCTACGTGCCCGGCGGCAGCGCTCCGCTCGTCTCGACCTCGAACATGACCGTCTGCCTCGCCGCCGCCGCGGGCTGCCCCGAGATCGTCGTGATGACGCCGCCCGGTCCCGGCGGGACGGTCAATCCGGCCCTGCTCTACGCGCTGAAGGAAGCGGGAGCGACCGAGATCTACAAGGTCGGCGGTGCCCAGGGCCTCGCCGCGATGGCCTACGGAACGAAGACGATCCGCCCCGTCCTCAAGGTCTACGGACCCGGCAACTCCTTCGTCGTGGAGGCCAAGCGCCAGCTCTTCGGCGTCGTCGCCGTCGATCTGCTGCCTGGTCCGAGCGAAGTCGTCACCCTCTCCGACGGCAGCGGCAACCCCGCCTACATCGCCGCCGACATGCTCGCCCAGGCCGAGCACGGAGGCGACAGCATCATGGGCTTTGTCACGGATTCGGAGAGACTGCTCGACGCGGTGCGGGCCGAGATCGAAAAGCAGATCCGCACCTTGAGCCGCCAGGCCCAGTTGAAAAAGGCGCTCAAGGACGGTGCCTGGATGGTGCTGGTGGAGTCGCTCGAGGATGGCGTCGCCCTCGTCAACGCCTTCGCCCCCGAGCATCTTTCGCTCATCGTCAGGAACGAGAATGCCGTCGTGCCCCTCATCACGACCTCGGGCGCGATCTTCCTCGGGAACGACTCGCCCGTCGCCGTGGGCGACTTCCTCGCCGGACCGAGCCACGAGCTCCCCACCGGCGGAGCCGGCAAGTCCTTCCCCGGGCTCACCGTCGACATGTTCCAGCGCCGCACCAGCATCGTGCGGCTGGACCGCGAATCCATCCGCAAGTCCGCGCCCATCGTGGAGGCCTTCGCCAAGGTCGAAGGGCTCGATGCCCACGGACGGTCGGCGACGATCCGGGTGAAGGCCTAGCGGGGAGCCTTTCGGGCCGAGCCGCAGCCCCGCCCCTCAGATTCCCGGCAACCCCTCGTCGTTGGCGTCCTGCATCTTCTTGAGGACGATGGACATGTCCTCGACCGACTCCCAGACGTGGGCGGCGACGTAGATGGGCGCATCGGCCTGCACGGCGAGGGCGATGCTGTCGCTGGGACGGGCGTCGATCTCGACGATCTTGCGCTCCTCCAACTCGTTCTCCGCCACGACGATGAGGCGGGCGAAGAAGACCGTGTCGGTGAAGTCGTTGATCACGACGCGCTCGACGCGCGCGCCGAGGGCGGTGAGGACGTCGGCGAAGAGGTCGTGGGTCTGGGGCCGCGGCTTCGGGGTGCCGTGAAGGAACATGTTGATCGCCGAGCCCACGGAATGGTCGACGTAGATGACGAAGACCTTCTCGTCGTTGCCGAGAAAAATCGCCGAGCCCGCGCTCGTCGCGAGAACGTTCTTCACTTCCACCTGGACCACGGGTTTTCCAATCATGCCGAATCAAACATGCCACTATGCCGGGATTTCTCGCCTTGGCAATCCGGGTTTCCCTCGCGGGCCGCTTCGTGGGCGGCGCGGTGCTCGGCGGCGACGCGGATGTACTTGTCGGCCCAGGAGCGGATCGAGCGTTGCTCCTCGGGAGAAAGTGCCCTCACGACCTTGGCGGGCGAGCCCATCGCGAGGGAACCGGGGGGAATTTCACGGCCCTTCGGAACGAGGGAGCCAGCCGCGACGATGCTGCGGGCGCCGATTTTCGCTCCATCCATGACGATGGCCCCCATGCCGACGAGGACTTCGTCGCCGATCTCGCAGGCATGGAGGAGAGCGCGGTGCCCGACGGTGACGTAGGAACCGACGACGGTGCCGAGATCGCTCGCGAGATGGATGATCGTCCCATCCTGCACGTTCGTCCCCTCCCCAATCGCAATCCGTTGAATGTCAGCCCTCAAGACACATTGATACCAGACGCTGGAGAGCGCTCCGAGCACGAGGTCGCCCATCACCGAAGCCCCCGGCGCGACCCAGGCGCTTGGGTGGATGTCAGGGCGCTTCGAGAGATGCGCGCAGACCGGGGGAGTCGTCATGGCGGGGGTGGAACCGAGGTCGCTGCAAGCGGAAAGCCTTTGGGAAATATTGAAATTTAAGCTTGCCAAACAATTTTTCTCTTCGTATTTGATCGACCAAGGGAGGCGGAATCCGTTGATCTACGAAGGTTTCGTGGTGACACCCCCGTGAAAAACAGATAGAGTCGCCTCCTCACTCAAACCACAAATCCGTGATGAACAAGGGAGAACTTATCGACGCAGTCCAGAAAGCACTTGGCGGGGAAACCTCCAAGAAAGCAGCCGAAGAAGCCGTGAAAGCGGTTCTCGAATCCATCGCCAAAGGCATCAAGAAGACGGGCAACGTCCAACTGATCGGCTTCGGCACCTTCGAAGTCCGCAAGCGCGCTTCGCGCACCGGCCGCAACCCGAAGACCGGGGAGACGATCAAGATCGCGGCTTCGAAGACGGTCGGTTTCAAGCCTTCCTCCGCTCTCAAGAACAGCCTCTGAGAATCGGCGGACTCTTCAACCCTCCATCGAAAAAGCGCGGCAGTCCCCTGCCGCGCTTTTTTGCTTTTTGGCCGGAACCCCTCAGGCCCCGCCGTCCGGACCGAGGGGCACAGGCACGGCCTCGCAGACCTCGCGCCAACCCGGGAAGTTCCAGCGGTTCGGAAACCCGGCGCATTGATCGGGTTTCACCGCCTGGATGCGGCAGTCGATCCCATCGAGGAAGATGCACTCGTGATCGGGCTTGGAGACCAAGGTGAGACCGGTCCGGTTGAGCCGCACATCGGTGAAGTGGGCGACGAACTCCTCCTCGGACATCCCCAGATAGGCGGCGATGCGGGAGATCTCCGCGTCGGAGACGGGCACTTCCCCGGGCCAGCGGCAGCAGTTGCCGCAACGCTGACAGGCGTAGCGGACCCCTTCTTCCATCTCGTACAATCCCATGGCGGATACATATGCCCCCGATTCGAAACGGCGGCATGGCTTTTTTACCGGTCGCCATGGCGCTTGTTGGCAAAATGAAAAGCTTATGTTAAATTTACGGTTTTTGGAAACATTTCCGAACGGTCGCTTTTGAACGAGGCTCCGACGGACGCGTGTCCCGCTTCCTTTTCCGTGTTTTTGATTTCATGATCGGCAAACTCATCGGCGTCTTTTCGAGCGACATCGGCATCGATCTCGGAACCGCCAACACGCTCGTCTATGTGCGGGACCATGGGATCGTGCTGAGAGAGCCTTCGGTCGTCGCGGTGAAATCCGGCACGAACTTCGTCCTCGCCGTGGGGGACGATGCGAAGCGGATGATCGGACGGACGCCCGCAAACATCGAGGCGGTGAGACCGCTGCGCGACGGAGTCGTCGCCGACTACGAGGCGACCGAAGCGATGCTGCGTCATTTCATCCGCAAAGTCCACAACCGCCACCGCTGGATCCGTCCCCGCATCGTCGTCGCGGTGCCCTCCGGCATCACCGAGGTGGAAAAGCGTGCGGTGAACGAAGCCGCCGCCGCCGCCGGAGCCAGGGAGGTCCATCTCGTCGAAGAGCCGATGGCCGCCGCGATCGGGGCGGGCCTGCCGGTGCAGGAAGCCGCGGCGAACATGATCGTCGACATCGGCGGCGGCACGACGGAGGTCGCCGTCCTCTCGCTCTACGGACTGGTCTACAGCCGCAGCGTGCGGGTCGCTGGGGACGAACTCGACGAGGCCATCGCCGGCTACCTGCGCCGCGCCTGCGGACTGATGATCGGCGAGCGCACGGCCGAGGAGATCAAGATCCGCATGGGCTCGGCCTTTCCCCAGGAAAAGGAGACGTCGGTCGAAGTGAAGGGACGGGATCTCGTCGCCGGCCTGCCGAGGACGGTCACGGTGACGTCGACCGAGATCCGCGAGGCCTTGTCGGAGCCGCTCGGCGCCATCGTCGCCTCCATCCGCGCGACCTTGGAACGCTGCCCTCCCGATCTCTCCGCCGACCTCGTCGATCGGGGCCTCGTGCTGACGGGCGGCGGCGCGCTGCTCAAGGGCATCGACCGGCTCGTCTCGGAGGAAACCGGCCTGCCCGTCCACATCGCCGACGATCCCCTCAGCGCCGTTGCCGAAGGCACGGGCAAACTGCTCGAAGAACTCGACTTCCTCAAGAAAGTCGCCCGCCCCGGCCACCATTGAACGACCGAGCCTCCCGCCGCGGCACGTTCCGCCCGGAAACGCCATGACCCGATTGAATCTCATTCTTCTGATCTCGTTCGTCGGACTGCTCATCTGGATCACCCTGTTCCAGCCGGAGACGGTCGGGACGATCCAGCGTGGCGCGATGGTCGCGATGCGCCCCTTCATGCAGGCTTCGGGCCGGCTCGAAACCACCGTCGCCGAGATCGGCGGCGAATCGCTCGGCCCGGCCCAGCTCCGAGAGCGTCTCGCCGCCGCCGAACAGGAACGCGACCGGCTCAAGCTGGAGGCGATCCAGCTCGACGAGCTCCTCGAGGAGAACAACCAGCTCCGCCGCGCCCTCCAATACCAGGAGAGGTCGCCCCTCTCGATCGCGGCGGCGCGGATCCTGAGCCGGAAGCCCTCGCAATGGTACAACACGATCGCGATCGACAAGGGCAGCGACGACGGCGTCGTCGTCGACGCGCCGGTGATCGTTCCCATCGGCGAAGAGTCGGGGCTCGTCGGCCGGGTGACCGAAGTCCTCGGCCCCCGCTCGGCGATCGTCCTTCTCCTCACCGACGAAATGTGCCAGGTCTCCGCCAAGCTGGAGAACTCGCAGGAACAGGGCATCCTCAGCGGCCTGCGCGGGGCTCTCCGCTCGCAGCCGAACCTGAAGCTCCGCTATCTCTCGAAGGAGGCCGTGGCCGCCCCCGGCACGAAGGTCTTCAGCTCTGGCGCGGGCGAGCTCTTCCCCGCGGACCTCTACCTCGGCGAAGTCGCGAGCCTCTCCATCGGCGCCATCGACGCCGAGGCCGTGGTGAAGCCCGCCGTCGATTTCGACAGGCTCGTCGACGTCTTCGTCGTCCTGCCCGTCCCCCACGACGAAGCGGTCCCCCCGGACGACCCCATCCCCCCCAAACCCGAGGCGGCGCAATGAAGTTCCTTCTTTTTCTGGGCGCCCTGCTCCTGCTCGCCTTCGTCCTTCAGGAGTTCGTCCCCGTCCTCGAATGGGCCTACGGCTCGCGGCTCCTCCTCGTGCATGCCGTGTTCCTCGCCGCCGCCGTCTCCGTGCCCTTTCCCGCGATGCTCGCGATGGCGCTCGCGACCGGCTTCCTCTGGGACGCCCGCCACCACGTGCCCGTCTATCCGGACGGGGACGCCCTCGGTCTCCTCTCGCAAACGGAACTGCCCTTCGGCTTCACCATCTTCCTCTTCGGCGTCGCGGGCTCCCTCATCCAAGGCGTCCGTCCCCTCTTCCGCCGCGGCCGCTGGGAGCTCCCCGTCCTCATGATCGGCCTCTGCACCGGCCTGATGCTGCTGGTCGAATATCTCGTCATCAGCTTCCACCGGGGCGACCTCGTCGTCCCTCCCGAGTTCTGGTGGAAATTGCTGATGAGCGCCCTGTTTTCTTCTCTCGTTTCCCCCTTTTTGCTGCTACTGTTGAGCCGCGCCGCGGAGCGGATGCGATATCGCATCCACATCGGTGGGCCGAAGCGGCGCCACATTCACGATGGTGACGCACTTTAGGTTCCGGCTCTACTTTCTCGCCGTGCTGGTGATGGCGGGCTTCGCCCTGCTCGTCTACCGTCTTCACCGCATCCAGGTGACGGAGCACTCCAGCTGGGCCGCACGGGTCCCCGGCAGCAAGTTCGAGTCCGTCCGCATCCCCGGCATCCGCGGCGAGATCCGGGACCGGAACGGGCTCACCCTCGTCGACAGCACGCCGACCTACGAGCTCCAGCTCGACCTCCGCGAGATCGTCGCGGCCTACCTCAAGGCGCACAAGGAGCTGCCGACCTACACCTGGGAACGCTTCGACCGATACGGCCAACGGGAGATCAAGACGGAAACCGACATCGTCGCCGTGGTCGAGGCCACCGTCTTCCCCGGCCTTCAGGAGCAAGGGCTGCTCGCCGACTACAGCACCAGCTCGATGCGGGTGCACTACCGATCGAACCGCGGCGTCGTTCCCTTCACCTACCGGCGGGACCTCAGCTTCAAGGAATTCGCCCGCTTCGCGGAGAACAACATCGGCATCCCCGGCGTCACCGTGACCCGCACCGGCCGCCGCCGCTACCTCTACGACTCCCTCGCCTGCCACATCCTCGGCTACATGAACCTCGCCGACCCCGACCAGGTGCCGGACGAGCGGAAGCGGGACTTCAACTACTACGTCGGCGACGACTACGGCGTCATGGGCGTGGAGAAGACGATGGACCACTACCTGCAGGGCAAGCCCGGCAAGCTCGTCATCGAGAAGGACGAGAAGGGCAAGTTCGTCGGCGAGGTGAGCCGCACCGAGCCCGAGCCGGGCTCGGACGTCTACCTCACCATCGACGCCCGCATCCAGACGGTCGTCGAGCAGAGCCTGCGCAAGGTCGGGCGCGGGGCCGCCGTCGTCATCGACCCGCGCAACGGGGATGTCCTCGCGATCGCCTCGGTCCCTTCCTTCAATCCGAACGTCTTCATTCCCGAGGTGCGCATCGGCGACTGGAAGCGCTACACCGAGGACCCCACCAGCCCGATGTTCAGCCGGGCGATCAACCCCTACGCGCCCGGCTCCACCGGCAAGATCCCCGTCGCCCTCGCCGGCTGCCTCTCCGGCGCCTGCGACAAGCGCTTCCCCTGCGGCGGCGGCGCCCAGTACGGGAACAAGTTCATGAAGTGCTGGGCGCCCAACCACGGCAGCCTCGACCTCAGCTCGGCGATCAAGGTGAGCTGCAACGGCTTCTTCTACCGCTACGCGAACGACACCGGCATCCGCAACATCCAGACGATCACGAACCTGCTCGGGCTCGGCAAGGTGACGGGGATCGAGGTCACCGGCGAGAACCCCGGCAACATCCCCAATCCCGAATGGCTGCGGATGCAGGGCCTGCTATGGAGCGACGCCTTCACCGCCCTCGTCTCCATCGGCCAGGGAGCCACGGAGGTCTCGCCCCTGCAGATGGCCTCCGTCACGGCCACCGTCGCCAACGGCGGCAAGGTCTACCAGCCCCGCCTCCTGCGCAAGGTCGTGGACAAGGACGGCACGCTCGTGAAGGACGACGCCCCCATCCTGCGCGCCGACCTCACCCGCGAGGGCCTGAAGCCGGAGCATGTCGAGCTCGTCAAGCGCGGCATGTGGCGCGTCGTCAACGAGCCCGGCGGCACCGCCGGCCGCGCCAAGTCCGAGCTCACCGTCGTCTCCGGCAAGACGGGCACCGCCCAGACCGCGAACCCCCAGCAGCCGACCAACGCCTGGTTCATCTCCTTCGCCCCCTACGACGAGCCCGAACTCGCCGTCTGCGTCTTCGTCGAGAACGGCAATTCCGGCGGCGGAGCCGCCTCGCCCATCGCGAAGAACATCATCGACAACGCCATGGCCATGGGCAAGGGGGCGGAGATCGAAGTCGTCGCCATGCCCGAGGCGATCGGACGCAACGACCGGGTCATGAGCGTCGCCTTCGACGACAGCGACGTGGCCGCCTTCGCCCAGGCCGACGAAAGCGCCGAATCCGTCGTGGACGTGGCCGCCTTCGTTCCCGAATCCCTCCAGGAACGCAATTTCCGCCCCCTCAGCGGCCTCGCCCAGCCCACCATCAAGGACACGAGCGACAGCCGCGGACGGGTCGGCCAGCTGAATTCCAAGCCCGCCCCCAAATTCCGCCCTTTCCAGTGGCTGAAAAAGAAGCGATGACTTCCCCCTTCCGCTTCCCGGCCCACTTTCCGTCGGAATTCCGGCGGCATCCCCTTTTCAACTCTTCAACCATCCATTTGACAAATTATGTTCGCCAGACTCCGCAAACTGTTCGGATCCAAGAAACTCAATGAGGGAAACAAGATCGTCGTCAACTGCGAGAAGCTAGAAACCCGCGTCGCCCTCCTCGAGGACGGTTCGCTCGAGGAATACACCGTCGAGCGCAAGAACGACGAGAGCATCGTCGGCTCCATCTACAAGGGCGTCGTCCGGAACATCGAACCCGGACTGAACGCGATGTTCGTCGACATCGGCCTGGAGAAGAACGCCTTCCTCCACTTCTGGGACGCCATCCCCGAAGCGCTCGACGCCGAACTGGAGGAAATCCAGCGCGGCGGCAGGAAGAGCGAAGGCAAAGGCCGGAAGCGCATCCAGTCGAAGGACATCCCCAACCTCTATCCGGTGGGCTCCGAGGTCCTCGTCCAGGTCACCAAGGGGCCCATCGGCACCAAGGGTCCGCGCATCACCACGAACATCTCCCTGCCAGGCCGCTACATGGTGCTGATGCCCCGCAACGACCAGCTCGGCATCTCCCGGAAGATCGAGGATCCCAAGGAGCGCGCCCGTCTCCGCAAGATCATGGGCGAGAAGCTGACCATTCCCGAGAAGATGGGCGTCATCCTCCGCACCGTCTCGGCCGGCCAGAAGGTGCGCTACTTCGTGCGCGACCTCGCCATCCTCGTCGACCAATGGCGCGAGATCGAGGAGCAGGCCGCCACGCGGAAAGCCCCCGCCCGCGTCTTCAAGGAGCCCGACCTCATCGAACGGACCGTGCGCGACTTCCTCACCGAGGAGATCGACGAAGTCCTCTGCGACGACGCGGCCGCCGCCGAGCGGATGAAGGATCTGATCGGCGTGATCTCGCGGCGCTCCCGCAAGCGCATCCAGTATTTCCAGACCGCCGTCCCGATCTTCGAGAAGCTCGGCATCCAGCGGCAGATCGACGACGCCTTCTACCGCCAGGTCTGGCTGCCCAGCGGCGGCTACCTCGTCATCGACGAGACCGAGGCCCTCATCGCCATCGACGTCAACACCGGCCGCGCCAAGACGCAGGACAAGATGATCCTCCAGACCAACATCGAAGCCGCCGAGGAGGTCGCCCGCCAGGTGCGCCTGCGCAACATCGGCGGCCTCATCGTCATCGACTTCATCGACATGAAGTCGCGCCGCGACCAGCAGGCGGTCTACAAGACCATGCGCGAGCGCCTCAAGCACGACAAGGCGAAGACCCAGATCCTCCAGATCTCCCCCCTCGGGCTCATGGAGATGACGCGCCAGCGCCTCCACGAGAGCCTCAACATCACCGTCAACGAACCCTGCCGGTACTGCCAGGGACGCGGCATGGTGAAGAGCGCCGAGTCCATGAGCGTCGAGCTGCAGCGCCGCATCAACGCCATCCTCGGCAAGAGCGAAGCCGCCGGACGCGAGCTGCTCGTCATCGTCCATCCCGACGTGATGGAGCGCCTCCGCACCCACGACGGCGAGCACTTCGTCGAGCTGGAGCGCCGCCACGGCGCCCGCCTCACCTTCCGCAGCGACGCCTCCTACTACCGCGAGCAGGTCGTCATCGCCGACTCAAAGACCCAGAAGGAGATCCGCGAGTGACCCGCCCCGCGATGAGCCCCTGCCGCCTGCTCTCCGCCCTCCTCCTCCTCGGCAGCCTGGCCGGGACGCTGCGGGGCGAGGAGCGGTCCTGGACGAACCGCGAGGGCAGGACCATCGTCGCCACCCTCGTCGAAATCTCCGGCGACCAGGCCGTCCTCCAGATGGGCGGGAGGAATTTCGAGGTTCCCGTCTCCAGCCTCTCCCCCGCGGACCAGGCCTTCCTCGCCGAATGGGCACGGACGACGGAGGGCAAGCCGCCGGGCTCCTCCGGCGACGGCGACGCGAAGCCGAATTGGGGCGGTCCTTGGCCCACCCTCGTCTCCGTGCCCGTCGACCAGGAGATCGAGGTGCTGAAGGAGGACGCCGCCGGCGAATACGTCTACGCCAGCACCCACTACGAATTCCTCAGCGACGTGAAGCTCAACCCCTCGGTGGTGAAGCGCTTCTCCCTCCTCTTCGAGGCGACCAACCAAGTCTGCCGCGAGCTGCCCCTCGGCATGCTCAAGCCCTTCCGCAAGGAACGGCACCGGATCCATCTCTTCGAGACCGAGGGAAACTACTTCGCCGCAGGCGGTCCCGAAGGCTCGGCCGGCGTCTACATCAGCCGCGGCGGCGAAGGCGAAATCCTCGTCCCCCTCGTCAGCCTCGGGGTGAAGAAAGTCGGCAGCAACTACAGCATCGACCACGACAAGGAGAACACGACCCTCTCCCACGAGATCGTCCATCAGATCACCGACGTCGAATACTACGGCGAAGGCGCGCGCGGCTGGTTCACCGAAGGCCTCGCCGAATACGTCGCCAACAGCGGCTACCGCTCCGGCAAGTTCAGCGTCGGCGACCTCCGCAAGATCGTCGCCATGGTCACCGCCTACGGCGAGGACGGCCGGGGGGGCCGCGCCCTCGGGGAAAGCATCGCCGCCCCCGACTTGCAGGAGTTCTTCATGCAGAGCTACGACTCCTTCCTCGAGGACGGCAACCTCAGCTATGGACTCGCCACCCTGATCGTCTACTACTACTTCCACATGGACGGCGACAAGGACGCCGCCAACATCAAAGCTTTTCTCAAGGCCCTGAAGGAGGGAAAATCCCCCCCGCAGCTTTTCGAGCCTCTCCTCGCCGGCCGTTCCTGGGACGAGATGGAGGACGCCATCTCCCAGGGATGGCGCTCCCGCGGCGTGAAGATCTCCTTCCGATGACCCCACAGGGTCGGATCCTGGATCCGACCCTCTTGATTCCAGGCCGATTCCCATCTTTCACTTTTCACCTTCTACCGGCGCGAAGCGCCGCCCTCCCATGACCCGATCCCATTGCCGCTGGGGCATCCTCGGAGCCGCCGGCATCGCCCGGAAGAACTGGCAGGCCATCCGTCACAGCGGCAACGGCCGCCTCGTCGCCGTCGCGAGCCGCTCGGAGGACAAGGCTGCCGCCTTCATCGACGAATGCCAGGCGCAAGTCCCGCACGATCCCGCTCCCCGAGCCGTCGGCGGATACGACGCCCTCCTCGCCTCCGACGACATCGACGCGGTCTACGTCCCCCTGCCGACCGGCCTGCGCAAGGAATGGGTCCTCGCCGCCGCCGCCGCGGGCAAGCACGTTCTCTGCGAGAAGCCCTGCGGCATCGACGCCGGCGAGCTGAGCGAGATCGTCGAGGCCTGCGCCAAGGCGAAGGTGCAGTTCATGGACGGCGTCATGTTCATGCACAACGACCGCCTCGCGGCTCTCCGCCGCGAACTCGACGCAGGCGAGACCGTGGGGACGATCCGCCGTCTCGCGACGCAGTTCAGCTTCCTCGCCCCCGACGAGTTCTTCGAGGGAAACATCCGCGTCGATCCCCGGCTCGAACCGCTCGGCAGCCTCGGCGACCTCGGATGGTACAACCTCCGCATCATCCTCTGGACGCTGCGCTACGAGATGCCCCGCGCCGTGGCCGCGCGCATGATCCGCGAGCAGAACGGCGTTCCGATCTCCCTCTCGGCCGAGCTCCTCTTCGCCGACGGCGTCACCGCCAGCCTCTACTGCAGCTTCGAGGCCGAAAACCAGCAGTGGATCGACATCAGCGGCACGAAGGGCCGCATCCACATGGACGACTTCGTCCTGCCCTCCCACGGTCCCGAGCTCGCCTTCCACATCGAGCAGCCCCACTTCCACGTCGACGGCTGCCATTTCCACATGGAGCGCCACTCCCGTCGCGTCGCGACGCGGGAATACTCCGACAGCCACCCCAGCGCGCAGGAGGCGAGGCTCTTCCGCCGCTTCGGCGAACTCGTCCTCGGCGGCCAGCCCGATCCCCACTGGTCCGACATCGCCCTGAAGACCCAGCTCGTTCTCGACGCCTGCCTGCGCTCCGCCCGCGAGGGCGGACGCGAGGTCAGGCCGTGATCCGCGGCCTGCGTGCCGACATCCTGCGGCGGACGGCTCAGCGAGCCGTCCCTACCATTCCTATCGCCACATCCAACCCAAACCGCCCAACCGGAAACCTGAAAGGGCGCCTCTGGAAACCTGCCTGTCTGCCGTCCGCGCATGTCGCGAGCCTGCAGCCGCCCGGTTTCCAGAAGTCTCCGAAACCTTGAACTCTGAACCTCAAAAAAACCGTCTCGCCTCCGTCTCCGGCCGTGGCTGGCAGATCCGCGCGATG
The DNA here is from genome assembly GCA_037190325.1 of Verrucomicrobiales bacterium. Classification (GTDB taxonomy): domain Bacteria; phylum Verrucomicrobiota; class Verrucomicrobiia; order Verrucomicrobiales; family DEV007; genus Arctic95D-9. The sequence goes on along the minus strand of JBBCIU010000034.1, from coordinate 134,313 downwards.
CACTGGTCGAAGCTCTCCTCGTTGCTGAGGATGCCGATCTCGACGCGCAGGAAGTAGATCGGCACGTCGAGCCGGGCGAGCCGGGGAAAGCGGACCGCGTCCTTCTCCGTGGTCAGGATCATGTCCACGTCGGACTCGACGCAGCAGTTGATGAAGGTCAGGATCTCCTGCTCCGTGAAGCGGTGATGGTCCATGAAGCGGCAGGTCGCCTCGATCTTCGCGCCGAGCCGGCGCACGCCGTCCTCGAAGCTCTCCGGCACCGCGATGGCGCTGATCGTGCCGACGCGCTTCCCCTGGAGCGCCTCGAGCGGCTGCGTCGCCCGCGTCTCGAGATGCTGGAGATGGCGGGGACGATGCTCGCACTCGATGATCTCGGCGGTGCGGTTGTACTTCCGTATGCGCTCGATGAGCTCGTCGTTCGGCTCGCCGTTGCACTTCGTGATGAAGATGTAGGAGGCCCGCTTCAGGTTGCGGGGCGGCTCGCGCAGCGTTCCCCGGGGGAGGAGCCGCTCCGTGCCGAAGGGCTGCCAGCGGTCCACGAGGACGATGTCGAGGCGGTGGCGCAGGCGGAGATACTGCAACCCGTCGTCGAGAATGAGGGTGTCGCAGTTGAACTCGGAGATGGCGTGCTTGCCGCTCTTGACACGGTCCTTGTCGACGATCACGGGGATATCGGGCAGGTTCGCGGCGAGCATGTAGGGTTCGTCCCCCGCCGTCTTCGAATCGAGGAGGAGGGACTTGCCGTCGCTGACGACGCGGGGCGGGTCGATCTCGTTCTTCCCTTGGATCTTGCCGGAGAGACGCTTCAGGAAAGGCTGCTTCACCGACTTGTAGCCACGGCTGAGGATGGCGACGCGGCGGCCCCCGTCCTGCAGGGAGCGGGCGAACTTCTCCACCACCGGCGTCTTGCCCGTGCCGCCCACGGTGAGGTTGCCGATGCTGACGACGAGGCACCCGAGGCTGCGCTCGCGGAGGATGCGGTGGCGGTAGAGGCCCAGCCGCGAATTCACCGCGAACTCGTAGACGCGCGAGAGCGAACCGAGAAAGCCGCGCAGCATCGAGGCACGCACGCCCTGGCGTCGGTCGAGGATCACATCGACGGCGAATTGTTCGAGCTTTTCCCGGGTTTGCGACATGGGCGGCGTCAACGGTCGCGGCAACCGCCCGGGACGCAACCGTGAATGTGAGCGCTTGCAAAAACCCCGCCTGTGGAGCATAGGCGGGATCATGAACCGAATCGACGGCCGCTCCCCCGACGCCATGCGCGAGGTCGGGTTCCAGCTCGACATCGCCCCTCTCGCCCACGGCAGCGTCCTCGTGAACTTCGGCGAGACCCGCGTGATCTGCTGCGCCATGCTCGAGACCGGCGTACCGCCGTGGATGAAGGCCCAGGGCGTCCCCGGCGGCTGGCTCACCGCCGAATACAACATGCTTCCCTACTCGACCCTGCAGCGCAAACCCAGGGACATCAGCCGCGGCAAGCTCGACGGACGCAGCTCGGAGATCCAGCGGCTCATCGGACGCAGCCTGCGGGCCGTGATCGACCTCGGAGGGCTCGGGACCCGCACCCTCTGGATCGACTGCGACGTCCTCCGCGCCGACGGCGGCACCCGCACCGCCTCGATCACCGGCGCCGTCGTCGCCGCCGAAATGGCCTTCCGCCGCTTCGTAGCCGCGAGGAAACTCCCGAAATCCCCCCTGCGCCAGCTCGCCGCCGCCGTCAGCGCCGGCGTCTGGGAGGACACCTGCTGCCTCGACCTGAACTACCACGAGGACAAGGACGCCGCCGTCGACTTCAACTACGCCATGACCGAGGACCTCCGTCTCATCGAGGTGCAGGGCACCGGCGAGGAGGCGACCTTCTCCGAAGAGGAAATGGCCGAGATGCTGCGCCTCGGGAAGAAAGGGATCGCCGAACTGGTCGCGGCCCAGCGGGCCGCGCTGGACCGCTTCGATCCGACCGCGAATCTGGAGATCCTGACGCGCCTGTCGTGAGGCAACGAAGCCCCCTCTCACGGGGCGGCGGTCGCCTTTCCGACCAGCCCCACCCCGAACAGCGGTTTGCCCGCGTTCTTGCTCGCGAGCTTGAGCGCCGCCTTGCGCGAGCCGGGCCGCTTCGGCCGGAAGACGACCTCGACCCGCTTGCTGGTTCCGGGCGCGAGGTTCTTGCTCCCTTTCGCGGAAACCGCGTAGTCGCGCTTTCCGGCTCCGGAAAGCTTCGCCGAAAAGCCGACCAGGCCCACCGAGCCGGCGTTGCTCACGAGCAGCACCTTCTTCGCGCTCCGCTTCCCAACGTTCGTCGGCTTGAAGCGGACCGACGACTTTCCATCCCGGAGGTTCGCCCCTCCGACCTGCTTCACGGAAACCACCGGAGAGAAATCGACGCTCCCCTGGATATATTTGACTCCATCGTTGTTGAGATAGATCTTGAGATAGCTATGGGTGATCGCCGGGCTCCATTTGCCGGCATCGATCGGGCCGGGTGCCGGGGTGAGGGCGGCCAGAGCCGTTTTCGTGGGATCGCCCAGGGTGAAATTGACGCTGTAGGGTTGGAGCGACCCGATGACCGGATTGGTATAGGCATCCGGCCCCCATCCGCCCGTGAACTGGATTTCATCGCCCCCCGCGTTCTTGTTGAGTCCGAAGGAGGGCTGACCTGGTTTCGCGCTGGTCGTCCACGAACCGTTCTTTCCGTGGAGAGTCACCGTCAGCTTCGTGAGCGCATAGCGCGACTGCGTGGGGGTGGGAGGAGTCCTGGGCGGGGCGGCATCGTTCCACTCCACGAGAAGAGTCCATCGGGTGCCGGCGGGAAATTCGGCATCGAGTTCCGACGGCTGCGAGACCGTCACCCCGGTGAACGTCTGGCTGACTAGGCCGGCGTGGGCCGGAACCGGAAGAACGGCGGCGAGAAGTCCAAGGACTGGATAGAGGGCTCTTTTCATCGGAACGAAGACGGTTTGTCGGAAAAACAGCGATTCCACGAAAAATGCAAACACATTGATCATCCACGGCAGGCAAATCCCGAGGGACGAGCCATGCGAACCCCTTGGATTTTCGAGGGATGAACCTCGCCGGATAGCCGTTGCGGAACGATCGGACAGGCGAAATCCCGCCCTGGCGAATGCCGCGAGGCCTTTTAGGTTACCTTCCCTCGATCCGCTCCCTCCGCCATGAATCCGACCTTCGGCCGACGCCAGTTTCTTCGCAGCACCACCGCCCTGATCGCCTTGCCGGCCTTGGAGGCCTTCAGCCGCGGAGGGCGATCCGCCCGAGCGGCCTCCGCAGACGGACCGAAGAACTTCGTCACCGTCGGCGCCTACCTCGGCTGGCACCAGCCTGCGTTCTTTCCCGAGGCCGCAGGCAAGGACTACGAAATCCCGGAGATCCTGAAGCCCGTCGCGCCCTACCGGGAGAGCTTCACGATCTTCTCCGGCCTCGACCACCGCGCGCCCAACGGCCACAACGCCTGGTCGAATTTCCTCTGCGGCAACGCGCCGGGCTCCTACTCCCTCGACCAGCAGATCGCCGATCGGATCGGGGGAAAGACCCGCTTCTCCTCCATCGAGCTGGCCACCGGCGTCGGCGAAGGCGCCAAGTCCATGAGCTTCACCAAGCAGGGCGTCGGCCTTCCCTTGATCATGCGGCCCAGCGTCCTCTACCGCCAGCTCTTCACCTCGAAGGCCGACCGCGAACGGACCGAATACCTCCTCAAGAGCGGCCAGAGCGCCCTCGACGGCGTGCTCGACGACGCCCGGAGCCTCCAAGCCAATCTGCCGCAGCGGGACCGGGAGAAGCTCGACGAATTCTTCGATTCCTTCCGCACCGTGGAACAGAAGATGGGCAGGCAGCTCGCCGCGCTCGACGAGCCCGTGCCCGATCCGGGCTACCGGCTGCCGAGCTACGATCCGATCACGCCCAATCTCCAGATGGAGGCGGGCACGATCATGTACGACCTCATGACGCTGGCCCTGGAGACAGGCTCCACCCGGGTGATCTCCCTCTTTCTCGACGGGCTCGGCCAGGTCTTCGCCATCGATGGGGAGGTGCTCAAGGCCGGCTACCACGCGCTCTCCCACCACGGGAACGATCCGGAAATGATCCGCGACCTCGTCGCCATCGAGCGGGCGCACATGGAGTGCTTCGCCGGCTTTCTCCGCCAGCTCTCGGAGAAGAGAAATCCGGAAGGCAGGTCGCTCCTCGACGACACCGTGGTACTGCTCGGCACGGGCATGGGCGACGCCAGCCGCCACAGCAACGCGAATCTGCCCACGCTCGTCGCCGGAGGCGGTTTCCAGCACGGCCGTCACATCGCCGTCGAGGCGAAGGCAAAGGACGCTCCGTTGCTGGGCGATCTCTACGTCACCCTCATGCAGCGGCTTGGCGTGGAGTCCGAGACCTTTTCCAACGCCTCGAGGAATCTCAATCATCTCTTTTCGTGATGAATCGTCCGGCTCTGGTTCGAAGCGGGCTCGCGAAACTCGCTCTCTCGGTGGCGTTGGCGGCCTGGACAGGCGAAGGACTGAACGCGGAGGAGGCGAAGGAGATCGCGCCGATCCCCGAGGCCGTGGGCAGCCTTCTGGAGAAGCACTGCCTCCAGTGCCACGACGCCGACACGGAAAAGGGCGGGATCGATCTCGACCAGGCCGCCATCGACTGGAGCGCCGACGGGGCCGCCAAGCGGTGGGAAAAGACCTACTATGCCGTGGCCCACCAGCAGATGCCGCCTCTCGACAAGCCCGCGCTGACGCCCAAGGAAAGACACCTGCTTCTCGACTTCCTGGACGGGCAATTGTCCCGGCACACGCCCATCGGCGGCACCCTGCCGAGACGGCTGAACCGCCTCGAGTACCGCAACTCCATCCGCACCGTCTTCCAGATGAATTCCTTCGAGCTGCCGGCTGGATTCCCCCGAGACACGCGCGCCCACGGCTTCGACACCGTCAGCGAGGCCCTCGTGCTGTCGCCGCCCCTGCTCGAAGCCTATCAGGAGGTCGCCCGGCAGATCGCCGACGATCTCTTCCCTCCCGAACGGAAGCCGCCGCCGGCGACCCAGCGCACCGCCGGCATCGACGACCTCGTCCTCAGCTTCTCGGCCGCCACCCTTCATGGCGACGCGCTCCGCCTCGCGGCCCGCAGCCTCGACATCATGCGTAGCTGCACCTGGCCGAGCAAGATCGAGATCGCCGCCTCCGGCACCTACCGGATCACCGTCAAGGCCTCCGCCTTCCGTCCCAAGGGAGACCAGCCGATGAAGCTGGAGATCCGCGCCCGCGACGTCGCCGCGAGCGACCGCTCCCGCGCGGACACTTTCCGCCTGCTCAAGGAAATCGACATCGTCGCCGAGGCGCCGGAAACCTTCACCTTCGAGGCCGAGCTCTACGAGGGGCAGACCCCCCTCTTCCGATGGGCCGACGCCGAGCTCGACCACACCCCCGAAAGCTTCGCTCCGCTGCTCGGAAAGCTGTTCGAGGAGCCACGTTTCCTCGCCGCCTGGCAGGAGATGCTCTTTCCCGGGAATCCGCGCAAAGGCGTTTCCGTGACTCCGCTGCGGGGGCGCAACGGCTGGGAGATCTTCCAGCGCCACTACCGCGACCCGGCCCTGAACCTCGCCGACGCCACGCCCGACTCCCGCTACACCAAAGCCGCGCTCGCGATGGCCGAGGAGATCGGAACCGTCCGCGAACTCGGCGACACCCTGGCCTACCACTACCACGAAAACGGACCCGCCCTCCAGCTCCACGAAGTGACCGTCGAAGGCCCCTTGAAGCTCGTCGACGGCCCCGCCGACCTGCAGCGCCGCCAGTGGCGCGAATGGAACTTCGGCCAGCGGAAAGAAGGAGAAAGCGACGAAGCGCTCGCCGACCGGGCCCTGCGCACCTATCTGCCGCGCCTCTTCCGACGCCCCGTCGAGGACGAAATCCGGCAGGGCTATCTCGAAATCGCCAAACGCCACTGGGCCGAAGGGCACAGCTACGACGAAGGCATGCATCTCGTCGTGCGCAGCACCCTCGTCTCGCCACGGTTTCTCTACCGCGAGTCCCGTCCCGGCGAGCTGGACCAGCACGACCTCGCCAGCCGGATCGCCTATTTCCTGACGCGCAGCGCTCCGACCAGCACCCTCGTGCTCCATGCCCGCGCCGGCCGCCTTTCCGATCCGGCGATCCGGCGGCGGACGGTCGAGGAACTGCTGCCCTCGTCGCCCTCGTCTCCGATGATACGCGATTTCACCGAGCAATGGCTCCACACGCGGCTGCTTCCCGAGATCATGCCGGACGAGAGATTCGGCTTCACGCCGGAGGAGGTCGATCTCGCCAAGGCGGAAGCGGAGCATTTCTTCTTCACGATCCTGGACGAGAACCGCCCCTTGAGCGACTTCATCGACCCGGATTTCCTTCTCACCTCCAAGCGTTTCGCCATGGAGAACTACGGCTACGCCATCCCCGGCGAAAAGCCCGTCCATCCGAGGACCGCCTACACCGCGGAACATCGCAGGATCGAGCGCCTCCCCCTCGAACGGGGAGGGGTGCGCGGCGGACTGCTCGGCCAAGCGGCCGTGATGATGGCCACCGCCAACGGCGTCGACACCCAGCCGGTGCTGCGCGGCGTCTGGGTGCTCGAGAACCTCCTCGGTATTCCCCTGCCCCCAGTGCCGAACAACGTTCCCGCGCTGACGCCCGACGTGCGCGGAGCGAAGACGCCCCGGGACCTGCTCGGCGCCCATACCCGGTCCGCCGACTGCCGCGGCTGCCACCAGCAGATCGATCCCATCGGCTTTGTCCTGGAGAACTTCGACCCCGTTGGAGGCTGGCGCGAGAAGTGGCCAGGGATCGACGTGGAGATCGATCCCTCCGGCGTCCTCCCCGACGGAACCGAAATCCTCGGCTACACCGATTTCAAACGCTGGATCGTCGATCACATCGACCTCTTCGCCGAATGCCTCGCCGAGAAGCTCATGATCTACGCCACCGGCCGCCTCCCCAGCTATGCCGAGAAGAAGGAGATCCAGCAAATCGTGGCCGAGGTGCAAAAACGCCAAGGCGGCTTCCGTGATCTCGTGGTCGCGCTGATCGAGAGCAGAACGTTCCGGACCCGCTGAAATCCACTGCACTCCGAAACGGGAAGGAAGCTCGCCAACTGGAGCCGAGCGTCGCGGCGAGTCCTCCGGGTTCGCCAGCTCCCCGCCGAGATCCTGCAACCTGCACGGTTCGGTCTTGCAGAGCGCCCGTTCGGGGTCCTTGCCAAGGGAACCCCATCCGATGCGATGAAATTCGTAACAACCTCATCGAAAGAGACTTGCGATTTATCTTCCAGAGGCGGCAGGAAGCGTGCTGAAAATTCAGGTGAAACCCAACCCTCCTCACACCGATGAAAACACACTCTTCCAATATTCTCTTCACAGTGGTTGCGATCAGCTTTTCTCTGGCGACGGCTCCAGCTCTCTTTGGCCAGGATGCTCCCAACCCGCCCGCCGACGCCGCGGTGGTCGATTCCGCAGAGCCCGCCGAGCCGGCCCCTGTCGCTCCTGCCGACGCCGAGCGAGACGGCGTGGAGGTGGCGATGGTCCCCAACCTCATCGCCGTTCTCTCGCCGACCGAGGGAAACCACGCCCGCGGAGTCGTCACTTTCGAAGCGCTCGAGGATGACCAGGTCCGCGTCACCGCCCGCCTCTCCGGCCTGAAGCCAAACGCGAAGCACGCGATCCACATCCATGAGTTCGGCGACATCTCCGCGCCCGACGGCACCAGCGCCGGTTCCCATTTCAATCCGCACGGAACCGCCCACGGCCTTCCCGATGCGGAAGAGAAGCACCCCGGCGATTTCGGCAACCTCCAGGCCGATGCCGAAGGCAATGCCAATCTGGTCCTGACGGTCCAGGATCTTTCCCTCGTCGACGGCGAGGAGGCGATCGTCGGCCGCGCGGTGATCGTCCATGCGGACGAGGACAAGGGCACCCAGCCGACCGGAGACGCCGGAGACCGCATCGCCCAAGGCGTCATCGCGATCGCCAATCCCGATGGGTTCCACGACGCGATCGCCTCGAATCCCGGCGAAGAGGCGCGTTCGGACGCTGCCGTCAACCGCCGTCCCCAGCCCGCCAAACCGAAGCCGGGAGCGGAACTCGAGGAAGCGGCCGAAAAAATCGGACGCGGCGCGGAGAAGGCGGCCCGCACCACCGTGAAGGCCGTCGAGCGCGGAGCCGACGAGGCTGGCAAAGCTCTGAAGAAAGTCGGTAAAAAAATCGAAGACGCCGTCGACTGATCGATCCGTCCTGCCTTCAAAATCCCCCTCCCCTCAGCGACCGGTCCCGCGCGCTCCTGCGTGGGGCCGGTCGTTTGGTTTCTACGATGGGGAGTTGCATGGAGACAGCGAGGAGAGTTCTCGAGAATCGCCCGGGTGAGGAACGACTCCCACAAACGTTCCACGGCTCTCGATCAACCCCTCCAGTTGGCCGCTGGGACTTCCGTGAAGAAAACGTCGCCGCTTTCCTTCCACTTCGCTTGCGCAATGACCTGTCAGATGTTCATGGGTTCCGTGGAAGCAACGGAGAAAGACAGATAGCGTGCTCATGAAGTTGCTGGGAACGAAAGTCGGTCAGCTATTCTTTCCTGGAGTTGAACGCGTAATTTGGACTCACCCCCCTCTCGAAGAACCTGCATTCCGAGCCGGCGGAAAGGCTGTCCTTCACACGTCGGACGGCGCTGAATAAAACCGAATGCAGGGGCAAGGACGTTCCGACGATGGTCGGCCGTCACAAGCATCAGTTCCGATCGCTGACAGTGAGAAAATACTTTCCCCTGTTGGATTCAAAACTCCCCCTCCGGAGATCCTCATAAACAGCCAGCTTAAAATCCTGGTCTCGGTGGATCGTCACCCGTCCCGGGGAATCAACAGTATAGGGATGCCTCCAAATCCTACCCGCTGACTCCCACCGAACGTGCCCCTCCTCGAAGGTCAGTTTCACGACCAGCATGCCCGCGAAAGAAAATTCTTTGGCCATTATCCAATCTGCGAATTCCTCCTTCGTAAGATTGGGTACCGATTCCACTGTTTCCGACCCAATCAACGGCCGTTCTTCCGTGACGGTGATTCGCGGTGGATCGACGGTCAGACCATTCCAGGCAACGACACCCGCAACCGTCAACAAGAGGACAGCGATCGAAGCCGACGCAAGAATCCCCTTCCTTGCACCTTTTCCAGATCCGAACCGACGGCCCCGGGATCTCAAACTACTTAGCCCTTCGGCCGCTTCGGCGTGATGGGGTTCCAGCCGGAGACATTTTTCGTACAAGTCAGTGGCCCGTTCTTTTGAATTCGGAGCACTCGTTTCCTCCCAGTGGAGCTGATGCGCCCGGGCACAGTCAGCTAACACATCGACACGATACGGAGCCAGCATCTCTGCCTGATCAAGCTCTCGGACCGCGTCGCCCGCGTTTTTGAATCGGAGGAAGTTTCGCCCTCGAGTCAGGTGCGCTTCAAGCTCTGAGCAGATCCGGTTCCAATCATCTTCCGCGAGACCCGCGCGAAGAGCTATCGCCTTGAGCTCATCTTGCGTCAGATCCTTTTCACTGCACCCCAGCTGAATCTCAAGCGCTTTGCGAAGAAAGTTTTGAAGCTCATCCATCTCTTCGTCACTTGACCAATTGAATGTTCCCGAGACAATTTCTTAACTCAACAGAATCGGAGAAATCCATCCTCTTTTGGCTCTCCACCCCTGCTGCGGATCGTGCCTAAAGCCCGTCTGAAAGTCAACTATAATCCCAGCGCTTTGGCATCTTCCGCTGCCTTCCTTGACCTAGCAAACGACCTCCAGCAGCGGAGGAAAGACCTACCACTACAGGATGATCCGCTCGCGCAACAAGCGGCTGAGGTGGGCCTTCGTAGAGGCCGCATGGATAACGGCGGGCTGCGACGCCTACTTCGGAGGCACCTACCGGAGGGCGCACGACCGTGGCAAGGCACCAAGGAGACGGATCCGCCACAGCCCTTCGGCTTCGACGAATCGCTTCTCTCGCAACCCCGTGCCGAACTGCCAGACTCCGCCTCGCTGAGATTTCAACACTCACCTGGTGCATTCAACGCCTTTGCCACTCCGGCTACGCAGCTGATCTCCCGACCTTGCCGCCTTTGGCTCTCCAGCCGCCTGATCGCAGAAGCGAAGACCTTCCGCTATTCGGAAACAATTCTCTTCAGCCAAGCCCGTGCCGCTTCCCGGCCGGGCGAAGGGCGCAGCAGCCAGGCATCGTTGTGATTGCGGAATCCGGTCTTCAGGAAAGTGAAGTCCCCCACCACCGCTGTTTCTCCGAGGTACTTTCGGGTCGCCTCGACCGAACCCTCCTGACAGATGAATTGAGGACGCCCTCCCAGTCGCTGGAGCCGTTCCAGCGCGGTCTTGCGATCCGAGCCCGCATACGGCCACTTTTCACTTACCCCGTCATACTGGCTGTAGCAGAAAAAGCCGCACCAGAGTTTCGCGATCTCATCGTCGTGCAGCCCGATCACATTGCAGGCGAGGGCACCGCGCGAAAAGCCGCAGAGCACCACCCGTTCCGGATCTCCTGAAAATAATTGGCAGATTGCGGGGACGGTCCGCTTGGCATGGACAACCGTCGCGTCGGGGCGATGATCCGGTCGATCTCCCCACCACGTGATCGCAAGCCCGTCTCCACTCTCTTTGACAAAGGGCAGGCAAACCCAGATGAAACCCGCTCCTGCCGAGAGGCCGTAGCCGAGCTGGCTTCCCTCGGGCCGTCCCGTGCTGACATCGCCGTAGGCGTTGCGGTAGTTCCCATTCCCGGCGTATTCCACAAGAACCGGGAAACGTTTCTCCGGCGTCCAGTCAGTCGGCAGGTAGAGCACCATCTCCGGCACCGTCGGCGGATCGTCCGGGAGACGGTAGAAGACTCTCTGCCCCGGAGCAGGCTCTCCGCTTTTCACCGCGGGGATCACGAGATCCGGAGGAACGGCGCCGATATCAGTCGCATCATTCTGGGCGAAGGCCGCTGCCGTAAACGGGACGAGAACGACGGGGACAAGGCGTCCATAGAGGAATCGAGGGAACCACGGCATGAGGATATCCATTGAAAAAGTTTATAGCCGATAGAGAGGCTTTATGCCTGAGAATTTCTTGAAAACATCGGACTGAAATGCGGCGGCGAAGAGCCTACCAAGCGCCCGAAATCTGCCTCAAGACAAACGCGCTTTTGAGTTTGGGGAAATCCCTGTCGGAGCTGGGTCGGCTCACCTCATCCCCCACCTCGATCTCGACGAAAACCACCGGCGCACCCTCGCGAATGATTTTTCAAATGACCGATGGCCTTGGAGGATGGCCGTTCTAGAATTTCAAATTCCCTCATTCCACCGCCCGCCCCCACAATTCCGCAAACGCCCCGCCCTTCGCGATCAACTCGCCGGGTTCCCCCTGCTCGACCACCCGGCCATCCCCCATCACCACCACCCAATCGGCGTGCCGCAGCGTACTGAGCCGGTGCGCGAGGACAAAACTCGTCCGCCCCGCCATCAGCAGCCGCATCGCCTTCTGCGTTCTTGCCTCGGTCAGCGGATCGATCGCACTGGTGGCCTCGTCCAGAATCAGAATCCGCGGATCGGCGATCATGGCCCGGGCGAAGCAGACGAGCTGGCGTTGTCCCAGGGACAGGCCGGAGCCCCGCTCCCCGACCTCGGCGTCGAGTCCCCCGGGAATCGCCTCGATCGTTTCGAGGCAGTCGAGCCCCGCCAGCGCCTCGCGGACTTCCTCCCGGGAGGCGCCGGGCTTCACGACGCGGATGTTCTCGAGAATGCTGCCTCCGAAGAGGTGGTTCTGCTGCGGCACGATGCCGAGATGGCGGTGAAGCCAGGGGCTGGACAACTTGCGCGTGTCGATGCCGTCGATGAGGACGGCACCGCTCTCCGGCAGATGGAACTTGGCGACGAGACCGGCGACGGTGCTCTTTCCGCTGCCGGTGGCCCCGACGATGGCGACGCATTGTCCGGCCTCGGCGGAGAAACTGACGCCGTGGAGGACGGGGCGTCCGGGCTGGTAGGAGAAGACCACGTCGCGCAGCTCGACGCGGCCTTCGAGGCGCTCGGGAGAGATCGCGTCGGGCGGGTCGGTCCATTCGGGTTCGGTGTCGAGGACGGCGAAGACTCGCTCGGCTCCGGCCATGGCGGAAAGCGCTTCGTTGAACATGTTCCCGAGCACGGTGATGGGGCTGAAGAAGAGCCCGGCGAGGAAGAAGAACTGGACCAGGCTGCCGAGGGACATGGCGTTTTCCGGATCGAGGACATGGCCCCCTCCGACGACGACGAGCAGGGCCATGAAGAGCTGGCCGTTCAGTTCGAGGAGGGGCAGGAAGGTGCCGCTGAGGCGGGCGGCGGCGAAGTTGTAGCGGGCGTGGTCCTCGACGAGGGCGCGGAAGTGGTCGGCGTTGAGGCGCTCGCGCCCGAAGCTCTGCGTCACGCGGATGCCGCCCACGCTCTCGGCCATGGTCGCGGTGATGCGGCTGAAGCTGTCGCTCTGGTTCCGGTAGGCCTGGCTGAGGCGCTTGCGGAAATACAGGTTCATGCCCCAGACGATGGGGGCGATGCCGAGGACGAGGAGGAAGAGCCGCCAGTCCTCGAGGGCCATGAGGACGGCGCAGCCGACCATCTGCCCCAACTGGACGAGGCTGACGAAGAGCACGTTCTGCACGCCGACGCGGACGTTCTCGGCGTCGCCGGTGAGGCGGCTGATGAGTCGCCCTACGGGCTGGCGGTTAAAGTAGCCCATGGTCAGTCCGAGCCAGCGGCGGAACATGGCGGCGCGCAGGTCGTGGATGACGGCCTCCCCCACTTCGAGCGCCCACTTGATGCGGTAGCGGAAGGTCAGTTCGGTGAGGATCGCGAAGGCGGTGAAGGCGGCGACGCTCCAGGCGAGCTGAGGCAGGTCGCCGCGGGCGACGGGACCGTTGACGATGGCTCCGGCGGCCCAGGCGAGGAGGGGAAGCTGGATGCCCCGGGCCGCGACGGTGAGAAAGAGGCCGACCATCTTTCCCCGGTAGGGCCGGGTGAAGCCGAAGAGGCGGCGGATGAGTCGGAAGGAAAGCGGGGCCTGGGCACGCTCCTCCTCGTCCCCGCGCTGGCGGCGGAGGCGTTCGATGACCTCGCGATCGACGATGCCGGCCACTTTCGGTCTTCGATGGTCGGTCGGATCGGACTTTTTCACGCGGCCACCTCCTCCCCTGCGCCAGCTTCCGCCATGATGGCGTCGCGGTAGTAGCCGGGCTGCGCGGACAGCGCCTCATGGGTGCCGATGGCGGCGATGCGGCCGCGCTCGAGGACGACGATGCGGTCGGCGCGGCGCACGGTGCTGAAGCGATGGGCGACGATGAAGGTGGTGCGTCCGGCCATGACGCGGTCCATGGCCGCGAGGATCTCGTGCTCGGTGCCGGCGTCGACGGCGGCGGTGGGGTCGTCGAGAATGAGGATGGCGGGATCGAGAAGGATGGCGCGGGCGAGGGCGAGGCGCTGCCGCTGCCCGCCGGAAAGGTTGGCCCCGTTCTCGTGGAGGAGAGTGTCGTAGCCTTGGGGCAGCTTTTCGATGAACTCGTGCGCGGCGGCGAGACGGGCGGCGCGCTCGACATCCTCGCGCGAGGCGCCGGGATTGCCGAAGGCGATGTTCGCCGCGACGGGGGCACTGAAGAGGAAGCTCTCCTGAAAGACCAGCCCGACCTGCTTGCGGACATCGTCGAGCTGCCAGTCGCGGAGATCGCGTCCGTCGAGGAGAAGACGTCCCCCGTCGGGGTCGTAGAAGCGCGGGATGAGCTGGATCAACGCGGTCTTACCCGCCCCGGTCGGTCCGACGATGGCGATTTTCTCCCCGGCCTTCACGGCGAGGGAAAGATCGTGGAGGACGGTGTCCTCCGGCTTGAAGCGGAAGGAAACGCTTTCGAAGACGAGGTCGCCGCGGGCGCGGTCGAGCGGAGTGGCGTCGGGGCGGTCGACGATGCCGGGTTCGGCATCGAGAACTTCGTAGACGCGGTCGGCTCCGGTGAGGGTCTGCTGGAGGCTGTCGGCGAGCGTTCCGATGGCGTTCATCTGGGCGTTGAGCTGCTGGAGGATCCCGGCAAAGAGGATGAGGCCGGTGCCGACGGGGATCTCGCCGCGGATCGCGAGCCAGCCGCCGTAGCCGAGAAGGACGGCGAGGCTGAGCTGGTTCAGGAGGGAGACGAGGGGATGGAGGACGGTGAGCTTGCGGAAGACGCGGTTCTTCTGGTCGCGGACGGAGGCGTTGGCCTCGAGGAAGCGGCGCGAGGCCCAGTCCTGGAGCCCGAAGCTCTTCACCACGCCCATGCCGCGGGCGAGTTCCTCGAAGACGAGGACGAGCCGGTCGACCCGCTTGCGGCCCTCCTCGTAGTCGGGACGGAGCCATCTCGAGAAAAGGACGACGATCAGCCCCAGCACCGGCAGGAAGGCGAAGCAGGCCAGAGTCAGCCCGAGGTGGATCTGCGCGAGGCAGAGGGTATAGAAGACGGTCGCCAGGACGATGTTCAGCACCTGCACCGCGACCCCGTCGATGAAGAGCCGCACCGACTGGGTGTCGCCGGTGACGCGGTTGATGAGCGAACCGGTGGCGTTCGCGTCGAAGAAGCGGAAGCTCATGCGCTGCATCTTCGCGTAGATGGCGGAGCGCAGCTCGACGACGATGCGACCCTGGCCGAGGCGGTTGGTGCTGACGGCGGTGAGGTAGGCGAGCCAGGCGCGCAGGGCGGCGGCCCCGAAGATCCAGAGGCCGAGGACGAGGAGGACGGCGCGTGGCGCCCACGGATCGGGGGGATGCCAGCCGAAGGGAAACTTCGCCGCCGGGGCGTCGGGCTGGACCTGCTCGCGGAGGTAGTCCACGGCGATGCCGACGCCGCCGAGACCGGCAAGGCCGAGGGCGAGGAGACAGAGGTTCAGCACGACGAGCCCGAGCGAACGCCATCCGTAGCGCGCCGTGAGGCGCAGGAGGCGAGACAGCAGATAGCGCTGGCGCTCCGCGCTGCCGGGCGGAGGCGGTGAAGTCGGGGGCATTCTGCCTACGATGCCACGAAGGCGGCGCGGAGCAATCGGAGCGGTGCGTCATACTCCAATCCTCCCCCCGATCGGGCCGGTCGGGCTACCTTTGCCCGGCGACCGCCAGCTCAGCAGGGAGGGGAGTGCGGTTCGCGGACTACCTCGTCCTGAGCTTCAAACGCCCGGGTGCCTCGCTCACTCTCCCGCCACCACTTTGTCCCGCAGCTTCTCGATGGTGGCGGGACCGATGCCCTTGACCTTGTCGAGCTCGTCGACCGTCCGGTAGGGCCGCCCCTTCACGATGGCCTTCGCCGTCTCGGGACCGACGCCGGGGAGGGTCTGGAGTTTCTCGACGGAGGCCTTGTTCAAGTCGAGCGGGCCGGAGGCGGCGCGCTGCGCCACCAGCAGCACGAGGGCGACCACGGCAAAGGCGACGACGACGCCGAGGAAAAGGAGGCGGCTGCGCCGGTCGCCGGCGGCCATCTCCTCGCGCCGACGCCGGATCGCTTCGCTGCGGGATTCACGGGACATCGCCAAGACTCGACCGAAAATCGAGGGCAACGCAACCGGGAATTTCAACTCGCCTCCGAGACGGAGGAGAGGTTGAAGTCCCGCACGACCATGGCCGGCGCATGCACCGGCATCTGGCTCTCGCTGCCGAGGACGCGCTCCGGCGCGCCGCTGGCGAGGAGGTTCCTCAGCACGTTCACCGGCGACTCGTTGAAGCGGTAGTTGTTGACCGGTCCGGCGATCTGCCCGTCGCGGATCGCGAAGGTGCCGTCGCGAGTGAGGCCGGTGTAGAGCAGCGTCTCGGGCCGGACCATGCGCAGGTACCAGAAGCGGGTCACGAGAACGCCGTCCTCGACCGAAGCGATGAGCTCGTCGAGCGATCCGCCCTCGCCGGGGAGGATGAAGTTGCCCGGTTCCGGCTGCGGGACGAGGCCTTTCTTTTCGGCCCAGTAACGGCCCACGGGCAGAGCCTTCAGGACGCCGTTCTCGATCCAGGCGGTGCGGGTTCGAGGAAGTCCGCTTTCGTGGGCGGCGCAGGGAGCCGCGGCGTGGAAGGGATCGGAGGAAAGGGTGGCGCGATCGCCGAAGAGCGCCTTGCCGATGGGGTCCTCCCCTTCCCCGACGAGACCGTTGAGGAAGCTGCGCCCCTCGTCGAAACTGCGGCGGTCGAGTCCCCAGCCGAGCAGGGTCAGCAGATCGCGGGCGGCGGCGGCCTCGAGAACCACGGTGGTGCGTCCGGCGGGCCGCTCCGCCGCGTGGCGCGAGGCGAGGGCCTTGGCGATGGCGCGATCGCCGGCGGGAGCGAGGTCGAGCCCGGTGGCGTCGGTGACCTGGGTGCTGGCCCAGCCCGAGCCGCGGCCTTCGTCGGTACGGGCGGTGAGGGAGAAGTCGAGGCGGGTGCTCCGCTCGTGGACGAAGGCTCCCCGGCTGTTCGCGTAGACCGAGCTCTCGATGGAACGGGAAAGGTAGCCGGCGCTCTCGACCTTGGCGGCGCGGGCCGTCTCGATCACGGGACGCAGGAGGCCCAGGGCATCGCCCGGAGCCATCGCCGCGGTGGCGTCGGACCAGGTGGGCGGCACCTCGCAGGGCGAGGGATCGACCGGCGGGAGATGCTCGGGATCCTCCGGCGCGAGCCTGGCCATGGCCTCGACCTTCGCCACGGCCTCGCGCAGGGCGCTCTCGTCGGTCCGGTTCACCGAGATCGAAGCCGAGCGCTTTCCGTAGCTCACCGAAAGATGGAGGACGAGGCTGTCGACCAGTCCGTTCGTGGTGAGGTCGTTGTTCGCCGAGCGGAGGAGCAGTTCCTCGCCATCGGCGAGATGGAGTTCAGCCTCGTCGGCGGAGACGAGGCCGAGGACTTTTTCGCAAAGGGCTTCGAGTTCGGGTCGGGGCAGAGGCATGGGAACTGGACCATGGGTACAGGCGGAGCCGGGGAAAGGGAAGCGCGAATTTCCCGAACAGGAAAAGCCGATCCGGCCCTCAACGCCGCTCGACCTTCGTCGCGCCTTGGAAGATCCAGTAGCGCGGATAGCCGTCGAGGGCGAGCGGGTCTGCCGCCGCCTCGGCCGCGTTCCCCATCTCGTCGATGGCGATGACCTTGGCCGCATCGCTTGTCACCTTCGCCGTGGCGGGCTCTTCGCCGAGATTGAATCCGGCGAGAATCAGATCGTTTCCACGCCGGAAAAGGTAGAGATGGACGTCCTCCGACTCGGCGAGCGTTTCGACGAACGACGCACCCGCCAAGGTCGAGATCAGGGCGGAAAGCGAAGCGTAGACGAAACGCGGGGAATACTGGTAGTCGACCAGCCCGAAGTCGGGCGTGCCGTCGCGTCCCGGCCCGCGCGTCATGCGCGAGCAGAAGAGGAGAAGGCCCCGATGCCCGTTCGCCCAGGAATAGAGCGCCTTCTGGACGTCGATCTGGGCCTGGCGCCGCTCCTGGTCGAGGCGCCAGGCGCTGTACCCGGCCTCGGTGTTGACCCAGCCCGTGGCGGTGTCCCCGGCGGCGACCTGGAGGCGGCGCATCGTCGCGAAGCTGCGCTTGTAGTCGGCGAGGTTGCCGTGGGCGTTGTAGGCGGGCAGGTCGACGAGGGAATGGAGGCGATCGATGAAATAGGCGCACTTCGCCTCGTCGACGAGTGAGTAGCCGCCGGTGGTGATCGGGAGGCCGGGCGCGACGCGGCGGATCTCGTCGCGGGAAAAGCGGTACTGCTCGACGAATTCCTCGTTCGTTCCCGACCAGTAGCCGATCTGGTCGGGCTCGTTGGAGACCTGGACGAAGCGCGCGTGCTGTCCGTAGCGCCCGACGAGGGCGGCGAGATAGGCGCGCTGGGGCCGCTCCTGGTGCGGGTAGCGCCAGCGGTTCTTTCCGTGCTCCGCGTATTGCGGCAGCACGGCCCAGTCGGCGGCGTTCATCGTCTGGAGGGCGAGCTGGAGCCCGTGCGAGGTGTAGGAGGCGACGGCGGCATCCATGCGGGAGAAGTCGTAGAAATACTCCTCCCCGCCCCCATTCCCTTTCCTTCGTCCCATCTCGAGGGATTCGTCGACGCGCACGACCTGCAGTCCCGTCCGGGCGATCAGCTCCGCCTCGTGCTCGCGGGCTTGTTGTTCCGTCAGGCCCTCGGGCAGGGCGGGCACGCCGCCGGGCTTCCAATGATAGCGGCCCGGAAAGACGCAGATGCCGAGAAAGAACTCGTCGGTCTTCCACACGGCGCGGGCGGCGTGGAGATCCTCGGTCACGGCGAGATTGCGGATGAGCCGTCCCTGCACCGCGTCCTCCCGCCATCCGTCGAAGGTGAGGAGATAGGAGCCGAGGCCGGCGATGCGGATCTCGAGCGTCTCCTCCGCTCCCGGCGCGACGGAATGCTGGGCCACCGCATGGTTGCGCCAGTCCCAGACCGTGAGGACGCCGCGGTCGTAGGTCTCCCCGTCGACGCCGAGGCGGATCCGGAAGACCGCGTCGGTCGGCCCGGTCTGCGTCCACTCGTAGAGCCCGGCCTCCGGAACGAGGACGAGCCCTCCGCCGCTGAGACGATGTTCGGGCAGGACTTCGTGGAGGTAGGGCACGCCCACCTCGGAGAGAATGGGCATAGCGGGCGCCAGCTCCATGCGCTGCGGCTCCGCCGAGAGGAGCGTGGGCAGGGCGAGAAGGACGGCGATCCAGGAGGGTCGGGCCGCGGACACAACCCTGTCGAATGGACAAAGGGGGGGAGCGGGACGCGCCCCTCCAGCGCCGCCTCGCCCTTGGCGATGCTCTCCGCCCCGATCGCCGAACCCTATCATTTTCCCAAAAAGATCCACGGCGGCTCGACGAGTTCCCGGGTCTCGGCGCCCTGGCGCTCGCGCACCCAGAGAGGGACGGGTTGACGGTTGAAGTTGCGTTCGCTCACCCCGAAGAGATTCAGGGTCGCGTCGGCGACGAGAAAGGCCGGCTCGCCCGCCTTCCAGCCTCCGTTCGAGTCGAGGAAGACGCCGACGATCTCGGTGACGCCCCCGGCGCTGGTCTCGACGAGGATGCCGGGATTCTCCGCCCGCAGCCCGAGGATCCAGAGCTTGCCGCCGGCGTTGAGGCATTTCAGGCCTTCGCGGCCGCTGTTGAGCTGTCGGCACCATGCGCTCTGGCCGGGGCCGAGGCGGTCGAGGTGGCCGCGGACGTCATCGAGGAAGAGGTCGCCCTTGCCCGCGCCTTCGACGTCGCATCCGGTGGTGGAGCCGACGACAAGCGTGCGGGCGCTCTCGTGGCGGATCTTGAGGGGAACGGAGCCGCCTCCGTCGAGACGCTCGACCACGACGACAGGCGCGTCGGGCAGGTTCTGCGGATGCTTCCCGTCGGCGAGAGTCCACACGGGCGCTCCGACGGCGGTGAAGCGGCTTTCCAGACCGACGATCCGCTGCACCGGCCCGCGGATCTCGACGGGGCCGCCGAAGCGGAAGCGGCTGCCGCCGGGCAGGTAGACGGTCTTCGCGCCGGAATCGATCGCCTTCTGCAGGGCGGCGCTGGCGTCGGCCGCGCCCGTGGGGTCCGCTCCGAAATCGAGGAGATTGGCCCAGTCCTTCGCCGGATCGCCCCAGGGGACCTCCGGACTCTCCTTGACGGGGAGATGGGCGATCTCGCCCGCCGTCGCGAAGCCGCCCTCGGGGAGCTCGCGGAAGAGGGAACGGAGATCGTGGTGCGAGCTGTCCTCGGAGACCGTGCCGAGGGGATCGAGATCGCCCTTGTCGCGGCCCTTGTCGTCGTTCTCGACGGCCCGGTCGTAGCCTATCAGATCCACATTGCGAAGGTAGAGCCGCCGCTGGTTGTGGATGGCCGGGGCGCCGCGCTCGGGCCTGATGCCGTGGAGATGCGAATCGACCATGGCCACGGCGCCCCACGAATCCTTCTCGTTGTAGAGGGCGGGGACGCGGTTCTCGCTGACGAGTCCGCGCACGAAGACCATCTGATGATAGTTCCACCAGCCGAGTCGGCGCTGTCCCGAGAGGAGGACGTGCTCGAAGGTGGCGGAGTTCACCGGCCACTTGGTGACGACTCCGTAGTCGAAGCCCTCGACGGCGAGGTGGCGGACGAGGAGAGGGCCGATCTCGTCGCAGTGGCCGAGGTCGAGCCCGATCCTGCCGGAACCCTCGGCGGCGCGGATCGCGACGTTCCGCACCGTCCCCTGCCCGCTCGCGTTGAACTGCAGGCCGATGGCTCCGGCATTGCCCGGACCGATCTCGATGGAAAGATCGCGTACGGCGTTGCGGAAGCGCTGCGCCGGCGTTCCCCCGGTCCAGACCACCGCCTTGGGGTTTCCGGCATCGGAAAAGCCCTCCGTGCCCTCGGGGAGGCGGAGGATGGAGAGGCCCTCGCCCGCGCCCTGGAGGATGGTGCGCCGGTGCCCGTTGGCGACGCCGTCCCCGACGGGCCAGCGGAGGGTGTCGCCGACGAGATAGACGCCCGGCGGCAGGTAGACGATGCGGTTGCCGTTCGGGAAGGCGTCGAGGGCGGCCTGGATCGCGGCGGTGTCGTCGTTCTCGTCGTCGGGCACGGCGCCATGGCTCCGAACATCGACGATGCCGCTGTCGGCGGGGAAGACGATAGGGACGCCGCCTCCGGAGACGGGGAGGGAGGGAAGGAGGTAGGCAAGAAGGAGGGCGCGGCGCATTCCGGTTTCCTTCTCCTTCAATGCTTCGCCATGGCGTCCGTCTCGGCGATCTTGAAGCGCGTCGAGACGACGGAGTGTTTCTCCGGTCCCGGCGCGTATTTGATGTAGGTCGTGATCACGAGCGTGCCGTCGGGCAGGAGCTCGACGCCGGGATAGCCGCAGTCGTGGACGCGCTCGGCATGGCTGTGGAGGAGCTTGATGCGGTAGTCGCCGCCCTTCCCGGCCTGGATGTCCCCGTATCGGCCGACCCAGGCGACGAAATGGCCCCGGGTCGGACTCTGCGGGGCCATGTCGCGGAAGGCGAAGACCCAGCGCCCGTCGGGCAGGTTCACGCCGATGTGGCGGTCGCCGCTGAGTCCCCAAGGCGTGTCGACGGGCGTACTCCAGGTTTCGCCTTCGTCCTGCGAGAACATGACGAGACTACGCCCCTTGTGCGTGTTCTCGCGCAGCAGGCAGCAGAGTTCGTCGCCGTCGGGCGAGCGGAAGACGAAGGGCTCGCAGGGATTCTTCCCCTCCACGGCGGCGACCTGCTTGGGTTCGGACCAGGTGAATCCACCGTCCGCGGTGATCGTCTGGAACACGGCGAGCGGTGGCTTGTCCTCGCCCCCCGGCCCCGCATGGTAGAGGCCGAGATGGCGGCCGTCCTTCAGCCGGACGATGCTGCTGAAGGTCATGACGCAGGGGAATCCGAGGGGCGGCATCTCCCTCCAGGTCGCGCCCTCGTCCTCGCTCACGATGGAGGGCATGCCCGGACCGCCGCGCTTGCCGAGGAAGGCCGACCAGACCCAGATCCGCGCCTCGCCCGAGGGATCGACGAGGCGGTAGATGCTTGGGCAGTTCTGGTGGGTGGCGTAGCCGGGAGGAAGGAGGTCGTCGAGACGCGTCCAGGCGAGACCGCCGTCCTCGCTCTTCGCCATGGGGCCGGCCGCGCCGCCGTGGTCGAGACACCAGACGGCGTAGATCGTCTTCCCGTCGGGCATCAGCAGGGTGGTGGGGTGGCCCTGGTAGGTCTCCTCGGTGCCGGCCGCAATGACGACGTGCCGCTCCTTTTCGCCCGACAGATCCACCAAGGGGAGGTCGGGGCCGTCCTCGGCGGAGAGGCTCAGGGCTAGGAGGGGGGCGAGACGGCAGAGGCGGACCATCATTCCCCACTATAGCGAAGACGGACGGCGTCCGCGAGGACGCGTTCGCGACGTCACCTGGGACTGCTCGGCGAGGCCGATGGCGGCCGGATGACGAGGGCGGGCGGGGCAGTCTCTCCGCTTTCGAGGTCGATGGTCGATTCGTAGGAGTCCGCCGCCGAAGGGATGTGGTAGACGCTGGAGCGCGGCAGACGGGGGCGCTTCGGCAGGCCGACGGAACCGGCCGGTGCCATCGGCCGTACCGCCGCGTCCAGCGGGGCGATGGAGGATTCCTTTCCGGACGCGAACTTCGATTCGTCGAGCTGGATCGCGCCGGAGGGACGCCAGGCGTCGTCGATCCTCACCAAGCCGGAGGCGATCTCGCGCTCGTCCTGGCGATCGACGGGGAGATGGTTGACGAGCCCCGATTCATCGACATAGCGCGAGAGGCGCGGGATGCGGATTTCGTCCGGTTTCTTGAAACGGACAGGACTGCCGGAAAGCGCCTGCTCGGGCCAGGGTTTGCCTTCGGTCTTGGCGGCGACCCGGGCGATGGCGTCGCGGATCTCCTCGTCGAGCTTCCGGGATTCGGCCGGAGGCTCGCGCAAGGGAGCTCCGGCCGCCGTCTCGTCCGTGGACAAGGCGGCGGCCATTTCCTGCGGCGTCGCGAGGAAAGCGGCCCGGATGTCCATCGTCCTCTCCGGCAGGCCGGCCACAGCGGTCTCGGCGAAGAGCGCGTCGTCTTCGGGAAATTCGAGCCGGGCGGCATAGAGCAACCGCGCCAGAAGGACGGGATCGAGCTCGAGCGAGGCGAGCGCCGTCTCCAGCAATTGGCCACGGGCCTCCGGGGTGGTCTGGAGAGCATCCCGAAAGAGGACGACCGCTTGATCGGGATGGGCCTCGATGCCCGCGCGGAGGGTCTCGACCGCCGTCTCGCGATCGAACGCCGCCTCGGAAGCACGGGAGCCGACCCCGGAAAGGATCACGAAAAGACCGAGGAAAAGGGAGATTGCGAACTTCATGTCACCGCCGAGGTGGAGCGGGTAGTGGGAATCGAACCCACATAACTAGCTTGGAAGGCTAGGGCTTTACCACTAAGCTATACCCGCGTTCGCAATACGATCTCGGAATTTTTATAAGATTCAATAAATTTTTATAAATCCTAAAAATCAATCGAACCAAACTCCGTTCCCTGTCGGGCGGAACCGCAGGGAGCCGTCACTGTAATACGGCCCGCCCGATTGCCAACCCCATTTTTTTCCGTTTTTCGGCTTCGTCGTGAAACCCGTTTCCCAACCGCACCACGCGGAGCGCCGCCTTTGGCTCGCTGCTCTCGGCGACGGATTCCGCCAAGCTCCCCTGCTCTTCTCCGCCTTCGCCGGGATCGCGGGCATCGTTCTCGTGGACCAAGGACGGTTCCTCGCCGCGAGCCTCGCGGCCTTGGCGCTTCTTGCCCTCGCCGGAGCCGCCCTGCGACGCGCCCGCGGCCTCGCCACGGTTCTCGCGGGCTGCGCCCTGGCCCTGGTGCTTCTGGGATGGCGGCAAGGGGAACGTCTCGCGGACATCGGCACCTTTCCTCTCGCCTCGGCCCTCGCGGCAGGGCAGTCCGTGGAGATCGAAGGCGAAGGCTGGATCGCGGACACCGCCGACTACGGCCCACGCTCCGTGTCCACGACCGTGCAGATCGAATCCCTCGTGATCGGCGGACGCCGTCTTCCTTGCAGGCATCGCGTCCCCTGCTGGATTCAGAAGCTGCCCCAAGGTCTCGGCTACGGAGCGCCGCTTCGCTTCACGGGGCGGCTCGTCCCTCTGGAGGGTGCCTCCGTACCCGGAGGGTTCGATGCGAAGGCCTTCTACTTCCGCCAATCGGGATCCCTCGCCAAACTCGAGATCCGCGAAGGAGACCGCTTCGAGCGGCTGCCGGGCCACGCGGGATCGACCATCGTGCGGACCGCCCTCGAACTGCGCGGCCGACTCGAAGCGGCCCTTCTCCTCGGCGTCCCTCCCGAGCGCGAGCCCTACGCCCGTCTCGTCGCGGCGATGGCTCTGGGAGCGAGGGAAAGCTCGCCCGAGGAATTGGAGGAAGCCTTCCGCCACAGCGGCACGTTGCACCTCTTCGCCGTCTCCGGGCTGAACGTGGCCATCGTCGCCGCGATGCTGATCCGGCTCGCTGCCTTTCTCGGCATCCCGAGGGCCTGGGCCGCGCCGGTCGCGATTCCCGTCGTGCTTTTCTATTCCGCCATCACCGGCCTCAGTCCCTCGGCCGTGCGAGCCGCGCTGATGGCCTCGGCCTTCCTCGCCGGCTACGCCCTGCGGGAAAAACCCCGCCTGCTCAACAGCCTCGGCTTCGCCGCGCTCCTCCTCTTCGTCCACGATCCCCAGCAACTCTTCCTGCCCGGCTTCCAGCTCTCCTTCGCCGTGCTCCTCTTCATCGGCCTGCTGGCCCGCCCCCTCGGCGAAATCTTCGCGAAACCCTTCCTCGCCGATCCCTTCCTGCCCCAGAGCCTGATCCGCCCGGCGCGACGCTTCGCGGACCGCCTCGCCGGCTGGGTCGCCGCCCTCGTCGCCGTCTCCACCGCCTCCTGGTTCGGTTCCCTCGGGCTCCTCGCCTGGCACTTCGAGAGCGTCTCGCCCGTGGGACTCCTCGCCAACGTCTTCATGGTTCCGACCGCTTCGGTCATCATGGGACTCGCCGCCGCCTCCCTCGCCGCCTACGGTCTGCGCCTCACCTGGATCGCCCTCCTCGCGAACTGGCTCAACGCCCTCGTCTCCCTCCTCCTCGCCTCGATGGCCCAGTTCTTCGCCGGTCTGCCCGGCGCGACCGTCCACACCGGCATCGGCTCGCCGCCGACCGCGCCGGAGACGCTGCGCCTCGATCTCGTCGGCGACCGGGGCGAAGGCGCCGCGCTGCTCGAAATTCCCTCCGGCCGCAACCGGAGACCTCTGCGCTGGATGATCGACTGCGGCGGCACCCGCACCTATCAAGGCCGCGTCCTTCCGTTGCTCCGCCACCGCGGCGCGAACCACATCGACGCCCTCGTCCTCACCCATGGGGATCAAGGCCACATCGGAGCCGCCCCCTCGGTTCTCGCCCATTTCCGGCCTCCCCTGCTTGTGGAATCGTCGGTCGAAAACCGCTCTCCTTCCCATCGCCAGATCCGGGAAACGGCGGAACGCCTCGGCATCGAAGCGGTCGCCGTCGACCGAGGCCACCGTCTCGCCGTGGGAGCGGGGGTGGTTCTGACCATCCTCCATCCCTCCGCGCAAGCGCCCGGACGCCTCGCCGACGATCGCGCCCTCGTCCTGAAAGTGGAGTACGCCGGACGTCGCCTGCTGCTCACCTCCGACAGCGGTTTCGACACCGAGCAGGACCTGCTCGAAAGCGGAACCGACCTGCGCGCCGACGTTTGGATCCGCGGCCAGCACGGCGATGCGCCCTCCGGCCTGCCCGCCTTCGTCGAGGCGGTCTCCCCCCTCGCCGTCGTCTCGACCCACTCGCCCTTTCCGGAATCAGAGCGCATTCCCGAGACCTTGCGCGAGCACCTCCATCGCCGAGGCATCCCCCTTTTCGACCTGGACAGCGCAGGGACAGTCACCGTCGAGGTGAGCGAAAGAGATCTCCGCATCCGCCCCTTCACCGGGCTGCTCCCCGCTGTGGTTTTGCCTCGCGAGCACCTCAAGGCGAGATGAAATTTTAAAAAGCGCTAAGAAAGCATCCGATTCTTCCGTCTCCGCTCCATGGACAGGCCGCTTTTCCATGACCGGATCCATCCTGAAGGAAAATCAGTTATCCCGGTAACGAAATTTCTAGTATTTATAAACAATTTACCTTATCCTGTTGGGATTCGAGAGCGGGAAGATTGACTTTCCGGCGAAAGCCACTAAAAACAGGACGAGGTTCGCTCCCATGCAAATCATCCCAGTCTCCATCCGGTTCGCCGCCTTGCCCCTTCTCTTCGCAGGGTTCCTTCCGTTTGCGAGTTGCACGAGCACCTCCAGCCTCACCGCCCTTTCCAACCAGAACATCAACGCGGTCGCCAAGATCGCGCAGGAAGAGCAGGATTCGGCCCGCGAAACCCTCGTCGTCGGTGCCGAAGCACCTGCCACCGCTCCGGCCGATTCCCCTGCGGTTCCACCCTTGACGCCGGTTCCGTCCGACCGCATCGTAGGCCTCCCCGAAGCGCCTGCGCAGCCCGCTCCCGCCGATCCCGTGGCCCTCCCCAAGCCGGAGCCGACGACCCCGCCCGCCGTCCTCGCCTCCGTCCCCCGCACGCCCGTGGCCAACCGCCCGACGAACCAGATCATGATGGTCCGCACCACCGCCTACACCCACAGCGAGTCGGACCACCTCCAGTACGGCCGCAAGAGCGCCGCCGGCAACACGCTGCAATACGGCTCCCAGGTCCGCAGCGCCGCCGCCGACTGGTCGAAGTATCCTCTCGGTACCCGCTTCATGATCGAGGGCATGCCCTACGAATACGTCGTCGACGACTACGGCAGCGCCCTCGTCGGCACCGAGACCATCGACATCTACAAACCCGAGAAGGGCACGATGAACAAGTGGGGTGTCCGCAACGTGCCCATCCGCGTGCTGGAATGGGGTTCGTTCGAGGAGAGCCGCAAGATTCTCGACAGCCGCAAACATGTCCGCCACGCCGATCACGTCCGCAAGATGCTGAACGAGATCGAGAAGAAAGCCCGCAACGGCTACGCCACCACCGGAAACGGCAGCAACGCCTGACGAGGCGAAGGCCCGACCGCGATGACGAAAGCGGAGCGTTGCGCCTTCATCGCTAAACGTCTCGAGGAACTCTATCCCGAGACACCCATTCCCCTCGACCACCGCGATCCCTACACGCTCCTCGTCGCGGTGCTGCTCTCCGCCCAATGCACCGACGCGCGGGTCAACCTCGTCACACCGGCCCTGTTCGCCCTTGCCGATACGCCCGAACGCATGGCCGAAGTGCCGGTGGAGAAGATCCGGGAGATCATCAAACCCTGCGGCCTGTCTCCGCGCAAGTCGGCCGCCATTTCCGGGCTCTCGAAAATCCTCGTCGAACGGCATGGCGGCAGCGTGCCCGTGGACTTCGACGCTCTCGAAGCCCTGCCCGGCGTCGGCCACAAGACGGCCTCCGTCGTCATGAGCCAAGCCTTCGGCGTGCCCGCCTTCCCTGTCGACACCCACATCCACCGGCTCGCCCAGCGATGGAATCTGACGAGCGGGAAAAACGTCATCGAGACCGAGCGCGACCTGAAGCGGGCCTTCCCCGAAGACCAGTGGAACGCCCTGCATCTCCGCATCATCTTCTACGGTCGGGAACACTGCACCGCCCGCGGCTGCGACGGCACCGTCTGCGAAATCTGCCGTACCCTCTTTCCCGAGCGGAAGAAGCCGATGAGAACGCGGAAGTGAGAATACTGGGTGAAGAGGGAACGGAAGCGGCCACGCTTCCCCCATGGAGCCACTTAGGATCCGTTCGCATAAACCCCAAACAGGAAGTGAGAGTTGAACGCTCGAAGCGAGCGGCTTGCGCGAAACCCAAGTGAATTGCGACATTGAGGCAACTCGTTGATTTCAAGCAACTCGACTATCCCCTCCAGGCGCTCGTCTTCCTTTCGGGATAAATCGTCACATTTTCTCAATTGCACAATTGCGCAAATTGGAAACATTCGGCGGGCTTTCCGCATGAGATCCGCTCCCCTCCTTCTCGCCCTTTGTGCCGCCGCCCTGGTTCCCCATCCCCGCGCCCAGGCGACCCCCAGCGGATTGAACAACATCCCCACCGCCGACACGGCACCGCACCGGGCCGTCGTGGTCCAGACCTTCGACACGGTCGGATCGGGTCCGCACGATTTCTGGACCGGTTTCAAGACTGGCTGGCAACTCCCGGGGCTCGACCTGGAATGGGGTCTGGACAGCCATCTCGCTCCCGACCCGGCCGGACCGCTCCTCTTCCAGACCAAGGTGGCCTTCGAACCTTGGGAGGACGGCGCCGTTGCCATCGGAGTGGCGAACGTCGCCTTGACCGACACCGCCCGGTCGGGCGATCCCTTCAGCTACGCCGTTCTCAGCCAGGATGCGAAGTTCGCCCGCCTCCATCTAGGCTACGGACTCCAGACCGATGGGAACACCGTGCTGCTCGGCATCGATCGCGACGTGACCTTCCTGGAGCGGAACCTCAACCTCAACGCCGACCTCGTGCAGACCCGCGACGGCGACGGATGGCTGCCCGCCGTGGGCCTGAAATACGCGCTCACCGAGAACATCGTCTTCGAAACGTGGACGAACCTTCCCGACGAGGGCTCCGCCAGCTTCATGCTGAAACTGAACTTCATCTTCCCCTACTGATTCCGAACCCTATCCGCCAGATCCCATGAACCCCGTCCGACTCCTTCCTGTCCTCGTCTTCGCCGCCCTTGTCGCCGCCGCGCCGGCCTCCCGCGCCGACATCGGCATCGTCTCGCCCGCCGAGGCGAAGCAGCTCATCGAGGACGCCGACCCGGCGAAGCGTCCCGTCGTCATCGACACGCGGGGCGGCTACAAGGACTACTTCCGCGGCCACCTCCCCACCGCGCACCACCTCAATTTCGACACCCTCCGCGGCACCGACTCGGCCGTGCCGGTGCAATACCTGCCCGACGACCTCACCGCCGCCCTCCTCGTCCGCGCCGGGGCGGACAAGGACCGACTCCACCTCGTCTACGCCACCGGCGACAAGCTGCCGAACGACGAGATCCTCAGCGCCACGATGGTGGCCTACGTCCTGGAGAAATTCGGCATCGAGCGGATCCGCATCGTCGACGGCGGCCTCGCCGGCTGGACCGCCGCGGGCTTCGCTCCGACGCAGGAGTATTTTGGCAATCCTGCCGGCAGCCTGCCCGCCAAGACCCGCCCCGAGATCGCCGCCGACATCGACGACGTCCTCGCCGCGAAGGACCATGACAACACTATCCTCGTCGATGCCCGCCCCCACAACGAATTCGTCGGCGACGACGACGTCTGGCTGCGCAAAGGCCACATCCCCGGCGCGATCGGCTTCCACTGGGCCAAGCTGATGGACTCCGCGAACACCCACCGCTTCCGCCCCGTCCAGGAAGTGAAGGCGGAGCTCGAAGCCGCCGGCATCACTCCTGACAAAACCATCATCTGCTACTGCGGCACTTCACGGGAGGGCAGCTTGCTGCGCTTCTACCTCAAGCACCTCGCCGGCTATCCCGACGTCATCCTCTACGAGGGCGCCTGGAAGGAGTATGTCTGGCTGGAGGACCAGTCCCTGCCTGCCGAGACGGGCGACGGTCAGTGACGAATTGCCTCCCGGAAGCACTGGACAAGCCGCACCATCCTTGCGACCCTTGCTCCATGTCAAACCTCCTCGACCAACTCAAGCAGCACACCGTGGTCGTCGCCGACACCGGCGACTTCGAATCGATGCGGGCCTACCGTCCGCAGGACGCGACGACGAACCCCTCCCTCATCCTCAAAGCCGCGCAGCAGGAGGCCTACGCCCCCCTCGTGGACCGAGCCGTGGCCGACCTGAAATCCTCGTCCCTCTCCGGCGAAGCGCTCGTTGCGGCCATCATCGACCGCGTCCTCGTCGCCTTCGGCAAGGAGATCCTCGGGATCGTCCCCGGCCGGGTCTCCACCGAGGTCGATGCCCGTCTCTCCTTCGACACCGAAGGGACCGTGGCGAAGGCCCGCGAGATCATCCGCCTCTACGAAGCCGACGGCGTGCCGCGCGAGCGCATCCTCATCAAGATCGCCTCCACCTGGGAGGGCATCCGCGCCGCCGCGGTTCTGGAGAAAGAGGGCATCCACTGCAACCTGACCCTGATGTTCTCCCTCGTCCAGGCCGTCGCCTGCGCCGAGGGCGGCATCACCCTGATCTCCCCCTTCGTCGGCCGCATCTACGACTGGTTCAAGAAGAGCACGGGGCAGGAATACAGCGGCGCCGACGATCCCGGCGTGCAGTCGGTGCGCCGCATCTACGCCTACTACCGGCAGTTCGGCTATCCCGTCGAAGTGATGGGAGCGAGCTTCCGCAACACCGGGCAGATCCTCGAACTGGCGGGCTGCGACCTCCTCACGATCGGGCCGAGCCTCCTCGAGGAGCTGCAATCGACCGATGGCACCGTGGAGCGAAAGCTCTCTCCCGAACTGGCCGCCGCCGAGCCCCAGGAGCGGCTCGAGCTCGACGAGAAGACCTTCCGCTTCCTCCTCAACGAGGACGCCATGGCCACGGAGAAGACCGCCGAGGGCATCCGCCTCTTCGCCGCCGACATCGTCAAGATGGAGAAGCTGGTGGCCGGAAAGCTCTGATCTTTCCTCCACCGGCCATCCTCCGTCGGCTTGCCCGGAAGCCGACGGAGGGCCGCGTTCACGCCAGGAAAAAACTTGCTCCGCGAGAAAGCGGGTCTCTACGATGCCCGGAGCCCGGTCCCTCCCGGCCCCTTCCTTCCGAAGCCACTCTGCCTCGCATGAACTTGAAACCGGAGTTGAGAAATAGACGGAGCAAAGCGGAGCCAATCGATAGACGAACGGCGAGGGTTCAAAGCGAGCGGCCTGCGGCGAAGCTCCGGTTCACTCAAAGGATGAGTTGCCGTATTGAGGCGATCCATTGATTCCGAATCTCTCGACGATCCCCTCTCAACTTTCATCTTCCCTTCTATCATCTTCCCTTCTAGGATGAACGGACCACCCCGACTTCCCAAACTTCCCCGGCCCCTTCTCCTGATCCTGGCCGCTGGGCTCTCCTTCGCTTCGGCGGTGGCGCGAGCCGAGACGTTCCGCGACTTCACGAACCATTCCGGCCAGAAGATGCGCGCGACCATCGTCTCCGCGACCGAGACGGAAGTGACTCTGAAGCGCGAGGATGGCACCCAGATCACGGGAGGGATCTCCTTCTTCTCCGCGGAGGACCAGACCCACATCGCGGAATGGCGCAAGGCGAACCCGGTGCCGTATGCCTACGATTTCGACATCCAGGCGACGCGGCAGCGTGTGGAGCGGCGGAAAAGCACCGAAGGCAACCTGATCGCGGTCTACGAAACCTGGAAATTCTCCATCAAGGTGGAGAACCGCTCGAAGACGGGCAATGCGGGGACGGCGGTGGAGGGCATCGAGGTCTTCTACAACCTCTCCAAGACGGCGAAGTCGCGCGCCCGCCAGGCACGGGAGCTGCATCAGGGATTGATTCCTGCGGGCGGAATGCTCGTGAAAGTGGGCAGGGCGGACCTCGGCACCATCGAATACCTGAAGTCGAAGACCGTGGAGACGGAGATCATCCCGGTCAACCACAGCGAGCTGGCTCCGGGCTGGTATTACGCAGACGGCTCCAAGGACGAGCACAACGATGTCCTCGAAGGCATCTCCATCCAGATCCGCAAGGACGGCAAGGTGATCGCTGAAAAAGCCCTCGGCACGAAAACCGTGACCAACGCGAAGTGGGTCAATCCGGGCGACGGCGGGCGGCGGAGACGGTGAGAGGCGGTTCCTTTCCCCCGCCCGGAATCGGAGTCCCGGGATGGATCCAGCGGTCCGGCCGGAAGGAGGCCGCGGGGGCTGTCGGCCGGCCCTTGCGACTTGCGCCCGCGCCGCGTCGCGCTACCGTCCCCGCTCCATGACCTCCCGCGACATCCGGCAATCCTTCCTCGACTTCTTCGCCGAGAAGAAGCACTCCATCGTGCCCTCGGCCTCGTTGATGCCGACCTCGCCGAACCTGCTCTTCACGAACGCGGGAATGAACCCGTTCATCCCCTACTTCCTCGGCACCGAGGCCGCCCCCTACGACCCGCCGCGTGCCGCCGACACGCAGAAGTGCATCCGCGCCGGAGGCAAGCACAACGACCTCGAGGACGTCGGCTACGACACCTACCACCACACCCTTTTCGAGATGCTGGGGAACTGGTCCTTCGGCGACTACTTCAAGGCCGAGGCCATCGCCTGGGCCTGGGAGCTGCTCACGGAGCGCTGGAAGCTGCCCGCGAACCGCCTCTACGCGACCGTCTACGCTCCGGCCGAGGGCGATCCCGCCGAATTCGACCAGGAGGCCTACGATCTCTGGGCCGCCATTTTCCAGAAGGCCGGACTCGATCCCGCCGTCCACATCGTCAACGGCAACAGGAAGGACAACTTCTGGATGATGGGCGAGACCGGTCCCTGCGGTCCCTGCTCCGAAATCCACATCGACCTCACCCCGGCGGGCGACACCAAGGGCAGCCTCGTCAACGCGGGCGACGCGCGCTGCATCGAGATCTGGAATCTCGTCTTCATCCAGTTCAACGCGAACGAGGACGGCACCTTCCGTCCGCTCCCCGCCTGCCACGTCGACACGGGCATGGGCTTCGAGCGCGCCTGCGCCGTGATCCAGGGCACGAAAGGCCTCACGGATTTCTCGACGCTCGCCTCGAATTACGACACCGACGTCTTCACCCCGATCTTCGCGAAGCTCTCGGAGATGAGCGGCAAGACCTACGCCTCGACCGTGCCCGAAGGCGGCCAGCGCCACAGTCTCTCCGAACAGGAGCAGTTCGACGTGGCCTTCCGCGTCATCGGCGACCACCTCCGCACCGTGAGCTTCGCCATCGCCGACGGGATCGAGCCGGGCAACGGCGGGCGGAACTACGTCATCCGCAACATCCTGCGCCGCGCCGTGCGCTTCGGGCGCGTCCTCGGCTTCGACGCCGGGAATCCCTTCCTCCACCGCCTCGTCCCCGTCCTCGTCGCGGAATTCGGCGGCGTCTTTCCCGAACTCGCGACGCGGCAGGAGAAGATCGCCGCCGTCCTCAAGGCCGAGGAGGAGCAGTTCAACCGCACCCTCGACCGCGGCCTGAAGCTCTTCGACGAGGCCGCCGCGAAGCTCCCCGCCGACGGACTCTTTCCCGCCGCCACCGTGGTGAAGCTCTGGGAGACCTACGGCTTCCCCACCGACTTGACCCAGCTCCTCCTCGACGAGCGCCGCCTTTCCACCGACCCGGCCGAGGTCGAACGCCTCGTCGAGGCGCACAAGGGCACCGGAGCCGAAGGGCAGAGGACCGCCGTGGTCGAGGCCGTCACCATCGAGACCGACGTGAAGACCGAGTTCGTCGGCTACGAACACGACGAGACCGAGGCCACCGTCGTCGAATGGATCGAGAACGGTGCGGGCAGTTTCGCCATCGTGGACCGCAGCCCCTTCTACATCGAGAAAGGCGGCCAGCTCGGCGACACCGGCACGCTTATTGCCGATGGTGAACGCATCCCCGTGATCGCCGCCCTCGGCGTGGGCGAGGCCACGGTCCTCCAGCTCGCCAAGCTGCCTGACAACGCCACCACCGCCGTGACGCTGACGGTCGAAGCCTCGCGCCGTCGCGGCATCGAGGCGCACCACACTGCGACGCACCTCTTCCACTGGGCCCTGCACCAGATCGTCAACCCCGACGCCACCCAGCAGGGATCGCTCGTCGCGCCCGACCGCCTGCGCTTCGACTTCAACTCCGCCGCCGTCTCCCCCGGACAGCTCGCGAAGATCGAGGCCGAGGTGAACGAACGCATCCGTGCGAACGACCCGGTGACCGTTGCCGAGGTTCCGCACGCCCAGGTGAAGAACAACCCGAAGGTGATGCAGTTCTTCGGCGACAAATACGGCGACAAGGTTCGCGTCGTCCAGATCGGCGGGACGGGCGGCGCCTTCGACGGCTACTCGATGGAACTCTGCGGCGGCACCCACGTCCGCTCCACCGGGGACATCGGCTTCTTCAAGATCAAGAGCGAAGGGGCCGTCGCCGCCGGGATCCGCCGGATCGAGGCCGTCTGCGGAGAGGCCGCGAAGGCGCTCCTCGCCGAGGAGTCCGCTCGCCTCTCGACGGAGTTCGCCGAGGCCGTCCACAAGCTGGCGGCGGCCAATGAGAAGCTGAAGGCCCTCGGCAAGTCCCATGTCGAGACCGATGCCACCGACACCCTTTCCGACCTCATCGCCAAGGACCTCGCCGCCGGGGACCTCGAGGGGGCGAACGCGCATGTGAGGCAGTTCGAAGCCCACCGCGACGCCGTCCGCGCCGCTGCGATCCAAGCCGAGAAGGCCGTCAAGAAGGCCTCCGCCGGAGCCGCGGCCGGTTTGGCCTCGCAGTGGTACGAGGAGACCCTCGCCGGATTCGCGGGGGACACGTGGGTCGGCCTCCTTCCCGGCGATTCTTCCGAGCTGCTTCAGGAGGCCATGAACACGGTCAAGGCGCGCCAGTTCCGGGGCATCGCCGTGATGGCTCTCGTCGACGAGGGCACCGTCCACCTCGGCGCGATCGTCCATTCCGATCTCGCCGCGAGAGCCAAGGCCGGAGACCTCGTCCGCGAGTCCCTCGCCGTGGCCGGAGGCAAAGGCGGCGGGCGCCCCGACATGGCCCGAGGCGCCGCGCCCGGCGGGGAGGCGGAGGCCGAAGCGATCCTCGCGAAGGCGCGGGAGTTGCTTGGATGAGAGGAGCGCGGGCACTCCTACCCGCTTCTTGAAATTCACGTAATCGTTGTCTGTCCAGATCTTCACAGGGACGCTCCATGAACAGGGACGTCCCACGGGGGCCAAGGGAATGAAAAGCGGCTTTCCGGCAGTTCGTCAGACGCTAGAGCATTTTGCGTTAAACTGTGGCCGCTACTATCTCTTTGAAGCCCTTGTAACTCTTGAGATCTGCGAAAGGATTGGCTATCGCTTCGGCTACGGTTTAACGCAAAATACTTCAATCCGGCTTGATCCGACGAGGGTAGTGGTAGATCTCGCGGATCTCGTCGTCGGTGAGGGCACTGCGATAGACACGTACTTCGTCGATCGTCCCGTTGAAGTTTTGACTCTCGCCACGATGCACGGCTCCGAGTGCGATCCACATTCCATCCGTCCGATAGTCCACCGCTTCGGTGGTTCGGGTTTCGCCGACAGGCTCGCCATTGACGAAAACAGTGATGATGCTCTCCTGCGCCGAGACCTTGTCGATCCGTCCGGCGACAAAGGACCACTCGTTGAGGGGCAGCATGCCGGGAGAATCGGCAGCGACGTGCTGGTTGAGATTGGGAACTCCATCGGGGGCGACGCGGATCTCCTCCTGACGGACGGGGAAGATGGGTTTTCCCGTCACGGCCCGGTCTGTGCGGAAGCGGACCTGGCCATTCCCGAGAAGAGCGAGCTGCACTGGATCGCGACCAGCGCGCAGATCGCCGAACCAGACAATCTGGCCGCCCCGCCGTGTGGCTGGCTTCACCCAGGCGGACACGGTGACGGATTCCGAGAACTCGAATTTCGTCGATGGATTTGTGTACATCCCCGATCTTTGATCGGAAAAAAAGCGCATCGCAACCCCATCGATTCCCTCCACCGGTTCGACACGGCCGCTTTTTGTGAGGGGGTGATTTTCCGGGACGGAAGCGGCCTTCGACAAGCTCCCGTCGAAGGTCCAGTGGGCGACGAGATCGCGATCAAAGGCGAGCGGAGAGCCTGCTCCGAACGGCGGAAGCGTTGCGGACGGATAGATGGACAGGG
Organism: Verrucomicrobiales bacterium; assembly: GCA_037190325.1. Classification (GTDB taxonomy): domain Bacteria; phylum Verrucomicrobiota; class Verrucomicrobiia; order Verrucomicrobiales; family DEV007; genus Arctic95D-9. Next base: position 99,018 of record JBBCIU010000034.1, on the reverse strand, counting down.
TCGTTGACGGGTTCGCAGCAACAGCTGCGGAAGGAAGTCCGTTCTGCGTATCCGGACCAACACGGCCCGTTTTACCTGATATCCCCGCGATACCCAGCCAAGCGGAGACACTGCATGCCAAGGCGATTGCCGCCACCATCAGGGTCTTTTTTCCCGGAACTCGCGTTGCGGGCTTCGACTTCTTCAGACTGCTTAGTTGCTCCGCCGCGTCGGCGTTATCCGGATCGATTTCCAGGGTTTTTCTGAACATGATTTCCGCCCGATCTCTTGACGGGCGTGCCCCCGTCTCTTTATAGCGGCCGAAATGGGCCTTTCCGCAATCGACCAGAACATCCGCCCGATAGGGAGCGAGCGCGGCGGCATGCTCCAGCTCCGTGATGGCATCGGTGAAGTTTGCGAACCTCAGGAAATTCCGTCCTTTCGCAAGATGCCCGGCCAGTATCGCACAAAGTTTCTCCCAGTCCTCTTCGGTCAATCCCGCTTTGAGTGCGATCCTCTTGAGCGTTTCCTCAGTCAGTTGCTTCTCTAGTCCGGCGAGTTGAATTTCGAGCGCCTTTTGCAGAAAATGAGTCAGGTCGCTGGATGGCGAATCGGATACCATACGCGAAATCTTGTCAGAAATGGTTCTGGAAGACAATTGAAATAGCAAAGGCCTGTTGCCCCGAAAGTTTTGGCACCGGAACCCGATGAAGAGGAAGTGCAAACCGGGTGCCCGGCCTGCTGGAGCGCCTCGAAACGATTCTCCGTGCGGATTCGGGATCCGGCGCGTATTCTTGACAGAGCCATGAGCGCCGCCTCCCTCCGCCCTTTCGCCTTGCCTCGCCTCTTCGCCGCGGCCTGGTTCATCGCCTTCGCCGCGACGCTCCCTCCCCTCGCCGCCCAGACCATTCCTCAGCGTGGCGAGCGGCTGCCCGAACCCCCGAAGCCGAAGACGCTTTCGATTCGCGAGTCGACCTTCTCCTCCGTCGTCACGAAGGCCTCGGCCATCTACCGCAAGGAGGCGGATTCGCAGACTTTCGTCCTGGAATCGAACGAGGGCGAGCCCCGTCTGGAATGGAGGATAGGCGGCGAAGCGAGGCCCCTGCCCGAAGGCGCTCCGGGCCAGGCGAGATTGGTCGAGAGGAGGGTCAAGTTCGTTCCCCACGAGGACAAACTCTTCGTCAAGATCGAGTCGGTCGCCAAAGACCCCGACGGCCGCGAAGCGGAGGACGTGCGTTTCTCCGGCACCTACGAAACGACTGTCCTGGAAGGCACCTGGGCGGGATATCGGGAAGGAAAGCCCCTGAAGGTCCGCATCTCCGCCGCCGACCACGAACGGTACCAGGTGGACATGCGGAAGGCTTTCTTCGGCGAGGCCGCTCTCGCGACCCATGCCGACCGCTTCCGCAAGGAACTCATCGGCATCCTCGAACGGAAGATCGCCGAACCCGGCAATACGCCCTCGAAGGAAATCGAGATGGTAGGCCAGCTCGTGGCCATCGTGAAGGCGCATCCCGAGGCCTTCGTCGTCCTCGTGACGCCTTCCTACGAAGCCGATCCCGAAATTTTCCTCCTCGAAGGAGACTCGATGCATTCGACGACCGAGAGGCAGGCGACCACCCTGCGTTTCGACGCGAAACTGCCGGCGCTGGCCGTCGCGCCTTGAGAGGAGAGGACGCTTGCGACGGTGAAAGGTAGCGGAACGCGGGAACGTTCCATGGCGGGCAGCACAGAAGGGGGCGGGGAGCGTCGCCGCTTCCGCTGCGGCTCAGAACATCTCCAACTGCCCGCTTTCCTCCGCGTTCTCGCGAAAGCGCACTGCCGCGCCGAGGAGGCGGACGGGCCGCCCCTCGCCCCGCGACCAGGCCTCGGCGAGGAGCTCGCGCATCAATCCGGCGTCGATCCGGTCGGAGGCGCGCTGCGCCGTCGTCGTCCGGAAGTCGTCGAACCTCACCTTCACGACGCATTCCCGGATCCCGCGGTCTCCATGCCGCGACGCCAGATCTTCGGCCAACTCCTCGACCAGCGCGTCGAGGCGCTCGTTCCCTTCTTCCAGCGAGACGAGATTCTCCCGGAAGGTGAGCTCGTTCCCGATGGATTTGCGCTCGTGGTTCGCCTCGACGGGGCGATCGTCGATGCCGCGGCAGAGGCGGTGGAGGGAGCGGCCGAACTTGCCGAACCTCCGCACCAGCTCCATCTCGCTGCGTTCGCGCATCGCTCCGCAGGTCGGGATGCCCGCCTCGTGGAGGCGCTGGGCGGTGCGCTTGCCCACGCCCCATATCTTTTCCACGGGCAGATCCGAAAGGAAGGACTCGATCTCCTCCCCGCGGATCTCGAACTGGCCGTCGGGCTTGTTCCAGTCGCTCGCGATCTTGGCGAGGAACTTGTTCGGGGCGATCCCGGCGGAGGCGGTCAGCCCCGTCTCCTCACGGATCTGCTCGCGGATCGCCCAAGCCACCGAGGAGGGGTCCGAATCGAGATGGCTCACGTCGAGATAGGCCTCGTCCAGAGAAAGCGGCTCGATCCGCTCGGTGTAGCGGGCGAGGATTTCCCGAATGCGGGCCGATTCGCGGCGGTAGAGCTCGAAGCGCACCGGCAGGACGACGAGTCCGGGACAGAGCGCCAGCGCCTTGAAGGTGGGCATGGCGGAACGGCACCCGTACTTTCGCGCCTCGTAGTTGCAGGTCGTCAGCACCCCGCGCCCGCTCCGTCCACCGACGGCGATCGGCTGGCCGGCGAGGTCGGGCCGTTCGCGCATCTCGATGGCCGCGTAGAAGCAGTCCATGTCGAGATGGAGGATCTTGCGGACAGGAGAGGCGCTCGGCATCGGAGGCTTTCGGAATCGGCGGCGGATGGCCCACCGTCGATTCTACCCGCAGAATCCCGAAGGTCCACGTCCCGGATCGGAGCGCTGGGGCGGCTCCGGGTGGTCCGGCTCGCCCTCACTTCCCGAAGACCCAACGGACGCCGCCGAAGGCGCCGAAGCCGGCGGCCTCGTAGCCTGCCGTCGTCTCGTAGTCGAGGTCGAAGACGTTCTCGAGACGGCCGTAGATCTCGAGACGGTCGCTGACCTCGTAGCTGCCGAAGATCCGGGCCACGGTGTAGTCGTCGAGAATGACGCCGGGCGTGTCGAGCCGGTCGTAGGCGCCGGTGATCTCGGCCCCGGCCCTCCAGCGGTCGCCGCTGACGACGATCCCGCCGGAAAGGGCGAAGTCGGGCCGGCGGGGCAGCTTGTCGCCGGGACCTCCGCCGAAGCCGCTCAGGTACTGCCCGTCGACGATGGTGGCGTCGAGCCAGGTCGCGTTGGTGTAGAGGCGGACGCGTTCGACGGGCGAGTAGACCAGCTCCAGCTCGAAGCCCGAGGTCTCGGTGTCGACGACGGCGGGATCGACGAAGGTGAAGGGATCGGCGTCGATGAGGTTGTCGATGTCCGCCTCGAAATAGGTCAGGGCGATGGAGCTGCGCGGGTTCAGGATCGTCTGGCGGAAGCCGATCTCGCGGGTGAAGCTCTCCTCGGGCTGGAGGGTGGTCGGATCGAGGGTCGGGGCGAGGAAGACGAAGTCCTGTCCCGAGGGCGCCTTGTAGCCGGTCGCGAGCTTTCCGAAGAGGGTCGTGCCGGTGGCCTCGATGCGGTGGTCGAGCTGGACGGTCCACGTGGCCTTGCTGTCGAAGGAGTCGTGCCCGTCGTAGCGGCCCGAGGCGAGGAGGTGGAAGTTCGCGGGCAGATCGAGATCGGCCTGGGCGAAGACGCTGCCGTAGCCGTAGTCGAAGTCGCTCGGCAGGTTGAAGGGGCCAGGAATGAGCGGCGTGCGCTCGAACTCGTAGGTGTAGTGGCCCGCGCCGAGGGTGTAGGTGGCGTCCTTGGAGGGATGCCAGTTGAGGACGGCCTCGAACTCGTGGCCGGTCTGCTCGAGGAGGCTGTCGTTGAGGAAGACGTCGCGGGTCGCCTCGAGCTCGTTCCGGGAGTAGCTGTAGAAGGTCGCGAAATCCCAGTCGTCGCGCACGATGCTGAAGCGCGGCGAGAAGAGGGAGGACTGGTTCGTGTTCCGCTGCGGCTCGGGGAAGTTCGGGCTGAGGGAGGAACCGGCGACCTCGAGGTCGGAATGCTGGATGTAGCCGAGCAGGTCGAAGTGGACGCCGTCGGCGATCTCGTAGGCGACGTTTCCGCGGATGACGGCGTTCTCGAAGTCGGAGCGGGGGCGGTCGTTCGCGGTGTCGACGAGGCTGGTGTCGAGGGCGAGGCCGAGACGGCCGTCGCGGATGGCGAGCTTGTGGCCGGTGCGGAAGGTGGAGAAGGAACCCGCCTCGACGAAGGAGTTCAGCGTGTCCTCGGTGACGTAGCGGGCATCGGTCGAGCGCAGGTCGATGGCCCCGGCGAGCGCGTCGGAACCGTAGAGCGAGCTCGTCGCGCCCTTCGCGATCTGCACCGACTCGAGCGTGGCGACATCGAGGTATTCGAGCTGGTAGAGGCCCGCGAGTCCGGGGGGAAGGCGGCGTCCGTTGAGGAGGACGACGGTATGGTTGCTCTCCATGCCGCGGACGAAGAGCGAGCTCTGCGCTCCGGTCTGGCCGGTCTGGACGAGATGCACGCCGGCGGTGTGCTGGAGCACGTCGCCGAGGTCGCGGCGCTGCGTGGTGCGGATCTCGGCACCGGAGATCGTATCGACCGAGGGCAGGAGGCGGTCGCGGGCCTCGGGAGCGACGGCGGTCCTCGTCGAGATGGCCGGGGCCACGACGGACTGCACGATCTCCTCCCGGATGATGACGGTGCGCTCGGGGCTGCTCCCCTCCACGGTGGTGAGGTCGAGCGTGGCGACGGGATCGACGAGAGTGGAGACGGCTCCGTCCTGGGCGCAGGCAAGGGTTCCAACGAAAACAAAAAGAATGATCAAAAAATCACGATTCATAGATTTGTTTTAGTCTGGAGTGAAATATCGCGCAACTCCTTTTTGAAAAATCCGTCCGTATGACAGAGGCCGGACTTGCGAAGGCCAGGGCCATGGGGCATTTTCCCGCAAGCATCAGGAGTGGCCCGGCGAAAGCGGGGTCCGGCAACCTGGTTTGGAGAAGCCAAGGTGCCTTGGATGCTGGAGCGGGAAACCGCGACAGCCTCCGATGTGCGGACTCTAGGGTCCGAACAGAATTTCTCCGGGGAAAACCGCGCGACTGCGGCGCCCCCAAGCCTGATGCGGTAGCTGAATCCCACAGACACTGCATCACCCATGACCTACCTCGACCTGCTCGAAACGCACGGAGGCGGCACCTGTCCCTCCCTCTCAGGAACTCTCGCGACCCGCGTCGACGGGAAGAATCCCGACCACCACCTCTGGAACAACCGGGGCACGTGGTGGTGTCACTTCACCCTGCACCGGCCCGACTACACCTCCGAACGCGTCCGCGTCTCCCTGCGCACCCGCGAACTCGCCGAGGCCCGCCTGCGCCGCGATGAGCTGCTGCGCCGTCTCACCCTCTGAACGGAATCCGCAACCGCGTCCCCATGTGCGTCCTTCCCGATTCCATCGTCCCGCTCCCGTCCCCCCTGACGGCAGCGCCTGCGAACTTCCGCGACTGGCCTTCCTGCATGCAGCGCCGCTACCTCGAGCACGCCCTCGGCGGTCACTCCTCGTTCGGAAGACCGAGCCGCAACCGCTCGGCCCGATACGCCCCGATCGCTCCCCTCGCCTCGCGGAGCCGTTGACTGGCGATCGAGGTGCCCTTGTTGGTGAGCTGGAGGTAGAGTTCCGCCGCGTCGACGAGATCCTCGGCGAGCCCCAGCAGGTTCCTCGCTTGGACCGGAGTTCCCGAGCGCAGCCGCAGAAACTGCGTGTCCGCATCGGAGAAGAGATCCTCGACCGGACGACCGCCACCGAGCCTGGGCTCCTCTTCCAGCGCAAGAAAGGGAGCCACGATCCCATGGAGCCTGCCGGCGAACTGTCGGAGGCGGGCCGCTTCGTTCGCGGGCCTCTGTCCATACTCCAGCATGGCCCGGGCGGAGAGATGGTCGGGGAAGGCCGCGAGAAGATTGCGCAGGCGCTCCTGCGCCGAAGGGTTGCGGGCGAGCTCGGGCAAAGGCAGGCGGGCGGACGCCGCTTCGATCTCGTCGAAGGCGGCGCTCGCGGCCAGGAGGGCGGGATCCGTCGGCGAGGTCATGCGCGCGACCGCTCCGGCAGGGTCGGCGTAGGAGACGAGCTCGCTTTGGAACAGGATCTCCAGACGGTCGGAATGCTGCAAGGATTCGACGAGGGGGTCCAGGACGGTCGCCGGCGCGAGAAGATAGGGTCGCCCCATCGTCGCGCCCGCCTCGATCAGGGGTATGGGATTCCCGCCGAGACCTACCTGCATCGAGGTCGGATCGATTTCGCCGAGGAGAACGAAGGCCTTGTTGACCGGTTTCTTCCCGAGAATCCCCTCCATCAAGACCAAGGCAGGCAGCGCGGCCGAGGTCCTGGGCAGGCTGAGGGGTTCAGGCGCTGCCACTTCCCCGTCGAAGCGCACTTCTCCGATCATTCCCGAAGGCCAAAACCAGGATCGTCCGGAGGCCGTGCTCCCCGGGATTTCGAGTCCGGCGACCGGAATGCCCTGCTCGGACGGAAAGAGCGGAAGCAGATCGGAAGCCGGATGGCCCCCCTCGAGCCATTCCCGCTCGGGAGCACCGGAAGGCGCACGGATCGTCAACTCCACGGTCCCCGCCACCGGTTCCATTCCGACGGACTCGACCATCCGCACCGTCGCGAGCGAGGCGACGAACGCGAGTTCCGGCGGCATCGTCGAGACACGGTCCTGACCGGCGGACGGTGCAGGGTCGGGCGTCCCCGCGGGAAGGCCTTTCGCCATCGCTCCGGCCCGGCTTCGCTCCTCGAAGGCCGCCAGCAGCGTTCGCGCCTGCCCGAACAGCTCGCGCGCCCGGACGCTCGAAGAAGCGGCGCCGTTCCGCGAAGCAAGGGCCGCCCCCCAATCGGGCGCACCGTTTCCACAAATCGCGGCAAATTCGACGAGGCGCTCCTCGGGGGCTTGGGGATGGACGAGCAGTGACAGCTCGAAGAGAAAGAGGGCAAGCCTTCTCTCCTCCGGATCGAGGGGAGCTTCGACAAGGCGCTTCCCGGAGGTCCAGAGGACCTCCGCCACGCTGCCGGGACTCGAATAGGACGACACCGCCTGCGGCGGGGCGCCGAGAAGCAGTTCCCGGTGGGCGGCGCGGGACCGGGAATGGAGGGGATCGAGGCGCAGCGCGAGGGCGAGGGCCTTCTCGCGAAGAGCGTCGTCGATTCCCGAAGCATCCGAAAAGTTCGACGCCAAGGCGGCGAGCGCTTCGAGCAACGTGGCCCGTTCGTCCGCAGGAAGGAAAATCCCGTCCGCCGAGAAGAGATCGACCGTGAAATCCGGTGAGTCGTAGGCGCGGACCGGTACCGCCAGCGCAAATGCGAGCGGCGCGACGAGAGAGGACGCAAGGAAGGCGCGGCGGCGATTCATCGAAGGGGCTAGGGTCCTGCGCGTCAAGGGAGTTGGGCAGGCACTAGGCTACCATTCCGACAAGGGAGTGTCCACGCCGCAGTCGCCGTAGCGAAGTTCGTGAGAACTTCTCCCATGCGGTGCTCCCAAGGACCTTCGTCGAATTCTCACGAACTTCGCTACAACGGCCCCCGCTGAACGAAGGCCCTTTCCCGGAGTCCGGAACGAGGATGCAGGGGCGCCTCGTGCCAGGCGCGGCGTGGTGCATCATCGCGCTCTTGCCAGAGAAGGCGGCCTCCATCCATACTGGGCGATGATTCGACCACTCCTCCGGCTCGGGCTACTCTACGGACTGCTCGGCGCGGGTTCCGACATTTCCGCCCAGGAGGGCGAACTGCCGGTGCTGCGCCGCAGTTTCGCCGAGGTCGCGGCTTCCGTTCCGCCCTTTTCCGAGGGCCGCTTCGAGCCGCGCCCCCACGAAACCGTCGCCTGGATCGGCGGCACCGAGACCTTCGATCTCGACCGCCACGGATTCCTCGAAGCCGGCCTCCATCTCGCCTGGCCGGACCACGGCCTGCGCTGGCGCAATCTCGCGTGGCAGGGCGACACGGTCTTCCACCAGGCGCGCCCCCTGCATTTCTACACGAAGAAAGGCGATTCCCAGCCCGGCAGCATCCCCGACCACCGCGAGCGCACCGAGCCGGGCATCGTCTTCGTCTGCTTCGGAAAAATGGAGGCGCTCGAAGGCGCGGCGAAGCTCCCGGATTTCGTCCAGGCCTACGGAAGGCTGCTCGACGAACTGACTCCGCTGACGGGGCGGATCGTCCTCGTCGAGCCGACCCCGTTCTTCCACAGCGGGCCGGCGGCCGGCCTCGAGGCCGAGCGCAACACCGTCCTCTCCGCCTACATCCAGGCGCTCGGAGCGCTGGCCAAGGAGCGAGGCCTGCTTTTCCTCCGATCCGCCGCCGCGGAATGGAATGCCGGGCATTCCGACAACGGCGTCCACCTCAACGAGGCGGGCCATCGCGTCTTTGCGGAAGCCGCCCTTGCGCAGCTGGGCGCCAGCCGCGGACACGAAGCCAGCCCCGCCCTCCTCGACGCCATCGACCGGAAGAACCGGCTCTGGCAGCAATACTACCGCCCCACGAACTGGGCCTTCCTCTTCGGCGACCGCCAGCACGTCCCCGCCTCGCGGGACGTGGAGAAACGCGAGGAGCGCTGGTTCGTCCGAGAGATCGATTCCCTGCCCGGACTGATCGCGGAGAGCGAAGCCGACATCCAACGTTACGCAAAGGAGGCCGCACGATGAAGACCCGTTTCCACCGTAGCCTGGGCTTCCAGCCCAGGGACGTCAGGCCGAGGGCTCGACGGACGCTCCACCTCCCCTTGGCCGCCGCGCTGCTCCTCGCGCTCCCCTCCCCCGCCTCCGCCGTCAGCCCCGACAAGGCTCCGACCTCCGATCCCTCGCCCGAGGCCGAACTCGCCTCCTTCGTCGTCCATCCCGACTTCGAGGCCACCCTCTACGCCGACGAATCGCTCGGCATCGCCAATCCCGTCGCGATCCAGTGGGATCCCCGCGGACGGCTCTGGGTGCTCTGCACGATGGCCTACGCCCAGGTCAGACCCGGCGAAAGGCCCGACGACAAGCTCTTCGTCCTCGAGGACACGGACGGCGACGGACACGCCGACAAATCGACGATCTTCGCCGACGGGCTGAACATGCCGATGGGCTTCGCCCTCGGCCACGGCGGCGTCTGGATCGCCGCGGACACCGACCTGCTCTTTCTCCGCGACACCGACGGCGACGACCGCGCCGACGAGCGGAAGACCGTCCTCTCGGGCTTCGGCACCGGCGATACCCACCAGAACATCAGCAACCTCGCCTTCGACGCGGGAGGCTTCCTCTACTTCAGCCAGGGCCTCCACGCCTTCTCGCAGGTCGAGACCCCCTGGGGCGTGGCCCGCGGCGACACCGCCGGCTTCTGGCGCTTCGACCCGAGGCTGACGCGCCTCCACCCCTTCGGTTTCCCCTCGATGACGAGCCAGAATCCCTGCGGCATCGCCCTCGACCGCTGGGGCGCCCTCTTCGTGAAAAGCAACGGGCCGCACCTCTGCTTCGCCACGCCGGGACTCGTCCCCACGACCCATCCGCGCGAGCTGATGCAGTTCGCCCAGGTCGGCCAGACGCCGGGCAAGAGCATGGGCGTCGACATCGCCGATTCCTCGCATCTCCCGGACTGGATCCAGGACCACGCCCTCATCGCCGGCTACTTCGCCCGCGAGGTTTCGGCCATCCCGCTCGTCGAGGAAGGGGCCGGTTTCGCCGCCTCCCCGCCGGTGCAACTGATCTACGGCGGACACGAGAGCTTCCGCCCCGTGGACATCCGTCTGGGACCCGACGGAGCCATCTACGTCGCCGACTGGTTCAACCCCATCATCAACCACTACCAGGTCTCCCTGCGCCATCCCGACCGCGACTACACGCGAGGGCGCATCTGGAGGCTCGCCGCCAAAGGGCGCGAGACGGCGAAGCAGCCCGACCTCGTGGCGATGGACCTCGACGCACTCGTCGAGCAGCTCCGCAATCCCGAACGCTGGCCGCGCGAGCAGGCGCGGCGGATGCTGAGCGACCATGCGGAGCCGGAAAAAGCGACGAAGGCCCTCCGGGATTGGATCGCGGAATTGGCGCCGAAGGAATCCATCGCCCTCGTCGAGGCGGCGGGTGTCCTGGAGTCGTTCGGAGCGGCCGACTCCGCCCTGCTCGACCGCCTCCAGGCCTCCGCCGAGCCCCGCGTCCGCGCCGTCGCGGCCCGCATCCTCGCCCGCAGCGCCTCTCCCTTCCCCGACGCGGCGGAGCGCCTCGCCAGGCTTCTCGCCGATCCCCATCCCCGCCCTCGCCTCGAAGCGGTCGTCGCCTGTGCGAACCGCCCCCAAGCCGAATCCTTGAAACTCGCCCTCACCGCCCTCGACGCGGGAGCGGACCGTTTCGTGGAGTATTCTCTGAGCCAAGCCGTCTTTGCGTTGGAAGACCAATGGCTCGCCCCCTTGCAGGCGGGAACGCTCTCCTTCGCCAAGCCCGCCCACCTCGCCTTCGTGCTCGAAACCTACGGAGGCGAGGTTTCCGCCGATCTCGCGCGCCAGGCAATCGCCGGAAAGCCCTCCGCCGGGGAACTCGCGGCCGCGGACCGATCCCGCCTCCTCGCCGTGCTCGCCCGGCTCGGCAATTCCGAGGACCTCGACCGCGTCTTCACCCACGCCATCGAGCAGAACGACGCCCCGCTCCTCGCCGCCCTCGCCGAGGCCGCGGAGACGCGACGTCTCCTCCCGAAAGGCCCGCTGACCTCGTCCCTCGGAGACCTCCTCCGATCGGGACCGACCGAAACCCGCCTCGCCGCCCTCCGCCTCGCCGGATCGTGGAAGGCGACCGATCTCGCTTCCGAGATCCGCGCTCTCGCCTTCGGCTCCGCCGTCGAACTGCCCCTGCGGAACGCCGCCATCACCGCCTACGCCCGTCTCGCCGGCCCCGGTTCCGCCTCCGAACTCGCGCCGCTCGCGATGGACGTCGAAACGCCCGCCCCCCTTCGCCTCACCGCTCTTTCCGCCATCGCGGGAAGCGATGCCCCGGCCGCCGCCCGGCTCGTCGGCGAGGCCTTGTCCGGGAAGGACCGCGACGAGGCGCTCGTCCTCCTCCCCCCTCTCCTCGCCGCACACGGCGGCCCCGCCACCCTTGCCGCGGTCTTCGAATCCGGCACGCCTCCCGACGCCGCGACCGCGCAGGAAGTCCTCACCGCGATGAACCGTCTCGGCCGCACCGACGCGAAGCTGACCCCGCTTCTCAACCGCGCCGTCGGTCGCCAGAGCGGCGCGCCGGACTACGATCCCGAGCGCGTCGCCGCCGTCGTCGCCGCGATCCGCGAGGGCAAGGGCAACGCGGAAAAGGGCGCCGAAGTCTATCAGATGGCCCAGCTCGCCTGCGTCGCGTGCCACCAGATCGGCGACAAGGGCGGCGTGATCGGCCCCTCCCTCAACGGCGTCGGGGCGGGCATGCCCCTCGACCAGATCGTCGAGTCCATCCTCTGGCCCGACCGCCAGATCAAGGAGGGCTACCAGGCCGTCGCCTTCGCCACCACGGCAGGCGCCTCGATCACCGGCTACATCGAGCGCGAAAGCGACGACATCGTCTGGTACCGCGACACCGCGACGCCGTGGATCAAGCCGCTGACGAAAAAGGACATCGCCAGCCGCGAGGCCATCCCCACCCTGATGCCCCCGGGCCTCACCGCAAGCCTGACGGAACAGCAATTCATCGACCTCGTCGCCTATCTGGCGTCGTTGAAGGGGTAGATCGAATCCATCCAAAAAGCGTCAATGCGTGCAGCACATCGGCCCTTCGAGCGTTTCGAGGCGGCGGAACCAGAGGAATTTCCGCGCCAGCAGAGGCAGGGGCTCGAACGCGGCGGGATCGCCGTAGTTCACGCCGTCCTTCCGCCCGAGCGATGCCTCCTCTCCGTTGCGTAGGTAGGTCACCTCGAAATCGCCGTCCCTCTCGCTGACGAGGCGGCGGAACTCGAACCACGGCAGCACGCGGTAGCCGAGGTTGGCGAACTGCTGGATGCCTCGCGGCTTGTCGGAGGGCCCGAGCAGGTCGGGGGCGGAGGTCCGCACCTCGACCATGTCGTTCTGGAGCTGGAAGAGATCGACGCGCTTCAGGAAGAGATGGTTGCCCGCCGCCTCGGAGCGCAGGTTGCTGTACATCGAGAAGGAGGTCTGGGTGCGCCCCCCGAGCCAGGGCCAGAGTCCGTTGAGGAGAACGGGGACGAGCCCGACCCAGGCGAGGGTCGCGGTCGCGCGGTTCGGGAGCGGGGCGGTCCGGCTCGCGCGCCAGCCAGCCACGAGGTAGCCGAGACCGATCCAGAGTCCCCAGGCGAAGAAGGCGAAGAAGCCGATGCGGTTCGCGGTGTGGAAGACCTCGTAGCTGCGGGCGATGGCGAGATAGAGCGTCCCCTGGACGATCAAGGTGACGAAGAAGACCGAGACGACGAGGATCTTCGCGCGACGGCGCCCTTTCGCGGGATCGCCGCCGCCGAACCGGCGCGACTGGGCGTCCCAGAAATCCTGGAGGCGCTGCCCCCACTCCCGCGGCAGGAAGAGCATGAGGACCGCGAGGATGAGCGAGGTGAAGCTGAAGATCCCGGCGGCGGGATGGATCGAGAGCCAGAGGTGGAAGACGACCGCGACGACGAAGCCGAGGTAGCGGGTGCGGCGCAGGCAGAGAAGCAGCGGGATGCCCAGCTCGAGGACGAGCGAGCCGACCGCCGCCGCATGGAGCGTCCACGGGGCCGTGGGAACGAGCCCGCCGAAGTAGGCGGCGATCTCGACGTGGAGCTGCCCGGCGCAGGAGACCTCGGGATCGAGATAGTCCCAGTTCAGCTTCTGGATTCCCGCCCAGAGATACATGATGACCACGGCGGCCCGCAGGACGGGAGCCGCGCGATCGAAGAAATCGTCTCCCCGGCCCACCGAAGCCGGCGCGAAGAGGAAGCGTCCCAGCGCGACGAGGAGGAACAGCGTCGTGGCCGCCCCCAGGACGTATCCCTGGGGAAAGACCGGCAGGAGGAAGTAGCCCGCCTTGGCGAGGGTCGCGACCAGGACGAGGAGGAAGCGGGACCGCCACACCGGCCACGCCTCCTTCCACCCCGTCCGGCCCGGGTCGCGCAGAAAGAAGCCTGCCAGGGCGAGGAGCATGATGAGATGGAGCATGCCCTCGTAGAGGATGTGGTTCGGCACGAAGGGCATCTTCTCCCACAGGTGGAGGAGGGAGGCGACGACGAGGACGCCGAAGCGCATGACGCATCCGGACCGGAAGATCACGGCGACGGCGGCAAGGACGAGGACCCATCCCTCCCACGACTCGGTCCAGAAGGTGAAGGCGAGCTGGTGGACGAGGGCCGTGACCGCCCAGACGAAGGCGAAGGCGGAGAAGGGGCTGTAGAGGGTTCGTTCGGGGGCTGAAGAGGGTCGGGCCATGCGGAAAAGCACGATTCGGCGCGCGGAGGGATTCTTCAATGAGAATCGCAGAAACGTCGGGGGATGAGATCGTGGGGCACCTCCTCGAGGTAGATCGTCCCGGCACGGGCGCAAGGCTCGGCGGGAAGGAGACCGGTCTCGCGGCAGAGCTCCATGGTCACGACTTCACCGGGGTCGTTGAACTCGCCGAACTCGTAGCCGATGCGGTCCGCCTCGGTCATCAGGTCGTGCCACACGGGGACGGCGATGCGGCCGCCGTAGGCCTCGTCCATGATCTTCGCGGGCTGGTCGAGCCCGATCCAGACCCCGCAGGAAAGACGGCTGGTGTAGCCGACGAACCAGGCGTCCTGGAAGTCGTTCGTCGTTCCGGTCTTGCCACCCGCAGGCGCGGTGAATCCCATCCGCCGGAGGCCGGCGCCGGTGCCGCCGTCGCCGACGGCTTTCTTGAGCAGCTTCGACGTCAGCCAGGCCGCGCCGGGGGACAGGACGCGGTAGTTCGCGTCCTCGTGCTGGAAGAGGAGGGTTCCGTCGCGGTCGGTGACGGACTCGATGAAGAAAGGCTGGTGCCGGATGCCGCCGGTGGCGAAGATCGTGTAGGCGCTGGTGACGTCGCGGACGTTCGCGCCGATGGTGCCGATGTAGATGGGCGGAGTCGGCTCGGCCCGCTCCGCCTCGCCGAGACCGGCGTGCTCCATCATCGCGAGGACCGTGTCGATCCCGGCCCATTCGCCGACGCGGACGGTCATGGTGTTGCGCGACTGGATCAGGCCGGTCTCGACGGGCAGAAGCCCCCCGAAGACGCCGTCGGCGTTCTCCGGGGCCCAGCCGATGCGGTCCCAGCGGATCTCGCCCGGCTCGATGGCGGCGTCGCTCACGGTCATGCCGGGGAAGAGGCCGCGTTCGAAGGCGGTGCCGTAGACGAGCGGCTTGAAGACCGACCCCATGGGCCGCCGCGACCGCGTGGCGCGGTTGAATTCGCTGTGGGCGAAGCTGCGGCCGCCGACGAGGACGCGGATCGCTCCGGTGTAGTTCTCCAGGACGACGGTGGCGGCCTGGAGGTATTGCGGCTCGCCCTCGACGTGGGAGGCAAAGGCGGGATGCGGATAGCCGGGCCGCCGCTCGATCTCCTCGAGGCGGACGTTCACGGCCCGCTCGGCGGCGGCCTGCAGCCGGACGTCGAAGGTGGTGCGGATGGACAATCCCCCCACGCCGACGAGGGAGGGGAACAGCTCGCGGACGCGCTCGTCGACGAGCGCGAGGAGATGGGTCCGCTCCGAGATTTTCGCCTCGCGCCTCAGGATCTCCATCCAGCGGGCCTGGGGCAGCACTTCGGGCCGGGCGTCGCCGGCACGTTGCGCCTCCGCCTCGGTGATGAAGCCTTCGTCGGCCATGCGGGCCAAGGTGCCCCGCATTTCCCGCAGCGCGGCATCGTAGTGACGGAAGGGAGAAAAACCGTTCGGCGCCCGGATCACGCCGGCGATCATGGCCGCCTCGGGCAGATCCAGCTCGGAGGCGGGCTTGCCGAAGTAGCCCCGCGCGGCCTGCTCGACACCGTTCATCCCCGTGCCGAGGAAGACGCGGTTCACGTAGTGGGTGAGGATCTCGTCCTTGGAATAGTGCTTCTCGATGCGGCGTGCGAGCGCCATTTCGAGCAGCTTGCGCTGCATCGTCCGGCCGGTGAGACCGTAGGTCATCCGCGTGAGCTGCATCGTCAGGGTACTGCCTCCCTGCACGGTGCGCTTTTCTCGGAAGTTCCGCAGCCAGGCGCGGAGGAGCCCCCGATGGTCGATGCCGTGGTGCCGCCGGAAGCGCGCGTCCTCCCGGGCGACGAGCGCCTGGAGGAAATGCGGCGAGACCTGCTCGAGCGGCACGGGGCTGCCGATGTTCTCGCCGTGGAGATAGCCGATCAGCACGCCCGTCGCATCGACCACGGTCGATTCCATCGGCAGCCGGCCCACGGCGGCGATGTCGTAGCGGGCCGCCTGGCGGTCGTAGTGGAACAGGATCAGCGCGGCGACCAGCAGGGCCGCGCAAAGGGCGGAGAGCGCCAACACCGCGAGGAGCCGCACGAGAGGATGGACGAGGAGCCTTCGCCAAACCGGCGGAGTCGTCGCCTCCCGCCTCCGCGAAGACGCGCTGCGCTGGCGCGAAGCTCTGCCCGGACGTGTCATCGTGATGCGAAGCCGGAGCGCTCCTCCCTTCCGCCGTTCATGTCATCGCCAGGATGAGACGCACCGAATCGACCCGCAGCGGTGTCTCGGCGAGGAATTTCTCCAGTTCGGCGCGGGCTTCGGCCATGATCGCCACCTCCTCGTCCCGGACGGGGTGACCCATCGCACGCAGGCGCTCGAGCCGTTCGATCTCCTCGCCGAGCATTTCGTTCATGCGCTCGATCGCCGTCTCGCGGATCTGGGCGGCGACGATCTCCGACTCCTGCTGCGCCACTTCGATCAGAGGCGGCACGGTGGCCCGCAAGGCCCGGGATTTCTCGCGCAGGAAAGCCGAGGGGCCGGGCCGTCCGTCCCGGCGGATGCGCTCGAGGTCGAAGTCGGCGGTGCGGTTGCGCCCCTTCTGGTCGACGATGGTGCGGATCGGCTTCGAGGGCAGGAAACGCTCCGCGTGGAGGTGCTCCGGCGCGATGCATTCGAGAACGCAGACCGTCTCGACCATGAGAAGCTGCTCGCCCGCGTTTTCGAGACGGAAGAAGGCGGCGTTGCCATGGTCGGTGGCAAGGAGGCTCTCCAGCGCGCCGGTGACGAGGGGATGGTCCTGGGTGAGGAAGACGATGTCCTCCCGCGCGAGGGCAAGTTCGCGGTCGAAGGTGACGGAGAGGCCGTCCTCGGGCAGACCCGGGAACGTCTCGGCGGAGAAGAGATGCTCCGGCACGAGGACGTAGCTGCGGTCGCCGAGGTCGTTCACGGTGACGCCGAAATGGTCGAAGACCTTCAGCATGAGCTGCTCCAGGCGGTTGTCCTCGTCGAGCGTCTCGATCTGGGAGACGAGGGCCTGGCCCTGGTCGCGGTCGAAGGAGCTCATCTCGAGGAGATGGTCGCGCCCCTTCTCCAGTTCGGCGTCGAGCTTCTTCTTGAAAGCCCGGGTCCTGTCGAGGAACCCGGCGAGGGCGGCCTCGCGGTCGACCGGATCGGCTTCGGCGAACCGGGCGAGCTCGTCGCGGAACTCGCGATGGATCGCGCCGGCCCCGTGCAGGGTGTGCTCGAAGGCGCCGAGCGCGCGATGGTACCAGAGCGCCTTCAGCTCCTCCGCCGTGCCCTCGACGAAAGGGGCATGGATATGCACGTCGCCCGTCTGCCCGATGCGGTCGAGGCGGCCGATGCGCTGCTCCAGCAGGCCGGGATCGTCGGGCAGATCGAAGAGGACGAGATGGTGGGCGAACTGGAAGTTCCGCCCCTCCGAACCGATCTCGGAGCAGATGAGGAGCCGCGCGCCCTCCTCCTCGTTGGCGAACCAGGCCGCGTTCTTGTCGCGCTGCAGCAGGGTGAGTCCCTCGTGGAACACCGCGGCCGAGGCGCTGATGCGCTCGCGCAGCCCTTCCTCGATCGCCTCGACCGTCTCCCGGGCATGGACGATGAGGAGGAACTTCTCCTCGCCATGGGCTTTGAGCAGGCCGGCGAGCCAGTCGAGCTTCGCCTCGAAGGCCTTGTCCTCGCCGCAGTCGAGCGGCACGAGATGGGCGATGCGCTGCGGAAAGGTGTCGAGCACGAGCCGCCGGTTGCGGAAGAGAACGCGCCCCGGACCATGCAGGTCGATCAAGGCGAGGCGGGCCGCGTCGCGGCGCACCGGGGTGCCGTCCTCCTTCAGCCTCTCCGCCGTCTCCTTGCCGAGGAGGGTGCCGAGCGCCTTGATGTCCTTCGCCTTCAGCGGCCCGTCGCCGCGGAGGCGGTCGGCGAGATCGGAGATGGAGCGGTATTTCTCGGACTCGCGGACGAATTCGTCGAGATCGGAGAAACGCGCCGGGTCGAGGAGGCGGAGCCGCGCGAAATGCCCTTCGCGCCCCAGTTGCTCCGGCGTCGCGGTGAGGAGGAGGAGCCCCGCCGAACCCTTCGCGATCGCCTCGACCGCGTCGTAGGCGGGACTCGAGGCTTCGAGGCTCCACTCGAGGTGGTGCGCCTCGTCCACGATGAGAAGATCCCACGCCGCCGATGCCGCCTGCGCGGCGCGCTGCGGATGGGACGCGATCCACGAGGTCGCGCAGAGGACGAGCTGGTCGTCGAAGAAGGGGTTGGGCGGTTCCTCTCCGGAGGCGCCCGCCATCCTCGCTCCCGCCTCGATGGAGAGGGCCCGCTCCTCGTCGTGGATCGCGAAGGAGAGCGAGAAACGCCGGTAGAGCTCCACGAACCACTGGTTCACCAGAGCGTCGGGCACGAGAATGAGGACCCGCGAAGCCCGGCCGCAGAGATGCAGGCGATGCAGGATGAGGCAGGCCTCGATCGTCTTCCCCAGACCGACCTCGTCGGCGAGGAGGACGCGCGGCGCGGCACGGTTCGCGACCTCCTCGGCGATGAAGAGCTGGTGCGGGATCAGGGAGATGCGCCCCCCCGCCAAACCCCGGACTTCGCTGGCGCGGGCCTCGTGCTGGGCGCGGATCGCCCATTGGCGCAGCGCCCACAGGCGCGGGTCGTCGCTGACGCCGGAGAGGAGGCGCTGCTCCGGCCGCTGCGTGTTCATCGTGTCGGAAAGCTGGCTTTCGGGCAGCTCGTTGCCCTCGGCGTCGACGTAGACGAGCCGCTTCTCCATCTCGCGGACCTCCGCGACGACGAAGGCCTTGCCCTCCTGGTCGCGGACCGTGTCGCCCGGCTCGAAGGCGACGCGGCGGAGGGGCGCGTTGCGCGCGGCGTAGGTGAGCGTCTCGCCCACGGCCGGATAGAAGGCCTGCACGTGGGCGTGGTCGGCCGAAAGGATGAGTGCCAGTCCGAACTCCGCCTGCGTCTCGCTGATCCAGCGCTGGCCCGGGGCGAACTGCGTGGGGTCGGCGGTGTCGGTCTGGTAGCGCGTGGCTTTCATTGTTCTGGGATCGGAGGGGGGAGGAAGCCAGAAGCGTAGCCCGTTTCGTAGATTCCGCCACCTTCTGGGAAACAGAAAAATCGACTCTCGCGGCAAGCCCATCCGCGCCCGGGCGGAGATGCTATTTCGCGGATGATTTCGGCGGCGAACCTGAATAGGGTGTCCGAAGACGGCCTGGGCGCCCTTCTCCAGCCACGAGTCTTTCGCGGAACGCCCCTCACTTCCCGCCCAGACCGCCCGACGATGTCCGAAACGACCGATCCCTCCTCCATCTCCGACGCGACGCGACGACGGCTCCCCTGGCTCGTCGCCGTCGCGCTCTTCATGGAGAATCTCGACGCGACCATCATCAACACCGCCGTGCCGACGATGTCCGAAAGCCTGGGCACGGATCCCCTGAACCTCAAGGGCGTGCTCACCAGCTACGCGCTGAGCCTCGCCGTCTTCATCCCCGTCAGCGGCTGGATGGCGGACCGCTTCGGCACCCGGCGGGTCTTCACGGCGGCGATCTCCCTGTTCCTTGCCGGATCGGTCCTCTGCGGCCTTTCCTTCAATGTCCCGATGCTGGTGGTCTCGCGGATCCTGCAGGGGATCGGCGGTGCCATGATGACTCCGGTCGGCCGCCTGGTGCTGGTCAGGTCCTTTCCGCGATCGGATCTGATTCCCGTGATGAACTATGTCATCATCCCCGCCCTGATCGGTCCGCTCATCGGCCCCTTCCTCGGCGGCGTGATCGTCCATTGGCTGCATTGGCGGGTCATTTTCTTCGTCAACATCCCCATCGCTCTCGTCGGCCTGTGGATGGTGCGCCGCCACATGCCCAACTACTGGGACGAGCACACGCCCAAGCTGGACCGCTGGGGTTTTGTGCTCTTCGGCGGCGGGGTGGCCCTCCTTTGCTACGTTCTGGAAGTGCTGGGGGACCATTCCCTACCGACTCTCTGGGTGTGGCCCCTCCTCGCGGTTTCCCTGATCCTGATCGGAGCCTACCTCCGGCACGCGCGCCGCGTCGCCGCCCCCGTGCTGCCGCTCCGGCTCTTCCGCGTCCGCACCTTCCGCGTCTCCGTCGTGGGCGGGTTCGTCACCCGCCTGGGCATGGCCGGGATGCCCTTCCTCCTGCCCTTGCTCTACCAGATCGGATTGGGGTTCAAGCCCTGGCAGGCGGGCCTGCTGACCACGCCGCAGGCGCTCGCGGCGCTCGCCACCAAACTGTTCAACAAACCCATCCTCGCCCGCTTCGGCCATCGGAACGTCCTCGTGGTCAACACCCTTCTCATCGGCGGCACCATCATGGCCTTCTCCCGGATCGGCCCGTCCACTCCCGTGCCGGTCATTCTCTTGCTGAGCCTGCTCCAAGGCACCTTCGCCTCCTTGCAGTTCACGAGCATGAACACGCTCGCCTACGCGGACGTGACCGACGCGGACGCCAGCAAGGCGAGCAGCATCGCCAGCACCGGACAGCAGCTCTCGATCAGCTTCGGCGTCGCCTTGGCCTCCCTCACGGCCTCGTTCTTCCTCAGCGCGGGCAGCCAGGGCAATTCCGATCAAACCATCGCCGCTCTGCATCACGCCTTTCTGGCCATGGGAGCGCTGACCATCGTCTCGTCGTCGCTCTTCTGGCAATTGCGCGGCGACGACGGGAACATCATCAGCAACCGCGTTCGGGCCGCCTCCCCCAATACGCGGGATTTCGGAGCGGGATAGGGGTTCATTCCAGAAAAGCCGAGGGTTCTCCCATGCTTTCCTCCCGGAATTCTCCTGTCAGCTTCTCCCCTCTCTACGGCACGGACCGCTACTCCGACGCCGCTTTCCTGCCGGAAGCCTCGAGGAACGCCACGAGGTCGCGCAGTTCGCGGTCCGTCAGGGAGAGGGCGAGGCCGGCGGGCATCAGAGAGATGTCGAGCTCGGCGATGGAGGCCAGTTCCTCCAGCTCGAAGGTCACCGAATGCCCGTTGACGTCCCGAACCCGCTCGCGGGTGTAGGACTGCATCCGGATGCCGACGATGGTCCGCCCATCCTTCAGGCTGACGGCTCTGGGCAGGTATTCGGGAGCGATCTGGCGACTCGGTTGCAGGATGCTCTCAAGCAGCCAGTCGCGGTCGCCCCCTGCGCCCACGGTGCTGAGATCCGGCCCCACGCTTCTGCCGCGCCCTTCGTGCCGGTGGCAGTTGGCGCAGAGGGCGAGAGAGGCGTGATGGAAGACTCTGGAGCCTGCCGAAAGATCCGGTTCGCCGGGGACGGCGTCGAGAAGCTTCCTCCAGGCGGCGGTATCGGTGGCGGGAGGACGGTTCTGGAACAGAACTTCGGGAGTGAGCAGGGCGGCGAAGAGATCGGCGGATTCGGGGAAGCGCTGCCGCAGGTCCTTCAAGGTCTCCCTGTCGGCATCGCCCAGCGTCCGGCTGCGCAAGGCGCGGAGGGATTCCTCGCGCAGGGAGCGATGATCCTCCGCGGCGAGCTTCAGCAGCAAGGGGATCTGCTGGTCCGCGACGGAGGCAAGTCCGGCGACGGCGTGGGTGCGCAAGCCGGGATCGGCCGAGGCGTCCGAAGCCACTTGCGCGAGCAGATCCGCTCCCGCCCGCGGATTGTCGGAGAGGGCCAGCACGACCTCGCGGGAAATGTCCTCGTTGCCTTCGCCCAGCAGCTCCTTCAAAAGCTCGGGCGTGAGCTCCTTGGGAAAGCTGACGCGCGCCACCGGTCCCGATTCGTGGGGACGCCAGTCCTGCGCGGGCAGCAGCCTCAGGGCGAAGGCGCGCAGGGAAGGCGAGCTGTTCTTGTCGCGGATGCGGTCCAGCAGGAGCGCGGCGTTGCGGACCCCGTGCTCGGGAACGCCCGACAGGGTGTTGTGGGCGGCCACCGCGGCCTCGAAGGCCTCGAAATCGAGATCGCTCCGGGTCAGGTATTGCTTCACCGCAGGCAGGGCCTCGCGGGTCTCGCGATGGGAGAGCCAGCGCAGCTCTTCGAAGTTCACCGCCGGATCGGGATCGCGCAGCAGGGTTTCGACCCAAGGGGAGGGATCGGTCTCCGACGCGGACAGGGCAAGCACGGCGGAGAGACGACGATCCGAAGGCAGACGGGACAACCCTTCCGGCGTCCAGCCTGACGAGGCTTCCCTGGCCAAGCGCACCAAGGCGGCCCGGACGACGAAGGGATCCTCGTGGGCGGCCAGATCGAACAAGGCCTCCTCGGTCAACGCCTCCGCCGCCGTTCCGATGTCTTGGACGAGCTTGGCCTCCGCCGTCGCCTCCTCCAGTTCGAGCGGCCCGACCCAGCCGGCCTTTTCAAGGTCTATCTCCAGTTTCCAAAGGCGGCCGAAGCCATGCACCGGATAGCGACCGTCCACCCAATCGGTCATATACCAAGTGAGCTTGCCGGGATCCTGCGGCGAGGGGTCCCGGGCGATGCAGGTGGGACGGAAGAAGAAGGAGCCCTGCACGAGAGGGAGTCGCTCCCCGGCCCGGTAGCTGGCTCCATGGCGAACGAGGGGAAAGAAATCGACGCGATGGTCGCCCCAAGCGGGAATCAACATGCCGCGCCCCAGCGGCAGGACAGCGCAGGGGGCCTCCCCCGAGGGGGTGACCATGGGCAGGGAGCCGCGCAGCTCGCCGTTCCACCCGACAAAGGGATGGTGCGCCGCGCCGCCGTAGTGTCGGCGGTATCCGTAGTCGCCGCCTTCCGCGATGTGCAGCAGCCGGCAGGGCGGCAGCTCTCCCGGATCGTTGTCCACCACGAAGATCTCCCCGTCCTCGCGGACGCAGATGCCGAAGGGGTTCCAGACACCGCGGGCGATCCAGCGCAGCTGGGAGCCATCGGGAGCGCAGCGGAAGATTCCGCCCTCGGCGCGGCCCGAATGGGCGCTACCATCGGAACCCTTCATCGTCCAGGGCTTGGCGTAATTCTCCCCCAGTCCGAAAACGAGGTCGCCGTCGGGATGCCACGCGAGTCCGGCCATGCCGTTGTGGGGATAGCGCTCCTCGGATTCCAGTTGCACCACAGTCTCCTCCCGGTCGGCCTTGCCGTCGCCGTCCGTGTCCTGAATTCGCAGGATGCGACCGCGCTCTGCGAGATAGACCCATCCGTCCGGCCCCAGCTCCAAGTCCATGGTATGCACGGTGGCGTTGTAGAACACCGTCCGTTTGCCGTCGGGTGCGAAGACCAGCACCTCGTCCTTGTCCGGTCCCGGGTAGCCCTCGGGAGTCTCGTGGGTGTGCGAGGCCACCAGCCAAACCCTGCCCTGCGGATCCACGTCGATACCGGTCGGCGTGACCACCGCGGGCTGCTCCGCGATCATCTCGATGGTCACTCCGTCCCGGAGCGCCCTGGCCTCCGGAGCGGGAGGCGGGGAAGAGGTTTCCGCCACGGCGATCGACGAGAGGCCCGCCAGCAGGAACGTGGAAATCCGGTAGAAAGTCGATGCGGCAAGACGGTCCATGAATGGGTGCAGAGGTCAGGAAGGTTGGGGTGGAAGGCTCCGAAAATGCACCCGTCCACCGCAAGGCCGCAATGGCATGTAGCCGTATCGCCCCGGCATGTAGCCGTATGGGGGAAGTTGAGAGTGGATGGTCGAGAGGGCAGAATCTGCGAGGCCGCAATCGTCCCCCCGGCCCACGCGGCCAATCGGGCGTCCAAGCGACGTTCTCTCCCCGAGCGGGCCGCTCGGGGCTACCTTCCGGCCTCTCAACTCCCAACTCCCGCCTCTCAACTAAACCGGGCATCCCGTCGCCAGAACGGCGGCCGGTTCCGGTGAAACGGGGGCCTCCAGTTCCTGCCGCGGTCCGAAGAACTCGAAATGCGCCTGCGAGGCGGGAATGCCCCAGGCGAGGAGCTGATGATAGATGTGGACCATGAAGGGCTTGGGTCCGCAGAAGTAGTAGTCGGCGTCGCGGTCCGGAACGAGCGACTCGATCAGGGCGGCATCGACCTGGCCTTCGGCCACGACGACTCCGTCCATGCGGGCGAGATCCATGTCGGTGGGGGCGTCGTAGCGGTAGCGGACCGTCAGATTGGAGTGCTCCCGGGCCAGACGGTCGACGCGGCGCTTGAAGGCGTGGAATCGGCTGTTGAGGCTGCCGTGAAGAAAGAGGATGGGACGGTCCGGCGTCTTGTCCAGAGCGGCCAGCAGCATGCTGAGCACCGGGGTGATGCCGACGCCGGCCGAGAGCAGCACCAGCGGGCGTTGGTGCTGCTCGGTGGTGTCGAGGAAGAACTCGCCGCAGGGAGGCCCCACCTCCAGCTGGTCGCCCACCTTGACCTGATGGTGCAGGAAATTGGAGACGAACCCGTCGGGCTTGCCTGCACCGTCGCCGGATTCCCGCTTCACGCTGATGCGCAGCCACGACTGTCCCGGCTTGTCGGAGAGGCTGTAGTTCCGCATCGTCGTGTGTCCGCAGGGACTGGGCACCCTGACGGTGATGTATTGCCCGGGTTTGAACTCCGGCACCGGGCTGCCGTCGAGAGTCTCGAGATAGAAGGAGGTGATCGCCTCGCTCTCCTGCTCCTTGCGGGTGACGAAGAAGGGCTTGAAGCCCGACCACCCGTGCGGGACCTGCCTCTGGTCCCGATAGATCTGCGCCTCGCGGCCGATCAGGATGTCGGCGAGGAACTGGTAGGCTTCGGCCCAGGCGTTGACGATCTCGTCCGTGGCGCCGTCGCCGAGCACTTCCTTGATGGAGGCGAGCAGATTCTCGCCGACGATGGGATAGTGTTCCGGCAGGATCATCAGGGAGGCGTGCTTCTGGGCGATCAGCTCCACCGCGCCGCCCAGCACCTCGAGATTGTCGATGTTCGCCGCGTAGGCGCAGATGGCGGCCGCGAGGGCCTTCTGCTGCAGGCCGGCCGTCTGGTTGGCCGCATTGAAGAACGGAGCCACCTCCGGGTTGTGCCTGAACATCCGCGTGTAGAAGTGGCGGGTCAGGGTTTCCCCGTGCTCTTCGAGGATGGGGGCGGTAGCCTTGACGAGGGCGATGGTCTGGGGGGCAAGCATAGGATATGGGTTGGTGGGAAAAACAGGTAAACAAAACACCTCTTTAAACCAGCAAAAAATTTACCTGTTTGCGTGATCCTGCCGTCTCCTCCCCGGAACGTTCCTCATGGGCACCCCCTTGAAAACGCTTGAACGCCGTGCCCCTCCGGTGGATTCTCCCCCAAGGAACCCTTTTCCACCCTTGCCTCTCCTGAATCCTCTCCGCCCTCGGGCCCGGGGCGGAGAGTGAGCGAGCGGACCGAAAAAGGAAATTCCCAACCGCTTCTGTCTTTCCTTGCGCTTCAACCTTCTGCAATGTGTCGAACAAAATGAAATCCATCCATCGCCTCGCGTTCTGCTCCCTCCTGTTCCTTGCGTCAGCCTGGCCTGCCCATCAATCCCGGGCGGACATCGTCATGACGGCCCAGGAAGTCAAATCCGACGTCGTTTTCAAATTCTCCGGGTCCATCGACGTGGCCGGGCTTGGCGAGCCTTTGACCATGCAGGTCCGCGGCTTGGTCTATCCCGTGAATTCGATGGTCGAGTTCGGTCCGCAAACGGCAGTGTCCAATGCCACTGCCGCCTACACATCCGCTGTCGCCACAGCGCCGGCGAATCTCGGCACGGGTGGAGCCAACATCGCCACTTCCCATACGGGAAACTATTTTTCCGTCGGGATCAACATGATCAAGCTCCCCCTGGGATACACGAGCGGAAGCCAGATTGCCGGCACCGTGACCTTTCCCGGATCGACCTTTGCGGCCATGGGCCTCAACACCGGAGCCGCCCCCTATGAATGGACATTGAGCAACGGCCAGAAGGTGACGCTCCGCTTTCTTGCCAAGGTCGATAACAGCGCCAAGATAAAGGCTTTGCAGAAAAAGGTGAAGAAGTTGAAAAAGCAGATCCGGATTGCCAAAAGAGATCAAAAGGTCGCGCTTCTCAAGAAGCTCAAGAAGCAGCTCAAACGGACCAACGCGCAAATCAAAAGGCTCAGATGACTGAAGGAACCGCGGGTGGAAAACCGGGAGTCACCTCCAGCCGCTCCACCCGCAGTAACGCGTTCCTCCCGTCCGCTCCGGCGTTCCCGTCCATCAAATAGTGGTGGATGGCGTTTTCACGAGGCAAGGTAGGCCGTGCGGCCCGCGCGGCCAATCGGACGTCCAGGCGGCGATCGTCCCCGACCGGGCCGGTCAGGGCTACCCGGAGATTGCCGATGTGGGGCGAGGGAACTCGCCTGATGGAGTCCGGCAGGGACGTCTTGCCGAGATGTCCGCCGCAGAAGCACGGGACTGTCCGACGACGCGGGCGCCCCGGCGGCGGATCCCTACCGCGCTTCGCGCGAAAAGGGGTCGCCACTCCTTCGTTTCGCCGAAAACAGAGGCTGCCACATGACGCTCCCGAAGGTTCCGACCGCTTTGCGATGCCAGGCGGTGAGAGGGCGAAGGATTGGAATCTTTCTGCCCGCACCATTCGGGCCCGACAAAAGGCCCACCCAAACCGGCAAAAGATCTACCTGTTTGGCTCGATCCTGCTAAAGTGGCGGAGTCCATGCAGTTGACCTACCACACGGACTATGCGCTGAGGCTATTGATCTATCTGACCACGAGGCCGGACCGGATCGTGACGACGCGCGAGGTTGCGGAGTTCTACGGCATTTCGCTGAACCACCTCGTGAAGGTGGCGAAGTCGCTGACCCAGGTCGGCTGGGTGATATCCACGCGCGGCGTGGGCGGAGGCGTCCGGATCGCGGAGCACACACCGGACGTCACGTTGGGGGCGGTCGTGAGCCACACGGAGAACACCCACCTGGTAGAATGCTTCCACAGCGAGACCAATGCCTGCCCGATCCACCATTGCTGCCAGCTCAAATCCGTCCTCCACGAGGCGCATCGGGCGTTCTTCGAGGTACTCGACCGCTACACCGTTCGCGACCTGGCCCTGACGCCGGGCCATCTGGGAATGCTGGCGAAGCGGGCCTGAGGGGAGAAGAATCAGCCACCGCCCGAGGCGGCCGCATCGCTCCCGGCGACGAAACCCGCGACCCGATCCACCAGCCATCCGTGGAAGGGGTTCCACCGCAGACGGAGCTGGTCGGCGGGGACGATGCTCAGGACGGCTTTCTCGCCGCGGAGGGCGAGGTTCCCGATCTGGAAGCGGTCGCTCTCGTGGTCCTGGCCGGGTCCGTTCCCGTAGAGCGGATCGTCGGGAGGGAACGGCAGGCAGACGTGGGAGAGCGAATAGACGCCGTCGGGCCAGACGAGGCCGGGATCGCCGACCTGCGGCACGCTGCGGTCGCCGGGATAGTGCCGCTGCTCGAGCGCGAGGCTGTGCGGTCCCCGGTTCGCCAGCACGGTCACGGCGAAGGGCTTGTCGGAGGCGACGACGAGGTCGGTGAGCTCCTTCTTCGGATCCTTGGCGAGGAAGCCCTCGATCTGCCCGACGCGGTTGAGGTCGAAGAGGACCAGCTCGTTCCCCTGCCCCGGCAGTTTCGAGAACAGGCCCGCGATCAGCGCGGGCGTCGACACGGTGGCATCGACGGCGGACTGGAAGGCCAGCACCGGGGGAAAGGCGTCCAGCCTGTCCATGCCCGAGAGCCGGTCGAGACGGCGGCCGATCTCGACGGTGAGGCGGTGGACCTGGTCCCCGGCGTTCACGGCGAAGGAATTGTATTTGCAGGGATCGTATTCCGCCGAGATCGAGGTCCAGGCGAGCTTGTCCAGCCCCAGCCAATGCCCGACGCGCCCCTGCCACACCGCGAGTCCGGCCATGCGCCCCACGCCGATGGCCGGCGAGATCAGGACGATGCCGTCGGTCTTCGGCAAGGAATCGTCGCCGAGGGATTCGAGCGCATAGCGCACCGCCAGCGCGCCTCCGTTGGAATAGCCGACTATGTGGATGGGCCGGTCGCCGACCGTTTCCTTCAGATGCCGCATCGCCAGTTCCGTGGCCTCGACCATGTCCTTGCGGTGGACTTCGAGCAGGCCCGAGGGAACCGTTCCATGTCCGGGCAGCCGCAGTCCGACGACGTGTGCGCCTTCGCGGTGGAGCCGCTCGCCGATGGTCCGCAGGCTGTAGGGCGAATCCGACATCCCGTGGAGGAGCAGCACGCCGCAGCGCGGTTCGCCGGTCGGAACCAGTTCGAAGGTGCGGTTCCAGTTCCGCTCCTGGCTCGTGGGATCGGCGCGGCTGCCTTTGCGGTAGCGGTGGATCTCCGCCGGCCCCGCCGGACCGGTTTCCGCATAGATGCGTTCCTCCAGTTCCTCGAAAAGCCGCTCCTCGCGGGCAAGGTAGTCGGCGAAGGTCTCGTCGCCGCAGCCGGCGGTGAACTCCTCCTCGAGAACGGTCTCGTGCCACAGCGAGGGCTCGTCGCGCCGGTTCAGGGCGACGAGGACGAGGACCAGCAGGGCGACGATTCCGCCCGCCACGAACAGTGCCGACGATAGAAGGACCATGCGGGGACGCGGAGGCAGGGACAAGAGAGACCGCTTCAGGCTCCGAAGCCAGCGCTTTCTTTCTTCCGGCATGGTCCGCATCGTGTCGACCTCCCGCTGCGTCGGGACCGTCACCGCCGCAGCGCGAGCAGCTCCAGCACGTTCGGCAGGATCTGCGCGTGGGTGCGGTTGCGGCCGGCACGATTGAGGATGTCGGCGACGAGAGAGGCGTCGTTCTGGCGGCTCGCGGGCAGCCAATCCTCCTCCGTCGCGCCTCCTTGGCGCTTGGTCAGGGTGCGGAGGAAGTCGCGGGTCTGGCAGCGGCTGATCTCGACGCGCGTGCCACCCAGGTCGAAGTCGACCTCGACCGTGCCGCGGCGGCCGGGATCGAGCTCGGCGAGGCGGATGCGGAAGCCCTGGCGGGGCGCCTTCCTGCCGGGCAGGCAGACGATGCTGTCCGCGGACGAGGCGTTCCCCTCGATCGCCGCCCCGAGGCGTCCGGCGATCCAGGCGGCAAGGTAGAGTCCGCTCATGCGGTAGCCCTTCGCGCAGCGGATCGTCACCTCGGAGAGCGAGCCGAGCTCGCGCCCGACGAAGGGCCGGTCGAAGGCGTTCGCGACGGCGTGCCGGATCGCATTGAGCCGGGTGAAGGCGAGATCGTGCATGACGAAGGAGGAAGGAGCACCCCGCTGGCAGTCGAGGAGGCGCAGGAGCTGGTTCCGCGGCGACTCCCAGCCCTCGCTGTCGTAGAGGAGCCGGTCGATGCGGGAGTAGAGCCGCTCCTCGAAGGCGTCGGAGAACTCGCCCCGCCACCAGAAGGCGAGCGGCAGGTCCGAGTCGAGGTTCGCGAGGACGACGTTGCGCAGCAGCCCCGGCGAACGGCCGGCGAGGAAGAAGCTGATCTGCTCGGTGCAGACCGTCTTCGCTCCGTGGCGGTCGATCTGGCAATGGGCCTGGATCCAGGCGCGCGCACCGCTTTCGGAGGAGCGCGTGTCGGCGTGGATGAGCAGGGAGCGGCAGGCGGTCTCGTTGGTGAGCTCGGCGAGGATCTGCGCGTCGCGCTCCAGCTCGGCGGAGTTCTCGTTGTAGAGGACGAGGTTGATGAGGGAGGCCCGCGCCACGCCCCCCTGCGGGGAGTCGTCGCCCGCGAAGAGCGCCTGCAGGGCTTTTTCGATGCGGGTCAGCTCGACCTCCTCGCCGAGCAGGGCGAAGGCGGGGTGCGGAACGGGCGGGGCGGCGGTGGTCATGACTCTGAGAATAGCCCATTTTTCCCGGTGGAAAAGGGAATCGGACTGGAGAAAGGTTCCCGTCCTCCGCCGCCCGGCCCTTTTTCTCTCCTCTCCCGATGTCTCCCAGCACCCGTGTCCACCGTCTCGACAACGGCATCCGCCTCGCCACCGTCTCGATGCCGCACATGGCCAGCGTCGCGATGGGGATCTGGGCCGGAGCAGGAAGCCGCCACGAGATCGCCCGCGAGCACGGCATGGCCCATTTCGTCGAGCACATGCTCTTCAAAGGCACGGCGGAGCGTTCCGCCGAGGAGATCTCGCGGCACATCGAAAGCCTCGGAGCCTCCATCGACGGCTTCACCGTCGAGGACCACACCGCCTACCAGGTGAAAGGGCCGGCGGAACGCTTCGACCGCCTCTTCGAGGTGCTGTCGGACCTCTACCGGAACCCCGTCTTCGACCCCGTCGAAATCGATTCGGAGAAGCAGGTCATCCGCGAGGAGATCGCGATGGTCCACGACCAGCCGTCCCAGTATCTCGACGACCTCATCAGCGAAGCCGCCTGGGGACGCGACCATCCCCTCGGGCGCTCCATCACCGGAACCGAGGAGAGCCTCGAGCGCTTCCGCCGCGCCGACGTCGCGGCCTTCCACTCCCGCGTCTACTGCGGCCGGCACACCGTCGTCTCCGTCGCGGGGAACATCGACCACGAGGCCGTCGCCGAGGCCGTCGCCGCCCGGCTCGGGAGCCTGCCCGCGGGAGAGGTCCTCGCCTGCGAGCCCGCCGGCCCGCCCCAGCCGCAGCACCGCTTCCACGAGGACGGTGGCCAGGAGCAGAGCCATCTCGCCCTCTCCTTCCGCAACGTCGACCGCCACGATCCGGCGCGCTACGCGCAGAAGCTGCTCAACGTCGTCCTCGGCGAGAACATGAGCTCGCGCCTCTTCCAGGTCATCCGCGAGCAGCGGGGACTCTGCTACGAGGTGCAGAGCGATCTCGTCAGCTTCGCCGACGCCGGCGCCCTCCAGATCTATCTCGCCCTCGGTCCCGAGAACCTCACCAAGGCCCTCCGCGCCATCTCCACGATCCTCGAGGACCTGCGGACCAAGGGCGTCCGTCCCGACGAGCTGGAGGAGGCGAAATCCTTCGTCGTCGGGCAGAACCGCATCAGCCTCGAGAACACCTCCTCGCAGATGATGTGGGCGGGGGAGTCGCTGCTCTACTTCAACGAGTGGATGGATCCCGAAGAGGCCCACCGTCTCCTCGAGCGCACCACCCTCGAAGAGGTCCACGCCGCCGCCCGCAGCGCCTTCGACCCCGACACCCTCTGCTCGGCCGTGATCGGCCCCGCCGAGTCCCGCAGCCGTCTTGCGCAGTGGTTGGGGAGGTAACGCGGCAGGGACGCACCGCCGGGGCGTTTGCAGCATTCCCGCCCGCATCGGAGTCATGGGGTAGCCCCGACCGGCCCGGTCGGCGGAGAGCGTCATTTGACGTCCGATCGGCCGCGCGGGCCGCACGGCCCTACCTTGCCCATCGAGAACGGAATCCCGCTTCCCGATATCGCCCCCTTCAGAGCGTCGGCACCACGTGGAGAAGCCGGACGGTGGTCGTCTGGCGGATCGGCACCTTGTCCACGGGCTCGCCGGAATCGGCCTCCTCCTCGCCCCACGCGACCCCCATCTGCACGGTCTGCTCGGAAAAGCGCACCATGCGGTCCAAGGGATCGAAGTAGATCCGGCCCTGGACGGCGTCGGACTGCACCCGCGCCGGCTCTCCCCTCGCCGCGTCGGCCAGATCGCCGGCCAGGGTTCCCGAGAATTCGATCAGGACGCAGTTCTGCCCCTCGAAATTCACCTGTCCGCCGTGCTGGTGGAGGATGTCGAACTCCACCGAGCCCGCGCCGCCGACGGAGCGGCGCCCCTTCAGGGTCCACTGGTCGCCCGGGCCGATGCGCTTCTCCGGAAAACCCTGGGACAGTCCCGCGACGAGCTGCTCCAGCTCCTCGGGACCGAAGCTCGGCACCCCGGGCAGAAGCGCCGAGGCGTCCCCGGCGGCGGACACCTTCGCCTCGTCGAGACGCCCCCTCCCGTCGAGGACGAGATCGGCGGAACGGTTCAGCGAAGCCCGCAGATGCCGCCCCAGCGGAGTGGCTTGGTCTCCGGGCTCGAGCGAGCGGTAGCTCAGGGTCGAATCCCGCGACGACAGGGTCAGGTCGAGACGCTCGGTGCGGGCCTTGAGCACGACGCCGGGCTTTCCGTCCACCCTCACCTTCGCATCGTAGCGGATCTGCTGCTCCATCTCGAACCCGGCGGCATGGTAGGGCAGGACCTCCGTCTTCACCACGAAGCGGTAGGTGCTGCCCGGCTGGAACTCGGGCCGGATCTGCTCCGCCTTCCTCGCGGTAGGCGCGGCCGCGGCACCGGGCAGGGCGGTGCCCGGAGGAGCGGGCAGGAGCGAGGGCATGCGCGGCGTCCGCGGCTCCCGCAGGCCCGGCACTCCGGGGATCGCGGGAATGGGGGGCGGAGCCGCCGCCGTCTCCTGCGCGGAAGCCGACACCGGCAGCGCCGACAGCAGAGCCAGCGCGGCACTCGCCATGGACCGTGGAGGCAATGAGCTCACGCGTCGAGAAAACCACACATCCGCCCGCGGAGCAACGCCCTTCTCCATGCCCCGATCCAGCGAATCCCGCTTGTGATCGCGCCGCCCGCGTGTAGCAGTGTCCCCTTCCATCCCCTCCTCCCCATCCCATGAGAGTGAAAGCCTTCCCCGCCCTCGTCCCCGCTCCCGGCGTCGTCGCCGAGCTCGCCTCCGTGCCCTACGACGTGATCAACACCGAGGAGGCCCGCGCCCTGGCCGAAGGAAAACCGCACAGCTTCCTCCGCGTCGAGCGGGCCGAGCTGGAGCTCCCCGCCGACACCGATCCCTACAGCGAGGCGGTCTACGCCCACGCCAAGGCGAATTTCGAGACGATGCAGCGCGAGGGCACCTTTCTCCGCGAGCCCGAGCCCTGCGTCTACCTCTACCGCCAGATCATGGACGGCCGCGTCCAGACCGGCATCACCCTGGCCTGCCACATCGAGGACTACGAGAACGACCTCATCCGCAAGCACGAGAAGACCCGCAAGGTGAAGGAGGACGACCGCACGCGCCTCACCGACGTCCTCGCCGCGAACACCGGCCCGGTCTTCCTCACCTACAAGGACGTCGCGGCGATCGATGCCTTCGTCGACGGCTGGACAGGAACGCACGAGCCGACCATCGACTTCGTCGACGACGTCTCCGTGCAGCACACCGTCTGGCGGGTCACGGAAGGCGAGGCTGCCCCCCTCCTTGCCGCCCTCGGCGAGGTGCCTCTCTCCTACGTCGCCGACGGCCACCACCGCAGCGCCAGCGCCGCCCGCGTCGGCAAGGAGCGCCGCGAGGCGAACCCGGACCACGACGGCACGGAGAACTACAACTGGTTCCTCGCCGTGATGTTCCCCGCCAGCCAGCTCGCGATCCTGCCCTACAACCGGGTCGTCAAAGATCTCAACGGCCTTTCCGCCGACGGCTTCCTGAAGCGCCTCGCCGACGAGTTCCGCCTCGACTCCAACGGGCGGAAGACGCCCGAGGGGTCCGAGTCCGTCTGCCTCTACCTCGACGGGCAATGGCACACCCTGAGCTGGGACGCGCCCGACGCCGACAATCCCGTCGACCGGCTCGATGTCTCCTTCCTCCAGGACCACATCCTCTCCCCCCTCCTTGGGATCGGCGATCCGCGAACGGACGAGCGCATCGACTTCATCGGCGGCATCCGGGGCACGGCGGAACTGGAGAAGCGCGTCGACGGCGGCGAATGGGCCGTGGCCTTCTCCATGTATCCGACGACGGTGCAGCAGCTCATCGACATCGCCGACGCCGGCGAGATCATGCCGCCGAAATCGACCTGGTTCGAGCCGAAGCTGAGGTCGGGGCTCTTCGTCCATACGCTGGACTGAGGGGATCATCCTTGCGGCAAAGGGCAAAGGCAGACGCTGCCGGTACCTCCGGACGCTCGGGCTGTCTTGGCGACATCGGAGCATCGCCGTGAAGCCGCTCCCTTCCCGCATCGCTTGGCCGGTTGCCCGATGCGAAGACGCCTGCTAAGAACAGGGAACGCCATGAAAGCCCGGTTCCCTCTCGCCATCGCGATCGCCGCCCTTCTTACGTTCGTCGGTTCAGGCCCGCTCCGCGGGGAGGAATCCCCGTCCATCGCCTTCCAACCAACGGGGATGTGGATCTGGGACAACTGGTTCGTCCACGACGGGGAGCGGTGGCACGCCTTCTACTTGCAGTTGCCGAAGGCCGTCGGCCCGGAGCGGCGCTGGAAGGACAACGACTTCCACAAGCATGTGGGCCACGCCACTTCTGTCGATCTGCGGTGTTGGCAGGACGAGGGTCCGGCGCTCTGCGCCCTCTCCGGGACGTGGAACGACCGCCACATCGCCACCGGCAGCATCCTGCGCCACGAAGGAAAATGGTGGATGTTGTTCACCGGCCGCGGCGAGAAGGGCGACGGAGTGGGCCTGGCCTCGAGCGACGATCTCACGACGTGGCAGACCGAACCGCAGCCCCTTTTCCCACTCGTCGACACCTTCGCGACGGAGAGCGACGAGGCCTTCGAGTCGGATTGGCGGGGCGAAACCCGCCGTTGGATCGGGATCAGCGATCCCTACGCCCTCCCGGAGCCGCGGGACGGATGGTTGTATCTCGTCCTCTGCGCCCGCGTCCTCGGCGTGCCGCTCGCGGAGAGCGGCTGCCTTGCGATGGTGCGCTCGCGCGACCTGCGGAATTGGGAAGCGGCTGGCATCCTCGCCTGGCCCCGCTGTTTCGAACGCATGGAGACGCCGCAGCTCTGGTCGCGCGCGGGGTGCTGGCATCTGTCCTTCGGCGGCGTACTCGACACGGCTTGGGCGAAGGAAAACGCAGCCGTCCTGCCGGAAGCGGTGCGGGGCCGCCGCGCCCACGAGAACTACTGCTACGCGCTGCCCTCGCCCGACATTCCCGCTTCGGACGCCGACCTGCGCCATGTCGCCGCTCCCCACGGCCACTACATCATGAAGGTGCTGCCCCTCGACACGGAGCGGGACGTGGCGATTTTCACCCACTTCGCGGGCCCGGATTCCGGCATGACACCTCCGTATCCCGTGAGCTACGGTGAAGACCGGACGATGAGGGTCGATTTCGAGTCCGCCCCATCGTTCCCCTGATCGGCGGCCTCCCCGCCTCCTTTCCGGTTCCACATCCGCCTCTCTGGGAGGCCAAAAAGCCGTTGCGTCGATGGGGAACGCGGGTTGAGTAGCGATCTTACCCATGGGGACTAGAGCCGTACTGATGTTCGCCGGACAAGGCGCCCAAACCGTCGGGATGGGACGGGATCTCGCGGAGCGCTTCGACTCCGTCCGCGAGCTGTTCGCCCGTGCCGACGCTCAGCTCGGCTATGCGCTGACGGAGAAGATGTTCGACGGTCCGGCAGCGGAACTGACGCGCACCTCGGTCTGCCAGCCGGCGCTCTACGTCCACGGACTCGCTTGCCTGGAGCTGCTCAGAAGCCACCTGCCCGACCTGGAGATCGCGGGCTGTGCGGGCCTTTCCCTCGGCGAATTCACCGCTCACGCCGCGGCGGGGACCTTCTCCTTCGAAACGGGTCTCGATCTCGTCGCGAAGCGCGGGGCCTTCATGGAGGAGGCCACGGCGGCGACGGAAGGGTCGATGGCCGCCCTGATCGGTGGCGAGGAGGCCGACATCCGCTCCCTCGCGGCGAAATGCGACGTCGACGTCGCGAATCTGAACGCCCCCGGCCAGATCGTGGTCTCGGGCAGAAAGACGGGCATCGCCCAGGTCGTGGCTGAGGCGCAGGAACACGGCGTGCGCATCGCACAGGAGCTGGATGTGGCCGGCGCCTACCATTCGCGGCTGATGATGCCGGCGCAGGAGAAGCTGGCCGAGGTGCTGCGGGACCTTCCTTTCCGTACGCCGCACCTTCCGGTGGTCTGCAACGTCGAGGCCGTCGAAGTGTCGGAACCCAGCGAGATCCGCCGCACCCTGGAGGCCCAGGTGAGCGGTTCGGTGCGCTGGAGCGAATGCGTGCGGCACTTCCTCGACCGGGGAGAGACGCTCTTCATCGAACTCGGCCCCGGACGTGTTCTCGCCGGCCTGATGCGCCGCATCGACCGCGGGGCGAAGGCGCTGAGCTTCTCCGACGTGGAGAGCTTCGAAAAGACGCTCGCGGAACTGGGCGGTCAGCTCGAAGCGGTTCCGGCGACGCGGTAGATGGCGGCCTCGTGATCGCGGGAAGGCAGAAGAACGTAGAGGTCGAGCACCGCCTTCACCCTCGCGAAGCACTCGCGGAGGCGCACTTTCCGCGAATCTCCATAGTCCACCGCCTCGCTGCGCAGGGCGATGGCGTCGAGGCCGCAGCGGTCGGCGATGAACAGCGCCCGGTTCACGTGAAAGTCGTCGGAGACGATGACGACGCGGTCGAAACCGAAGACTTTTCCCACCCGCACCATGGAGTCGAGAGTGCGCGCGCCGCGGTCGTCGGCGAGGATGGACGAGGCGGGCACGCCGAGCTCCTTCAGCTTCGCGATCATGTCGCGGGTCTCGTCGTAGTATTCGGAGTCGCGGTAGCCGCTGACGAGGAGGCGCTCGACCTTGCCTCCGGCAAAGAGAGCGGCGGCGGCGGCCATGCGGTTCTCGAAATGACGGTTGGGCGTGTCGGGGCCGGTCTTCTTCGAGGTGCCGAGGACCACGCCGATCTCCCGGGCTCCGACTTCCGCGACGGAATCGTGGACGCGGGCGCGGGTCGAGAGCACGATCCAGAGGTTGCAGCCGACGACGAGAGCGACGAGAAGCAGGGCGGGCAGGACAAAGGTCCAGAAAAGAATGGAGCGCCAGCGTTTGCGGGGCATGGTGGAGCAGGTTGGCCCGGAGGCCGCCGAAGCCTTGCCGGTTTATTTAGTATTTCCGAAAATTTCGACCTTTCAAATCGTTTGATCGCCCCATGAGCACCGTCTTCCGGGTCTTTTCCTATCTGAAGCGCTATCCCTTCCTCGCCGCGGCGCAGTTGGCCTGCGCCGTCCTGATGACGGTGCTCGTGGTCGTCTTTCCCGGCGTGGCGCAGACGATCACGGGGGAGGTGATCCCCCAGCGGGACTTCGACCGGCTCCTGCCGCTCGCCCTGCTCGCGGCGGGGACCTTCTTCGCGACGAACCTCTTCAACGCGCTCCGCATCATCCTAAACAATACGTTCGAGCAGCGGGTGATCTTCGACATCCGCTCGGATTTGTACCGAAAAATCCAGCGGCTCCCGATGCGCTGGTTCGACAACAAGCGGACTGGCGACGTGATGACGCGGGTGACGGAGGACGTCACCGCGATGGAGCGGGTCCTCATCGACGGCATCGAGCAGGGCTTGGTGGCTTCCCTGCAGATTCTCGTCGTGGGCGGCTATCTCTTCCATCTCGATCCGAAGCTGGCCCTCGTCACGATGATCCCGATGCCCTTTCTCATCGGCGGCGCCTGGGCCTACACGAAGACCTCGCCCGGACGCCATCGCCGTGTCCGCGAGGCGACGAGCGAGATGAACTCGCTGCTGCACGACAACATCGACGGCGTCCAGCAGATCAAGGCCTTCGTCCGCGAGGAGACGGAGCTGGGGAGATTCAACCACGCCAGCCATCTCGTCCGCCAAGCGACCCTGCGCCTGATGCGGGTGTGGGCGGTCTACAATCCGTCGATGGAGTTCTGCCGCAACTTCGGCTACGTCCTCGTCATCGCCTACGGTGCGTGGTCGGTGATGCAGGCGCCCGACCAGGCCGCCCTCGAGGCGCAGACGGGCGTGTTCGTCGCCTTTCTCGTGGCCTTGAACCTGTTCTACGAACCGATTTCGCGGCTCCACGGATTGAACCAGATCCTCCAGGCCGGGCGCGCCGCCGGCGAGCGGGTCTTCGAGATCATCGACGCCGAGGAGGAGCCCGGCCTCGACGAGGGCGGCGATCTGCCGCAGCCCGTGCGTGGGCATGTCGTCCTGCGCGACGTGCAGTTCTCCTACGGCGAGAGCATCCCGACGCTCCGGGGCGTCTCGATGGAGGCGGAGCCTGGACAGATGGTCGCCCTCGTGGGACACACGGGAGCCGGCAAGTCGACGGTGATCAACCTGCTGACGCGTTTCTACGAAGCCGATTCCGGGACGATCTCGATCGACGGGACTCCCATCGACACGATCCGGAAGTCCTCCCTTCGGGATGCGATGGGCT
Source organism: Verrucomicrobiales bacterium (assembly GCA_037190325.1). Classification (GTDB taxonomy): domain Bacteria; phylum Verrucomicrobiota; class Verrucomicrobiia; order Verrucomicrobiales; family DEV007; genus Arctic95D-9. The sequence continues at coordinate 61,646 of JBBCIU010000034.1, read as the reverse complement.
ATGTGACGCAGGAGAGCTTCCTCTTCAACGGCTCGGTGCGGGAGAATCTGCTCCTCGCCAAGGCCGAGGCGACGGACGGCGAAATGTGGGAGGCGCTCCGCGCCGCGAACGCCGAGGCCTTCGTCGCCGCGCTGCCCCAGCAGCTCGACACGAACGTGGGCGAACGGGGCGTGAAGCTTTCCGTCGGGGAGAAGCAGCGCATCTCGATCGCGCGCGTCGTCCTGAAGAATCCCCCCCTCCTGCTCCTCGACGAGGCCACCGCGAGCGTCGACACGGAGACGGAGAAGCTGATCCAAGACGCTCTCGAACGGCTCATGTCGAACCGGACCAGCTTCGTCATCGCGCACCGCCTCTCCACCGTGCGCAACGCCGACCGCATCTACGTGCTCGAGCGGGGCAAGGTCGTCGAGGAGGGCGACCACGAGAGCCTCTTGGCACAGGACGGCACCTACGCGATGCTCTGCCGCCAGAGTTTAATGGCGTGAGGACAAAGAAACTATCCCGGCCGTGCGTATTCAGTGCATGAGTGCTGTTTGTTGCTCCATCGAGGCTCCACGCGACCTTTGGGAACGGCCAAGAAATGTTGCTGACACCGATCAACGGGATTATCGGCAAGCACATTTGCGGAAAACTCCCGGTTTCGCCCAAAAATCTTGACGGAAAGGGGCAAATCGGGCCACTCTACCCTGCGACGGATTCCATCCGTCCCTCCCTCTCCAGCCTCCGGTGGAGGGACCAGTCAGTCAGTCGAATTCCCAATCAGTTTATGAGAGCCGCACTTCTCGCGCTCCTTCTGTTTGCTGCGGCACGCCTCCCTGCCACCGCTGAGCTATACGTGGCCTGCCATGGCTCCGACTCGGTGAAAGCCTTCACCAAAAATGGCGTACCGATCGGATCAGGCGATTTGATCGGCGCTCTCGACAATCCCAGCGGCATCACGCTCGAAGGGGCCAGGCTCTTTATCACCAACAATGGCAGTGGCAATGTGAGCGCCTATTCGACCAGCGGTACTCTCATTGCAGTCTCCTACTTCCTCCCGGCCCCACCCCCCGGCGTCTACGGAATCACCTCCGATGGCAGCCGGGTCTTCATTGTGAACTTGACCCAAGGAACCGTCACGGCCCATTCCGCCTCCACGGGGAACGCCATCGGCACCCCGCCGCTTCTCTCTGGACTCGCCGGTCCGCGCGGCGTGGCCGTCTCCGGAAATACACTGTATGTTGTCACCACCGACACGGACTCTGTGATCGCCCGCGACGCCACCACCGGCGCGGTGGTGGCGGGATTCACGACGATCACGGGCTTCACCGAACCGCGTGGAATTGCGGTCTCCGGAAACCGGCTCTACGTCTCCGACTTTGGTTCAGGCTGGGTGGGGGTTTACAATGCGACGACCGGAGCGGCCATCAATGCGAACTTCATCAACACAGGGAGTCCTCTCGGACTCAAGGTCGTCGACAACCGTCTCTACGTCGCCACTCCCGGTGCCGGCACCGTTGGCGTCTACGATGCGACGACAGGTGCCACGATCAATGCGGCCCTCGTCTCGGGATTGAACAACCCGTACGATATCGCGGTCGCCCCCGCTCCTCCCATTGTGTCGAACCCACCTGCCGCTCTGTCACGTGTCACCGTAGGGGGCAAAAAGTCGTTTAAAGTTTCGCGGCCCACCACTCCGCTGAAGGGAAGCGCCAATGCGGCAACGGCGCGAGTCGAGCTGAAGGTCGGTCGAAAGCCCTACCGTTCTGCCCGTGGTGTTCAACGCTGGAGGTTCACGGCGAGGCTGTCAAAAGGGCGAAACGTGATCACCGCGAGGGGCTTGAATGCCGACGGCTTGCCTTCGCCTCTGGTCAGAGTGCGTGTCACGCGGGTCACCCGCGGATAACCGCTCAAGCCCGGGGGTCCGGGGGAAGGTGGCAATTCTTGACAGAACTCCAAGCGAGGCCCGAGCCTGCATCGACGACCGCAAGCACGGCGCGTTAGCACGTTCTGCCACCATTTGCCAGGGCAGCACTGACCGACCCGGTCAGGGAACGAACGTCGCCTGGACGTCCGATTGGCCGCGCTGGCCGCACGGCCCTACTCTTGCCTTACGGCAAGTCCATTCTTTGCCGTTGACGGGGATTCTCCACCGTCCACGAACGCGAGGACGGCCTGTCGGCGCCGGTCCGGGCTCCCCCGATGAAATGGGAACCGGGGCAAAGAAACGGCTCCTACCACACGTATCCACGACATGCGCATCGTTTTCCGGCTTCCGGCCCTGCTTGTCCTCGGCTCCGCGCTCTCCTCTGGAGCGGCGCGGGGCGATTGGCGGATCGAGGACCAATCGCCCGCACAGGATCCGGCCACGCCTTTCGTCCACGAACGCAAGATCGTCCGGAAGGACGCCGAAACCGGCCGGGACCGACGCCTCGATCTGGTCTGGTTCCACGCCTCGACCCACACCTTCGCCATCGTCGACAACGGACCCGCCGGGGCGGCCCGATACCCAAGTCTCGCCGAGGCGATGCGGGCGAACGGCGCCCTCGCCGGCTGCAACGGCGGCTTCTTCCACCCCGACCTCTCGCCCTCCGGCCTCATGATCGCGGAGGGTGTGGAAACCGGGCGGTTCGGCCAAGGCTCGCTCCTGAGCGGCGTGCTCCTCTCGAGCGGGCGGCGCAATCCCTATCTCCTCCGTCGCGGCGAATACGACGCCGGAAAATACAAGGCCACCGATCTGATCCAGTCCGGTCCCTTCCTCGTCGACCAGGGCGCGACGGTGCGCGGGCTGTCGCCGGAGAACTCGCGTCGACGGACCTTCGTGCTCCACGACGGCGGCAAATGGTTCGCCCTCGGTCTGAGCGATCCCTTCACTCTCGCGGAACTCGGCGAAGTCCTTGCCCGGCCGGAGCTCTCGCCTTCGCGCCGGATCCACCGGGCGCTCAACCTCGACGGAGGCACATCCTCGGGTTTGTACCTGGACCGGGGGACGCCCGGTCCGCCCCTCGCCGTCGAACCGGTCAAAACGGTGCGGAACTTCGTCGCGGTCGTGCCGAGGACTCCGTCTCCGTAAGGGGAACATTTGGCCTCAAAAAAGCACCACAAACGAGGCGGGCTCGTCAGGCTTTCGCGGCCATTTTCCCCCTCTCGCCCCTCCCCTCCCCTCCCCTCCCAACCCTCGGCCCGTCCCGGGGACAAAAGTCCGCGGGATGCTGTCACGAAACGCGAAAGCAGGGTTATATTCCCTGTGTGGACGATCAGGAAACAGAGGACGAACTCGTCGTGCGCGTGCAGCGGGGAGAGCTGGAGGCCTTCGAGCGGCTTCTGGAGAGGCATAGCTCGCGCCTGCGCGCCTTCATCGCGATGAAGCTGCCCATTCCCCATCTCATCGACGAGATCGCCCACGAGACCTTCGTCTTCTCCCATCGCCACATCATGGAGTTCCGGCCGGGAACCGACTTCGGGAAATGGCTGCGCGCGATCGCCTTCAACCTGATCCGCAAGGAGACTCTACGGCACCAGCGCTTCTCCCGGAACCGCGAGAAATTCCTCGAGCACCACCTCGTCCAGGAATCGGTGCGCGGCGACGCCACGACCGAACTGCCTCTCGTCGCCGTCCTCGAGGAATGCCTCGCCCGCCTGCCGGAGCAGCAAAGGCACCTCCTGGAACGGAAATACACGCTTTCGGAATCCTCCCGCGAGATCGCGACCGCTTTCGGCCAGAGCGAAGCGTGGGTGAGAACCACCCTCTGCCGTGTCCGCACCGCCCTGCGGCATTGCATCGAGCGCAAGATGAACAGCGGCCCGATGGCGCCGCCCGAACCTGTCTGACGCCGTGGACTCGGAACATCTCGAAGCCTATCTCGCCGGCGAACTCGATGAACGAGGGCGCAGCCAGGTGGAGCACGCCCTCCGCCACGACGCGGCCCTGCGCGCCAGCTTCGTCGCGCAGGCGCGGACGGACGCGGCCCTGCGCGTCCTCCTCGGCCCGGGCCGCGAGGCGTTCGAAGACGGCGTGATCGCGAGATTGCGCTCGGAAGGCGCGGGGGAACGCGGCTTCGCCAAGTCCGTCCTCCTCGAAATCGTCGAGGAGCGCGAGGGAAAACACCCCATCGCCTGGCCGGACCTCGTCAAGACAGGCCTGATCTCCGCGGCGGCGTCGATCGGTCTGCTCCTGCTTCTGCAGTCCATCATCTTCCGGGAGGGACGGCCACCCTCCGACCGGCATGCCAAAACCCCTCCCGCCTTCGCGGCCCGCGTCGAGCGGAGCGAGGGTCTCGTCTGGAGCCCCGCCAGCCTCCCGAAGGTCCGCGAGGACGGCTGGCTTTCGCCCGGAATCCTCCATCTCGAATCGGGCACGGCGGTGATCGCCTTCAATTCCGGAGCCACCGCCCTCGTCGAAGGGCCCGCGGAGCTGAGCATCGAATCGGTCAACCGCATGTTCCTCAAATCGGGCCGCGTCGCCGCCGACGTGCCTCCGCAGGCCTTCGGCTTCACGGTGAACACGCCGCGCCTCAACGTGGTCGACCTCGGCACGCGCTTCGGCGTGTCGGTGGACGAGGAGGGCAACTCCGAACTCCACGTGATGGAGGGCGAGGTCGCGGCGAGCCGCACCAGCGGGAACGCCGTCGCCACGGTCGTGCGGGAGGGCCTCGCCCTGCGGGCGGACAACCGCACCCGCAGCGAACTGATCCCGGTCCCCTACGGCGGCGACACCTTCCGACTTCGGCTCGGCGTCCCCGAGGTCGCGCAGCCGGCGCTGCGCTACACCTTCGACGAGTCCTTCGGCGCCATGCTGGAGGATTCCGGGAAGGAACGTCTCTTCGACGTCCCCCTCGTGGCCACCGGAGAGCTGGACCGCTCCCCCCGCCGCTCCGCCGGCCGAGTCGGCGGAGGCCTCGTCTTCCAGCCCGGCGAAACCCTGGACGTGCCCCTTTCGCAGGAATTCCGTCTCGACGAACCCCATGCCATCGCCTTTTGGGTGAAGTTGCCGGCCAAGATCGGAAGGGAAGCGCCCGAGCGTCTTCTCGAGTACGGGCGCGGAAACGGCTTCTGGCGCATCGCCTGCCATCTCGGAGAGGACGGCGGGCTCCCCGGCGCCTTGCGGGTCGAATGCGGCGGAGGCTACGTCGTCGGCAGCACCGACCTTGCCGACGGCAACTGGCACCATGTCGCCTACCGCTATCTCGGCGGAGACGGCGGACTGGCCTCCAACGTCCATCTCTTCGTCGATGGAAAACCCGAGAACGTCAGCCATTCGCAAACCGGTCCGCTTCCGGGAGGGCGCGCGGAGAACCTCCGGCTCGGCGCCGACCGCACCCTTGGTTTCCAAGGCTGGATCGACGACCTCGTCCTCTTTCAGGAGGCGGTCTCGACCCCGATCCTTCAAAAGCTGAGCGAATGAGCGAATTCCCGCTCGCCGATCTTCCCTCTCTTTGTCACAATCCACCGCTTTCGCGTTATACCGTCATAGGAAAGGCCCTTTCTCCGATCCCCCAATGAACATCCGAATCCTGCATCGATCCTTCATCGCTCTCCTCGCCGGAGGACTCCTCCTCGCGCCGTCCCTTGCGAAGGCCGAAGCCCGCACCTGGACCTCGGCCGACGGGCGCACCCTGCAAGCCGAGTTCGTCGGCACCTCCGGTGCGGGGGCCAACGCCACGGTGAAGCTGAAGATGGCCGACGGCTCGGTGATCGACTACCCCGTCGCGAAGCTCAGCGAGCAGGACCGCCTCTTCGTGAAGGGCAACCTGCCCACCGATCCCGCCGCTCTCGCCGCCGAGATCGACAAGCTCGTCCTCAACAAGCTGAAGGAGGCCTACTACGGTCTCCAGGCCGAGCTCGCCGCGCTGCCGCAGAAGACCAACCTCACCGCCGACGAGAAGGCGAAGCGCAAGCAGGAGATCGAGCGCGAGATGCAGATGTGCGTCCCGAACCCGATGACGACCGACAACCAGTTCCTGCGGCGCATCTATCTCGACGTCGTCGGCCGCATCCCCACCTACGACGAGGCCGACGCCTTCCTCAACGACCGCTCCCCCGACAAGCGGGCCAAGCTCATCGACAAGCTGCTCGAGTCCGAGGGCTTCGTGATGAGGATGTACAACTACTACTCCGACCTCCTCCGCATCCGCGAGGGGATCACGATGATGGGCAACGGCGACATCAAGGTGGATCCCTACATGGAGTGGGTGAAGCAGAGCATCCGCGAGGACAAGCCCTTCGACGAGATGGTGCGCGAGCTCCTCACCGCGAAGGGCAAGGTGTGGGAGTCCGGAGCGGTCGGCTACCTCGTCTCCGACCAGGGGATGCGCCTCTGCAACCTCTCGAACACCTTCACCATCTTCATGGGCACGGAGATCACCTGCGCCCAGTGCCACGACCACCCCTTCGAGGAGGTCTACCAGATGGACTTCTTCAAGATGGCCGCCTTCATGGGCGAAGTCGAGACGAACGCACGGGGCCGCGACATGATGATGATGGGCGGCGGGGGCGACTACCGCGCCGAGATCGACCGCATGAACAAGGTGCTCTTCGAGGGAGGCAAGCTCCGGCCCAACCAGCGCGAGGACCAGAATCTCGCCCAATGGATCGGCAGCCACCGGGTCCAGGTGGTCGACACCGGCAACAACGTCGTCCGTCTCCCCCACGACTACAAGTACGACGACGGCGAGCCCGAGATGAAGGTCGATCCGTCCACCTACTTCGGCGACAAGACGGACCTCGCCAAGTACGAGACGCCGCGCGAGGCCTTCGCCGACTGGGTCGTCTCCCCGGGCAATCCCCGCTTCACCGTGAACACGGTGAACCGCTTCTGGAAGATCGCCTTCGGCCTCGCCCAGATCGAGCCGGTCTACAACATCCCCGGCCACCTCGACGGCCAGGCTCAGAACTACGAGCTGCTCACCTTCCTCGAGGAGATGATGAAGGATCTCGACTACAGCGTGAAGGGCTTCTTCCGCGTCCTCTACAACACCCAGACCTACCAGCACGAGGCCGAGACCCTCACGCCCAGCCTCACCCAGGTGGACCAGGGCACCTACCATTTCCCCGGGCCCATCCTCCGCCGCATGAGCGCCGAGCAGATCTGGGACTCCCTCGTCGCCCTGACCACAGCCGATCCCGAATCCGTCGTCCGCAAGGGTGCCGAGACCTACAAGGAGGTGATGAACATCGACTTCGCCTCCCTGAAGACGGCCGACCAGATCGAGAAATGGAAGCAGGACTGGCGCAACGTGAGCCGGCTCGAGAAATACAACGGCGAGGTCGTCTCGCGCGACGACAACGTGGGCGGGGCGCAGATGTTCCGCGCCTCGGAGCTCCGCCAGCCCATGCCGCCCGACCATTTCCTGCGTATGTTCGGCCAGTCCGACAAGCAGCTCATCGAGAACCAGTTCACGACCGGCTCGGCCCCGCAGGTGATGGCCCTCCTCAACGGCGAGATCACCAACCGCGTCCTCACCAGCCCCGACGCCTACCTCATCAAGGAGATCGCCTACGGGAAGGGATCGAAGCGCGACAACATCGACAAGATCTTCCTCAGCGTCCTCACCCGCTACCCCACCCCGCAGGAGAAGACCACCGCCCAGTCCGGGATGCGGGCCAAGACCGACCGGGACATGAGCGAGCAGCAGAAGATCCAGGTCGAGGCCCAGGCGATCGGAAACGTCATCTGGGCGCTCGTGAACACCCGCGAATTCCTCTTCATCCAGTAAACCGCCCCTTCCACCCCCCTTTCAGAACGCCCACCCAAACACCCGATTCACCATGAAAGACCAGCTTCACCGACTCGACCAGCTCAGCCGCCGCCAGTTCGTGGCCCGTGCCGCGAAAACCGCGCTCGGCGTCAGCATCCTGCCCATCGGCGCGGCGAAGACTCTCCGCGCCGCCGGTGGGGGCAAGGCCGAGCACTGCATCTTCTTCTACATGTCGGGCGGCATGACCCACATGGAGACCTTCGATCCGAAGCCGGGTGCCGAAACGGGCGGGCCGACCAAGGGCATTCCCACCGGAGTGGCCGGAGTGGAGCTCGCCGAGTACATGCCCGAGCTCGCGAAGCGCTTCAAGGACATCGCCGTGGTCCGCTCCATGACCCAGAAGACCGGCGACCACCGCGGCGGCGCCTACTGGATGCGCACCAGCTACGAGCCCCGCGCCACCATCATCCACCCCTCGATGGGGCCCTGGGCGCAGAAGCTTCTCGGCAAGCGGCACGACACCCTTCCCGACTCCGTCGTCATCGGCGGTGGCGGCGAGCACCCCGGCGCCGGCTTCTTCGGCCCCGCCCTCTCGCCCCTCCCCATCGGCGATCCCGACAAGGGGGTCCAGAACGCGCGCCCCTACAACGGGGTCGGCGACGACCTCTTCAACAAGCGCATGGATCTGATGAACACTTTCGACGACGCCTTCCGCCGGAAGTTCCAGACCGACGAGGTCCAGGCCTACACCCAGTTCTACGACGAGACCCTCAAACTGATGAAGAGCGAGGATCTCGAGACCTTCGACCTCTCCAAGGAGAAGGACTACTCGCAGAAGGTGGAGCGCTACGGCAACACCCGCATCGGCAAGGGCGCGATGCTGGCGAAGCGTCTCGTCAGCTCCGGAGTCCGCTTCGTCGAGGTCGTCTCCGGCGGCTGGGACATGCACAACGACCTGTGGAACGCGATCCCGCAGACCGGCGGCCAGCTCGACCAGGCGCTCGCCTCGCTCATCGACGATCTGAAGGCCGAGGGCCTCTTCGAGAAGACGATCATCGCCGTCGGAACCGAGTTCGGACGCACGCCGGTGATCAATGCGAATGGCGGCCGCGACCACCACCCCCGCGTCTTCTCGACGATGTTCGCGGGCGGCGGCATCGTCGGCGGCCAGGTCTACGGCGCCTCCGACGAGAAGGGTATCGCGGTGAAGGAGAATCCCGTCGAGGCGAAGGACTTCAACGCCACCATCGCCTACGCGATGGGAATCGATCTGAACAAGGTCGTCTACTCGCCGTCCGGACGCCCCTTCCTCATCGCCGGCCACACGCGCGATCCCAAGACGGACGCGATCGTCACCGAAGGGCACCCGATCATGCCGCTCTTCTCCTGAGCACCTGTCCGACACCCCTTTTCCGAGAAAGGCCCGGAGTCATCCGGGCCTTTTTTGTGTTTTTCGGGAAGAATGTGAAATTTAAGCTTTCTTAATTAATTTTCGTTGGTTATATGGTTCTCGTTTCTTGCCGCGACTTCCGATTCCCTCGTTTCAGCGCCGATGAGTTCCGCCGTCCAGAGTGAGCCGCACCGGACCCTTCATCCGGGCGTCCCTTCGCTTGCGGGAGGTGGAGAAGGGGTCGGGTTCCTCGTCGTCGAGCAGCGTTCCATCACCCCGCTCGGGCCGCGGATCGTCTACGCCAACGAAGAGCTCTCGCGCCTCTCGGGCTACGAGTCCTCCTCGCTCGTCGGCTCCCCTCTCGGGCTGCTCTACGACCGCGCCGATCTGCCTGCGCTCATCGAGAAGCTTCCGGCGATCGCGGCCCGTACCAACCATTGCTTCATGGACCGCGTCCTCCTCCGCAACGGAGGCTCGCGCCTGTCCTGCCATTGGACGATCCGTTCGACGAACCGGGAAGGAGAGCCGCAAGGCTACTTCGCCCTGACGGTGCGCCCCCTCGTCGCCCTGGACACCCGCACCAAGAGCCTGTCCTCCAAACGCCAGAGGGCGGCCACGACGTCCGAAGCCCCGCCGACGCCTCCCGCCGGCCGGGTGCCGGATCGCGTCGCCCAGCATTACGAAGCCTCCCGCAGCGAATCCATCTCTCTCGCGGCGGCCGGAGTCGCGCACGATTTCAAGAACGCGCTCCAGACCATCAAGATGAACCTCGAGCTCGCCGCGCTCGCGAGTTCGGGCGAAGGCCGCGTCAAAAGCCACATCGCCGAGGCCCATCTCGCCTTGGGCGACGCCGAGATGCTCGCCCGTCAGATGCTGGCCTTCACCCGGGGCGAGTCCTCGAACCGCCGCACGATCCATCTCGGCCGCTTGCTCGAGAGGGTCTCGCGGCTCTGCTCGGCGGGCTCGGGCATCCGCTGCCGCCTCTTCCAAGGCGAGAACCTCCGGTGCGTCGAGGGAGATGCGGTGCGTCTCTACCAGGTCCTCCACAATCTCGTCATCAACGCCCGCCAGGCGATGCCAAACGGCGGCACGATCGATATCGTGGCCGACAATGCCGAACTCGAGGAGAGCAATCCCTACGCCATGCCGACGGGCCGGTATGTCGTCGTCTCGGTGAGGGACAAAGGCTGCGGCATCCCCGCCGATGCCCTCCCCCGCATTTTCGAACCGGAATACACCACCAAGACAGGCGGAACGGGCATCGGGCTCGCCTCCTGCCTCGCCATCGTGCGCGAGCATCGCGGCGCGATCCGCGTCGCCTCCCAGGTGGGCGTGGGCACCGAATTCCTCGTCTTCCTTCCCGCGACGGAAGGGACCCACGAAGCGGCCGAACCCGATCTCTCCTGGGCCAAGGCCGATCCGGCCCCTCCTTTCCGGCAAGTCCGCGCCGAGTCCGCGAGCGGAAAGATTCTCGTGGTCGAGGACGAACCCGGCGTGGCCCGGTCCACCGTCGGGATGCTGCGGCAACTGGGCTACGAAAGCCTTCATGCCCGCACCGGCCAGGAGGCCATCTCCCTCTATCGGGAGCATCTCGACACCGAGGAACCCGTCGATGCCGTGCTGCTCGACATGACCTTGCCGGGCGGCCTTTCCGGTCTCGACGTGGCGAGGGAGCTGAGGAGGCTCGACCCCGCCGTCCGCCTCGTCGCCACGAGCGGCTATTTCGAGGACGGCGGCGAGCGCCTGCCGACGATGGACGGATTCGAAGCCATCCTTCCCAAGCCCTACGGAAGGGACTCGCTTTCCGAAGCGATCGAACGCGCCGCGACCGTCTGATCCCTGCCCGCGCCCAATCCGGGCGATGCCTGCCAAGGAAGGCGAACCCATGCCTTCGCTTGCCTCTCGTCGGGAACGCCGCCGAAATCCTCGCTCGCGCCCTTGATCTCCGTCCGTCTTCGCGGCATCGATTTTGCTTCCTCGGTGGAGGCGGCTTTCGCAAGATGCCCGTCGCGCCCCGCGTCCGACGCATGAACGGCCTCGCTTCTTCCCTCGGTCCAGTCGATTGGACCGCCCTTGCCGCCTGGCTCCTCCTCGGCAGCTTTCTCGCCTGGACAGCGCACCGCCGGGCGGGAACCGCCCGCGACTTCTTTCTCGCGGGACGCTCCCTTCCCTGGCCCCTTGTCGCCGCCTCGAGCATCGCCACGGAAACAGGCGTCGCGGCCTTTCTCCTTCTCCCCGGCACCATGGCGGCCTTGGAAGGAAACCTGACCCCTCTCTGTTGGGCGATCGGCTCTCTCGCCGCCCGGGCCGTCATCGGCTGCTGCTTCGTGAGGACCTTCTACGACGGAGAGGTCCAAAGCCCCTACGACGTGATGGGCAAGAGACTCGGACCAGCCACGAAAGCGCTGGGATCCGCGCTTTTCCTGATCGGCGCCGTGTTCGGCCACGGAGCCCGCGTCCTCGTCGCCGTCCTGCCACTGGCGCTGGTCAGCGGTCTCTCTTTCCCGACCTGCTTCGCGGTCGTCGCGCTCTGCGCGGTCCTCTGGACCTGCCTCGGCGGAATCCGTGCCGTGGTCTGGACCGACCTCCTTCAGCTCGCCCTCCTCCTCGGCGGTTGCGCCAGCGCCTTGCTCTGGACCGTCGGCACTTTCGACGACGGATGGACGACGCTTCGGGAAACGCTCGCCTCCGCCGAGCGTTTCGACGGAACCCCGGTCGAAAAATCTCAACTCCTCGATTTCGGTTTCTGGACGGACGGGAACACGAACTTCTGGATCTCGGTTTTCGCCGTCCCCTTCATCCACCTGCACGCTCTCGGGGTCGATCAGGTCCATGCCCAGCGCCTCTTCTGCTGTCGCGGTCCCTCCGAAGCGAGGAGAGCGGTCCTCTGGAGCTTCCTCGGGCAATCGGTGAACGCGCTCCTCCTTCTCCTCGGAGCCGCCATTTTCGTTTTCCTCCATCTCGCCCCGCCGACCGATCCCGCCATCCTCTCCGCCATGGAATGGTCGGGAGAAGGTCCCGGAGAGCCCTATGCCGTCCTTCCTCTCTGGGTGGCCACCGAACTGCCTCCGCTGCCGCGCTGTCTTCTGATCGCCGGATTCTTCGCCGCGGCCGTCTCCGCCCTCGATTCCCTGCTCCTCGCCCTCAGCCAGACCAGCGCCTCGCTCCTGCGCCGGAACCGTGGCGAACCTGCGGAAGCCCGCCGTCTCGTGCGGCGCGCCCGCGCGCTCGTCGTCGCCTGGGGAGCGATCGTCGCCACCTTTGCCTTCCTGATGCTCACTCGTGGCGAACCGGGCGGAAACGAAACCCTCTCCCTCGCAGGACATCTCCTCCCCTGCGTCGCCGGACCTCTCCTCGGAATCTTTCTCGTCGCCCTTCGCGGTCGCGGGAATCCCCTCGGGCTCGTTTTCGGCACGATGCTCTCCCTGCTGCTGCTCTCTCCATGGGTTCTTGCCCCTTCCCTGCCCGTGGAGAGCCCTCTCGGCCATGTTCTGGCTCAACTACCCCTCTTCGAACGCATCGACGGGTCCTCTCCGTCCCTTCGCCCGCGTCTCGCTTTGGAATGGGGAACCCCGCTTTCCGCTCTGCTGACGATGCTGTGCGGCTGGAGTTTTTCACGAAGAAATGGTTGAGGAATTTTTATATCAAGGACATACGAAGTAAGTTTCTTCTCAAAATTCCATTCGTTTGAATCCAAGCGTTCCACTTGTGGGAATCCGCTGGAAGCCCCTGCAAAAAGATGACCGAATCGACACTTTCGAGTTGTCTCGCCCGAGCGCGGGTGCCACGGTGGAGACCCGCGCGCGCCACCGCTCGCGACGAACCGCACCGAAACCAATGGCCCGCATCGGGATACCATCGGCGAGGAAAGCGACCGTCGCGACGGACAACACGCGGCCCGCCGCGTCTGCTCCGCCAGACTTCGATCGCGCATCGTTCCAAATGAGAAGCAACCTGTTCATCAATAACAAGTTAGAACTCATCGAAACCGGGCTTCCCGTCGCCTGGAGCGCTTCCCGAAACACCCACCGCCTCCCAATCCGCCACCGCCGTTCCGAGAATGCATCACCACGCCCCGTCCGACCCTGACAAAACACTATCCCATTCCACATCCAACCCTCTCTGGTCCAAAGTCTCGCGGGAGCTTCGAAGCTCCCTCGGCGAATCCGTCTACGATCTCTGGTTTTCCGGTTTCCAGCTTGTCTCCGCCTCGGACGAGGAAGTCGTCCTCATCGCTCCAGGGACCATGTATGCCATCTGGGTCGAGGAAAATTTTAAAACTCCTTTATTTTCCGCGCTGGAGAAACATCACGGTCCCTTCGGACGCCTTCGCTTCGAAGTGGACGAATCCGCCGCCGTCAAGGAAGACGAGTCCGACGAACCCTCCGATCCCGTTTCCGGACACGACGGGGCGAAGCTCGTCGTCCCCCGGGTCCTTGTCGAAAAGGTGAGCGAAAGCAAGCTGCTCGAACGGGGACGGGCCGCCGGCCTTTCCGACCTCTACCGCTTCGACAACTTCGTCCCGGGCGAGAACAGCGAACTGGCCTGCGCCGCCTCCCGTGCCGTGGCGGACCAGCCCGGCAAGACCTACCAGCCCCTTTTCTTCCATTCCGCCAGCGGGCTCGGCAAGACCCACCTTCTCCATGCGATCGGCTGGGAGTCGCTCCGCCAGCGTCCCAAGTCGAAGCTCCTCTACGTCTCCGCCGAGCAGTTCGCGAACGACTACATCGACGCGATCCAGCGCAACGCGCTCGTCTCCTTCCGGAAACGCTACCGCGAGGCCGACCTGCTGCTCATCGACGACGTGCAGTTCCTCGGCCGCAAAGAAGGATTGCAGCAGGAGTTCTTCCACACCTTCAACCGCCTCGCCGACATGCGGAAGCAGATCGTGCTCGCCAGCGATTGCCCCGCTTCGGAGATCACCGCGCTGGAGGAGCGGCTCGTCTCCCGCTTCCAATGGGGCCTCACGGTCGAGATCCACCGTCCCGGGCTCGAGACCCGCGCCGCGATCCTCCGCCGCAAGCGCGACGACTGGCGCATGCAGGTCAGCGACGAGACCATCGACCGCATCGTCGAGCGCGTCCGCGGCAATGTCCGTGCCCTGGAAGGCGCGCTCATCCGCGTGGCCATGGTCTCCACCATGAGCGAAGATCCCATCACCTCCGAGCAGATCGTCGAAGCCCTCGCCGACATCTGCGACGGCGAGGAGACCCGGCACGTCGGCGTGGCGGAGATCAAACGCGCCGTGGCCGAGCACTACGATATCGACGAGCACCTGCTCGGAGGAAAGAAGCGCACCGCCCGCATCGCCGAGGCGCGCCAGGTCGCGATGTTCCTCGTCCGGGGTCTCACCGATCTCTCCCTCGTCGAGATCGCGGCCGCCTTCGGCAAGGACCACGGCACCGTCATCTACGCGGTGAAGAAGATCAAAAAGCGCTGCGAGGAGTCGGCCGCGTTCAAGAGCTCGGTCGAGCTGATCAAACGCCGGCTCGTCCGAGGCGGCTCGTCGGTGGAATCGCCCCGCGCCAAACGCCCCTCCGCCTCCTCCGAGAACCGCCGTCTCCGCTACGGAACCAAGGCTTGCGAAGCCGAAGCGGACTGATTAAGTAATGGACAGGACGGGGTGCCCGGTCCACACTGTTTCTTTTGGAAACGATGAAATTCCAGATCGACAAAGACGTCTTCCAGGACGCCCTCAACCAGGTCCAGCACGTCGTCAGCACCCGCACGACTCTTCCCATCCTTTCGAACGTGTTGATCCAGGCGGACGAGCTCGGTCTCGAGCTCTCCACCACCGACCTCGACGTCACGATCACCAAGCGCATTCCCGCGAAAGTGGCCTCCTCCGGCGCCACGACCCTCCCGGCGAGGCGCCTCGCCGGAATCGTCCGCGAGCTGCCCTCGACGGAAATCGATTTCGAAGTGAACGCCGACAACGCCGCGACGGTGCGGAGCGGACCTAGCTTCTTCAAGATCCTCGGCCTGCCCGCCTCCGAGTTTCCCGTGATCGGCGAGTTCGGCGAGGCCAAGGAATTCACCATCGACCAGAAGCTCCTCCGCGACGCCCTGCGCAAGACTTCCTACGCGATCTCGACCGACGAGACCCGCTATGTCCTCAACGGCGTGAACTGCCTCATCGGCGAAGGCATGCTGACCCTCGTCGCGACCGATGGCCGCCGTCTCGCCATGGTGGAGCAGGACCTCGAGTTCCCCGCGGGCAACGAGACCGGCGTGATCATTCCGACGAAGGCGGTGAACGAGCTGCAGCGCCTCCTCGAAACTTCCGGCGAGCTGAAGGTCGCCATCTCCGACAACCAGGCGAGCTTCGAGCTGAACGGCAGCCTTCTCATCACGAAGCTGATCGAGGGCAACTATCCGAATTTCCGCCAGGTCATTCCCAGCCAGGCGAACCACCGCGTCACCGTCGAGCGCGAGGTGCTGCTGGGCGCCGTGCGCCGCGTCAGCCTCCTCGTCAACGAGAAGACGAATTCGATCAAGTTCGCCTTCGAGGACAACCGCCTCGCCATCACCGCGAACTCCCCCGAGATCGGCGAAGCCGAGGAGGTGATCGACGTGCGCTACAACGGTCCCCGCCTCGTCGTGGCCTTCAATCCCGAATTCGTCATGGCCCCGCTGCGGAACCTCGACCAGGACGAAGTCTTCATCGACCTGATCGACGAGAGCAGTCCCGGCGTGATCAAGATCGACGAGCCCTTCCTCTACGTCATCATGCCGATGCGCGTGGCGAACTGAGCCGCCGGCTCCAGGTGCGAGGAGTCCGCGCCGGAAGTCCCTGCTTCGGGTGGACGGACGCTACCCCTCCCCTCCTCGGACGCGGCGGCTTCGGGGCCGAGACGGTCCCGCTCCTGACCCTTCCGGAAATCCCGGCCGCTTTGCGATGCGAAACCGGGTCGCCGAACCGCCTCACTCCTTCGAGGCCGAACCGCCGGAGTTGCCGAGCTCGGCGTATTCGGCGGGGAGCGCCTGCCGGAAGCGCGACTTGTCGATGGCCTTCATGTAGGCCTCGAGCGGCGCGACCTGGCCGGCCAGCATCTTCTGCCAGATGGCATCGTCCATGAACTGCATGCCATACTCCTTGCCGCCGGTGATGATGTCGTAGAGCTTCTGGGTGGAGCCCTCGCGGATGACGGAGGCGACGGCGGGGGTGGAGACGAGGATCTCGTTCACCGCGACGCGGCCCTCGGTGTCGTCGCGGCGGAGGAGGAGCTGGGCGACGACACCGCGGAGCGAGCCCGCGAGCATGGTGCGCACCTGCGCCTGCTGGTCGGAGGGGAAGACGTCGACGAGGCGGTCGACGGTCTTGCGGGCGTTGTTGGTGTGCAGGGTCCCGAAGACGAGCAGGCCGGTCTCGGCGGCGGTGAGAGCGAGGGAGATGGTCTCGAGGTCACGCATCTCGCCGACGAGGACGATGTCGGCGTCCTCCCGCAGCGAGGCGCGGAGACCGTCGGCGAAGGAGGGACAGTGGATGGGCACCTCGCG
Organism: Verrucomicrobiales bacterium; assembly: GCA_037190325.1. Classification (GTDB taxonomy): domain Bacteria; phylum Verrucomicrobiota; class Verrucomicrobiia; order Verrucomicrobiales; family DEV007; genus Arctic95D-9. The sequence goes on along the minus strand of JBBCIU010000034.1, from coordinate 45,080 downwards.
CTGGGAGATGGTGCTCTTCTTGTTGTTGTGGACGAACTCGATGGGCTCCTCGACGGTGATGATGTGGCGGGCGTAGGTGCGGTTGATGTAGTCGATGAGGGCGGCGAGGGTGGTCGACTTGCCCGATCCGGTGGGGCCGGTCACGAGGACGAGGCCGCTGCGGAGGTCGCCGAAGCTCTCGATCGTCTTCGGCACGCCGAGGTCGTCGATGGTCTTGATCTTGGTGGGAATGAGACGGAAGACGGCGCCGAGGCCGTTGTTCTGCTTGAAGTAGTTGCAGCGGAAGCGCGACTGCACGTCCATCTCGTAGGCGAAGTCGAGGTCGCCCTTCTGGAGGTAGCGCTCGTAGGCGCCCGGGTCGCAGATCTCGCGGAGCATGTAGTCGAGGGTGGCGTGCTCGAGAATGCCGTCGGAGATGGGGGAAATGGCGCCGTGGGCGCGCATCTTCGGCGGCTGGCCCTCGCTGAGGTGAAGGTCGGAGCCGCCGGTGGCGACGAGGTGCTGGAAGTATTGGTCGATGACAGCCATGGGAGTCTGGGGAGAGGAATTGGAGATCGTGTCAGGATGCAGGCGGCGGGATCAGACACCGAGGTTGGTCCGGAGGGTGCCGCGGTCGATGGCCCGGCCGAGCGCCTCCTCTTTGGAGATGTAGCCTTCCCGGTAGAGTCTGGCGAGGGCGTCGTCCATCATGATCATGCCGACGTTCTTGCCGGTCTGCATCACGCCGGGAAGCATGAAGGTCTTGCCGTCGCGGATGATCGAGGAGACCGCAGGCGTGTTGACGAGCAGCTCGAGGGCGAGCTCGCGCCCGGTGCCGTCCTTGCGGGGCACGAGCTGCTGGGAGATGATCCCGCGGAGCGACTCGCCGACCATGATGCGGATCTGCTCGCGCTGCTCGGTGGGGAAGACGTCGAGGACGCGGTCGAGGGTCCGGGCGGCGCTGCCGGTGTGGAGGGTGGCGAGGACGAGGTGGCCCGTCTCCGCGGCGGTGATGGCGAGCGAGATGGTCTCGAGGTCGCGCATCTCACCGACCATGATGATGTCGGGATCCTCCCGCAGGGCGGCGCGGAGGGCGTGGGAGAAGCTCTCGGTATGGGTGTGGACCTCGCGCTGGTTCACGTGGCAGTTCTTCGACTCGATGACGTATTCGATGGGATCCTCGAGCGTGATGATGTGGTCGTTCCTCTGGATGTTGATCTCGTTGATGAGGGCGGCGAGGGTGGTCGACTTGCCGGAACCGACCGCGCCGGTCACGAGGACGAGTCCGTTGTGGTATTCGAGGAGGGGCTTGATGGCCTCGGGCAGGCCGAGCTCCTCCATGGTGCGGAGCTGGGTGCTGATGACGCGGAAGACCATCTCCCAGCCGAGGCGGGTCTTCACGACGGAGGCGCGGAAGCGTCCGATGGCCGGGGCGTAGGCGAAGTCGACGTCGCCCTTCTCCTCGAGACGGCGCAGCTCGGGCTCGGGCAGGTAGCTGCGGGCGAGGCGCTCGGTGTCTTCGGGCGTGAGCACCTCCGCATTCTCCCAGATCGGCTGGAGGAGGCCGAAGCGCCGCCATTTCGGCTGGGTGCAGGGGGCGATGTGGACGTCGGAGACGTTGTATTCCTGCGCGAGGCTCAGATATTCATCGACGTGCGAGAGGACGGGGACGGTGTCGGACATGGGAGTGAGTTTCGATCTGGTCTGGGAGTCGGGCTGCGCCTCCGGCGGGGTCGTTCCCCCTCCGTGGCGCGAGCGTTCCGAGTATTGGGATTGCGGCAGGGACAGGCAAGCGGAAAAACGAGAATCTGGGGGGACGGAGCGTTCTCAGGAGGAAAGCATCGCCTTCATCCGGGCGAAGTAGTCGGCGGCGAAATCCTCCTCGGCCGGGGCGGAGGCGAGGGTCTCGTAGGTGGTTTCGTTCATCTCCTCCTTGCTCAGCTCCTTGAAGAAGGAACTGGGCATGCAGGGCATCTTGTCGCCGTAGCGCTTGCGGCTGTGGCACCAGGTCATGGTGAGGTCCTCCATCGCCCGGGTGATGCCGACGTAGAGGAGGCGGCGCTCCTCGTCGCGGCTGCCCTCCTCGACCGAGCGCGTGTGCGGCAGGATGCCCTCCTCGACGCCGATGATGTAGCAGACCGGAAACTCGAGCCCCTTCGCCGCGTGCATCGTGATGAGGGAGACGCCGTTTCCGTCCGCCTCCTTCTTCTCGTCCTCGCGGTCCTGCATCAGGGCGACGCTGTCGAGGAAGCCGCGCAGCCCCCGCTTCGAGCGCTCGTAGTGGGAATGCATCCCGTCGATGAGCTCGGCGACGTTGCGGCGGCGGTTGTCGCATTCCTCGTCGGTCTTGCAGTGCTTGCGGAGGAAGGCGTCGTAGTCGATCTCCTTGAGGAGGGCCCTCGTCATCTCGGCGTAGTTCGCGGAGGGGGTGTTGGCGATGTCGGCGTAGCGGTGGAGGAAGTCGGCGAAGGCGAGGAGCGACTTCTGCGCCCGTGCGCTGAGTCCGCCGAGGAACTCCAGGTCGTTCATCGCGGCGTGGACGCTGATCTGGTGGTCGATGCTGAACTGTGTCGCGAGGGCGACGGTCCCCTCTCCGATCCCCCGCGGCGGCGTCGCGACGACGCGGAGCAGGCTGATGTCGTCGTCGAAGTTGAGGAAGAGGTTCAGGTAGGCGAGGACGTCCTTCACCTCGCGCCGCTCGTAGAAGCTCTGTCCGCCGATCAGCTTGTAGGGGATCTGGTTCTCGCGCAGCTTCTCCTCCATCACCCGCGACTGGGTGTTCATCCGGAAGAGGATGGCCATGGAATCGTAGGGACGCTGGCGGATGCGGTGCTTCTCGAGGATCTCGCCGACGACCCAGTCGGCCTCGGTCTCGGCGTCGGGCATGGCGACGAGCCTCACCTTCTCCCCTTCGCCCTTGCCGCTCCAGAGGGTCTTCTCGCGGCGATGGCGGTTGTGGCGGATGAGGCTGTTGGCGAGCCGGAGGATGTGGTTGGTGGAGCGATAGTTCTCCTCCAGCTTGATCACGACGGGATCGGGGAAGGACCGCTCGAACTCGAGGATGTTGGTGATGTCGGCGCCGCGCCAGCCGTAGATGCTCTGGTCGTCGTCGCCGACGACGCAGAGGTTGCGCTCGGGGCCGACGACGAGCTTGAGGAGCTGCATCTGGAGGTGGTTCGTGTCCTGGAACTCGTCCACCATGATGAAGCGGAAGCGGCGCTGCCATTCGCGCTGGATGTCGGGATTCTCCTCGAGCCCCTGCACCGCGAGGATGAGGAGGTCGTCGAAATCGACCGCGTTGAGCTGCTTCAGCTCCCGCTGGTAGGCGCGGTAGACGTCGTTGATGAGGGCATCCTCGCGGTCGCTCGGGGGCCGGCCGGTGTTCTTCGCCTGGCTGATGAGCATGTTCGCGAGCTTGGCGTCGAGGTTCTCGTCCTTGCCCGCCATGCGCACGATGATGCGGCGCAGCAGCCCGATCTGGTCGCTCTGGGTGTAGATCGTGAAGGTCTTCTTGTAGCCGAGCCGCTCGATGCAGGTGCGGAGGATGCGGACGCAGAGGCTGTGGAAGGTCGAGATCGTGACCTTCTCGGCCTGCTCGGGGTCGATCATCGTGCCGACGCGCTCGCGCATCTCGTTCGCCGCCTTGTTCGTGAAGGTGACGGCGAGGATCTGCCCGGGCGGGATCCCGTTGTAGACCATGCCCGCGATCCGCGTGGTGATGACGCGGGTCTTCCCCGTCCCCGCACCGGCGAGGATGAGGACGGGACCGTGGATCTGCTCCGCAGCGGCACGCTGGGGAGGATTGAGGGCGAGGAAGCCCTGCTTCGAGAATTTCACGCGCGTCGCCTCGGTGGACGGTTCGGGAACGGGGATCTCAACTGATCAGCCGCAGCGCGAAGGGATAGCGGTAGACCTTGCCCTTGTTCGCCTCGAGACCGCCGAGGATGCCGAAGACGAGGCCCGCGATCCAGACCGCCATCATGAGGATCGAGGTGACGCAGCCGACGACGGGAATGAAGCTGAGCACCGCCAGGACCAAATAGCCGATGGCGACGGTGATCTGGAAGTTCAGCGCCTCTTTTCCCTGATCGTTCACGAAGGGGCTCTCGTCCTTCTTGATCAGCCAGATGATGAGGGGGCCGAGGAAGTTCGTCACTCCGCCGAGGATGTGGGCGAGCATGCCCATGGTCCGTTCGTCCGATTCCGGCAGCCTGCCTTGGCCGAGGCCGACCCCGCCGACCGGGGGGGGAGCTGTCGGCAATCCGCCAAGTCCCGGAAGACCCGGATCCACCGGCGGGGGAGCGTCGTTTCCAGAAGAGGGTGAATCCATCGGTGGCGGAGTGTCCTGATCGCTCATGCCTTTCCTGTTAGCGCGAATCGGGGGAAAGTTCAAGCGAATTGACCGCCGCTTTTTCCCACCGAACCCGGTTGATTCGCAGGTCTTACCCTGTTGATTGCGGACTGCGCATGGTGCTCCGCTCGCTCAATCTGAATCATTTCCGCTGCTTCGACTCGATGCGGCTCGCGCTGGCGCCGGGAATCACGCTTTTCCACGGCGACAACGCCCAGGGCAAGACCTCGATCCTCGAAGCCGCCTGCGTGCTCCTGCGCCTCCAGAGCCCGCGCGCGGCGAACCTCGGCGACTGCATCCGCTTCTCCGAGAAGGCCTTCGCCGTCGGAGGCCTTCTCGAAGGGCCGACCCCGGCGGAACTGCGGATGCAGTACCGCGAGACGGGACGCCGACTCCTCGTCGACGGCGAGGCGCAGAAGGCGGGGGCCGGCTACCTGCGCCACAGTGCGCTCGTCGTGTGGATGGCGAACGACGATCTCTCTCTCGTGCGCGGAGGCGGGGAAGGACGGAGGCGCTTCCTCGACTTCATGGCTTCGCAACTCTTTCCCGGGTACCGCGAGGCGCTGAAGGCCTACGACAAGGCCCTGCGCTCGCGCAATTTCCTCCTCAAGCGCGACGCGTCGCCCAAATGGCCGCAGATCGACGCCTACTCGCGGCTGCTGCACGACTACGGCCAGGTCCTCTCGAGCTGCCGCCGCGTCCTCGTCGAGAGGCTCCGCCCCCGCGCCGCCGAGGCGCAGACCCGCATCGGCGGCGCGGGCGAGACGCTCGCTCTCGGCTACGACAGCGCGAGCGGGGAGGGCGACGACCTCCTCGCCCTGCTCGAAAGCCGCCGCGACGAGGAGCTGCGTCGCCGCCAGACCGCCGCCGGGCCGCATCGCGACGACCTCCTCCTGACCCTCAACGGCATGCCGGCGGCCAAATTCGCGAGCGAGGGCCAGCAGCGCACCGTCGCCCTCGCCCTGAAGCTGGGTCAGACGAACCTCTTCCTCGAAACGCGGCGGGAGGCGCCGGTGATGCTCATCGACGACGTCTTCGGCGAACTCGATCCGGGCCGACGCAACGCCCTGATGGCGAACTGGCCGGAGGCCTCGCAGAAGCTCGTCACCACGACGCACCTCGGCTGGCTCGACGAACGCTTCGCGGACGCCGCGAGGCTGAGGGTGTCCGGCGCGACGGTGGCACCGGGGTAGAGGCTGGAGTCCCAAGGTAGCCCCGAGCGGCTCGCTCGGGGAACGAACGTCGCTTGGACATCCGATTGGCCGCGCGGGCCGCACGGCCCTACCCTTGCCTCGCGGCAAGTCCCCTCACGCCACCGGCCGGGGCATCTCGACGCGGTAGAGGGCGAAGCCGAGCGACTCGTCCTCGACCTCGGTGAAGGGAAAGGTGTGGTGGACGTTCCCGGCCGTGGCCGCCGAGACGGTGAGGCGGTTCTTCAGCCGCCTCCCGGCCGACCGCACCTCCGCCGCGAGGTCGACGATGCCGCGCACCGACTCGAAGTCGAGGGCCTCGCCACCTCCGCCGGTCCGCACCCGCGCGATGCCGGTATGGATCCCGATCTCGAGGAAGATGGGCAGGTTCGTCTCCACGTTCCATTCCCGCAGCAGACGGGAAAGGGCATCCTGCATGGCGAGGGCGGCCTGGATGGCATAGCGTTCCTGGTGCGGATCGTCGTGGGTCGTCCCGAAGACGGCGATGACGCTCTCGTCGCTCGATTTCTCGAGCGATCCGTGGTGCCGGAGGACGATGTCGATCATCGTCGAGAAGTACTCGTTGAGCAGAGCGAAGACCCGCTCTCCGCCGAGACGGGAGGAGAGCTGCCCGAAGCCGCAGAGCTCGGCCACGAGCACGGTGACGCGGCGGGGCGTCTCCTCCCGCTCTCCGTCTGCCGCCCCCAGCTTCGTGTCGGCGGCCTGCGAGCGCACGTAGTGGACGAGCGCCCCCTTGAGCGATTCGCGCTCCTCGAGCCCTTCGGCCATCTGGTTGATCGCCTTGGCGAGTTCGCCGAACTCGTCGTTGCGCGTCGCGGGGATGCGGGAGGAGAAATCGCCCCGCCCGATGCCGCGGACGAACTCCTGCAGCTCGGTGAGAGGCTGCGCCACCTTCCGCGAGAGCCAGGCGGCGAGCGCGGCGGCGACCGCGAGAGCCGCCAGCATGGCGACGAGGTCGCCGACGAGGAGGCGTTGCAGCAGCGTCCGGATGCGCTGGGCCGCGATGTCCGCACCGAGCATGGCCACGGGTTCCCCGGCGCTGTTCCGCACCGGAGCGAAAGCCGAGAGCCAGGTGCCGAACGAGTCCTTCGCATACTGCCCATCGACGCGGTCCACCCCGAAAGTGGGGACTTCGCTGGAATGGGCGAACTCGACACGGTCGCCGAGAGACGACTTGTGCTCCGGATCGGTCTCGGCATCGACGACATACTCCCAGCCGCCATCGGGGAGGGGCCGGATGAGGTAGAGGAAGCGGATCGGCAGCGCGCCGGAGTCGTTCGACCTCAGGGTCTCGCGGAGCGGAGCGGCCACTTCCTCGTAGAGCGGAGAGCCGTCCTGGTCGGGACGTAGGAGCCGGGCGACTTTGTCTCCGTCGATGCGCGGCGCGGTGCTGACGACGAGAGTATGCACCTTCTCCTGGATCAGCTCGAAGGCGAGCCGGTTCGCCTTCCGTAGGCTGAGGAAGACGAGCAGCCCGCAGCTCACTCCGACGAGGAGGATGAGGAGGGTCTGGAGCTTGCGGCGGAAGGACACGGCTGCGGGAAAGGTAGTGCAGGAAACGCCGCTGCAAACCGCGAAATCGCGCCGGGACCGCCCGATCCTTCGGGTTTTTCGAATCCCGCGTGCCGTCGCCGGCGCGAGAGGCCGGCCTCCTGCCGCACGTCCGTGCTCCGGCAGAGCGAGGAAATCAGATCATTTCCTGATGACCGTCACCGTCTGGATCGGCGAGAACTTGCCGGTGACATCGACGGCGCGGACGCGGATCCTGTTGCTGCCGGGTTTGAGCTTGGCCGTATATTTCCACTTGGCCGTGCCCTTGGCAGGACGGTATTTCTTCTTGCCCTTGGGGCGGACGTCGCGGGCCTCGACGCGGCGCAGATCGTTGTTTGCATCCGCCGCCGTGCCTTTGACGGTGTAGCTGGGCTTGGTGGTTTTCACCTTCTTTTTGCCGCTGATCTTGACCGTCGGCGCGGTGGGTGGAGGCAGCGGGATGTCGAAAACATATGCGGCTCCGGATTGGGGGGCGAAATTGTTGGAAATTCCGTTGACGCCGAGGCTGCTGCTGGCCTCGTTGATGGCTCCGACGACGATGGTGCTTCCGGAGATGGCAACGGCGTTGCCAAAATTATCTCCTGATTCCGTGTTGCTGGCCTTGAGATAAGCCTGCTGGCTCCATATTCCTCCATTGCGGATAAAGGTGTAGGCTGCTCCGGCATTGCTCTCTACGTTGTCGGACTCGCTGTTGACGCCAGTGCCACTGCCGTCTTCGTACCTGGCTCCAACGACGACGGTGTTGCCGGAGACGGCAACGGCGTAGCCGAAATGATCTTCTGCGCCAGTGTTGTCCGCCTTGAGGTAGGCTTCCTGCACCCAGATTGTTCCGGTGCGGGCGAATACATACGCGGCTCCGGCATCCGTTGCTGATTCGTTCCCGGTGCTGTTGATGCCGGTAGTGTCGCTGTCTTCCCAATGAGCGCCGACAACCAGTGTGTTTCCGGAGATGGCGAGGGAGCGTCCGAACCAGTCGCCGGAGCCGGTATTGTGCGGTTTGACATAGGCTTCCTGATTCCAGGTGGTTCCGCTGCGCACAAACACATACGCGGCTCCCGAGTGGCCTGCGAGGTTATTTGTGCCGTCGCCGTTGATGCCGGTGGCATTGCTGCCTTCGGTCGGAGCGCCGACGGCGATGGTGTTGCCGGAAATGGAGACGAATGAGCCGAATTGATCGCCTGATCCGGCGTTGTCCGCCTTCAGAGAAGAGCCCTGCTGACTCCAGGTGGTTCCGCTGCGCACAAACACATAGGCCGCGCCTGAGTCGCTTGCGATATCATCTTCGGTGAAAGCACCAACGACGATGGTGTTGCCGTCAATGGCGACGGATATACCGAATTGATCGTTCGCTCCGGCGTTGCCCGCCTTGAGATAAGCCTGCTGGCTCCAGGTCGTCCCGCTGCGGACGAACACATAGGCGGCACCCGCGTTGGCTGCCAAATTGTCCGGCGTGCTATTGACGATCGTCGTCGAGCCATCTTCGCTGAAAGCACCCACGACGATGGTGTTGCCGGAGATGGCGACGGAGGTGCCGAAGCGATCGCCTGCGTCCGGGTTGAGCGGCTTGAGATAAGCCTGCTGCGTCCATGTCGTGCCATTGCGGACAAATACATAGGCTGCCCCGGCATTGGGTGCGAGATCATTTGGAGGGCTGTTCACGCCTGCACTACTGCTGTCTTCAGCCGGAGCACCAATGACCACGGTATTGCCGGAGATGGCAGCGGAGACGCCAAAACCATCCTCCGTGCCGGTGTTGCTTGCCTTGAGGAAGGCTTGCTGCGCCAGCGGGTCGATCGTCACCGGATACACCGCATCGTGTTCTTCCACTTCCACGGCGATGCCTTCGCTGGCGGCGAGGAAGCGCACCGGCAGTGCGCGGCCCGTCGCATCCCACGCCTTGAGACCGCCGTAGTGGAGACGCGCGGCGCGGTCCTTGTCTGCGAACGCGATGCTCCTTTCCGAAACATCGGCCTCCAGGCCACCGCGCACGGCGAGCTCGATCCGCAGGGTGCCGCCGTCGCCTTCCGGACGGGACTGAAGGGTCCAGCCTTGCTCAAGACCGCGGACGTCGTTGAGGAACCATTCCCGCAGGTTCTCGCTCCAGTGGTAGGTGAGCTGCCGTTCCGAAGTCTCGATGCGTGGCCGCCCCTTCGGCTCCACACGGCTGTCGCCGATACCGTAGGATTTCAGCTCCAGCCCCCATTTCCAGTTCTGCCCGCTGGGCTGCGCGGTGAATCCCCGTCCGTCGAACTCCGTGCGCCACCGCTGCCCGGGATTGACCGCGGAGACGACGCCGTCCTCCTCCTCGATGAAGCGGTGCTTCCAAGCCTCGTGCGCGGCGCGGATGCCCTGCCATTCGGTGGCGGTCAGGCCCTGCTGGGTTCGGCTGGGGGTTTCCGGAGTCGCGGCACTTGCCCCAAGGGAAGCCAATGCGACGCACATGAACACAGTAGGAAATCGTAGGCCCATCGTGGAGGGTGCCCCGCGAAAGGAGAGAATGCAACAAAGCGTTGCGAATCTTTCCCCGCGAACAAGGTCGGACCTGCGGAAGCGGGTGGTCCTCTCCGCCGACGCTCAATCCTTCGAGCTTTTCGGATCGAGCGCGTCGCGGAGGCCGTCGCCGAGGAAATTCAGGCTGAAGAGCGTCGCCCCGAAGACGGCCGCCGGATAGACCAGCAGTCCCGGATCACTCGCCATCAGGTCGGCCCCTTCCTTGATGAGCGATCCCCAGCTCGCGTCGGGAGGCTGCACCCCGAGACCGAGGAAGCTGAGAATGGCCTCGAGCCGCATCACCGCCGGCACGGTGAGGGTGGTGTAGACGATGACCGGCCCTAGCGTGTTCGGAACGAGGTGGCGGAAGAGGATGCGTCCCTGCGACAGGCCGAGGCTGCGGGCCGCCTCGACGAATTCCTGCCGCTTCAGCGAGAGGATCTGGCCTCGCACGATGCGGGACATGGTGAGCCATTCCACCGCCCCGATGCAGAGGAAGAGGAGCCAGAGCGTGTTCCCGAAGAGCTCGTTCAGCTTCCGCACCGGCCCCCAGTCCCCCATCGCCGAGACGTAGGTCGTGAGGATGATCACGATGATCATGAAGGGCAGGGCGTAGAGGATGTCGACGACGCGCATCATGGCGGCATCGACACGTCCGCCGAGGTAGCCCGAGACCGCGCCGTAGACGACGCCGATGGTCAGCGAGACGAAGGTGGCGAGGAAGCCGACGGAGAGGGAGACCCGCCCCCCGTAGAGGATGCGCGAGAAGATGTCGCGGCCGAGATGGTCGCTGCCGAGGAGGTAGAAGACCTCCTGCCCCTCCACCGAGACCGCCCGGGAGCCAGCGGGCAGGGACTGGAGGTCGGGGTGGGTCGCGTTCGGGTTCGGGATGCCCGGCACGAGCGGGAGGAGAAAGCTGACGAGGACGACGAGGACGAGGAACCAGAGGCTCGCCATGGCGAGGTGGTTCTTCCTCAGGCGCAGCCAGGCGTCCCGGCCGAGGGAGCTCCCCTTCTCGGTCGCGTTCGCGGTTACGGGCATGGAGACAGTGGCGGACATGGTCTCAGCGGTTGGCCCGGGATCTCGGGTCGAGCCAGGCCTGGAGCAGGTCGACGAGGAAGTTCATCACGAGGATGAGCACGGCGAAGACCGTCACCGTGCCGTTGATGAGCCAGTAGTCGCGGTTCGTCGCCGCCTTGATGAAATGCTGTCCCAGCCCCGGCAGGCCGAAGACCGTCTCCACGACGAAGGAGCCGCCGATGAGCCCCGCGAGGGCGGGACCGAGGAAGGCCACGACCGGGGCGATGCCGCCGCGGAAGGCGTGCTTGAAGAGAACGGCGAGGGGCGGCACGCCCTTGGCCTTCGCCGTGCGGATGAAGTCCTGGCTCAGCACGTCGAGCATGCTTCCCCGCGTGAGCCGCGCGATGTAGGCCGAGTAGTAGAGCCCGAGAGTGACCGCGCCGAGGACCCAGGCCGAGCTGCCCTCCCACAGGGCCACGTCGAACCACCCCAGCTTCAGGGCGAAGATCTCCCCGAGGAGAGGGGCGATGACGAAGGTGGGCAGGCAGATGCCGAGCATGGCCAAGACCATCAGCCCGTAGTCGACGGGCGTGTTCCGCCTCGCCGCGGCGAAGACGCCTACGGGGATGCCGAGGGCCAGGGCGATGGCGAGCCCGCACAGCCCGAGGGCGAAGGAGACGGGAACCCCCTCGGCGATGACCTCGTTCACGGTGAATCCCTTGTTTCCGAGCGAGGGCCCGAGGTCGCCTCGGAGAAGACGCCCGAGATACATCGCGTACTGGGTCGTGAGGGGCTTGTCGAAGCCGTAGTTCCGGTTCATCTGCTCGACGAGGTGCTCCGGGATGGCCTTCTCGTCGAGGAAGGGGCCGCCCGGGGCGAGGCGGGCGAGGAAGAAGGTGATCGTGACGATGCAGAGCAGCGCGAAGAGCGACTGCGCCAGGCGGGAGAGGAGGAAGCGCGCCATCTCCATCACCGCGCCCCTCCTTTCGCCACGGGCACGAGGTCGATGTGCTTGTAGGGATGGTTGTCGAGCAGGAGCGGATGCCAGTTTTGCACGTCGGGGTGGAGGAGGTAGACACGCGTGTACCAGTAGAGCGGCAGCACCGGCATCTCGTCGAGGAGGATGGACTCGGCCTCGGCGAGCTTGGCGAAGCGCGCGGCGGGATCGCTGAGCCGCGAGCTCTCGCGGAGGAGACGGTCGTAGTCCGCGTTCGCCCAGCCCGTGTTGTTGTTCGAGTCGTCCTTGATCCACATGCCGAGGAAGGTCTGCGGATCGACGTAGTCGCCGATCCAGCCAGCGCGGGCGACGCCGTAGCGCTTGTCGATCACGGTCTGCTGGTAGACCTTCCACTCCTGATTCTCGATCCTGACCCTCTCGATGCCGAGGTGCTTCTTCCACATGTCCTGGATCGCCATGGCGATGTTCTTGTGCGCCTCCAGCGTGTTGATGAGAATGGTGAACTCGGGCACGTCCTTCCCGCTGGCGTAGCCCGCCTTCCTCAGATAGTCGCGCGCTTTCTCCAGATCGAAGCCGACGACCCGGGGAGGATGGTAGCCTTCCTCCGACGGGGGCGTGAAGGCGTAGGCCGGCCTCTGTCCGCCGCGCGTGACGTAGTTGACGATCACCTCCCGGTCGATGGCGTGGGCGAGCGCCCGCCGGAGGTCGGCATTGTCCAGGGGCGGCTTGGTCACGTTGCAGCGGTAGAAATACGAGCCGTTGTAGGTCTGGATGCGCAGCGGCGTGTTCTCCCGTTCCCGGTAGCCTTCGATGAGATTCTCCGGCATGCTGTAGGAGAGGTGGATGAGCCCGTTGCGGAAGGCCTTCTCCTCGGTGAAGGCACTCTCGAGCGGGTAGAAGTCGATCCCCTTCGGCTTCACGTTGGCCGCATCCCAGTAATGCGGGTTGGGGCGCACCTTGACGTGGGCGTTGATGCGCCACTCGGCGAGCTGGAAGGCGCCGTTGCCGACATGGTTGCCGGGCTTCTGCCACTCGGTGTAGTTGTCGGTCATCTTCCCGTGCTTCTCGATGGTGCCGCGATGCACCGGCAGCCAGGTGGTGTGCTTCACCACGTCGGGGAAGAAGGGCGCGGGATTGTCGAGGGTGCAGACGAGCTCGTGGTCGCCGACGGCCTTGACCCCGACCTCAGCGAAGTCCTGGATCTCGCCCTTGTTGAAGGCCTCGGCGTTCTTCAGGAAGTAGAGCATCGAGGCGTAGGGCGCGGCCATCTCCGGGTGGAGGATGCGGTGGTAGGCGTAGGCGAAGTCGTGCGCGGTGACCGGATCGCCGTTCGACCATTTCGCGTCCTTGCGGAGGAAGAAGCGCCATTCCGAGAAGTCGGCGTTCGGTTCCCAGCGCTCGGCGACGCCGGGCTCGTGGAGAGTGTCGCTCTCGGGATGGTTCGTGACGAGCCCCTCGAAGAGCGCGCGGAGGATGTTCGCGTCGCCCACGGAGGAGACGAGATGCGGGTCGAGGGCCTTCGGCTCGGCTCCGTTACCTAGGAGGAGGATCTTCTCCCGGCTCGCCACCTCGACGCGGCTTTCCTGACGGCAGGAGGAGAGAGGAAACCCTGCGGCGAAAAGAACCACGCCCAGAAGGAAAGGCAAGTCGGTCGCTCGACCCGATCGGGGCCGGTCTGGTGGCGCGGGGGGCATGGGCTGCGGCAGTGTTGGCCGGATTCCCCGTGGATTCAATGCCGAAATCAAGCCGCATGGGAGACTTCCTCGCGCCTCTCCATGGCCGATCCCTCCGCAAATTTTACCGCAAGGAGATCGTTGCAATCTGACGATTTCGTCACAGTTTCCCGGCGTGTTCTCCCTCGCCAAATTCTTCGGAAGGTCCGACCGCTTCTTCGAGCTCCTCTCGGAGAGCGCGAAGTCGGCGCACCAAAGCATCGAGGCTCTCTCCCGGCTCCTCTCCGAAACGGACGGAAACGTCCCCCTGGCCGAGCTGGCGATGGCGAGGCGCAACGAGAAGAAGACCGCCGAGACCATCAGCGAGGAACTGGTCAAGGTCTTCGTGACCGCCTTGGAGCGTGAGGACATCGAGGCCCTTTCCCACGCCCTCTACCGCATTCCCAAGACCGTGGAGAAGTTCGGGGAGCGCTACGACATCATGCACCATCTCGTGAAGCCGGGGGACTTCGCCTCGCAGATGGCCATCGCCCAGGAGGCCGCGTCGGTCGTGGTGCGGATGGTGGACATGCTGCCGAACAGCCCGAAGCTCGAGGCGATCAAGGCCGAGAACGACCGGATGCAGGAGCTGGAGGGCCGCGCCGACCAGCTCGTCGTCGGCCACCTGAAGGAGATCTACTCCGGATCGATCGAGCCCATCCGGGCCATGGCCCTGCGCGACCTCTACGACCTGCTCGAGAAGGTCATCGACCGTTGCCGCGACGCCTGCAACGTCGTCTCGCACATCGTGCTGAAGAATTCGTAAGGCCGTCCCACCATGACGCTTGGGATCATTCTTCTGGTCATCCTCATCGCGCTGACGTTCGAGTACATCAACGGATTCCACGACACCGCGAACTCCATCGCCACCGTCGTCGGGACCAAGGTGCTGACCCCCCGCCAGGCCATCCTCCTGGCCGCCATCACCAACCTCATCGGGGCCCTCTCCGGCCACGCCGTCGCCAAGACCGTCTCCTCGGGACTGGTCGACGCGCAGTTCGTCTCCCCTCTCGTCATCGTCTGCGCCCTCCTCGGCGGCATCGTCTGGAACCTCGTCACCTGGTGGTTCGGCCTGCCCTCGAGCTCGACCCACGCCCTCGTCGGCGGGATCTGCGGCGCCACCGTCGCCGCCGCGGACAACGACTGGAGCGTCGTCATCTGGTCGGTGGAGAAGATCAAGGACGGCAAGGTCGCGATGGAGGGCGTGCTGCACAAGGTGATCATCCCCATGGTCGCCTCGCCGGTGATCGGGTTCGTCGGCGGCTTCCTCGTCATGGGCCTCTTCTACTTCCTCCTCCGCTCGGCTCGCCCCCGCTTCGTGAACCGGCTCTTCGGAAAGGCGCAGATCGCGAGCGCGGGCTTCATGGGCTTCGCCCACGGCCTCGCCGACGCGCAGAAGACCATGGGCGTCATCACCCTCGCGCTGGTCAGCGCGACGGCGGCGGGCAGCTTCACGCAGCTCCCCGACTGGCTCGGATTCCTCCGCATGGGCAAGTCGATGGCCTCGGAGCAAAGCATCCGGATCGTCCAGCGGGCCGACGCCACCCCGGAGGAGCTGAGGCAGGCCGCCACCACCTTGGAGAGCGAAGGCGCGCAGCTCCACCCCGGAGAGTTCCGGGAAGCCTTCCTGGCGCTTTCGGCCAAGACCTTCGCGAGCCTCGGCGACGACGAAGCCGCCTCCCGCGTCGGAGAGCTCGCCGCCGCGACCCACAAGGAGATCGTCGCCGCCGAAGACGCCCGCCTCCTTCCGAAGATTCCCCTGATCGGACCGATGGTGGCCGCCAAGCACACTCACTGGGAAACGGTGCTGGCAAAGGAAATGGCCGCCACCGTCGAAAGCGGCGGCCCACCTCTGCCCGCCGCCGCCGCGAAAGTGATGGACCTTTCCCCCGACGTGCCCATCTGGATCAAGATCATCTGCTCCATCACCATGGCTGCGGGAACGATGGCGGGGGGATGGCGCATCATCAAGACCCTCGGACACAAGATGGTGAAGCTGCAGCCCGTCCACGGCTTCGCCGCGGAGACCACCGCCGCCACTCTTCTCGCCGTCACCGGTGCCCTCGGCATGACGGTCTCGACGACGCACAGCGTCACCACCGCCATCATGGGCGTCGGCTGCGCGAAGCGCTTCAACGCCCTGAAGCTCGGACTCGTCGAGCGCATCCTCTGGGCCTGGGTCCTCACCCTGCCCGCGGCCGGCTTCTCGGCCTACCTCTTCGTCGAGGTCTTCCGCTTCTTCGGCTGGATCGCCTGAGGGCAGGGCGCGGTTCACGGCTTTCAGGAAACCGTCAAATCGGGCGTGCGCTTTGTCGCGAGCGACCGAGGCATCGGCATTCCCAAGGAGGAGGAGCCAGATCTGTTCGAGTCCTTCCGCCGTGGCTCGAACGTCGGCGCGCGGCAGGGCACCGGCCTCGGCCTCGTCATCATCAAACGCAGCGGCGAGCTGCACGGCGGTGCGATCCACGTTCGCAGCCGCCCCGGCCAAGGCTCGCGCTTCCGGAAATGCGGCGCAACCTCGCCACCATCCTGCGGCTGGAAAACTTCCGTCCGCTCACCGCCGCCCACGGTCGCACAGGCGTCGCGCTCGCCCTCGCCGAACGACCCGATCTCATCCTCTGCGATGTGATG
This sequence comes from Verrucomicrobiales bacterium, assembly GCA_037190325.1. Lineage (GTDB taxonomy): Bacteria > Verrucomicrobiota > Verrucomicrobiia > Verrucomicrobiales > DEV007 > Arctic95D-9. The sequence continues at coordinate 29,177 of JBBCIU010000034.1, read as the reverse complement.
ATGCCCGAACTCGACGGCTACGGCGCGTAAAAAGTGACTGGCTCGCGGAGGCGGTAAGCGGGCAGTTCATCCGATAAAAACTATTCTCTTGAACACTCAACTAAACCATGCCATCCTGGAAACCGATAGAGGCAGAGGCCACGAAATGCCTTGATTCGGCGCAATCCGCATACTTCCAGCCTCTCAACTCTCAACTTTAGATGACTCCCACCCTCTGCCTCCTCGGCGGCTGCAACGGCGCGGGCAAGACGACCTTGGCGAAGGAGCTGCTGCCGCGCCTCGGCCTGATGCGTTTTCTCAACGCCGACGAGATCGCACGCGGCCTCTCGCCGCTGGATCCCTCCCTCTGCGCCTTCAAGGCCGGGCGTCTCGTGATCGAGGAGGCGAAGGCGATGGTCGCGGCGCGTACGAGCTTCGCTCTCGAATCGACCCTCAGCGGAAAGACCTACGTCGCAATGCTGCGCGGGGCGAAGGCCCGCGGCTTCCGCGTGGTCCTGCACTACGTGATGGTCGGGTCGGCGCAGCAGGCGGTGGAGCGGGTGCGCCTCGGCGGGCACGACGTCCCGCCGGAGGACGTCGTGCGCCGATACGAGCGCCGCCTGCGCCATCTCCTCGACGACTACCTGCCCCTTGCGGACGAAGGGGGCGTGTGGGAGAATTGGAGTCCACCAGCTCGGCAAATCGCTTCGGAAAAGGACCATTCCCTCGCCGAACTGCGAGAACTTCTCACCTCCTTCAAAGTCATGGAATCCAAGCCCGGCATCCCATCCGACACCTCCGCCATCGTCCTGGAGGCCAGCCGAGTCGCCACCGCGAAGATGCTCGACTACTACAAGCGCATGGGTATCCGCGTGACGCCGGAGATGACCCTCGCGCCGGACCCGAAACGGCGGACGAGGAAAGCGGCGAAGGCGGATTGAGCCTTCCGTCCCGGCCTCCGGCACCCCGGGCGGGCAGCCCCGCCTTGACGGCCCTCCGCAGCGGGCTAGAGTCGCCTTTTCGACCCTATCCCAACCCCGTCCCTTCCCACCACTATGAAATTCGGAATCATCGGAGCCGGCATGATCGCCAACTTCCACGCCAAGGCGATCCTCGCGATGGAGGGGGGCGAACTGCATTCCTTCTACGGCCGGCGCGCCGACGCCGTCGAATCCCTCGTCGCCGAGCATGGCGGCAAAGGCTACACCGATCTCGACGCCTTCCTCTCCGACCCCGAACTGGAGATCGTGACCATCGCGACCCCGAGCGGCGCACACCTCGAACCCGCCCTGGCCGCAGCGAAGGCGGGCAAGCACATCGTCTGCGAGAAGCCGCTCGAGATCACTCCGGAGCGCGTCGACCAGATGATCGCCGCCTGCGACGAAGCCGGAGTGACTCTTTCCGGCATCTTCAACCGACGCTTCAACCCTTCGATGGACCAGCTCAAGCTGGCGATCGAGGAGGGTCGTTTCGGACGCCTGACCCTGTGCGACGCCTATGTGAAATGGTGGCGCAGCCAGGAGTACTACGACTCCGGAGCCTGGCGCGGCACCTGGGCGCTCGACGGAGGCGGGGCGCTGATGAATCAGTCCATCCACCTCGTCGACCAGCTCCTCTACCTCGCCGGCGACGTCGTTTCGGTTTCGGCCTCGACCGCCTGCCTCGCCCACACCGGGATCGAAGTGGAGGATGTCGCCGTGGCTATCCTCGAGTTCAAGAGCGGCGCGAGGGGCGTCATCCAGGGATCGACGGCCTGCTGGTCCTCCACCGGCCATCCCGCCGAGATCCAGATCTGCGGAGACAAGGGCTCGGCCTTCCTCGCCGACGAGAAGTTCCGTGTCTGGGACTTCGCCGAAGCCGCCCCGCAGGACGAGACCGTCCGCGCCGAACTGATGCAGGGAGCCGTCGGCAAGGGGCTCGGGGCGAACGATCCCAAGGCGATCAATTTCGAGAGCCACCAGCGCAACTTCGAGGACGTCGTCCGCGCCATCCGCGAAGGCCGCGCCCCCCGCGTCGACGGGCGCGAGGCGAGACGTGCCGTCGCCCTGATCTGCGCGATCTACGAGAGCGCCCGCAGCGGCGGCGCGAAAGTGCGTCTCTGATCCCCAGCCATGTCGCGCCTGCTCCTCGCCACCGAAGGAGGCCAAGTCGTCGCCTTCGACACGGCGACGCGGGAGCACCGCCGCGTCTTCCACAGCTCGGACGACGAGGCGATGATGGGGATCGAGCTCGTCGGTCCGCACCTCTACGTCTCGAGCCTCAGCCGTCTCTACCAGCTCGAACTCGACGGGTTCTCGAAGATCGCCCAGACCCGCCTCTACACTCCCACGCCCGACTTCCACCAGATGTCGTTCTCCGGTGGATTTCTCCACCTCACGGCGACGAAGGCGAACCAGATCTGGCTCTTCGACGAGACTCTGCGCCTCGTCCGCGCCCATCAGATCGCACCGCCCGATCCGACGAGGAAAGTGGAGTACAAAAGGAACTACAACCACCTCAACCACATCGTCCGCGAGGGCGACCGTCTCCACATCTCCCTGAACTGGCTCACGGCGACGCAATACGCCCACAGCGGCGTGCTCGTGACCGACCTCGACCTCGAGGAGATCGAGCGCTTCGAGTTCGGCTGGGAGCTGCACGACTTCCAGTTCATCGATGGAAAGAGAGTCGGGATCTGCGCCACCTCGAGCAAGGGCAAGCGGGTGAAGCATCCCTACCGCTCCGGCCTCATGGTCGAGGGCGAGCTGGTCTTCGAGCACGACGCCGAGGCGGCCTTCTGCAAAGGCCTCTGCTACGACGACGAGCACCTCTACCTCTGCGGCGGCCGCAAGATGGAACGGCACCGCCGCAAGCATTCCAGCTCCATCGTCTACATTCTCCGGCGCGGCGACTACTCCCTCGTCGATACCTTCGAAAGCGCCGAGATCAAGGCCATCAAAGGCGCTCTGAGACTCCCCGAATCCGCATGAAAACCGCCCTCGTCACCGGCGCCGCCGGATTCATCGCCTCCCGGGTGAGCGACTTGCTCCTTTCGCAGGGAATCTCCGTCGTCGGCATCGACAGCCTCAACGACGCCTACGACCCGCGGATGAAGCGTCATCGCCTCGCGCAGCTCGAAGGACGCGAAGGCTTCCGCTTCGTCGAGGCCGACATCGAGAACCTCTACGAGCTGGAACCCGTCTTCCAGCAGCAGCCCTTCGACGCCGTCTTCAACCTCGCCGCCCGGGCCGGCGTGCGCTACAGCATCGAGAACCCGCACGTCTACCTCCAGTCGAACGCCCAAGGCGCACTGAACCTGATGGAGCTGATGCGCCGCCATGGCTGCGGAAAGCTCGTCCTCGCCTCGACCTCGTCCCTCTACGCGGGCCAGCCGATGCCCTTCCGCGAGGACTTGCCGGTGGAAAAGCCTCTCTCCCCCTACGCCGCCTCGAAGAAGGCCGCGGAGGTCCTTTCCTACACTTACCACCACCTCTACGGGCTCGACGTCTCCATCCTGCGCTACTTCACCGTCTACGGTCCGGCGGGCCGCCCCGACATGGCACCGTTCCGCTTCATCAAGTGGATCCACGAAGGCACTCCCATCACCGTCTACGGGGACGGCACGCAGACGCGCGACTTCACCTACGTCGACGACATCGCCCGGGGCACCGTGCTCGCCGCGACTCCGCTCGGCCACACCGTGATCAACCTCGGCGGCGGCAAAACCCCCGTGACCCTGCTCGACTTCATCGGCAAGATCGAGGACCGTCTCGGACGAAAGGCCGAGATCGTCTGGCAACCCATGAGCGCCTCGGAGATGCAGGACACCGCCGCCGACATCCGCAAGGCGAAGGAAGTGCTCGGCTGGGAGCCCGAAACCGATCTCGACACGGGGCTCGACGCCACCGTGAATTGGTATCTGGAGAATCTCGATTGGGCACGCGGGGTGGCTTTGTGAGACCAGCCGACCGCTCATTCCGCCCCGCCGCCCTAGCTCCCGACATCAAGCGTCTCGCGCAATTTCGCGAGCCCCCGGCGGATGCGGGCCTTCACCGTGCCGAGCGGCTCGCCGAGCTGATCGGCGATCTCCTGCTGGGTGAGGCCCTCGAAGTAGACCTTCTCGATCGCCTCCCGCTGGATCTCCGTGAGATCCATCACCGCCGAGCGGACCGCGCGGCAGGCATCGCGACGCATCGCCGCCTCCGGTCCAGCGACCAAGGCGGCACCGCGGTGAAAAACGTCGATCGCTTCGGTATAGGCATTCTTGAGACGGGTTTGCCGCTGCCTCACGCGGAGCCGGTCGATGGCCCGGTTCCGCGCCGTCGAGGTCAACCACGTGATCGGACGCCCGCGGCTCGGATGATATTGGTCCGCCTTTCGCCACAGAGAGTTCAGCACCTCCTGCAAGACCTCTTCCGTGTCGGCGGGATCCTCGAGGATGCGGTGGATCGCCGCGTAGAGGAGCCCAGCGTAGCGCTCGTGGAAACGGCGAAACGCCTCGGCATCCCCCGCCGCCATCCCGGCCAGCATCGCCGCATCGGCGACATCGTCGTAGCTCCGTTCCGAATCGGCGAGAAGAGTGGGTCTCATGATGAGACAATCTTATTTCAGATATAAAATAAATCAAAATGAAATAAAAATTAGATTATCTAATCATAAAGCGACATCACTTAAGACCAGGTTGAATGAACCGATTCCTCCCTAGGTGGTCCTAGGGGGAAAGCCGGAAACGCGAGCTCCCGGATCAAGGCTTCCGGCGATTGCACAGGGTATTCCCTTGTGCTAGTTTCGAAGCGGCGGCTTCCGCCATTGCCCCTAAAAGCCATTTCATGCAAGAAGACGAACCGAATCAAAACGACCGCCGCCAAGGCGGGGGTGAAAATGGCTTCAACTGGAAGGGCCTGATCCTGCTCTCCGTCGCCATGGGCCTTTTCGGGCTCGCCATTTGGTCGAAGAGCTTCTCCGACTCCTCGAAGAGCCTCACCTACGCGGAGTTCAAGAAGCTGGTCGGCGAGGGCCGCGTGCATGTCGATGCCTCCGCGACGCCGCCGAAGCTCCTCCGGCTCGTGCAGAAGGACGGCAGCGCCAAGCAATACGTCGCCGGCTGGTACCAGGTCGAGAAGCCCGAGGAGAACAACGGCGCCAAATACCGCGAGTTCACCGTGCCCGTCATTCTGGAATACGTCGGCGACGACCTGAAGGCCCTCCTTGCCAGCGCGGACCCCAAGCTCGAGATCTCCGACCTGCCCACCGACTCGGACGGCTTCGGGATGATGATGATGTCCTTCTACCTGCCCATCCTCTTCCTCCTCATCCTTCTCTACTTCCTCTTCCGCCACCAGATCCGCGCCGCGGGCAAAGGGGCGATGAGCTTCGGCAAGAGCAAGGCCAAGCTCATGACCATGGACAAGAACAAGGTCACCTTCAAGGACGTGGCCGGCGTCGAGGAGGCGAAGGAGGAGGTCTGGGAGATCGTCGAATACCTGCGCGATCCCAAGAAGTTCCAGCGCCTCGGCGGCCGCATTCCGAAGGGCGTGCTGATGGTCGGCTCTCCCGGCACCGGCAAGACCCTGCTCGCCCGCGCCATCGCCGGCGAGGCCGACGTGCCCTTCTTCTCCATCAGCGGATCGGACTTCGTCGAGATGTTCGTCGGCGTCGGCGCTTCGCGCGTCCGCGACATGTTCGAGCAGGGCAAGAAGAACGCGCCCTGCCTCATCTTCATCGACGAGATCGACGCGGTCGGCCGCCATCGCGGCCACGGCCTCGGCGGCGGGCACGACGAACGTGAGCAGACCCTGAACGCCCTCCTCGTCGAGATGGACGGCTTCGACACCCAGGAAGGCGTCATCATCATCGCCGCGACGAACCGCCCCGACGTGCTCGACCCGGCCCTGCTGCGCCCCGGACGCTTCGACCGCGAGATCACCGTGGGCCTGCCCGACGTGAACGGCCGCGAGGAGATCCTCCGTGTCCACGCGAAGAAAGTGAAGCTCGCCGAAGGCGTCGACCTCGCCGTCGTCGCCCGCGGCACGCCCGGCTACTCCGGAGCCGAGCTGGCCAACGTCATCAACGAGGCCGCGCTCCTCGCCGCGCGCAAGGGACTGAAGGCCATCACCCTCGTCGAGCTGGAGGAGGCCCGGGACAAGGTCCGCTGGGGCAAGGAGCGCCGCAGCCTTGCGATCTCCGAGAAGGACAAGGAGAAGACCGCCTACCACGAGGCCGGCCACGCCATCCTCCTCGTCCTCCTCGAGAACACCGACCCCTTGCACAAGGTCACCATCATCCCCCGCGGCCCGTCCCTCGGTTCCACCATGTGGCTGCCCGAGCAGGACAAGTACACCCAGCGCAAGAGCGAGCTGCTCGACCAGCTCGTCGTCATCATGGGCGGCCGCGTCGCCGAGGAGGTCGTCTTCGGCGACGTCGCCAGCGGAGCCAGCGGCGACATCAAGCAGGCCACCGCGATCGCCCGCAAGATGGTCTGCGAATGGGGCATGAGCGAAGAGCTCGGCATGGTCGAGTACGGCGACCACCAGGAGCACGTCTTCCTCGGCCGCGACATGGGTTCGCCGAGAAACTACAGCGAAGCCACCGCCCAGAAGATCGACGTCGAAGTGAAGCGCCTCATCGACACCGCCTACGCCAAGGCGACCGACTTGATCCGCATGAACCGGGACAAGCTCGACGCCATCGCCAAGGGCCTCCTCGAATACGAGACTCTCGACGCCAAGCACATCCACGAGATCATGGAGCACGGCGAGATCCAGAATCCGCCGTCCTCCCCGACCCCTCCCGATCTTCCCACCGAGGCTCCGAAGAAGCGTCCCGTCGAGAAGGAGCGCGAAAGCGAAGGCGGCCTGCCCGGTCTGCCGGCCCCGGCCTGAAGGTTTCCATGGGTCTCGTCCGAGTCCCCCGAAGGCGATCGGCGGGATCTTGCGGTCTTTCGCTGTCAAAAAATTTTAAAATTTCCTAAGAAAGCTCCGGAAAGGTCGTTCTTGGCATTGTCATTGCCGCGTTGCGGAGGACACGCCGGGCCTGCCAGGAGCGATCCCTCGCTTCCATTTGACGGTCTGAACGTTTCTCCAACGACCGGCGTACGGCCGCTTGGCGGAACGGATCGGGCTACCGGTCCCTTCCGCTTTTTTCATCCAACTCCGAAACAAAAAGACAACGAAAATGAAACTGATCACCCTGTCCATCGCCCTCTCCGTCCTGGCTCTCTCGCTCGGCGCCTGCAAGCACAAGAAGCAGCAGGCCGCCTACCCGGCCCCGGCCGCGCCCGTCGGCTACGCCAAGTGAGCCGCCCACAACCGGAATGGTTCGGCAGCTGGCCCGGTGCTCCGGGTCGGCGGCCGAACCTACCGGGCGGTCCGATTCGGGCGCAAGGCGCGGCAATACCGCCGGAGCGCCCGTCTCGGACGCGGCATCCCGCCTCTTCGGCGGACGCCCCGGCGAGGCTCCTGGGAGTCCGTCAGGATTGGAATGAGCCAATCGCCGATCAGGGGAAGCGGAAGAACACTGGTCCCTTCGATCACAAGGCCGCGAGAGCTGCCGCAGCTCTGAATCCGCAGCCTTTTCCATCCAGGCCTATCGCCGGATTCGCTCAGATCGCCAAGGCGTTTTCGGCGTCGCCGAACCGGTCCACCCGCACGCCCATCCGGTCCATGAGGGCGAGGTGAAGACGGCAGAGCTTGCGGTTGGGGTCTTCGCTGAGGTCGTAGGCCTGCCCTCCCTTGATGGTGCCGCCTCCGCCGCCGGCGAGCACCACCGGAAGCTCGCGGGAGTCGTGGGCATTGCCGTCCATGAGGCTGCTGGTGAGGAGGATCATGCTGTTGTCGAGGAGGGAGCGTTCGCCCTCGTTCGTCGCGGCCATCTTCTGGAGGAACTCGGCCCAGAGCTTCACCTGGAACTCGTTGACCCGCTGGTAGTGCGCGAGACGCGTCTCGTCGTTGGCGTGGTGGGAGAGCTCGTGGATCCCGGAACTGACGCCGTCGAGGCTGGGGAAGCGCATGTTCGAGAGGTCGTTGTTGAGCATGAAGGTCGCGACCCGGGTGCGGTCCATCTGGAAGGCGAGAAGCATGATGTCGAACATGAGGCGGAGATGATCCTCCGAACTCGCGGGGATGCCGGGATCGGGGCGCCCCAGCGTCGGTGCCTTCACGCGGGGCTGCCAGCCCTGCCCGCCGGTTTCGGCCTGGCTGATCTTCTCGGCCTGCTCGACGCGCTTCTCGATTTCGCGCACCGAGGCGAGGTATTCGTCGAGCTTCTGGCTGTCGCGCGTGCTGAGGCGGCTGCGCAGTCCTTTGGCGTCGCCGAGGACGAGATCGAGGATGCTCTTGTCGCGCTGGCGCTTGCTGCCGTCGTCGAAGAGCTGGTCGAAGGCTTGCTGGGGGAAGATCTCCTTGGGCGAAGGCGTCGTGGGCGTGCTCCAGGAGATGTAGGCCGAATAGATGGAGGTGAAGCCCGAGTCGGTGGAGTAGCTCGGACGCTCGGTGCCGAGGACGATGCTGGGCACCGGCGTCTCGCGGCCCACCGAGGCGGCGACGATCTGGTCCATGGTCGTCCCCACCTCGACGTCGGTGGTCGTCTTCTTCACGCGCAGACCGGAGAGGACGTTCATTTTCGGATAGTGCCCGCCCTCGCCTTCGACCGTCGTGGGATTCCACAGCCCCTTGAAGACGGCGACCTTGTCCTTGAGCGCTTCGAGGGGACGGAGGGAATCGGCGAACCGGATCCCGTTTTCTCCCATCGTCGCGCCCCAGTGGTGCGGGTTCACCCCGTTGCCGGTGAAGCAGACGGCGAGGCGGCGCGGCGCGGAACCGGGCTTGGCCGCCTCGGCGCCGAAGGCGGAGATGGATTCGAACCAAGGGAGCCCGAGGGCGACTCCGGTACCACGGAGGAAACGACGGCGATTCATGGGGATGGGAGGGAGAAGGTGAACGGTTTCGGGTGCTACGGATTGGCGGCGAGAACGGGGGCTTCGTTGCGGCGGTTCAGGAATTGGCGGCTTTTCACGATCTCGACGACGGCGGCGGAGACGCGATCGTCGTTGGCCTGGATGGAAGCCGAAATCCTGCCGAGAAGCTCCTGGTCGCTGGGAATTACCTGACGCCCGAGGGCGTAGCCGAGGAGCTTGCGGCTGAAGTTCCCCGTGAACTGGTCGCGGTTCTTCGCGAGGTGGTCGCGCAGTCCGGCCATGCCTTTGAAGAGGGAGCCATCGCGCAGCTCTCCGGTGTCGTCGATGAGCGCGCCGCCTTCGTCGTGCGTACGGTAGCGGCCGATGGGGTCGAAGGATTCCAGGGCAAAGCCCAGCGGATCGATGCGGTCGTGACAGACCGAGCAGGCCTGGTCCTGGCGATGCTTGAGGAGAGCCTCGCGCAACGAAGCGGGTTTCATGCCCTCTTCCTCCTCCAGCTCGGGCACGTTCGGAGGCGGCGGCGGAGAGAAGTGACCGAGAACGACGGCGTAGAGGTAGTCGCCGCGGAGAACGGGACTGGTGCGCACGGGCCGCGAGGTCTTGGTCAGAACCGCGCCCATGCCGATGAGACCCCCGCGGTGGTGGTCGGAGACCTTGACCTCGCGGAACTCGGGACCGGAGACGCCGGGGACGCCGTAGAACTTCGCGAGCCGCTCGTTGAGAAAGGTGGTCTCGCCCACGACGATGTCCATGACGCGGCGGTCCTCGCGGAAGAGATGGGCGAAAAACTCGACGGCCTCTCGCTTCATGTCGGCGCGCAGTTCGGGAGTCATCTCGGGATACTTCGCGGTGTCGACGCCGTCGTGCTCCTCGAAGCCGGAGAATTTCAGCCATTGTCCCGAAAACTCCTCGGCGAGGGCGAAGGCCCGCGGGTCCTTCAACATCCGCCGGGTCTGCGCCTCGAGCACCTCCGGCTTGAGAAGGCTGCCGTTCTCGGCCGCCTGGCGCAGCTCCCCGTCCGGCATCGAGGCCCACAGGAAATAGCTGAGCCGCGAAGCGACCTCCCAAGGGCCGAGGGGAATGTCTCCGCCGGCGGCATTCGTCAGGGCATCCCCCACCGGGAGGGTCTCGGCCTTGAAGAGGAAATGCGGGGAGACGAGCGTGCGCACGATGCTCTCGCGGGCGGCCGACTCCCGGTCGATGCCTTGGCTGAGGCGGTCGTGGTAGAAGGCGGCGAGGACGCTCCTCTCCCCCTCGGCGAGAGGACGGCGCCAGGCCTTGGCCGCGAAATGGTGCAGGTGGCCGACCATGGCGTCGTCGTACTCCTTCCGCTGGGCTTCGTTCAACTGGCGCGGCGCGGCGAGCCGCCAGTCCTTCTTCATCGCGGCGAGGGTGGCCTTGTCCCTCTCGCCGAGGATGTCGCCGAGCTGCTCGTCGCTGAAGTAGTAGACGGTGTTGCTGGGAGAATTCCGGTAGAGGTTTCTCGCGACCGCTTCCAGCCTCCGCTCGAACATGTCGGGGAAGGCCTGCTTCATCACGTTGAACTCGCCCATGGTGCGGCGGGAGGCCTCGGTCTGGATCTTCCAGATCGTGAGGACGCCGGGGAGCGCCTTCGTCAGGTCGCGCGGCTGGCCGGTGGTCATGGTCCACTGGATCGTGGCTTCGGCGGCGTCGACGTTTTCCAGATCGAGGCGGGTCTCGGCACGGACGGAGACGGCTCCATCCGGCAATGGCAAGGCGACGGCTTTCGGCGCGGCCACCGCGAGGATCTGAGGGTCCAGCTTTCGGTCGGGATGGGGATGCTTGCCGAAGAGGGCGCGGACGGCTTCGAGCTCCGCCTTCCGCTTCTGAAGATCGGGCGCGTTGGCGGGAGGCGGAGTCGAGGCGAGCTCCTCGCCGAGGGATTGGATCCGTTTGCCGAGCCAGTCGAAGTAGTTCACGCCGCCCTTCTCCAGCTTCACGTCGATCCTGGTGACGAGGGCGATGTCGCCTTTGTTCCCGTCGCCCGCGTCGCCGAAGCAGAGATGGACGCGCCCATGGCCCTTTACGGAGGCGTCCATCGGATAGGGGCGGATGCCGTCGGCGTCCTGCTGTCGGCGCTGCACACCGCTGCCCGGCTTATTGGGATTGTTCCACGAGAGCAAGTCGGCCTCGATCGCCGCGATGCGTTCCTTCACGCCCGGCGGCACCTCTCCGGGCTTCGCCGCGTCGGGTCCGGGCAGCTCGCGCCATGGCAGACGGAGGAGATCGAGGTAGCGGGACTTCGGCTCGGCCGCGTTGACGAGGTTCCACCAGTTGTGGAGGAAGGGCAGGGTCAGCCCCGCCTCCTTCGCGAGTTCGTCGAGCGGGGTCTGGAAATGCCGATGCTTCCAGCAGGCGAGGAGGTAGTCGCCCTCGCGCATGGGATCGGAGTCGCCGGGCAGGTGCGGAGCGGCTTTCTGCTGATACCAGACGTAGAGCCCTTGCTCGGCCTGGGCCTTGACCTGCTCGGGACCGCGCAGCCCGACGCGGTGCTCGTGGAAGACGATGCCCGTGCCCGGCATCACGGTGGCGTGGTCGGCGAACTGACGAGCCGCGTGGAAATACTTGTCGAGGGCGGATGGGCTGAGGAAGAGCACGTCGCCCGTATTGGAGAACCCTTCTCCGCCGCCGCCGTCGGTCTGGAATTCCTTCGAGAGAGCGTAGTCCCGCCCGGCGAGGTCGCGGAGGGTGCGGTCGTATTCCGCGTTGGTGAGGCGTCGCATGGTCACCGGCCCCGGGTCGCCCGAATTCGCCGCGGCGAGGAGATCGAGCTCTCGCTCGATCCAGGCGGAAAGGGCCGTTTCCTCCTCCGAGACGAGCGGCTCGGACTTCGGCGGCGGCATCTCCCCGTTCAGCACGGTGTCGAGGACGCGCTCCCATAGCTCGTGCTGCTCGGCCATCTTCGGATCGGAGGCGAGGGCCTTCAGGTCGATCCCCCCCTTTGTCTCCTCTCCGCCATGGCAACGATAGCACTTGGCGCTCAAGGCGGGCTCCACGGCCTTCCAGTCGGGCGCTCCGAAGGAAAGGCCGACGGAGAACACGAGCGTGCCGAGCAAGAGAAGGGAAGGGACCAAGGATCGAGGCATGGGCTAATTCCAGGGAAAGCCAAAATCGGGCCGATCCGCTTCCTTTCCAAACGCCGATCGGCACGCGATGGCGTGAGGGTCCGCTCTGTCCAAGGGACCGGAACCGCGCTCTCCCCTCCCCCACCTTCCGATTTGGCAATCCGCAAAACTGTGCTAACACTTTCGGCCATGGCCATTTTCACTGGACTCATCATCGCTATCGCCTTCCTCCTCGTCGGTGCCGTCGCCTTCCGCTACCTGGTGAAGGGTTGATCCGCGGTTTCGTCCTCCGCATCCGGGCATGGCCGCGGTCCGTTCGCTTGCCTTGGCCGCCGCCGCGTCGAGCCTGCTCCTGTCCGCGTCGATCTCGGCACCATCGAGCACAGCGACCTTCGGGGCCACGGACTGCGAGGGCGACTACTCCCATCATCTCCAAGGCGTCTGCACGGACCGGGGCGGAGCGATCTACTGGAGCTTCACCACGGAACTGGTCAAGACCGGCGCCGGGGGAAAAGTCCTCGTCCGCATCCCGGTGGAGAACCACCACGGCGACCTCTGCTTTGCCGACGGCAAAGTCCTTGTGGCGGTGAACCTGGGCAAATTCAACCACCCCGAGGGCAAGGCCGACTCGTGGGTCTACGTCTACGACGCCGAGACCCTCGCCTTCCTCTCCAGGCACCCCGTGCCCGAGGTCTTCCACGGAGCAGGCGGCATGGATGGCCGGGATGGCCGCTTCTTCATCGTGGGAGGCCTGCCCGAAGGCGTCGAGGAGAACTACGTCTACGAATACGACGAGGCCTTCCGTTTCGTGAAGCGCCATGCCATCGCGAGCGGATGGACGAAGCTGGGCATCCAGACCGCCGCCTGGCACGACGGCGCCTGGTGGTTCGGCTGCTACGGTTCGCCGGCGATCCTGCTGAAGACCGACGCCGACTTCCGGCCGCTCGGCCGCTACGAATTCGACGGCTCCCTCGGCATCGTCGGGACCGGCCCCGGCCAATTTCTCGTCGCCAAAGGCCCCCGCACGCCCGAGGGGCGGCATCGCGGCGTGCTCGGATTTGCCCGAGCGGATGCGGAGAAGGGCATGGAACGCGTCGCCGAGTGAATGTAACGGCTCCCGAATGCGATTGACAGAGAATCCGCCGACGGACGATGCTGCCCGCGAATGAGCGCAAGGAGACGAGGACACCTTCTCGGCGGGGCGACGGTTGCCCTCGGCTCGTGGTGGCTGGCATCGGTCCTTCTCCCTCAGGTTCCTCACTTTCTCGGTTCAGAACGCAGCCTCGCCGTGAAGGCGTTCATGCTTCCCGTCCTGCTGACCATTCTCGCACCCGGCACCCTCCTCGTTGGCCTCGGCATTCAGCTCTGCCGCGAGGCAACGATCCCGCGGGTAAAATGGGCTCTCGGATCCTTCTTGGCGCTCGCCGTCCTGATGGCCGCACCGTCAATGAACAGGCTCTTCGAACCCTCCCTTCCTAACCGGGCAGTCTATGGAGCGAGCCTTTTCGCCGCCACGATCATCGCTTCCCTCCTCCATGGTCCCTTGGCGCGCGGAACGCTCGCCTTCCTGCGGATCCCGCTGCCGCCGCAATTCCATGTCGTCGGGCGCGGCTTGCTCTTTTTGCTCTCGATCGAATTGTGGTTTTTGCTCGCGGCGCTGCTGCGCTACGAGCCATCCAGTCATAGCGAATCCCAATGGCGTCTCTATGCGGGATTTCTCGTCCCGATCCTTGCCTCCGTCGCATTCTACCGGATCTCCGTATTTCTTCTCGGGCGCTCCCGAAAACGCCTCCCCGTGACTCATGACCCGTGACCCGCTCCCCCTCCGCAAGACCAAGATCATCTGCACCCTCGGTCCGGCCACGGACTCGCCGGAGGCGATCCGCTCCCTGCTCGGGGCGGGGGCGACCGTCTTCCGGCTGAACATGAGCCATGCCGCGCACGACTGGGTACGCCGCGTCGTCCCCATCGTCCGGGTGGAAGCCGCCGTCCGGGGAATCGAAGCCGCGATCCTCGTCGATCTGCAGGGCCCCTCCATCCGAACCGGCGAGGTCGAAGGGAAGCTCCCGTTGAAAAAAGGCGGCCTCGTCGAGTTCCGCAACGCCGGGCTCGTCCCCGCCTCGCCCGTCTCAGTGACGACGAACTACGACGGCCTCCACCGCGACGTCGCCGAAGGCGACACGATGCTCGTGGACAACGGCGAAATCCATTTCCGCATCCGGCGCATCGAGGAAGGCCGGCTCCTCTGCGAAGTCCTCACGGACGGAGCGATGGGCTCGCGCCGCCACATCAACCTCCCCGGCGTCCGCGTGAACCTGCCCGCCCTGACCGAAAAGGACGAACGCGACATCGCCCTCGCCGCGGACATCGACGCCGACTTCGTCGCGATCAGCTTCGTTCGCGACGCGGAGCACATCGCCCTGCTGCGGGAGAAACTCCACGCGCTCGGCAGCAACGCCTCCGTCGTCGCGAAGATCGAGGATCAGGAGGCGATGAGACATCTTCCCGGAATCGTCGCGGCGACCGACGCCGTCATGGTGGCGCGCGGCGACCTCGGCATCGAGGTCCATCTCGAGGAACTGCCCGTCGTGCAGCGCACCATCCTCAGGGAATGCGCCCGCGTCGGACGCCGGGTCATCGTCGCCACCCACATGCTGGAGTCCATGGTCGAGAACCCCGTCCCGACCCGGGCCGAAGTGACCGACGTGGCCAACGCCGTCCACGAGCAAGCGGACGCGGTGATGCTGAGCGGCGAGACCTCCGTGGGCCGCCATCCCGTCAAATGCGTCGAGACGCTCGACCGCATCGCCCGGCGCATGGAACGCGAGCCCGGGGCCGGCTACTACCGCGACCTCGAGCTGCGCTCGGAAAAGGAGTTCATCGTCCGCTCCGCCGTCGTCCTCGCGAACTCGCTGGAGCGCGCCTCCCTCGTCGTCTTCACGGCCCGCGGCGTCCTCGCGAACCACGCCGCGAACCTTCGCCCCGAACGGGCCGACATCTTCGCCTTTTCTCCCGACGGGCGAACCGTGCGTTCGCTCGCGATGGCCCGCGCCGTCGTCCCTTTCCAGATGGATCTCTCCGGGGATCCGGAGGAGAGCGTGCGCCGCGCCCTTTCCCTCCTGCGGGAAAAGGGACTCGTCGCGGCCGGCGATCCCGCCGTCGTCGTCAGCGACATCCTCGTTCCCGGCTTCGACAACGGAGCCATCCTCCTACGCCACGCCTGATGAACCTTCGCTCCTTCCGCACGATCCATCCGGATCTCCTCCCCGGCCTCGTGAACACGGCCCTGCGCAACGACTGCGAGGATCTCGACGACCTCTGCGCCACCCACGACCTCGACCGCGGCGAGCTGGAGCAGCGCCTCGCCGAACTGGGCTACCGCTACGCGCCCGAAGCGAAGCAGTTTCGGAAAGGACCGGAGGGCGAGGAATAGGAGACCGCTGGAAAATCGCCTCCGGACGCGGCCTTCGGGACCGCATCACCCCTCCGACGGCAAGCCGAACTTCTCCCGGTACACCGCCGGCGGGACCTCGAAGACGGACTCGAACTGCTTCGAGAATTCGCCCACCGCGGACCAGCCCAACGCTTTCGAAATCCGGCGCGGCTCCTCCCGCGTGGTGAGGAGGTGGAAGGCGGCATGGAAGACACGGCGACGCAGGGCATAGTCCGCCACCGACAGGCCGGTCAACTCGCCGAAGGCCTTCTCGATGGCACGCTTCTCATAGCCGCCGCGCGGCATTTTCGAGGATTCGACGGACTCGCCCCGCAGGACGCAGGTTTCGACCCAGTCCAGGGCATGGGCCGCCTCGGGCAGTACCTCGATTTCGGGCACCCCCCGCCAAAAGCGCCGGTATTCGTCCGCGAGAAGCATCATCAGCTTCAGCACGGAGACGCGGGCGACCGGTTCGAAGTGGCGCTTGCCACGAAGAAGCCCCCGCAAGTAGTCCAGCTCCTCGCGAACGCGGACGGTTCCTTCGCCGCGGGTGGTGAAGACGTGCAGGCACTCCTCGCGCGGGTAGCGGAGCCAGGATTGATCGAAGAAAAGCCCCAGCACATCGGGCGAACGGATGACGAGCTCGTACTCACGCGCGAGCCATTCCGGCAAATAGCGCACGCGGGTGAGGACGGTCTCGCTGGGCTGCTTCACGGTATGGCGGTGCCCGGGATTGACCATCATCGCCGCGCCCTCCCGCAGGGCCTGGACGCCGGCCTCGGTCTCGTGAAGGAAGGTCCCCTCTTCGACGAAGAAGATCTCGGGAAAATTCGTCGCGGGAAATTGGTAGTCGTCGATGAGCTGGAACCGCGTCAAACGCACGGGCCAGCGCCCCGAGTTCTCGATGCGGTTCTCGGCGATGTCTGGTTTCTTGAAAAAGCGGGCCATGCCAGCGCAGTCCGTCCAAGGGAATCGCCGTGAGCACGACGATCAACGGCCTCGCCGAAGGAGACGTCCCGCCGTCCGACGCGACAACAGGTCGACCACGTCACCCGGCCCGTCAAGAGACCCGGCATGATCCCGGAACGCCGGGGCAGCCGCCCGGCATGCCTCACCCGGCCGACTTGCTCCCCAGAGCCTCGAAGGGCACCTCGTGCGGCATGACCTTCTCCTTCGCCGCGACGGCGCAGACCACGCCGGCGGCCTCGCCCATGGCGACGGAGTTGCCGGTGACGCGGTAGCTGCTGTGGGCGAGGAAGTCGCCGCTGATGCAGCGTCCCGCGAGGACGAGGCCGTCGACGTCCTTGGCCATGAGGGAGCGCAGCGGAATGTCGTAGGGCTTCGACTTGAAGGGATGGCTCTCGATGTATTTCGTCTTGCCCGGATCGGTCGAATGCACGTCGAGGCCGAAGGTGACGTGGCAGATGCCGTCGTCGAAGCGCGCCCCGTTCTTGAGATCGTCGGCGCTGACGGAGTAGCGCCCGTGGATGCGGCGCGCCTCGCGCGTGCCGATCTGCTCGGCGGTGGCGAGGATCTCGAGATCCTTCCAGGGCCCGCCTTTCTTCCTCAGGGCATTGACCATGGCGTGGTTCTCGCGGCGGGCCTCCAGCGTGGCGCGGGAGACGTCGTCGGCGTCGATGGCGGAGACGTTGTACTGGTGGTTCGCCATCATCGCGTAGAGCCCGTCGTGGATCTCGAAGATGGACGGCCCGCCGTAGCTGGGGTCGATCCCGGCGGAGCGGAGCTCGGCGAGGAAGTTGGCCTTGCCGCGTCCCAGGCCGCGGGCTTCGGAGAGATGGTTCACGAAGGGAGCGATCTCGTCCGTCCGGACGCCGTGGAAGAGGACCATCAGACTCATCGGCTGGGTCACGCCGTCGCCGGGCCGGCCGAAGTCGAAGCCGCAGCCCGCCTGCGCCGCAAGGTCGCCGTCGCCCGTGGCATCGACGAAGGCCCTCGCCGTCCACACCTCGCGGCCCGATTTCGACTCCGTGAGGACAGCGGCGAGACGGTTCTGCGCGTCGGGAATCGCCCCGACGACGCGGGTGAAGAGGCGGATCTTCACCCCGGCCTCGTGCAGCATGTCCTCGAGCAGCAGCTTCATCGGCTCGGGATGGTAGGCCCAGGAGGAACCGAACTTCTGCCCGTTCTTCTGCTCCTCGAGCCGCTTGAGGACTTCGGCCATAATCCCCGGCTTGCCGAAGCCGTCGATGATCCACGCGAGCATGCCCGCCGTCCAGATGCCGCCGACGCAGCCGTGGACTTCGAGCAAGGCCGTCTTCGCTCCGCTGCGGGCGGCGGCGACGGCGGCGGCGAAACCCGCCGGTCCCCCGCCGCAGACGATCACATCGTAGTCTCCGACCACCGGGATCTCGCGGGCGGCCTCGGCGAACCAGTCGCCCTTCAGCTCGCCCGCGGTGCGGACGTGCATGCGCTCGTTCGTCCCGAAAACGGTTCCTTTTTCCGTTCCACCTGTGGGCCGGACTGGAACGGGACGGTTCTGCGGATTGATCCTCTCCTGTCCGAGGGACGTGCCGACTCCGGAGGCAAGAGCGCCTGCTCCGGCGGCGAGCTGCTTGGCGAATTGACGGCGATCGAGGGGACGTTCCTTCATGGGAGGAAGCCTATCGAACGCCTGCACTGGAGGGAAGTCGCAGGATCACGGATAAAAAAGGGGTGTCCGAATCGGAGAGGAAGGCGATGCCGCCATCGGGAACGAGTGCCGCCGTCCCTTCCTGCGGGAAGGACGGAAAAAAGGATGGGAACCCTGACGTCACACTTCCCCAGCCGAGGACAAGGGTTCGTGGATCTATCCCCCTCCAGATCCAAAAATAACCCCGGTGCCGCTTACGCGGCACCGGGGCCCTCCTCCTTACAAGATCGAAAGAAGTCGCGAACAGAGGAACGCAACCTCGATCTCACAACTGCCTTTTAATGAATTTGCCGCGGCACGGCAAGAAAAATTCAGCCGATCGCCGAATTCCCTCTCCCGCTCATTTCTTCGGCCGCCTCGAAAAGGCCTTCGCGAAGTCCTCGAGGCTCGGTTCCCGATGCTCCGCCTCCAACCCCTCCCATTCCCGACGCTCGCGCTTCGTAGGCCTTCCCGCACCGGCCTCGCGCCGTGGCACCGACTCGCGGGCGACCCGCTCCAGCTCCGCGACACGCGCGTATTCCTCCGGCGGCGTGAGGTCGAGAAGATGCTCCGCGACCTCCTTCGCACCGACCCGATGGCGCAATGACGTCCTCACCTGCAGGATGCGCTCGAGCATCCCCTGCCGCACCCGGATTTCGTCCCCGACGCGGACTTGGCGGGAGGCGCGGCAGCGCTGGCCGTTGACGAGGAGCCATCCCTTTTTGCAGGCCGTCGCCGCGAGGGTTCGGGTCTTGTAAAGCCGCACCGACCAGGCCCACAGGTCGATCCGCACGCTTTCTTCGGGAGTAGAGGGCTCTCTCGACGAGGTCATGGCGAATTCAGCCTGCCCAGCCGGTCCATGTCCAGCCGTTGGCACCGTATCGGGCGAGGGTCTCGCGACGCAACGTTTCGGCATCGGCGGCGGCCTCCAGCACGGCGAGCATCGTCGATCCCGAGCCCGAGAGCAGGGCGGCGCGCACTCCGCACTGGGCGAGCAGCCAGGACTTCATCTCGCCGAGGACAGGGAATTTCTCGAAAACGGGACGTTCGAGATCGTTGACCATCGTCCCCCAGGGGAATTCCTGCGCCCGGTAGGAGAACCCTCCGTGCTCCATCGATTCGGCGTAGCGGCGGTAGGCCCACGAGGCGGCGATGCCGAAGGCGGGCTTGTGGAGAAAGACGCGCAGAGGCGGAGGAGCGGCCCCGGCCGCGAGCGGTTCGACGATTTCGCCCCGGCCGCGGCAGTCGCAGGCACGCCCGTAGACGAAGAAGGGAACGTCCGATCCGACCGTCGCGCCCACGGCAGCCAGTTCAACCTCGGACAGATGGAGCGAAGCCATCCCGTTGAGCGCCCGCAGGACCGCGGCCGCGTCGCTGCTGCCTCCACCGAGCCCGGCTCCGTGGGGAATGTGCTTCTCCAGGTCGATGGCGACGCCGAAGCGCCTGCCTGTCCGGCTCTCGAGGGCACGCACCGCCTTCACGACGAGGTTGTCCTCACCGATCGGCAGAGTCGGATCCGAGCAACGCAGCGCGATCCCGTCCCCGTCCCGCCACTTCAACCGGAGCCGGTCGGCAAGACCGAGCGAGACCATGCGGGTCTCGATCTCGTGGTAGCCGTCGTCACGCCTTCCGAGGAGGCGCAGCCAGAGATTCGTCTTGGCTGGGGCGTCGATCTCGTAGGCATCGCCCATGTCGGGAAAGGGTTCGCTCATGTCGCGGGCCAACCGATAAAGGCGAAGAGGCGTCCCGTCCTCCCTTTTTCGATCCGGTAGCTGTAGTAGCGGGAGAGATCGGTGCTGGTGCAGACGCCGCAGTCGTGGACCTGCGCGGGAGGAACGCCGGCGGCGGCACAGTCGGCGACGATCTGCGCGGCGAAATCGACCTCGTAGGCGGGCGGGCGGATGCAGGGGGCGATCTGCACGACGAGACTGGCGGGCTCGGTGCCGTAGACTTCCCGCATCTTCGCGATCGTCGCCGCGGCGATCCCCAGCTCGGTTCCCTTCTTTCCCGAATGGGCGATGCCGCAGACGCGGCGCACCGGGTCGGCGAAGAAAACCGCCCCGCAATCCGCGACCCAGACGCCGAGAAACTGGCCCGGAAGGCCTGTCGCCAAGGCGTCGGTCCCGGGAAAATGGACACGGGCGGGCCGGGCTCCCGCAACCACCCCGACCCGCGAGCCGTGGACCTGCTCGCCGGTGGCGAGATGGTCGCGTTTCACGCCGCATTCGGCGAGAAGGCCGGCGTGGAAGGGTTCGAGCCGGGCGAGCGCCTCCTCGCGTTCGCAATCGACGTCGATGTCCGGGCTGCGGAGAAGGAAGCCGTGAGTCAGCCCCGGGATCGCGGAGAGCGCGGGGAAGGTTCCGATGTAGGGGGAGTCGGGCATCTCGTTGAGAGAAACCACATCCTCGCTGGAGTCAAGCAGTGGAAGGAGATGGCCGGACGGCTTGTCAGACGATTCACCGCCTCACTTCTTTTTCTCCTGCGCGAGGCGTATGTTGATCGCGGCCTGCAACTCCTTGATTTCCGCATCCACGGCGAGGAGGTCGTCCTTCCGCTTTCGGGCGAGCATGCCGTCGATGGCGCCAGATTTGATCTCGGCCGCCAAGGCGGCCTGTTTTTTCTTCAACTCCTCGATGCGGGCCCGACGGCTCGCGATGTAGGGATCCTCCGGCTCCTTGACGACGGCAGCGGGCGGATCCTGCTCGGGAAGGCGGAAGGCGAACCACTGGTCCTGCTTGGAGAGCTTGTCGACCGGCAGCTCGAAGCGCATCCCGTCGCCGGCACGGTCGAGATGGAGGATGCCGCCGGTCTTGCCCACGATGGTCGCCTCGAGCGTCTTTCCTTCGGCGTTGGTCAGCATCCTCGTCACCGGAATCTCCGGCTGTGTCCAGGTCCAGTAGAGAAAGCCTCCCGCAGCGAGGATGACGACAGGAAGCAACAAGGCTCGAAGAGCTTTCATGGTTCAGAGGGCTTGTACCTTAAGCCGACTTTTCACGATCCGCCCGCTCTTTCGGTCCACCGCGACCACTTCGTGCTCGCCCGGCTCCAGAACCAACCAGCTCTCGCCGTCCTCGCTCTCGACCGCGAGGCTCTCGCTCGACCATTCGATCTCCTCGCGCCCGCTGCCCGCGACGCGGAGCGGAAAGCGCGCCCCGCTCGCGGGCAGGTCGGGGTCGATGAAGGCGACGGTGCCCTCGAGCGGGCTGACGATGCGGAAGGGGGGCGGAGTGTCGGTCTCCGCGACCGTTTCGAGAAAGGCGCTGTCCTTGAGTGGATTCGACTCGTCCCGCCACCAGTTCGCATAGGCGAGCGGAAGGCAGACGCGGCCCTCTGCGTCGTAGTCGTCCGCCCTCGCCGCTTCGGGCAGGCGTCCCCCGACGAACCACTCCCTCCGCACCCGCGATTCGGACAGGGCGAGGCCCCCGGGCGGCCGCCTGCCGTTGAGACGGTCGACCGTCGCCTCGACCGCTCCGGCCGGAGGCGCATACCAACGCGGCTCGCGCCCGCGATGGAGGCGCACCATCACCTGATGGAAGATCGGGGCCGCGCCCATCGCGCCGGAGACACGCTTGAGGGGACGGTTGTCGAAGCGCCCCACCCAGACCCCGACGGTGAAGTCGGGGGTGTAGCCGACCGTCCAACTGTCGCGGAAGTCGGTCGAGGTGCCCGTCTTCACCGCCGTGCGGAAGGGCAGGTTCAGCGGCGAGTTCAAGCCGAAGGACAGGGCACGGGCGCGCTCGTCGGAGAGAATGTCGGCGATCAGCCAAGACGCCTCGGCGTCGAAGACCCTCACCGGACCCTCTTGGATCGCGGACTCGCCCCCTTCACGTTCGGATTCCGGACTTCGGATTTCGGATTTCAAGAAGCGCACCGGCCTCCACTCCCCGAGCCGGGCGAGGGTCGCGTAGCCGTTGGTCAGTTCGAGAAGCCGCACCTCGGCGTTGCCAAGGGTGAGCCCGAGCCCGTATTCGGTCGCCGAGGGACCGAGACTGGTGAAATGCAGGTCCTTCGCGAGGCAGTCGTGCAGGCGGACCGGGCCGCCGATCCCGTCGAGCAGCTTCACGGCGGGAACGTTGAGGGAATTGGCGAGGGCGTGGCGGACGGAGACGGGGCCCTGGAAACGGCGGTCGAAATTGACGGGCTGGTAGGCCCCCGTCGGGGTGACGTATTCGACGGGGGTGTCGGCGAGCACGGTCGCCGCCGTGGTGCCGCGCTGGAGGGCGAGGAGATAGGTGAAGGGCTTCAGGGTCGAGCCCGCGGAGCGCGGCCGCCAGGCTCCGTTGACCTGACCCGCGGCGGAGCCGAAGAAGGATCGCGATCCGCTGAGGGCGAGGATGTCGCCGCTGGCGTTCTCGATCACGACGACGGCGGCCTGAAGGTCGTTCACCTCGCCGGCCTGATGGGCGAGGCGGGCGAGCTCGGCGGCGACGGCGCTCTCCACGGCCTGCTGGAGCGCCAGGTCGAGCGTGGTCCGCACCGCCGTCCCGGCCGCTTTCGCCGAGGCGACGGCTTCCGCGTCCTGCGCGAGGAGGAGTTCGGTGAAATGCGGCGCATGGAAGGCGCGGTCGTGGCCGGAGAGCAGCCGGGGCTCCTCGATGAGGGCGGCGGCGAACTCGGCCTCGCCGATGTAGCCCTCCTCTTTCATCCGTCCGAGGATCCAGAACTGCCGTCTCCTCGCCCCCTCGGGATTCTGCCACGGATTCAGCCGGGTGGGTTTGTTCGGAAGGCCGGCGAGCAGCGCGGACTCGGCGAGGGAGAGGTCGGAGAGCGGCTTGCCGAAATAGCCCCGTGCCGCGGCACGCGCGCCGGTGAACTGGTTCCCGTAGGGCAGGCGGTTGAGGTAGGCGGTGAGGATGGTCTCCTTGTCCATGGCCATCTCGAGCCGCCGCGCGGAGAGGGCCTCGACCAGCTTCGTGCGGAAGTCGCGGCGGCGGGGCGGCGAATAGAGCTTCACGGTCTGCTGGGTGATGGTCGAGGCACCGGAGACGAAGCGGCGGCGGAGGGCTGCATCGCGCAGGGCGCGGGCCACGCCGGGGAAGTCGATGCCGTTGTGGGAGAAGAAGCGCGAATCCTCCGCCGCGAGGGTGGCGAGGATCAGCTTCTCCGGGAACTCCGCGAAGGTGGCGGGCTCGTCGGCGCGCAGTTCCCCGTCGAGGAGACGGCGCACCGGGCGTCCCTCGCGGTCGACGAAGAGCAGCCCAGCGGGCGGGCGCTCCTCCAGCTCCGCCGGAATCGGGAAGAGCAGCGGCGCCAAATACATCGCCACGAGATAGGCCGCCCCGCCCGCAAGGACGAAGGCGAGGAGCCGTCGCCGCCATTTCCCCAACCACCTCATGCAGCAAGGAACCTTTTACTTTTTACCTTTGACCTCTTACTGCGGCGAAGCCGCTACCGCGCGGCGACTTCGCCCGTCTCGAGCGGACGCGCCGCCGCGGTGATCCGTCCCGTGCCGCTCAGACCGAAGCGCTGCGGCTCGTACATCGCCTCGACCTTCGTGGGCGGAGCAGTGACTTCGCCGGGGGCGACGACTCGGGCGAGGTATTGCAGGCTGTAGTCCCCCGCCCCGTGGACGTAGTCGGCGAAGAAGAGGACGCGGTCCTTGCGCAGCTCGCGGTGGCTCGTCCAGAACGTGCGGGCGGAGCGGACGGCGTTGACGCGCTGGGTCTCGCTGGTCTTGAACTCGGGATTGACCGCCTCGAAGATCGCGGGGAGGGCATCGTCGATGGCGAGGTAGGACTCGCGCTCGTTGGGGAGGTTGAGGTCGAGCGTTACGAGAACGAGGTCGCCGACCTTGAGGTTCTCGGCCGGGGCGATGCGGCCATCGGTCTCGACCTTCTGGTAGCGGCGCGAGATGGCGAAGCCGCGGTTCTCGGGCTCGAGCGGCATCAGCGCGGGACGGGTCGCGATGGAGAGATTCGCGAAGACAGGGCCGTCGCCGCCGGTCCGGATGGAGAGCTTCCGATCCTCGGGCTTGCCCGAGAAGTCGAAGGCCACCTCGCCGCTGCCGGGCTCGGCGGGCAGCGAGACGCTCTTCGTCCCGCCCTCGAAGGCGATCTCGACCTCGTTCGCCGAGAGGCTGGCGGCGGACGCCTCCGCGTAGGCGGCGAGGGCGATGAGCGGCCAGGCGTTCGAGTAGGTGCCACCCCAGCCGTTGCGGACCTCGCGCAGCTTCATGAGATCGTCGACGAGCTGATCCGCCGCCGGACTGGAGGGATTGTGCCTCACCTGGGCGAGCAGTCGCGTCGCCGCGAGGTAGGGCTGCCGATACCAGGAGACCTCGGCCACGGGCACCTTCGGATCGGGCTTGAGGAGGGCCTCGATGCGCTGGGGCTGGTCGGTCCCGCTCTCGACCATGGCGAGGGCGAGGAGGGAACGCCCCTCGGCGGAGAGGAGCTTCTGCTTCTCGAAGAGCACTTCGTGGTAGGCGGTCTCGTTCACCCCGGCGAGGGCGAGGGCGTAGGCGGCAAGGCATCGCTGCGAAAGATCGTAGGGATCGTTCAGCTCGGCGGCGCCACGGAGCTGGAGAGAGAGGTAGTCCCAGAGCGACTGGACCTGCGCCTGCGGCAGGTCCACGCCCTGCTGCTGCGCCATGGCCACGGCGACACCGGCGTAGGCGCTGCCCCAGAGGACCGACTCGCTCCCGCCCGGCCAATAGGCGAGGCCGCCGTCGCCGGTCTGCATCGAGAGGATGCGGTTCATCGCCTTGGAGATGGTCGCGGCGACTTCCTCCTCGGACTTCCCGAGGTTCGGCAGGACCTTGCGGAGCTGCTGCGTGCTCAGCCACGGGATCAGGGAGGAGGTGGTCTGCTCGAGGCAGCCGTAGGGATAGTTCAGCAGATAGTCCAGACCGTCGGCGGCCTCGATGAGGCGCGAGTTCGAAAGCGTCAGCTTCACGCTGCCGGTGCCGTCGAGAAGGCGGGGATCGACCTTGGCGAGGGCGTCGGCAAGGTCGGCCCCGTCGCGCAGGGCGAAGGTGTGCGTCTCGCGCAGGAGCGGCAGGGGGTAGCCGACCGCGAGCTTCGACTCCGTCGCGTCGCGCAGCTTCTCGTCGGTGAGGGAGCGGACCTTCCAGTTCCATTTCGCCTCGCCGGTGGCGGTCAGGGCGATGGGGAAGGAGACGGTCTCGGTCGCTCCGGCAGGGAGGTTCAGCTTCACGACCTTCTCACCTTTCGCGGGCTCGGGGGCGAGGTTCGTGGCGATGGTCTCGCCGATGCGCCCGAGGAAGACGGCGTGCTCGTCGAGGGAGACGGTGATCTCGACCTCCTGCGCCGCGCCGCTGTTGTTGTGCAGCACGGCGGCGACGTCGATCTGGTCGGTGAGGTTGGTGAAGCCGGGCAGGGCGGGCTCGATGATGAGCGGCTTGTTGATCACGACCGGAGCCTCGCCGGAACCGAAGCGGTCGCCCTCGGCGACGACGGCCATGACGCGGAAGGTGGTGAGGTTGTCGGGAGCCACGGCCTTCGCCCGGACGACGCCGTCCTCGCCGGTGACGAGGGCGGCCTCCCAGAGAGCGAGGGCCTTGAAGTCCTTGCGGATGCGGTCGGGGTCGATCCCGAAGCCGCCGCCTCCGCCGCCTATGACGTAGCCCTTGTTCCCGAATTCCTGCTCGAGTGGATTTTCGGGGAGGAGGTCGCCGAGGCTCTGCCCGGTCCACACCGCGAGCGGGAAGGGCGCGTGGAAGGTCTCGCCGGGATCGGGCGTCCGGTATCCGGTCAGGGAGAGGACGCCCTCGTCGACGGCGTAGAGCGTGACCTCGGCCCCGGAGACCGGCTTGCCCGCGTGGTCGAGGACGGTGGCGGCGAACTCGATCTCCTCGCCGGGCTGGTAGTATTCGGCCTCGCCGGCGGACACCTTCGCCGTGAGAACGACGGAGGGGTCCTCGACCTCGATCTGGCAGTAGCCGAGGCGGTAGTCGGCGGCGCGGTGGACGTGCGGACTGGCATCGGAGCCACGGATGACGAGGAGCGAGGCGAAGAGATTCGGCGCAGCCCCTTCGGCGACGGGGACCTCGATCACCGTCTCGTACTGGTCGATCACGAGCGAGCGCGTCTCGCGCACCCCGCCGCGCTCGACGGTGAAGAGAGCGTTGCCGAAGACGGGCGAACGGGCGAGGAGCTTCGCGGTGTCGCCGACCCGGTAGGTCTCCTTGTCGGGAACGAGGTCGATGCGGATGACGTCGTGCCAGGACCAGGAGGGCTCCTCCGCGCCGATCACGGTGAAGCCGACCTTCGTGACGATGTCGCGCCCTTTCCCGTCCTTCGCGGTCAGGGTGATCTGGTAGTCTCCCGCCTCGGCGAAGGTGAGCGAATGCGGCATCGCGCGGGTGAGCCCGGTCGCGGGATCGACCTCGGTCCTCAGTTCGAGGCGCTCGTCGGAGACCGTGCGGAGGCGGAGGTCGTTCCGGTGCGTCATCCTGCCGTTCGCCCCCATCACCTTCACCGTGGTCCATTCCTCCTTCTCGACGAGGACGGAGGTCTCGACCGGCCCGGCGTGGGCCTCGCCCTCCGTCGTCACGGCGGCGAAGGAGAAGGTCGCCTCGTCCCCGACGCGATGGACGCCGTCGGGCCGGCGCACGCCGAGATAGAAGTCGGAGCTGTGCACCGTGAAGCGCTTCGATCCGGAGAGGGTCTGCTGGTTCGCGTCGGTGACGGAAGCCGTCAGGTGGACGCGGCGGGGCCCGGGATGGGTGGTCTGCTCGGGCAGCGAGAAGGCCACCGTCGCCTCCCCTTTCGAACTGAGCGCCGCGGTGCCTTCCGCGCTGAAGGTCTCCTCCTCGCGGGTGCGGTTGCCGAACTGGAACTCGTCGAAGCCGCGGGGACGGGGAAATTCGTTCGAGGCGTAGACCATCCAGTTCAACTCGGCCTTCGAAAGCGGCTTGCCCATGAAGTAGCGGGCACGGACGGGGATCTCGAGAGCGGTCCCCTGCCCGTATTCCTCCTCCGCGGCGACCGTGACCTCGAAGGTGTTGACGCGGTAGTCCTCGACCTGGAAGGCGTAGTTCGAGATCAGGCGCCAGTCGGGGTCCTGCTCCTCCTGGCCCTCGGCCGGCAGGGGATTGAAGTCGATCTCGACGGAGTGCCAGCCCATTCCCTCCTCGGGCAAGGTGAAGGTGTCGTCGAAGCTCCCGTTCCTGCCGAAGGCGATCTCGCGCTCGAAGAGCTGGCGATGGAGGGCGTCGAAGACGCGGAGACGGGCGGTTCCTTCGCCGGGGCCGGTGAGGCGGTCGGCGTCGATGAAACGGGAGATGGCCTTCAGCTTCACCTCGTCTCCGGGACGGTAGACCTCGCGGTCGGTGAAGATCAGGGTGCGGCGCTCGCCCGGAATGACCTTGTCCCAGCGCTGGTCGATCCCGAAGCTCCACAGCCCGACGTTGCTGAGATCCTCGTAGAAGGAGAGGACGTGACGATCCTCGCCGAGCGTCGCGTCGAGAAAGAGGCGGGCGTCCTTGCCACGATAGAGTCCCGCTTCGAGGCGGGCGATGCCGTCGGCGCCGGTCCGGACCTCGGCGAGGGCGGCGGCGTCCTCGTCGCGCAGGGCCACGCCCAGCCCGGCGAGAGGCTGGCCCGACTTCAGGGAGAAGGCGTAGACCGCGGTGCCGTCCTCTCCCTGCTTCCAGGCGAGGCCGATGTCCGTGAGCTGGACGAGCGACTGCGCGCCCACGCCGAGATCCTCGCGGGTCGAGGAATCGCCCTCGCTGCAGAAGTAGAAGGCCCCGGTCGTCGCGCCTTTCGTCACCTCGTTCCAGTCGTAGGAGACGGTCTCCGTCCTGTCGAGCTCCGCCTCGCTGTCGCGGAACTGGTCGTAGACCGTCCGCCCCGGAACGGCCTCGAAGGCGAGCGTCTGCTTCTCGCCCCAGCCCTCGTATTTGTCCTGGTAGTCGCGCAGCGCGAGGATGAGATCCTTGCCCTCGAGATGCTTCACCCGCGTCCGCATCCCGGTGAGGTTTCCGGTCCGGACGTCGAACTTGCGGTGACCCGAGGCGTTCTGCGTCGTCGCGAAGGCCGGGTAGCTGATGAAGCCGGGATTCGGCGAGAAGGAGAGCTTCTGCGTCACGACCTGCTCGAGCTGGGTCGTGTCGTTCGCGACGAGACCGTCCCGCACCGTCACTTCGTAGTCGACACCGTATTCGAACTTGCCCTTGAGGTGGAATCCGCCCGAACGGGATTCGATCTCGAGATCGGCGGGGACGGGCTTCACCGAGAGATACTCGCCGAGACGGTCGCCTTGGAACTCGGCGGCCATCGCCGCCTTGTTGTGCCGGACCTCCACGACGGGAGCGGCATCGTATTCGTTCAGGGCCGCGATCTCGTAGATCCGGAACGGGTCCAGCTCGCCCAGGTAGTCGAGCCGGCTCTCGACGACCTCGTGGACGCCGTCGGACGAGGCGAGGCCGGCGGTGGCGTTGATGAACCACGTGCCCCCGAGCGGCAGGGGCGAAGCGGGGCGGATGAGGACGAACCGGTCCAGCGGCAGATCGGCCGGTGGATTCTCGATGAACTCGGCGACCTTCTCCAAGGTCGGCCGCGAGGCGGCGACGGAGGCGAAGCGCTCGTTCGACTGGTCGTAGAGGCGCAGCCCCCCTTCGACCGCGCTGGGCTCGACCGGGGCGCTGAAGCGCAGCAGCACCGCAGAGTCGGGCTTCAGCGGATTCGACGAATCGAAGCTGTAGGGGTAGCGGGCGAAGGTGAGGGCGGACCTGCCGCCTGGACCCGTCTCCTGCGCGGCGAGTGCGGACAGGAACGCGAAGAGGACGGCGTGGAGGCAGAGGAGCGATCGTAGCGGGTTCATGGGCAGGGAGGAGCTAGGAGTCGGAATTCAGGAGCTGGAAGGTAGAAATGGGCAGCGGGGCCGGAGATGGACGTGGATCCGAGAGGACGGACGCTCAATACGGTCGATTCATTCGCGGTCTTTCGATTCCTCTTCGCTTATTTCGCTTAACGTCCCGCCTCCAGGCAAGCTTAGCGGGAAGAGACGACGAAAGGGAGCGAAATCGTCGCTTTTCCCGCCCTTGGAACTTCGGCGGCCGCCCGCGCAATTCCCTGATGCTGACCTACTACCTCAGGGAGACTTGAGGTTCCAAGTTCAAGGTTTCAAGTTTCAGGTTTCCGATTCGGCGAAGGGCTGGATGGCGGTGGAAAAAATTTCATTTGGGCCTTG
>JBBCIU010000033.1:0-5728 GCA_037190325.1 Verrucomicrobiales bacterium | reverse complement strand
AAGCGGAGCCCGAAGGGCGAGGAGGCGGTGGGAGCCGACGAGTCAAAGAGGCCGTAAGTGCGGGCTGCGGTTGGCGGAGACATCTCATGGAGTGGGTGGACCTTGAATGCCCTGGCCGCGGAGCTGCATTGGGGAGGCGAGTTTCGAAGAAGCCGCATACCGCATGGCCGGAGCGCAGCGAAGGCAATTGGGACGTCAGGATTGATGCGAGAGGGGCCGTTGCCGCCATTGTGTTCGGGCCGTTCCTCAAGAAGCCCGACTGGTTTCAATTTCAAAAGTAGGTTGGCACGTCCAACGCTATTGGTTGCCACTATTTAATTTTTTAGATTTAAGTTGTGCTTGCTGATGAATTCTCTGATCTCATGCTCGTCTTTCCAAAGGCTTGGGTATCCGGTCGATTTGATGATATCTTCTAAAAACTCAGCGCCGTCAGATTGGTGATTCTGTTGATTTGTTTTATTTATAAATTTGTATAAGAGTCGAATCAGCCAATTTGCCTTCTTAAGATCGACGCAACTTGAGTAGGCAATTGTCTTTAAGGATGATGTTGAGACTCCGGAGTTTCTGTCTTCTGAGGTGAGGAGGCCATTCGCAACGGTAAGGTATCCTATGCTATTTCGGTAAGTTACGTAACCGGACCCCATCTTCCATCCAATGAGAAGAAAAAGTAGAGCCAAGGACGTATTCCTAAAATAGGCTATGCTTTTCATGCTTCAAATTTCTTACAAGGATGCTCTAACCACTTTCCATCGGTCATTTCCTCAGGCGGACGAGGGGCGCTGCCATCAATCGCAGCGTTTACTTCGGGAGTGGTAAGAGTTACGGCGCTCGAAATCGTTGCGTTTGCCCCTTTGCTTGCTGCCTTGAACGCATCCCATGCCGCCTTTCCACCGCTTATTGGATTGGTGGGGATTGCGGTTCCGCCCGTCAGTATCTTATCGAGCTTGACTCCAATCCATTCATTGTCGCCCGTGATCCATTCTTCATGCACCCTGGTTCCGTGAGTATTATGCGATGTGCTTGTGGCGGCAGATCCGTCACAGCATTTGCAGGTCAATTCTAATTCAAGAACGAAATAAAAATATACCTTATTCACAACGAATGAATTGCCGGATAGAGGGGTTAGTTCAAATGAGCGCTGAGATTTGTCCTCCATCCAATTGGATGTAACTGACCAGCTTTTTGTGCCTGTTATGCATACCTTTTTCAATCCTAATTTATCAATTCCTCCAACACTATCATTCTTCGAAAACCCATAAACATTCACGCCCCCCCTCTCCCTGATGGGATCCCTATTCGGCCACCGTCCCAGCCACGGGACGTAGTATCGGTATCCATAGTTGTAGTAACCCGTCTCCGCGTCGAGGAACTGCCCGTGGAAGCCGAAGCTCCAACCGAACCCGCTTTCCTCCCTCGGCGACCAGTCCGGCCCCATCACCTCCCGCCGTCCGAAGGCCGTCCAGCCGTAGCGCTCCACCACTTCCCCCTCCGCATCCACGACGGCGACCGGGTCGTAGTAGTCCATCGCGCAGTAGAGCCGCTCGTCCAGCGGTCCCCCGCCGCCCTCAGGATCGCGGTCGCGCAAAATTAGCTCGTCCCAATGCCCGGCCCTCGCCCCCCAGACGTATTGGCAGAGCACCAGCTCCGGCGGGTCGGACGACGCCGAGGCCAGCAGCCCTGCCGTCACCGGATGGCCTACACGGCTGCCGCCTTCCTCCTCTCCGCTGCGAGCCGCCCAGTAGCTCGCCGGATAGGAGTAGTGGCTCGACCAGCGCCAGCTCGACGACCAGTGCCAGCTCGAGTGGCTGCTCGCATGGTGCCAGCTCGACGACCACGGTCCGGCCGAGGACCGGCTCGAGGACCAGTAGAGGCACGGACCCCAGCCCAGCGCATAGCCGCGCCAGAAGCTGCCGACCCCGCCGTTCCACAGCATTGCCCGGAAGGTGCTGTCGAGGACCTCGTCGAACACCGCGATCTCGTCGACCCGCCCCTCGTAGGAGGTCGCCGCGAGGGCCTCCGCCGCAAAGGGCCAACTGCTCCAAGGATAGGAGGAGGACGGCGGCCACCAGGAGGAGGGCGGCCCGGAGGTATGGACGTAGGACGAGCTCGACGGCGCGGACGGGGAGCCCACGAGGACGTAGCCGTTCACGACGCGCGCCGCCTGCCCGGGCGCGAGGGCCTCGGTGTCGGGCGTGCCTCCGTCGAGGCACAAGCCGATCTCCACGCCGGGCACGATCCAGAAGATCGCGTGCCGCCAGCCCGTGGAGGAGCCGAGGGGCACCTTCACCTCCTTGTCCCAGCTACCCCCGCCGGTGTTGCTGGCGATGCGGAAGACCAGCTTTCCGCCCTCGAGGAGCAGCCAGTACTCTCCGCTCTTGGTGAAGAGCGCCTGGCTGCCCGAAGTGATGTCGGGCAGGAACCAGAGGGACACGGCCAGAGGTTTGGCCGTGCCGGGGTTGAAGACCGCATTGTGCATGCGCTGGAACCACTTGTCGTACTCCAGCCTCCGGCTGCCGTTGCAGATGCCGAAGTCGTAGCCGGGAAAGTTGACGGCCTCGAAGTTCAGCCCGCCCGCGGAGCCGTGATCGACTTGCCTGTTGATCGAGCCCGAGGACTGTGCGATCCTGCCAACGACATCGCCGGACGAGTCGCGTCCCTTATTCGCTTTGGCATTACCCGCGTGGCTGAAAAACGCCGAGGGTCGGAGGCGTTTTAGACGGAGCGAAGCGGAGCCCGAAGGGCGAGGAGGCGGTGGGAGCCGACGGGCCGGTAAGGGCGGGCTGCGGTTGGCGGAGACATCTCATGGAGTGGGTGGACCTTGAATGCCTTGGCCGCGGAGCGGCATTGGGGAGGCGAGCTTCGAAGAAGCCGCATACCGCATGGCCGGAGCGCAGCGAAGGCAATTGGGACGTCACGATTGATGCGAGAGGGGCCGTTGCCGCCATTGTGTTCGGGCCGTTCCTCAAGAAGCCCGACTGGTTTCAATTTCAAAAGCAGGTTGGCACGTCCAACGCTATTGGTTGCGACTATTACTGTTATGGAGTAATGCGTAATCCGTTGAAAATTAGGAAAGGAGAAGCTAGTCCTAAAAATGATAGAAAATAGATCGTAAGTGTCCAGAGTGAATTGCCAGGGAGTGCCGCCAGGTGAATCTCTGACGCATAGGGGAGATGTTCCAAATCCGAAATAACAAAGCAGGATTTTTGAGGTATTCGGTACTGGCTAAATGTCGGATGTAATCCGGTAGCCTTCACTCTCCACGGTTCATTATTCCGCCGAACGAGGATCTCCGAGAACTGCACATCGTCCCAATCATATGTAAGCTCCTTTGAGGAGCCTGCCGGAATTCGGAAATTTCCTTTCTTGATGCCGAATACTTCGAAGCGCTTAAACACCGAATATGGCAGCGTGCAGCGCACCCCTGCCCCATCTCTTGCTCCGATCGGAGTCACGAAAATCTCCTCATTCGTTCCATTCTTGATCGTAAAGGAAGTCAAAAACATGAGACCGAAGGGATTAACGGCATTCACTGCGATTAGCACAGCAGAAAAAAACAAGGGCGCGAACAGAAAGCCCACTGCAATCATTAATCTTCGTTTCACTTTTCTGGAAACTAGAGGATTCATATCGAACTAATAGTAATATCCTTGGTGTTTTTCCTTCCACGATTCCTGTATCCTGTGAAAAATCCTCGCCATAGCGCTGCGCGAATATGAGGTTCGAGAATTGTGGTATTTAGTGTTTGGGTATTCCGTCCACATTTTGGCAGCAACAATGACAGTCGCCTGATCCTTGCGCAACCTTGTCCATATCGGTTTGCTTCAATGTCATTGCGATCCCATCCTCCGGGCCCTCCATGTTGATAAACGTCTGTCAATTCAACGAATATCCCTGCCATCTCGGATAATCCTCCTGGGCATTTTTTTCAACCTCGCAGTGGGCCATACAATGACGATATTTATCGGATTTTGTGAAGTCAGGGTTATCCCAGCTGTGCATTGCTTGACGTATGGCGCCTTCGCACTCAGGGTATAATCTTCTAATTATTTCAATTGCTAAAGGCACATTTCTTCCTAGATAGTCCACGTGGACAACAGGATTATTTGCCGTGAAGCCATACAAGTTCGCCCCTCCTTTCTCCTCAATTGGATCCCGATTCGGCCACCGTCCCAGCCAAGGCACGTAGTATCGGTATCCGTAGTTGTAGTAACCCGTTTCGCTGTCGAGGAACTGGCCGTGGAAGCCGAAGCTCCAGTCGAAGAGGCTCTCCTCGCGGGGCGACCCGTCCGGAGCCATGACCTCCCGCCGCCCGAAGGCGGTGAAGCCGTAGCGCTCCACCACCTCTCCCTCCGCGTCCACGGCGGCGACCGGATCGAAGTAGTCCATCGCGCAGTAGAGCCGCTCGTCCAGCGGCCCGCCGCCACCCTCCGGATCGCGGTCCCGCAGGATCAGCTCGTCCCGGTGCCCGGCCCTCGCCCCCCAAGACGTATTGGCAAAGCACCAGCTCCGGCGGGTCGGACGAGGCCGAGGCCAGAAGCCCCGCCGTCACCGGACGACCCGCGCGGCTGGCTGCCTCCTCGCCTCCGCCGCGCATCGCCCAGCTCCCCGGATAGGAGTAGCTCGACCAGTGCATGCTCGACGACCAGTGCCAGCTCGAGTGGCTCGAATGGTGCCAGCTCAACGACCAGGGACCACCCGAGGATCCGTGGCTCGAGGACCACTGGCACGGGCCCCAGCCAAAGGCATGGCCGCGCCAGAAGCTGCCGGCTCCGCCGTTCCACAGCATCGCCCGGAAGCTGCTGTCCAGGACCTCGTCGAACACCGCGATCCCGTCGACCCACCACTCGTAGGAGGTCGCCCCGAAGTCCTCCTCCGCCAGCGGCCACCAGCTGCTCGAAGGATAGTAGTGGCTGGAGGAGTAGTGCCAGCTGGAGGAGGGCGGCCCGGAGGTGTGCACGTAGGACGAGCTCGACGGGGCAACCGGGGAGCCCACGAGGACGAGGCCGTTCACGACGCGCGCGGCCTGTCCGGGCGCGAGGGCCCCGGTCTCCGGCGTGCCCCCGTCGAGGCACAGGCCGATCTCCACGCCGGGCACGATCCAGAAGATGGCGTGCCGCCAGCCCAT
The DNA here is from genome assembly GCA_037190325.1 of Verrucomicrobiales bacterium. GTDB lineage: Bacteria > Verrucomicrobiota > Verrucomicrobiia > Verrucomicrobiales > DEV007 > Arctic95D-9. Next base: position 603 of record JBBCIU010000033.1, on the reverse strand, counting down.
CGAGGAGCCGAGGGACACTTCCACCTCCTTGTCCCAGAAGCCTCCGCCGGTGTTGCTGGCGATGCGGAAGAGGAGCTTGCCGCCGTCGAGGAGCAGCGCGTACTCCCCGCCCTTGGTGAGGAGCGCCTGGGTGCCCGAGGTGGAGGAGGGCAGGAACCACAGGGACACGGCCAGCGGCCTGGCCGTGCCGGGGTTGAAGACGGCGTTGTGCAGGCGCTGGAACCACCTGCCGTGCTCCAGCCTCCGGCTGCCGTTGCAGATGCCCACGCTGCATCCCGGATCGTTGACGGGCGCGAAGTTGAGGCCGCCGACCATGTCCTGCAGGGCGAAGGTTGCGTCGTTCTCGTTGCAGTCGTAGTAGGCGGCCGGAGACCCGTCCCAGATGGAGAGGGAGGAACTGGAGGAGCTCTCCGAGGAGCTCGAGGAGGTGGGGACGGGGCCGCGCTCCTCCACGACCTTCCACTGGTCGTTGTAGTACTCGTGCCGGACCTCGCCGTTGGCCACCCGCACGGTGCGGCGGAAGAGGCCGTCGTATTCGTAGCGGGCCACGAGATGGTCCTCGGCGTCGCGCACCTCGACGAGTCGGTTCCAGGCGTCCCAGAC
>JBBCIU010000032.1:0-66221 GCA_037190325.1 Verrucomicrobiales bacterium | reverse complement strand
GGCGGTGACGTGGGGAAGCGGGACGTCCGGGGTCGTCGGCACGGTGAGCGCCCTCAACAGCCTCGTGGGGAGCGCGGCGAACGACTCTGTGGGCCTTGGCGGCGTGACGGCGTTGAGCAACGGGAACTACGTGGTGAGCAGCTACGAGTGGAGCGGGAATCGCGGGGCGGTGACGTGGGGAAGCGGGACGTCCGGGGTCGTCGGCACGGTGAGCGCCCTCAACAGCCTCGTGGGGAGCGCGGCGAACGACTCTGTGGGCATTGGCGGCGTGACGGTGTTGAGCAACGGGAACTACGTGGTGCGCAGCTACGAGTGGAGTGGGAATCGCGGAGCGGTGACGTGGGGGAGCGGTGCGTCCGGGGTCGTCGGCACGGTGAGCGACCTCAACAGCCTCGTGGGCGGCTCCGCCAGCGCGAACCTGTCCAACATCGTCGAGGACGCGATCAACGGCACCTACCTCGTGCGCTTTACCACCGACACCTCCGGCGGGGCGGGCGGTCGGGTCTATGCCGCCTCGGTCAACGGCGGTGGAGGCGGACCCGTCGGTCTGATGTTCGGCGACGACCCCTCCGCGACGGTCACCATCACCGCCGCCCGCATCACCGACATCACCGACACCGGCACCGGGATCATCCTCCAGGCGAACAACGACATCACCGTCAACCAGGCCATCGTCACCAACGCCGGCGGCAGCGGCGGCTCGATCACGATGCAGGCGGGCCGCAGCATCCTCCTCAACGCCAACATCACCACCGACAACGGCAACCTGACCCTCGTCGCCAACGAGACCACCGCCAACAACGTCGTCAACGCCCACCGTGACGCGGGCGATGCGGTCATCACCATGGCCTCCGGTGTGAAGATCGACGCGGGCACCGGAGCCGTCACCATCACCCTCGCCGACGGCGCGGGCAAAACGAACCTCGGCAACGGCAGCATCACCCTGCGCGACATCGACGCGGGCAGCCTGATCGTCTCGAACCTCGGCAACGGCACGGCGGCGGACGTGGAGCTGCGAGGTGCCCTCGCCATCGCGGGCGCGACGAACCTCGTCGCCAACCGCAGCATCATCGGCCATTCCGGGGCCAGCGTCACCACCCAGGGCGGCGACATCCTTTTCAACGCCGACCGCGACGCCACCGGCGGCGGCAACATCCAGCTCACCGGCACCACGGTCGCCAGCAACGGAGGCAGCATCACCCTCGGCGGCGGAGCCAACGCCGCGACCACCGCCGCCATCGGCATCGGGACCGGGAGCGAGGCGGAGAAGGCGGGCATCTACCTCAGTGGCGGCAGCATCAACGCGGGTGCTGGAACCATCACCCTGCGCGGCACGGGCATCGCCGGGACCGATTTCGCCTACGGTATCTCCACCAGGGATAACAACGTCATCGGCAGCAATACCTCGACCGGTGCCATCACCCTGTACGGCACCGGTGGCGCGAGCACTCTGACGAGAAACGTCGGCGTTTCCATGACCGGCACCAGCACGGCGGTACACAGCCGGGACGGCAACATCACGATCCACGGCACCGGCGGCGCAAACGGGTCGCAGAACTACGGCATCTTTCTCTCGGGTTCGGCCAAGGTGCAATCCCACGGCACCGGGGCGAACGCGGCCACCATCACCCTGCACGGCACCGGCGGCCTGGGCACCGGCAGCAGTTACGGCACCTACTTCAGCGGCTCGGGCACAGGTGCGGGGGTGAGCAGCGTGGACGGCAATATCACGATCCACGGCACCGGCGGAAATGCCGGGGGATCCAATTACGGCATCGTCATGACCAACACCGCGGTGGTGGAGTCCACCGGCACGGGAGCGAATGCGGCGACCATCACCCTGAACGGCACCAGTGCGGGCACCGGCGGCAGCAACCACGGCTTCTACATCCGCGACGCCGGGGCGCAGGTCAGGAGCCAGGACGGCGCGATCACCTACACGGGGATCGGATCGGGCAGCAGCGGCAACGGCATCCATTTCGCGGGCAGTTCCAGCGTGCAATCGAGCGGCACGGCCCCCATCACGATGACGGCGACGGGAACGGGAAGCGCAGCGGACTTCTACGCCACGGCCAGCGCCACCGCCATCGGCGGCACTTCGTCCACCGGCAACATCACCATCCACGCCGACACCATCGACTGGGGCGCGACCGCGCTGACGCTACGATCGAACGGGCAGCTTTTCATCCAGCCCCGCACGGCGACGGCCTCCATCGGTCTCGGCAACAGCGCCACCGGCACGCTGAACCTCACCGCCGCCGAGCTCGACGGCATCCTCGACGGCTTCGCCTCCATCACCATCGGCCACGCCGGCGGCAGCGGGGCGGTCGATGTCCGCGGCTACGCCTTCAAGGACAACCTCGTCATCCGCACCCCCACCGGCAACGGCGACATCGTCCTGAACGGTGCGCTTTCCACTGGAAGCGGCACGCAGGCGGGCACCATCGCCCTTCTCGCCGGGCGGAACATCCTCGGCAGCTCGGGAGCCTCCGTCACCACCCAGGGGCAGAGCATCGTCCTGAACTCCGACCGCGACGCCACCGGTGGCGGCAATATCCAGCTCACCAACACCGCCATCGCCTCCAACGGCGGAGCGATCACCCTCGGCGGCGGAGCCAATCCCCTGAACACGGCGGCCATCGGCAGCGGGGCGGGGAGCGAGGCGCAAAGGGCGGGCATCTACCTCAACGGCGGCAGTGTCAACGCGGGAGCGGGGGCCGTCTCCCTGCGCGGGCGGGGCTTCGCCGGAACCGCCTCCGCCTACGGCATCCACGTCCTGAACGGCGGCAAGATCGCCGCCGCCGCCGCGACCGGATCCATCGCCCTGCACGGCACCGGCGGCGCCGGCACCACCAGCAACCACGGCGTCTATCTGACCGGCGCGAGCACGGCGGTGGCCAGCTCGTCGGGCTCGGTCTCGATCACGGGGATCGGGGGCGACGGCGGCTCCTCCAGCTACGGCATCTACGCCTTGGGCGGCAGCACGGTCGGCACCGGCAGCGGGAACCTCGTCCTGCACGGCACGGGCGGGAACGCCACCGCGGCGGGAACTTCGGGCAACCACGGGTTGGTGATCACGGGCACCAATACCGCCGTCACCAGCTCCGCCGGCGCCATTTCCATCACCGGACGCGGCGGGCAGAGCGCCAACGGATCGAACTACGGCATCCAAATGTCCGCTGCCGCCCAAGTGGTTTCCACCGGCACCGCCACCATCGCTCTGGAGGGCGAGGGCGGGGTGGGCGCCGCGTGGAACGGGGTCAACAACCGCTACGACGGCAACAATTTCGGTGTGTATATGCTGAATGCCAACACCCTGGTGACGAGCGTGTCGGGCGACGTGTCCATCACAGCCAGAGGCGGAGGCGGCTGGCAGACGGCCGGGGACGGCATCGGCGGCATCAACCGCGGCCTCTACATCATCGGGGGGGCGAAAGTGACTTCGACCGGCACCGGGGCGAACGCGGCCAAGCTGACCCTGCACGCCACCGGCGGCCACGAGTTCGCCAGGGCGGATCCGGCCCATGGCTTCGCCTCCCAGAACATGGGATTCTACATGAACAACGCCGGAACCGCTGTCCAAAGCGTGGACGGCGACATCTCGATCACTGGCGTCGGATTGCCGGGAACCAGCAACATCGGCATCTTCCTCTACAACGGTTCCGTGGTCCAAGCCACGGGTGGAGCGGACATACGCATCGTCGGCGAAGCGACCACCGATTTCTCCTTGTTCGCCGGAGCCGCCACCAGCAGCCTGATCAGCCACACGGGCGACATCGTCATCGAGGCCAACACCTGGGGCAACGACGCAGCCAATTCCGGCTCCATCTCGAGCACAGGCGGGGCCTCGGCGGGCCGCCTCATCCTCCGCCCGCGCACCGCGGGGACGACCGTCGGCATCGGCGGAGGCGCGGGTACGCTGGGCGTGACCGCCGTCCGCCTGGGATTCATCCAGGACGGCTTCTCCGAGATCGTCATCGGCAGCGAAACCGCCGGCAATCTTACCGCCACCGCCGCGACCTTCACCGACAACCTCCGTCTCGTCACCGGCGGCGCCCTCGCCGTCAACGGCGCCGTCAACGTCGGCAGCAACCGCCTCGCCCTGATCGCCGGCGGCAACGCCACCCAGAGCGCCGCCCTCACCGCCGGTTCCCTGCGCCTCGGCGGCAACGGCAACTTCACCCTGACCCATGCCTCCAACAGCATCGGCACCCTCGCCAAGGACGGCACCGGCTCGGTCAGCCTGACCCATGCGGCCGCCCTCTCCGTGGGCGCGGTGGACGGGGTGAACGGCGTCACCGGCTCCACCGTCGATCTGCGCACCGCCACAGGAAACCTGACCCTGAACCAGGCCGTGACCGGCACCGCCTCCGGCAATGCCGTGGTGCTCTCCACCCCTGCCGCCTTCGTCAACAACGCCGGAGCCTCCGCCGTGCAGACCCCCTCGGGCCGCTGGCTGGTCTACTCCAACGCTCCCGCCGGCAACACCTTCGGCGGCCTGGCCAGCGGGCAGACCGCCCTCTACGGCCGGACTATCGGCAGCCACGCTCCGGGAAGCATCGTCCAGACCGGAAACCGCTACGTCTTCGCCACCACACCCTCTTTGACGGCCCAGGCAACCCTGTCGGACAGCAAGACCTACGGCGACACCTACGCTTTCCCGACGCCGGTGGCCGGCACCCACTACACCTTGACCGGCTTCGTGAACGCCGCCACCTACGGCAATGTCTTCACCCAGGACACCGCCGCCAACATCGGACTGGATGGCGCTCCAGTGCTCGGGTCGGCCGGGTCGGCCAATACCGCCACCGTGGCTGGCTCGCCCTATGTCGTCACCATCGCCCAAGGCACGCTGAGCAACACGGGTGGCTACAGCTTCGGCGCCTTCAATTCCGGCGGAGGCATCACCGTGACCCAGCGGGCCATCACCCTGACGGCGGATTCGGCGACCAAGGTCTACGGCAACCTCGACCCGGCGCTGAGCGTGAGCGTCACCGGAGGCACCCTCGGCGGCAGCGACACCCTCGCCGACGTGGCTGGCACCGTCGGACGGCAGGCGGGCGAGAACGTGGGCCTCTACGACATTCTCCTCGGAACCGGGGCGAAGGCGGCGAACTACAACATCACCTTCGACGCGAACAACGACGCTTTCAGCATCACGCAGCGGGCCATCACCCTGACGGCGGACGCTGCGACCAAGGTCTACGGCAACCTCGACCCGGTCCTGGGCGTGAGCGTCGGCTCGGGTTCACTGGCCACAGGCGACTCCCTCGCCGAGGTGACCGGAGCCCTGACCCGCCAGAGCGGCGAGAACGTGGGCCTCTACGACATCCTCCTCGGCGCGGGGACGAAGGCGGGCAACTACGCGATCACTTTCGACGCCGACAACAACGCCTTCGCCATCACGCAGCGATCCATCCTCCTGACCGCGAACGCCGCCAGCAAGACCTACGGCAACGCCGACCCGGCGCTGAGCGTCAGCCTCGCCGCCGGTGACCTCGCCACCGGGGACACCTTGGCCGAAGTGACGGGCACGGTGGGGCGGCAGATGGGCGAGAATGTGGGCCTCTATGACATCCTCCTCGGCACGGGGACGAAGACGGGCAACTACGCGATCACCTTCGACGCGGACAACGACGCCTTCAGCATCACGCAGCGGGCCATCACCCTGACGGCGGATTCGGCGACCAAGATCTACGGCAACGCCGACCCGGCGCTGAGCGTGAGCATCGGCTCGGGCACGCTGGCCACGGGCGACACCCTCGCCGAAGTGACCGGCACCGTGGGACGGCAGAGCGGCGAGAACGTGGGCCTCTACGACATTCTCCTCGGAACCGGGACGAAGGCAGCGAACTACGCGATCACCTTCGACACGGACAACGACGCCTTCAGCATCACCCAACGGGCCCTGACCATCACCGCGAACAACCAGAGCAAGACCTATGGCGATGCCTTCTCCTTCGCGGGGACGGAGTTCACGGCCTCCGGGCTGATCAACGGGGACACCGTAGCCTCGGCGAGCTTGTCGAGCGCCGGTGCTCCCGTGACGGCGGGGGTGGGCGGCTACGCCATCTCCATCGGCGGTGCGACGGGCACGGGCTTGGGCAACTACACCATCGCCTACGTCGACGGCGCGATGACGGTGAACCGCCGCGCCCTGACGATCACGGCGAACAACCAGAGCAAGACCTACGGCGACGCCTTCGTCTTCGCGGGAACGGAGTTCACGGTCTCCGGCCTCGTCAACGGCGACACCGTGGCCTCGGCGAGTCTGTCGAGCCGTGGAGCGTCCGCCTCCGCCGGAGTGGCCGGATCGCCCTACGCGATCGGCATCGGCAGCGCGGCTGGAACCGGACTGTCGAACTACGCGATCACCTACCGGCCGGGCTCGATGGCCGTGAGGCCGGCGCGGCTCCTCGTCACCGCAAACGACGCGATGCGGATCCAGGGCCAGTCCAATCCGACCTTCTCGGCCTCCTATTCCGGCTTCGTGCTCGGAGAGGGCCCCGGCGATCTGTCGGGCGTCCTGAGGTTCTCCGTCAAGGGAGGCAGCTCCTCCTCCGCGGGCGCCTACGCCATCGTCCCCTACGGCCTCTTTTCGGAAAACTACCGGATCCGCTACGCTGCGGGGCAGTTGACCGTGCTTCCCGGCGGAGGGGCGGGGGACCTCCTGGAGCGCTCCGACATGGCCGATCCCTTCAGCTTCCTCAAAGGATACGGGCAAGAGGAGTCCGAGGCCGACGAAGAGGGCCGGAGCGGCAGGGTCGAATACATCCCCCGCGACTATCCGGGCAGCCTTCTGCATCTGAGTTCGGGAGAAGTGGAGTAGCAAAGAAGCAGAGAATTCAGGAGCCAGGAGCTGGAATTTAGGAGCTGGAATGAGAGAAGCAGAGAAACGGAGCGCCCAAGGAAGGAGGCTTGCCAAGCCTCCATTGATGCAAACGAGGCTGGGCCAGCCTCGCTCCTTGTTTCCCACCTTTTACCTTCTGCTTTTCACTTTTTATGGCGCCGCCGCCGCCCAGGACTTCGATCGCATCGCTCCGCGGACGCCGCCGTCGGGTAGTCTGGGCGAGATTCTCGAAGAGGCGTCGGCCGAGCCGGTCGGCGAGGACGATGGGGTGGAGCTTCTCGAGCGTCTCAAAGGCCTGGTCTTCGTCCCCGGCGTCAAGGACGTGCGCGAGGCCGGTCGCCCCGGCGTCATGGGTGTGCTCGTCGAGGGCGTGGCCCTGATGGACCAGGAGGAATGGTCCGCCCGGCTCTCGGACCGCATCGGTGCCCCCCTGACGATGGGCGGGCTCAACGCCATCATGCGCGAGATCGTCCTCCACTACCGCGAGGAGGGACGCCCCGTCGTCGATGTCGTCGTGGTCGAGCAGGACATCACCTCGGGCGTGGTGCAGCTCGCCGTGGTCGAGGCGCGCCTGGGAGAGGTGCGTGCCGAAGGCGCGAAATGGTTCAAGGCCGAGCGTCTCGCCGGCCAGGTGCGCCTGAAGCCCGGCGACCCCATCCTCTCGACGCTGCTCCTCGCGGACCTCGCCTGGCTGAACCGCAATCCCTTCAGGAGCGTCGATCTGGTCTATGTTCCCGGCGGAGAGGATGGCGAGACCGACGTCGTCCTGCGCATCGACGACCGCTTTCCCCTGCGCGTCTACGGGGGCGGCGAGGACAGCGGCAACGCCCTGACCGGGAGCAACCGCTGGTTCGCCGGCGTCAACTACGGCAACCTCTGGGGCATCGACCACCAGATCAACTACCAGTGGACCTTCAACGAGCGCACCGATCTGCTCAGCGCCCACTCGATGAGCTACGTCGCCCCCTTGCCATGGAGGCACATCGCCACGGTCTATGCCGCCTACGTGGAGTCCTCCGCCCGGCTCCCGGCCCCCTTCGACCTCTCCGGCGAGACTGCCCAGCTGAGCGGCCGCTACACCATCCCGCTGCCCGAGGCTCCGGAGGCGCGGGGCGTGTTCGAGCACGAGCTGGAGATCGGCTACGACTTCAAGCAGAGCACCAGTGTCCTCGAGTTCGGCGTGCTGGGCGTGGGCGGCCTGGACACCGACGTGCAGCAGTTCGTGTTCGGCTACCGGGCAAGCCTGCGGGACAAGGGCGGGCTGACCCGCTTCGAGGGTTTCGGCTACGCCAGCCCCGGGGGAATGGGAGGCGGCAACGACGACGCCTCGTTCGCCCTGGCGCGCGCGGGGGCGGAGTCGTCGTATGCCTACGGCACCGTGGAGCTGGAGCGCCTTCAGCGCCTGCCGTCGGGATTCACCGCGGTGCTGGGTGCCGGGGCGCAGTTCGCCGACGGGAACCTGCTGCCGAGCGAGCAACTGGGCCTGGGCGGCTACGACAGCGTGCGCGGCTACGAGGAGCGCGAGGTCAACGTGGACCGTGGATACACCCTCGGCGCGGAGATCCGGACGCCTTCGCTGGCAGGGATCGTCCCCGAGTCGGCGTTCGGAGGGGTGTTGGGCCGGAGCGATCTCCAGTTGCTCGTGTTCGTGGACCACGCCGCGGGCCGGAGCGTGGACCGCCTGCCCGGCGAGCCCCGGCGCTATTCGCTTACCTCGGTGGGACCGGGGCTCCGCTGGACGGTGGGCGATCGTTTCTCCTTCCGCTTCGACTACGGCTTCCAGCTCGAGGACAGCGGCGTCGGCCTGGGATTGGGCGATTCGCGCATGCACATCGGCGGCGTGTTGGCGTATTAGAAATCCGAAATCCGAAATCCGAAGCTCGAAGTCCGAAGCCGGACATTCGGGTTTTCCCTTCCGATGCGTCGGAAGAGTCGCCTCTTCCGCTCCTTGCTCCGAGGTAGCGGAACGCACGAGCGCTCCGACGATGTGCGTGAGAAATCCGAAACCCGAAAATTCGGATTTCGAGCTTCGCATTTTCCGCTACCAATTCACGGCAAGTCCCACGGCGCTCTCCCCAGCGTGGGCTTGGGCATATGCAACGGGGGAGGGGGCGGTGCGCTGCCCGTTCCGGTCTCCCGCAGGACTTGGTCGGCGAGATCGGGGGCGAGGGCGAACTTGGTCGGCCAGGCTACCAGCAGGTTTCCCACCCGCTGGCAGAAGGCTCCGGGGGGGCGGTCGCCGGTGCCGGTGAGCGGCTCGGCGCGGTCGATGCGGCAGGTGAACCATTCCGCGCCAGCGAGGTCGATCCAAGGCAGCCGCTTCGCGAGGAGCGCTTGCGCGAAGGCGATCTGATCGGCCTCGGACCGCGCCACGCCCTCCTGCTCGGCGAGGTCGCCGCCGAGGTACCAGACAGTGCGCCCTGCGGAATCGACGTGGGTCGTCGAGACGAGCGGTGGCTTCGGTCCCGTGCCGACGCAGATGGAGAAGAAATCGGGTAGCCCGGCCTTGCGGACGACGACTTGATGAAGCGGGCGTCGCTGCATCGCGGGGGTGGAGAGGCCGAGGAGGGAGAGGAACCCGCCGTTGCCCGCTCCGGCGGCGAGAAGGTAGGCCGAGGCCTGCACTTCCACTTCCTCGCCATTCTCCTCGCGCAAGCGGATGGCGGCAATGCCGTCCACGCCGCGCCGGATCGTCGCCGTCTCTCCCCAGGCCACGAGACGCGTTTCCTCCGAGACGCCTTTGGCGAGTTCGCGGAGGACGGAGACGGGATCGACGACGGGCTCGTCGATGCGGAAGAGGCGGCCTTTGTATCGCGGCGAGTCGAAGACGGGCGGGTAGTCCGTCCGTGCGAGGGCGGAGGAGCGGCCGCGCAGGGCCTTGCTGCCGAAGAAGCCGACGGCCTGGCTGACGACGTTCGGCAGGCTCCAGAGGATCTGGTGGTCGCTGAGGAGATGCGCTCCGCTGAGATCGATGTCGCCCTCGCCCCGCAGCGCGGCAAGCCAGCGTCCGGGCATCGCGGCGAGGGCCTCGGAGGCGTCGGTGAGCTTTCCGCCGAGCGCGTATTTCACTCCGCCGTGGATCACGCCCTGCGCGGCGAGGGACTGGCCCGCGCCGAGAGGGGCGTTTGTCAGGACGAGGACGGACTGGCCGGCGCGCTTCAGGGCGTTCGCCGTCCACAGCGCCGCGATTCCGCCACCGAGGAGGATGGTGTCGTAGACGGCTTGTCGGGTCTCGCTCACGACGGCAGGTCCAGTCCGAAGAAATCGGCCGCGTTGCGGTAGCAGATGCGGCGCACCATGTCGCCGACGAGCTCCATGTCGCGGGGGATCTCGCCGTTCTCGATGTCGGCGCCGACCAGGTTGCAGAGGATGCGCCGGAAATATTCGTGCCGGGTGAAGGAGAGGAAGCTGCGCGAGTCGGTGAGCATCCCGTTGAAGCGCGAGAGCAGGCTGGTGTTGGAGAAGGTGTTGATCTGCCACTCCATTCCTTCCTTCGTGTCCATGAACCACCACGCCGTGCCGAGCTGGAGGCGGCAGGGCGGGTCGCCGGGCTTGGCCTCGAGGAAGTTGCCGAGCATGGTGGAGAGCGCGTAGTTGTCCTTCGGGTTCAGGTTGTAGAGCATCACCTTGGGCAGGTGGCCGCGCTGGTCGAGGGTGTTGAGGTAGCGGCGCACGGAGGCGGCGTGGTTCACGTCGGCCATGGAGTCGCAGCCGATGTCGCGTCCGAGCTTCTCGAAGAGGCGCTGGCTGTTGTTCCGCTCGGCGCCGATATGGAGCTGCAGGGTCCAGCCGCGGGCGGCGTTGAGCTCGCCGAAGAAGAGCATCAGGTAGGCGCCGAAAGCCTCGGCCTCGGCCGCGTCGGCGGATTGTCCGCGACGCACCTTGTCGAAGATGGCGGCGGCCTTCTCCTCGCTGCAATCGGCGTCGAAGAGGTGGTGCAGCCCGTGGTCGGAGAGACGGCCACCGAGTTCGTGGAAGAAGTCGTGGCGCGAACGGAGAGCATCGCGGAATCCGGCGAGGGTCGAGGTGTCGAGGCCGCTGACGGCGGCGAGCTGGTCGGCGTAGGTATTGAAGGTCTCCGCCTCGTGGACCCAGAGGGCGCGGTCGGGGCGGAAGGTCGGGTAGACCCGCACGTCGAAGTTGGGATCGGCGGCGATAGCGCGGTGATGCTCGAGGGAGTCGGTCGGATCGTCGGTGGTGCAGAGGGCGCGAACCTGGCTCTGGACGAGGAGGCCACGGCAGGAATGCGAGGGACGGGCGAGGATCTCGAGACCCTTTTCCCAGACCACGTCGGCGGTCTTCGGCGAGAAGAGCTCGTGGAAGTCGAAGTAGCGGGCCAGCTCGAGATGCGTCCAGTGGTAGAGCGCGTTGCGCAGGCAGTGGGGCACGGTCTCGGCCCAGGCGTCGAACTTGTCGCGGGGGGAGGCGGCTCCGGTGATGCGCTCCTCGGGGATGCCGTTGGCCCTCATGCCGCGCCATTTGTAGTGGTCGCCCGCGAGCCAGATCTCGTAGAGGTTGGCGAAGCCCCGGTCGGCGGCGATCTCGTTCGGCGGGAGGTGGTTGTGGAAGTCGAGGATGGGCTCGTCCTTGGCGAAATGGTGGTAGAGCTCCCGCGCTGCGGTCGATTGCAGCATGAAGTCGTCGTGGATGAAGGGGCTGGACATGACGGGGGAACTGTCGCGAAGGATGCGGGGAGAGCAAAGGGAAATCGGAAGGATGGGGGGATGTGCTCCCGCTAAAGAGGGGAGTTGAGAGCTCAAAGCGAGCAGCCCACGTCGAAAGCCGCCCGACTGTCTTCGGGTTTTCCGAAAATTGCCCATGCGGCAGAGCGGGCCGGATTGCTCCTGCTCGTGTGAGCCGACCGCCGTTCAGGCTTTCTCGACCTTCTCCATCTCCGCCACCGCCTCGACCCGATCCTGCGGCGTCCGGAAGCAGAGCGACACGAGGATCGTGACGAGCGCCCCGCAGGCGATGCGCCAGGGGAAGGCGAGGATGAAAGGCGTCTCGATGCCGAACGATCTCTGGATGGCGGCGTTGCTGAAGAAGAGCACGGCGGCGAAGCCCAGGCACATGGCGAGGACGTTGCCGAAGTCGTTGCCGCGCCGTTTGCAGAACACCCCGACTAGGAAGATGCCGAGGAGCGAGCCGAAGGTGAAGCCGAGGATGCCGAGGACGAGCGGGATGATCTGGGTCTTGGGATGGTAGGTGACGTAGTAGGAGGTGACCACGCCGACGACGATGATGGCGATGGCGAAGCCGAGAGTGCTCCATCGCAGCGCGGCGACGCGGCGGGATTCGGGCATGTCCTCGGGGGCGCCGCGAAGGAGGAAGTCGCGGGCGAAGCTGGTGGCGAGGGCGTTGAGTGCGGTGCTGAGCGAGCCCATCGCCGTGGCCATGATCCCGGCGACGACGAGGCCGCGCAGCCCGGCGGGCATCTGGGTGAGGATGAAGTGGGGAAAGACGTTGCGCGTCTCCAGCGTCCCGTCGGCGGCGCGGGGCAGGGTGGGGTCGGGAAAGGCCTGGTAGTAGGCGAAGAGGAGCACGCCGATGAAGATGAAGGCGCTGACCACGGGCAGATCGACGATGCCGCTCATGATCGTGGCGAAGGCGCTCTGGCGGCGGTTCTTCGCGGTCAGCATGCGCTGCACCGTGTCCTGGTCGATGCCGTGGGTGGCCATCGTGAGAATGGTGATGCCGATGACGGCGGTCCAGAGGGTGTAGTCGGCGGTGAGGACGTTCCGCAGCCAGGCGGCGAGTCCGGGCTCGTCGGGCTTGGCGAAGTCGAAGAAGACCGGCTTCTCGATCACCGCCTGGACCGAGGTCCAGCCTTCGGGGAGTTTCGCGAGGAGGAAGAAGATGGTGAAGACGAGCGCGGCGACGAGGACCGAGACCTGGATGAAGTCCGTCCAGATCACCGCACGGATGCCGCCGACCATGGTGTAGATCGCGGTCATCAGGCTGATGAAGGTGAGGGCGACGGCGAAGATGAGGAACTGCATCTCCGGGGCGACGGGCCCCTTCCAGAGCTGCCAGGCCAGCACCACGACGATGGCGGCGACGTAGAGGCGGGTGCCGATGGCGAGGACGCGGGTGACGCAGAAGGTGGCCGAGGCGAAGCGCCGCGTCGCCGCCCCGAAGCGCGTCTCGAGGTATTCGTAGAGCGAGATGACCCCGTGCCGGTAGAAGAGCGGGATGAAGAGGAAGCTGACGATGACCCGGGCGATGATCGTGCCGATGGCGAACTGCGCGTAGGCCCAGTTGCGGTGGGTGTAGCCCGACTCCGGGGCGCCGAGGAAAGTGGCCGCGCTGATCTCCGCCGCGAGGATGGAGGCGAGCACCGCCCACCACGCCATCTGGCGCTCGCCGAGGGTGTAGCCTTCGACGCTGTTGCTCTTCTTTCGCTGCGAGAGCCCGATTCCGACGATGATCGCGAAGTAGGCGAGGAGGACGGCGGAATCGAGGAGGATTTTCATGGGGGCGGCTTCGCCGCAGGAGCTAGGAGCTAGGAGCTAGAATGCAGAAGTAGAGGAGCAGGGAAGTGGAATCCTTGCCCACTATCAGCGGAAATCAGCGTCTATCAGCGGTCCCCATCTCTTCTGGTTCGGATTTCGAGCTTCGGACTTCGGATTTCCGTTCACGCGGTTTCGGAAAGGCGGATGTAGGGACTCTCCTTCAGCTCGATCGGCTTGCGGCCGGTGAGGAGCTTCATCCATTCGTAGGCACAGCCAGCCACGACGACGGTGACGCAGACAAGGAAGAAGCCTGCCACGACGGCGTCGATCTGGTTCATGTGGACCATCTTGCCCCAGGTCGCGAGCTCGGCTTCGGTGCCTCCGGCGGCGATCTTCTCGGCGTAGAACTTCGCGCCGGCGAGGAAGCCCATCGCGGGGTCCTTCGCGAAGATCTTGGTGAAGCCGGCGGAGAAGGTCACGGCGATGAGGAAGACGAGCGGCACCACGGTGACGAGCAGGTAGCGCGTTTTCCCCATCTTGATGAGGAGGGTCGTGCCGAGGCAGAAGGCGACCACGGCGAGAAGCTGGTTGGCGATGCCGAAGAGGGGCCAGAGGGCGTTGATTCCGCCCATCGGGTCGATCACGCCCATGTAGAGGAAGTAGCCCCAGGCCGCGACGAGGAGGGCGCTGCTGAAGGCGTTCGACCAGAGGTTGCGCGTGTCGCCGAGAGGCTTCCACAATCCTCCGAGGAAGTCTTGGAGGATGAAGCGTCCCACCCGCGTGCCCGCGTCGATGGTGGTGAGGATGAAGAGCGCCTCGAACATGATCGCGAAGTGGTACCAGAAAGCCATCCACTGCTCGCCGAAGGCCTTCGAGAACATGTGCGCCATGCCCACGGCGAAGGTCGGCGCTCCGCCGGCGCGGCCGAACATCGTCTTCTCGCCGATGTCGGTGGCGAGCGTGTCCATCTCCGCGACGGTGACGGGGAAGCCGGCCGCGGTGACGACCTCGACGACCTGCTCGGGAGCCATCGTCTTGTTGATGCCTGCGTTGATCGCGAAATACTGGCCGGGGGAGAGGGCGCAGGCGGCGACGAGGGCCATGAGGGCGACGACCATCTCCGTGACCATGGCTCCGTAGGCGATGCTGCGGATGCCGCTCTCGCGGTCGAGCAGCTTCGGCGTCGTGCCCGAGGAGATGAGGGCGTGGAAGCCGGAGACCGCGCCGCAGGCGATGGTGATGAAGACGAAGGGGAAGACCTTGCCCGCGAAGACGAGGCCGGTGCCGTCGGTGAACTGGGTCAGCTTCGGCATCTGCAAGTCCGGCGCGACGAAGACGATGGCCACGGCAAGGACCGCGACGGTGCCGATCTTCATGAAGGTGCTGAGGTAGTCGCGTGGAGCGAGGAGAAGCCACACCGGGAGAACGGAGGCGGCGAAGCCGTAGAGGATGAGGGACCAGGCGATCCATTCGCCGGAGCGGTTGAACCAGGGCTCGATGCCCCAGTCGGCGAGATGGCTGCCGGCCCAGACGCTGGCGAGCAGGCCGACGATGCCGAAGACGGTCACGGCTTTGACGCTGATCTTGAACACGGTGTGGGCCAGGCCCATGATCAGGGCGAGGGGGATGGTCATGGCGATGGTGAAGAGACCCCAAGGGCTCTCCGCGAGCGCCTTCACCACGACGAGGCTGAGCACCGCGAGAAGGATGGTCATGATCGCGAGGATGGAGACCATCGCGACGATGCCGACGACGGAGTTCACCTCCTCCTTCAGCATCTGTCCGAGAGAGCGCCCGCCGCGGCGGACCGAGCCGAACATGACGATGGAGTCGTGCACGCCTCCGCCGAGGGTTGCGCCGATGAGGAGCCAGAGCATTCCCGGCAGGTAGCCGAACTGCGCCGCGAGGACCGGACCGACGAGCGGGCCGGGGCCGGCGATGGCGGCGAAGTGGTGGCCGAAGACGACCCAGCGGTTCGTCGGCACGAAGTCCTTGCCGTCCTGCTGCGTCACCGAGGGGGGAGCGCGCCGGTCGTCGAGGACGAGGACCTTGGCCATCAGCCACTTGCTGTAGAAGCGATAGGAGACGGCGAACGTGCAGAGTCCCGCGACGACGAGCCAGAGGGCGTTGATCGTCTCCCCCTTGTGGAAGGCGGAGAATCCCACCGCCGCCGCGCCGAGGGCGGAGATGCCGAACCAGAGGAGGATGCGCAGAAGCCGTTTCATCGCGCGATCCTAGGGTGAGTTTCCCTCCGGCTCAACTCTGAAAAACAGGCTTGAATCGGTCTGTCCAGACCGGGGAGGGCCACTTCACCCGCCCGCGACCATGCGGACGATCTCGATGGCGTCGCCATCGGAGACCGGCTCCTGGTCGAATTCGCGTTTCAGCACGGCGAGGCCGTTGCGCTCGACGAGGACCGGTTGGGGGCCGAGATCGAGTTGTTCCAGCAGGGTTGCGACGGTGAGGGACCCGTCTGGGAATTCGCGGGGGGTGCCGTTGAGGATGATTTTCATGCGAAGGCGGGGGCGAGCGGGGGAGGAGCGAGGATGGAGGCGTCCCAGTCCTTCCACACCGGTTCCAGTCCGATGCGGCGGAGATGGGCCGCGACTTCGGCGGCGGAGCGCTCGTCGGAGATGTCGAACTGACCTGCCGCCGCCGTCGCGCTGCCGGAGCAGGTGGATCTTGCGGGGGACCCGTCGAGCTCGACGCGGCGTCCGCGCACGGTGAGGTGGACGTCGTCCGCCCCTGCGCCGGTGTAGCCGCCCGGCTCGGTGTGGCTGCCGGCGCTGACCGAGGTGACGCCGAGGGGGAAGAGGGCGTCGCGGAGCGCCTGCGGTTCCCGGGTGCTCAGGACGATCCCGACCTGCGGGAAGCAGACGCGGAAGGCGCAGATCGCCTGGACGAATTCCGCGTCGCTCATGGCGTGGCGGGGCTGGAATCCGCCGGCGGCGGGGCGGAGGCGAGGCAGGCTGATCGTGAAGCCGGCCATCCAGCAGGTCCGCTGGAGATGTTCGAGATGGGCGGCGAGCCGGAAGAGCTCCTGCCGCCAGTCGGCCAGGCCGACGAGGGCGCCGATGCCGATGCGGCGGAAGCCGGCGGCATAGCCGCGCTCGGGGCAGGCGAGGCGCCAGGCGAAGTCCTTCTTCGGGCCGGCGGTGTGGTAGGCGGCGTAGGCCTCGCGGTCGTAGGTCTCCTGGTAGACGACGAGCCCCTCGCAGCCGGCCTGGACGAGCGGCTCGTATTCCGGCGTCTCCATCGGGCCGACCTCGATGGCGAGGGTGGGGATGAAGTCGCGGAGCGCGGCGAGGCATTCCTCGAGATAGCCTTCCGAGACGAAGCGGGGGTGCTCCCCCGCGACGAGGAGGATGTGGCGGAAGCCCAGTCCGGCGAGATGGCGCGCCTCCTCCACCACCTGGGGGACGGTGAGGGTGGTGCGGAGGATGGGGTTGTCGCGCGAGAAGCCGCAGTAGGCGCAGTTGTTGACGCACTCGTTCGAGACATAGAGCGGGGCGAAGAGTCGCATCGTCCGCCCGAAATGGCGGCGCGTCGTCGCGACCGACTCCGCCGCGAGACGTTCGAGGGCGGCGGGGGGGATCGGTTCCAGCAGCGCCCGGAACCGCGTCAGCAGCGGGGAGGGCGGCGCGCCGGAGTCGAGGGCCTGGAGGATGGAGGCGAAGGACATTCCGCCGGAACGATACGTCTCCCCGCCACCAGGGCAACGGTTCATCCTGCCGGAAGGGCTGGCGGCCGGGAGCCTTCCCGGCAAGGGGGCGGCAGGGCCGAGAAAAGAGCCGAAAAAAACATTGCCAAAGTTCGCGAGCGCCGGTAATAAACCCGGAACCTGAAAATCCATTCCCCATCCCCACATGGCTGACGCATCGATCGAAGAAAAAGTAAAGAACATCATCGTTGAGCAACTTGGCGTGAGCGAAGAGCAAGTGAAGCCCGAAGCCAAGTTCATCGAGGATCTCGGCGCCGATTCTCTCGACACCGTCGAGTTGGTGATGGCTTTCGAGGAGGAGTTCGACATCACCGTTCCCGACGAGGATGCGGAAAAGCTTGCCAGCGTGGGCGACGTCTTCGCCTACATCGAGCAGCAGTCCTCCAAGTGACCCTCCTGGGTTCGCCACCGAACCCTGTCCGGAATGCGCCTCCGCGGAGGCGCATTTTTTGTGTTCCCAAGCGTCGGGCGTCCCGTGCCCCTTGCCGGGCTTGCGGATTGGATTTCCCGGGCTTTTGCGCTTAGACTTCCCGACTCAGGTCACCATGCCCGCCCTTTCCTTCGACGACATAGCCTATGCGATGGAACAAACCGTCGTCGTCCACGAGCCGGACCGGCTCATCGACACCTTCGGGACGACGAACTTCCAGTTCCACCTCCTCACCGAGCCGATGGACGCCGTCGGGAGCGTACGCGTGCGCGAGGGGCGCATGGAGGCGCAGCGTCCGAAGATCCTACGGCCGGAGGGCTACGACGACCTCCTCTTCGAGGGCTTCGGCGAGCAGGCCGCGCTCTTCGCGGAATGGTTCCGCCGCCACGGCAATTTCGCTTTTCTCCAGTATGGTTTCCATTTCGCGAAGCGGCACTACAGCGAGGAGCTGGTGCATTCCTCCCTCGAGGAGGTGCGCGATCGCATCGCGGGGGAGATCCGCTCCGGCGGCGACCCCTCGCGTGCCCTCATCTGCGGCATCGACGACGCCTGGGAGGTGTCGCTGATCAAGTTCACGATGGAGACGATCGGCCGCTCCCTGCGGATCAACGCCTTCGACTTCAAGCGTCGGGGCTTGCTCTGAACCCTCCCCATTTTCCGGAAACGAGATGGCCCGCATCAAGTTCCTCGTCGCCTTCCTCGCCCTGCTCATCTGCGCCGGGGGCATCGTCGGGGCCTGGTTCTTCTGGAAGAAGTTTGCCCAGCCCGAAATGGTGGTGAACCGCCACATCTCCGGCAAGGGAGGGGCGGGACTGGAGAAGCCCGATCTCGGGAAGCGCCATTTCGATGCGGCGGTGGTTCTGCTCAAGGAGGGCGAACTCGTCTCCGCCCGCGACCGGCTCCTCTATCTGATGGAGTACTTCCCCGAGTCCGCCACCTGCGGCGAGGCGGAGCGCATCGTCGGCGAGGTGAACATGGACCTCCTCCTCTCGAAGATCCCCATTCCCGGCAAGACCGAGCACAAGGTGCGCCGTGGCGAGGCCCTCGTCACCATCGCGAGCCGCAGCCAGACGACGATCGACTACATCATGCGGGCGAATGCGAAGACGTCCGAGTTCATCTTCCCCGACGAGCTCCTCACGGTCTATCCGCTGAACTTCCGCGTCGAGATCAGCCTCGCCGGGGGCACCGTGACCGTCTACGACGGGGAGAAGCTCTTCAAGCGCTACTCCGTCGTGGACCGCCATCTTCCCGCCGACCTGAAGGCTCCCGTCGCCACGACGGTGAGCGAACGGGTCGCCTGGCATGGGAACCAGCCCGTCAACTTCACCCATCCCAGCTACATGGACTGCGCCAAGTGGATCCGCACCGGGCGGATGGGGCTCTTCATCCGGCAGGCCAACCCCGGCTCCGACGGGGCGGGGGACTCGCGTCCCTACGGCGTGATGCTCGCCAACGCCGACCTCGAGGAGATCTTCACCATCCTGCGGCCCGGATCGAAAGTCGATCTTGTGAAGTAGACCGCGCCGCGAAACGCGCTATTGTCCCGCCATGACCGTCATCGAACCCCTCGAATTCGAGAAGCCCATCGTGAACCTCGAGCGCCAGCTCGCCGAGCTGCGCGACCGCGCCGCCGACAGCGACATCGACATGTCGAGCGAGATGAAGCGCATCGAGGACAAGCTGACGAAGATGAAGAGCGAGGTCTACCGCAACCTCTCCCCCTGGCAGCGGGTCCAGATCGCCCGCCACACGCAGCGGCCCTACATGCTCGACTACGTGGAGCATTCCTTCGACGACTTCCTCGAGCTCCACGGCGACCGGCACATCGGCGAGGACGAGGCCATGCCCGGCGGCTTCGCCCGTCTCGAGGGACGGAAGGTGATGGTCATCGGCCACCAGAAGGGACGCGACACCAAGGAGAACCTGCGCCGCAACTTCGGCAGCGCCCATCCCGAAGGCTACCGCAAGGCCCTGCGCCTGATGAAGCTGGCCGAGAAGTTCGACATTCCCGTGGTCACTCTGATCGACACGCCCGGGGCCTATCCCGGCATCGAGGCGGAGGAGCGCAACATCGCCGAGGCGATCGCCTTCAATCTGCGCGAGATGATGATGCTGCGCGTCCCCGTCGTCGCCGTGGTCATCGGCGAGGGCGGATCGGGCGGCGCTCTCGGCATCGGCGTGGCCGACCGCGTCCTCATGATGGAGAACGCCTACTACTCCGTGATCAGTCCCGAGGGCTGCGCCGCGATCCTCTGGAAGGACCGGAAATACGCGACGGAAGCCGCCTCGGCTCTGAAGCTCAGCGCCGCCGATCTGGTGGATCTGAAGATCATCGACGAGCTCGTTCCCGAACCCATGGGAGGTGCGCACCACGACCACGTCGCCGCCGCCAGCAACCTCAAGAAGGCGGTCATCAAGCATCTCCACGATCTGGAGTCGGTCGACAAGGACACCCTTCTCGAGCAGCGCTACCAGAAATTCCGCGCCTACGGCGAATTCCGCGACCGCGGGAAGCGCTGATCCGTTGCTTCCCGACGGAAAGACGGGCGATCCCCGCTTGATTCTCCTCCAAACCGGACCATTTTCCCCACGATGAACTCTCTCTCCCACGGATTCCTTTTTCTTTGCGGCCTTTCCTGGCTTCTTGGCGAAGTCTGCGTCAGCGCCGGTGCCGGCTTCTGGACCCCTGCCTGGCTTTACCTCATCGGCTTCATCGCGATGTTCTCGCTGATGGGATGCCTTCCCGTTTCGGAGAAGACGATCAACACCGCCGGTCCGGTCTTCACGATCCTCATCGGTGGAGCCATCGTGCTCTATGGCTTCGGCGCTTTCGATTCCGGCGTGTTCGGCGCGCTCGTGCGTCTCCTTGGTGGCGGTGTCCTTGTCTTTCTGGGCGTTTCCAACTTCCTGGGACGGGAGAAGAAGCAGCACGCCCATTGATCCTCCTGCCGGGGGGCTTGTTCCGAGGCTTCGGAACTCCGCTTCGCGCTTGAAAAGGGGGAGCGGGTCGGCTCGGAATGGATCCCATTCCGTGCGCATCCGTTTCACAGGCTGTTGAGCTGTCCTTTCGGCCCTCGGTTCCCGAGCGATGGTTCGGGAGCGCTGTAAGCCGGACATCGGCTCCTCTATGCTGTTCTGCCGAGCCAGTGGGCGAAACACGCCCGGCTTGATGGCGCGGTTTACGGACCGTTCGTCTTGGCGACGGTTTCGGGAGGATCTTCCTCGGGGGACTCGTCGGACGGTTCCGCTTCGGACGATTTGAAGAAAAGGCGTTTGCGGGAAAGGCGTCGTTCGCTCCAGATCGGCACGCCGAAGACGTCGTGGATGAAGTAGTGCGCCACCGGGACGCCCAGCAGCATTCCCCAGACGCCGAAGGCATGATGGCCGATGAAGAGGATGATCAGCACCAGCACGGGATTGAGCTTGAGGTGTTTCCCGTAGATCAGCGGATTGAGCAGGTAGGCTTCCACGGCATGCACGACGATGACCATCACCACGGAGAGGACCGCCAGGTTCAGGCCTCCGGCGTTGAGGGCGACGAGGACGATGGGCGTCGTCGAGATGAAGACGCCGAGCACGGGGATGAAGCTGCACAGGAACACGATCATCGAGAGCACGGCCAGCGAGGGGACGCCTAGGATCATCAGGCCGACCAGCGTCAGCACGGTGTTCACGACGGCGATCATCGCCTGGGCCTGGATGGCGCGTCCGACGACGTAGGCGAAGCGCACCACGGGCTGGGCGACCTCCTCGTGGAAATCGCGCAGGCGCGAAGCGCGCAGGTTGCTCACTTCCTGCCCGAGGCGCGAGAGGTCCAGGGAGATCAGGAAACTGAAGAACAAGGCCAGCAGCACCGTCGCCGAGCCGCTCCACATCATGCGGATGATGCCGGGCATCGCGTTGGTGATCTTCTGGATCTGATGGCCGATGAACAGGTGGATGATGGCTTCGTCCTGTCGCGCCGCTCGTTGCAGCTCCCGCTCGGCCGCGTCGGCGGTCTGCGATCCGCTGTCGGCGGATGGAGCGGGCGGGCCGGTGGAAGGCTCGCCGGGATGGATGGGACCTTGCGTCAGCTCGACCTCGTTCGTGGCGAGCTCGGCCAGCGTGGCGTCCGGGATCGTGCTGCGCAGGTAGTTCATCAGGATCGGCTCCACCGCCGGGTATTTCTCGACGATGCTCTTGCGCAGATCGAAGAGCCGCTGTTCGGTCTCGGGCAGGTTGCTCACCAGGCTGAAGGCTTCGCGGGTCACCTGCGGGGCGACGAAGACCGAGACCGCGGTGATCGTCGCGACGAAGATGCCGAAGGTCAGGCAGATCGCGAGATGCCGGTTCAGCTTCAGCCGGCGCACGAAGAAGTCGGCGATGGGGGCGGCGATGAAGGCGAAGACGAAGGTCAGGAAGATGAGGCTGAAGAAGGACCGCAGCAGCCAGAGCAGAAAGCCGAGGATGACCCAGATGAGGACGCGGCGGTTCAGGCGGTAGAAACGGTCGAAGCTGAATCCGCCGCTGATCCGGCGTCCTTCGTCGCGGTCGGGTCTTTCACTTCCGGAGTCCATGGGAAGCGCCCACCCTAAACGGCATCTCCGGGCTGCGCCAGCGGAAGATGCCGTTCCATCCCGTCGGCGGGCGGGCTTCAGCCCGATGGCCCGCTTTTGTCCGGATGGATCAATCCGCTTCGGCGCGCTGGTCGCGCTCGAGCAGTTCGCGCAGCGCCTCGGCGGGCGGCTTGCTCTCGAAGAGCACGGCGTGGACCTGGTCGATCAAGGGCGTGCGCACGCCGAGGCGACGGGCGAGCTCGTGGGCGTTCTTCGCGTTCGGCACGCCCTCGGCGACCTGGCCCGTCGCCGCGACGGCCTCGTCGAGGGTCTTGCCGGACCCCAGGAGGCGCCCGACGCGGTTGTTGCGGCTGTGGGCGCTGTAGCAGGTGACGATGAGATCGCCCATGCCGCTGAGGCCGCGGAAGGTCTCCTCGCGCGCGCCCATGGCGACGCCGAGGCGGGTCATCTCGGCGAGACCGCGCGTGACCATCGCGGCCTTCGCGTTGTCTCCGAGGCCGAGTCCGTCGATGGCTCCGGCGGCGATGGCGAAGACGTTCTTCACGACCCCCCCGAGCTCGATGCCGACCACGTCGGTGCTAGTGTAGGTGCGGAACCAGGGAAGGGCGAAGATCTCCTGCACCCGTGCGGCGACGGCGGGATCGGCCGATCCGACCGTGGCGAGGGTGGCCATGCGTCGGGCGACCTCCTCGGCGTGGCTCGGGCCGGAGAGGACGGCGACGGAATGGTCGGGGAAGAACTCCTCGGCCAGTTCGTGCATGAGCTTGCCGGTGCCGGGGTCGATGCCCTTGGTGCAGTTGACGATCGTGGCGGAGCTCGGGAGCCCGGCCGAGGCGAGTTGTCCGAGAACGGGGCGGGCCACCTGCGAGGGCACGACGAGCAGGACCATGGCCGCGTCCTTCACGTCCGCGATGTCGGTCGTGGCGCGGATGGATCCGGGCAGTTCGGTTTCCGGGAGGTAGTGCGAATTGCGGTGCGACGCGTTGATCTCGTCGCGGACGGCGGGTTCGTTTCCGTAGAGCGTCACGTCGAGCCCCCGGTCGGCGAGGGCGATGGAGAGGGCGGTGCCCCAGCTTCCGGCTCCGAGGACGGCGGCTTTTGAAGTCATGTCAGGATGAGGTCGGGGGAGGTTCGGCGAGCGGCGTCGCGGCGGGTTTCTTTCCGATGCGGTTCTCCTCGCCGCGGCGGAGCCGCTGGATGTTGGCGCGGTGCTTCCAAATGGCGAGCGTCGAGGTGAAGAGGGCGAATCCGAGGACGACGGGGTTCCAGGAACCCGCGAGGAGTCCTTGCGCGACGAGGGTGGTGGGGACGGCGAGCGCCGCCGCGATCGAGGCGACGGAGACGTAGCGGCTCGTCAGGAGGGCGACGGTCCAGACGACGACCGCGACGAGCAGGGCCCAGGGCATGATCGGCAGGATCGCCCCCGCCGTCGTGGCGATGCCCTTGCCGCCTTTGAAGCCGAGCCAGAAGGTGTAGTTGTGCCCGAGGATCGCGGCGAGGGCGGTGGCGATGTGGATCGAGGACCGTTCGCTGACCGACATGGCGAGGAGCACGGGAAGGAGGCCCTTCAGCAGATCGAGGACCAGCACGGCGATGCCGACGGGTTTTCCAAGGACACGGAGCACGTTGGTGGCCCCGATGTTGCCGCTGCCGTGGTGGCGGATGTCGAGACCGCGCATTTTTCCGGCGAGATAGCCGAAGGGCGTCGCCCCCGCGAGATAGGCGGCGGGAACGGGCCAGGCTTCACGGATCAGTTCGGCGGCGGACATGGGCGGGAAATTCGCCTAATGGTGGAGGAGGGCGGGGATTCTGTCCAGCGGCGCGTTCGTCGCGAGGCGGGTTTACGACAGGGCGGCTGGCCCGAGGGAGTGAAGCGGAAGGAGGCGGGGACCTCCACCGCTACCGGCCTTTGGCGAGGATCCACGCGGCGACGAGCCACATGCCGATGGCGAAGATCCGTTGCAGGGACCGGCCGTCGAGCCGGGAGCGCCAGGCGCTGCCGATTTGCATTCCGACGAAGCCGCCGGCGAGGAAGAGGGCGCTCAGAGGCATGGGAAAGAGCTGCCCGTGCAGGACATGGGCGGTCACGCCGGAGATCGAGATGAGGAAGATGACGAGGAGGGAGGTGGCGACGGCGCGCCGGATGTCTATCCCGGTGACGAAGAGGAGTGCCGGCACGACGATGAAGCCGCCGCCGACGCCGAACAGGCCGGAGAGCAGTCCGGCCGCCGCGCCGCCGCCGCCGAGGCGGAGGCAGCAGGCCGGGCCGAAGCGTTCGGGAGATCCTCCGATGCAGCGGAGTCCCTCTCCGTCGTCTTCCACCCCGCGTCCGCTCCACAGGCGCCAGCCCACGTGGCCCATGAGCAGGGCGAAGGAGGCGAGCAAGGCGCCGGGTGGGAGATGGCGGGCGAGCGTCGTTCCGACGGGGGCGGTCGCCATGCCTCCGAGCGCAAAGAGCAGTCCGGCCTTCCACTCCACCTCGCCATGCCGCCGGCGCAGCCAGGCGCCGAAGGCGGCGGTGATGCCGACGGTGGCGAGGCTCAATCCCATCGCCGTGCCGACGGGTACGGAGAGTCCGTAGATCAGCAGAGGCACTGCGAAGATGGAGCCGCCGCCGCCGGTCAGTCCCAGCGAGACCCCGACGAAAAGGCCGAAGACCACGCCGAGAGGAACGGAGGCGTCCATGCGGAGGGCGGACGGACGCAAGCGTCACGCGAGCAGCGCAGCGGGAGCGTTCGCGAAGGCGTCGTCGACGTAGATCGTTTCGCGTCCTTCGCGCCGCAGCCAGGCCATGGCGGCGGAGGCCCGGTTGCCGCTCTGGCAATGCACGATCACCGGCGCGTCCTTCGGCAATTCATGGGATCGCCCACGCAGGCGGGTGTGGGCGATGTTCATCGAGCCCCGGAGATGTCCGGCGGCATATTCCCCCGCGCGGCGCACGTCGAGAATCCTCGCCTCCGGCGCGGAATCCAGGAGGGCCTCCAACCCGTCGAAGGCGATGGGACGGATGCGGTCGAGAATGGTTTCGTCCGCCTCGACGATGGCGGAGGCCGGCAGCCAGCCTTCGGTGTGGTCGAAGCCGATGCGATGCAGTTGCCTCGCGAGATCGTCCACTTCCTCGGCGGCGTCCACCACGAGGAGGATCCGGTCGCCGGGCGCCAGATAGGATCCGGCGAAGCCGGAGAAATCGCCCTTTGCGGGAGCATAGAGGCTGCCTCGAAGATGCCCGGAGGCGAAGGCCCGGCGGTCGGAGCGGGCGTCGAGCACGACGAAATCCGTCTCGGAGAGCCGGGCCGCGACAGGTTCCAAGTCGCGGCGCGGGAGAGAGGACGGTTCGCCGAGCAGGGCCGGGCCGAGCTGGTTCACCCGCTTCATGTTCGCGAAGTAGAGCGGCGGTTCCGGCTGGCCGTCGAGGATGAAGCGCACGAACGCTGCCTCCGAGCCGTGCAGGGCGAGCTTGAGCGCGTGGTTGAACTTCCGTTCGTAGCCGAGAGTGGAGGTCGGCACCGCGCCGAGGGACTTGCCGCAGGCGCTGCCCGCGCCGTGCGCCGGCAGGATCTGCAGGTGGTCGGGCAGATCGCGGAGCGTCTTCAGGCTGTGGTAGAGCTGGGACGCCCCGGCTTCCTGCGTTCCAGAGAATCCGGCGGCCTGCTCCAGCAGATCGGGACGGCCGACGTCGCCGACGAAGAGGAAGTCGCCGCTGACCAGGGCGATCGGTTCATCCGCCCCGCCCCCTTCGTCGGTGACGAGATAGCAGAGATGCTCCGGCGTATGGCCCGGCGTGTGCAGGGCCTGCAGCCGGATGTGGCCAATGTGGAACACGTCGCCGTGATGCAGCCGGCGGGCGTTGGGGAGACCTTCGGTCCATTCCGACTGCCAGGTGGGTCCGCCTTCGGCGGAGACCAAGACGCTGGTCTTTCCGTCGGAGGCGAGTTCGCGCGCGCCGCTGACGAAATCGGCGTGGATGTGCGTCTCGGCGACGGCGGAAAGGGTCATGCCTTCGGCGGCGGCGATGGCGCGGTATTGGGCCACGTCGCGCAGGGGATCGATGACGATGGCCTCGCCCGTCCGTTGGCAGCCGATGACGTAGGCGTACTGGGCGAGATGGGGATCGTGGACTTGGCGGAGGAACATGGCGAGGAGGGGGGCGAATGGCTTTCGAGGATTCAGCGGTGGCTGGAGGTGACGCAGCAAGAGGATCGGGAGTCCGTGGCGGAGACCTTGTTCCAGGGCGCCTTGGCGAGCAGCAGCCCCATGCCGCACCAATCGGTGAGTCCGGCGAAGACGAGGCCCGCACCGACGAAGGCGCTGAGCCCGTAGAAGCCGGGATGGATCCAGGTCCCCAGAACCAAGCCCGTGAGCACGAGCGAACCGGCGGCGATGCGAACCTGGCGCTCCAGCGAGAGTCCCTTCGGACCGTGAGTCGCCGGCAGGCCCGCCGCGAGCCACGCCAAGGTCCCGCCTTCGAGAACGTGGACGCGTTCCATCCCGGCGGCGGCGAGCCGTTCGGCCGCTTTCGTCGCTCGGCCTCCGCTGCGGCAGATCACCACCACTTCGCGGTCCTTGCCCTCTTCCCGGGTGAAGGTGGCGGCGTCGAGTTCGTCCAGCGGCATCAGACGGGCGCCGTCGAGGTGGACTTCGCGGTGTTCGAGCGGCGTTCTCACATCGAGCAGCAGCGGAGCGACGGCATCGTTGCGGAGCCGGGCGCTCAGGTCGAGGGGGGAGACTCGGGGAGGGGAGGAAGCCATGAGGTGTGTTGTTGTTGAGTTAAATGCATATATTCCTATTTAGTTATTAAATCAAGCGTAAAACGCTTATCCGAAAACGAGACGCTGCGAGGCTGGCGTCGCCGCGACCTTGGGAGCCCGCTTAAGCGGCGCTGCGCTGGAGCGCGTCAGCGCGGGAAAGAGGCCTTCTCCCCCGCGGTCGAAGGTTGCCTTGGCTCGATCCGCACCTTTCGAGGAACGGAGGAGGCGATACGAGGCTGACCGCTCCTCAATCGACCCGGTTGAGGCGTTCTCCGGCGCGGAAGGCGACGATGTTCGCGACGACACCGTCGAGGAGGCGCTGCCTCGCCTCGACCGCGCTCCAGGCGGTGTGCGGGGTGACGAGAAGATTGTCGAGACCGTCGGCGACGGCTGCGAGGAAGGGGTGGTCGGCCGAGGGCGGTTCGGGCGTGAGGACGTCGACGGCGGCTCCGCGGATCGTGCCCTTTCTCAAGGCGGCGACGAGGTCGGTCTCGTGGACGAGATCGCCGCGTCCGGTGTTGACGAGAAAAGCCCCGCTCTTCATCTTCGCCAAGGTTCCGGCGTGGATGAAATGCCGCGTTTCTGGAGTAAGGGGGCAGTGCAGGGTGATGGCGTCGGCGGTCGCGAAGAACTCGTCGGGGGCGAGGCGGGGGATGTCGCCCTCTTCCGACGCGCCTTCGCGTCCGTAGGCGACGACCTCCATGCCGAAGGCCGCTCCGATCCGCGCGACGGCCCGGCCGATGGAACCGAGTCCGACGATGCCGAGGGTCTTTCCCGAGAGTTCGACGACGGGATGGTCGAGGCGGGTGAAGATCGGAGACTGCGCCCACTTCTCCGGTTCGGCGGCGTAGCGGTGGACGTTGCTCGCGAGGTTGAGCAGGCTCGCGAAAACATGCTGGGCGACGGCCTCGGTGCTGTAGCCGGCGACATTGCAGACGGCGAGCCCCCGGTCGCGGGCCGCGTCGAGGTCGATGTTGTTCACGCCCGTGGCGACGACCTGGATGAGCTTCAGGTTGGGGGCGGCCTCCATCTCCTCGGCGCCGACGATCGCCTTGTTGGTCAGGACGATGTCGGCCTCGGCGAGGCGTTCGCGGGTCTCCTCGCGCGTGCTCGTGGAATGGCTGACGAGGCGGCCGAGGGATTCGACCCCGGAGAAGTCGAGATCGCCCCGGTCGGTGGTGGCGCGGTCGAGAAAGACGAGGGTGTCGCTCATGTGGCTTGGCGGAATGTCAGGGTTCGAGCGAGGCCATCACCTCGATCATGGCGACGGCGGCTTCGGCGGCTTCGCGGCCCCGGTTCAGCTCGTCTCCGAGGGTGCGGACTTCGGCTTGCTCCGCGCTTTCGACGAGAAGCACTTCGTGGATGACGGGAACGAGGTGGGAGACCCCGGTGTCCTGGAGGCTGCGGGTGATCGACTCGGCGATGAGGTCGGCGTGGGCGGTGGAGCCGCGGATGATCACGCCGAGGGCGAGGATGGCGAGCGGCTGGTCCTCGGCGGAGGCGAGGGCCTCGACGACGACGGGGATCTCGAAGGCGCCGGGGACGCGGACGACGCGGAGGTCGAGTTCCGGGGCGAGCTTCGCCAATGTGGCCGAGGCGGATTCGACGAGGGCGTCGGTGAAGCGGGCGTTGTAGCGGCTCGCGACGATGGCGACGGAGCCGACGCGGCCGGTCGGGGCGGGGGAGTTGGGGGCGGATTTCATGATACGGAGCGCGGGATGCGCCGCAGTAAAAAGCAAAATGCGGAAAGGGAAAGACAAACCCACTTGTCCGGCGCACATGGGCCGGAAGGCGCCTTCTCACAGAATATGCCCGAGCTTGTCGCGCTTCGTGCCCAGATAGCGTTCGTTGTGCTCGTTCGGGTCGATGCGGATGGGGACCTGCTCGACGATTTCCAGCTTGTGCCCGTCGAGTCCGACGATCTTGCGCGGATTGTTGGTCATCAGGCGGATCTTCCGCACACCGAGGTCGTAGAGGATCTGCGCCCCTATGCCGTAGTCGCGGAGATCGGACCCGAAGCCGAGCCGCTCGTTGGCTTCCACGGTGTCGAGGCCCTCCTCCTGGAGCTTGTAGGCGCGGATCTTGTTGGCGAGGCCGATCCCGCGGCCCTCCTGCCGCATGTAGACGAGCACGCCGGCGCCGGCTTCGTCGATCTGGGCGAGGGCGGAATGGAGCTGGCTGCCGCAGTCGCAGCGGCGAGAGCCGAAGACGTCTCCGGTGAGGCATTCGGAATGGACGCGGACGAGCACGGGATCCTCGGGCCGGATCTCGCCTTTCACCAAGGCGAGATGGTGCTCCTCGGGGTTCAGTTTGCTGGCGTAGACGACGAGATCGAAATTCCCGTAGTCGGTGGGCATCTGGATGCGCTCGATGCGCTCGATCAGTTTTTCCTGGCTGCGGCGGTATGCGATGAGATTCTCGATCGTGCCGATCTTGAGGCCGTGCCGCTTCGCGAATTCGAGAAGCTGGGGAAGCCGGGCCATGGTGCCGTCCTCGTTCAGGATCTCGCAGATGACGGCGGCAGGCTCGAGTCCGGCGAGGCGGGCGAGGTCGACGGAGGCCTCGGTGTGGCCGGCGCGGCGGAGGACGCCGCCCTGCTTCGCTTGGAGGGGCAGAATGTGGCCGGGCCGGACGAGGTCGCTCGGCTCGGAGAGCGGGTTCGCGAGGACCTGGACGGTGCGGGCGCGGTCGGCGGCGCTGATGCCGGTGGTGACGCCGTCGGCGGCGTCGACGGCGACGGTGAAGTTCGTGCCGTGCGACTCGGTGTTGCGCCGCACCATCAGAGGCAGGCCGAGCCGCTCGGAGGCCTCCTGGGTGATGGGCGCGCAGATGAGGCCCCGGCCGTGGGTGGCCATGAAGTTGATCGATTCGGGAGTGATCTTCGCTGCGGCGCAGACGAGGTCGCCCTCGTTTTCACGGTCGGCGTCGTCGACGACGATGATGAGGCGGCCTTGGCGGATCTCGGCGACGAGTTCTTCGACGGGGCTGAAAGGGGACATGGGGAGACGCGCTTCGCGCGGTAAGGGGTGAAAGGTGAAAAGTAAAAGGTGGCAGGTCTCTTTCCCGCGACCGGTGACCGCTGCCCCTCAGGCAGGAAATTCGTCGGCGGGGTCGAACTTGGGGACGGGGACGTTGAGGATTTTCAGGTTCTCGCCGACGGCGCGGTGGCGGCAGCCCGGCTGGATGAGGACGGCGGTGCCGGGAGAAAGGGGATGGACCTGGCCGTCGAGCTCGATGTGGCCCTCGCCTTCGAGGACGTAGTAGAGTTCGGTCATGCGCTTGTGATAGTGGAGTTCGCTGTCGCGCTTGATCTCGACGAGATGCATCGAGGCGACGGTGTTGGCCTCGTTCATGAAAGCGCGCCGCGACTGTCCGCAGGGGCAGGGCGTGGGATCGATTCCGGCGAGTCGGGTCAGTTGGAAGCGTTCTCCGATGGTTTCGTTTTCCATGTCGTATTGTAAGCCATGCAAATCCCGTTTGAAAAGCGGCGGATGCGATTGTTCAGGTTCCGTCACGGGAACCCACCGGGAAACAAGATCCGAGACCATGATTGAGCCAACCTTTGCGCTCCGCTGCGCGGCGCTTTCCTTTTTTCTTCTGTGCGCTTGCGAAAAGGCGCCGCAGGCGCCGTCCCCGCAGGCGGGGGAGGCGACGCCTCCGGCCGCGGCGACGGCCTCTTCCTCCTTGGCGGAAGAGGAACCCATCGTGATCGAGGCGGCGAAGGCCCGTGAGATCGACGCCGAGGAGCAGAGGCGGGTGCTGGACGGCGTCATCCAGGCCCGGGCGCGGCAGCAGGCCGAAGGCCTCGGCACGGGGAGGGTGAAGGTGAACGGCGCTTGGCCCTACAGCGGCTACAGCACCCTGTCGCCGAATCCGGAGGCGGCGATCGAGGCGCGTCTCGTCGCCGTCGACGTGACGATTTCGGGACACACGCCCTTCTTCGACATCGACGACATCGAAATCGTCGACGGCGGATCTCTCGTGAGCTACGGGAGCGATCCCCATGTCGAGCCCCTGCGGATGGACGGAACGCTGATGGCGGCGGAGGAGACGATTCCCGTTGCCCCCGAGGCGTCGCGATGGCTGCTCGTCTACGCCTTCCCGAAGGCGACGCCACGGTTTCACCTTTACTATTGGGGCAAGGAACTGACCCCGGAACCGGTGGCTTTCGGGGAGGCGGGCTTGTCCTTGCCCTACCCTCCCTCGGAGTGAGGGGAATCCGTTCCCGCCCGTTTCACCGCACCTCTCATCCGTTTCTGGGGCGGCGTCGCGTCCCTCCCAGAAGACGCCGCGAGCGGGCGAGAAAGACGAGGCGTCCGCGTCGGGTGGCGAGGACTTCGACCGTTTTCACTATGAGCCAGATGACGAAGACGAGAGCGAGGGAGACGGGAACGACGTAGCTTTCGTAGACGGCCAGCCAATCGAAGACGATCTCTCCCAAGCGCATCGACCCCCACACCAGCGCGAGCGTGGAGAGCCCCGCCGCCAGCGAGAGGGCGGTGGCGAATTTCCAGAAGGGGTAGCCCAGCACTCCGGCCGCCGCATAGATGGGGAGTCGGGAACCCGGGAGGAGGCGGGAGGAGAAGATGATCTTGATCGCGTGCGAATGGAAGAGTCCTTCGGCTTGGAGGACGTGCTCCTCCTTCAGAAACCAGCGGAAAGGCCTGCGCCGCAACAGGGACAGCCCCCCGATCCGGCCGACGAGGTAGATCGGAAGATCGCCGGCGTAAGTGCCAAGGAGCGCGGCGAGAAAGGCCCAGCCGAAGCTCAGCACTTCCTCGCTCGCGAGAAGTCCCGCGGCGATGCAGGCGAGGTCCTCGCTGACCACCGCCGTGAGCGCGACCGCTCCGGCCTTTTGCCAGAGCGGGCGTTCCGCGAGATCCTCGATCTGGGAAACGGGGTCGAATTTCCCCCCGCAGCCCGCGAGAAGCACGGCGGCGAGACCCGCAAGGATGGCGAGGAGGAGGCGCTGCAAAGGCATCGGATCGTTTTCGAGGGGAACGGAAAAAAGGGAAAGTCTAGCCGGAAAGCAAGCGGCGGACCAGCGATCCTTTCCCGGTGCGTTCGTGGACTTCGCAGCGGGCGGGGGGAGCGGCACCTTCGGCGGGCCAGGATTCGGCGTGCCGCAGCCGCCATCCCCCCGACGATTCGAAGTCGGGAAAGCGAACCGGATCGGGGATGGCCACGTGCAAATCGATACGGGTGAGGACAAGGCGGTCGGCGAAGGGCAGGGTGGCCGCATAGACCTGCGCTCCGCCGCAGACGAGCAGCTCCGCGACGCCGTTGGCCCGGGCCAGATCGATGGCGGCGGCGGGCGTGGGAGCCGTGCGATGGGCCGGCTTGCGGGGCCGGAAGTTCGGCTGGGTGGTCAGGACGACCGGCGTGCGCTCCCCGAACCAGCCTTCCATCTCCTCGTAGGTCCGTCTCCCCACGAGGAGCCACCGCCCCGCCGTGCGTGCGCGGAAGTGCGTCCGGTCGCGGGGGAGATCCCAAGGGATCCCGCCCGAGGCCGAACCGATGACGCGGTCCTCCGCGAGCGCGGCGACGAGGGTGAGGAGCATGGGGAAGCATAGGGCCTGAACCGGTC
The DNA here is from genome assembly GCA_037190325.1 of Verrucomicrobiales bacterium. GTDB lineage: Bacteria > Verrucomicrobiota > Verrucomicrobiia > Verrucomicrobiales > DEV007 > Arctic95D-9. Next base: position 33,874 of record JBBCIU010000032.1, on the reverse strand, counting down.
GCGGGCGAGAGGAAGCGAAAGAAGCCGGCGGAATGGAGCCGACGCGGCGATTTGCTTGAACCCTCCGGACAATCGGCTTATCTTATCGGTTATTCAATTTCCCGGCTCCCGCTCCGCATGTCCTCTGGCTCCCATCTCGTCCTTCGTTCCCGCAGGCAGTTCTTCAACGTGTTCGGCGGTGCGGGCGCAGGCTTTCTTCTCGGCTGCAAAACCCTTCCGGAGGCTCCGGCGGCGGTGACGCTCCGCCAGCCGCGCCTGCCTTGGGCGACGGTGTTCAAGGGAGAGGCCAAGTTCCACAAGCTCTGCGAACGGGCGAGGAAGGAGAACTGGGCGAACCTACCCATCGGCCGCCGCACCGTCGCCTTCGGAAAGGCGCTCTGCGGGACTCCCTACGGCAACTACACGCTCGAGATCGACGACAAGATCGAGTCGCCCTCGGTGAACTTCGACGCGCTCGACTGCTGGACCTTCTACGAGGCCTCCCTCGCCTTCGCCCGGATGGTCAGGAACCCGCCCTCGCTCTGGTCGCGCGAGGCCTTCCTCCACTACATCGAGCTGGAGCGCTACCGCGACGGGCGCTGCGACGGGAGCTACCTCAGCCGCATGCACCACCTCGAGGAGGTCTTCGCCGACAACGAGCGGCGCGGCCTGGGCCGGAACGTGACCGCCTCCCTCGGCGGCGTGCCCGTCCGCCGGAACATCAAGGAGATGCAGGCGGCGTGGAAATCCTACCGCTATCTCCGCAACGATCCGTCGCTGATTCCCGAAATGGCGAAGATCGAGGCCCGGGTCTCCGCGCTGCCGGTGACCTACATTCCCAACGCCAAGGTCGCGGGGATCGAGTCGCGCCTCGAGGACGGGGATGTGATCGCCATCGCCACGAACTGGCATTCCAGCTACACCTCGCATGTGGGCCTGGCCCTGCGCGACGGGGCGACCTGCCGCTACATGCACGCGACCTCGTCCCGCAGCAAGGGGCGCTGCTGCGTCGTGGACACGCGGATCTCCGCCTACCTGCGGGAGAAGAGCACCAACATGGGAATCATCGTCTTCCGTCCCGGAGAGGGGCCGCTGCTGGGGTGATCCTCTTGCCGCGAGGCAAGGGTTGGGCCGTGCGGCCCGCGCGGCCAATCGGGTGTCCAAGCGACGTTCCTTCCCCGTCCGCCCACGCTGTAAAGCCCGCCGGATCGTTCGTCGGCTGGTGGGGTGGAGCGGTGCCCGGGCCGCATTCTCCGCTTGCCCGACCCCGTCCCCCTGTGCGAATGAAGCGGACGATGGACGCCTCGCCTCTCCCCGAATCCCCCCCGCAACCGGTTGAAGAGATTCTCGCCCGTGCCCGCGCCGAGGTCGCGAAGGTGATCATCGGACAGCAGAGGGTCGTCGATTTCTGCCTGATCGCCATCTTCACGGGCAACCACATCCTCATCGAAGGAGTGCCGGGCGTGGCGAAGACCCTGCTGGTGCGGACGCTCGCGAAGGTGCTGGGGGCGGATTTCTCCCGCATCCAGTTCACGCCGGACCTGATGCCTTCGGACATCACGGGGACCAACGTCTTCAACCTGCAGGAAGGCGCGTTCCATCTCGTGAAGGGCCCCGTGTTCACCTCCTTTCTCCTCGCCGACGAGATCAACCGCGCTCCGGCGAAGACGCAGTCCGCCCTGCTCCAGGCGATGCAGGAGCGCCTCGTGACGATCGACGGCAAGACGCACCGTCTTCCCGGCAGCTTCACCGTCTTCGCGACGCAGAACCCGGTCGAGTACGAGGGCACCTATCCGCTCCCGGAGGCGCAGAAGGACCGTTTCCTCCTCCGCGTCGAGATGGACTATCCGACGGAAGAGGAGGAACTGAGACTGGCGACGGCTTCGCTCGGACGGGAGACGCCGGAGCACATCCTCGAGGGGGACTCGGTCCAATCCGTCCTGAGCGAAACGCAGATCGAGCGGATGCGGGAGGCGCTGGAGGCGATCACGATGAAGGAGGAGCTGGTCGCCTACGTCGTCGAGATCGTGCGGCGCTCGCGCGAACTCGACAGCATCCAGGTCGGGGCCGGACCGCGGGCGACGCGGGCGCTCCTTCTCTCGAGCCGCGCGCTCGCCGCGATCGAGGGGAGGGACTACGTGACGCCGGACGACATCCGCACCATGGCCCATCCGGTGCTCTCCCACCGCATCGTCCTGCGCCCCGAATACGAGATCGAGGGCGTGACCGTGGGCGAGGCGATCCACAAGCTCCTCGAGGCGGTCGCGGTGCCGCGTTGAGCCGGAGAAATCCGCCAAGCCATGCGAGCGGTGCCGCATCTTCCCTTGCTCTGGGTCGCGCTGCTGGTCGTCGCGCCAGCTTCGGCGGTCTTCGTCCACGAGGACGGGGCGGGAAGAATGGCGGCGCTCTCGGTGCTCCTGCTGGCGGTCGCGGTGGCCTTGCTCGACCTCGTCCTCTCCCGGGCGAGGCTGGAGGGGGTCGCGGTGGAATTGCCGGACCTGATCCGCTGCACGAAAGGCCGGGAACTGGCCGTCCCGGTGACGATCGCGAACCGGGGGAAAGTCCTGCCCTGGCTGCGCTACGGGATCGAGATCCCGGCCGATTTCCGGGTCGAGGGCGAGGTCGTGAGGAGGATCGGCGAGTTGGCGAAGGACAAGCAGCGGGTCGTCGACTATCCGCTGAGACCGTTGCGCCGCGGGCGCTTTTTTCTGGAGGCGGGGCAGGTCGAAACGCGTTCGCGGCTCGGTCTCTGGCTGATTCGGCGGCGTTTTTCCCCCGGGACCGAGGTGCGGGTCTACCCCGATCTGCGGGCGGAGCGGAGACGGCTCTCCAGCGTCTTCCTGATGCGTGGGAACGATGGCAGCCACATGGTGCGGCAGGTAGGGAAGGGGCGCGATTTCGAGCAGCTCCGCGACTACCAGCCGGGCGACGACTACATCGACGTCGACTGGAAGGCGACCGCACGCCGCCGCAATCCGGTGACGCGAACCTATCAGATCGAGCGCACCCAGGAGATCTACGTGATCGTCGACCATTCGCGTCTCAGCGCCCGCGAGATCCGCGTGCCGGTGGCGGACGCGCCCGACGGCGACTGGCTCCATCGAGAGGATTCGGCCGGGGGAGAGCATCTCGTGACGACGCAGCTGGAGAAATTCCTGCATTGCTCCCTGATCCTCGCGTCGGTGGCGGAGCGGCAGGGGGATCTCTTCGGCTTCGTCAGCTTCGCGGACAAGGAGGATCGCTTCATCCGCGCGAAGAACGGGAAGGGACACTACAACCTCGTCCGCGACGCCCTCTACACCCTCGAGCCGAAGCCCGTCGCGCCCGACTTCGAGCAGCTCATGATCGCCCTGCGGCGGCGGCTGACGCGCCGGGCGCTGCTGGTGATGCTGGTGGACCTGAGCGATCCGCTCACGGCGGAGCATTTCCATCAGGCGCTGCCGCTGGTGAACCGCCAGCACCTCGTCCTCGTGAACATGGTGCGGCCCGAGGCGGCCCATCCCCTCTTCTCCCCGAAGCATCTTCCCGGAACGGCGGCGGAGATCTACGGCAAGCTCGGCGGGCATTTCCAATGGCAGGAATTGCGCGAGACCGCGAACCGCCTGCGCCATCTCGGCGTCGAGTTCGGCATCCCCGAGCACGAGGAGCTGTGTGCCGAGACGGTGGCGCAGTATCTGACGGTGAAGAAGCGGCAGCTGATCTGAAAGGCTTCCAGCGGGAGGCTCCCGGCGGATCGGAGCCCGTCCAATCGTCTTGCATTCGCCCGGCCTTTCCCATAGCTTTCACGTCCTTTCTACCCATTCCCATTCGGCTCCGCCGCCACGACCATGATTTTGAAATCCTCCCTCCTCGCCATCGCCGCATCGGTCCTCCTCTTCGACCAGGCGATAGGCGCTTCCGCGCTCGGACTCGACACGGCCGAATGGACCGATCCCAGTCCCGAGGTGGTGGCCCAGGTCGAGGCGATGGAGGCCGCCATGGCCGCGGCAGCGAAAGGCGAATCGCCCGAAGTGACGCTCCAGCAGGCCATCGACAAGATCCGCGAGCTGGCGGACAAGGGCAACGACAAGGACGCGATCTTCGCGATCGGTTTCCTGACGCAGCAGAGCCAGCAGCAGAACGCCCTCGCCGAGGCGATGACCTACTACAAGCGGGCCGCCGACCTCGGGCAGCTCCAGGCGATGAACAACTACGGGTTCATCCTCGCCGGCTCGACCCAGGAGGTCGAGAAGGCCAAGGAGGGGATCGCCTTCATCAGGCGGGCCGCCGAAGGAGGGCTGAACGCCGCCCGCCGCAACATGGCCTCGATCTATCTGAACGGTCTCGGCGGGGAGGAGCGCAATCCCGACGCGGCTCTCGGGTTGCTCGAGAAAGCCGCCGCCGCCGGCGACGGGCAGGCTCAGTTCGAACTCGCGCAGTTCTACCTCGAGCTTGGCGGACCCGAGCGGGTCGACGACGACAAGGCGTGGGACTGGCTGAACAAGGCCGCCGATTCCGGCAACCCGGCCGCCCTCGTGGCCCTGGGGTCGGTGCTTTTCGACGGGAAGACCTTCGGTGCGCGCAAGATCGAGGCGGATCCGGCCAAGGCCGTGGAGAAATTCGCCAAGCTCGCCGAGCAGGGAGTGCCGGCGGGGCTGCGGACCATGGGCGAGCTGCACGCGGCCGGCCTCGCCGGGGTGGAGAAGAATTTCCCCAAGGCGCTCGACTACTTCAGCCGCGCCGCGCAGGGCAACGACGCCACCGCGCAGGTCGTCCTCGCCGGATACTACGACCAGGGCGTCGATCTCGACCCGCAGGATGGGAGGATCGACGTCGCGCCGAACGTCGCGGCGGCCTTGGATCTCTACCGCCTCGCGGCGCGCAACGAGGTGCCGTTCGCCCTCTTCAAGGTCGGAACCTTCTACGAGGAGGGGCGCTCGGTCGACCAGGACGTGCAGAAGGCCTTCGTCCACTATCTCCAGGCAGCGGGAGGAGGATTCGCCCCGGCGATGCAGAAGGCCGGGACCTGCTATCTGAACGGGCTGGGGACTCCCCGGGACCCCGTCGCGGCGGCGGGTTGGTTCAACCGCGCCGCTTCCGCCGGATTGCCCGAGGGCTTGCTGAGCCTCGGCATGATGGCGGAGACTGGGATGGTTCCGGTCGCGGCGGGCAGCACTCCGGCGAAGGCTGCCGCCGATGCCTACCGGCAGATCCTGCAGGCGCCGCAGGCGGCCGACCAGACCCGTTTCGAGGCGCTCGTCCGGCTCGGCGGCATCCATTACCGGGGGGCTCTCGCCGAGGCCGGCACTCCGCCCGCGCCGGATTTCGAAAACGCCTACAAGCTGTTCAGGCAGGCTGCCGACCTCGCTCCCGGGGCTCCGCTCGCCGAGAATCTGCGGAAGGAGGCGGCGGCGAAGCTGACGCCGGAGCAGATCCAGAAAGCCGACGCCGAGGTCGCCGAAGCGGCCGCCGCGAGAAAGGCCGCCCTCGGGCAGGGAGCGACGGCTCCGGCCGGAGACGCTCCGGCGAACAACGATGCCGCTCCGCAGCTCCGGACCGAGCCGAACGGAGAGGGCGATGCCGGCAAGGAGAAGGGAGCAGGCGCGGGCACCGGCGGAGAGGGAGAGAAGAAGTCCGGTTTCCGACTGCCTTTCCTCGGGCGCTGAGCCGCCGTCCGGGGGGCGCGGCGGAACCTGGCCGCCGGAACTTTTGGAGCGGGGCGGTGAATCGCCGGGAACACTGAAGAAAAAGGAGGGTTCTTTGGCAATTTCGACTTGATTCATTCGAGATTGCTCCCATATTCCCGCCCTTCCCTAGCGTCACGCTTGAGACTCAAGCGACCCGTTCGTCTAAGGGTTAGGACACCGCCCTTTCACGGCGGTAATACGGGTTCGAATCCCGTACGGGTCGCCACTTTCCTCTCTGTTCAAGCGCAACGAATTTCCGGCCAGGGTCCTGGAGGAAGTCGAAGGATGCGCGCAGCAGCCTGTCGCTGCGGTCATCGACCGCGGCCGCACATCCCTTCGACGCTCGATCGAGGTCGTCGACCTCGGCGGCAAGTTGCCAAAATGGCTCGGTCGGGACAGATTCGCTTCAAATCATCCCCAATTTCATCCGCCCCTCCTCGGAGATCATGTCCTGGTTCCACACGGGGTCCCAGACGATGTCGACGCGGGCGTTGCTGACGCCGTCGAGCATGAGGATCTTCGACTGGGCGTCGGCGGCGATGGTGGGGCCCATACCGCAGCCAGGGGCGGTGAGGGTCATCTTCACCTCGACCTCGATTCCGCCCTCTTCCTTTTCGATCCTGCAGTCGTAGACGAGGCCGAGATCGACGATGTTCACGGGGATCTCGGGATCGTAGACGAGCTTGAGCTGTTCCCAAACGGCCTTTTCGACGTCGCCGGAGGCGAGGGCCTCCTGGGCGGCGGAGCGTTTGTTCTTCTCCGCTTCGAGATCGATGCCGAGAGCGTCGGCATTTTCCGCCTTGATGCGGGCCAGGCCGAAGTTCGTCGCGACGGTGTAGGTGCCGCCAAGAGCCTGGGTGATCATCACCGGAGTACCGGCGGGCAGGGAGACAAGGTCTCCGCTGGGGATCTGGATGGCTTCGACTTCGCGGGTGAGGGTGATTTCTTCGTGCATGGTGGAGCGCGGGAGGCGCGGTGAGAGGTGGAAAGGAAAAGGTAAAAAAGGGAAAGGTCGGGTCAGTCGAGTTTGACGACCTTGAGCTTGCCGCTTTTCAGAGGCGCGGCCTGGAAGGAACCGAGGAGGGTCCGGTCGTCGGTCGGAGAGGGTTCGGCCCCGGCATTCGGATTTCGGGCTTCGGGCTTCGGGTTTCCCTCCGCGGCTTCTGCTGCGAGAGCCTCGCGCAGGGCCCCCTCGACCATGTCGCCGCAGTGGAGCTTCATCGGGGGAAGAGGGCCCAGGGGTTGGGAGAGGTCGGCGGATTTGAGATCGCGGGCTTCGGCTACGGTCTTGCCCTTGAGCATCTCGGTGGCCATGCTCGCGACGGCGATGGCGGTCTGGCAGCCGAAGCTCTGGAAGGAGGCGCGATCGATGATCTTCCTGCCGTCCTTTTCGGTGAATTTCAACCACATCCGCACCATGTCGCCGCATTCCGGATTGCCGACGGTGCCGACGGCGTCGGCGTCGGCCATTTCGCCCATGTTCTGCGGATTGGCGAGGGCGGCTTGGATGCGGTCTTCGGTGGTCATCGAGCGGAGAGGAGAGGGGAGAGCGTCGGAGGGGAGTGTCAATTCTCGAACTCGAGCTGGTAGCGTGGAAGGGAGGCATCCGCCTCCTGGGCGTAGGCGTCGATGCCGCCACGGAGGGCGCGGGCGCGTTTGAAACCGTGGCCGGCGAGATAGGCGCAGGCGTCGAGGGAGCGGTCGCCCTTGTGATCGTAGACGACGACGAGGCGGTCCTTGGACTCGGTCGCGAAAATCGACTGGAGGAGTTCGTTGCTGAAGAGTTCGGAGCCGGGGAGAGCGACGGCCTCGTGCTCTTCGCGGGTGCGGAGATCGATCAAGCGCGGTCCGGGCATTTCCACCAACGCGGCGGCGAGTTCGGCCGGGGCGATGAGGAGGGCCTGGTCGTGCTCGTGGGCGTCGAGGATGTGGGCGACGACTTCGTCGACGGGAAGATTCTCGTTGCGGGCGCAGACCTCCGCGAGGGTCTCGGCCTCGTCGTAGGCGCAACTGCGGCAGCCGCCGATGTGGTAGCGGGCGAAAAGGGCACGCTTTGCACCGGGGTAGGCGGCGAGAATTTCGCCCATGGTGGCGGATCCGTCGAGGGCGGGAGCTGCGGCAAGGGGGGGCATGGACGGAATATGCCCCGAAGAGGGCCGCTTGGCATTTGAAATTTGAACTTTGCCGCAGGTGCGGAGAAGGTGGTGCATGAAACGCCATGTTCCCGGCCCCTGGAGCAATCCCCAGGTCTACCTGCTGCCGAATCTGATGACGGCCGGCAATCTCGCCTGCGGCTTCAGCGCGGTGATGGCCATCTTCAAGGGGATGCAGGACGCGGCGGGCGGGGCGCGGGACTTCCACATCGCGATCTTCCTGATCCTCGGAGCCTGCCTCTTCGACGCGCTCGACGGACGCATCGCCCGGATGAAGGGACAGGAGTCGATGTTCGGCCGCGAGTTCGACTCGCTCGCGGACATCATCTCCTTCGGGATCGCCCCGGCTCTGCTGGTGATGGACATGGTGCTGAAGTCCTTCGACGATCGTCTCGGATGGACCATCGCCTTCGTCTACCTGCTCTGCGGGGCGATGCGCCTGGCCCGCTTCAACTGCCTTGCCCAGGCGGTGGCGGAGGGAAAGAGCGAGAATTCCTCGCGCGATTTCGTCGGCTTTCCCATCCCGGCGGCGGCGGGACTGATCGCCTCGCTGACGCTCTTCATGCTGTGGCTCAACGAGGGCGAGAAGGACGTGGGCGTCTGGCGCTACCTGCTCGTCGTGATCATGCCCTTGCTCTCGTTCATGATGTTGAGCGAATTCCGCTATCCGAGCTTCAAGGCGATGAACTGGCGGGCGAAACGCTCGCTGGTGTGGCTTTTCGCCGCGATCCTCGTGCTGGTCTGCGCGGTGAACTTCGTCGAGTTCGTTCCGCTCTTGATTTTCGTCTCCTATCTCGCCTACGGACTGGTTCGCCCCTGGGTCTCGCGCGAGTGGCGGCGGGAGATCGAGGAAGGCGTCGAGGAGGGCGGCGACGAGGTTGTCGAAGCGGAGGTTTCCGAATCTCCCGTGGCGGACGAGGTGCGCGAATTGCTCGACGAAGCCGGGGAGACGGAGGGACCGGCCATTTCCGGCGAGGCGGTCGAAAAGCCCATCTGAGCCGCAAGGCAGGTCCATGAAGCGGTCCGCGGCTCCGGCAAGGGGCGGATGGGGAGTTCGTGAGAATTTCTCCCGCTCGGGTTTCAAGGGACGTTCGCCTCTCGTAAACTTCTCCGCGATGGCGGCTCTCCCCGTTGACCCTGGGCCACTCTGGGCTATGGATGGCGGATGGACTATCTGCACGACCTCTTTTCGCTGGAAGGAAAAACCGCCGTCGTCATCGGGGGCACCGGGACGCTCTGCGGCGAGATGGCGCTGGGGCTTGCACGGGCGGGAGCCGTCGTTGCGGTGGTGGGCCGCAGCGAGGAGAAGGGTGCGGAACGGCTCCGCGAGATCGACGCGGCCGGGGGGCGGGCTTTCTTCGTCCCCGCCGACGTGGCCGACCGCGACTCGCTCCAGGCGCTGCTCGACGAGGTCGTGTCGAAGCAGGGATGCGTCGACATCCTCGTGAACGGAGCAGGAGTGAACTCGCCGACGCCGGTTCTGGAGATCGCGGACGAGGAGTTCTCGCGCATCCTCGACATCAACCTGGGGGCGATTCTGCGGAGCTGCCAGATTTTCGGCAAGCACATGCTCGAACACGGCGGCGGTTCCATCATCAACCTCGGCTCGATCTCGGGTCTCGGACCGCTCAGCCGCGTCTTCACCTACTCGGCGAGCAAGGCGGCGGTCCACAATCTCTCCAAGAATCTCGCCCGCGAGTGGGCGGAACAGGGGGTCCGGGTCAACACGCTGGTTCCGGGTTTCTTCCCCGCCGAGCAGAACCGCAAGGTCCTGAACGAGTCGCGCGTCGCGGCGATCATGGGGCACACGCCGGCGAAGCGATTCGGCGAGCCCCATGAGCTGATCGGGGCCACTCTGCTGCTCGCTTCGGAGAAGGCTGGTTCCTTCATCACCGGCATCGAGATGATCGTCGACGGCGGTTTCTCGGCGATGTCGATTTGAACCCGCACAGCAACGACAGGGGACGCCTCGGCGGCACCTCCCTACCGCGCTTGAATGGAGGGGATTGGCCGCAAGAAGGGCATGAAAGAGGAGTCGGGCTTTGGGTCTTTTTGTGCTCTTTCGTGTCCAAAATTCCTAGCGCTGTTGCGACCTATTTCCCTGACAATCAGCTAAGAGCAGCCAAACCAGCGGCTCTAAAAACCCTTCTGGCTCCGACTTCGTCCGGCGACTTTGCCGCGTTCAGGCTTGTCACGTTTCGGCAAATCTGACAATTTTTTTACGGACGGAGGTCAATCCCTTGACTTCCCTAGGAACGCTTTATACTCTTGTAAAACCGATAATTTGGAGAATAAAAAGGATTCTCTTCTCCCTCCGCCGCTTCCATGAAGTGTCCCCGTTGCCTGCGTCCAGTGGATCATGAAGCCGCGAGTTGCTACTCCTGCGGCTACAGCGAGGCGGATGCGGCGGCCGTGTTCGGGGCGAACCACGTGCTTCTGAACCGCGTCCACGATGCGGCCCACTGCCTGCGCAAGCAGGAACGCGACAATTTGGCGGAGACGCTCGACCAGTTGGAGCTGAAGTTTCCCCAGATGCTTTTCTGCGCCTACCTCGGAGCGCTTCCGGCGAACCTGGGCCTCAGCGAGCTGGGATTCTGGCTGCTGAACCACGGGCAGGTGAAGGGGGCGGAGTATGCCCGCCCCAACGAGAACGGCATCCTCGTGGTGATGGATCTGAACCGCAAGCAGATCGGAATCTCGCTCGGCTATTTCGCCGAGACCCTCGTTTCGGAGGAGGACGGCTACCGCGCCCTCAACGCCGCCCGTCCCAATCTCGTCAATTCGGAGTACGGCGAGGCGATCGAGCGCATCTTTCTGAAGCTCGGCAAGGTTCTCGACCGGCAGGGGCGCAAGCTGAAGAAGCTGACCCGCGAACAGCTGTATGCGACCTTGAGCGGGGCGACGAACCCCATTCTCGATCTGCCTCCGCATCTCACCCGGCCGCAGATTTCGCCGCCGCGGGCGGAGCCCGAAAGGGAGACGATCCGCATGTCGGCCTGAAGGTCGAAGACGATTTCGATGAAACGGTTTCCCGCGCTTCTCCTCCTCGCGTCGCTTCCCTTCGGGGCGGTGTTCGCAAGGGTCGACATGCCGGCGTGGGACAACGCGGGCGAGTCGGCGGAATACTACCTCGGCGGCGGCCTTTGGCCGAAAAGCCTGATTCCCGACGCGGCGGTGGCCGCCGCGCAGCCGGGCGAGAGCACCGGCACCGCCGCCGCGGCCGTGGATTTGGAATTCATCGGACCTCCTGCACCCGGGGTGGTGGCGGCTTCGGCTCCGTCGCCAGGCCCGACCCAGTTCTACGGCCCGGCCGCCGGAACGGAGGAGCTTGCGGGAGGCGACCCATCGCTTCAGCGCGTCCGCGAAAATCCCGACGGCACCTTCACCGTGCCGGAGGAGATCGTCGAAGAGGAGGCCTACGAGCCGCTTCCTCCTCTTGAAGGCGAGCTCGCCGACCTCTACTTCGCCCATGCCCCCGTCGAGTTCCTGATCGATCCGCAGCGGCTCCTGACCGAGCAGAAGTCGAACGACATCATGCGCTTTCTCGAGTTCCACGCCGACGAGTCGAAGATCCGCATCTACGTGATGGCCATCGGGGAGAATCAGAAGGTGCCCGCCGACGTGGACATCGAGGCGCTCCACCAGAAGTGGTTCTCCGACTCGCCCGCCGTGCTCATGCTCTACTACCGCGAGCAGCCCCAGCAGACCCAGCTCGTCTTCAACGATTCGATCCGCGACTCGCTGCCGAAGTCGGTCTTCGACCGCATCCTCCAGAACTGCCTGCGCGAGGGGGCGGTGGCCGACCTGGCCCCCGACCAGGTCGAGAAGATGGCCATCGAGCTGAGCATCCAGCTCTACTGGCTGAGCCGTCTCATGGAGACGGAGAACAAGGAGGATTCGCCCTTGGTGACCGCCTCCTCCGTCCACGAGATGATGGCCTCGCCCGACGCGCCCGAGCTGCTCCGCGAATATGCGCCGGGGATCTTCATCGACGAGAGCGGGAAGATGCTCTCCGTCATCCTCACGGTCGTCTTCGTCCTCGGTGGATTGTGCGTGGTCGGTTGCGCCGCGTGGATCGTGATGTGGTGGCGCGGCCGCGAGAACGTCTCCGGCGAACCGCTCCTCTTCCCCGAATTCCGCATCACGCGGAGGCTCGGAGGCGAATTCTGCGGCGGGGGATTCGTCAGCATGTCCTTCGAACTGAACGAGGGAACCTGAGCGGGCCTGGACCCGGTCTCCGTTTCCGTTCCGAGCAGAGGCGGGAGAGCCGGACGGGGAAGCAGGCTTCCCCGGGCTCGCATCGATCGCGGTCTCCCCATCCGCGCTTTCCCGCGCGTCACGTCATGCGGCCAAGGTTTCCCCGTTGCGCGCCTCCAGGGTCTCTGGTAGAAGGGCGGAAAGCCGCATTTCTCCATTCCGCACCAAATCATGAACCGCCGTGCCTTTCTGACCGTCTTGCCCGCTCTTGCTCCCGTCCCCTTCGCATGGGCAAAGGCCGGCCCCGATCAATCCGCCGCCATGGCGGAACTGGCGAACGCCTTCCTCGCCTCGCTCAGCGGGGAGCAGAGGGCCAAGGCGAGCATTCCCTTCGATTCCGAAGAGCGGCAGAACTGGCACTACATCCCCAAGGCGAGAAAAGGCATTGCCCTGAAGGAACTGGACGAAGCGCAGAAACGGGCGGGTTTTGCCCTGCTCGATTCCGGCTGGAGCGAGGAGGGCGGCCAGAAGGCGCGGTTGATCATCGAGTTGGAGGGAGTGCTCGCCGTCATCGAGAACAATCCCGTCGTCCGAGACATGGGGCTCTATTACCTTTCGATCTTCGGAAAGCCCGGCGACGCCAAAGGCTGGGGGTGGCGCTTCGAAGGGCATCATCTTTCGATCAACATCACCCACGTCGGCGACCGGTGGTCCGCGACTCCCGCCTTCTGGGGGGCAAATCCCGCCGAGGTCCGCGAGGAGGGAGCCTTGAAGGGAGCGAGAGCGCTCTCGCAGGAGGAGGATCTCGCCCGCAAGCTGGCCCAGGCCCTGCACGCCGAGGGCAAGCCTGTGGTCACGGAGCCGGAGGCTCCGCGCGAGTATTACACGAGAGCGCAGACTCGCGTGAGCGCGCTGGAGGAGCCCGGGGTGGCCTACGCGGACATGGGCGAGGCGCAAAGGCAGGCCCTGCGCGACCTGCTGGGGGTCTACGCGGCCAATTTCGCGGCCGCCATCGGAAAGCAGGAGCTGGACCGCATCGCCCAGGCGGGTTGGGAAAAAGTCCAGTTCTCCTGGAAAGGAGGGCTCGAGCCGGGAGCGAAGCACTACTACTTGCTCCAAGGGCCGACCTTCCTTCTGGAGTATGTGAACTATCAGAACGACGCCAATCACATCCATACGGCCTGGCGCAGCTTCGACGGCGACTACGGTCTCGACGCGCTTTCCTGAGATCCCCCCGCTCCGCGGCAGGCTCCTGTGCGGGGCGACTCCGCGCGGCCTCAGCAGAGCGCCGTCCAGAGCACGGAGCGCCAGACCGCCGAGCGCGGGATTTTGATCCGTTCGCGCAGCACCCGCTCCGCTCCGGCTTCGCCGAGGAGTTGAGCGGTCTTCTCGGCGAGCTGCTTCGGCAGGCGCGTACAGAAACGGACCCGGGGAGCGCGCACGGCTCCTGTGTAGGCGTCGGCTTCCTCCAGGAGGCTGCGGCAGAGGCCGAGCCAGCGGCCGAAGACAGGGCCGATGTGGGAGGGGGAGGGAAGTCCTTCTCCGTTCCAGCCGGCGGTGCGGAGCTCGTCGGCAGGAAGATAGCAACGTCCCCGGGGGAGATCCTCGTGCAGGTCGCGGAGAATGTTGACGAGCTGGAGGGCGTGGCCAAGCTTGCGGCCGCGGTCGAGCATTATGGGCGTTTTGTCAGGATCGGCGAAGCCTTCCCCGAGGACGGCGAAGGCGGTCTTCGTCCAGAATTCCCCGACGCATCCGGCGACGCGGTAGGTGTAGAGGAGAAGATCGTCGGCGGTGGCGCAGGCGGCGGGACCGGTGGCGAAGGCGGCGAGGTCCCAGCGTTGACCTTGGAGAATGGTCAGGACGACGTCGGCGACGAGGGCGCGGAGTCCGGGGGCGAGATCGTGGAAGGAGGCGACGAGTTCGTCCGCGCGGCTCGCCAGCTCGCGTTCGCCGGGATGGGAGAGGCAGTCGGCGAAGGCGGCGGAATCGCCTGCGAGGCGGTCGATCTCGCCGGAGACGACGCGCTGGAGATCGTCGAGCGAGGCGAGGCGTTCGCTTTCGGGCAGGCCGGGGGCGTCGGCGAGGGTGTCGCTGTAGCGGGCGAGGAGATAGGCGAGGGAGACCGGCTCCCGCATCGGCGCGGGGAGGAAGCGCAGGCTCAGGTAGAAGGAGCGGGAAACGGAGCGGAGAAGGTCTTCCTGCATGGCGAGTGGAGGCCTACGGGATCCGCGGCAGGCCCGGAAAACAAGGCTTGACCGACAGAATGGCCAAAGGATTCCTCCGTGTTTTCCGTCGGCCCATCATCCCAATCGTTCCGCCGCCTCGCGCAGAATCCGCTCGGTCGTCTCCCAGCCGATGCAGGGGTCGGTGACGGATTGGCCCCAGACCATGGCGGTCCGGTCTTCGAGGATGGCTTGGCTGCCCTCGACGAGATTGCTCTCCAGCATCGCGCCGACGAGGCGGTGGTTTCCAGCGGCGCGCTGCGCGACGATCTCCTCGAAGACGCCGGGCATTCTGCGGAAATCCTTCGAACAGTTCGCGTGGCTCGCGTCGACGACGATGGCGGGATTCACGCCGCCATTCTCCAGCGCCGCCAAGGCCGAAGCGACCGAGCTGGGATCGTGGTTCGGCCCGTCGTCGCCGCCGCGCAGCACGGTGTGGCAGTTCGCGTTGCCGCGCGTGCTCACCATCGAGGCGACGCCTTCGGGGCTGATGCCGAAGAAGGTCTGCGGGGCCTGGGCCGCCTTCAGGGCGTTCACGACGGCGGTCAGGCCCCCGAAGGTCGTGTTCTTGAAGCCGACGGGCATGGAGAGGCCCGAGGCCATCTGACGGTGGGTCTGGGATTCGACGGTGCGGGCGCCGATCGCCGCCCAAGAAATGAGGTCGGCGATGTATTGCGGCGTGATGGGATCGAGGAACTCCGTCGCCGCGGGCAGGCCGAGGCCGACGATCTCGCCGAGCAGATCCCGCGCGATGCGCAGCCCTTCGGAGAGGTTCGCGGTGCCGTCGAGGTCGGGGTCCATGATCAGCCCTTTCCATCCGACCGAGGTGCGCGGCTTTTCGAAGTAGACCCGCATCACGATCTCGAGACGGTCGTCCAGCTCGCCGCGGAGGGCGGCGAGCTTTTCGGCGTAGGCGACGCCTTGCGCCGGGTCGTGGACCGAGCAGGGGCCGACGATGACGAGGAAGCGGTCGGAGCGGCCGTGGAGAATGTCTTCGATGCGGCGTCGCGCCGCACTCACGGTCGCGGCTTGCTCCGCGCTGCGCGGGCGCTCGTGCATGAGCAGGGCCGGGGCAGGGAGGGGGACGTTGGAGAGGACGTTGAGATCGGTGACGGGATCGGACATGGATCGGGCGGGGCGGCGCCCCGGTGAAAAGTGGGAAGGTGAAAAGTGGAAGGTAGCCTAGGCTCGCGGTTTGGGCGGGGATTTTTCAAATAGGCCGGTAGGCCACCGGGTCGCCGGGGGCGATGGACTGGCCGGGTTCGAGGCGGACGAGGCAGTTCGCGCGGCTGAGGCCGTAGATCGCATGGGATTGCTGCGTTCCGGAGAGGCGGACGCGTCCTTCCTCGAAGAGGCCGCGCAGATAGTGGGGGCGGTCGCCGGGATTGTCCATCGTCTCCTCGGCGATGGCGGAGCGCGCGCCGAGGGCAGTGGAGTCCGGATCGACCTCGTGGCCGAGGAGGCGCTGGATCACGGGATCGACGAAGAGGGAGAAGGTGACGAAGGCGGACACCGGATTGCCCGGCAGGCCGAAGACGAGAGTGCCGTCGGGATGGTGGCCGAAGAGGAAGGGTTTGCCAGGCTTCACCCGCACCCGCCAGAATTCGGTGACGACGCCGAGTTCGTTCAGCACGTCCTTCACGTAGTCCCGCTCCCCCACCGAGACGCCGCCGGCGACGACGACGAGGTCGGCGATGGAAAGGGCGCGGTCGAGGGTGGCGCGGAGCTCGCCGGGATCGTCGAGCGCGTGTTCCGCGGCGGCGACCGCTCCGGCGCGGACCACGGCCGCTTGGAGCATGGGCGAGTTGCTGTTGTAGATCTCCCCGGGCAGGAGGGGGGCGCCCGGTTCGACGAGTTCGTCGCCCGTGGTCACGATCTGGACGAGGGGTTTCGCATGGACCGGCACCTCGGGGATGCCCTGCGAGGCGAGCAACCCGAGGCGTGTCGGGGTCAGGACATCGCCACGGTGGAGCAGGAGCTGTCCGGCGCAGACATCGCTGCCGCGCCGCCGGATGTTCTCTCCCGGGGAAACCGGTTCTCGGACGACGAGGGTGTCTCCGGCACGTTCGACATCCTCCTGCATCACGACCGCGTCGGCTCCCGCGGGGATGACCGCGCCGGTGAAGACGCGGATCGCTTCGCCCCGCTCCAGCGTCAGACCCAGGTCGCCCCCGGCCGCCTGCGTCATCTCCGCGACGCGCAATCTCGAGCCGGCGGTTGCCTCGTGCGCGCGCACGGCGTAGCCGTCCATGCTGGAGTTGTCGAAGGGCGGCGAATCGACCGCCCCGACCGCATCCTGGGAGAGGACTTGGCCGATGGCGAGCTCGAGCGGCACCCAGATCACGGAGCCGGGGCCGGTTCTTTCCAAGATGCGACGCCGCGCTTCCGTTTCCTCCAACATGTCGGGATGAAAGAGGCGTCGGTGCGGGGTGTCAAATCGGGAGTCGCGTGATCCAGGGGCGCTTCGGCGGAATGTCCGCGGAACGGGGGAGGTGGACGGCGTCGAGGTCGCTCCTTGTCCCTCACGGCTTGAGGATCAGGATGCGGCCATCCGCGAGACGCCGGACCCAGCGGCTGCCACCGAAGAAGAATCGCCTTGGACATGCGCCAGTGTTTCAGGAGCGTCGCCAGCTGTCTCGACCGGATCTGCCGGACGGATTTCAGGAAGACGCTTGGAAAAGGGGCCGTGAATGTCCCACCCCTTGGTCGACAGTATCGGAACACGGTCGGCGTTCCTTTTCCGCGCCGGTCGATTCTTCATCGGGTGCCACCCTCCTATCCCCATCGTTTTTCATGCAACCGACTCTTGCCGACTGCTGGGCCAAGACCGATCCCGCGACGGGGTTTCCGGCATTGACCGTGCTCGACCACTGCCTCGTCGTCGGGGCCGTCGGCGAGGTGATTCTGGAATGGCTCGCTCCGTCGGCGAAGCATCTCCCTTTTGCCGGGATCGTAACGGTGGTGGCGATCCATGACATCGGGAAAATCTCCCCTGGCTTCCTGTGGAAATGCCCGCTTTCGAAACTGGCCGATCCACGGGGCATGAGGCACGAGGGCAACCACGCCAAGCTGGGGCAGGCTTGGCTCGGAACCCTGACGGAGCTGCGGGGAGCCGACGGGCGCTCGCCCGCCTGGACCTTGAGCGTGGGCGCCCACCACGGAGGCTACCATCCGTCCCTCGCCGAGCTCGCGCGCGATCTGCGCGCGGAAGCGGAAAGCTTTCCCTGGGCGGCTTCCTTGCGCCGCGAGCTTCTCGACCGCTTGGTCGATGGCTTCGGTCCGATCCCCTGCGAGGAACTCGCGAGGGATTCCGCCCGGCTCCATTGGCTGACGGGTCTTGTCACTTTCGCCGACTGGATCGGTTCCAACACCGATTGGTTTCCTCTGGCTCCGTCGGGGCCGTTGCGCCATGTCTGGACGCCGGAGCAGGCGCGGCGGCAGGCCGGGGAATCCTTCGCCTCGCTCGGATGGCATCGGCGCGAGGTCAAATCGGGTCTGGGCTTCGGCGATCTTTTCGAGCCCTTGGGCGACGGCTCGCCATTGACGCCGCGCCCCTTGCAGGAAGCCTTGATCGCCGCCACCGACGCTCCCGGTTTATATATCGTGGAGGCTCCGATGGGCATGGGCAAGACCGAAGCCGCGCTGGCCGCGGCCTATCGACGGTGGAGCGAAGGCGGCGAGCGGGGCCTCTATTTCGCCTTGCCGACCCAGCTCACGAGCAACCGCATCCATGACCGCATCACCGGATTTCTGGACCGGATCGTTGCCGACCGCGATTCGGTGCAGGCGCTAGTGCATGGAAACGCCTGGCTCTTCCCGGACCGCATCCGTCCGCTTCAGCCGACCCATGCGAACGCCGATGGCGATGCGACCGACGCGCATCGTTGGTTCGCCTCGGGACGTCGTGCCTTGCTGGCTCCGTTCGGAACGGGCACCATCGACCAGGCGCTGATGGCGGTGATGGCGGCGAAGCACTCGGCGCTGCGCCTCTTCGCGCTTTCGGGCAAGGCGGTCGTCATCGACGAGGTGCATTCCTACGATCCCTACACCTCGGCGCTCGTGGACCGGCTCGTGAAGTGTCTGCTGGAGGTCGGATGCTCGGTCTTCGTCCTGTCCGCCACGCTCACTGCCCGGCGTCGCCGGGAGCTGGTCGCGGCGGCGGGCGCATGCGTGCCTGAGGCGATGCCTGAGGCGATGCCGGAGGACTATCCGCTGATCACTCGGGTGAAGGTCGGAAGCCCGGTGGCGGAGCCGATTCGCATCGGTGGAGAGACGCCGCGCGAGACGACGGTGCGGATCGAGCGCCGTTCGCCCGGCGATCCTGGCGCACTCCAGGCCATCGCCGATGCGGCGGAGTCCGGAGCCTGCGTCCTCGTGATCCGCAACACGGTCCGCTCGGCGCAGGAAACCTATCTGGCGTTGAAATCGTTGATCCGGGCAGAGCGTGGCATCGAGACTGGATTGATCCACAGCCGCTTCACCTTTCTCGACCGACAGAAGAACGAAGGCCTCTGGATGGAGAGGCTGGGCCGGGACGGGAAGGAGCGTCCGAAATACGGGGCGGTCCTCGTGGCCACGCAGGTGGTCGAGCAGTCGGTCGACATCGACGCCGATCTTCTGGTGACCGATCTCGCGCCGGTCGATCTGCTGATCCAGCGGTTGGGGCGGCTGCACCGCCACCGGAGGGAGTCGCGCCCCGCCGGGTTCGAAACGCCGACGTGCTGGCTCTGGGCGGACGACGTCGATTGGACGGCGGGAGAGAAAGAGATCAAGGCGTCGCTGGGGCCGTCGGCTTGGGTCTATCCGCCCTTCGCCTTGTTCCAGGCGGAGCGGATCTTCGGGACGCGCGAGGCCTTGACCTTGCCGACGGAGATCCGGTCGGTGCTGGAGGAGTCGGATCGGATTCCGGAGGATTTGCCGGAAGGGGCGGCGACCTTTGCCGAAGCCTTGAAGGTCCGGGACCGGGACATGGCGCTTTCGGCGGCGCGACAGGGCTGGCTGGATGCCGCGTTGCTGCCTGACGTGGAGGGGACGAAGACAAGATGGGGAGCGCAGCGTTCCGGTTTCGTCGTGCTCCTAGGGGAGCGTCCCGTTTCCGTGGAGGGTCGGAAGCGAATCGTGCCGAGAAAAGGCGATCCCATCGAGATCCGACCGGGCGAGTTTTCGTTTCCGCTCGCTCAGTCGCTCCACGAGAACGCGGTGCGGGTGCCGTGGTATTGGGTGCGGTCTGGCGTGGGAGATCAGCCGGCGTGGGTGTCGGAGCACATCGAGGATGCGGTGATTGGCATCGTGTCGCAAGTAGATCTTTCCGTCGAGCTGCCCGGCTGCGCCGACCATCCCTACGCCTTCAGCTACTCTTCCGAATTGGGCTTGAGTTGCGAGACAGTCTCCTTCGATACTGGCTGGACGGAATCCGAGGAGGACTCCTGGTATTGAATCCTTTCGAACCCTTTCCCAATCCATTTCCATGCCCGCCTTCAATCTCATCGACGATCCCTGGATTCCCGTGCGTTGGCTCGACCCTGCCCACTCGGAGCCTCTCGTCGGCCTGCGCCGTCTTTTCGAGCAAGCGGAGCACATCGCCGACCTCTCCGCGAATCCCGCCGAGCGGATTTCGCTGATGCGCCTGCTCGTTTGCGTCACCCAGGCCGCCCTCGGAGCACCGCCCCATCCGGAGGCGTGGGCGGGCTTTGGCGACGACCTTGCGGCGTCCGTCGCCGGATATCTGGACCGGCCTGGGATTCACGGGAAATTCGAGCTGTTCGGCGACGGGCCGAGGTTTCTCCAGAATCCCAATTTTGAAAGCCAGATTGCCCCATCACCCTTGGCGAAACTGGTGTTCCATTATGCGACCGGGAATACTTCCACGCTTTTTGACCACGAAGGAGAATCGTTCCGCATATACGATTGCCCGTTCATCGCCCGGACGATCCTGACGTTTCAGAATTTCTTCGTAGGAGGGAGCTTCGGAGCGTTCGTGAAGGGGAATGGACCAAGCCTGAAAATGCTGCATTGCTTCTTGATCACGAAAAATCTGAAAGAGACGATTCTCCGGAACTGCCTCGATGAAGAGACGTTGCGTCCAACCCCTACTGGTAGGCCCGTTTGGGAATTCGATTCTGGTCAAATCGACGAATCGAACGTTGGTTCGACGTTTCTTGGCCGTCTCGTCCCGAATCCATGCCATCTCTGGCTGCTTGAGGACGGGAGCCATGTCCAGATTGGCCAAGGCGTTCAGTATCCCGATTTTACTTCGACGGAATTCCGAGAGCTGTCTTCGACGGTTTGCGTGTCCAAAAAAGATAACGGAAAGCGTTTTCTGCTTCGGGCCGATGTGGAAAAGGGCATTTGGCGGGATTTGCACGCCATGACATTGCTGGGGAAGGAAGCGCCAAGCGGTCCGCTTTCTTTAACGAGTCATCGTTCCGAGTTCGAGGAAGGCGAAATCCGAATCTGGGCCGGTGAGCTTATCAAAGCCGACGATGCGAAAATTATCGATTCCGTCGAGAGCGTATTTACGGTCCCGGTGCATCTTCTTCATTTTTACGGCAGAGATCTTTACGAGAGGGGAGTTCAGCATGCCGTGTTGTCGGAAGGGGATTTGCTAAAGGCGATCGATTCCTACTATAGAGAACTTGACGGTAGGAAGAAGAACCTCTCGGCAAAGTTATCCTCTCCTGCGAAATCAGGGAAGCAGTTCTACTGGCACACCCTCGACCGCGACGCGCACCTCCTCCTCGAATTGGTCGGCGATCCCGAAGCGATGAAGGGACGGGAATTCGGACGCGGCTCCAAGGACGAGGCCGACCCGTGGACGCAGACCGTCCGGTCCGCGCTGCGCTCCGCCTACGACGCCACCTGTCCGCGCCAGACGCCCCGGCAGCATGAGGCCTACGCGGCCGGTTTGCGCGTGCTGTTTCCGAAACCCTCCAAGCCGAAAAAGGCCGCCTCATCCAACCCTCTTGCCTCCGCCACCTGACCCTCTTTGCCCATGAGCCAGATACCCGACTATCAACAGCAGAACGAGGATTTCGTCGTCCGTCTGCGGGAGCTTTGCCGCGATCGAGGCACCCGCGCCGAGCTGCGCCGCTATTGGAGCGAGCGGACTAAATCCTACGCTTCTCCAGTGCTCGGAAGACTTCATGCCATCGACAATACTCCGCGTGAGCTAACCGCCGCTCTATTCGCCACGCACGACCGCGACGGCACCCCGGCTCACCGCGCGGACGGGCGTTCGGTCGGTGCTGCATTTTTGGAACTCGCCGGTGGCGGTCGAACCAAACCTGCCTACGAATCGACTGAGCGTCACTTCCGTCGTCTCCTTGCCTGCGACTCGCTCGACGACCTCGCGCCACAACTGCATCGACTTGTGAAGCGACTTGAGCAGAAAGCCATTCCTCTCGACTACACACGATTGCTTCGCGACCTCCGTTTCTGGAGCAAGAGCACGGAACGCGTCAAGACCGACTGGGCCCTCGACTTCTGGCAAGCCAATCCCGAACCCGACGCCGACCCCGCATGAGCCTTTTCCTGACCCGCATCGACATCGACTACGAGACCGCCTGGAAGGTCGGGCTGCGCGACGCCTACGCCTGGCACCAGTGGGCGTGGGAGGCCTTCCCCGGACGGCCGGCGGCGGCCCGCGACTTCCTCACCCGCCTCGACGACACGGGGGACGGCTTCCGCTTTCTCATCCAGTCGCCCCTCGCCCCGACGAGGCCGCCGAACTGCCCCGAGCCGGCTTGGCGGTCGAAGTCCATCCCCGAGGGATTCTTCGTCCACGGGGAGTTCCATTTCTCCCTGCTCGCCAATCCCACGCGGAAGGTGAGGTCCAACGCCAAAGGCGAGCTGCTCAGGAACAGCCGCCGCGTCCCCATCTTCCACGATCCGGCAAAGAAGGACGATCCGGCGACGCGCCTCGATGTCCGCGCCGCCCTCGTCGATTGGCTGAGGCGGAAGGGGGACCGGCATGGCTTCCACTTCGACGAGAAGACGTTGAGAACCGTTCCCCGGCCCCGCCAGGTCTTCGTGAAGAAAAGCCGCGCCGACGAGCGGCGCCACAGCGGCATCCACACCGCGACGGAGTTCGTCGGCCGCCTTGCGGTGTCCGATCCCGCCGCCTTCCGCGAGGCCGTGGCCAAGGGCATCGGCTCGGCCAAGGCCTTCGGCTTCGGCCTGCTCTGCCTCGCGCCCGTCTCAAACCCTCCGTCCTGATTCCGCCACCCGATTTCCAAAAGCCAACGAACATCCATGAACCTGATCGAACTCCACATTCTGCAATCCTTTCCCGTGACCTGCCTCAACCGCGACGACGTCGGCTCGCCCAAGTCGGCGACCTTCGGCGGAGTGAACCGGGCGCGGCTCTCCAGCCAGTGCCTCAAGCGGGCGACGCGGCTCGCCGCGCGCGAGCTCTCCGATCCCGACACCTTCGCCGGGGTCCGCAGCCGCCTCCTCGTCGGTCCTTTCACCGCCGCGCTCGCCGCCGCCGGTCTCCCGGAGGCCGAGGCCGCCGAGAAGGCGAAGGCGATCTGCGAGACCTTCAGCAAGATCGACGGCAAGGACCCGAACCAGGTGACCACCGCCGTCTATCTTTCGCCGGGCGAGATCCGCCAGATCGCCGCCGCCGTGGCCGCCGGGGACGATCCGAAGAAGGCCGTGAAGAAAGTCCAGCGCCTCGATGCCGCCGACATCGCCCTCTTCGGCCGCATGGTGGCGAACGACGCGACGCTGAACGTCGAAGGGGCGGCGATGTTCTCGCACGCCCTCTCGACCCACAGGGCGGCGAACGAGATCGATTTCTTCTCCGCCGTCGATGACAACAAGAGCGGGGCCGAAGACTCGGGCGCCGGGATGATCGGCACGCTCGAATACAGCTCGGCCACCTACTACCGCTACGCGGCGGTGAACCTGGACCTGCTCGGGGACGTCGACCATCTCGGCGGCCTCGATGCCGAAAAGCGCAGGACGATTCTCCGCGTCTTCCTCCAGGCCACCCTCACCGCCGTGCCTTCCGCCCGGAAGAACTCGATGAACGGCGCGACGCTGCCCGAGGTCGTGCTCGGCATCCGGAAATCGAAAGGGCAGCCCCTGCAACTGGTCAACGCCTTCGAAATGCCCGTCAGCGTCAAGGGTGGGGGACTTCTTTCCTCTTCGGAGGAGGCGATGCGCTCCCACCTCGACCGGCTCAAGAAAGTCTGGGGTCTCGAAAACGAGGTCGAGGTCTGGCTCGGCGAATCGACTCCGCTCTCCGCCTTCCTCGACCAACTCCTCGCCGCCGATGTCTGACACCGCCGCCCTCGCCATCCTGCTCGACGCGCCATTGCAGGCGTGGGGCGTCTCGTCGCGCTACCAGCGTCGCGAGACCGAATCGTTTCCGGTGAAAAGCGGACTCGTCGGCCTGCTCGCCGCCGCGCTGGGCATCGACAAGCGCAGCCCCGCCGAGGCCGAACGGATCGCCCCTTTCGCGCGGCTCCGCACCACGGCCTACCGGGTTCCGAAGGCGAAGCCCTCCGGCGTCGTCCGCCTCGTCGATTTCCACACCGTGGGAGGTGGATACGACAAGGATGCGTCGGCCTTCGAGAAGCTCAGCATCCCGCGAAAAGCCTCGGGGCCGCCTTTTGGCACCGTCATCACGCGGCGCGCCTACCTCGCCGACGCCCGTTTTGCCGCCGTCTTCGCTGGAGACACCGCCACGATCCAGAAAGCCGCAGCCGCCCTCGCCGATCCGAAGTGGGGCGTCTGGTTCGGACGCAAAGCCTGCCTGCCCGCCCTGCCGCTTTCTCCGGTCGCCACCGATTCGCCCGGAGCGGCTCTCGCTGCGCTCCTCGCCCACCTCGCGGAATGGGAGGGAGGCGAGGCACACGATCCGCAGACACTGGAATGCTGGGAGGAACCCGAGACGGCCGATCCCGCCGAGGGCGATTTTTTCCTCCCCGACGCTCCCGTTTCCTTCGGCGTCCGCACCTTCGCCGACCGCCCCGTGCGGCATCGGCGACCCGCGCCTCCGGCGAGACCCGGGGCGGAGCCGGAATCCGTCGCCGATGCCTACTTCGATGCGATCCCCGAGAAGGAATGAGAGCCGAAGGGAAATTCGCCGGAGATAGGTCAAAAGAGATCTGGCTTAGTCAATGGACTTAGTTTATTTTGCACCCATGGCAAGCACAACAGTCAACATCCACGAGGCCAAGACCCATCTTTCCCGGCTCATCGAGCGAGCGGAGCAGGGCGAGGAGATCATCATCGCCAAGGCGGGCGCTCCGAAGGTGCGTCTGGCTCCCATCGCCTCCGAACCGGTCGAGCGGCGACCGGGACGCTTCGCCGGCACGCTGAAGGTGACGGACGCGTTCTTCGATCCGCTGCCCGAGGAGGACCTTGCCGCCTGGGAGGGAGGCGCGATGCCACGGAAATGAACCTGCTCCTCGACACGTACACCGCGCTGTGGTGGTGGCAGGACTCGCCGGAGCTGAGCGAGGCGGCGAGGCGGGCCCTCTCCGATCCTGCCCTGACCGTCTATTTCAGCTCCATCTCCGGCTACGAGATCTTCCAGAAGGTCCGATCGGGAAAGCTGGAGCTGCCCGCTCCGCTCCTGGACGACCTGCCCGGCCAGGTGCGCCGGGAGCGCTGGGAGGTGCTGCCTCTCGGTCTCGCCGACTCGGTGCGGGCCTCCCGCATCGACCATCCCCATCGGGATCCCTTCGACCGCATCCTCGCCACCCAGGCGGAATTCCACGGTTTGGCCGTGGTCACCGCCGACTGGTTTTTCTCCGACGCCGGATTCCGGACTCTGTGGTGAAGAAAGGCCCAACTCCCGGGCCGGAAATCGCTCTTCATGCCATGCCCATCTTCGAAAAGCCCCCGCTCGACGCCCTCGCCACGGCGAAGGACCGGTGGACGCCGCTCTATCTGGAGCACGGGCGGCTCGAAGTCGACGACTCCAGCGTGAAATGGATCGCGAAGGACGGATCCGTCGTCCGCCTTCCCGTCGCCACCGTCAGTGCCCTCGTCCTCGGTCCCGGCACGACCCTGACCCACGCCGCCGTCAAGGCCTGCGCCGACTGCAACACGCCGGTCTTCTGGATGGGCGAGGAGGGGATGCGTTTCTACGCCTTCGGCATCGCGCCGAACCACGAGAACTCCATGGCCCGGAAGCACGCCGCCGCGTGGGCGAATCCGAAGGAGCGCTCGCGCATCGCCCGCGACATGTTCCGCTTCCGTTTCGAGGACGTCGAGGTCGACAGCGCGACCATCCAGCAACTGCGCGGCATGGAGGGGAAGCGGGTGAAACGCGAGTACGCCCTGCTCGGGGCCAGGCACGGGGTCACCTGGAAGGGGCGCGACTACAACGCGCAGAACTGGGAGATGGCCGACGGCATCAACCGGGCGCTCTCGGCGGCCAACGCCAGCCTCTACGCGCTGACCGCCGCCGTCGTCTGCTCGATGGGCTTCCTCCCCCAGCTCGGTTTCGTCCACGATGCGGGGACGCTGCCCTTCGTCTACGACGTCGCCGATCTCTACAAGCACGAGACGAGCTGGCCCGCCGCCTTCGAGGCCATCGCGATCGATCCCCGCGACGACGGAAGCCTCGCCCGGAAGAAGTTGAAGGAGCGCATCGAGGCGTCCCGTCTCCTGAAGCGGATGCCCGAGGATTTGAAGCGTCTGGTCGGCGTCAAGGAGGGGGGCGGATGACGGTGCTCGTCGCCAACGACACGCCCGATGCGATTCGCGGCATGCTGAAGCGCTGGTTCATCGAGCCGCGCCCGAACGTGTTCGTGGGCACGCTCAATCCCCGGACCCATGCGAAGGTGATGGACTACATCCTGCGGAACGCTCCGTCCGACTTCGGTGTGCTGATCGTCAGTTCCATGCCGAATTGCCAGGGCTACCGCATCGAGCGGCATGGCCCGGCTGGGGCGAGCGGACGCGACGAGGTCGAGATTTCGGGCATCCCGCTCGTATTGGAAAGGCCCGCCGAGGAGCCGCTGTCTCCGGAGGAAAGGGCGGAGTGGCCGTTTTGACTTGGGGGAAATTGCACGGAATCTGTTGTGGCAATCAGTCGGTTTTTCTGGATTTTATGGGCGTAACTGTTTGATTTTGCGAGTGTTTTCCCCACGGACGTGGGGATGGTCCGGGATTCTTTGACTTGGTTGCACACGGCCAAGGGTTTTCCCCACGGACGTGGGGATGGTCCGGGCGGCGCTCATGGCTCCGGTGGAGACACCGCGTTTTCCCCACGGACGTGGGGATGGTCCGTAGGCGAAGGCCCCCAGCAGCAGGGGCTTCAGGTTTTCCCCACGGACGTGGGGATGGTCCGACCCTCCTCGTCCCCGGCATCCCGGAGGCGAAGTTTTCCCCACGGACGTGGGGATGGTCCGTAATAAAACTAGAGTCATGTTCACCCGGAACAGTTTTCCCCACGGACGTGGGGATGGTCCGCGGAGGAGGTCGGAAAGGATCGCCTTGGAGACGTTTTCCCCACGGACGTGGGGATGGTCCGATGAGCCTATCGACCAGCTTGATAGTATCTTCGTTTTCCCCACGGACGTGGGGATGGTCCGGTCGATTCCGATTGATGATCCAGCCAGAAAAGGTTTTCCCCACGGACGTGGGGATGGTCCGGACAAGGAATTCCTCGGCAACCTGGGCCGTCCGTTTTCCCCACGGACGTGGGGATGGTCCGATCGACCGCAACGGCCATCTCCTCCGCCGTGAGTTTTCCCCACGGACGTGGGGATGGTCCGGCGGAGCGAGAGCAGTCGGGATGGTATTGCGCGTTTTCCCCACGGACGGGGGGATGGTCCGAACCTTGGTGAGGTGGATGGGGTGGACACCGAGTTTTCCCCACGGACGTGGGGATGGTCCGCCGATCGGTCCACCCCTTCGACCCGCAGCGGGGTTTTCCCCACGGACGTGGGGATGGTCCGAGCCGTCTTCATGAGCCGCGCCCTCCTCCGTAGTTTTCCCCACGGACGTGGGGATGGTCCCGTCTCGCCGAGGCCATGGAGCAGCAGCAACCCGTTTTCCCCACGGACGTGGGGATGGTCCGAGATACATGGTGACGGTTCCGGTGAGGTCGGGGTTTTCCCCACGGACGTGGGGATGGTCCGTTCAGTCGGGCGATGAACGGCGGCCCGTCCGCGTTTTCCCCACGGACGTGGGGATGGTCCGCTACCTCGCCGCCGATCGCCTCAACGACCCCTGTTTTCCCCACGGACGTGGGAATGGTCCGACTTGCGCGGACATCCTCCGTGCCTTGCCGGAGTTTTCCCCACGGACGTGGGGATGGTCCGGACTCGGGCCGGGCAAGCTCGCGGCGACCCCGGTTTTCCCCACGGACGTGGGGATGGTCCGGCGTGGCCGGTCGGGGTGCCGATAATTCTCTAGTTTTCCCCACGGACGTGGGGCTGGTCCGTGAAGCCGAGGAGATGAAGGGACTCTACAGAAGTTTTCCCCACGGACGTGGGGATGGTCCGGCTAAGGGCACTTGCAGACGTGGCAGTGATCAGTTTTCCCCACGGACGTGGGGATGGTCCGCCCCGGAATAGCGAGCGGAAAGACCCTGACAAGTTTTCCCCACGGACGTGGGGATGGTCCGCAGACCGCCCCCAGGAAGAAGACAAAGAAGAAGTTTTCCCCACGGACGTGGGGATGGTCCGAAGCAGTGGGTGCGGCGGACGCCGGGTCGGTCGTTTTCCCCACGGACGGGGGGATGGTCCGCGGGGAAATACTCGGCCGCACTGAACAAGGTCGTTTTCCCCACAGACGTGGGGATGGTCCGTCAGGTGGAGGACAGCCGATGAAGACGCTGATGTTTTCCCCAGGGACGTGGGGATGGTCCGGCGGACGCTGGCGGCAGGATCGACTCGCCGAAGTTTTCCCCACGGGCGTGGGGATGGTCCGTGAAACTTCTCGCGGAGCTGCTTGTCGAGATCGTTTTCCCCACGGACGTGGGGATGCTCCGGCGATCATGAACTGCTGCGTCCGCAGAGTGTTGAGTTCCCTATGAACGGGGGAGGGTTCGGTTTGATGACTTGTCACCAGGGGGATCACGAAGCGATCCTCAGCATAGCCAAATACCCTCCCTCGCACACGGCTCTTGCCCCAGCAGACCAGTCCGAATCCCTTGAGGTGGATCCGGCGGGACAGTCGGCTCCGACGGTCGAGGTAGGGCCATCCGCTCCCGGCGATGAAGAACCGGGTTGGATTCATCCCGTAGCCGTAGCTCACGGCCCGGTGATCGGTTTCAGGAGCCATGGTCCGGACGCAGGTGACGATAGGGAAGCCGGAGTCGCTGGCCTCACGGATTCCGGGGAAATCCAGGTCGTGGCGTTCCCCCTCAAGGCGTCCACGATTTTCCGGGTCGAGGTGCCGCAGTCGCGGCTGGGGTGGACGCGGTCGTAGAAGGCGTCGATGCTCGCACGGGGATGGAAATATGGAGCACCATCAGCCCGGCGACGAAGCCGCAGGTGGAGTATTTGCGGAAGCTCCGGGGTGAGGGGAGAACGGTCAGGGTGGGATTCGAACCCACGGTACCCTTTTGGGGCACGCTTCTTTAGCAAAGAAGTGCTTTCGACCACTCAGCCACCTGACCCTGTCGAAATAGATGATGTTCCCGTCGCTCCGACGGAGCGGGGACGGGCTGGAACGATGCCCGTGATGGTGCGGGGCGTCAATGCCTTTTGTCGCGGAAGAGAGGAAATCTCTCCGATATCGTTCCGCTGTCGGGGGATTCCGAGGCCAAGGAACGCGTTGGACGCGGTCTCGGAATCATTCACGCGGTGGGGCGACGGGCTGGAGGGCGACGGAGACGATGCCCTCTTCTTCGCGCACGGGGTAGACCGGGATCCCCTCGGTCGCGGGACCGGAAAGCACCGCTCCGGTTTTCAAGTCGAATTCGGCGTAGTGCCAAGGACAGGCGATGCAGCCGTTTTCGACCGGGCCGAGGGCGATGGGGGCGTCGGCGTGGGGACAGATGTCCTGCAAGGCGTAGACGACGCCTCCGTAGCGGACGAGGGCGATCGCATGCCCTTCGATCTTGTAGGGACGGCCCTTCCCTTCCTCGAGTTCTTCGGAGCGGGCGATGGGGTGGAAAGTCATCTTTGAGGTTCAAGTTCCAAGTTCAAGGGTTCAAATTCGCTGTGGCGAAGCCGAGTTCTTCGTGGAGAGAGGCGGCATCGACGCCGCTTTCGCGCAGGCTCCGCAGGGTGATCGAGCGGTCGCGTTTGGCGAGGCGGTTGCCTGATGCGTCGGTAAGGAGGAGGTGGTGGTGGTAGGTAGGCGTCGGCAGGCCGAGAAGGGCTTGGAGGACGCGGTGGAGGTGGGTGGCCTCGAAGAGATCTACGCCGCGGACGATGTCGGTGACGCCTTGGATCCCGTCGTCCACGACGACGGCGAGGTGGTAGCTGGTGCCGATGTCCTTTCTTACGAGGACGGCGTCGCCGAGGAGTTCGGGGCGGGCGTTTTGTTCGCCGTGGATCGCGTCGGTCCAGACGAGATCGGTTCCGGTTTCGGAGAGCGCCTTTTCGAGGTCGAGGCGAAGGGCGTGAGGCATGCCGGCGTCGAGACGGGCGGTGCGCTCGTCTTCGGAGAGACGGCGGCAGATCCCGGGATACAGGGGGCCTTCGCTGCCATGGGGGGCTTGGCCGGCCCGCTCGATCTCGCGCTGGATGTCGCTGCGGGTGCAGAAGCAGGGGTAGAGGAGCCCGCGTCTCTGCAGGTGGACGGCTGCGGCGGCGTAGTCGTCGAGGTGCTCGCTCTGGAAACGCACGGGCTTCTCCCATCCGAGGCCGAGCCAGGCGAGATCTTCGAAGAGGCGCTCCGCGTTTTCCCGCGTGCAGCGGGTCGGGTCGATGTCCTCGATGCGCAGGAGGAAACGACCTCCCGCGCGCCGGGCGAGGTCGAAGGCGGCGAGGGCGGAGAAGGCGTGGCCCTTGTGGAGCTGGCCGGTCGGGCTCGGGGCGAAGCGGGTGACGAGTTTCAAGGTGTCGGGGTTTCAAGTTGGCTTCCTCCTTCGCCAAGGCTGCGGAGGAGAGGGCTGGCTGCTGGATTCTAGCTTCTGGCTGCCGACGCATCTACCGTGCATCCGCACTCCTGTTTCGTTGACCTGAAACTCCCACCGGTTCAAGTTTGCCGCCATGATTTCGTACTCCCCCGCCTCTCGATCCGAGAGGGTCTTGTCCGTCACTCTACCCTGTCTGCTTGCCTTCGCGACGGCTCTTGCTGCCGAGGAGCCGGTCGACCCTGCCGCGGCGGCGAAGGCGGAGGCGGCCTTGCTCTCGGGCGTCCGCCAGCTCACCTTCGAGGGAAAGCGCGCGGGCGAGGGCTATTTTTCGGCGGACGGAAAAAAGATGGTTTTCCAGAGCGAGCGGGAGGAGGGCAACCCCTTCTACCAGATCTACCTCCTCGACCTCGAGACGGGCGACACGGAGCGGATTTCTCCGGGCAAGGGCAAGACGACCTGCGCCTGGATCCATCCCGACGGGAAGCGGGTCATGTTCGCCTCGACCCATGAGAATCCCGAGGCCGAGGCGCAGCAGCAGGCGGAATACGCGGAACGCGAGTCGGGCCAGGCGCGGAAGTATTCGTGGGACTACGACGGCGAGTTCGAGATCTACGAGACGGCGATCGGCTCGGGCGAATACCGGAACCTGACAAACACCCAAGGCTACGACGCCGAGGGCGCGTACTCGCCGGACGGGAAGAGGATCGTCTTCGCCTCCAATCGCCAGGCCTACGACGGCTCGATGAGCGAGGAGGACCGGAAGGCCTTCAAGCTCGACAAGAAGTTCCCGATGGAGATCTACCTCGCCGACGCGGACGGATCGAACGTCGAGCGGCTCACCCACGCCGACGGCTACGACGGCGGTCCTTTCTTCAGCGCCGACGGGAAGGAGATCTGCTGGCGCCGCTTCGACCGCAAGGGACTCGTCGCCGAGATCTTCGCGATGGACCTCGCGGAACGGAAGGAGCGTCAGCTCACGAAGCTCGGCGTCATGTCCTGGGCGCCCTTCTTCCATCCGAGCGGCGACTACCTGATCTTCGCGACGAACCAGCACGGCTTCGACAATTTCGAGCTCTATCTCGTCGATGCGAAGGGGGAGAAGGAGCCGGTCCGCGTGACCCACACGGCGGGCTTCGACGGGCTGCCGGTCTTTTCTCCGGACGGGAAGACCCTGTCGTGGACGAGCAACCGTACGCCCGGCGGGCAGTCGCAGATTTTCCTCGCCGGCTGGAACCACGAGGCGGCCCTCGCGATGCTGGAAAAGAGCGGCGTGGCGAAGGCTCCGACGACTCCGGCGACGGCGGATCCGCCTGACAAACCCACCGGAGAGGCGCCTGTCGTCGTCTTTGAAACCAAACCGGAGATCGACGAGTCCGACCTGCGGGCCCATCTCGAGTACCTCGCTTCGCCCGAGCTGGGCGGGCGTCTCACCGGCACGCCGGGCGAGATCGCGGCGACGGCGCACGTCGCCGAGCACTTCAGGAAATGGGGCCTCGAGCCGGGCGGGGACGACGGCACCTATTTTCAATCCTTCGAATTCACCGCCGGGGTCGCGGTGGGCGAGGACAACGCGATGTCCCTCTCCCTCGGCGACGAGACGCTGACGCCGGAGGTCGAGAAGGACTGGCGCCCCGTCTCCTTCTCGAAGAATGGCACCTTGGAGGACGCGGGCATCGTCTTCGCGGGCTACGGGCTGGAGGTTCCCGACGACAAGGGCGGCGAGTCCTACACGAACTACTTCCACCTCGACGTGAAGGGCAAGTGGGTGATGGTGCTGCGCTTCGTCCCCGAGGACGTGCCGAAGGAGCAGCGCGAGGAGATGCAGCGCTATTCGCGACTGCGCCACAAGGCGACCCTGGCGCGACGGAAGTTCGCCGCCGGGATCGTTTTCGTGAGCGGGCCGAACTCCGAGGTGAAGGACGAGCTGGTGCCGATGGAGTTCGACGCGTCCAACGCCGACTCCGGCATCCCTGCGATCAGCATCTCGACGGACCTGGCGAAACGGCTCGTGGCGAAGGCGGGCAAGGATCTCTCGGCGATCCAGAAGGCGCTCGACACCGGCGAGATGGTCGAGGGTTTCGCGATCCCGGAGACGAAGCTCAGCGCGACCGTCGACGTGGACCAGGAGACGCGCACCGGCCGCAACGTCATCGGCATTCTCTCGGCGGGCCAGACCGGGCCGCATCCGAATCCGGTGGTGATGGTCGGGGCGCATATCGACCACCTCGGGGCGGAGGCGGGTCCCGGCTCGCTCGCGCGGGAGGAGGAGCGCGGGCAGGTGCATCGCGGGGCCGACGACAACGCCTCGGGCGTCTCGGGCATGCTCGAGATCGCGGAGTCTCTCGCCGAGCAGAGGAAGCAAGGGAAGCTCGACCTGAAGCGCGACGTCGTCTTCGCGGCCTGGTCGGGCGAGGAGATCGGACTGCTCGGATCTTCGCACTTTGTCAGGACGCTGGCGAGGGAGGCGCTCGGCGACGAGAACGCGCCGCTCGGCCTGCTGATCTCGTCCTATCTGAACATGGACATGATCGGGCGGCTGAAGGACAAGCTCGTGTTGCAGGGGATCGGGTCGAGCGACTACTGGAAGGGGGCGATCGAGAGCCGCAACGCGCCCATCGGCCTGCCCATCACGATCCAGAGCGACACCTACCTGCCCACCGACGCGACGCCCTTCTATCTGCGGCAGGTGCCGATCCTGAGCGCCTTCACCGGCGCGCACGAGGACTACCACAGCCCGCGCGACACGCCCGACAAGATCAACTACGAGGGGGCGACGAAGATCGCGAGACTGATGGGCCTGATCGTCCGGGGCCTCGCGATCGATTCGAACGCGCCGAAGTATGTGAAGGTCGATCCGCCGAAGAACCAGGGCGGACGGGGCTTCCGCGTCTATCTCGGCACCATCCCCGACTACAGCCAGGGCGACGTGAAGGGCGTGAAGCTAAGCGGCGTGGCCGACAAGGGGCCGGCCGGACTCGCCGGGGTGAAGGGCGGCGATGTCATCGTGGGCCTGGGCGAGCGACAGATCCTGAACATCTACGACTACACCGATGCCATGGCCGATCTGAAGGTCGGCGAGGAGACGACGATCACGGTCCGACGCGGCGAGGAGGAGTTGACGCTGAAACTGACTCCGACGTCGCGGGATTGAGGAGCGGCTTGGCGGAGATCGGTGCTCCTCCCCCCGGTGGGGAGGCGTTCCGTCGTGTCGTAGCAGCGGCTGCGCCCGTCCTGATCTCGGGCCGAAATATCATTTCTGATCGAAAAGCTCGACAAGGTGAAGCAATTCTCCTCAAATGAGGGAGTTGACAGAGAACGCTCGTCTCCGTCAACCAAAAACATCCCCCCGAACCCCCTCATTCGATGCGTTTGCAACCAACCGCTTGCACCGGTGTTGTCGCGGTGTTACGCCGTCGCTTCCTTCGCTTCACCGTCCTCTCTTTTCTCCTTCCCGGGTTGGTGACGACGACCTCTCCGGTGATGGCCAATCCGCGTGGCGGGGTGGTGGTGCACGGGGAGGTGAGCATCGGGGCCGGTCACGGGGGCAACCTGCAGATCCGCCAGGGGAGCCGCAGCGCGATCATCGACTGGGAGAGCTTCTCCATCGAGGCGGGGGAGCTGACGCAGTTCCGGCAGAGCGGGAGCAATGCGGCGGTGCTC
>JBBCIU010000031.1:0-6659 GCA_037190325.1 Verrucomicrobiales bacterium | reverse complement strand
GGCCCTACAAGCCGGCCGACAGGAATGTCGGCCCTCCTTGGAGTCTGGAACCGCGTTCGTAAAACGATTTGGGTGCCCATTGATAAACCGCGAAAGGCTCCCACCAAGGAACGGGGCTTGCCAAGCCCCATTCCACGTCGCCACACGCTCAGCGTGTCGCGGAAAGCCGCGTCTGTTCCGTTCCGAACACCCGGTAGCTCGAGTAGCGGTTGGTCCCGGGGTCGTAGACGTAGTAGGTCAGCGCTCCCTTGCCGACCTTCCGTGCCGCGCGCCGCTTCCGGTGGAGCGCGTCCTCGTCGTCCTCTTCCTCCAGCACCGTGCTCCCCACCGCAATCGTCCCGTGCCGGCGCGGACCGGCGTTCCCGTCCAGGATCTCCTCGAGGATCGTGACCCCGCTGCGTGATCCTCCACGCCCCTCGAGCGCCTCCTCGTAGGCCAGCGAACTGGTCAGCCAGTCATAGCCGTCGTAGAGGAAGAGATCCTCGTAGCGGAAGAAGGAGTCGTAGGTCCTGTCGAAGACCCAGCCGTAGAAATCGAAGGGATCCGGCCCCACGGGGCCCGGTGTCACGGGACCGCCTCCGTTGCCCCCGTTGCCGCCCCCTGTTCCCGGCCCCGCGGGAGGATTGGGAGGAAGTGTGCCGCTGTAGTAGATGTTGTAGAACCCGAATCCGTGGTAGGGGTAGTCGCCCTCGGGAGCGAATTGCGCGGAGCCGATGTCGAACGGATCGGAGAACCGGTGTTCGGCCGCCTCGCTCTCGTCCGCCCGGCCTGGACTGCCGGGCTCGGGAGTGCGGGTGTAGGTGGTCGTGTTCAGGTAGGTCCCGGTCGCGATGCCGTTCCTCGCCGAGTTCGGCATGTAGAGGCGCAGCTCGTCGCCGGAGTAGCCCAGCCCGGCGCTGGAAAAGACGGTCTGGTTGGTGGTGACCAGCTCGCCGTCGCCATGCGGGTCGTTGCGGCTGACCGCGAAGTAGGTGTGCCCATCCCGGAAACCGACGAAACTGCTGCCCTGGCTCGTGTCGATGTGCCCGACGATGGCCCGGCCGAGATAGGCGCTGTTGCCGATGCTGACGCGGATGTTCCCGTCGATGTCGCCGGCACCGGGGCTCAGGGGATCCCCGTGGCCGATCTTCGTCCCGTTGGTGGTGGTGGCGGCGCTCCCGGCGTTCATGTAGAGGTTGTTGCCCGCGATCACCTCGATGTCGCCGAGCTTTTTGCCTTCGTCGATGTACATTCCGTGCCCGATCGTCGCTGCGGTGGTCTGGCCCTCGCCGCCCATCACGACCACGTTTCCGTTGGCGCCGAGGGCGTGGACCACGATGGATTCGCCGGCCTGCCCGAGATTCCCGTAGCCGGTGCTGCCGTAGCCGACGGTGTGCCCGATCGTGGCCCAGTGGTACTTGGTCGGGGAGTTCTCGTTCGTGTCCATGCCGCCGACGACATGGACGCTGCCGTCCTCGGTGATCACGGTGATGTTGCCGCGATGGTCTCCATTCGCGGCATAGCCGCCGTGGCCGAGAATCGCCGTGCTGACACGCCCGCCCCCGCCGCCAAAGCCGGTGAGAATACCGGCCGGATCGTTGATTGGGAGCGGTTTTCCGTCCTGATCGACGCGGTTCGCGACGGGGATGTTGCTGCTGGCCATCACGCTGATGTCGCCCCAGGTCGTCTTCAGCCGGATGTCGCCGAAGTGCCCCCAGTTGCCGTCGCCCGCGCCCGCCGTTCCGACGGGGATGCTGTCGTTGCCCCGTGCGCCGTAGAACGCGCTGTCGCTGTTCGCCG
Source organism: Verrucomicrobiales bacterium (assembly GCA_037190325.1). Taxonomy (GTDB): domain Bacteria; phylum Verrucomicrobiota; class Verrucomicrobiia; order Verrucomicrobiales; family DEV007; genus Arctic95D-9. Next base: position 4,880 of record JBBCIU010000031.1, on the reverse strand, counting down.
CATCCGAGGCGTAGCCACCATGTCCGAGCTGCACCCAGACCCGCCCGTCTTCGGTGTAGGCCGGATTGTCCTTCGTGAACGTGCCGGCGACCAGGGCGATGTGGCCGCCCACCTCGATATCGATGTCGCCGTTGAGACCGAACGGAGCGCCTGTGACACCGCTGCGCGAACCGTATCCTCCGTGACCGACCTGCGCATAGGCATCCTGCCGGTCGCCTGCCTTGACGAGAAGTCCGACCCCGTTGGCGTCCTGTGTCCCGCGAATGAAAATGTTGCCGAAGTGGTTGCCGTCGGCGTCGAGACCACCGTGACCGAGCTGCACGTAGCTGTAGAGATCATACTGGCGGTGCCCGCCGTGACCGGCGATGAAATGGAGTCCCCCGACCTCGCCGAGCGGATTGCCCGGGTCGATATGGTCGATGACGATGTTTCCCGAATGGGCACCCTTGTTGGCGTAGCCACCGTGGCCGAGCTGGGCATAATTGAGATAGGATGCGCCTCCTTGGAAACGGATGTCGCCCGCCGCGTGGACCAGGATGTCGCCCGAGTTGCCGGGCTGGTCGGCAGCCTTGTTGTCGGGGCCGTCCGCATCGAAGCCTCCGTGACCGAGCTGCACATAGGAGTATAGCTTGTTTCCCTCGATGCTCCCGTAGGTGGCCGTCGCGCCGGTGCCTCCCCAACTGCCGGTGTAGTCCGATCCCGTGAAACGGACCTGTCCATCGTCGTAATCCACCTCGCCGACCGTTGCGCCGTCGCTGGCGCGGACCAGGACGGCGGTCAGGCCGGTGCCTTCGCCCGGAACGTCGGTGATCGTGTCGACCACGTTGCCGGAAGCGTCCCTCAGCACGATCTCGACCGTCCCCGGCACGATATTCGCGTAGATGCCGGGCATCTGCCTGCCGGTGGCCGTGGTCCGCAGGTCCGCCAGGATGACCCACACATTCGTCCCCGCCTTGAGAGCGGCGTCGATGGGGGCGGTGGTCACGGTCCTCTGTGTGATCGGCGATGCCGCCGCGCCGAGGAACTCCACTCCGCCCCAGGTCTCGATATCGATCGTGCCGGAATGCACCCCGCGGGATCCATGGCCGCCGTGCCCGAGCTGGGCGTAGGAATACTGCCCTTGTCCGACTCCCTTCGTCACGGTCTCCGTCGTCGCACCATTCAGGGAGGCGGTGGTGCTCGCCGATGTCTGGGCGCCGGTAACGCTGCCGTCGAAGCGGATCCCGCCTCCGAGCGCCCGGATCACGATATCCCCGGTGAAGCCGGATTCGTTGTTGGCACTGGAACTGTAGCCTCCGTGACCGAGCTGGGCGAAGCTGAAGTCCGTATCGCCGGCTACGAAGAGGATGCCCCCAGTCTCCTCGTTGCCGTCGGCATTGCCGACGTCGCCGGTACCCGAAACGACGGTGATGTTCTGGCGGCCCGGCATCACGGTGGTGGCCGCATATCCACCATGCCCCAGCATGACCCAGCGTCTGCCCACACCAAACGGAGTGGCGTTGTAGGTGCCCTCCCAATCGCCCGAGAGCACCCCGTCGGTCGGCCCGCCCTCGGGCGAGACGAAACTGATGCCGCCGCGGGCGGTCACTGCGATTTCGGCCGAGTTGTCGGAACCGAGTATGTCGCCGTCGCTATCGTATCCGCCGTGCCCGAGCTGGGCGAACCCGTCCTCCATGCCTCCGGCCCTGAACCGGATGTTCCCGCCGACCGCTCCGGCGCCCTGGCCGGCCAGGACGGTGATGGTGCCGTCTCTGGCACCTTTCGTTACGAATCCGCCGTGGCCGATCTTCGCGTAGGCGTAGCGATAGCCCGAAGTGGTGGAAGGGCGCGTATTGTCGCCGCCCTGGACGACGATGTCTCCGGTGTCGGCCTCCACATGGACCTTGCCGATGAAACCGGTGGACGCCGCCAGCGTGGGCGTGCCGAAAGGTGTCGCCGCCCCCGTGCCGAAATTCGGCGTCTGATCGGCCGTGTTGGTGGCATACATGTAGTTTCCGCCATGGCCGATCATCGCATGGGTCCGCAGACCGGTGCCGGCTCGGAGCAGGATGCCGATCCGGTTGCCCGGATCCGTCGGACTGACGTAGGTGCCGCCCGCATAGACGGTAATGTCGCCCGTGGTGGAGTTGTCCGGCATGATGTTGCCCACCACGCTGCCGCCGGGCATGGTGAATCTCCCTACGGTGCTCGGGCCGCCCGCATTCTGCCCGCCGTGGCCGATATGGACGTAGCTGCCATAGTAAGAGTTGTCGGAGGGGTTGCCCACCGGGACCACTTGGTCATCGGGGATGGGGGGGCCGAAGTTGACATCGCCCTCCCGGATCACCTGGTTGTGCGCCTCGGCCCGGATCGCCCCGGTGGTGGCAGTGACGATGATGTCTCCGCTGCGAGTCATGTCCCACACGCTCCCGTAGGCTCCCTGGTTGTCGGTGGCATGCCCGATCTGGACGAAGCTCCGGCTTCCGGGCCCGCCGAGCATCTGGATGCCGATGCCCTCGGGGCCGCGGACGAATCCCCTGGGAGTCGTCCCGTGCGCCGTCACGGTAACGTCGCCGTGGTAGCTGCCCGTGTTCTCCGCGCCTCCATGGCCGATCAGACTGAAGGTTCCGGTAGGACGGGAGGCACTGAGCATGCCGGCCGCGTCAAAACCCGGTCCTCCCATCATCAGAATATCGCCGTCCGCAGTGACGGTGATCTTCGCATTGATGCGGGCCAAATCGCCTGCGTAGTTCGTCCGCCAGGTGCTGCTGAAAAAGGACGACCGGTCCCGGTTCGGATTCACCACGATACCGTCCCGCGTCGTTCTGATGCTCGGCGAAGCAGCGCTGTAGTGGGGCTCGGTCCCTTCGCCGACGTTGGCTCCATGGCCGATCTGCGTGCTGCTGTAGCTGGTGCCGCCGAGCATCTGGAGCCGCCCGCTCAGGCCGACCTCGATGTCGCCGGTGGCTCCCCAGCCGGCTCCGCGGAAGGCCCTGTCGCCGAGGCCCTGGGTGTCTCCGGTCCCGAACTCGGTGCCGCCCAGCAAGGCGATGTAGTCCTTGCCGAGCACGTTGCCCGCCGCATTGCCCCACCACTCGTTCTGGATGGTATTCAGGGCAGTGCCGAGTCCGTATTCGTAGCCCGAATCGCGAAAGCCCAACTGCGCCCATCCGTGGGTGTAGGTCGTGCTGCCCGTGAGGAACAGATCGTGTGCCGCCACGTTTGTCTCTCCCCAGCGGCTGCCCACATCCACGCCGATCGGCGCGCCGGTGATGCCGATGCGGACGGAGCCGCTCCGCAGGCCCGCCGCATCGTTGGCGGCATTGCCGTCGTTCATCGTGGCGAGGACGTCCTGCATGTTGAACGAGAGCGTGACGAGGCCGGTGCCCGGATCGGGGGTGGCGGAAAAGCCGGTGGTTCCGTCCCAGCCGGCCACCACATTGATCCCGCCCGCTCCGGCGCTGTGTACCGCGGTGTGGAAGTGGACGTCGCCCATCGCCAGAAGCGTCAGCGTGCCGCCGACGGTGCTCGCGTCGTTCTGATACCACTCGATCTTGTCGTTCCTGGCATCCAGCGCCGAGGTGGCCCTGCCGATGGTGATGTCGCCCCGCTCGGCACTTCCCCCGAAGTTCGTGGAGATGATCACGTTGGTGCCAAGGTCGAGCTGCTCGGACAGCCAGCGGTTGCTGATGGTGCTCGTGGTGCCGTCCCACGCATCTCCCACGCCGCCGCCAAGCGCGGAGATCATGACGTTCGTCGGGTCCAGCAGCAGCGTGCCCGCCGTCCCCTCCGTCGCCCGCAGGTCGATGTTGCCGGACACCGACAGGCTCCGCTTGCCGGAGATCTCGGCGAAGCCTCCCATGGAAACCCCGTGCGCGGACAAGTCGCCCTCGAAGAGCGTGTCGCCATCGGACCAGAGGATGACGGTGCCGCCAGCCCCGCCCTCGACGGCGTCGGCGATGACTAGGGCTCCTTCCTCGACGACAAGCTCCTCGGCATTGCGGATGCTCTCGTCACGCCCTTGGAAACCGCCGCCGATCTTGGCGCTGCCTCCTCCGGTGGCGCCGGAGGCATCGACGACCGCCCCGTTGCCCACGGCGATGCGGGTGGCCTCGACCTTGACCTGTCCCCCGACGCCGGTCTCGCCGACGGAGCGGAGCTGGCCTCCCACGACAGCCTCGTCCGCCGCGTCGATGGAGAGGGTTCCGCCAGTGGCCCCGCTCGTGTTGACCACGGCTCCCGCCGCGACCTCGACGCTGCTCCCGCTGACGGTGACGCTGCCGCCGGCACGGCCGACCTCGCCCGAGGCGTCCACGGTGCCGCCGATCTGGACACGGCCGCCGGAGAGATTGACCTGGCCGCCCGAGCCGTCGCTGTGGCGGGCGGACAGTTGGCCGGTGTTGACGATGCGGCCCTGCGGTCCCGCACTGAGAGTGAGGCGTCCACCGCTGAAGTTGTATCCGTTGGCCCGGACAAGGCCATCGTTCTTGATGGCGAGGGCGTAGACGTTGCCGTGGGCCTTGAGCTCGGCGGCGGCGGCGTCGATCGTGCCGGAGTTGTCGATCCCGGTCGCACCCCCGCTCCCGCCCGCGAGGACGGAGATCTTCGCACCCCCCGCCTGATCGACGACGATGTCGCCGCCCGCGCCGAAGGCCACGACGCCTTTCGGGGCGGTGACCGAACCGGCGTTCTGGAGGAAGTTGCCGAGGAGGACGACATCGCCGTCGGAGCTGGAGACCGCGCCGTAGTTGCGCACGCCAGCGGCGGTGGTGCCGCGGAAGCGGTTCGAGCCGCCGTTGAGGAAGTCCTTGTTCTGGATGTCGAGGGTCGAGAGGGTCAGCATCCCGGCCACGTCCACCGAGCCCCCCTGGTGGACGACGATGCCGTTCGGGTTGACGACC
>JBBCIU010000030.1:0-1363 GCA_037190325.1 Verrucomicrobiales bacterium | reverse complement strand
GAGCGGAGCCGTTGCGGGGGCCCTGTCCGCGGTGGGCGGCGCGGTCATGGGCGGCGCGCTCAAGCTGGTTTCCCGCATCCCGGGGGTCTCGCGGGCCATGTCGGCGGTGGGCGGTGCCCTCAGCAGCCTCGCGGGACGGCTCGGGCTCAGGTCGGGGGGTAGGATTGCCGCAAAGACACCAACCGGCGCTGGAAGCGCATTGCAAGGCACGCAACTCAACCGTCATTTGTCCCTACTCGAGGAATATGGAGCCGCAGGATCGCGTGCCTTGGAGAATGGGCGAATCCGCTATTACGGCAATGTAACTCCTGCCAGAACGCCGGGTGAAATGGCAGGGAGGCGACTGGTGAGGGAATGGAATCCAAGTTCCAATGCAACGCGTACATGGCATGAGACAGTCGATCATGCTGGCAGCGTCAGAATTGTTCGCCCAGAGACTGGAGGACCGAAAGTGCATTACCAGTTTGATGCCAACGGAAACTTTATCGGGAGATGGTAATTATGCGTATCACACTAGAAGATATTCAGAGGGCTTTTGCCGACCTTGAATCGGAGTCAAAAAGTCGTGAACAAATTGCCGACTTTGCAAGTGAGGCACTTCGATCTAGTGATGCGGGAACTCTGCTGATGGAGCCGCAGACCGATGCCCCCAAAATATGGGAAGCGATCAAATATTTGTGCGGCGTTGATTTAAAGCAGTCTCCCGAGAGCTATCTTCACTGCGTCCAAGATTTCATCGAGTTCCGAACTGGCCTCGGGATCACAAATAGTGGCAACCAATAGCGTTGGACATGCCAACCTATTTAAAAAATTAAAACCCGGAGTCAGCTTCTCGCTATTCACGGCCCATAGAGCCCAAACGTTTATGGGATTCGGCTGGCTTTCACTTATCGTCCGAACGCTTCAACACACGGGCCCCCCACATCCAGTGCTGTCCTCGCCAACTCTAGGGGCCCCTTCCGAGATTTTTCGCCCAAGGCCCCGACAAACAAGCGGTTAGAAGCGCGACCGATCCGGCTCTGTCGTCCCACCGCTCGCTCTCCTCCGCACTCTCGTCAAACCCAACCCTGTTGACCGCCCGGCCCGACAGGGTTCGCCCGCTTGCAATCCCCACCCTCCTCGCCTTTCTTGCCGCCGTCCCGCACCCGACATCCGCCCTTGACCAAAGCGCTTCCATCGCTCCTGCTGGCCCTGCTTCTCCCGGTCCATCACCTGCCCAAGATCACCACGGAGGCCGCGGGCGTGGCGGGCGAGGCGAAACGCTACCTCGCCTACGACGGACTCGGCAACGTGACCCAGGTGGTGGACGAAAGCGGCTCCGTCGCCGCGCATTTCGAGTACACCGCCTTCGGCAACCGCGCCG
>JBBCIU010000029.1:0-33404 GCA_037190325.1 Verrucomicrobiales bacterium | reverse complement strand
CGACTACTTCGGCTCCTCCGTCTCCCTGGACGGAGACACCGCCCTCGTCGGCGCCGATGGAGACGCCGCCTCGGGCGCCAACGCCGGCAGCGCCCATGTCTTTGTGCGCTCCGGCAACGCCTGGGCTCACCAGGCCCTCCTCCTCGCCCCCGACGCCGCCGCGGGCGACAACTTCGGCTCCTCCGTCTCCCTGGACGGAGACACCGCCCTCGTCGGCGCCTCTAGAGACGACACGGCCGCGGGCACCGACGCCGGCAGCGCCCATGTCTTCGTGCGCTCCGGCAACGCCTGGGACCACCAGGCCCGGCTCGGGGCGGGCGACGCCGCCGCCTACGACACCTTCGGCCGGTCCGTCTCGCTGGACGGAGACACCGCCCTCGTCGGCGCCCCCTACGACGACACGGCCGCAGGTGCCGACGCCGGCAGCGCCCACGTCTTCGTGCGCTCCGACAACGCCTGGACCCACCAGGCCCTCCTCCTCGCCCCCGACGCCGACGACAACGACTACTTCGGCGTCTCCGTCTCGCTGGACGGAGACACCGCCCTCGTCGGCGCCGTCTCCGATGACACCGCCGCGGGTGCCGATGCCGGCAGCGCCCACGTCTTCGTGCGCTCCGGCACCACCTGGACCCACCAGGCCACCCTCCTCGCCCCCGACGCCGACGACTACGACTACTTCGGCATCTCCGTCTGCCTGGACGGAGACACCGCCCTCGTCGGCGCCTATGGAGACAGCATCGCCGCGGGCAACGCCGCCGGCAGCGCCCACGTCTTCGTGCGAAACGACAACGCCTGGACCCACCAGGCCCTCCTCCTCGCCCCCGACGCCGACGCCTACGACTCCTTCGGCGCTTCCGTCTCGCTGGACGGAGACACCGCCCTCGTCGGCGCCGTCTTCGACAATACGGCCGCAGGCACCGACGCCGGCAGCGCCCACGTCTTCGTGCGAAACGGCAACGCCTGGACCCACCAGGCCACCCTCCTCGCCCCCGACGCCGACGCCTACGACTCCTTCGGCTACTCCGTCTCGCTGGACGGAGACACCGCCCTCGTCGGCGCCGTCTCCGATGACACCGCCGCGGGTGCCGACGCCGGCAGCGCCCACGTCTTCGTGCGCTCCGGCAACGCCTGGACCCACCAAGCCCTCCTCCTCGCCCCCGACGCCGCCGCGGGCGACTCCTTCGGCCGGTCCGTCTCGCTGGACGGAGACACCGCCCTCGTCGGCGCCCCCTACGACGACACGGCCGCGGGCGCCTACGCCGGCAGCGCCCACGTCTTCGTGCGCTCCGGCACCACCTGGACCCGCCAGGCCCTCCTCCTCGCCCCCGACGCCGACGCCTACGACACCTTCGGCATCTCCGTCTCCCTGGACGGAGACACCGCCCTCGTCGGCGCCGATGGAGACGACACGGCCGCGGGCACCAACGTCGGCAGCGCCTACGTCTTCCGGATTTTCTTGCCCCGACTTGAGGTCTACGACGGCCTCTCCACCTCCCCGGCCAACCGGCGGGACGACGGCACTGCTCCCGCCGACTTCGGCTCCGTCCACGCCGGAGGCAGCTCACCCGCCTCCACCTTCACCCTCCTCAACGCCGGCGACGCCGACCTCGTTCTCGGCGCCATCTCCCTCTCCGGTCCCGGCGCGGGCCTTTTCTCCGCGACCCAGCCCTCCGCCACCCTCCTCGCCCCCGGTGCCACCGCCACCTTCTCCGTCTCCTTCGCCCCGGTCGCGGGTGGCCCTGCGGAGGCCACCGTCGAGATCGCCAGTGACGATCCCCGCCTCCCCTCCTTCCGCCTCCCCGTGCTCGGGGAGGGGCTCGGGGCTCCCGCCTTCTCCACTCCTTCCTTGCGCCGTCCCGCCGGAGGCGGGCCCATCGATCTCGCCGCCGCCACCGGCGCGACGCCTCCGGGCGGGATCTTCGGCGGCCCGGGCGTCGCCGGCGGTCTCTTCGACCCCCGCTCCCTTCCCCCGGGCAGCTACGGGCTCACCTACACCGTGACCGACTCCCACGGCAACGTGCGCACCGCGCCCCTCTCCGTGGCCGTTCTCTCCGGCCCCCTCCTCAAGGCCAAGGTGCCGAAGGCCTTCGCGCCCACCGTCCTCGGTGCCCGGGGCGGGACGCGCCGCCTTCTCGTGGCCAACCGTGGCGAGCAGTCCGCCACCGGGCTGAAGGCTTCGCTCAAGGGGCCGGGCCGGGCCGACTTCCGGCTCCGGCGCCCCTCCGTCCGGACGCTCGAGCCCGGGGCCACGGCCACGGTGGTGGCGAGCTTCCGCCCGAGGAAGCCCGGCCTGCGCCGGGCGACGGTGCAAGTGGCCGCCCGCGAGGCGAAGACGTCGGTCGTCCTGCGCGGGAGGGGCGTGCTGCCCGAACCCGCCGGAAAGCCCCCGGGCTCGAGCGCCCCCCGTGATCCGGGCCGCCTGACAACGGGGCGCTAGGCTAAATCGAGATTCATTTCAACCGGATCATGGCAGCTGCGAGGTGAAGGGCTGCCAGGAAGTGGCAATCGCGACGGTTGAAGCGTGTGGCGATGCGGCTGAGGGGTCCCCTTCTTATCGGGCCCGTCCTCAATCGCAATGGAAATCATCGGAGAGCCGCCGAAGAAATTTCCGATGGAGTCGAACTGAGATTCACCGTTTAGGTAGCGGATAGCACCCCAATAATTGCAAAGTCACTACAAAGTCGCTCAATCCGTTCAACAAAAAAGGAGCCACGCAACTAGCGTAACTCCTTGATTGTAAATGAAAGTGGGCAGAGAAGGATTCGAACCTTCGAAGGCATTGCCAGCAGATTTACAGTCTGCCCCATTTGACCGCTCTGGAATCTGCCCGGTCGTCGGATGCGGCGGTGGCCCGCCACATTGCGAGGTCGGCAAGATGAAGGCTCGCGCCGGATTTGCAAGGAGTTTCTTGCGCCGCCGACAAAGGGAGGGTGGTGCGCCCTTCAGATCAGGTCTTCGACCACCACGGAGTTCTGCTCGCGCGTGGAGAGGACCTTGGCCTGGCTCACCACCAGATCCTCGTCGCACTCGAAACGGTAGGCGTGGCAGTTCGGGCAGATGTTGACCTTGCTCGCGACGATCGAGTCGCAACCGAAACACACCTTGTAGAGGGCGGGATTCTTGACGATACGGCGCGCCCGTTTGGCGCGCTCGGCTAAAGCGGCGTTCTCCTTTGACATGCGAGACGAAATTTACCGGTCACGGACGATTTTTGCAAGAGTGAAAGCACAAATCTGAAATTTTCTCATATTTTTTATAAAATTCACAAAAAATTACGGATTTGCTGATGAAAAACCTCCTGCTGGACGACCTGCTTCCGAAAGCCGGACGGACAGGAAATCCAAGTTTCTCCTTGGCGAGTTTGCGGCTAGCATCCCCGGCTTTGAAATTCTCCGGGGAACAGACCGACGCCCTCGATCTCGCGGCGCCCTCGTTGCGGCGGAGCCGTCGCCTTGCGACGGCGTTGAAGCGTGTGCCCCTCGCCACGCCGGAGGATCCGGTGGTGATCGACCATGTCGCGGAGGCGGGCCAGCCGCTCTACGTGGCGGCGGCGATCGCGGCCTGGCGCGAGGCGGGCGAGCTCGACTCGGCGGTGTGGGTGCTCTGCCCGCAGGTGAAGACGCAGGAGGTGATGCAGACCGAGCTCGCGGTCTGGGGGCGCGAGGCCCTCTTCCTGCCGGAATACGAATGGGCGGGCTTCGAGGAGACGCTGCCGGATCCCGAGTCGGCGGCGGAGCGGCTCGCGGTGCTGAAGGAGCTGCACGAGGTGACTCGGGAGAAGGGCGAGGCCATCGTCGTGCTCACGGCCGAGGCGCTGGGGGAAAGCGCCCCGCCGCCGGGCTCGCTGACGCGGCAGGCGGAGGTCCTGAAGCCGGGCGACCGGCTCGATCTGGCGGCGTTCGCGGCGCGTCTGGAGGAGGCGGGCTACGAGCGGGAGGCCCAGGTCTTCCGCCGTGGGCAGTTCGCGCTGCGCGGGGGGATCGTCGATGTCTTCTCGTGGCAGGCGCTGCATCCGGTGCGCGTGGAGCTGTTCGGCGAGGAGATCGAGTCGGTGCGCGAGTTCGACGTGGACGCGCAGACCTCGATCGGGCGAGTCGCGTCCTGCGAAATTCTCCTGAGCGAGGCGAATCTGGAGCAGTCGGGCCGCATCGCCGACTATCTCGGCGAGGGCGATCTCGTGATCGCGGTGGACTGCGAGAGCGAGCTGGCCCAGGTCCGCATCCTCGCCGACGCGGCGGAATTCGAGGAGGGACCGGAGGACTACGGCGGGGCCTGCCACGACAATCCCCTCGGCGAGTTCGGCGCGGGCGACTTCATCCTGCAGGAAGCGCGGCGCGAGGAGTTCTTCCGTCAGATCGCGCAGTGGAGGAAGGAGAAGTGGACGGTCCTGATGGCCTTCCACTCCGAGGGCGAGAAGGAGCGCTTCACCGAGCTGATCTTCGAGAAGGCGTGGAAGGACGGCTTTCTCAAGCCGGTGATCGGATCGCTGAGCCGGGGCTTCACCGTGCCGGACTCGAGGCTCGCGGTGCTGAGCGACGCGGAGATCTTCGGCCGCTACCAGAACCAGCGCGGGCACCGCCGCTACCGGCTCGCCCGCGTCCTCCAGTCGAGCAAGCAGGTCGCGGACCTGCGCGAGTACGGCTACGGCGACCTCGTCGTCCATCTCGACTACGGCATCGGGAAGTTCAAGGGCATCCGCACGCGCGAGACGCCCGACGGCGGGCAGGAGGTGCTGGAGATCGAGTACGACGACTCGGCCCGCCTCTTCGTGCCGCTCGACCAGGCCCATCTCGTCTCGCGCTACATCGGCACGGGAAAGGGCGCGCCGAAGCTCTCGCGCCTCGGCGACAAGCGCTGGGCGCGGACGCGGCGCGACGCGGAGAACTCGATCCTCGACTACGCGGGCCGCCTCCTCTCGATCCAGGCCGAGCGGCAGGCGCACCGGGGTTTCGCCCATCCGCCCGACAACAAGTGGCAGTGGGAGTTCGAGCACGCCTTCATCTACAAGGAGACGCCCGACCAGCTCCGCGCCATCGCCGAGACCAAGGCCGACATGGAGGGTGCCAAGCCGATGGACCGGCTCATCTGCGGCGACGTGGGCTTCGGCAAGACGGAGGTCGCGATCCGCGCGGCCTTCAAGGCGGTGATGTCGGGCAAGCAGGTCGCGGTGCTCGCCCCGACCACGGTGCTCGCGGAGCAGCACTACCGCAACTTCCGCGAACGCATGTCGGACTTCCCGGTGAAGATCGAGACCCTGAGCCGCTACCGCAGCCCTGCCGAGCAGCGGCAGACCCTGACGAACCTCCTTGCCGGCGCGACCGACATCGTCGTGGGCACGCACCGCGTCATCTCGAAGGACGTCGGATTCAAGAATCTCGGCCTCGTCGTCGTCGACGAGGAGCAGCGCTTCGGCGTGCAGCACAAGGAGCGCTTCAAGGAGATGTGGCGCTTCGTCGACGTGCTCACGCTCTCGGCCACGCCGATTCCACGGACGCTCTATCTCTCCATGATGGGGGTGCGCGAGATGTCGGTGATCGACACGCCGCCGCCGAACCGCCGCCCCGTCGCGACCACGGTCTGCCCCTACGACGAACGCATCATCCGCTCGGCCATCGAGAAGGAGCTGGCGCGGCAGGGGCAGGTCTTCTTTCTCCACAACCGGGTCAGGTCGATCGAGGGGGTGAAGCGCCGCATCGAGGACCTCGTCCCCGGCGTGCGGGTCGCGGTGGGACACGGGCAGATGGACAGCGAGCTGCTCGAGGACGTGATGGGCCGCTTCATCCGGCACGAGTTCGACGTGCTCGTCTGCACCACGATCATCGAGAGCGGGGTCGACATCCCCAACGCGAACACGATCATCATCGACCGGGCCGACCGCTTCGGCCTCGCCGACCTCTACCAGATCCGCGGCCGAGTGGGCCGGGCCGACCGCCGCGCCTACGCCTACCTGATGCTGCCGCCGGACATGCTCACCGTGGGCGACGCGCGCAAGCGCATCAACGCGATCAAGCAGTACTCCTCCCTCGGCGCGGGCTTCAAGATCGCGATGCGCGACCTCGAGATCCGCGGTGCGGGGAATCTGCTGGGGACGCAGCAGAGCGGACACATCGCCGCGATCGGCTTCGATCTCTACTGCCAGCTCCTCAAGCAGTCCGTCGCGAAGCTGAAGGGCGAGCCCGCCGCCGACCGCGTCGATCTCTCGATGCACGTCGATTTCCTCCGCACCAACGAGGCGGCCTGGCTGAGGAATCCGGCGGAGGGCCTGCCCGCCTTCATTCCCGCCGACTACATGCCCGAGGCGCGGCTGCGCATCACCGCCTACCGCGAGCTGGCGGAGTCCGCACAACCGGAGGACCTCGACGGCTTGCGGGAGAACTGGACCGACCGCTTCGGCCAGCCGCCACCGCCGGTGCGGCATCTCCTCGCCGCCACCGAGATCAAGATCCGTGCGGCGCGGAAGGGCTGCAGCGCCCTGGAGATCCAGGAAGGCAAGCTGAAGCTGACCAAAAACGGCAGGTACATTCAAATAAACGGCAAATTCCCGCGTTTAATCGGGGACAACGAGGAAGAATGGCTCGAGTCGGCCCTCGACTGGGTTCTCGACCTGTGAAAGATTGAAGACGCCCTGCGACTTCCCCAGCCTATGAGCACGCCCCCCCCCCGGTTCCCGGCTTTTCTCGCCGCCTTCGCTTCCCTGCTCTTCCTTCCCCTGGGGGCGGCTCCGGTCGAGCTGAACCGCATCAAGGCGGTCGTCAACGGCGAGCCCATCACCCAGACCATGGTCGACCAGGCCGTGCAGACCCAGGTGCAGGTGTGGCTGATGGGGAACAAGGGCATGGTCGGCCGCGGCGAAGCCGAGCGCGAGATCCGCCGCATGGAGGCGACCGCGCTCGAGGATCTCATCGACCGGAACCTGATCCTCAGCGAATTCAAGAAGCTCGGGGGCCAGATCAAGGACCAGTTCGTCGACGAGTCGATCAACCGCTTCATCACCGACCGCTTCAAGGGAGACCGCGACCAGTTCCTCGCCGAGCTGAAGAAGTCGGGCATGACGATCGCCCAGTTCCGCGAGATCCAGCGCGACCAGATCGCGATCCAGGCCCTACGCTCGAAGCACGGCGGCGAGGACGCCATTCCCAACACGCCGTGGGAGAAGCGGGCGAAGTACAACGAGATCAAGGGCGAGTTCGCCTCCGAAGGCCAGCCCAAGCTGCGCATCATGTCCATTCCGAAGCAGACCGACTCGAGCAGCCACGAGGCCCAGAAGAAGGTGCTCGACGAGGTCATGGGCAAGCTCCGGAGCGGAGGCGACTTCGGCGAGCTCGCGAAGAAGCATTCCGCCGACAGCTTCGCCAGCAAAGGCGGATACGTCGGCGTGCTCGGAAAGAACGAACTGAACGAAGGGCTCACCCGCATCGCCTATGGCCTGCCCGCGGGGCAGGTGAGCCAAGCGCTCGACGATGGCCCCTTCTGGCGCATCCTCAAGGTCGACGGGCGGGTCGGGCAGAAGACCCCTTCCTTCGAGGAGCTCGAGGAGGAGATCGACCGCCGCCTCACCATCGACAAGCGCAAGAAGAACCTCGAAGGCTGGCTGAAGAAGCTGCGTCGCGACGCCAACGTGCGCGTCTACGAGGAGTGAGGGGGCTTGACGGTTCACTCCTTCTGCATACATTATGATGTATGACGCGTACCCAAATCTACCTCACCCCGGCGGAAGCCCAAGGCGTCGCAAGAGTCGCCGCTGAGTCCGGTCGAAAGCAGAGCGAGGTGATCCGAGAGGCGATCGACCAGTATCTGACGCGCCTGGGCCCTCAAGACCGGCTCGGACGCCTGGGGGCGGGACGAGGACTGTGGAAGGAACGGGACGACGTCTCGCTGGAGAGACTGCGGAGCGAATTCGAGCGCTTCTGAGGATGCTGGTCGATACGGACATCCTCATCGACTATCTCCGCGGGCACGCCGCAGCCATCGAGTTCCTTGAGGCGGGCATCGATTCCGTGTCCATTTCCGCCGTAACGGTGGCCGAGTTGTTCCAAGGCGTGCGCGAAGGCCGCGAGCGCACCGATCTTTCCACGATGCTTTCGGCGATGGTCGTGTTGCCCTTGACCGAGGAGATCGCCGAGCAGGCCGGACTCTTCCACCGGGACCACCGTGCCAGCATGGGATGCGGACTCGCCGACTGCATGATCGCCGCTACCGCTGCCAAGCACCGGCTCGAGCTGGCGACGCTGAACGCGCGGCATTTCCGAATGCTGACGCATGTAGCGACTCCCTACGCCAAGCCTGGACCCGAAGGCCGTTGAAAGGCGGATGCCTCCGCCGGAAAATCGCGTAAGCTCCTTCGTGCGCGTCCTTGCCATCGATCCGGCGCTGCGGAACACTGGTTTCGCGGTCATTGAGGAAAGCTCCCCTGCCTCCGGCCGCCGGACGCAGCGGGCGCTGGCCTACGGTGTGATCCAGAACCGCCGCGACCTCCGCCAGTCGGGCTGCCTCGTCGCGATCCGCGAGCGCCTCGTCGAGGTCATCCGCGAACATTCGCCCGAGGTCTGCGCGGTCGAGGGCGTCATCTACGTGCAAAGCTACCGCACCGCCATCACCCTCGGGGCGGCGCGCGGGGCCGCCCTCCTCGCCGCCGCCGAGCACGGGCTCGAGATCTACGAATACGCCCCGAAGCGGGTGAAGCAGGCCGTCGTCGGGCGCGGGGCGGCCGACAAGCAGCAGGTCGCCTTCATGATGCGCGCCCTCCTCGGTCTCGTCGAGACGCCGCCCTCCGACGCCGCCGACGCCCTCGCCATCGGTCTGGCACATTGCTACGCGCACGATCCGAAGCGCACCGCCGTCCTCGATCCGCCAGTGCCGCTCTGATCCCTCCGACGTTTTTCCGATGAGCCCCGAGGACTCCCGCAACATCCTGATGCTCGCCGCCGTCGAGGAGGCCGACGAGAACGGTCTCGTCCTGCCCCTCGGAGAGCGCCACGAGGCCTCGCGCCAGGCGGGCGCGCCCCTGCCCGCGAATCCCGGACGCGCCCGCGAGGAGGTCTTTCTCGCCGCCCGCGCCACCGCCCTGCTGGAGCGGCTCCATGGACGCCTTTCCGGCACCGCCTGGCTCGATCCCAGCGCACCCGCCCATCCCTCGCGGCACCCGGGGCTCGTCCTCGGCCTTCTCCTCCTCGCCGCCATCGTCGGCTATCTTTCGAACGAGCTCGGGCCGGAGAAACGGATCAACATCCTCTCTTTCCCCCTGCTCGGCATCCTCGGGTGGAGCCTGCTCGTCTATCTGCGCGAGATCTGGCTCTTCGTCTCGCGGAAACGCCCGGAGCGCTTCACCCGACTCTTCGCCCGCCTCGCGCCGCGGCCGGTGGAGAACGCGACGGACGATCCCGCTGCCAGCGTCCTCGCCGGGGCGCGACGCCTCTTCGAGAAGCGATGGGCACAGCTCTCCGCCCCGGCGACGGCGGCACGGCTGAAGTCCCTCCTCCACCTCGCCGCGCTCGTCCTCGCCGCCTCGGCCATCGGAGGGATGTACGTCCGCGGCCTCGCCAACGAATACCGCGCCGTGTGGGAAAGCACCTTCATTGCCGACAGCGCCCAGCTCCGCCCTTTGCTCCAGGCCGTCCTCGGTCCCGCCGTCGCGATCAGCGGGGGCACGCTTCCTTCCATCGAGCAGCTCGACGCGATCCGCGGAGCCGACGCCACCGGCGAAAACGCGGCCCGCTGGATCCATTGGTACGCGCTGACCATCGCGCTCTTCGTCCTCGCCCCCCGGGCCTTCCTCGCTCTGCTCTGGCGTCTCCGCGCCACCCGCCTCGCGCGCACGCTCCCCTACCGCGAGACCGCCCCGCGCTACTACGCCCGGTTGCTCGCGACCTCCTCGGGATCGGCCCGCCGCGCCGCCCTCGTCCCCTACGCCTTCGAGCCTGACGAAGCCACCAAAACGGCTCTCGTCCGGCGTCTCGAGGACGAGTTCGGCGCGGCCGTCGAGGCCGTCTGGCTGCCCTCCATCGCCTTCGGCGACGAGGAGGAAAAGACGGTCGCCCTTCCCGGCGCCGGCGCCGAGACCATTCCCGTCCTTTCCTTCGCCGCCACACCCGAGCGCGAGACCCATCTCGCCGTCCACCGGACCCTGTCCAGTCTGGCGTCCGACCCTGTCCGCTTCGTCCTTCTCGAGGCCGGCGCCTTCGACCGCAAGACCCAGGGCCTCGCCGACGCGGCGGAACGCCGCGCCGCGCGGGAGGAGGCGTGGCGCCGCCTTTTCGCCGGCGAATCCGCCGCCCTCCTCGTCCATCCCGAAACGCCCGCGTGATCCCCATGTCCGACGCGTCCGACCACGAGATCGTGCTCAGCCTCATCTCCCACACCAACGTGGGCAAGACCGCCCTCGCGCGCACCCTGCTGCGACGCGACGTGGGCGAGGTCGCGGACAGCGCCCACGTCACCGTCGTGCCGGAATCCTGGCCTCTGATCGAGTCGGGCGACCGGCGCGCCCGGCTCTGGGACACGCCCGGCTTCGGGGCGAACCTCGCCAAGCTCGCCAAACGCCTCCGCGCGAGCGACAATCCCGTCGGCTGGATCCTTCACCAGGTCTGGGACCGGGCCACCGACAAATCCCTGTGGTGCAGCCAGGAGGCGATCCGCAACGTCCAGTCCGAGGCCGACGTCGTCCTCTACCTCGTCGATGCCTCGCAGACTCCGGAGGAGACCGGCTACATCGACCTCGAGATCGAGGTGATCGAATGGATCGGCAAACCCGTCCTCGTCTTCCTCAACCAGACCGGCGCGCCCGATCCCGAACGCATCCGACACCACGAGGAGGAATGGCGCGCCCGCCTCGCCAAGCATCCCGTCGTCAAGCGCGTCTCCACCCTCGACGCCTTCACCCGCTGCTGGGTCCAGGAGCACGGGATCTTCGCCCAGGCCGTCGAGGTGCTCTCCGGAGGAAAAAGGGAAACCGCCCGCCTTCTCTCGGAGGCGTGGGCCTCCCGCCAGCTCGACCTCTTCGACGACTCCGTCCGCGCCATGGCCGAGCTCGCCATCGCCGCGCTAGCCGATACCGAGCCGCTGCCGGAGCAGGGCCTCGTCGGTCGGCTGCGCTTCCTCCTTCAGAAGAACGAGCGCCATCGCGAGCTGGAACGCATCCAGAAGGCCATGTACGACCGGCTCTCCGTACGGACGACCGAGACGGTGAACCGCCTCATCGCCCTGCACGGGCTTTCCGGCGAGACCGCGGCCAAGCTGGCCGAAGCCTCGGTCAGGAGCTTCGAGACGAAGCCCGACGTCGACGAATCGCTCATGGCGGCCCTCGGCGGACTCGGGGCCGGACTGCTCGGAGGCCTCGCCGCCGACCTCGCCGCCGGAGGCATGTCCCTCGGCGGCGGAGCCATCGTCGGGATGCTCCTGGGCGGCGGCACGACCTACGCTCTCGCCAAGGGCTACAACCTCTCCCAGACCGGGCGGAACCGTGTGCGCTGGTCCGAGGCCCACTTCCGCGAGCAGGTGAAGTCCATCCTTCTCCTCTACCTCGCCGTGGCCCACTTCGGCCGTGGCCGGGGCGCCTGGCGCGATCCGGTGAACAATCCGGCGCGCTGGCAGCAGCTTGTCGGCGCGGAGGTCGACAAGCGCTCGGGAAAATGGAAGTCCCACTGGAAGCAAGGGGGCGAGCCCCCTGTGCCTGGCACCCTGAAGACCGAACTCGCCAGAGAGCTGCGCGGAACCCTCGTTTCCGTGCTGGTCGAGCTGTATCCAGAAAGCCGGACGATGTTCGGTCGGAAGTGAGGTTGGCCAAGGGATTGGTCGAGCTTCGCCCCTCGCGCCTGATCGAGCTCTTCGGGTAGCCCCGACCGGCCCGGTCGGGGGGAGTCTCGCTTGGGCATCCGCTTGGCCGCACGCCCCTACCCGCGCTCACGCGCGTTGGGGGAACGGAATCCGGCCTTCGGCGCAAAAACGAACCCCGCTTGCCCGCCGGAACGCCGCCGTCACTTCGCGATCTTCTCGTCGTCGCCGTGCGACGCGTCGTCGGCCTTCCACTTGCCTCCCTTCTGCGTGGCGAGAAAGGCGACGAGGTCCCGGAAGTCGCGGGGAGGCAGGGCCGCCGCCATCGGCGGCATGGCCGAGACAGGTGGGGAGACCGACGCGATCTCCGCGCGGGGGATCCTGCGGGAACTGTTGTCCAGCGCGACGACGGTGACGTGGGATTCCTCGTCCTCGGAGAGACGCCCGACCACCGTTTCGTTGTCGGTCAGGGTGACGGTCGCCATGCCGTAGCCGGGAGTGATCTCGGCTCCTGGATCGGCGACGGACTCGAGGATCTTTTCCCTCGACAGCCTTTTTGCCACCTCGCGCAGGTCCGGTCCCTGGACCCCGCCTTGGTCGCCGCCTTCGCCGCCGACCTTGTGGCATTGGAGGCAGGCGCCCTGGTTCTTGAAGACGATCTCGCCCGCCGCGGGATCGCCGCCGTGCAGGCCGAGATGGAAGACGGCGTTCGGCTCCGAGGCGGCGTAGGCGACGGCATCGGGATGGCCTTTTTCCGCGAGAGCCAGGTAGGCGTCGAGCCAGAGGCCGGGGCGCAGCTTCGAGCTTCGCCCGTTCCAGAGCGCGGCGATGCGGGCCGGATCGTCTTCCGCGAGTCCGGCGATGGCGGCGCGGGCGACGGGCAGAGGGCCGTCGACGACGATCGTGGCCGCCTGGTCGGCAATCCCTTCGAATCCGAGGGCGAACGCGCCGCGCATCGCGGCGGTACGGACCGGGACCGCATCGTCGGCCAGCAGTTCGGCGATGCGTTCGCGGGTGCCTTCCGGACGGGACGCGACGAGGCTTTCGACCACGGCGACGCGCAGCTCCGGAGCGAGCTTCGCATTGCCCGCCTGGGCCAGGAGGGTCGCGGGATCGAGCTCGATCCCGGCGGCCGTCGCGAACTCCAGCGCCAAGGCGATGAACTCGGAATCATGGGGTGCCGCGAGAAATTCGCGAAGCGCTTCGCCGAGAACCGGAGCGAGCGAGGAGAATCGGCGGGGCTCCTTCGCGACCTGGGGCCGGTAGTGCCCGAGCACGGGATCGGTCTCGACCGCGGCCTCCCATTGCTTCAGCCCGTTCAGCGCCGCCTTGCGGACGGATCTGGCGAGCCCGCTGTCGGCGGCAAGTTCGAGCAGGGCGAGGGCGTGGACCGGAGTGCCTTGGCGATAGTTCGCGGCGACGACACGGCGCTGGATCGTTTCGGGCAAGCCGGCGAGTCCCTCGCGCAGGGCGGCGAGCGCTTCCCCTGCCCCGGAATCGAGCGCCTTCGTGTCGTAGATCGCGCGGATCGCCTCGCGACGGACGAGAGCATCGGCGTCGCCGAGGAACGCCGCCAGTGCGGGACTCTCCATTCGGCGCAGCGCGAGCACGGCGAGAAGGCGCTCCTCGCGGAAATCCGATCCGGCTTTCGCGGCGGCGGCGGGCGCGGTGACGACTTCGGAGAGCGCGGAAAGGATCGCGTGGCGCAGGACGATGTCGGGCTGGCCCGCTCCGTTGACCCGGGCGACGGCGAAGAGGGCCTCCGCCGTCTCCGCGTCGCCCGCTTCGGCGATGCGCCCGAGGGCGATGGCGGCGAGGGAGCGGACGCGGACGGATTCATCGTTTGTCAGGATATCGGCCAGTCCGGGCTTCGCCCCGCCGGAACGCAGATCGCCGAGAACGCGGGCAGCGTTGGCGCGCACCTCCGCCACGCCGTCGCGCAGCAGCGGAAGAAGAAAATCCCCCGCCGCGGCTTCGCGTCGGCCCACCTGACCGATTCCCCAGATCGCATGGAGCCGGGGAATCAGCGCCCCTTCACCGGTGGCGATCCCCTTCAGCTCGGCGATTCCCTCCTCCCCGCGGTCCACCAGCGCGAACTGCGCGGCCTGGCGCACGCGGCGGTCGGGATGGGAGAGCAAGCCCCGCAGCTCGGCGGTTCCCCGCTCCCCGAATCCCTCCTGGAACATCGCCGCGACCTTCGCGCCGGCTTGGAGCTCGGCGGGATCGGTCGAGGCGAGCGTTTGGATGGAGCCATTCTCGTTCACGCTCCAGCCGCCGCCGAAGTCGCACAGGTAGATCTTCCCGTCGTAGCCGAGCTCGACGTCGCTCGCGCCGACGCCCTTGACCAGTTCGCGCTCTTCCGTCGCGACGTAGCCCGCCCCGCTTGGTCCGACCTTGATCGCGAGAACCGTGCAGTTCTCCGAGGGACCGCGGTAGTTGGCGAGGAGAAAGCGGTCGCGCAGATCCTCGGGCAGCGATTCCCCCGTCAGCCAGGTCGTTCCGGACGGTCCCTGGGCGACGTGCGAGGCGGGGGGGTAGACCCACTGCGGCTGCTCCTCGTTGTGGAGGTCGAACATCCGCTCCGCCACCCACATCGATTTCTCCGGGCGGAAGTCGTCCCAGTCGAGATGGGTCGCGTAGTGGTGAGGCGACTGGTGCGACATGTCCCAGCCCGAGTCGCTGCCCTCCAGCACATAGACGAGGCGGGCCTTGTCGCCGATGTCGCCGGTGTTGTCGAAGGTGAAGAGATTGCCGTGGTCGTCGAAGGCGAGCTCCTGCGGATTGCGCAGGCCGGTGCAGAAGACCTCGAGACCCGAGCCATCGGACTCGCAGCGGAAGACCGCGCCGCGCCCCGAGCCCGCGTGCGTCTTCCCGTCCGCCGTCGTCACGTGGTAGCCGCGGTCGCCGACGGAGAAGTAGAGCCGACCGTCCGGCCCCCGGACGAGGCCGTGGAGATCGTGGCCGATGAAGGAGACGCGCACCCCGTAGCCGGTCGAGATCTCGGTCTCCTCGTCGGCGCGCCCGTCGCCGTCGGTGTCGCGCAGCTTCCACACGCTGGGGATGCAGGTGAAATAGACCGAGCCGTCTTCGTCGGCAAGAACGGAGAAGCCGATGCCATCCTCGGGGCGCTTGAAGCGATCGGAGAACAGCGAGCGGTGGTCGGCGGCTCCATTGCCGTCGAGGTCTTCGAGGAGGACGAGCCGGTCGGCGACGCGGCTGAACCAGCCTTCGGGAAAGCTCGCCGCGTATTTTTCATACATCGCGAGCCGGTCCTCCACCGTCACCGCCTTGAAGTCGTCGCGGATCAGCTCGTTCGCCCCGCGCAGGTCGGGCACGCCGAGCCAGAAGCGGTTCGCCTCGGCCACGTAGAGGCGGCCCTGCGGATCGAAACCGAAGCTGCCGGGATTTTCGACGAAGGGAAAGGCGACCCAGGTATGGCCTTCGAGCCCCTCGTGCCGGATCAGTCCCCGAAAGGCGCCGGGCGCGTTGCTCAGCGGGGGCAAGGCATCCTCGGGCACCGTGGGAAGCGGCTTGAAGCGCGCCTCGAGCTCCGCCGGAGTGATGGCGAAGGCCGAGTGGGAAACGGCGGCGAGGGCGAGGGGCAGGACGAAACGTCTCATGAGAAGCAGGATCGGGAGAATCGAAGCCGAACCCCAGAAGTCAACCATCCGACGGAGCCTGGTCAACCCTTTCATGCGCCCGCGGCGACGCGGCCCCCGTCCGCGCAATCGCGCCTGCGACTTCGCCAACCGCTCCTGATACGCTCGCGGACATGAAGGCACGCCTCTCCACCGACCGTCGCCGCTTCCTCCAACTCGCCGCCGCCGCTCCCCTGCTGCCGGCCCTCTCCCGTCTCCGCGCCGCCGAGGGCACGGGCGAGACGGAGCATTTCCACTATCGCCTCGCTCCGCCGGACGGTCCCTACATCGACTCGCAGCGCGGCCACAAGGCCTTCGCCTTCGAGAACGGCCACATCCTCCTCTCCGAGGACAATGCGAAGACCTGGGCGCGAAGGACGGCCTTCGCCGACGCGGCCAACCTCCTCTGGAGCACCTTCCTGAAGAACGGCAACATCCTCTTCGCGACGCGGGCGAATCTCTACCTCAGCACCGACAACCTCGCCAGCTACCGCGAGATCACGGTGAAGCGGCGCGACGGCAGCGACTACAAGGCGCACACGCCGGCCGATCCGGATCTGCCGGGCTGGTATTTCCACTCGCTCGACGGCGTCCACACCTGGGAGGTGGATGGCCGGGAAATCCTTGTGTGGGGCAACTACTGCAACGTGATCGGTGGACCGGTGCCGGTGAACCTCTACTACTCGACCGATGGCGGCGAGACAGTGAAGCTGGCCTACTCCTTCGGACGGAACCCGCATTTCCAGCCGAAGGGGGCGACGCCCGACCAGTTCCTCGGCGACCCGGACAACCCGGTGATCTGCCGCCACGTCCACGGGGTGATGTACAACCCGGCGGAGCAGGCCTTCTACGCCTGCACGGGCGACGTGGACCGCGGGCACGGCCACGAATGCCACTGGCTGCGCGGCCGCTACGACTGGGCCGCCGACACCTGGGATTGGGAAGTCCTGGTCTCGGTCAATTCGAACTCGCGCTACAAGTCGGGCGGCTTCAACTTCGTCGACGGCCAGCTCTACTGGGCGGCGGACGCGAACGGCATCAAGCTGCCGAACCAAGAGCACGACCGCGGCATCTTCCGCTGCGCCCCGGAGGACCTGGCGGACAAGTCGAAGCACACGATGCTCTACGACGCCGAGTTCGAGATGGCGAACATGATCATCCAGGACGGGACGATCCTCGCCTCGCATTGCGCTCCGGCCTCGACCTTCAAGACCGGTCTCGCCGTGTCGCTCGACCTCGGGAAGACCTGGGCCGAGCACGACCTCGCCGAGTTCGGCCCTCGCTCGCCGGTGCGCTTCCATCCGAAGAACGCCGAGGGCTGGTTCCGCGTCGATCTGCGCAAGGGCTGGATCGATCGGGCGGAGGTGCTCTTCATCAAGCCGAAGGCTTGAGGCTGCGGACCTGCGCCTTTTCGCGGACGCGTCTCAGATGGCGATTCCGACCTTCTCCCCTTCGAGCGACTTTCGCATCGCCTCCATGCCGTAGCGGTAGCGCGAGGCGGCGGTGTTGGGGGAGATGTCCAGAGCCTTGCCGATCTGGTCGAAGGTCAGTTCGCCCCAGATCTTCAACGTGATGACCTCGCGGAATTTCTCCGGGACCTTGGAGAGGGCGACCTGGAGGGCGCGGCTGGTGTCGTCCTCGGGCAGCTCGAACCAGGCGACCAGCTCGCCACGCTCCATCGAGGACTCCTCCTCGCGCTTGCGGCGGCGTTCGTTGCTGCGGGCGAGGTCGATGGCGCAACGACGGATGTTGGTGTAGGCGAGACTCACGACCTGCTGGTCGGGCGCTCCCCGGTGGGTCTTCCAGGTGCGGACGAGAGCGGCCTGGAGAACATCTTCGGCGTCCGCCTCGCACCGGGTCTGTTGCCGTGCGAAGAGCATGAGCCGGGCTCCATTGCGGTCCAGCCAGTCGCGCCATTCGTCGGAGAATCGCTGCATTGTCCCTAATGACGCACGGAAAACGCCGGACGTTCAAAAAATTTCCCGGGAGGACGGGGAAAGGGTGCCGTTTCCGGAGACGCTGGTGCGGGTACAGGGAATCGAACCCTGGTCTCAAGCTTGGGAAGCTCGCGTCCTACCATTGAACGACACCCGCGGGAGATCGTGGCGAACCGGCGGAACGATGAAGCGGTTCCTTCTTGGAATCAAGCACGTTCTCGCATCGCACCGCTTCCTCCGCCCCTCCCTTCACGCAAAGAGAAAGATCGGCCGCCCGCGCACACGGCCCCCCCAATCCTTATCGGGGATTGATTCCCGCGCCGGGATGGGGCAAACTCGACGGGGTCGGGCTCCTCCGACCCTGCCGGATCCCCCACCCTCACCCGCAAGGCTTTGAATCGAACTCGGACACCCCGGCGCCTCGCCTGCGCGCTGCTCTCGTCGGGACTCGTCCTCCTCGCCGCCTCGCCACCTTCGCAGGCCGCCCCCATGCGCCCGGACAAGCTCAAGGCCATCGACCGCGAGATCGCCGCCGCGATCGGCCGCGGAGACATTCCCGGTGCGGTCCTCCGGATCGAGTCGAAGGGCGAGGTCTACGAGAAGGCCTACGGGAAGCGCCTCGTCGAGCCGGGGTCGGAGGCGATGACGACGGACACGGTCTTCGACCTCGCCAGCCTCACCAAGGTGATGGCGACGGCACCCGCGATCCTGAAGCTGATCGAGGAAGGCCGGCTTTCCCTCGACGATCCCGTGGCCAAGTGGATTCCCGAATTCCTCTCCGGCGGCGTCCGGGCCGAAGCGGCGGAACCGAAGCCGGAAGCGAAGGAACGCCGGGGCGTCACCGTGCTTCAGCTCCTCACTCACTGCAGCGGCCTGCCGCCCGGCCTCTTCCTCAGCGAGGCGGATTTCTGGGGCCACGACGAAGGCGTGCGCCGCGCCGCCACGGTGGGACTCCTGGAGAAGCCGGGAACGCGCTTCCGCTACAGCGACGTGAACTTCATCCTCCTCGGCGAGATCGTTCGCCGCGTCTCGGGCGAACGTCTCGACGCCTATGTGGAAACGCGGATCTTCGCTCCGCTCGGGATGGGCGAGACCGGATTCCGTCCTCTGCCCCAGCGGATCGGCCGGATCGCCCCGACCACCGTCATTCCGGGATACGGACTCCTCCGCGGCGAAGTCCACGATCCCACCGCCCGTCGGATGGAAGGGGTCGCCGGGCACGCGGGCCTCTTCGGCACCGCGGGGGACGTGGCGGCCTTCGTCCGTCTTTTCCTGGATGGCAAGGCGTCGGACGGGCCGCCCGTCCTCGCTCCCGAGACTCTCACCAAGGCGACGACGAACCATCTCCCCGACGCCCTCGGCATCGGGCGGGGCCTGGGCTGGGACCTCTCCTCCTCCTTCGCCAGCCAGCGTGGCGAGAAATTCCCGCTCGCCGGCTATGGGCACACCGGCTGGACCGGAACCTCGATCTGGGTCGACCCGGCCTCGGAGACCTTCGTGATCCTGCTCGCCAACCGCAACCATCCCACCGAGAAAGGCAGGATCAAACCACTCCGCATCCGCGTGGGGACCCTCGCCGCCGAGGCCGTCGGCTACACGAAGACCATCCCCGCGCCCGAACCCCCGCCAGAGCCCGCCCCGGCAAGTCCGACCGCCGCGGGCGACCCCGTCGGCGTCCTCAACGGCATCGACGTGCTGGAACGCGACGGCTTCGCCCTCCTCGCGGGCCTGAGGGTCGGGCTGATCACGAACCACACCGGCATCAACCGGGCGCGGCGCTCCACCATCGATCTCTTTGCCGGCGCGCCGCAGGTGGAGCTGAAGGCGCTCTTCTCCCCCGAGCACGGCATCCGTGGCGTCCTCGACCAGGACTCCATCGACGACGGGCTCGACGCGGCCACCGGCCTCCCCGTCTACAGCCTCTACAAGTCGGAGGGCCACAAGCCCGCTCCCGCGCAGCTGGAGGGACTCGACGCCCTCGTCTTCGACATCCAGGACATCGGCTGCCGCTTCTACACCTACGTCTCGACCATGGGGCTAGCGATGGAGGCGGCGAAGGAAGCAGGCATCCGCTTCGTCGTCCTCGACCGCGTCAACCCCATCGGAGGCGTCGTCGTCGACGGACCCGTGCGCACCGGCGTGGGCAACGACTTCGTCGCCTTTCACGACATCCCCGTGCAGCATGGCATGACCACCGGGGAGCTGGCCCGGATGTTCAACGCCGAGCGCGGCGTGGGAGCCGAGCTGACCGTCGTGCCCGTCGAAGGATGGGAGCCGGCGATGCGCTTCGACGAGACCGGACTGCCCTGGGTCAATCCCTCGCCGAACATGCGCAGTCTCACCCAGGCGATGCTCTATCCCGGAGTCGGCCTCGTCGAGTTCACCAACCTCTCCGTCGGCCGGGGCACCCCTTCGCCCTTCGAGCATATCGGTGCCCCGTGGATCCACGATGGCCGCCTCGCCCAGCGGATGCGCGGAACGGAGCTTGCCGGAGTCGAGGTGCTGCCCGCCCGCTTCACCCCCGACGCCAGCGTCTACAAGGGCGAGGACTGCGCCGGAGTGCGCTTCTTCCTCAGCGACCGCGACCGCTTCCGCCCTCTCGATCTCGGGATCGAGCTGATGCGGGCTCTGCACGCCCTGCACCCGAGGACCTTCACCCTCGCCGAAAAGGGCGACGTCCTCCTGCGCCACCGCCCCACCCTCGAGGCCGTTCTCGATGGTGCCGGACGCGAGGAGATCCGGGAGCTGTGGCGGCCCGGCCTGGAGGAGTTCTTGAAACGGCGCGAATCCTATCTACTCTATCCGAGACCCTGACCCCATGGGAAGACGACCGAGCAGCGGTGGAAACGGCGGCGGAGACGATCCGTCGCGATTTTCCGTGGAGAACTACGAGCGGCCCGTCCTCGAGACGCCGAACGGCTCGTCGCGCGTCCTCATGCACTCCTGCTGCGCCCCCTGCGCCGCCGAGGTCATGGACGCCCTCGCCGCCTCGCGGATCGAGACCACGATCTTCTTCTACAACCCCAACATCCATCCGCGCGACGAATACGAGATCCGCAAGCAGGAGAACATCCGCTACGCCGAGAAGCTCGGCATGGCCTTCGTCGACTGGGACTACAACGCCCGCGACTGGTTCGACCGCACCAAGGGCATGGAATGGGAGCCCGAACGCGGCGTCCGCTGCACCGCCTGCTTCGACATGCGTTTCGAGGTCACGGCCGACTACGCCGCCGCCCACGGCTTCGACCTCATCTCCAGCACCCTCGGCATCTCCCGCTGGAAGAACATGGATCAGATCAACGGCTGCGGCGAGCGGGCCGCCGCCCGCCATCCCGGCATGACCTACTGGACCTTCAACTGGCGGAAGGAGGGCGGCGCCCAGCGCATGATCGAGATCTCGAAGCGCGAGGAGTTCTACCAGCAGGAATACTGCGGCTGCGTCTACAGCCTGCGCGACACCAACGCCTGGCGCGAGTCGAAAAGCCGGCCCAAGATCAAGCGGCGGGTGAAGTTCTACGGGCGCGACGCCGTCCTCGGGGATCCGGCGGACAGGGCCGCAGTCGAAGGAGCTGAGTGAATTTCCCCCTTGAAAAACTCCCTGCAGCGGGGAGACTAGCGGTCCGCCCCGAGGGTCGCCGGACCGGCCCCCGGAGGCGATTCTCCTTTGTTTCGCCCTTCCCGGCGAACCGATCATGGAGGGATGGCTGAGTCCGGTTTAAGGCGCTCGACTCGAAATCGAGTGTAGGGAAACCTACCGTGGGTTCGAATCCCACTCCCTCCGCCACCCTACCAAGTGGATTTTCGAACTTTTCAGGTTCCTATTGGGGGGTCTCTTTCCAGAAATCTGGCTCAAATCGCGGCGAACAAGGCGGTTTGTTTCAAAAAGTTCGGATCCCCGGTCGACACCCAATTGGTTGGTGCGAACTCAGGGCTAATTTCTCGCACAGCTTGTGCTGAGATGGGTTCCATAGGACAGGCTGCAATCAAGGCCAAGGCCCACCGTCGGCGAAACGGCGGGCTTGTCACCGTGAAGCCGGTGAAGGCAGATGGCAGCATCCGGCTGGATGACGGGCGTATCCTCCCGCCAGACTTCCGGCAATTCGTGCGCGGCTACCCTGAGACAAGCTCATGACGAAGAGCCGAACGACTCGATTGTTCCAGCTTCCACCTGTATTCCCACCGAATAGCAAATGCAGCGGTCATCCCTGTCCATTCTTGGTTCCCACCAATCATCCCATACCATCCAGGCGAAAGTTCTCCCGTTGAGTGTGGTCGGCATATCCTCACCTGGGTTGGGAGCCTCTTCACTTTCTTAAAGCCAATATTCGTATCTGAAATGGTCACGCCACGAACTTGCCTCCAAGCAGGCAGCAAGAACCACTTCATCTCCATCGAGTCCCTCCAACGCGAGCGGGCGGAGGGAGAGGAACTGCTTTCGTCACTGAAGTGCCAAAGGTTGTCGCAAGCTCATCCAGCACTTCCAACCGAAGTTCTTTGAGGTCCGGCCGGTTAGTTTCGATCGACAAAGCACGGAAGAAATCGAGACGCGCCTCGTCCGATCCAAAAGACACTTGGCCCAGCCATTCCTCCCATGCCGTGTTCCATTTTCTAGGAACTTCAATTGCATGAAGGATTTCGCGCTCTGATGACTCTTTTTTCAGCCACCGGGTGAATTCCACCAGCGGTGGCCGCCCGAGATACTCGCGCTCTCCCGCTTCACGATTCGTGTAAACAATACACCGCGCGTTTTTAGAGGAGAGGCCCATATCGAGCCAGGCCTTGAAAAGGTTGCTCAGAAGCGTTTCGCCCTTCTTGTCAGGTGCAAGGAAAGCACCAAACGTAAGATTGTTTCCTTCACGGGTATGTTTCACCTGGATGTAGTCGATCTTGCCGTCCTCATGCCTGACGACGACGTCATCCCACCCCTTCACGCCCTTTTCCTGGAATGAGACTGAGGCAATCCCTGAATCAGGACGCATCATCTCCACCACCTTCAACAGGCCGACGGTCCATTCGTACCAATAGGGAGTACCTTGTCCTGCTGTTGGGTTGCTCATCTATCTGGGGAGTGCGGTCAGAATAAGGATGTCGAAATGTTTGGTAGCGAAACGAAGCGATTCAATTGGAGGGACCGCCTTAGCGGCTCTGGACGCGGAAGAAATCTCAGTCTCAGTTACGCGCGAGCTCCTCAAGTCGTTCGATCGCATCGCCAATCACCCGTTGTCCTGCGGTCTTCAGAGCGTTCAGAGTGGGGGGCTGGGAGGAAAGCAGGCCATTGACGCAGCTATGGTGCGCTTCTTCCAGATCGGTGTCCTTCGCAATTAATGCCCGAAGACCGTTTCCAGCCCGAAGGGCGAGGCTTCGCCATTCGTTGGGAAAGGTCGCCTCCAATGCGGACCTCCAGAGATCGCCCCAAGGGCGATAGTCATCGAGATCCGCCAAAGTCGAGATCGCTAGAACGCGGCCGAGATCCTTGTTCGCCCGCTTGAGAGTTCTTCCCCCGATTGGCGAACTCATTGTGGCCGATCCAATCTCAGGATGTTCCAAGAGATTTGCAAGAGCCATCATCTCCGGGCGGGCTCTACGGATCCCAAGCATTCCCAAGTGTTCCGGATTGTGAGCGGCGATTGCGAGGAAGCGAAACGAAGGCAGACCAAAATAGCCTTCCTTCAAGCTCAAGCGAGTCCAAGTTTTGCCTGTATCCCCAGCCGATGGTGGGACAGTGAGAAACTCAAGGAACCAAGCATCCGCTGATGAGGGATCAATATCCGGCGGATAGAGGCGAACTGCGGGCAGTTGATCCAAGGGGGTGAACTCAGTGCCGGGCTCCTGGTGATCGCCCGTCAGTCGGCGCTGCCAGCCGGCATCGATCAGCTCTCGAACAATATCTTGGCCTGACTCTACAGCGACGCTGAAAGGTGAAAGGACCACATCGACGTCTTTGGTCCGAACTCCTTTTCCAGGATCATCGCTGAAGTATGTATGAGCGGCCGCCAGGCTTCCGATAATAACGATGTGTTGGCGACAATGCTCCGGGATCGCTTGCGACACCTGGGTGAGGACTTTATGTGGGGAGAGTTGATTCATGAGGGAGGAGTAAGGTGATTGATAAATTCCTGCGCTTGGGCCTCGAGCCGTGCTTCCTGCAGGTCGAGCAAACATTCTGCTTCATTTGCCCACACCGTCCCCTCGCTGCCCTTTTTGAAGAAAGTGGTCGGAGTGAAAAGGCTGTGGACCACGACGACAGCGGGCTCGTAGCTATTCGCAGGCCGCAGCGCGGGGTCGAGTTTGCGTATGAAATCGTAAGCGGGAGATGTCGAATTTCTGGGCCAGTTGCGATCTGGAGGCATGGAAAAGTTGACCGTGAGATCGAGTCTGGGGGTTCCGATGAGGTCAATACCCGGAAACCAATACCGCGCACCAAGAATTCCTCCTACCGCAATATCGGAGGCGTTAAGTTCGCGCAGGCGTGAAACCATGCTTTCAGCCGAACGGGGACGACCTTCCACCGTATAGCGGCGGGTGTGGCGCACTTCATCAGCGTTGACTAAAAGCTTCTGCCACTCATCCAGAGGAAATCGCTGAAGGCCAACCGATCGATTCGCCCCGCGGAGAAGGTATTTCGAAAGCCTGTCGAGCGCGGAGGCGATGGTTGGATAGGAGAAACCAGTTTCTTCGACGAGTTGTTTGCTGGCGACCGGGCCATCCTTCCGGACCCAATGGACCATCAGAACACGTAGGACGTCGGACCACGCGGAAGGACGGGACGGTGGAGGAGCTGTATCTTCATGCCTGAGGATTTGGTTCACAATTTGTCTCCAATCTCCGATTTCGTCGGAAAAGAATCCTGCTACTTCGCTGCTCCCAAAGCCTTTGATCTCTTCGACGATATGAATCCTCTTTCTCAGCTCCGGGTCTAGGATCCGAGTAAACAATTCCCATTCTTCCCAGATCCTGTTGGATGTGAGGCAGGGTTCGTCAAGGATGAGAACGGATTCGCAAGCCGGATCTGAATAGGCTACCAAAGCAGCAGTCTGCAATGCATCTCGCAATGTCCGAACGTCCTTCAACCGACGTTTCACTTCGAAAATCCACCGACCGTAAGTCGCATCGGCAACGTAGTTGGCCATGTTGGCTACCTTCTGTTCGAATTGGAGCGTCGGCATTCCTTCTGAAAATGCGACTTTAATTTAAATATCGCAAGTTAAAATTCAAGTCGCGCCTAGATTTTTTTGCTTTGAAGGAATTGAAGAAGATCGCCCGTCAGGATCCCCCCTCTGCCCGCGATGAGGCGGAGTGGGGATGAAAAACGCTTACGCTCATTTAATTACACACGTAAGGGAACAGTAATGTGCGTTATTCGTAGGAAACTCCCGGAATGGCACGAATGGCTCCGCACGAATATGAAGCCTTGAGCCGGGAGAAGGTCTGGCAACTGGCACTTGAGCTCCCTGCCGGTAGTCGGGGCCAATTCTGCAACAGCTTGTTGCAGTAATTCCGGTGGCGGTCCATACCGTGTAGAGCCGTTTCATTTCGCCTTTGTCGAGCATCGTGGGACGGGGCTCTCGCACAACGTGGTGAGGTCTGATCCCAGTCGGGAGCAGAGGTCGCGGCTTCCCGTGGCAGAATGGGTGGATGAACCCAGCATACGACTATGAATCACTGAGCTACGAGGAGCGCGTCGAACGTATCGGAGCCATCCTCGGCAAAGCTGTAACCCTGCGTCTGGAGCGTGAGCGAGCCGAGAGGGAAGGAGCCGGAGGAGCATCCTCGGAACCGGAGGAAGCCCAGCCATCCGGCCCTGAGCCTTCCGCCCCGGAGGTGCCAGCCGATACGCTGGCCGACGATGAGCTGACCTTGATGCGCATGGCCGCCATCGTCCGGTATCTCCACCCGCGCGACGCGACGGAGTTCTGGGGCGTATCCCGCACCACCGCCTACCGGCGTCTGCTGCACCTCGAACAAGGCGAGTGGATCGTCCGCCACGGTCAGGGAAAGGCTTCCCGCTACCATCTCACCGACAAGGCCCACTCGGCCCTGAAACGCATGAAACGCATCGTGTAGGACGGGGAAGCCGGAGATTCCGGCCAGTGATCCCGGCCCGCACGGCTCGCGTGGAACGATTCACTTCAACTGCTCAACCCATGACGCTCGCAATCCGCCCGCATCCGCTGGAACGCCTCCGCCCGTTCGGGGGCGGGAGTCTTGGCGACGCCCATCAACTGGCGGACGCTGAAAGCCCTGATGAGCGCGGGGGCGGTGAGATCCGCGAGGTAGTCCTGCGCGTCCTTGGGAAGATGCAGCAGGCTGAACATCTGCGTCATTCTCGCTTTGCTAAGGCCCTCTTGCTCACCAATTTGCACTTTGGTCAGCGCCTTGTCTTCATCCAGCCGCCGCTGCCAGTCGAACACTCTCCAGATGGGATGCCGCGCCACTTCGTGATTCTCCCGCTCGGTGTCTTCCGACGGCCCGCCCTGCGCCGTGGATTTGAGGGAGAACTGGAACGGCTCCGCCACGAAAGGAGGCAGGTTGTGCTGGTAGTAGGGAAGTCCCAAAACCAGCTTGAGCCAGAAGGAAGTTCGTAAAGTATGAGTGCCCGCACCGCCACTCTTTTGGCGATGGAATGGGATCCGGGCGAATGCCCGGGATCCCGGGAAAGCTCGATTTCGGAATTGGGGCTGTTCCCACGGAAGCGATCTCCACTCAAATGTGGATCGCATGCCCGAAGGCATCGCTCGTCGCCTCGTGGATGGCTTCCGAGAGCGTCGGGTGGGCGTGGATGGTGCTTTCCAGCTCCTCGTGGGTGGCTTCGAGAGTGATGGCGAGACCCATCTCGGCGATGAGTTCGGTGGCTTCGGCGCCGATGATGTGGGCGCCGAGGAGCTCGCCGTACTTCTCGCCGTAGAGGAGCTTCACGAATCCTTCGGGCTCGCCGGCGGCGAGGGCGCGGCCACTCGCCTGGAAGGGGAACTTGCCGACCTTGTAGGCGATGCCCTTCTCCTTGCAGGCGCGCTCGGTAAGCCCGATGCTGGCGACCTCGGGATGGCAGTAGGTGCAGCCCGGGAAGAGGCCGACCTTCTTGCTCTTGTGCTTGGGGTCGAACATGGACTCGACCGCGTGGATCGCCTCGAAGCTGGCGACGTGGGCGAGCCAGGGGGGGCCGATGAGGTCGCCGGCGGCGGAGACGCCGGGGAGGTTGGTCTGGTAGCGGTCGTTGGTCTTGACGAAACCACGGTCGGTGAGTTCGAGCTTCTCGGTCCCTTCGGGAAGGATCGCGCCGACGCCGACGGCGACGAGGACGACGTCGCCTTTCAGGGTCACGGAGTCGCCGCCCTTGGCGGGTTCGATGGTCAGTTCGACGCCGCTCTCGGTGACTTGGGCGGCGGTGGTCTTCGTGGCGGTGTGGAAGTGGATCCCTTGCTTCTTGAAGGACTTCTCGAGGGCCTGGCTGACTTCGGTGTCCTCGACGGGAAGGAGGTGGTCCATCATCTCGACGAGGGTCACCTTGGTGCCGAAGGCGTTGTAGAAGTAGGCGAACTCGACGCCGATGGCCCCGGCTCCGATGATGAGAAGCTCCTTGGGCTGTTCGGGCATGAGCATGGCCTCGCGCGCGCCGATGACACGCTGGCCGTCGAACTTGAGGAAGGGCAGGTCGCGGGCACGGCAGCCGGTCGCGAGAAGGATGTTCTTGGCATCGTGGGTCTCGGTCTTGCCCTCGGCATCGGTGACGGAGACCTTGCCGGTCCCGGCGAGGGCACCGGTGCCGCGGAGGTAGTCGACCTTGTTCTTCTTGAAGAGGAACTCGATGCCGCCGGCGAGCTTGTTGGAGACGTTGCGCGAGCGCCCGATGACCTTCGACCAGTCGTAGCCGAGGTTGTCGAAGCTCAGGCCGAACTCGTCGGCCT
Organism: Verrucomicrobiales bacterium; assembly: GCA_037190325.1. Lineage (GTDB taxonomy): Bacteria > Verrucomicrobiota > Verrucomicrobiia > Verrucomicrobiales > DEV007 > Arctic95D-9. The sequence continues at coordinate 6,155 of JBBCIU010000029.1, read as the reverse complement.
TGTCCTTCAGGGTGGTGTACATCTCGGCGTTCTTGAGGAGCGCCTTGGTCGGGATGCAGCCCCAGTTGAGGCAGGTGCCGCCGGCGCGGTCGTTCTCGACGCAAGCGACTTTCTTGCCGAGTTGGGCGGCGCGGATGGCGCCGACGTAGCCGGCGGGTCCGCCGCCGATGACGATGAGGTCGTAGGTGGCCATGGTGGGTTTTTTAGTAAAATGTTAGTGATGGTTTTCGACCACGGATTTCACGGATGGGCCGGGACTCGCTGGTTCTGGCTTCGTGCGAAGCTGTGTCCATTCGTGGTTCCAATCCAAGCGGCAAAGGCGGGTTCAGGAAATCAGAAGGACGGGGTTTTCGAGGAAGCGCTTCAGTTCGGCGAGGAACTTCGCGCCGACGGCCCCGTCGATGACGCGGTGGTCGCAGCTCATCCCGACCCACATGCGCTGGCCGGGGACGATCTGGTTGTGCTCGTCGACGACGGGCTGCTTCGTGATCGTGCCGATGGAGAGGATCGCGGCCTGGGGCGGGTTGATGATGGCGTCGAAGTTGGCGATGCCGAAAGCTCCCAGGTTGGAGATGGTGAGGGTGCCGCCGGTCATTTCGTTCGGCGTCAGCTTCTTGTCGCGGGCGCGGCCGGCGAGATCCTTCAGCTCGCCGGCGAGATCGCGGATCGACTTGCTCTGGGCGGAGCGGATCACGGGGGTGACGAGGCCGTCCTCGACCGCGACGGCGACGGAGAGATGGACTTCGCCGTACTGGAGAATGGCGTCGCCTTGAAAGGAGGCGTTCACCGCCGGGACGGCTCCGGCGGCGAGGATGGTGGCACGCATGACGAAGTCGTTCACGGTGTACTTCGGTCCGCCGTTGGCGACGCTCGCCGGGTTGACCTGCTCGCGCAGGTTCATGAGCGGTTCGGTGTCGATCTCGATGTTGAGGTAGAAGTGCGGGATCGTCGTCTTGCTCTCGAGGAGACGCTGGGCGATGACGCGCCGCATTCCGGAAAGCGGCAGGCTCTGGTCGGGTTTCGCGAAGACCGGAGGGAGAAGACCGAGGGAGCCGCCTCCGCCGACGGGAGCGTTCTCGACGTCCTTCTTGACGATGCGGCCGCCGGGTCCGCTCCCGGTGACGCGGGCGAGGTCGATGCCCTTCTCCTGCGCGATCTTGCGGGCGAGGGGCGAGGCTTTGACACGGCCTTTGCTGGGCGGCGCCGGTGTGGAAGCCGGAGCCGCTGAACCCGGTGTCGTGGGAGCAGAAGCGCTCTCGGTGGATGCGGTGGCTTCGCCCTTCTCGGGCGCTTCGGTGGCCGGGGCGGCGGCCTTGGCCTCGCCCGCCGGGGGCTGGTCGGCATCCGCGGGAGGCTCTTCGCCTTCGGCGAGGACGAGGGCGAGGGCCGCGCCGAGGGCGACGGATTGCCCCTCCTTCACGTAGATCTTGTGGAGGATGCCTTCCTCGAAGGATTGCATCGTCATCGTCGCCTTGTCGGTTTCGATCTCGGCGACGTCCTCGTCCATCGAGATGGGGTCGCCCTCATTCTTGAGCCACTTGGCGAGGGTGCCCTCGCTCATCGTGTCGCTCAGTTTGGGCATTTTCAAATAGGAAGGCATGGGCGGTAGAAGCTAGGAACTGGAATTTAGGATCGAGGGGCTGGAATCCGGGAAGGGAATGATGAGTCCAGGACTCTAACAGATCAGCAAATCGTCAAGGCGCGCTCGACGATCTCCTCGGGAGTGGGAAGCTGGAGCTTCTCGATGGGCGGACTGTAGAAGGCGGGCGCGTCGGCGCTGGTGATCCGGAGGACCGGCGCGTCGAGGTCGTCGAAGGCCTGCTCCATGATCATCGAGGAGATCTGGGCGCCGACGCCGCAGAAGGGCTTGTTCTCCTCGATGTAGATGGCGCGGTGGGTCTTGCGGACCGACTCCATGATCGTCTCCTCGTCGAGGGGGCGGATGCTGCGGAGATCGACGACTTCGGCGGAGATGCCGTGCTGCTCCTCGAGGATCTCGGCGGCGGCGAGGGAGGTGACGACGGCGCGTCCGTGGGCGATGAGGGAGATGTCGCCGCCCTCTCGCTTCACCTTGGCCTTGCCGATGGGCACGATCAGTTCGCCGCCTTCGAGTTCGTCGTTCGAGGGAACGGGACCGCTCATGCCGTAGAGCACGGTGCTCTCCATGAAGTAGACGGGATCGTTGTCGCGGATCGCGGACTTGATGAGTCCTTTCGCATCGTAGGGATCGGACGGGCTCACGACCTTCAGCCCCGGCATGTTGGCGAAGATGTTCTCGGGCGTGTGCGAGTGGGTCGCACCGACGTTGGTCCCCCCGTTGGCGGGACCGCGCACGACGATGGGCACGTTGATGAGTCCACCGGACATGTAGCGACAGGTCGCGGCGTTGTTCATCATCTGGTCGAAGGCGACGTAGGCGAAGCTGTAGAACATCAGTTCCATCACCGGGCGGACGCCGAGCATGGAGGCGCCGATGCCCATGCCGATGAAGCCGGCCTCGGAGATGGGGGCGTCGATGACGCGCTTGTCGCCCCATTTCTTCCAGAGGCCTTCGGTGACCTTGTAGGCGCCGTTGTACTCGGCGACCTCCTCGCCGATGATGACGACGTTCTCGTCGCGGGCGAGTTCCTCGTCGAGTCCTTCTCGGAGCGCTTCGCGGTAGGTGATTTCTCGGGGCATGATTCGGCGCGGCGGAACGCCGCGGTGAAAGGTGAAAAGTATAAGGTGAAGGGTCTCTGGGGCTGGGCGTGTTCTTAGCGATCTTTCCGGCTCCTTCTCATCCTCTTACTCGAAATCGGGCGGGCGGGGACTTTCGGCGGAGTAGGAGGATGAGTCGGGGTTTCAGCCGTGGAAGAAATGACGCCCGGTGCGGCCGGCTTCGGTCTGGTTGTCCACTTCCCAATACACGTCGTCGAAGATCTCCGACTCGTCGGGATAGGGGCTCTTGATCGCGAACTGGGCGGCGGCTTCGGCTTCGGCTCCGGCCTCCTTGTTGATCTCCTTGTAGACCTCCTCGGTGATCACGCCTTCGGCCAGGAGGGTGCGCTTCCAGAACTCGATCGGATCGTGCTCGGTGATGTACTTCTGGATCTCCTCCTTGGTCCGGTACTTCTCCGCGTTGGCGTCGGCGACGGAGTGGCCTTTGTGGCGGTAGGTCGTGATCTCGAGGATCGTGGGCCGCGACTCGTTGTGGGCGCGCTCGATGGCAGACTGGACCCCGGCACGGATCTCGTAGAGGGAGACCCCGTCGATCTTCGCCCAGTCCATCGCGTAGCCTTCGGCGCGGGCCGCGAGACCCTCCTTCGGATGGGCGGAGGAGCGGGCCTGGGAGGTGCCCATGGAGTAGCCGTTGTTCTCGATGATGTAGATGACGGGCAGGTCCCAGAGGGAGGCGAGGTTCAGAGCCTCGTGGTAGGCGCCTTGGTTGATCGCCCCGTCGCCGAGGTAGCAGAGGCAGCAGCCTTTGAGACCTTTGTATTTCAGAGCAAAGGCGATCCCGGCACCGAGAGGCGTCTGCCCGCCGACGATGCCGTGGCCTCCCCAGTAGTTCTTGTCGGGGGCGAAATAATGCATCGAGCCCCCCTTCCCTTTCGAGCAGCCGGTCTTCTTGCCGAAAAGCTCGGCCATGCACTCGTCCATGCCCATGCCCACGGCGAGGGCATGCCCGTGGTCGCGGTAGGCGGTGATGACGTGGTCGTTCTCGCCGAGCAGGGAAATGCTGCCGACGGCAACGGATTCCTGCCCGATGTAGAGGTGGAGGAATCCGCCCATCCGTCCCTCGGTGTAGTACTTCAGCGAGGTCTGCTCGAAGCGCCGGATGCGGACCATGGTGCGGAGCAGTTCGATCTTCTCCTCCGCCGTCAGCGCCGCGTTGACGGGCGCGTCGGCAAAAGGAATGGCGGGCGGAGTAGCGGTTTTCGATGCCATTGGAAAAGAAAAAGTCCCTCCGGAGTTGGAAGGGCGCGAACGGTAGCTTAAAGTGCCCCCGAAGGAAACCGGGAAAAGGGCGATTTTTTCAATCCGAGCGCGCTTCTCTCCCGCCGTGTTCCACGTGGAACATTTCGGCTTTTTAAGATGTTCGCCTATCCCGAAAAATACGATGTGCTGATTGTTGGCGGAGGCCATGCGGGAATCGAGGCCGCCTTGGCCGCCTCGCGCCTGGGTGCCCGCGTCGCTCTGCTCAGCCAGAACTTGGATACCCTTGGGCAGATGTCCTGCAACCCGGCGATCGGGGGACTGGGCAAGGGACACATGGTCCGCGAGATCGACGCCCTCGGGGGAGCGATGGGCCTGAACACGGACGCCACGGCGATCCAGTTCCGGGTCTTGAACGCGAAGAAGGGACCCAGCGTGCGCGCTCCCCGCGCCCAATGCGACAAGAAGGCCTATCAGTTCCGCATGAAGTGGCTCCTCGAAAAGGAGCCGAATCTCGTCCTCCACCAAGGCAATATCGCTTCCCTCCTCGTCGAGAACGACCGGGTCGTCGGGGCCGAGACCCAGCTCGGGATCCGCTACGAGGTCGGAGCGGTCGTCATCACCACCGGCACCTTCATGCGGGGGCTGATGCATGTGGGCATGCAGAACCAGCAAGGCGGGCGGATGGGAGACGCGCCCTCCACCCTCAGCGACGACCTCCGCCGCCTTGGCTTCGAAGTCCGCCGCTTCAAGACGGGAACCCCCTGTCGCCTCAACGGACGCTCGATCGACTTTTCACAATGCGAGCGCCAGGATGGCGACACCCCTCCCCCTCGCTTCTCCTTCCGTTCCCATCTCGGGACGGTCGGCGAGGACGAGATCTTCACCCTGAACCGCTGGTCCGATCCTTCGTTCCACGTGGAACAACTCCCCTGCTGGATCACCTACACGGGCGCGGAGACGCACGAGGCCATCCTCGCGAATCTCGACAAGTCACCCATGTATTCGGGACGCATCGAGGGAATCGGACCGCGCTACTGTCCCTCGATCGAAGACAAGGTGGTCCGCTTCGCGGAAAAGGATCGCCATCAGGTCTTCCTCGAACCGGAGGGGCGCCACACACTCGAATACTACGTCAACGGGGTCTCCACTTCCCTCCCCTTCGACGTGCAGTATCGCTTCATCCGTTCCATCGCCGGACTGGAGAAGGCGGAGATCATCCGGCCCGGCTATGCGGTCGAATACGACTACTGCGTTCCCACCCAGCTCCACCCTACCCTCGAGACGAAGCAGGTCTCCGGACTCTACTTCGCCGGTCAGATCAACGGCACTTCGGGCTATGAGGAGGCCGCCGGGCAGGGGCTGGTCGCCGGGGCCAACGCGGCCCTCAAGGTGGCCGGCAAACCCGAATTCATTCTCGGCCGCGACGAGTCCTACATCGGCGTGATGATCGACGACCTCGTCACCAAGGGAACCGACGAACCCTACCGCATGTTCACGAGCCGGGCCGAGCACCGGCTCCTCCTGCGCCACGACAATGCCGATCTGCGCCTCTGCGAGACGGCGGCGAGCGCGGGGCTGATCGGAGGGGAATTCGTTGCCGCGACCCACACAAAGCGAAACCGGATCGCCGAGCTGCGCAAGGTTCTCGAAACGACCCATACCGCCGAGGGTTCGCTCGCGAAATGGCTGCGCCGCCCCGAGGCGAGCTGGGTGGATTTTCCCGCCGACCTCCGCGCCGCCCACGATCCCGAAATCTGGGAGCTGGTCGAGATCGATGTGAAATACGAGGGCTACATCCGGCGCCAGGGAGAACTGGTCGAACGAACCCGTCGGGCCGACGGGAAGAGGATCCCCGACGAGATCGACTACCTCGCCATTTCCGGGTTGAAACGCGAGGCGCAGATGAAGCTCCAATCCATCCGCCCCCGCACTCTCGGCCAAGCCGGCCGGATCAGCGGGATCACCCCGGCCGACGTCTCGCTGCTCGCGGTATGGCTGGAGAAGGTGCGGCAATGAAAGTCACCCCCTGCCATCCGCCGCCACGAAACCGGCGTGCCTTCGGAAAGGCCCGGCAGGGACGGCTTGCCGAGCCGCCTCTCGCGATGGCGGACGCCCCGGCGGTGCGTCCCCGCCGCTCTGCGTGACGCAAGAAAAACACCCCCGTCCATGAGGTATCCCACCCTCCACCTTTTACTTTTTACCGCAGCGGGGGCGGGGGCCCCCCCCGCCCCCGCACC
>JBBCIU010000028.1:0-172615 GCA_037190325.1 Verrucomicrobiales bacterium | reverse complement strand
TTTTCCTGGGTGGGACGGGGGTATCCCTGGCGGGACCCCGCCTTTTCCATTTCCGTGGCACGCCCCCGCGAAAGACGATCCCGAATCCGGGGTGGAAAGCGGCTCCGATTCCACTATCGTTTGCCGCCGCCCGCAGCATGACGGGAACACCGGCCGTTCCTTCCTCGAAGCCACTCCCCCGGATGAAGACGCTACTCGATCCCACCGTCAGCCTGAAGATCGTGATCTGGGGCGGCTGGATTCTCGTCGCGCTCGGCGTCCTGAAAATCGTGGTCTACCTCGTCGGCGAATTCGCCCCCGGCCTCTATGCCCGCATCCGTTCCGAAGCGGTCCGCCGCTTCCTCACCGGAAAGGGCAACCGCCTCCTCTTCGGGCTCGGCGGCTTCGTCACCGTTCTGATCGGCCTTGCCTTCGTCGCCTTGGGGTTCGTCATGCTGCGCTTGCAGGCCATTCTCTGAACTTCCGGCGGAAAGACGGCGCTCCTCGGCCGCGAGCTGCTCGGAGACCTCGCGCTGGACCGACTCGATCTCGTCGAGCCTCAACCCGGGATCCGCGACGATGAAGACGTCGCCGTTGTCGGCGTGCTCGTAGAAAAGCAGGGTTCGGGTCTCCGTCTCCTTCGTATCCGCGGGAACGAGGGTCTTGTTCCGCTCCAGCATCAGGGCGAGGATGTAGCGCGCATTCTCGGTGGCCGGATCGTCCTCCTCGATGAAGCGGCGCAGCATTCCTTCGACAGAGGCTTCGGCACCGGTTTTGTCCTCCGCTTCCCGAGCCGGGGCTTTGTAGGTCGATTTCCAGAAAGAGTAAGGCGCCGGGTCGAGAGATTTCCGCACCTTCCGCCAGGACTCGGCGGAATAGTCGCGGCGGAGAAAGCCGTCGGACTCGGCATCTTCGAAGATGCAGGTGAAGAACGGCTGGCCGTCGGCGAAGGGTTCGCCGGTCAGTTCGCAGCGGGCGTGGGTGGAACGGATTTTCCAGTCCTGGATAATGGCCATGGCGGTCGTATCTCACGACGCGGGACGCGGCGTCCGGCGTTGGAAGAGGGATTTCAATTTCGGGATCTCGCGGTTTCGGGCGCGGAACCAGAGGAGGACCAATCCGATGGCCGCGACGACCACGTTCGTGACCCAGGCCGCCAGGAAAGGCGGCATGTAGCCGCTGTGGCCCATCGCGAGAAAGGTGCCGCGCATCACGTACATCATGGCGAAGATGCAGATCGCCCCGGTGACGCCTCCCATCACGCCCCGCCGCGAGTAGACGATGCCGAGCGGTGCCGCGACGAGGATCATCGAGAGGCAGGCGAGCGGTTCGGCGAAGACGTACCACCAGTTCGTCCGGAACGAAGCGAGGCTGCGGTCGTCGAGGTCGCGGTTCGCGTTCAGATACATGGTCAGGCCGGGAACGCCGAGATATTCGGGGTTCTGGGAGGAACTGAGCACTTTCCACGGCGTCTCCGGCCAATTCTCGAATTCGAGGCGGGCATGGCTCTCGATCGTCGGGATGTGGTTCGCATCGTAGGTGTAGACCCGGACCTGCGTGAAGATCCATTTCGGCGGCTTCGAATCCCAGATCCACTTGGCCCGCTTGGCGATCCACATCTTCAGCGGTTGGTCGCGCTCGTCCAGCAGGGTCACGACGACGTCGCCCATCTCGTCGCTGAGCTTCAGGGGAACGCGGCCCACGAACCAGCTGCGACGGTCGACTTCGTTGACGTGCATCCATCCCCGCTTCGACCAGAGATCCTCCCGGGCGGTCCTCGCCCCCCCCTGCCGTTTCGCCCACTGTTCCCGTTTCGCGGTCTGGATCGTCGCCTCCTTGTAGCCGACCGAGGCCGGCGCCCATTCGTATTTGAAGGCCAGGCCGATGAGCGACACGTAGGCCCCCGCCACGAACAAGGGCGCGAGGATGCGGGGAACGCTGCGCCCGGAGCCGATCATGCTGATGAACTCGTTCGCCTTCGACATCTTGCTCAGGGAGAACAGTCCGGAGAGAAGCACGGCGATGGGCATCACGAAGAGAATCACGAAGGGGACCTGCATGACATAGAAGCTCAGGATGCTTCCGAAGGAGAGCCCGGCGAGGGTTTCTCCGTTGTCCGTGAAATCCGCGAGCACCCAGATGGCCATGAAGGAGAACAGGCACATCGCCAGGGGGGTGAGGAAATTGTCGACGACGTAGCGGTCCATCAGCCCCAGTCGGAAATAGGCCATGGCGGCCACCGGTACGCTGAGGATCAGCAGCGAAACGAGCAGCAGCATTCCGAGATAGGCCGGGATCGACGGCGTTTCGCCCGCCGGAGCCTTGCCCAGAATGGCGGCCCGGGTCTCGATGACGTCGGTCGGCAGCCAAGCCGCGAGGGCGGCGAAGGACGCGATCATGAGCGACAGAACCACGAAGAGCCGGCGACGGTCGGGGGAATTGCCTTCCCTGACGAGAAGGCTGACGCCAAAGGCGCCTGCCGCCAGGAGCAGACCCACGCCCTGCGAGACGATCGGCACGATGCCGGGAAGAAGCTCCAGGGCCGGACTGCTCTCCGGCCCAGTCAGCCCGGAAGCGGCTTCCCGATAGGCGAGAAGGGTGGACGCGAAGAGCAGGCCGAGGCCTCCGAGAAAAGCGCCCATGATGGCCTGCAGGACAAGGCCGGCCCGGTCCTGACGCTCCCGTAGTCGCGCGAAGGCCGCGCCGGCACGAGCCACGGCCCGCGCACCAGCGCGATAGAGGGCGTTCCTTGTCAGAATCTCGATCATGGGGCATCTTGCGGGAGGATGGATGGGCCGGAATCCCTGAATGTTCACTCCTCCGAACGACGGAAGTTCGCCATATCCAATGGAACGGTCAAGGACCAGCTTTGCTCAGGGAACCAAGCGTTTTTTTTCCAACGAGGACACCTCCGCTTCCGAACCCGGCGAGACCATCGAGGCTTTGGCGGAACGCGTCCTCTTTTCCGACTCGTTGGAGGAAAAGTTGAGTTCGTCAATTCTCGACCAAGAGACTGGCCTATCCAAAAAGCGGCCCATCGTCTCCTCGAAAGATTTCGTTCCGGCCCGGCCCGAAGCCCTCCGCTTCGCCTCCGTCGGAGCCGCCCGCCCCTCCTTGCCCGGTCGTCCGGGGCTCGTCGACGAGGAGAATCGGGGCATCCTCCTCCATTTCTTCGCCAATCACGAGCTCCTCGCGGCCGAGTTGATGGCGCTCGCTCTCCTGAAATTCCCCGAGGCCCCGCCCGGCTTCCGGCAAGGGCTCGCCGCGACCCTGCGCGAGGAGCAACGCCACACCCGCTGGTATCTCGCGAGGATGCGGGAATGCGGGGTCGAATTCGGGCAGTATCCGGTGAGTCCCTATTTCTGGGAGGCGGTCTCTCCCATGGAAAGTCCGCTCGACTACGTCTCCCGCCTCAGCCTCACCTTCGAGCAAGCCAACCTCGACTACGCAAAGCATTACGCCGCCATCCTCGCCGAAGCGGGCGACGCCAAGAGCGCCTCCATTCTCCGGCGGATCTACGAGGACGAAATCGCCCACGTCGGCTACGGCTTGCATTGGTTCCGCCAATGGAAGAATCCGGACGAAAGCGACTGGAATGCCCTGCAACGCCGGCTCCCCTTCCCTCTCTCCCCCAGCCGGGCCAAAGGAAACCGGGCCAGCTTCAACGCGGAGGGTCGCCGCGCCGCCGGATTCGACGAGGACTACATCCGCCGCCTCGCCCTCTTCGAGCGCTCGAAAGGACGGACGCCGAACGTGTTTCTCTTCAATCCCGAAGCCGAGCATCGTGCTGCACGTTGGCCCGCCGTCTACCACCCCGACGCGAAACGTCTCGCCATTGCCGACGATTTGGAGCTGCTCGCCGGGTTCCTTGCGAGGAAAGACGACGTCCTCCTGCTGCGGCGCGCGCCCTCCGAAGCCCATCTCGCGAAACTCGCCTCCTGTGGCCTCGCCCTGCCCGAGGTCGAACCTCTCCGCGCCGACGGTGGCGTCGATCCCGGCGGCCTCCTCGCCTCGCGAAAATGGAACGCGCTGCGGCCCTGGGCCCTCGCCCCCGACCTCGCCGAACGCCTCGCTCCGCTGGCTTCCTCCTCCGGTCGCAAAGGCCTCGGTCTGCCGCCCTGGACCCGGGAATGGCGCGGACTTTTCTCCAAGATCGAGCAGGTCCGGGGCCTCTCCCGCTGGATGGCCCCTTCCTTTCCCTGCGAACACCCTGCCGATCTCCTCGCCGCCGCCGAGGCGCTTCGTGTGGACGGCCATCGCGAATTCCTGCTGAAACGCGCCTTTTCCACGGCGGGCTCCGGCATCGTCCCGCTCCGGGAAGAGGAGATCGCCCCCCTCGCGGAGCACCCGTTCTCGGACGCCGTCGCGCACGAGGGGGGCATCCTCCTCGAACCAAGGCACGACCGGGTCTTCGATTTCTCCGTGCAGTATCGGCTGGAAACGGGGCGTCTTCGTTTCGTCGGCTTCGTCGAGCAGGTCGTGAGGGGGCTCGGCGGATACCGGGGCAGCCTCTGCCGCGGCAAGTTCTGCAAGGAGCTCGATCCCGTTCTGGCCCGTTTCCTCATGCACGAATGCCTTCCTCTCTATGGCGACGAGGGCCCTCTCGCGGCCGATCTCGCCGCCTGGGCCAGCGCGCGCGGCTACGAGGGGCCGCTCGGCATCGACGCCTACGTCCACCGCAGGAACGACGGCACCCTCGTCTTGCGCCCCGTCTGCGAGGTCAATGCCCGTCATACCATGGGACTCGTCGCCTTGGAATTGAGACGGCGCATCGCACCGGGGAAAGACCTCGCTTTCGCAATCGTCAAAAAGGAGGATCTCCGTCCCGACGACGACGCACCCGAACTCGACGCCTCGGGAAGGCTCTGCGGCGGCTCCGTCGTGCTGACCGAAACGAAGCCGGACACCCGTGTTGCCGCCGTGGTCCGGGTCCTCGCGTCCTCCGCCGCCCGATGAACCCGACCAGCCTCGTCTTCGCCCTCGTCATGGCCGGCATCGTCGCGGCGACGGCATGGTTCATCGACTGGGGAGCCCGCCGCCACGGTCACTGGAGCGCTCGGAAGCGCAGGCTCATGCGTCGCTTCATGTTCGTGCTCACCGTGGCGACCGCCCTTTACGCCTATTTCACCGACGCCCGGCTCCGCAACCAGACACTCTTCGAATTCGCGGGACCATGGAAGGAGAACGAAGGAAAGACCTGGACGTTTCCCGTCGAGCATCCGGGCATCGAGCATAGCCTCATGATCCGCCCCTTCGTCCAAGGGGTCGAAAGCGCCCGCCACCCCGTGACGTTGCGCGTCCGCTTCGGCAAAGCGGGAGAAGCCTCCCTGATCGCGACGGATACGGAGCACCCGGTCGTCGCCAAATCGGGACGCAACGCGGCGGGACGGACGTGGCGGGAGGCGAGCTTCCGCTTCACCCCGGAGAAGGCAGGACCGCACGAACTCAAGGTCGAATCCGCCGGAGGTCCGATCCCCCCTCGCCTGCACCTCCGCGTCGTCGATCCGGAGAAACGGAATGGCAGGCGGGCCGCAGGCTACTGACAGGGTCGGACCGGAGCCTTCGCCCCTCTTCACCGCCGCTCCAGCAGCCAACCGACGAGATCGCGGAACTCCTCGGGTTTCAGGATCTCGCCGAAGGCCGAGGGCATCAGGGAGAGAGCGGAACTCTCCCTCGTCGCGATCTCGCTCTTGAGGACGCGGTGGCTCTGTCCCGCCGCATCGAGAAGAGAGACGACCTCGCCGGTCTCGTTCGCGACGAAACCGCCGAGGACGGTTCCGTCCCGCTTCTCGACGCGGACGAGACGGAAATGGGCATCGACGTTGCGATTCGGGTCGAGGATGTCCTCGGCGAGCCGTTCGAGCCCGCGCGAGCCGATTCCGTCGAGCTGCGGCCCGACAAGCCCTCCTTCGCCATCGAGGCGATGGCAGGCGGCGCAGTGGATCGCGAAGAGCGTCTTGCCCCGCCCGACATCGACCGCCGCCGGGTCGAAGGCGGCGGCGCGATCCACGACGAGGCGCGCGAGACGCTCCCTCTCCGCCGCGGGAACTTCGAGCGGCGGAGCGGGCGGAGGTGGAGGCAGGTAGGCAGCGAGCCGGTCGCGCAGATCGACGGGAGCGCTCAGGACGAGGAGACGGGCCAAACGTTGGAGCAGATCCGTTTCCCCTCCCTCCCGGGCGAAATCGGAGACGGACAGGTCCACTCCCTTGATCGCGCCGAAGGCCAGCCAGGCGTAGGCCCCGCCATCGTCGCCATCGACGATCTCGATCCGCACCTCGCGGCCCGCAAATTCGGGAAAGCGCCATTCCACGAGGACCCCTTGATCGCTCCGGGGCGGGAAGACCCGGGCGAGCTCTCGCCCGTCGGCGGCGTCGACGAGGAGGACGTAGTTTTTCCCGTTCGCCTCCTTTCCAGGAACGCCCAGATGGCCGCAAAGCCGGAAGGCGAGGCGTTCGGGCATGGCGAAAGGACGGGAGGCGATTCTCCCCGTGTTGGCTTCCGCCCCTTTCGTCCCGCGCACAAGACTGGAGAGGACCTCGACGGTCTCCCCGGCGTCCGTTTCCCTCGGCTGTGTCTCCCAGCCCGAAGCCGCGCCCTTCTCGACCCGCCAAACAGGGTCGGCGCCCCTTTCCCGATGGCCAAGCAATTCCCGGGCCAGCCGTTCCACCTCCGCCAGCAAGCCCGCGTCCTGAAGGACTCCCTGCCGCTCCTCCAGCACATCGGCGATTTCGAGGATGGCCGCTGCCTGCGCCTCGAGCCCTCGCCGCGTCGCTTCGGAGCACTCGCGCTCGACCAAGGCGGACACGGTGGTCGCGTCGCCATGGCGGACGATGTGGCGGCGGCGTTGTCCCACGAAATCGTCGGACGGAACCTCCCCGCCGGAGAAGCCGAGCAGCCAGGCCGCCGCCTCGGCCGTCGGTACGGCGAGAGCGATGGAAGCGATCTCCACCTCCGTCCCCTCCTCTGGAGCCGAGAAAGCGTTTGGCAGGGAAAGGCAGGCCCGCAGGGCGATGCGGATCGCGTGACGGAGATGGGTGTCCTCCGCGGAAGTCCCTTCGAGCGCCCGCAACAGAGACGGCAGGGCCGCGATCGAAGGAGACTCCAGCAAAGCGGCCGAGGCCCGGCGCCTCGTCCAGGGATCCGGATCGGCCAGCGCGGCCACGGGATCGGAGGGGACGGGGGGCATGACAAAGGACTCGGCGGCGGATCGGGCCTCCGTCTTCACGACCCGCCAGATCCTGCCCCGTTCCCGGTCGCGTCCCGGGTGGTCGAGAGGCACCTCGTAGTGGCCGATGATGCGGTTGTAGAAGTCGGCGAGGTAGAGCGATCCATCCGGCGCCAGGCAGAGATCGACGGGACGGAACCATGGGTCTTCGCTGACGAGGAAATCGGGCTTCTCCTCCGCCCGCGGGGTGGTGCCGTCGAAGCGGACGCGGTCGAGGTTCACCCGCGAAGTCACGGGATTGCCGATGAGGACATGGTCGTCCCATTCCACGCCCCAAACGCCGCGATCCACGTAGACGATCCCCGCGATGCCGGTGGAGCCGTGGCTGTGCTCGATCATGGCCGGACCGAAGCCGAGACCATCGTGCGGCTTGCCGAAGCTCGGATAGACCGCGCCGCGCAGGAGCTGGTAGACCGGCGCGCTGTGGCAGTCGGCGCTGTAGAGATTCCCGCGCCGGTCGAAGGCGAGACCGAAAGGGTTCACCTGCCCGCGCGACCAGACCTCGACGCGCGAGCCATCGGGCCGAAAACGGAAGACGTTGCCCGAATGCAGCTCGATCTCGCTCCCATCCTTCGCCCGGATCACGCTGGTGTTGTTGAAGCCGTGGGTCGCGTAGACCCAGCCGTCCGCGCCGAGGCGGAAGCTGGAGCACATCCCATGGGTGTCCTTTTCGTAGCCGAGCGGACCGAAGAGCACTTCGCGATGGTCCGCCCGGCCATCGCCGTCGGTGTCCGCGAAATACCAGAGGTTCGGGATGCTCCAAGCGATGCAGCCGTCGGCGTGTTCGGGACGATGCCAAGGCAGGACGCCGGTGGGGATGTTGAGCCCGTCGGCGAAGTCGACGACCTTGTCCGCCCTCCCGTCCCCGTCCGTGTCCTCGAGGATTTTGATGGCGTCCCGGCTGTCGCGCACGCGGGATCCCGCCCCGTCCTCCCAGCGGTCCTTCGCGGCGGCGTAGGGATACTCGACCGTCGAGGAGACCCAGACCCGTCCCCGCCCGTCGACGGCGAGATTGATCGGCTTGCCGATCATCGGCTCGGCGGCGAACAACTCGATTCCGAACCCCTCCGGCAAGGAGAAGGCCGCAAGCTCCTCTTCGGGCGGGAGAGGCCCCGTGTCGCGCACGAGATGGTCTTGCGCCACCGAGGTCAACGATGCGAGAAAGAACCAAAAAGGCCCCGTCGTCCAAATGGATGCCATACGGCGAGAGTGCCAAATCCGGTGCTTCCTGTCCCTCGCGCATTCCCGGCGGGAACGACTCACGCCTTTACAACCCATCGAGGCGAGCCGGCTCCGTTCCCAAGAACAATGGCGCCTCCCTGGCGGAGAAAGCCGCCTACCGACGGTTTTCCAGTTGATTACCGAAGATCCTCTAGGCATTCTTTCTCCATGAGATCGATCCTCCTACCGGCCCTCCTCCTTTTGGCTTCGCTCGTTTCGTCGCTCGCTTTCAGTTCCTGCGCCTCTAACGACGGCGGGAGCGGGGATGGCACCTACACCGCACCGCCCACGCTCTCGCCGGTCGATACGACGACCCGGATGCAGAACCAATTCCGCGAATGGCGGAACTGACTCCGCGGATTTTCGCGAGCGTTTCGCTTCCCATCGCTTCGTCGATCTGATACTCATGGTTTCCACAAGGGAACCATGGAGAAGCGCAGCATTGTCGAATCCGTCCTGGACAACCTGCCCGTGGCGGTCTTCGCCAAGGATGCCACGGACAACTTCCGCTTCATTCTCTGGAACAAGAAGCAGGAGGAGGTCACGACGATCCGTGCCGAAAAGGCCTTGGGGAAGAACGACTACAACCTCTTCTCGCAAGAGTCGGCCGACTACTTCCGCAGCGTCGACAAGGCGGTGATCCAGCGAGGCAGCCTGATGAAGGTGCCGGAGGAGATCATCGAAACGAAAAACGGCCGGGAAGTCCATCTCCGCACCGTCAAAATCCCCGTTCACGACGAGGAGACCGGCCGACTCCTCGTCGTCGGGATCAGCGAGGACATCACCGAACAGGTGAAGTCGCGGGAGCAGCTCGAGCGTCTCAACCGCCACCTCGTGAAGGCGAACGAAGAGCTCCAGAGGACCCAGATGCAGCTTATCCAGGCGGAGAAGCTGGAGTCCATCGGACGCCTCGCCGCCGGCGTCGCTCACGAGGTGAAGAATCCCCTCGCCCTGCTTCTCCTCGGGGTCGACTATCTCTCCCAGGGCATCCAGCCCGACGACCCGAACGTCGGGAGGATCCTGACCCAGATGCGCGACGCGGTGGACCGGGCCGACCGCATCGTGCGCGGCCTCGTCGATTTTTCGTCGCAACGGGCGCTCACCCGCGAGGCGACCCATCTGGGACGGATCGTCGACGAGGTCCTCCTGCTGGTGAAGCACGAACTGACCCGCTCGAACGTGAAGGTGAGCGTGCGCATCGAAAAGGATCTTCCCCACGTCTTCCTCGACATGTCGAAGTTCGAGCAAGTGCTCATCAACCTGATCATCAACGCGGTGCACGCCATGTCCGAGGCGAAGGAGAAGCAGCTGAAGATCCGTGCCCGGTCCGAAACGCTCGAAGGCGTGATGAGAAACGAGGGGGCGAGGACGCGCGAGCTGTTCCGCAGCGGCGACCGCGTCGTCGTTCTCGAAATCCTCGACAACGGCAGCGGCATCGCCCCGGCCGACGCGGGCCGCCTCTTCGATCCTTTCTTCACCACCAAGCCCACCGGCATCGGCACCGGCCTGGGCCTCTCCGTGGCCCGGCGCATCGTCGAACTGCACGGTGGCCTCCTCACCCTCGAGAACCGGAGGGCGGAGCCAGGAGCCGTGGCCCGCCTCCTCCTTCCCACGAAGCTCGAGACGGGAAAGGTGCGCACCGTCGACCAAGTGGAGAAAAACGAGGATTCCCCGAAAAAGGTTGACACGAAGACCCGAAAACTGGCACCCTGAGAACGAAGCAACCCGAACAGCCCATCCCTAGCCATGTCCCGAAAAATCTTGCTGGTCGATGACGAGGCGGGGTTCACCGAGCTCCTCAAAATGAACCTGGAGCGTGCCGGTGCCTACGAGGTCCGCATCGAGAACGATTCCACCCAGGCGCTCACGGCGGCCAAGGCCTTCATGCCCGACGCCATCCTTCTCGACGTCGTCATGCCCGGCATGGATGGCGGCGATGTGCAGGCCCAGTTGCAGAGCACTCCCCAGCTCGCCGGCATTCCCGTCGTCATGCTTACCGCCCTGGTCGATTCGGCCGAACTGTCCGAAGGAGCCGTCGCCCAGGCGGGATCGCAGATGGTCCTGCCAAAGCCCGTCAACCTGCCCCTTCTTCTGCGGGTGCTCGACGAGATCCTTCCGGCGGAATCCGCGGTCTGAATCCGGCGGTAGGCCAGAGCGAATCCGGATACATCTCTTCCAACCGAGCCGTCGGTCTCCGCCCACCCTCCGACACGCTCTTGCCTTGACCCCGGCCGGGCTTGCGCCACCTTCCCGGCCATGACCGTCCGCACCCGTTTCGCCCCCTCGCCGACCGGATTCCTCCACATCGGCGGAGCCCGCACCGCGCTCTACAATTGGCTCTTCGCCCGCCGCCACGGCGGCCGCTTCCTTCTGCGCGTGGAGGACACCGACGCCGAGCGCAGCACGGACGAATCCATCCGCGTCATCCTCGACGGTCTCCGCTGGCTCGGACTCGATTGGGACGAAGGCCCCGGCGTCGGTGGTCCCCACGGCCCCTATTTCCAGAGCGAGCGCAAGGAGATCTACGACCGCCATCTCGCGAAACTCGAATCCGCCGGCCTCGTCTACGAAGACGAAGGCGCGGTTCGCTTCCGCGTTCCCGACCGGACCCTCACCGTTTCCGACGCGATCTGCGGCGAAGTCTCGACGAATCTGAAGGAGTCCGGTTCGCGTCGCTACGACGCCGAACTGAAACAGGAAGTCGAGGCGAATCCCGACTTCGTCATCCGGCGCCCCAATGGCGGCTACATCTTCCACTTCGTCAATGTCGTCGACGACATCGAAATGGCCATCACCCACGTCATCCGCGGCGAGGACCATCTTTCCAACACCCCGAAGCATCTCGCCCTCTTCGAAGCCCTCGGAGCGACGCCTCCCCGGTTCGCCCACATCCCGCTGAACCTCAATCCCAGCGGAACGAAAATGAGCAAACGCGACCAAGGCGCCCTGATCCACGAATATCAGGAAGGCGGCTTCCTTCCTTCCGGCGTGGCCAACTACATGGCCCTGCTCGGCTGGTCCGCGAAGGACGACCGGGAGATCTTCGACATCGCCGAACTCGTCGAGCGCTTCGACCTCGCCGGAGTGAACCACTCGAACTCGAAGTTCGACTACGGCAAATGCCTCTGGGTCAACGGCGAGCATCTCAAGCGGCTTTCCGCATCGGATCTCGCCTCGCAGGCGGGACCCTTTCTCGAGCGGGCGGGCATCGACCCGGCCGACCCCCGCCTCCCTGAAGCGCTCGGCCTCGCCCGCGAACGGGTCCAGACCCTCGCCGAAATCCCCGGCGTGATCGGAACGATCTTCGCCGAAGCCGCCACCTACGACGAGAGTTCCGTGGCGAAGGTGAAGGAGCGTGCCGACCTGCCCCAAGCCATCGCCGCCCTGTCCGACCACTTCGCCGCCGTGGATGTCTGGACGGCGGACGGGATCAAAGCCGCCGTGCAATCCGCCGCCGAAGGTCTCGGCCTGAAAATGGGAGCCTTGATGCTCCCCTGCCGCGTCGCGACCATGGGCAGCACGAGCGGTGCCGACCTCGTGCCGGTCATGGCCTTGCTCGGGAAAGAGGCGGTCCTGAAGCGACTCCAGGAGTTCGCCGCCCGGCTTGGCTGACGGGCCAGCGCCCGTTGGCGGGGTCTTCCCTTTCCAATTGCGGTTGCGGCCCCTCCGCGTTTCTGCTAGGAAAAAATCATGAGCGATTTTGTCGAAGTGACGAAACGCGGCCTCGGCCGCCGCGGCAAGGACTCCATCGGCGGTGCGATCTTCGGCGTTGTCCTCGTCCTTGCCGGGACGCTTCTCCTCTTCTGGAACGAGGGGCGCGCGGTGAAGCGCTACAAGGATCTGAAGGAAGGCGCCGGCGCCGTCGTCTCCATCGCCTCCGACCGGATCGATCCCGCGACCGGGGGCAAGCTGGTCCACCTCACCGGTGAAACCCAGGTCTCGGCCCCTTTGCAGGACGCCGATTTCGGAATCTCCGTCCCCGCCGTGAAGCTGATCCGCCAAGTCGAGATGTACCAATGGGTCGAAGTGGAACGTTCCGAAACCCGAAACAAGACCGGTGGCGGCACCGAAACGGTGAAAACCTACTCCTACGAAAAGCAGTGGCGCGACAAGCCCGTCGATTCGTCCCGCTTCAAAGTCGCCAACGACCATCGGAACCCCGGCGAGATGAAATATCGCTCCACGACGATCACGGCGGACGCCGTCGCCCTTGGCGCCTTCACCCTCCCTCCCTTCCTCGTCGCGAAGATCGGGGGTGCCCGGGCTTTCGCCGTCGAGTCCCTCGAAGCCGCTGCGGAAGCGGTCCGGGCGTCCGCCAGGATCGCGGCAGGCGGCGTCTATTTCGGAAGCGATCCCAATGCGCCCGCCGTGGGCGATCTGCGAGTGCGTTTCTCCAGCGTCCCCACCGGTCCCGTCAGCGTCGTCGCCCAGCAAAGCGGGACGACCTTCGTCCCCTACCGGACCCAGACCGGCGGAACGGTCGATCTGCTCGAGCCCGGTTCCGTCGGCGCCGCCGACATGTTCCAGATGGCGCAGGACCGCAACAAATTCCTCACCTGGGGCATCCGCGTCGGTGGCTTCGTCCTCCTCGGCGTCGCCTTCTCGATGATCCTCGGCCCCATCGCCGTCCTCGCGAGCATCCTCCCCTTCCTCGGTCGGCTCGTCAGCACCGGCACCACGGTCGTCGCCTTCCTGCTCGCCGCGATCCTCTGGTGCCTCACCGTCTCCTTCGCCTGGATCTTCCACCGGCCCCTTCTCGGCATCGCCATCCTCGCGGTCACGGTGGTCCTCTTCATTCTCGTCGTGAAACGCCTTCGCCGTCCTGCGCCAACTCTCCAAACGGTAGGACCTCCTCCGCTCGTCTGATCCCCTTCCCCGGCCATGCCCGCCCGTCCGCCCACCTCTGACGACGGAGGAGCCCCCACCCAGGATCTCCTTCCTCCGGCTTTTCCCGACAAGGACGACCTGCGAAAGCTTCTCTACGAAAAGGCCCGGACGTCGCGGCGGCTCTCCTGGCTGCTCGACGAATTCATCCGCATTCCCGGCACCGACCTGCGCTTCGGCCTCGACCCGCTCCTCGGGCTCATCCCCTACGGAGGCGAGACGGTCGCCACGGTTTTCGGAGCGATGATCCTCGGCGAAGCGGGGAAGAAAGGGCTTCCCTTCGCGACTTTGGCGAAAATGGGGGGCAACATGATCCTCAACGCCGCCGTGGGAGCCATTCCCCTCGTCGGCGATCTGTTTTCCTTCTGGTTCAAGTCGAACTCCCGCAACTACCGGCTCCTCAACACCTATCTCGAAAGCGCGGACGGCAAGCAGCAGTCCGGCGGCTGGTGGCCGGCGATCCTCATCGTCTCCGTCATCGCCACCGTTTTCCTCTTCAACGTTCTCGCTTGGGTGCTTCTCGGCAGCCTCTTCTTCCACGCATGGAAAACCCTGTTTTGAGGTCCTTCCCGCCGGCCCGCCCCAAGGAGATCCGCCCTACCTCACCGCCTCTCCGCACGACCAGCAGATCTCGAAATTTCCCGGATTCATTTCCCCGCACGCGGCACAGGCGACTTCCTCCCGGGACTTCTCCTCGTCTCCGGCCTGATGTTCCCGCAGGATCGCCAGAGCCGTTTCATAGTCCGCATCGTCGATCACGCAGAGAACCGGTTCCAGCCGCGGAGGCCCCAGACGCTGAAGGCCCAAGGCATCGTTTTCATGCTCGTGCTCGACATGGGTCGCGATGCCCCGGCTCTCGAGAACCGATCGGTAAAGCCCCATTCTCACGGAATCCGGCTCGCGATAGACCTCCTTCATGTCTGCCATTCTAGCGGATCCCGCCCGCCCAAGGAAGTCCAAACGCAAAATTACCGAAGAATCCGGACGCGACGGAGCAATCTCCTCCTCGAGATCTTGCAGGAACGAACGTGCTCCCGCCGCTTGATGCCAGGCATTGCATCGTGTTAGTTTCCAGCCTCTTCGATGACCTCGTCCGCCCGTCTCCGCCTCGCCGCCGCCATTGTCTTCCTGGGGATCGCCCTCGGGGCCTTCGGTGCGCACGGTCTCGCCGAACGGCTTGCCGAAACCGGCCGTCTCCACAACTGGGAGACGGCGACGCTCTACCATCTCCTCCATGGACTCGCCATGTTCGCCGTGGCTCTCCATTCCAGGAAAGCACGGGGCTACTGGTGGTTCCTCGCCGGGATCGCCCTCTTCTCCGGCAGCCTCTACGTCCTGGCCCTCAGCGACGTGGCGAAACTCGGGGCGATCACCCCTTTCGGCGGCGTGGCCTTTCTCGTCGGCTGGGCATGCTGGATATTCTTCCGATCGATGCCAGCAGATGGCTCAGACAAGACCTCCTCACGATAAATCCACCCTATGAAACCTCTGCTTTCCACTCTCCTCCTCGCCTTTGTCCTCCTGACTGGTGCGAGGGCCGAGGGAACGAAGCCCCGATGCTTCGAACTGCGCACCTACCACGCCGCCGAAGGCAAGCTGGACGCCCTCCACGCCCGGTTCATCGACCACGCCATCGACCTGTTCCAGAAACACGGCGTCGAGCAAATCGCCTACTGGACGCCGCTGGAAAACGAGAGCCGAGCCCTTGTCTTCCTCCTCGCCTACCCCGACCACGACGCCCGCGAGACCTCGTGGAAAGCCTTCCTCGCCGATCCCGCGTGGCAGGCCGCCAAGGCAGAGTCGGAGAAGGACGGCCCGCTCGTGACCAAGGTGGAGAGCCTCTTCCTCCACCTCACCGACTACTCCCCGGCGCTCACCTTGGCCGGAGAGGGGCATGTCTTCGAAATGCGGCGCTACACCACGCTGCCGGGCAAGCTCCCCGCCCTCGACGCCCGTTTCCGCAACCACACCATGTCCCTTTTCACCAAGCACGGCATGACGAACCTGCCCTACTTCCACCTCGACGAGGGGCAGGAGGGCTCCGACACGACCCTCCTCTACTTCCTGGCCCATACTTCGGTCGAATCCAAGGAAGCCAGCTTCGCCGCTTTCCGGAGCGATCCGGCATGGATCGCCGCACGCGACGCCTCGGAAGAGGACGGCAAGATCCTCGTCGAGAATGGCGTCGTCTCGACCCTTCTCCTCCCCACGGACTACTCTCCGATGCAGTGAGGGCTCGGCTTGGCGCGAAATCCGCTTTCCCCTGCTCCGACATGGCCACGCCGAAACTCATCGCCCTCGCCGGCAGTGCCCGGCGGGCCTCGCTCAATCGAGCCGTCCTCGCCACCGCCGTCGAGGCCGCCCGCGAAGCCGGGGCGGCGGTGACGCTCGTCGATCTGAACGACTTCCCCCTCCCGCTCTTCAACCAGGATCTCGAGGACGCCGAGGGACTGCCCGAGACCGCGAAGCGGCTCAAGTCGATCTTCCACGACGCGGACGGCTTCATTTTCGCCAGTCCCGAGTACAACAGCGGCTACTCCGGCCTGCTCAAGAACACGATCGACTGGTGCAGTCGTGCCGAAAGCGACGAAGAGCCGCCTCTGGCTGCATTCGCGGGAAAAAGCGCCGCCCTTTTCGCCGCTTCCCCCAGCCATCTCGGAGGTCTCCGCGGGCTCTTCGCCTTGCGCGAGCTCCTCCAGAATCTGCGCGTCACCGTCTTTCCCGAGATGCTGGCGGTGCGCAAGGCCCACGAGATCGTCGCCGACGGCGCGGTGAAGGACGCGAATTGGACTGCGAAGATCGGGGCGCTTGCGAAGGACTACGTCTCCTTCGTCTCGAAGCTGGTGGGGTGAACGAACGTTTCGCTTCCCTCCTTCTCCAGTCAATCCGGCACGAAAAAAGCCGGAGCCATCGGCCCCGGCTTTCCCGAAATGCGGAATCGCATCCGTTCAGGGAGCCGTCTCGGTCGTGCCGGGGGCTTTCTCCTGGCCATCCCAGGCGGGGAGCTCCAGCGGCTTGGGATCTTCCTTCCACTCTCCGAAATCGGCGCCCTCGGCGATCCACTTGGCGAAAAGCTCCTTCTCGGCCTCGGTCCACTGAGGTGCCTTGCCTTCCGGCGGGTAGTGGTTGTCGTCGTCGAGCGGCAGCTTCACGACTTGCAGCATGCGGCTCTCCTCGGGCTTGCCGGGCGCGACGAACTTGACGCCATCCTCGCCCTCCGCAGCCATGATGGACTCGGCGTTGGTCAGGACATAGCCGCCCTTCGGCTTGATCATGCGACCGGGACGTTCGGGATTCTCATGCTCGGGGCGATGGCACTGGACACAACCGGACTTGATGAAGGGATAGATCTGCTTCTCGAAATTGACCTTGTCCTGCGCGGAAGCGTTCAGGAGGGGAAGAAAGAGGCCGCAGGCGGCCGCGATGAGGATGGTTTTTCGCATGGTGGACGTGTGGTAGGGTGACAAACGCGCGCCAAATATAGGCAAACCCGCGCCAACTTCAACACCCGAATCCTCCCGGAATCCCGTCCATAAAGCCTTGCCGGAAGCGCCCCCAGGGGGTCAATCGGGCCGTCCTTGGCGGTGGAGTTCCGCGATCTCGGAGGGAGGGAGGACGGCGTCGTAGATCGCGAACTCGTCGATGGCGCCGTTCAGGTTGCGCACGGGAAAACGGTGCCCGGCGGTGGGCAGGCCCCAGTTTCCGATCTCGCAGGGGCCGAAGACGACCCCGCGGCCGGGGCGATGGAGCGGGGAGACCCCGCGTCCAACCTCGGCCCCGTCGAAATACTGGACGACTTCGCCGCCTTCCCCATCGTAGCTCACCGCAAGATGATGCCAGCGCCCGAGGCTGTCCAAGGTGAAGACGGGCCGGGAAAAATACATCTGGTTGTGCTCCGCTCCCTTGGCCGCCTCCTCTGGGAGATAGCGGATGGAGAACATCAGGCTGCCGTCCTCGTGGATCTGCCAATGGGGTTCACCGCTCTCGTAGCCGTCGGTGAGGAGGAGGGAATTGTATTTCTTGTCGACGGCATCGACCTTCACCCAGCAGGCGAAGGTGAGGGCACCGTAGCTGCCGTCGAGATTCAGCCTCACGCGGTCGCCGGGGCGCTTGAACTCGAGCGCGTCCTTGCCCGGCCAGCGGCCTTCGGTCCAACTCGCGCCCACGGCACCGCCGGAACGCTGCCTCCGCTCCGGCACGGCGGCGTTCGCGACGAGGCGATCCCGGCCCGGTTCCCCGGAGCGATGGAAGAGATAGCAGGCGACGAGCCGTGGATCCCGCCGCCTCTCCAGCGACCCTTCCTGCCATTCCTCGAAACGGCGGCGATCGCGCCGGCCCACGAGATCCCGCAAGTCGGTGGCGGGCAGGAAGATGGCCGCGTCCGGAGGCATGGCGGCGCGGGTCGAAAACCCCTCTCCATCCCGCAGATTCCGGGGAGGAACCGATTCGCGATGCGCGACGACTTCCCCTTCGAAGACATGCACGGAGCTGGCCTCGTCAGCGACGTTGAGGGCGAACTCGGTGCCGAGGTCCTCGAGCTTCACCCCCGGCGCATGGAGGAGAAACCCCTGCGCCGCCGGAGGCACCTGCACCCTCACACGCCCGCGGAGACACTCCGCCTCCCACGCGGAGAGGATGCGGAGCTCGGTGCCGCCTTCCAGAAGGAGTGTCGCCCCGCTGAAGAACTCGATCTGGGCGAGGCCCGCTTCGAGTTGGAAAAGGCCTGGCGAGAGGGCGTCGCCTCCACGATGCGCGCTGCCGCCGAATTCGGCATCGAGCACCCGGCTCAGGATGGCGCATCCCTCGGCGACGGTTTCGGCTTCGGTGACCGGCCGGTCACGCATCACGAGGAGGAGGACGCACGCCGCGGCAGCAGTCAGACCGCCCCATAGAACCGACCGCCCTTCCCGCCGACGGGCCGGCGGAGCCCCTTCGACGGCCTCGATCCTCCCCGTGTTCAACGCAGGATCGCGGAGAAGCCGGGCGTCGAGATCGGCCAGTTCGAGGTAGAGTCGACGGGCCTCCCAGTCGTTGCGCAGGAGTTCCTCCAAGTCACGGAGCTGCTCGGGGGCGATCCCCCCGTCGAGATGGGCGTGGATGAGCTCTTCGAGATGTTTCATGTCGATCCCTCCAAGCGGAGGCGGCGCGTGACGCAGTCGTGCAGGCGCCTCCGCAGCAATTGCAGGTTCCGGAAAAGGGTACGTCGACTCAACGAGAAGCGCTCCATCATCGCCTCGGCGCTCTCGCGCCGGGCGAAACGGCTGAGGACGAGTTCGCGCTCGCGCGGCGAGAGTTCCGCGAGACAGGACTCGACGAGGGCGAGACGTTCGTCGAGCTGCGATTCGAGGCGCTCGCGCTCGACCGCGAGAAGTTCGACGATGTCCTCGGAGAACAGCAGGGGCGAACGGGCGGCTTTTTTCCGATGTTTCCTCACCTCGAGGTAGGCGAAGCGATAGGCCCAAGGAAGGAACGGGCGGTCCGGATCGTATTGGCCGAATTTCCGGAACAGTGCGAGGCTCGTCTCCTGCAGGATATCCCGCGCGTCGGCCTCCGAAGGAACGAGGGAGTAGATGTAGCGGAAGAGCCGCTCCTGATGGGCGGTCAGGAAGAGAATGAGGCTTTCGGTGTTGTTGGAGGGCCCGTCCGGCATCTCAGGCAATCAGATCCTTGATCACCGTCCCCCCGAACTGGCTGAGCTGCTTGAACCGGCCGGCGTGGTAGAAGGTGAGCTTGTTGTCGTCGAGCCCCAGCAGGCGAAGCAAGGTGACGTGAAAATCGCGCACATGGGCCCTGCCCTCGACGGCTTCCATGCCGAGTTCGTCCGTCGCCCCGACGGTGTGGCCCGCCCGGCACCCGCCCCCGGCGAGCCAAATCGTCATGGCGTTCGGGTTGTGGTCGCGCCCGTAGGCGGTGCCGCCGCGCACGCCGTTGTCGGGGGTACGGCCGAACTCGCCGCACCAGACGACGAGGGTGCTCTCCAGCAGACCGCGCTCCTTCAAGTCCGCGATCAGCGCGGCGATGGGCCGGTCCACGCCCGCGACGAGGCTGGCGTGGGCTCGCTCGATGTAGTCGTGGCTGTCCCACGATCCATGGTAGAGCTGCACGAAGCGCACGCCCTTCTCCACGAGCTTCCGCGCGAGGAGGCACTTGCGACCAAAGGCGTCGGTGGGCTCGCGACCGATGCCGTAGGCTTCCTTCGTCCTCTCGTTTTCATTGGAAAGATCGAGCGCCCCAGGGACCTGAGCCTGCATGCGGAAGGCTAGTTCGTAGCTCTCCATCCGGGCGCTCAGCGCCGCGTGGCCGGGATGCTCGGCGGCGTGGGCGGCGTTCAGCTTGGCAAGCAGGTCGAGGTTCCTCCGCTGGTGCTCTGGCGTCACCCCTTCGGGTGGCGCGAGGTCGAGGATCGGCGCCCCCTTCGCACGCAGCGGCGTACCCTGGAAGTGGGCGGGCAGGTAGCCATTGCTCCAGTTCGCCGCACCGCCTTGCGGATAGCTGACCTCGGGAAGGACGACGAAGCCGGGCAGGTCCTCGTTGACCGAGCCGAGCCCGTAGTTCACCCAGGCGCCGAGGCCGGGATCGCCGCCGAAGCGGTTGCCCGTGTTCATCTGATACATCGCGGTGGGGTGGTTCACGCTGTCGACGGTGCAGCCCCGGAAGAAGCAGAGCTCGTCGGCGACCTTGGCGAGATGCGACCAGTTCTCCGCCATGTCCGCGCCGCTCCCGCCCGCCTTGATGAATGGGAACGGGCTGCGCACGTAGTAGCGCTTCCCGCTCTCCATCGCCGATCTCTGCCTGCCTTCGCGGACGAATTCCTTGAGATGCATCCGATCGAGCACGGGCTTCGGATCGAACGTGTCGATGTGCGAAGGACCGCCCTCCATCATCAGGAAGATGACCTGCTTTGCCTTGGCCCCGGGAAGATGTCCCGTCTTCGGCGCGAGCGGATTCGCCCTTCTCTCCTCCCCCGCGAGCAGGGAGGTGAAGGCGACGCTGCCGAGCGAGGCCCCGAGGCCATAGACGAACTCCCGCCGCGTCGGAAGGTGGAGGGCGCGGGTACCCGCGCAGGGAAAGTAGGCGGATTTCATCGGAGAGATTGACAAAGGGGGTTGTAATACATGGTTTTACCCATGATCAAGACCATCGCCAAGAGCGGGAACTCCCAAGGCATCATCTTCGACTCCGCCTTGCTCCAGCTCGCCCGTCTCAAGATCGGCGACGAGGTGAACGTGGAGATGCATGCCGGCGGGACGATCATGATCGTGCCAACGGAGCGTTCCATCATCGAAGCTCCGGAAGCGGCGGAGACGGCCCGGCGCCTGATCCGTAAAAACAGCGAACTCTTCCGACGCCTCTCGTGAGCGATCCGATCAAGCATCCGACGGTCGAGGCGGTGGTCGCGATCCATGAGGAGGTTCTCGCCGGATTGAGGTCCCGCGAACTGCTCGAATCCACCATCGCCGCTCCGCAGGCGACGAGGATGGGCGCGCCATTCATCTCCGACCCGACCGAGATCGCCGCCGCCTATCTCTACTGCCTTTGCAGCAACCAGCCCTTCGCCGATGGGAACAAGCGCGTCGCCCTCGCGACCTGCCTCGTCTTCCTGAGCTCGAACGGCTTGCTGGCCGAGGAGGAGCTCGACGTCGATTCGTGGGAAACGCTCACCCTTGCCGTCGCCGCAGGCGTCCTGCGCCGGGGCGAGGCCACGGCCCGGCTGCGGGAGCTGGTCGCCTGAGCGAGACGAAGCCTCCCGGGCCCTACCGCGGGCTGAAGAGCGGGTTGTCCGTTCAATACACATAGGCGAACTCGTTCGAATT
Organism: Verrucomicrobiales bacterium; assembly: GCA_037190325.1. Classification (GTDB taxonomy): domain Bacteria; phylum Verrucomicrobiota; class Verrucomicrobiia; order Verrucomicrobiales; family DEV007; genus Arctic95D-9. The sequence continues at coordinate 151,492 of JBBCIU010000028.1, read as the reverse complement.
CAGCAATGCCAGGCAAACGTCGCCCAAGGCCCGAGTCCTCGCGTCGCAGTCGGCGGGCTGGAGGTCCGGAACGAAGTCGGCGTAGGCGTGCAGCCGCTCGTCGAAGGTGAATTTCTCGCCCGTGTTCTCCTCCACTGCCTCGCGGCGCACGGTCAAAGGGGGTTCGAAGCGAGGGTAGACCGCCTTCTCCTGAACCGCCATCATCCCGTGCCAATGGTCGAGGCAGGCGGCGACTTCGGCGGACTTCGCCTCGCGGCCGTAGACGAGAAAGATGGCGCGCCGGACTGCGGATTCGTCGTCCGCCGTCTCCTCGAGCACCCGCTTCGCCAGAGCGAGGGCGCGGGAGAGACTCGCCCGGCTGTTGAACAGGGAGAACACCTGCGGCGTCACCGTGCTCTCCTCGCGCCGCTCGCAGGAGAAATCGGGAGCCGGGGCGTTGAAGACCTCGAGCATGGGATCGGACAGCCCCCGCAGCTTCAAGGCATAGAGGGAGCGCCGATGACGCTGCTCCGGGCGCGGATTCGGCACCCAAGCGGCCGCGAAGGTTCCCATCACCTGCCGTGGTTGCATCGTCGCCTCCAGATGGATCTCGGGACGATTCGGAATCCCCCCGAGCGTCCGGTTCAGCTCCCCCGTCGCCGCCAGCATCGCATCGCGCAGCTCCTCCGCGCTCAACCGGCGCGGTTTGAATACCGCATACGCCTTCTCCAGCTCCTCCCTCCCCGACTTGACACTTGAATCTTGAAACGTCGAGCTTCTCCGATAGGCATCGCTGGTCATGATCAGTCGATGCAATTCCTTGAAGCTCCATCCCTTCTCCACGAACGCCGCGGCGAGCCAGTCGAGCAGTTCGGGATGGGTGGGTGGCTTGCCGGTACTGCCGAAGTTGTTCGGATTTCCCGCGAGCGGCTCGCCGAAATGCCACATCCAGACGCGGTTGACGATGACCCGGGGCGTCAGCGGATTGTCCCGATGCGCCACCCATGCCGCGAACGCGGCCCGGCGTCCGGCAGGGTCGCCGGGGATCCGCGCCTCCAGTCCCGGAATCGCGGAGAGCGCCGAGAGCACGCCCGGTCGGACCGGTTCGCCCTCGGAGAAGGGATCTCCGCCGACGAGGATGCAGGTCCGCTCCAGCTCGCCGACGGCCAAGGGATTCTCCGGCATCCGCACCGGGGCGCTGACCGATTTCACGTCCGGCGTCGCTCCGGGGTAGACGGCGAGGGCGTAGGGCTCGTAGCGGTCGAACTCCCAGCGCAGGCGCTCCAGTCCCTTGCGCGCGACGCGCTCCATTCCGAACTGCTCCGCGGTGAACCCGACCAGCTTGGGAGGAAACTCGCTCTCCGCCACGCCCTCCTTCGTCAGCGCGCGGCGGGTCGCCGTGAAGACATCGGGGAAATCGCGCCACTTCGAGGGATCCCGCTTCCTCGCCTCCTCCACCGCCGCGTCCCATTTCGCGGGATCCTTGCCACTTTCCCGGAACCAGGTCTGTGCGTTCCTCAACAAGACCCTGTCGAGTCCGGCCAGGGTTCCGCTGTATTCGTCGCGCCTCTTCTCGAGCCAGCCCCGCTCCTCGAAGCCTCCGACGCTCTCCGATGGAAGAAAGGCCGCCCCGCGCTCGGCGAGCTGCGTCGTCGCGAAGACCGCCTGGATCGCGTAGTAGTCCCGCGTCGGCACGGGATCGAACTTGTGGTCGTGGCACCGGGCGCATTGCAGGGAATGCGCGAGAAAGGTCTCGCCGACGCTGTTCGTCACATCGTCCAGAAAGCGCTGCCGCGCCACCTTCGGCACCTCCATGCTCGTCAGTTCCCAAGGTCCCATGCGGAGGAAGCCCGTCGCGATGAGACGTTCGGGATCCTCCGGACCGATCTCGTCTCCGGCAATCTGTTCCTCGATGAACTGGTCGTAGGGCTTGTCCCCGTTGAAGGCGCGGACGACGTAGTCGCGGTAGCGCCAGGCGTTGCCGCGCTCGTAATCGTTGGCGAAACCCGCACTGTCGGCGTATCGGACCACGTCGAGCCAGTGCTGGGCCATGCGCTCGCCGTAGTGCGGCGACTCAAGGAGCCGGTCGATCAGCTGCCGGATGGCGGCGTCCGGATTCCGGGCGGCTTCGGCTTGGAAGACCGCGGCTTCCTCCGGCGTCGGGGGCAGGCCGGTGAGATCGAAGGCGGCGCGACGGAGGAAGGTCCACGCGTCGGCGGGCGGTGCCGGCGTCGCTCCCGCGGGGAGGCGCATGGCGATCAGGGCGTCGACGGGATGCGGCCTTTCGGGAAACCCGAAGCTCGAAGTCCGAAGCCCGAGATCAGGAGTTTGCAAGGGTTGGTATCCCCACAAGCTCTCCGGCTTGTATCGCCGCTTTGTCCATTCGTCGGAAAGTCCCCCCGAGGTGCTCACTCTCACGCCGTCTTCGGCATCCCAGGCGGCGGCGTGGGCTTTCGCGACGAGGGTGGCCTTCGCTTCGTCCGGCCACGGAGCCCCTGCGGCGATCCATTCCTTGATCCAATCGAGCTGCTCCGCGTAGAGCCGGTCCGCCTCCTTCGGTGGCATCGCCTCCCAGTCCTCGTGTTCGCGCGTCGTGGAGAGATAGAGCGGACTTTGCTCTGGATCGCCCGCAACGAGGCCCGGCTGCCCGCTGTCGCCGCCTTTCAGGACGGCCTCCAGCGAGCGCAGGTCGAAGCCGCCTCTGATCTTGGCCTCGTCCTCCCCGTGGCAGGCGAGGCATTTCTCATGAAAGAGCGGCACGATGCGTCGCACGAAGAGCCGCTCGCCGACCGTGCCCTCGGCGCGGAGCATCGCCACGGCGAGAAGGATGACGATCATGAGGGGGCCGGGATGCTTCATGTGCTTTCACATGATCCCCGAAACCAGGCGACGAGTGCCAGATTTTTCTCCGCAAACGGCACTCCGTCCTCTCCGGCCTGCCCTTACGCGGGAACCGCGAAACGGCTCGCGAAACGTTCGTGCAGCGCATCGGGCCGGTCGCCATGGACGAGCCCCCCTCGCTCGAAGGCCTCCGTCTCCAATTCCGCGCGACGCTCTTCGGAGAGGCGGACGAGGATCTGCCTGGATTCCGGTGAGATTCCCAGGTCCTCCTTCCCGGAAAAGGTCTCCTCCAAGACCGCGAAATCGTGATGTTCGCCCAGCAGGGAGGCGAGCTCCTCGGCTGCCGTGGCACGGTCGGCCATCTCTCCGGGATCGAGAAAGGCGAGGAGATGGCAATGGAAGGAGAGATACTTCACCCGCTTGCGCCATTCGTGACACTCGTGAGGATCACGCGAAATTTTGGCTTGCTCGTAGTGCCTCAGTCCAAGCCGATAGTTCGAGACGGCGGCGCTGAAGGCGATCTCCAGCGTGACTTGGCTCCAGTTCCACGCTTCGATCAACCTCGCGGCTTCGCCGAAGTCCCGGGAGGCCGCGACCGCCTCGGCGGCGAGGTCCCCTTCCCGCAGGCTCCGGGTGTGCCGTTCGGCGAGCAATCCGTCCAGACGGTCGAAATCCGTCCCGCTCCGCGGGCCCTCGTACCGCTCGAGGAGCTTGGCGCAGCTTTCCCGCAGGACAAGGGCGTCCCGGGCGGTGGCAAAGCGCCGGGCGGCATTCCGGACAAGGCGGTTCGCCTGGGAGAGATCGCTCGTGTCGAGCACAGGACGGGCGAGGAGGAGGGTGCCCCGCAGGCGCTTGTTGTGCTTGCGGACCTCGTGGATCGCGAGATCGGGAGCTTCGCCGAACGCGGCGAGGCGCGCCATCGCCTCCCCGGCTTCTTCGAGGAGCACGCGGCGGCATTCGCTTCCAATGGGAGCGTCTCCTGAAAAGGCGAAATCCATGCCCGCCCATGGTCGCTGGCAATCCCGTCTTTGTCGAGTCGCGAAAAGAAGCCAAAAAGAGCCATTCTCGGCATGGCGTCATTCCTCCTTGCGCCGAGCCGCCCCCGCCTCCATTCTCCCGGCATGAGCCCCTCCCGCCTCCTCTGCGCCCTTGCCCTGCTGCCCCTGCTCCTCTCCGCCGAAGACGGCTTTGTCCCCCTTTTCAACGGCAAAAACCTCGACGGTTGGAAAAATCCCTACGAATGGGGCAAAGCCGAGATCGTCGGCGACGAAATCCACCTGACGGGCGACAAGAAATTCTTCCTCGTGACCGAAGCCCGCTACGCCGATTTCGTCTTCGAAGGCGAAATCCTCCTGCCCGAGGGACAGGCGAACTCGGGCTTCATGTTCCGCTGCCATGTCGAACCGAACAAGGTCTACGGCTACCAGGCCGAGATCGACGGATCGGACCGCCGCTGGTCCGGTGGCCTCTACGACGAGGGCCGCAACCAATGGCTCTGGCCCAGCCAGCAAGGCCGCACCAAACTCGAATCCGCCCTCGCCCACGAGGCCGAGTCCCAAGCCCATTTCAAGAAACCGGAGGTACGGAACGCGCTGAAGCGCAACGACTGGAACCACGTTCGCATCACCTGCCAAGGAAATCGGCTCAAGATCGAGATCAACGGCGTCGTCACCACCGAATACACCGACGACACCGATGCGGAGGGCCACCTCGGCATCCAGCACCACGGCGAGAAGGGGCAGACCTACCGCTTCCGCAATCTGCGCATCCAACCCCTCTGAAGATGCGCCTCGTCCTCCCCAAGTGGTTCGATCTGCATGCCCACTTCCGGCAGGGGCCGAACATGGCGATCTACTTGGCCGACCATCGCGCCATGGGTTGCGCCGGCGTCCTCGCGATGCCGAACACAAAACCTCCCGTCGCCACCCTCTCGGGTCCGGGATCGGACAGGGTCTGGTCCATCGAATCCTACCGTGCGGCCCTGCTTGCGGCAGGAGCGGACGCCTTCGAGCAGGTCATCGTGCCGCTCTACCTGACCCGCGAAACCACTCCGGAGATGATCGCGCACGGAGCGGCCTCCGGGCTGCTACGAGCGTGCAAGTACTACCCTCCCCACGGTACGACGAACGCCGAGCACGGCGTGCCCATGGACGAATGGATCGGTGGGGAGGTCTTCCGCGCCATGGAGGACCACGGTGTCGCCCTCTGCATCCACGGCGAGCGTCACGCTCTTTCCGGACCGTCCTACTTCGATCGAAATCAATCGGCGGAGTCGGTTTTTTACTCCGAAACGATGCCTCGCCTCCTCGCGACCCATCCCGGGTTGAAAATCGTCTGCGAGCACATCACCACGTCCGCGGCGGCAACCTTCGTGGCGTCGGCTCCCGACAACGTGGGCGCGACGGTCACGCCGCAACACCTCCTCTACACCGTGGGCCATCTCGTGCAGGGACTGAAATACCATCTCTATTGTCTGCCCCTCGTGAAATTCGAAGCGGATCGTGCCGCCTTGCGCGAAGCGGTGCTCGCCTCGGGACAATCGAAGTTCTTCGCTGGAACGGACAGCGCCCCCCACACGGCCAAGGCGACGGAATGTGGCTGCGCGGCGGGCTGCTACACCGGCGGCTGCGCCCCGCAGCTCTATGCCATGGCCTTCGAGGCGGCGGGGGCCGACCTCGGATCGGGCGAAGGCGCCGACGCCTTCGAGCGCTTCCTCTGCTCGAACGGTCCCGCCTTTTACGGGTTCCCTGCCTCCTCGGAGACCTTCGAGCTGCTTCGCGAGCCCTCCACGACCTCGCCCTTCCCCACGGATGAAGGGGTCGTCGTCCCCCTGCCCCACGGCATGGGGCTGACGCTCGACTGGAGCCTCGACGCCGTTTCCTGATCGACGCCCCCTTGTCATCGCCGGCGACTTTCGAAATCGGCGCGCCAAGGTTCCGTTTCAACCGTAACGGGAAATACCATGCAGCCGCTTCCCCACCCGCTTGGCCACAAGCCCCTCTTCGCCCTCACCGCGTCCCTCCTTCTCGGCGGGGGGCTCGCGGCGGAAGACGATTCGAAGAAACCACGTTCCGCCGGAGCCCCAACAGAGGAGACCTCCGCCTTCCTCTTCGGATGGGGCAGTCTCCCGGCGGACCGCACCAAGCCCCGGGGCGGAACCTCCGATGGTGCTCCGGCGACCCTCGCTCCTCCCGTCCCCCTTCCCCTGTCCGGGATCGCTTCGGCCAAGGACGCCTTCGACCGCGACCGCGCCGCCATCCTCGCCCTCGCCGGCGAATACCGGGTGAGCTTCCACTTTCTGGAGACCCTCGGTCTCACCGAGGACTTCAAGCCGGACCGTCCCTACCACTCGTGGGCGACGGAGCGGGTCCACGTCCTCGCCGACACGGGGCGCTTCATCAGTCTGCAACACACGCTGGAGATGCATTTCAAGGAGAAGGACGGCCAGACGCCTGAACCTTCCCTGGTCAAGCACTGGCGCCAGGACTGGACCTACGAGGACCGCGACCTTCACCCCTACCAAGGAGATTCGACCTGGGCTCGGCGCACCCCCTCGGACGAGGAAGTCAAAAGGGCTTGGTCCCAGGCGGTCGCGGGCGTGGACGACGCGCCGCGCTATGAGGCCCTCGGCCGCTGGGAACACCGCGGCAATCTCTCCGTCTGGACGAGCGAGCGCTTCTGGCGTCCTCTGCCACGGCGCGAACATTCGGTGCGCAAGGACTACTCGGTGATCGAGGGTGTGCATCGCATCGTCCTCACGCCGACCGGCTGGCTGCACGAGCAGCAGAACTGGAAACGCGTCGCCGGCGAAGGGGCCGATCCTTCCTATCTCGCCGCCGAGATCGGACTCGATCGCTACGAACGGATCACCGAGCCCTCGCTCACCGTCGCCGCGGGCTACTGGGAGAAAACCGGGCCTTTCTGGGAGATCGTGCGCCGCGTCTGGAGCGAAACCCTCGCCGCTCGCGACCGCCTCGCCTTGAAAGGCAACGTCGAAGACGAATCGCTCTACGAGCCGATGTTCGAATACGCCGACGAAATCGTCGACGGCGGGCAGCCCTTCGATCCCGTCGCCGCGGAGGCGGAAGTGCGGAAATGGATCACCGCCTACGTGGAGGAGAAAGACTAATCCCGGCTACGGATCGAGGATCCGGCGAATGCTCCAGGGCCGGGGGGCCGAGGAATCGCCCCGAGGCTTCCGAAGTTCGGTCTATCCGACAGCCTCCCATCCCTCCAGGGAGGGGAAGGGCCATGCGGCTCGCGCGGTCAAACGGACGTCCAAGAGACGTTCCTTCCCCGAGCGGGCCGCTCGGGGCTTACCTTGCCCCCCGAAACCGCCCCTTCCGCGCCTTGTTGTGACGGTCACTCCGACCGCCCCACGAGGCTCACCTTCCGTTCCCTGCACAGGCGGAAGACCTCCTCCTTCCCGAGCAGCAGGGTGCACCCCGCCTCGACGACGATGGCGCTCACGCCCGAAGCCGCCGCCGTCTCGATCGTCAGAGGGCCGACGACGGGCACGTCGAATCGGAAATCCTGCTTCGGCTTCGAGACCTTCACCATCATCGCCCCCCCGCGGCCGAGCCCGCCGCCGCGCTGGATCGCCTCGTTCGTGCCCTCGAAAGCCTCGACCGCGAGGACAGTGCCCTTCTTCACGACGACGGTCTGGCCGATGTCGAGCCGGCTCACCTCCTTCGCGATGTGGAAGCCGTAGGCCGCGTCCTCCTCCTGCCGTGCGCTCAGGGCGGGACCGCAGACATGGCCGGGACCGGGAAGGAGATCATCGAGAAAGGTCGTCGCGGGCAGCAGGACGATCCCGTCGGCTTCGAGCTCGCCGGCGATGGCCGCGAAAAGGCTCTCCGCGTTGCGCTCCTTCACCCGGCTCAGCATCTTGAGCAGGCGCAGGTCGGGACGCAGGTCGAAGAGGTTCTTCGGGGCGATCTGTCCGACCATGACGGCTTGGGCGACGCCGTGGGATTTGAAATGACGGATCATCTTCCCGAGCTGCCCGACGCGCATCCACTCGATCCGGTCGACGAGTTCCCCGAGAACGGGATCGGTTTCATCGACGAAAGCCGCCGCGACGAGATGGGAGACGCCCGCCGCCCGAGCCGCCCGCGCGAAGGTTCCGGGGTAGAGGCCGTTCCCGGCGATCATGCCGACGGTGTCCGGAATGGCGGTTTCGTTCATGGAATACATGCCGTGTTTCATCCCTGCGACTGAGCCCGGTCGACCACCGCGATGACGATCGCGACCGTCAGCAGGACCGTGCCCGAAACCCGCCAGAGGAAGCCCCGGCCCGTGTCGCGGTGCTCACTGTTGCCGAGAAAGCCACCGAAGACAACCACCAGCACGATCACCCAGAGACCGCGGGACGCATAGACCACGTTGATCCCGGTGGCATCGTCGAAGAGGGCGAGGGCGATGCCCAGGACCATGGCCTGCAGGGCGATGAATCCCGCGCCGGCCCAGGCCCACTTCGCCCCTCTCCCTCGTGGAAAGAGGGCCGGCCTCCCCTGCCAGAGCCACACCGCGAGGCTCCAGAGCGCGACCGTGCCGGAACCCATGGCGAGAAAGGGCATTGCCCCGAAGCCTTCGGCCCAGCCGCTGACGAGCACATCGCTGACGCCGAAAACGGCGGCGCTGGCGAGGGCGACGACGGCGGTGAAGAGGAAATGGCTCCCCCCTTTCAGATCGGCGAGTCCCATCGTGAAGATGCCGAGAGTGGTGAGGAAGGCGGCAAGCCAGAGCGGGCGGCTCGGCATCCCTCCGGTCAGGACGACGACGCCGAGAGCGACGAAGACGACCTTCGTCCCCATCAAAGGAGTCACGAGAGAGACGTCGCCGCGGCGGATCGCGGCGAAGGTGAGCCATTGTCCGGTGAAGAAGACCGTCCCCATGACCAGCGGGGTCCAGGCGAGAGACCAGTCGATCCTGCCGCCTCCGAAGAGGAGGAGCGGGAGGAACACGAGCCCGAGGACGAGGTTCGAGAGGTGAAAGGACTGCCCCATTCCCACGCCCTCCTTCAGCGCCCGCTTGACCACGATGGAGCCAAGGGCGTAGACGGCGGCGGCGGTGAGGGGGAAGAGGAGGTAGAGCGGCACCGCGCCACTCTCGCGGGAGCGGACGTTTCGTCAAAGGATTTGCGGAGACTCCTCCGGATATTGGGTGGCCGGCGACCATAGGGATGCGGCCTCGATACCATTCGGGACGGCCTTTTCCTCCCGCTTCCCTCTCGGCGGCATCCGTCCGCCCGTCGCACCGGAACTTCAGGCGCTGGTTTTGAACGCCAGCGACGGGAAAACGTTTCGTTTCCCCCATGGCCGCGATTCAAGGCGAATCGGTCGAGACCTTCTCCGAGACGATCCGTTCGGTCGTCGGCGGATCGAGCACCGCGACGAGGGCGGCTACCGCGTGCGCCTCGACACGGTAGCTCGCCCCCTCGAACACGGGCGCGTCCTCCCACGCCACGATATCCTCGGGCGACGGCAGCGCCGTATCGATCCAGCGCTTCCAGGCTCCGCCCGGCGTGCAGGGCAACTCGAAATCGAGCGGTTCCCGCCAGGCGTTCATCAGATAGTGGAAACGCATCCGATGCCTCCTCAGCTCGACGGTGAAGGCGAGGCTGTGCGAAGCGTCGCTCCAGTCCGGGCGCCCGCAGCGCGTCCCGTGCCAGACGATGTCCGCCTCGTGGATCAGCTCGCTGAGGCACTGTCCCTCGCGGCCGAGATCGCGCCGCTGCCGCCGTGCCGCGAGCAGCCTCACGAAGCGGTGCAGGTCGCCGTGCTTTTCCAACAGGCCCCAGTCGAGCCAGCTCGTCTCGTCGTCCTGGCAGTAGGCGTTGTTGTTGCCGCTCTGCGTGCGCCGCATCTCGTCGCCCATCAGGATCATGGGGATGCCGAGAGACAGCAGGGTCACGGAAAGGAAGTTCTTCGCCTGCCGGTTGCGGAGCGCCTCGATCTCCGGATCGTCGCTGGGACCTTCGACCCCGCAGTTCCAACTGCGGTTGTCGTCGCTGCCGTCCCGGTTGTCCTCGCCGTTCTCCTCGTTGTGCTTTTTGTCGTAGGAGACGAGATCGTTCAGGGTGAAGCCGTCGTGGCAGGTGGCGAAATTCACGCTCTGCTCCGCCTCCCGCTGCTTGTGCCCGTAGATCTCCGGACTGCCGAGGAGCCGGTCGGCGACCCGGCGCACCGATCCTCTTTCGCCCCGGAAGAAATCGCGGACGTCGTCGCGGAAGCGCCCGTTCCACTCCTTCCAGCTGTCCCCTGTGAAGCTCCCTACCTGGTAGAGCCCCGCCGCGTCCCAAGCCTCGGCGATCAGCTTCACCCCGGCGAGCGAAGGATCCGTCTCGATGTCCCAGAGGATCGGCGGATCCGGCAGCACATGCCCTTCCCCGTCCCGAGCCAGGACCGAGGCGAGGTCGAAGCGGAAACCGTCCACATGCATTTCCCCGACCCAGAAGCGCAGGCTGTCGAGGATGAGCCGCCGCACCACCGGGTGATTCGCGCGCAACGTGTTGCCTGTGCCGCTGTAGTCCGCGTATTGCGAGCGGTCGCTATCGAACAGGTAGTAGGCCGCGTTCTCGATCCCGCGGAGCCCGATGGTGGGCCCACCCGCCCCGCCCTCGGCGGTGTGGTTGTAGACCACGTCGAGGATCACCTCGATCCCGGCGCGGTGCATCGCCTTCACGAGGTCGCGGAACTCGTCCATCGGCCCGAGCGGCGCGGAATCCGAGCTGTAGCACGGATGCGGGGCGAAAAAGGAGACCGGAGCGTAGCCCCAGTAGTTCTTTCGCCCCGGCGGCGCGTCCTGCGCGTCGTAGGCGAAGACCGGGAGCAGTTCCACCGCGGTGATGCCGAGGTCCTTCAGATAGGGAATCTTCTCGATCAGCCCGGCGTAGGTGCCGCGTTTCCCCTCCTCCACCCCCGAACTTGGATGCCGCGTCATGCCGCGGACGTGCGCTTCGTAGATCACCGTGCGCGAGGCGGGACGGCGCGGCGGCTTGTCCTCCTCCCAATCGTAGGTCGCGGGATCGGCGACGATGCTTTTCATCGACGGCGTCGTCGCCTCGCCGTAGACCGAGGAGGCGGCCCGGTCGTAGCCCCGGGGAATCGCCACCCCCTTCCCGTAGGGATCGAGAAGGGTCTTCGAGGGATCGAAGCGCATTCCCCGCGAAGGATCGTAGGGCCCCGCCATCCGCCATCCGTAGAGTTGCCCCGCCGCCACGCCGGGGACGAAGGCGTGCCAATACTGGTGCGTGCGTTGCGTCGCCGCATCGAGCGCGACGATCCGGCTAGGGCGAATGTCCTCGGAATCGTCGAAGAGAAGCAGATCCACCGCCGTCGCCGACTTCGAATAGATCGAGAAATTCGCTCCCCCGTGCTCGAGATGCGCCCCCAGCGGATGGGGCAGGCCGGAGGGATGGTGAATTCTCATGGGGACAATCCATTACACGCCGACGCGCCCCGAAGATCAAGCCGCATCCTGCCAAACCCTCGACTGGAAGGCCGCGAAGAGGCGCAGACTTCAGCGAACCGAGACCTTCGTTTCCGTGGGACGGCTGCCGGGGCGTGGCCAGCTCTCGCGCAGGATCTCGCCGCTGGTCGCGGAAAGGTAGACGAGCCCCACGGGGACCTGCGCCTTGTCGAGCAGATTCAGCATCCAGACCGGTTCGGCCCCTTCGTCGCGGACACGCAGTTGGAAGTGGGCGCTTTCGAAGGAGACTTGGCGGGACTTCGCCGACGTCTCGGCGATCCGAAAGGCTTCGGACGAACGGATTTTCAGAGATCCCCGCAGAACCGGCAGATGCGGAAGATCCTGGCCGGGCAGGGCGGCGAACCTCCGCTCCGCAAGAACCTGTCCCCTGGCGAAGACGGACTCACGCAACGGGGCGCGCTTCTCCACGTTCCCGCTCAGGACGAGCCATTGCGCCGGCAGAGGCTGCCCGTAGAAGCCAACCAACCCGAGCACCTTTTCGCCGGGCTCCAGCGTCGCGATACGGGAAAAGGCGTCCAACACCTCGAGCGCCTCCTCGCCGGCAACCGCCGTGGGCTCCGCCTTGACGGAGCCGGTCCAAACGGCCAGCGCCAGCAGAACGACGATGCGGTGGATCCACGAGGCTCTCATTTTACAGGCCCGCTTCGACGGGCTATCCTGACACTAAGATGGTGATTGCGGAATGGTTAAGCAATCTAAATCTCTGATAAATACGGAATTTATTCCTGCTTCTTTCTTTTTTTTCCCTCCCCGCTCCGCGACCATGCCCGTCTCGAAACCGGACAGCGCCCTTCTCATCCTCGGACACGGCTCGACCGAGAATCCCGATTCCTCGCAGCCCTGCTGGGATCACGCGGAGACGATCGCCGCGAGCGGACGCTTCGCGAGCGTGCATTGCGCCTTCTGGAAGGAGGAGCCGAGCTTCCGGCAAATCTGGCCGATGATCGAAGAGCGCGAGGTCTACATCGTGCCGAACTTCATCAGCGAGGGTTATTTCACCCGCGAGGTGCTGCCCCGCGAACTGGAACTGACCGGACCGACGACGGTTCGGCACGACGGCCGGGTCCTCCACTACTGCGATCCCGTCGGCATTCATCCGTCCATGACGGGCCTGCTCACGAAACGGGCCCTCGAGATGCTCGACGGTTCCGTCCCGCCCGAGGAGATTTCGCTGATCATCGTGGGTCATGGCACCGGCCTGAACCAGAAATCGGCCGAGGCGATCAAAGCGCAGGTCGATGCGCTCCGCGCGGGTCCCGTCCCCTTCGCCCGCGTCCTCGACGCCTACATGGAGGAACCTCCCTTCGTCGCCGATTGGCGCCGCCTGGCCGAAACGCCGAATGTCGTCGTGGTCCCCTTCTTCATCGCCGACGGCCTCCACAGCTACCAGGACATCCCCGTGATGCTCGGGATCGAGAGCGAACCGACCGAGGCGGCGAGCCAGCGCGAGGTCTTCCGCCACAATCCCCGCCACATCGACGGCCGCGTTCTCTGGTACAGCTCCGCCATCGGTACCGACCCCTCCCTCGCCGAGGTCATCGTCGACCAAGTGGCCCACTTCGACGCCCACCATCGAGCATGATCCTCGCCGACACCCTCGATGCCCGCCTGCCGCCGGGGAGCCGTCTCGTCTTCGGAGAGCTCCTCCTGACGCGTCGGCACGACGGCCTCTTCGAGGCGAGGCACGGCGACGACACGGCTGCCGATTCCGGAAATCTCGAATGCCTTTCCTCCGTGGGCGAGCTGCGCGAACTCGCGAAATACGACGCCTCCGGCGGCTACCGCCCCCTCAAGACCGCCCCCACCCTGAAAGGCGGCTGGCGGACGGAAACCGAGTCCCCCCAGGAGTTCCTCGCCCGCCTCGACGCGGTCTATCCCGGTGTCTTCGCGGCTTGGGTTGCCTACGAGGCCGGAAGGATCGACGCCGTGCCCCTGCGGCGTACCCTTGACCGGCAGACCGGCATGTACCGCCTCGCGGGAACGATCGACGACGCGGCCGCGGCACGCCTCCGTGCGGAACTCTGCGGCCCGGGATGCCTCCGGCGCATCGTCTGGCCCATCGACGACACCTCGCCTCCCGCCCCGGTCGAACCCACGACGGACTCGATTCCCCTCCTCTGTCTCGAGGCCTGCACCTTCGCCGTGAGCCGCGCCCGCGAACTCGCGAAGGAGGCACGCGCCCGGGCCGCCTCGTAGACCGGCACGGAACTCACCTCGGATCGACGCCGCGCCAGAAGCGGCTCGAGTCCCGATCGGTCTCGGGATCCCCGTCGGGAATCTCCCTTTCCGCGAGCCGCTCCACGTGGCCGTCCAGGAAGGCGACGATGGCCTTGCCCCCGCCCCAGCGCTTCTCGATGGTGTCGACGACGGCGGCACGGTCCGCGTGCATGATCACGTTCGGCTCGATGCAGTCGATGTAGATCATCGCCCGGGGGGAGAAGAGGATGTTCGAAAGCGTCTTCTCCGTCAGATAGGGATCGGAGGAATTCACTTGGTCGTAGATGCGGTCGTACTGGATGTTCGCGTTCATCGCGTAGCTGTGGCGATGCCAGTTTCTCTCCGTCGGATCCTTCTTCACCGACATCGTGCTTTCGAAGAGCGTGCCTTTCAGGTGCTCGCCGTCCGCCGACACATCGTAGCTCGTCACCTCTCCCTCCTTGTTCTCCTTCAGGTAGAGCTCGGCGAAAATCACCCCATCGAGCCAAAGGCCGGATTCGCCGAGATTGTAGTGTTTCGGGAAGAAGTCCTCTTCCCTCACGCCGCTGGGAACCTCCATCCCGCCGGGATACTGCGGGGAAGGCAGACGCCCCCCGCGATCCGCGGCCCAGGTGATCGTCGCCCCCGCGATCTGCTTCAGATTCGAAGTGTTCTTGGCGGCTTCCGCGACTTCCTTCGCCTTGCTGAGACCGGGAATGAGCAAGCCGATCAGGACGGCGATGATGGCCATGACCACAAGCAGTTCGACAAGGGTCATGCCGCCGGAACGGCGGAAAACAGGGAGGGAATTGTTCATCGGAGGGAAATTGAGCGGAACCTCGGCCGCCGCCATGGGCGAACGGGTATCCGGATACCCCGATCCTAACGGAACGGGGCGAAAACGGTCAAGCGCGAAAAGCGCTTTTGCACGGCTTCCTTCCCACCCTTGACCCCCGTCCCGCTCCGGCGAAACTCTCCGCGTGACCGACAGCCTCTCCCTCGAACTCACGCCGCGCCGCGCCGTCCTCCTCTCCGCCTTCGTCGCGGCGACGGTCCTGCTCATTCCCGCCTCCCTCTGGTCCGCAGGGATCCCCGTCTTTCTCCTCTGCGCCTGGCTCGTCGCCACCGACCCCGAACCGAAGCTGCGGCGGCGCATGGGCATCCTCCTCGGTTGCGTCGCCATCCTCGCCGCCTGCGACATCAACCCCTCCCTGGACAACGCGAATTTCCTCCAGGTCGGCATTCCCTTCACCCTTGTCATCCTCCTGCCCGCCCTGATCCAGTCTTTCGGCGATCCCGGGACGATCCGCTACCGCTTCTGGCCGGTCCATTGGCGGAAAGCGGACGTGATCTATACGATCCTCTCCATCCCTCTCGCCTGGCTCGTCCTGAAAGGCTACGAGTGGGGCAACCGCACCTTCTTCGACGACGAGCTCTTCCGCCACTGGACCCTCGGCCCCACGCCCGACCCGGCCGAAATCCGGCGTCTCTTCATCGGCATCAATCTCGTCGGCATCTGGGACGAGCTCTTCTTCGTCAACACCGCCTTCGCCCTGCTCCGCAGCCTCTTCGCCTTCCGGGTCGCCAACGGCGTGCAGGCCGTGCTCTACACCGCCGTCCTCTTCGACATGGCCTTCACCGGCTGCGGCGTCCTCATCGTCTTCCTCTTCGCCTGGACGCAGGGGGCGATGTTCGAGAAGTCGGAGGGTCTCCTCTGGGTGCTGATCGTCCACCTCGTCGTCGACTATTTCCTCGTCGCTTTCATCGTCCAGACCCACTATCCGGGCTACGGGCTCGACTTCCTCTGGCGGAAGGGCTTTTGAAAGAAGGCGCGGCCAGAGGAGGCTCCACGGACGGAGCCAGGGCCGCATGCAACGGAAGGCGCCGGCATCCTCACTTCGGATCCGCCTCCTTCAGCAACTCCGCCTTCCGTTCCGGCGGAAGCGCGCTGCCGACGATCCAGCGTCTGGCCTTTTCGGGCGCGTCGCGCAGGTAGCGGCGGGCGAAGCTCTCCATCCGGCTGAAGCGGTTCGCTTCATTTCCGATCGACTCCGCCCAGGCGAGGGCGGCCTCCGGGTCGGTGTCGAAGACTCGCGAGGCGTATTGCTGGGCCGCCTGGTCGCGCGACTCGCCCGGCGGAAGCCGCTTGAGCCATTCGCCGGCGGCGACGAGATCCCGGTTCGCCCATCCCGAGACCAGAGAGGAAACGCTCTGCTCGCGCAGCTTGCCTTCGGGAAGGGCGACGACCCAGGCCGCGGCAGCCTGGACGTCCTGGCTCACCCACCTCCCCAGAAGGAAACCGGGAATGAGATCGTCCCGGTCTTCCTTCCCGAGGTTCTGCACCGCCCAGGTCATCGCCTCGACGGCGTCCTGGTTGGCCCATTGACCGAGCACGCCGCCCAGACTGTGGCGGCGGAGCTTCTCGTCCGCAATCTTCAATCCGAAATCACTGGCCTCCTGGGGGCGCCTCCTCGGCCCATTCCGAGAGAATACCGGAGAAGGCGTTCTGCTTGTTGTCTCCGCCCGGCAGGGTTTCGGCCCAGGCGAGCGCCGCGCCGCGATCGTTCCGGGCGAGAGTCCGGGGCACGGAATAGGAAGCCTGCCGCAAGCTCCCCTCGTCGAGTTTTCCCAGCATGTCGAGGGCGAGCGCCACATCGCGGTTGGCGACCTCGTTGAGAACGGACTGAATGGCGGAATTGCGGGCGTTGCCCGGATCCAGTTCCTCCAGGGCGATCTGGAAGGCGCGGGCGGGGTCGGAGCGTGCCCACTGCGAGAGGATGGAGGAATAGGCCTGCTCCTCCCCGCTGGTGCTGGCCTGCCTGCGGAGGAACTCGTAGGCTTGTTCAGGATCGGATCCCGCGAGGGAGGTCGCGATCCGCTCCAGCGCCTGCTGCCGGCCCTGGCCGTGCGGCATCGCCTCGAGAAAGGCGATCGCCTGGCTCGTGTCGCCGGTGCCCACGACCGCGCCGACGACCATCCGAAGGACCGCGTCGCGTTCGGAAACCCGCTCCAGCCCGTTTCCCCAATCCCAGGCCGCCTGTGGATCCGCCAGCGCCCATTGCGACGCCAGCGACCAGAGGGCGTTTCTCCGCTCCTGCGCATGAGGAATCGAAAGCGCCCGTGACGCGGCGGCCCGGGGATCCTTCTCCGCCCAGATCCCATAGAGAAAGCTGGTGTTGCTGCGGTCGACGAACTTGCTGCCCTCGGCCAGGGCGATGGCCGCCTCGGGGTCGTCCTGCGCGATCGCGCGGAGGGCCGAATGGAGGGCTGATCGGGATTCCTGCGAATTTCCATGCTCCTCGACCCAGGCGATCACTTGGTAGGGTTCCTTCGCGGCCCAGGCGGAGAGAACGGCGTTGAGCGCCGCATTCCGGTTCCGGACCTCGAGCCCCTCGGCATGCCGCAGGGCAGCGGCGGGATCGCTCTCGACCCACTTCTGGTAGAGGTTCGCGATGAGATCGTAGCCCTGGTTTCCCCGGCGACGCGCGAAGACTTCGTCGATCTGGACCGCGAAGTCTCCGGATTTCACTCCGTCGACGAAGGCCAGCACTGCGCGGGTGCGGTCGAGGCTTCCGGCGCTTCCGGCGCCGAGGAGCCCAGCCAGCATTCCGGAGGCCGGGCCATTCGAGGAGGCGGCGGAGCCATGGTAGGTGACCGCGCTCTCGTCGGAAGATGGCCGGGGCACCCTCTCCCGCTCCCGGGAGAACCGGCCGCTTCCGTAAATCACCCCCACGGCGGCGCCGGCGACGAGTCCGACGACAAAGAGGACCGCCGGTTTCCGGTGGAGTCGCTCCGCCGAGGGATTCGGATCCTTCATCGCCTGGTGCATTCCCGCGCGATGATGCCGAAAATCGCGGAAGCTGTCCAGCCTTGCGTTGGGACGGATCAGAGGTGCGTTTTCAGAAAATGCGGGGAATCCCCGGCACGGAGGCGATCTGTGCGGGTTTGCCCTTGAGCAGACGCGAGACCGATCCGAGGGGCCTGGGGACCGCTCCTTCCGCGCCCCGCCGATCCCGGTGTAGTTGTCGAGGGCCGGTGGCTCCCCGACCTCCCTTTCCTCGTGGCCCGTGCCCCCGCGCCGCGTCCCCGGACCGAACTTTCGTGGAAAATCGGGCGAGGGATGCCAAAATGAGATCCCTCCCGACTTTCCTCCCATGAAACGCGTCCTCCTCCCCTGTCTCGTCCCGCTCGCGATCCAAGTCCCCACGGGCCTTGCCCAGGAAGAAGCGCCGAAGGGAGGCAAGACGCTTGCCGGGCCGGTCGAGTTCCTCTCCCGGGAGGCCTACGACGAGGAAGCCAGGCTGCGCATCGCCAATTTCAAGCTGCCCGACGGCATCTCGGCCTCGCTCTTCGCCGACTCCAGCCAGACGCAGAATCCCAGCGCGATCTGCTTCGACCCGCAGGGACGGCTCCATGTCGCCGAGATCCATCGCTGGCGCGCCGGCGTGCAGGACATCCGCAACGAACCGCAGATCCTGCTCGACGACATCGCCGTGCAGAGCAACGCCGACCGTCTCGCCATGTACGAGCGCGACCAGACGACGCGCCCTCTCTCCTTCTACACCGAGTTCACCGACCGCATCGTGCGGATCGAGGACACCGACGGCGACGGGCGGGCCGACCGGAGCGCGGTCTTCGCCGACGGCTTCAACGACGTCCTCGACGGTCCCGGCATCGGCCTGATCTCCGGAGACGACGGCTCCATCTACTACACGAACATTCCCCATCTCTGGCAACTGAAGGACACGGACGGCGACGGCGCCGCCGACGAGCGCGTCTCCCTGCAGGACGGCTTCGGCGTGCGCATGAGCATCTCCGGGCACGATATGCACGGACTGGCCTGGGGCCCGGACGGAAAGCTCTACTGGTCGATCGGCGACCGTGGCTATTCCTTCACCACGAAGGAGGGCCGCCACTACCACCGCCCCTACACCGGCGGCGTCTTCCGCTGCGACCCCGACGGCTCGAACCTCGAGGAGTTCCACACCGGCCTGCGCAATCCGCAGGAGCTTGCCTTCGACGCCTACGGCAACCTCTTCACCTGCGACAACAACGCCGACGCCTGGGACACCGGCCGCCTCGTCTACCTCGTGGAAGGCGGCGACGCCGGCTGGCACCACGGGCATCAGGTGCTGATGAACTTCCGCAATCCCCTGAAACTCCGTACCCCCGACTACGAGCATCCCGGCCACAAGCAGATCCCCCTGAACGCCTGGACCGCCGAGGGCCTCTGGGAGCCGCACCACGAAGGCCGTCCCGCCCATGCCCTGCCGCCCATCGACAAGGTCTCCTGGGGTCCCAGCGGCCTGGTCTACAACTACGGCGTCACCGCGATGCCGGAGCGCTACGCCGACCACTTCTGGGTCTGCAATTTCGGCGGTGCCAACGGCGACCTCGAAGCCTTCTCGGTGAAGGAAGCCGGCGCCGGTTTCGCCCTCGACCGAAAGGAGGTCTTCATGGTCGGGCTCGGCAACACCGACGTGGAGTTCGGTCCCGACGGGCGCATGTATCTGAGCTGCTTCAACAACAGCGGTTGGTACAAGCAGGATCTCGGCAACGTCTACGTCCTCGCCTCGCCCGAAGTGCAGAAGACCCGTGCGGAAGAACTGAAGGCGATCCACGCCTTGTTGACGAAACCTTTCTCCACCCAGGAAGTGAAAAGCCTGGACAGCCTTCTCGCGCACGAGGATCTGCGCGTCCGGCAAGGAGCGCAGTTCGAGCTCGCGCGACGCGGCGAGCACGCGATCTTCGCCGCCGCCGCTGCGCAGACGGAGAATCGCTTCAAGCGCTTCCACGGTCTCTGGGGTCTGGGGCAGTTGGCGCGCTCCGACGAAGCGCTTCTGCAACCCGTGATCGCCACCCTGGCCGACGCCGATGCGGAAGTGCGGGCCCAGGCCGCCAAGGTGCTCGCCGACTCGCGCGCCACAGCGGCGGGCGAGGCTCTCGTCCCCCTGCTCGACGACGCCTCGGACCGGGTGAAGGCCTTCGCCGCGACCGGCGTCGGGAAATGCGGAATCGTCGCGGCCTTGCCGAAGCTGCTCGACCTCCTCGCGGCGAACGACAACCGCGACGTCTTCCTCCGGCACGCCTGTGTCCAAGGTCTCTGGTACTTGAACGACCGCGAGAAGATCCTCAAACAGGCGAAGAACGAATCCGCCGCGGTGCGGCTCGGGATGCTTCTGACCCTGCGCAAGCTCGAGGACCCCCGCGTGAAGTATTTCCTGTCCGATCCCGACGAGGCCATCCGCGACGAGGCCATCCGCGCCCTCCACGATCTCGACCTGCCCACCGCGCAAGCCGACCTCGCCCGCGAGATCCGGCCCTATGCCAGCGCCGCCGAAGGCGTGCGGCTGCCCTCGGGCCACCGCGACGAAATCCTCCAGAACCGGCTCATCAACGCGAACTTCCGCCTCGGCGGAGCCGAGAATGCCGCGGACCTCCTTGCCTACGCCGCCCAGCCGAAGCTGCCCGCGAAGTTGCGGGAGCAGGCCCTGCTCGCCCTGCTCGAATGGCGCGAGCCGAAACCGGTGGACGCCGTCACCGGGCACTACCTCCCCCTCGCCGCCACCACCCGCGCCGATATCGCCGAAGTGGTCAGGGCGGGGCTGCCCGACGTCTTCGCCTCGGCCGAAGACGCTCTCGTCGGACACGCGACCCGGCTCGCCCTCGCCTACGGAGCTTCGGCCCCTGCGGCCCTGCTCAAGGAGCAGGCGCTCGACAGCTCGGCCGACATCGATTCCCGCATCAGTTCGCTCGAGGGACTTTTCCGCCAAGAACCCGCCGCTCTGACTCCGCTCTGGGACGAACTGCTGAGACTCGACCAGGCCCCCGTCCGCGCCGCCGCCGTCTCCCTGCTGACCCGCCTCGACGCCGCCCAAGGCACTGCCGCCGCCATCGAGATGGCGAAGTCGGACACGCTGCGGGTTCGGCAGGCCGGCTACCGCCTCCTGGGCGAAGCGACTGCCCCCGAGGCGACCGCCTTCCTCCGCGAACGCATCGCCCAGCTCGATCAGGAGCCTTCCGGAAGCCTCCTCGATCTGATCGAGAGCGCTTCCACAAAAGACGATCCCGCGATTCAGAAGAGCCTCGAGGCCCGTCAAAAAGCCCTCGATCCAGACGATCCCCTCGCTCCGTTTCAGATCGCCCGGGACGGCGGCGATCCGGAGACCGGGAAAGAAATCTTCCTGACCCACGCCGCCGGGCAATGCTCCAAATGCCACAAGGTCGACGGCGACGGCGGCATCGCCGGCCCCGACCTGAGCGGAATCGGAGCGGTCCACAACAGCGACTACCTGCTGCAAGCGCTCGTCGCCCCCAGCGCCGTCGTCGCCCCGGGCTACGGCATCACTCTCGTCGCCTTGACCAACGGCGAAAGCCTCGGCGGCATCCTGATGAAGGAGGATGCAAAGGAGATCGTGCTCCGCCTTCCCGATCTCGCCTCGCCCGATCGCCAGATCGAACGCCGCATCCCCATGGCCGAGGTCGCGAGCCGCCAGCCTCCCGTCTCCGCGATGCCACCCATGGGACACCTGCTGCAGAAATCCGAAATCAGGGATCTCGTCGCCTACCTCGCCTCGCTGAGGAAAGGTCGCGCAAAAAAGGGCCATTGATCCGGCTCCCCGTTCGTTAGGTTAGTTGGAGGGAGGAGCCCTTCCTTGAAACCCCCGGGGCTTGCCCCTATAGTCCATCAAGATGAGAATCTCTCTCTTCACCCTCGCGCTCGCCAGCAGCCTGCCCGTTCTCGCCGCAGACCCACCCTCGAAACGCAGCGGCGGCCTTTTCAATTTCCGCTCGCCCTCCCGCGAGCAGATCTCGGCCGGGCTTTTTCCCGACGCCAGGCCTTCCTCCGCTCCCACCTCTTCGGGCGGAGCTTCCCCAACCCAGTCTCCCCGCGCCTCGAACGACATCTTCCGTGGCCAGAGCCCTCAGAAGATCGAGCCCGTCTCCTACGTCATCGAAAACGGGCGACGGGTCGAGAAGCCCCTCCCGACCTCCCTGACGCCGAAAAAGCAGGAGGAATCCGCTTCCACGCAGCCCCTTTCCGCTCCCGCGGCGCCGATCCCTGCGGAAGCGGTCAATTCCGGCGAGAAAAAACGCGGAGGCTTCTTCGGCTTCGGAAAACGCGGCGAGGACAGTCCGGAGGCCAATCCGGTCGTCCCCCCGGTTCCGGTCGCCGCTCCTACGCCACCCAGCGCCGTGCCGCTCGCCCCCGCCAAACCCTCTCCCGTCCCCGATCCGACCCCGTCGAACGAAACGCCTTCCTTCGCCGAAACCAAGGAGGAGAAGGGAAAAGGCTCTTGGATCCCCTTCCTCAACCGGAAAAAAGCGGAAGCGCCCGTCGCCGCCGAACCCCTCGCCGCCGTTCCCGTGGCGGAAGAGGCCAGCGCTCCCGCCCCGGTTCCGGTGGTGGCAAAGCCGACGCCCAAACCCGCTGCCGCCCCATCCCAGAAACCCGCATCGCCGGAGGTCGCCACTTTCGAAATCCGCCGCGACGAATCGAAGCCGGTCGAAAACAAGCCGGAGAAGGCCAACCGCGAAAGCGGCCTCCTCGCCCCCATCGCCAAAATCCGCCCGCCACGAAAGGAAATCGACTTGAGCGGCGCCGAAACGATCATCCAGAACGGCGAAATCGTGGGCGAATCCGAAAGCACCTTCACCACCTCCTCCGCCTCTCCCTCCGGCCCCCGTCAGGCGCCTCAGGTCGTGAACGGAGTGAAGACCTATTCGTCGTGGAACGATGTCGACGCCCGCTCCTCCTCCGCGGCCGACAAAATCATCAACCGCATCCGCTGAGCTCGGCGGCGGGTCCACCGCCGCGGCAAAAGCGTTCGCATTCGCCGCGATCCGGGGCACCATAGCCCTCCCCGGACGCCATGCTCACTGCGGATGCCAGCCCTTCCTACCTTCGCCGCACCCTCCTCCTCGTAGGCGGCCTCCTGATTTTCCGCCTCGGCTACGCGGCCTTGTTCGCCGTCAATCCTGCCGGAGACGAAGCCTACTACTGGGATTGGAGCCGGCAGCTCGACTATGGCTACTATTCGAAGCCTCCCGGCATCGCCTGGCTCTACGCCTTCGTCGACCGCGTCTGCGGCGGCGGGATCTTCGCGGTGCGCGCCACGGCGGCGGTCCTGGGCACCGGTTCCCTGCTTCTTCTCTTCCGTCTCGGATCGGATCTGTTCGATCCAAGGACCGGCTGGTACGCCGTTCTCCTCGGAGCCGCCGCTCCGGCGAACGCGGTCCTCTCCTTCTTCCTCACGATCGACGCTCCGCTCGTGATCTGCTGGTCGGCGGCGCTCTGGGCATTCTGGCGTTTCGTGGCAGGGACGGGCGGACGCGGAGCGCTCGTCCTCCTCTTCCTCACCCTCTCCGTTGGCCATCTCTTCAAGCAGATGATGATGGTCTTCCCCGTGATCGCCGTTCTCTTCCTTGCCGCCGCCAGCGAGACCCGTCCGCTCCTCCGGCGGGCGTCGCTCTGGTTCGTCCTCGTCGGCTCCTACCTCTCGCTGGTCCCTCCTCTCCTCTGGAACGCCCGGCACGACTGGATCACCTTTCGCCACACCGGCCACCACTTCGAATCGAAGAACGGAGGCGGCAACGTCCTCCTGGAACGGCTCGAAGACTTCCTCTCCTTCCTCGGCACGCAGCTGGGCGTGCTCTCGCCGGGAACGGCCTTCGTGGTCTTTTCGCTCTGCCTCGTCGGGCTGCCCCTGCTCGGGAAAGCGTCCCGTCCACATCGCTACCTCCTCTTCTTCGGAGCGCTGCCCCTTGCCACGATGCTCCTCCTCGCCCTGCGCCAAGGCCTCCAGCCGAACTGGGCGGCGGTCTACTACCTCTCCGGCATCGTCCTCGCCGCCGGCTGGTACTCGGGAAGCGTCCCGTCGAGCTTCCCGCCCGTCCCGTGGCGACGGCTTTTCCCCCTCACCCTTGCGCTCGGCATTCTGCTCGCAGGCTACTTCTACGCCGCGCCGCCGCTCTTCGCGGCCTTCGGCAAGGCCGGACACACCGCCGATCCGGACCGCCGCCTCCTCGGCCACGACCGGGTCGCGGCGGCATTCGAAAACATCCGCCGCCAAACCGATGCCGAATCCTGCTTCCTCGTCGCCCTCGGCCACCGCGACCTGGCGAGCCATCTCGCCTTCGCCCTGCCCGACCGTCCCCGGGTCTACCGCTGGGAAGCCTCGGGGCGCATCGTCTCGCAATACGAGATGTGGAACGACCCACTCGAGGACGGCCTCGCCGGGCGCGATGGCCTGGTGCTCGTGCCCGAAGGCAAGCTGCCGCCCCGCTTCGCGCGTGCCTTCGAGGAGACCGTTCCCGTCGGCGAGTTCACCGTCGCCTTCGGACACGACCGGAGCCGCTCCTTCACGGTCTACCGCGGACGCGGCTTGAAGACCTGGCCCGAGGGGAAGCGGTGAACGGCCCCGGCTTGCGTGCCCGGGAGCTCCCGGGCACGTCGGCTCGAGAGGCCCTCAGAGCGGCTCGACGCGGAGGCGCGCGACGTCGACGAAGGCTGGCTTGGAGGCGGAAATCGCCCTCAGCCTCGGCTCGATCTTCGGCGTGCGCGCCGCCTTCTTGTAGCGGATCCGGCCTTCGAAGGCAGCGGTTTCTCCAGGACGGACGCCTTGGCTCGCGACCGCGCCGATCTTCACTTGCGACGTGACGTTGCGCCGTCCCGCCGTCGTCAGGAAGAAACGGGAGTCAAGCGGCCCGCCGATCGCCTGCCCTTTGACGCGGAGGTCGTCGACCGACCTGCCGATGTTCTTCGAAGCGAAGAAGACCTTGCGGACCTTGGTCCGCACCAGCGGCAGGCGGATGGTCTGGCCCACGCCGGTGGAGTTGAGGATTCCCGCTCCGCGGAAGGCTGACGGGGCTTTCTTCGGCGAGATGGTGAGATCGTGGCCCATCACCGGTGCGGTGTCGACCAGGGAGAGGAAGAAGGCCGCATTCGTCGCCACTCCCTGGCTGGCCGCCCCTTCCTGCACGTCGTCGATGAAAACCGAAACTCGCAGGGTGTTCGCATCGGGGATGCTGACGTTCGCTTTGATGAGTTCGTCCCGCAACGTGGCGCTGTTCAGTCCGACGAGGGGGACGAAGCGGTTCGGAGAAACCGAACCGAACGCGTTCGCCGCGATGAAATCCACCTCGTAGTGCCCCGTCGCAGGGCGGCTGGACAAGGCCACCGCTCCGGGGAAGACCGATTGCGCGAAGACCTTGTCGCCCCCTGTGGAGATCGAGGCGAGAGCCGCGTTCAGACGCGAGGTCGGAGCCCCCGTCGCTCCGCCCGCCTCGAGGCGGTAGACGGCGAAGACGAAGGCGGTGCTCACCGGCGAACCCGAGTCGCCGCCCGAGGTCTGAACGTCGTCGGTGTGGATGTTGATCGTGACGGAGTCGTCGCTGCTCACCGACGAGACCCCGCCCCGGACCGCTTCGTCGGCGTTGGCGCTTCCCACGGCGGAAAGCAGAACGACATAGTCGAAGAGGCCGTCGCCCTGGAAAGCCCCCGCTTTCGTGAGCGTGAGAAAGTAATCGCCCGCGTCGGCCCGCAGGGTCGTCGGCACGACGCCTCCGACGCCGAAGCCGCCGACCAGCGAACCGCCCAGGCTCACGTGGCCCGCCGCGACGAGAAATCGGGAGTCCCCGACGGCAGTGAGCGAGGCCGAGTTCACCCGCCGGATCGCGAAGGCGAAATTCGCGTTTGCGGCTACGGCAAGATTGGGGGACGCGGCGCTCTCGACATCGGCGGTGCGCACCCGGACGGTGAGCACGTCGTCGTCGACGGCAGAGACGGCGGCGTTGGAGACGATGTCCCCGCTGCCAGTCGACCGGATCGCCGTCTCCACGAGGAAGTCCGCCGCCGTCGCACCGGCGAAGGCCCCCGCCGCCGTGACCGTGACGAGGAAGTCGCCCGTAGCGGTGCGCGAGCTGGCGACGACGGCCCCGACGGTGTTCGCGCTGGAATTCAGCGTTCCGGTGCCGCTGACATTGCCGAGGGCAACGAGCGATTCCTGGGCGTCGAGGCGCGAGGCCCCGCCCAGGACCGACAGGACCATGGCAGCCGCCGCGATCCGGAGAGTTTGGGATTGGATAGGTTTCATTGCAAGGTTCGTTGAGGTTGTCGGAATCGGAACCGGCCCGATCGGGCCATGTCCTGAACGACATGACGAACCATGCAACGACGCCATTCACCCGGCGCCGCGGAGAGGAAAGACCGGGCATCCCGCCCTGGTCTTGTGGAAGGAAAGGCATCCGGCCGACGGAGCCGGCCTCGCGCCTCAGGTCTTCGGCAGGAGCCCTTCCTTCAGGGCTTTGGCCACGGCCCCCGTCATCGTGTTGACGTGCAGCTTGCTGTAGATGCCGCGGATGTGCTTGTCGACCGTGTGGAAGCTGAGGTCGAGCTGGTCGGCGATCTCCTTCTTCGTCAGTCCCTCGACCATCTGCTCGAGCACCTCCTTCTCCCGCTCGGTCAGGCCGTAGTCGCGGCTCTGGGGAGCGAGATCGCTGAACATGTCGAGGACGCGGCGGGCGATGAGGGCGTTGATCGGCGCCCCGCCGCCGAGGATCTCGCGGATGGCGTCGGGGATCTCACCCATGCTCGACGTCTTCAGCAGATAGCCCGAGGCTCCCGCGCAGATCGCGTTGAAGACCTTCTCGTTGTCGTCGAACACGGAGAAGACGAGAATCTCGATCTCGGGAAGGGCCGTCTTGATGCGGCGGATGCCCTCGATGCCGCTCATTCCGGGGAGGCCGATGTCGAAAAGCATCACGTCGGGTCGCTCGCCGGCGACGAGAGCCTCGATCGCATCCTCGCAGCGCTCGTACTGGTGGACGCACTGCATGTCCTTCTGGCGGTCGAGAACGCGGGCCACGGTGCGGCGAAGCGTCTCGTTGTCCTCCACCATCCAAACTTTCGTCGGGGCCTTGCTGCCGCCTTCCTCGCTCTGCCGTTCCTCGCTCATAGATTCTTGATTCGGGTTTTAACTTGGCCGGGATGCGTCGCTTTGCATCCGAAAATTCTGGCTCAATCAAGGCATCGGCACCGTCAGTTGAACGGCCGTCCCCTCGTTGATGGCGCTGCGGACCTTGAGACTGCCGCCGATGGCCTGGGCCCGCATCCGCAGATTCCGCAATCCGTTCCCCTCGCGGAACTCCTGGTCGAGATTGTTGAAACCCTTGCCGTTGTCGGCGATCCGCATCTGCAGGCGGGTCCGCTTGCAGTCGATCTCGATCTCGACCTTCGTCGCCCCGGCGTGGCGGACGATGTTGTTGAGCACTTCCTTGTAGATGAGGAAAAGATCGCGCTTGAACTCGAGCGGGAGCCGGTCGTCGTGCGCCTCGCCATGGACGACGAAGGTGTATTCGTGCGCCCTCAGCAGCTTCGACGCGGTCTCGCGGAAACGGGTCAGCATCTGCTGCCAGGTCTCCTCGCCGGGACGGATCAGCCAGACGATGTCCCGCATCGACTCGATCGTCTTGTCGGCGGTCGCCTTGATGTCGGCAAGCTCCTCCAGGACAAGCTCCGGCTCGTCGACCTCGGTCTTGCCGAGTTCCGCGAGCAGGGCGATGGAGGAGAGGTTGCTGCCGATGTCGTCGTGAAGGTCGCTCGCGATGCGCTGGCGGAGTGCCTCGAGATCCTTGCGCCGCTTCACCCGTCCTCGCGAGAGGGCGACGAGGACGAAGGCGAGAACGCCGGTGACCCCGCTGCCGATCGAGGCGACGCCCCGCGTCACGGTCCGGTCGACCAGTTCGAGACGACGCTCCTCCTTTCCGAGCCAGCTCCGCACGAGGCGGTTCCGCTTCACCAGTTCGGCGATCCAGTCGTCGTAGGGCACGAGCTTGCGCCGGCTGCTGTAGCCGTCGACGAGATAGTCGGGCGACCAGGCGCGGATCACGAGCGGATGGAGCGCGGTGACGGGCTGGCCCAGGGCGACGTTCTTCACGCCCGAGTAGACGATCAGCTCGGCGAGGTCGAAGGAGATCCGCGCCGGGGTCTTGCTGCCCTCGACCGTGACCCTGACATAGCGGCCGTAGCAATCCTTCGTCGGTACGATGAGCGGATTCGCGCCGATCATGCCGATCTGGGAGGGGTTGAAATGTCCGATCTGCTCGGCCTGGTTCAGATCGGGCGAATCGGAGACCTCGATCTTCATCGGATAGGGGAAGCGCACCGTCGGATCCGGAACCGTCGCGGGCGCATCGGCGAGAATGATCTCGACCTGGTCGATCTTCATCGATTCCCCGAGATCGACCTGGACCCAGCTCGTCGTCGCGGGACCTTCGGAACGGGCGCGGAACCCGAGAGTCGGGCTCTCCTCCTCGCCGTGGGGGATTCCCAGAGTGGTGATTCCGTCGCAGACGAAGCGGGTCGACCACTGATCGGAGCGCTCCTCGCTGTCCAGCGCGCTCACGGCACGGCCGACGGCGAGGTTGCACCCGCCTTTCAGGACCATGATCTCGCTGAGGGCGAAGACCTCCTGCTCGCCCGTCGCCGAACGCCATAGCGCCGTCGCGGTGACACGGATGTAGCGGCCCGAATAGCCCTTCATCTCACGGAGGTAGGGCCAGCGCTTCATGGCCGCGCCGTCCTCCAGCCGTCCCTCGACGATCGTCTCGTAGTTGCGGAACTCGGCGTCGTTCGAGATGTCGATGCGGAAGGAGCGCGGGAACCCGTAGCCGTAGACCGTTTCGTCGTCGACCTCGGCGGTGACGGGGAAGAGGACGATCCCGTCGGGCGAGACGACCTCGCCCATGTCGATCTGCACCCACTTGGGCCGCTGCTTCGATTCCCCCGAATGGTAGCCGAATCCGGTGACCCGCTGCATTTCGCGGGTGACCCGGGGGAGGGTCTCCAGTTGCGCGACGAGGTCCGCCTGCGCCTCCTCGATGTCGCGGAGATCCCGGTTGAAAAGACGGGCGATCCGGTCCGCGCTGCTGCGGCGCGGACGGATGGCGAGGTCGGCGAGGTCCGGCGGCAGGGTCTCGCGGAGATCTTTCGCCTCGCCCGCCTGCGGCGTCGTGTCGGGGAAGGGCGAGAGCTGGGCGTGAAGCGGCCCGGTCCAGAGCAAGGGCGCGAGCAGGGCCATCGCCGGCAAAGCGTGCCTCAGGAAGGATGAACTGGATGGGCAATCAGGCAAAACGGTCTCCGGATCGGTTCCGATTCTAGCACAGGTAGCCGCCCCCGACCACTCTCCGCAACGACGAAAAAGGCACCTCCATGCGGAGGTGCCTTTCGCAAAAAAGCGATTGACCGCGATGCCGCTCACTGGGGCATGTTCTGGAGCGTCGACATCGCGCCGCCGAAGCCGATACCGGCCCCGATGAGGTAGAGCACGAAGGCGATGATGAATTTGACGCCGAGATCCTTGTGGCCGTTCAGGAAGCACCAGATCGGAGCCAGGATGCCGATGAAGATCGTGAGCACCCCCCAGAGAGTCTGCCCCGACTTGAATTGCTTGACGAGGGTCATGATCCAGAAAACGAGGAGCCCGATGCCGCCGACGATTGCGAGGATAGATCCGATGATAGCCATGAGTTGTGTTGTCTTTTACGATGTTGAAACAAGCGCCCCTTTCCGGGACAAGGCGAAAACCGCGATCCTGCGGCCCCACCCCCTAACAGGACGAAGCGTTTCAAATCTTATGCACGGCGTCAATGCTGGATTTCGAACAAATCCGCGACAAGCGCTCCCCGGGAGCCTCACAGGACCGCCCGCACCGCCGCCACGTCCGCCGCGATCTGCGCGCGCAGCGCCTCGAGGCTGTCGAATTTCCTCTCGCCCCGGATCTTCCGGAGGAACTCCACCTCCAGCTCCTCGCCGTAGATCTCGGCGTCGAGCCCGAAGAGATGCGCTTCCAGCCGTAGCTCGGCTTCCGCTCCCTCCACGGTCGGACGGAAGCCGAGGTTCGCGACCCCGTCCCACGAATCGGCCGTTCCCGTCGCCCGCACCGCGTAGACGCCCGCCGGCGGAAGCTGCTCGCGCTTCACCGAAAGATTCGCGGTGGGAAAACCGAGTGTGCGCCCCAGCCGGCGTCCCTCCACGACCGTCCCATGGACGCTGTAGCGCCGCCCCAGGAGCATGGCGGCCGTCTCCAGGTCGCCCGCCGCGACGGCCTCGCGCACTCGGGTGCTGCTGACCCGCTCTCCGTCCATTTCGACCGTGCCGACGCCGCGGATCTCGAAGCCATGCTCGTGGCCGAGCCGCTCGAGCAGGGCCAGGTCTCCGGAACGCCCTTTCCCGAAGCGCCATTCGTGGCCGACGCAGATACGCTCGATTCCCTCTTTCGGCGAGGCGGCGACGAAACGGCGGACGAACTCCTCGGCGCTCCATTCCGCGAAGGCCTCGTCGAAGCGGATCAGCAGGACATTCCGCACCCCGAGCTCGCGGGCGAGGAGGCGCAGCTTGTGCTCCGTGTCCGTGAGCAGGCGCGGGGCCTTCTCCGGGACGAGCACCTCGACGGGATGGGGATCGAAGGTGACCACCACCACGGTGCCTCCGCTGCCCGGCGCCTTCGCCGCCTCGATCACCGCACGGTGCCCGAGATGGAGTCCGTCGAAGACTCCGATGGCGAGCCGGAGCGGACCGGCGAGCCCCTTCAAATCGGCGATGTCGGAGAGGACGTTCATCGATGGTCGCGGCCCGGGACCGCCCGACGCCCGCCTCACGCGCCCCGCAGGCGCGAGACCTCGGGCAGGCTCAGCATTTTCGAGAACAGCTCCCGGGAATCGCCGTGCTTCAGATCGTCGAAGGTCACGGAGCGGGCGAGGTCGAACTTGCCGGAGCGGGTGCGCCGCAGCGCCTTCAGATGCGCTCCGCAGCCAAGCGCCTCTCCGATGTCGTAGGCGTAGGTGCGGACATAGAAGCCCTTGCTGCATTTCACCGTGAAATCGATCTCGGGCAGGCGGATCCCGTCGATACGGTGGCCGTAGACATGGACGAAACGGGGCTCTCGCACCACCTCCTTGCCCTGCCGGGCGAGCTTGTAGAGGGGCACGCCGTCCTTCTTGATCGCCGAAACCATGGGAGGCGTCTGGTAGAAATCGCCTTGGAACTTCGCGAAGGCCGCCGCGATCTCCTCCTCGGAGAAGGGGGGCACCTCGCGCTCCTGCTCCACTTCGCCCTCGGCATCCTGCGTGTTCGTCGTCTTCCCGAGTTCGAGCGTGCCGGTATACTCCTTGTCCTCCGACATGAGGAGATCCTGGATCTTCGTCGCCTTGCCGACCACGAGAATGAGCAGGCCGGTGGCCATCGGATCGAGGGTGCCGCAGTGGCCGATTTTCTTCGTGTTCAGGGCGCGCCGGGCCACTGCCACGACATCGTGGGAAGTCATGTCGGGCCCTTTGTCGACCAGCAGCACGCCGTTGATGGAATCGGGATTCATCGTCGTTGCAATTGCCGCCTTGGCGGCGGGAGCGCGCACAGTACCGCCGCCCCTGCGAAAGGAAACCATTATTTCGCCCTCCTTTCGCGGCCCCGGCAGCGACGCTTCGTCCCGCGCCGCGCCCTCAGTTCGTCGGCACCGACGGCACCTCCGCCTCCCCGGCCGGCACCGTGAGATCGTAGCAGAGGAGACGTGGGCCGAACTCGTTCCGATTCACGTAGAGCCGCCCTCCGCTGACCACCGGAGGCGCCCAGGTTTCCGGAGCATAGAGCAGGCGGGTCTTCGCCAGGATCTGGAACCCCGACACGCCCAATTCCATCCGCAACAGCGCCCCGTCCTCGGTCAGGCAAAGAAAGCCACCGTCGACGTGGGTGATATGGGAACGTCCGAGACTGACTGGAATCGGACGCCCCTGCCAGGGAATCGTCGTCCGGTAGAAGGCCTCGTTCCAGAACGGCCGCCCCGTGCGTGCATCGTAGGCGAGCATCAGCCCGCCATTGCCTCCCACTCCATAGAGCGTGCCCTCGTGGTAGATCGGCGTCTGGAACTGGCATCCCAGTTCCGGAGCGGTCCACAGCGCACGGGGCTGGAAAGCGGCGTCGTACTCGAGCATCACGCCCCCGAGTCCGTAGTCCTCGGTGATGAAGATGCGGTTTTCCCCGCAGGCGACGGGACTCGCGGCATTGACGCTGGTGAAATTCTTCGAGCGCCAGGGGAACTCGCTCTCGATCTCGCCGGACTCCGGATCCACGCAAAGCAAGCCGCCCGTAGGCGGTTTCACCATGCCGCCGACGAAGACGAGGACGCGGTCCTGTCCATTCAATTCCGCGACGATGGGAGAAGCATAGCTCCCGTGCCAAGCATGGTCGGTCTGCCAAACCACCGTCCCATCGAGCTTGTCGAAGGAGGCGACGCAGACCTCCTCGGCCCCGACGTTGACAATGAGCTTGTCGCCATGGACCAGGGGGGCGGAACCGTAGCCGAAGAAGACGGGCGAAGGGCCGAAGGCTTTCGGCAGGGAGATCTGCCAGACGATCTCGCCGCTCGCGAGCCGCAGGCAGAGAAGATCCCCGTCGTTGCCGAGGGTGTAGACGAGGCCCGACTCGGGATCGATCGTTGGACTGGAGCGCGGCGCGTCGACGATGCCGAAATTCTGCCCCGTCTCGACGGGATAGGAATGCTGCCAGATCTGCTCTCCGGTCGCGGCATCGAGGCAGCGGATCTGCTCGTTGTTCTCGATCTGGTGGATGAAGACGACCTTTCCTCCCGAAACCACGGGACCGGCATGTCCCCTGCCCCGCTCGGCCTCCCAAAGCAGCTTGGGGCCGGACTCGGGAAAGTTCAGAT
The DNA here is from genome assembly GCA_037190325.1 of Verrucomicrobiales bacterium. Classification (GTDB taxonomy): domain Bacteria; phylum Verrucomicrobiota; class Verrucomicrobiia; order Verrucomicrobiales; family DEV007; genus Arctic95D-9. The sequence goes on along the minus strand of JBBCIU010000028.1, from coordinate 119,261 downwards.
GCAATCCCGTCTCGGCGCTGTGCAGATCGAACTTCGGACCAAGGAAATGCGGCCAATCGTCCGCCGCCAGAGGACAGGCGAACGCGGCGGCGAAAAGAAAGCCGGAGGTCGGAAATTTCATCGGGAAAGGATAAGCCGGATCGGACAGGCCGCAGGTGGTTTTATGCGAAGGGCCGACGCAACAAGGCCGCCGGAACGCCGCGTCTTGCCGAGAATCCGCCGAAAATGGCGTTGACTTCACCCCCGCCCCATCGCTCCGCGGAGCAGGCCGAAGTACCAGAGCCACAGCGCGGGCCCCGTGAAGATCCAGAGAAACGCCCCGAGCGCCAGGTAGGGACCGAAGGGCAGCGGGCGGGACCACTGCTCGCGGAAGACGCCCTTCTGCAGCAGGCCGACCACCGCGCCGACGATCGAGGCGACGAAGATCGTGAACACCGTCGCCTGCCAACCGAGGAAGGCGCCGATCATGGCCATGAACTTCACATCGCCGAAGCCCATCGCCTCGCGCGGCACCACGGCCGAGGTGATCATGCCGCTGACCTTCTTCACCGTTTCCAGCTCGATTCGCTCCCCGTCGAGTTCGAGAGCGTCGCCAAGAACGCGGAAGGTCCGGAATTCCTTCTTCACGTCGTCGAAGGACAGTTCCTGGACCTCCATCTCGAGCCGGTCCCACTTGCGGAAGAAGACGTCGCCCCACTCGTAGGTGTGCTCGCCGAGACGGATGAGGATGGGCGCCTCCTCCCCGCCCGGCTGCGAAATCTCGAACGCCGTCGGCTCGTCGAAACGGTGGTGGATCTTTCCGAACATCATCTTGCCCATCAGGACGACCAGCCAGAGAAGACCGAATCCCACCGCCGCTCCGAGGCCACCCGTCAGGCCGCCCTTCCACCAGACGGTCTCGCCATGGAGCGCCGGAACCGCGACGCTCGCGACCAGGCCCGCCACCGTGCCGCCGAGGGTGATCGAGTCGGGAATGATGAAATGGTCGAAATCGATGAAGGTGGCCGCAATCAGGAGTGCGGCCACCACCCATAGCGCCACCACGCCGCCGAGGCCGTAGCGCCCGATTCCATGCTGGAAAAGGGCGAGGAAGCAGATCGCGGTAAGCAGTTCGACGAGAAAATAGCGGAAGGCGATGGGCGAACGGCACCACCTGCACTTCCCCCGCAGCATCAGCCAAGTCACGAGCGGAATGTTCAGCCAGACGGGAATCTGCTTCTTGCAGCTCGGACAGAAGGAACGCCTCGGCTCGTTCACGCTCAGCCCGTTAGGCACGCGGTAGATGACGACGTTGAGGAACGAACCGATGCAGGCCCCGATGGCAAAGGCCACGGCCGGAAGAAAGACGTCAAACAGGAGCTGCGGCGACATGGCGAAGACTTCGGGAGCTTCGCTTAAGGAATCCGAAATGTCTAGAAATTATAGACATTCTTCGCAGGTTCAAGGCCCTCTCATGGGGAATCGGGTGGGGCCGTGCGGCCCGCTCGGCCAATCGGACGGCCCTACGACCGGAGCGGGACTTTTCAAGTCCCGTAGACGGAAGCTTGAGGCCAGAGCCGACCGGCACCGATCCGGCAGCGGGGACTTGAAAAGTCCCCCTCCCAGCTCAATAGGCCAAGCGGCGGATCGTGCGATCCTGCCAATCCTGGACCGACTGGGCGTTCATCCCCGTCTCGGCGGCGGAGATCCCTCCCGGCGCGGGATCGGAGGAGAAGGTCCCGCACCCCGTCAGACCGGGCGCAACGGTGGCAAGCAGCAGCAGGAGAAAGAAGAGGTGGCGTTTCATGGTCGTGGCGATTTCCCGCAGAATAGACAGGGCGGCGGGCGGCGTCGAATGAAAAAGCGCCTCCCCTGCCCCCGTTCCCGTCCTTCCCGAGACGCCATCCCGCTTCGCTCTTTACCTTTTACTTTTCACCTTTCCCCTTTTACTTCTTCCCTCCCATGCTCCGCCCCCGCAAGAAATACACCGTTCACGAACTGCGCCAGCTCAAGGGCAAGCGCGTCCTCACTCACATCCACGTGAAATCGCCGGAGGAGGCCGCCGCGGCCGAGGCGGCGGGGGTGGATCTGATGAGCTGCCCCTTCGACTCGCCCAAGGCGCAGGCTCGCCTGCCCCTCCTCGTCGCGGCGGCTCCGGGCAGCTTCCTCTCCGGCTCGACCCCGCACGGCCTCGCCTCCCGCGAGGAGGCGATCCGCGTCGGCTTCCGTGCCCTCGAGCTGGGGGCCAGTTCGGTCTATTGCTCGGCCAGCCCCTGGATCGTCGAGGGAATGGCGCGGGAGGGCATCCCCGTGGTCGGGCATCTCGGCCTCGTCCCCCGCCACGTCACCTGGACCGGCTATCGCGCCATCGGCAAGACCGCTGCCGAGGCCCGCGTCCTCTACGGAAAGATGAAGGAACTGGAGAGCGCCGGTGCCTACGCCGCCGAACTCGAAGTAGTGCCCCACCGTCTCGCCAGCTTCCTCTCGGCGAACACCTGCCTCCTCCTCATGTCCCTCGGCTCCGGCACGGGCTGCGACACGCAGTTCCTCTTCTCCGACGACATCCTCGGCGAATACGACGACCGTCTTCCCCGCCACGCCAAGGCCTACCGGAACTTCCTCGCCGAATACCGTCGCCTCCAGGAGGAGCGCCTCGCCGCCTTCCGCGAATACGTCGCCGACGTGAAGGAAGGCCGTTTTCCCGAAGCCGGTCACCTCGTCGAGATGGACGAGGCGGAATTCGAGGCGTTCCGGGAGACGCTGGATTGAAGCCAAGGGGGGGGGCGCGAGCACTCCTGCTCGCATCGAAATTCAATGGCGGCGAAGCCGCGTGGATTCAAGGGGCGGACAGGAGTGTCCGCGCTCCCGCCAACGCCGGATCGTCGAGGTCGAGACGGTAGAGGATCTGGTTGTAGTCGTGCCTCGGCGTCTGCTTGGCTTCGCCGGAGAAGCTGTGCGTGTAGGTGCCCTCGAAAAGCAGGATGGGCGAATCCTCCGGCGCGAACTCGGGATGCAGCCTCGGGTTGTAGAAGCTGAGCTTGCGATGGCTCAGCACCTTCACTGCCTTGCCCCAAGGTCCAAATGGCGAACCGGCCTCGGCATACCAGAGCTCGCCCAGCATCGACGGATCGCCCTTGATCTCGCCGAAGACCGTGACCCAGCGTTTCCGGTAGGCGTTCCACGCGATGGAGCCGCGATGCGGAGTCACCTTGCGACCTTCGGCGCTCTCGAAGGTCTTCTGCGGCTTCAGCGCCTCCCATTGTGAGCGGTCGCGCCAGCCCTCGAAGGTCGCGGGCATGCGGATCGTCGGGAGCGGGTCGCCGAAGAGGAGCCAGCGCTTCCCGCTTTCGTCCGTCCAGAAGGAGGGATGGCCCATCGGCTGCAGCCTCGGTTCGGAGCCTCCGTCCTTCTTGTCCCAAAGCACCTCGACCGATTCGAAATTCGAGGTCTCGTCGTTCCACACGCAGAGACCGACGCGGTAGGAGGTCATGGGCGGCTCGATCTTCGTGTAGCAGCCGACGAGCCGCTCGCGGCCCTCCGCGTCGGGCAGGCTGACGTAGCCGCTCACCCAAGTCGGACCGGGATCGTCAGGGGCCAAATTGGCGACGTTGCGGACGCGGCCTTCGTCGTCTCGGAAGTAGTCGAGGGCCAGCTTCAGGGGCGGTTCGACGGAGTCCAGCGGCCGCACCGCCGTCGTCGCGCTCGCCATGTGGAAGAGGCCGAGCGGGTAGCGCGGCACGTTCGTGTCGCCCCAAGCCCAGAACATCTTGCCGCGATGCACGGCGTTCTGCACGCTGTCGGAGCCGAGGATGCCGCTCTCCTGCCAGTCGGAATGGTCGCCGAGCTTCTGGCTTTCGCCGAAAATCCCGCCGCCGGTGAGACGTCCGAGCCGCTTCGCGATGATGGTGCGGGTGACCTTCACCTCGTACGATCCGCCGGGTTCGGGGGTGAAGCGGAAGCCGCGGTAGCCGAAGCCGTCGGCCTTCATTTCGTAGCCGTCGGCGGCGACGTGGAGCCAAGTCTCGACGCCCATCAGCTCGGGCAGGTCGAAAGCGACGACCCCGGCGTTGTCGGTGAAGAAGGAGACATTATGTGTCGTCGTCAGCTCCACCAGCGGGACGGGCCAGCCGTTCTCCGCATCGACCACGCGGATGCGGCAGGGTTCAAGGGCCGACAGCGTGGTGGCGAGACCGAAGAGGGTCAGGTGGAGGAGGAAAGAGAGTTGCATCTGGATAGATGGAATTTGGCGACCGCTGATTGGCGCTGATTGGCGCTGATCTTCGCTGATTTTCTGGTCTTTTTCGGGGCCCTGCGATGACTGCCGTCGAAAGGATTTAACCGCTTGTTATCTGGTTGCTTGATTGCATTTAGTAATCGACGAGGTCGAGTTCTCTCGCGGCTAATGAAGCAAGCTCGGAATCTGACCACCCATTAGACTGCGCACATTGGACGATGATTCGCAACTCCTCCACATTGAGTTGCTGCTTCTGACACAGGAATAGAAGCTCAGGAATTTCGGGATCAACAGCGTCTCGAAACCAATCGAGCGGATCTTTATCAGTGGGATTCGTGCGTGAAGCCCAAGCGGTTAGATATAGCGCAAGATTGCCGCGGGGAGTCTTCAATGCCTTGAGTTCCCCGACGCCCTCTCTCAGCTCCTTCTCGATGGCGATGTTGATTTGCCTCGCTCCATGATCGTGATAGATGAAATCGTGGAGTGCTCTTCGCATCAACAGGAGTCGAGCAATATGAGCTTCCGAAGCAAGCTCTTTCGGTGGCCCTAGCTCCAATAGAGTCAGGGCGCGGGCTGAATAGGCCGCGAAATCAGCGAGCTTCCCACGCAAAGAGGTCAGGTCAAGAATTGCCTCCAATCGTGATCCGCCTGCGAGATAGCGAGCCCAAATCGCCTCAAATTCAGCGTAATAGTTACCCGCCTCAACTGACTTCGTGAAGGCATCTGCAGCCAATGAGTAGTCTCGCGGTGTCCCACGTCCGTAGGCGTGGGACAATCCCAAATAATAATAGTCCCAACCATCCTTCTCCTCCAAGCGCTGTGTCGCTGGGAATGATTCAGATACAAGTTCCTTTGCAAAATCCTTTGTTCCGATTTCTCGCTTTAGATACGATGTTCCTTGTTCGAGAATCAGATGCCCGAGAACGAGTCCACCAGTAGGAGGAAATCCCTCGTAGATTTCCCAAGCCACGTTCTCCTTCTCCTTAATTTGCTTCCCCCAACCACCATCCCGCCCAAGAGCAAGGCATCGTTCGGTGAATTCGGTGAATTTTTCGTCTTTCATTCCTTCATGATAACTTCGGCTAATCTCCCCGCACAGCAAAGAAATCAGCGAAGATCAGCGCCAATCAGCGGTCCTGTCAGGAGTTACGCCAGTATCGCCTTCGCCACCTCCCCACCCGTCTCCGTAAGCCGGAAATTCCGCCCGCCGTAGTTGAAGGTGAGCCGCTTGTGGTCCAAGCCCAGCAGATGCAGGATCGTGGCGTGCCAGTCGCGGATGTGCATGGGGTTTTCCACCGCCTCGTAGCCGATCTCGTCGGTGGCGCCGTAGTTGATGCCGCCCTTCACCCCGCCGCCGGCCATCCAGAGGGAGAAGCCCTTGTGGTTATGGTCGCGACCGTCGAGGCCGGGCGCGTAGGGGGTACGTCCGAACTCCCCGCCCCAGACCACGAGGGTGTCCTGAAGCAGGCCGCGCCGCTTCAGATCGGTGAGCAGGCCGCCCACGGCTTGGTCCACGGAGGCGCAGCGTTCCGGCAGGGTGCGCGTGATGAGGGCGTGGTGGTCCCAGTCCCCCGGCGAGGCGATCTCGACGAAGCGCACGCCGGATTCGACGAGACGGCGGGCAAGGAGACATTGGCGGGCGAAGAGATCCTCGCCTTTCCCGATCCCGTAGAGATCGAGCGTCTCGGGCGACTCCTCCGCCACGTCGAGCACGCCGGGCACCTCGCTCTGCATGCGGAAGGCAAGCTCGAAGGACTCGATCATGCCCTCGACCTCGGGCTGGTGCGGCTCGCGGGCGAGGCGGCGCTCGTTGAGCCCGCGCAGCAGGTCGAGCTGGCGGCGCTGCTCCGCCGGGGTGCGCTCGGGGTTGGCGATGTTCCTCATGGGCGGGCCGGGAGCCTCCTGCCGTTTCATGAAGGCGGCGTAGAGGCCGGGGAGCTGCCCGCCGCCGAGGCGCGTGCCTTGGCAGATGCTGGGGAGGAAGGCGCTGCCGTAGTTCTGCGCTCCGCCGTCTCCGGCGGGCGGGTTCAGGGTGACGAAGCCGGGCAGGTTCTCGTTCTCGCTGCCGAGGCCATAGACCGTCCACGCGCCGAGGGAGGGCCGCACGAACTGGAAGCTGCCCGTGTGCATCTGCACGAAGGCGGGCGAGTGGTTCGGCACGTCGGTGTGCATCGAGTTGATGACGCAGAGGTCGTCGGCGTGCTCGCCGATGCGCGGGAGCAGGCTCGTCATCCGCAGGCCCGAGCGCCCGTAGCGGGCGAAGGGATGGACCGGGCCGAGCAGCTTCGCGCCCGCCGAGTCGCGCCCCGTCGTGGAGGTCTTGCCGGAGTGTTTCTCCAGCTCGGGCTTGTAGTCGAGGAGATCGACGTGCGAGGGACCGCCGCGCATCGTCAGGAAGATGACGTGCTTCGCCCGCGCCGGGAAATGGGTCTCGCGCGGCGTCAGGCCGCTAGCGCTGGCCGAGGCGAAGGAGTTTTTCGAGGCGAGGGCCGAAAAAGCGAGCCAGCCGAGGCCAAGGGTGGATTGGCGAAGGAGGTCGCGGCGGGTGGGGAGGAATGGGTCAGGAGTCATGGGTCACGGGGTATGTTTTAAGACGCGATTGGCACTGAATACACACGGCTACTTGCGGCGTAAGAGACGACGAAGGTTGTTTCGCTTTCGAATTGTGATGCCCGGCGCCGAAAGTCTTCATTTGAAAGGATCCCTCCGTCGGCAAGGGAGAATTCTTCGGACTCGAGATCGCCATGGTAGAAATGGAGAGAGACCCGAACCTTTTCAAATTGGGACACGAGTTCGTCGATGAGTTCGACGGCGTCTTCTCTGATCCCTGAAAATGGGTTCTTCGGTTCTTTCCGATGAGCAAGGACTCTCTGAATCTTCGCTTCGGACCATCCCTTCTTTCGATATTTTTCAATGTCCCTGCTTTCATCGTCCCTTGTCTCCTCCAGACGTCTGAATAGAGGGCAGGAACATCCGCCACTGATGACAATGAATGACCTTGAATCATCGGGATTGAGACGTTCGATGGATGGGTTCTTCTGCTCACGAAAGTGGATATGCCGTCGGAATCGACCCGGCACCGGAGGTGTCGATTTCCCTTTGACTGATAGCGTCAAGAAGTAGCACATCGTTGGGTTTTTTAGGCAATTCCTAATCCATCATCCGAAACTCCGCGCTCGCGAGCAGGGTCTGGCAGAAATCCATCAGCCGTTTCTCCGCCTCCTTCGCGACATCGGCCCCTTCGGGCGCCGGGGCTTCGAGAAACTCCGCGATCAGGCTGCGTTCCTCCTCGTCGGGCGGGCGGTTGAAGCAGCGTTGGTAGGCGAGCTCGATGCGCGCTTCTTGGCTTTCGGCCTCCTGCGAAATCCGCTTGGCGAGGGCGGCGGCGCGGGCGCGGACGAAGTCGCTGTTCATCAGGAAGAGGGCTTGGGGCGGCACGTTGGTGCTGTCGCGCTTCCCGATCACGAGGCTGGGCTCGGCGAAGTCGAAGTGCCGCAGCACGTCGGGCAACTGGTCGCGCATCGCAGGCAGGTAGATGGAGCGATGGGTCGTGCCGTCGAGGTCCTCGGGAACTTTCTTGTTGAAGGCGATCATCGTGGCGGACTGGTTGTCGAGCTCGGCGACGAGGGAACCGGGACGGGGCGAGAGGTCCAGCTCGCCCGAGACGGCGAGCATGCCGTCGCGGATGGCCTCGGCGTCGAGGCGGCGCTTGGCCATGCGCCAGAGGAGGCGGTTGTCGGGGTCTTTCCCGAAGGCCTCCTCGCGCCAAGTCGAGGCCTGCCGGTAGGTGCGCGAGCTGACGATTTCGCGGACGAGGGATTTCACCGACCAGCCGCTCTCCTGAAAACGCAGGGCGAGGTAATCGAGCAGCTCGGGATGGCTGGGGGCAGCCCCGGTGCGGCCGAAGTCGTCCACGGTCTCGACGAGTCCCGCGCCGAAGAGATGGGTCCAGACGCGGTTGACCATGACCCGCGCGGTCAGGGGATTCTCGGGATCGACGACCCATCTGGCGAGTTCGAGCCGGCCGCTGGCCTCACTCGGCACCGGTCCCTCGCTCGCGAGTCCGAAGATCGCGGGCACGGCCCTCGGTACGGTCTCGGCGGGATGGGCGAGCTCGCCGCGTTCGTAGCGGGGCGAGTCGATCTTCTTCTCCGCGTCGAGCACGCCCATGCAGAGGGGCAGGGCGGTCCCGTCGTCGGCGACGGTTTCGAGCTGGCCGAGGATGGGGCCGCGCGTCCAGAGGATGCGGAGAGCCTCGCGGAGAAGCTCGTTGAAGTCGAGCTGCGCGTCGCGTCCCTCCTTTCTGGCCTGCTCGGCCCGTTCGCGTCCGGTTTTCTCGTCGGCTTCGAGCTGGGCGAGCTTGGCGTGGAGCTTCCCGACCTGCTCCTTGGACAGGGAGCGGTTCGGGATGAGCTGGCCGGGGAGGTCGGGCAGGCGGATGAGGCGTCCGCCGCGGTTGTTCTCCGTATCGACCCAAGTGCCGTAGCGGGTGTCGGTGCTCTTGAAGATCCCGGCGAGGGCGTAGTAGTCGGCCATCGTCACGGGATCGGCCTTGTGGTCGTGGCAGCGGGCGCAGGCGAGCGAGCTGGCGAGGAAGGCGCGGGAGAAGGCGTCGATCTGCTCGTCGGCGACGTCGGCGGCGAACTGCGCGGGGTCTTGGCTGCCAAGGCCCTTCGGCCCGATCGCAAGGAAGCCGGTGGCGACGAGGAGCCGCGCCCGCTCGGCCTCGTCCTCGGCGGGAAGGAGGTCCCCGGCGAGCTGCTCGACGAGGAAGCGGTCGTAGGGAAGGTCGCGGGCAAAGGCGTCGACGACGTAGTCGCGGTAGCGCCACGCGTGGGGATAGATCAGGTTCGCCTCCTTGCCGTTCGACTCGGAGTAGCGGGCCACGTCGAGCCAGTGGCGGGCCCAGCGTTCGCCGAAGGCGGGCGAGGCGAGGAGGCGGTCGATGAAGCTTCGAATCTCGGATTCCGGATTCCGGATTTCCCCGTGCGCGGGCGGGAGGCCGGTCAGATCGAAGCTCAGCCGACGCAGCAGCGCCACGGGATCGGCGTCGGGCGAGGGTTCGAGGCCGTTTTCCTCCAGCTTCGCGAGGACGAAGCGGTCGATGTCGCCGAGCGGCCAGTCGGCACGCTTCACCGCCGGAACGGCGGGCCGGACGGGAGGCTGGAAGCTCCAGTGCTGACGGCGGCTTTCGAAGCCCTCCCCTGCCCCTCCTTCGCCGAAAGCCGCCTTGCGCGGATCGACCGCGCCCGCCGCGATCCATTCCTCGAAATCGGAGAGCACCTTGTCCGGGAGGCGGGGCTTGCGCGGCGGCATGGTGAGGTTCTCGTCGCTGTGGCGCATCGCGGCGAGGAGGAGGCTTTCGTCGGGCTTGCCCGGCACCAGACCGGGGCCGGAATCGCCGCCGCGCAGGAGGGCCTCGCGGTCGTCGAGACGCAGGCCGCCCTTGGCCTTGCCGGATTCGACGGAGTGGCATTCGTGGCAATGCTCGACGAGGACGGGGCGGATGCGGGACTCGAAGAAGGTGGTGTCCGTGGCGAGGGCGGTGGAATGGAGGGCGAGGGCGGCGAGGGCGAGGGTGGGAAGGCGGCACCTGTAGCCAAGGCCAGTGGCCTCGGGGAGGGCGCTCTCCGGCCCAAGGACGCTCTTTCCGCGCTCGATGAGCGCAGCCAGAGGCGCTGACACGATGGTTGGCAAGGGATTCTTCATGGTGTCGTCTCTTTGAATTCCAGCCAAGCGGCGGCGATCCCCTCGGGCCAGCTCGCCCCGAGGTCGGTGGACTTCCCGTCCTTCCAGCGCATCCAGCGGACCCGCCTGCCCGCCGGATCGGGGGCGGCGTAGGTGAATTCCTCCTCGCTGCGCCACGAAGGCAGGAGGCGCGTCTTCCAACCGGGATGCGGCGGCGAAACGAGCTCGCTCCGTCCGCTCTCCAGATCGATCACGGCGACGGCGTCCGTCGCACTCTCGACCACGGCGGTGCGGCGTCCGTCGGGCGAGGGAACGAAATAGCCGAGGTCCATCGGCAGCGCGCCCTCGTCCGTGGGAATGGCGACGGGTTCGCCGCCCTCCGCCGGGAGACGGTAGAGCCGTGGCCCCTCCCCCGGCTGTCCAGCGAGGGCGGGCAGGGAGCCGGGTTGGCTCGCGAAAAGGATGGAGCCGTCGGGCAGCACGACGAGACGCGGCGCGAAGGGCACGAGGGCGTAGGCGAGTTCGTCGGGCTTGCTCTCGGCCACAGGTTGCCCCGCTTTGTCGAGGACGCGGCGGCGCTCGATCTTCATCAGCGTGCCTCCGCCCTCGGGGGAGAGCGGGGTCATGACCACGAGCGATTCGCCGTCCGGCGTCCAGTCGTAGGCGCGGGTGACGCCACGGGCGACGAGGACCGCCGGGGAACCGTCGAGGGGCAGGATCTCCAGATCGCAGCGGTTCGACTGACCCGGTTGGCCCGTCTTCACGGCACAGGCGGCGAAGGGATGGCGCGGCGAGACGCGGAGGGAATCGGCGCCCCGCAGGCTGCGGGCGAGCACCGTCCCCGCCTTGTCCGACTCGGGACGCACCAACGCGGTCTCGTGGAGGACGAAGCCGACGACCTCCTCCTCCGCACCGGGATCGAGCGAGGCGAGGGCGCGGGGAGCCTCGGCGAGCGCGGCGTGGACGGCTTCGGCGTCGTTCGCGAGGGCGAGACGCAGGGCGTTCACAAAGACCAGAGCCCCGTCCTGTTCGAATTTGGAAAGGAGCAGGTCGGCGCGGTCGGCGTCCCCATGAAGCACGACGGCCGCCCGCAGCAGGTCGGGGACGCGGCTGGCAAGACGCTCGACCTGTGCGGAGTCGGCCGTCGGCAAATGGTTCCTGACCGATTCCCAATCCGGCGCGATTCGGACACGATGCACGATCAGGCCCGATCCGTCGGGAAGCCAGCCGAAGGCATCGACGATCCACCGGCCCGGCTCTTCGTCCTGATTGGGGAAGGGCTCGGAGAGGGTGCCGGAGGCGTCGGCGAGATAGAGCCGGGAATCGGAGAGAATGGCGGCTCGGCTCCCGTCCGGCGACCATTGGGCGCGCTCCTGCGGCTCGCAGCCGCAGAGGGCGGCGAGGAGGGCGAGGGCGAGGAGGGAGTCACGGGTCATGGGTCACGAGTTTGGATCGGGCGTTGTGAGAACAGCCAAACGTCCGTCCGCCTCGACGCGGTAGCGGGCCCACGGCGAGGGTGCGACAGAGCGCTCGGATTCGGCGACAGACCCGCGGGGAGCCTCCGGTCCTCGTCCCGCATTCCCCGCAAGGAAACCCACGCCCACGGCGAGGCCGAGCAGGGCGACGGCAGCGGCGATCCGCAGGACGGTGGCGAACCTCTCTTTTCGCGGAAACGCGAGCGTCACCGCTTCGGCCTCCGGTTCCAGCGCGAGCGGTCGCGCGGCCACCGCCGCTTCGGTCAGCCCCACCGCCTGCCGCACCCGCCGCGCTTCGGCATGGCGGTCGGGGAAATTGGCGAGGTAGGTTTCCAGAAGGGCCGAGGCCTCGTCGGAGAGTTCGCCGAGGGCTTGGTCGATGAGGAGGGATTCGAGTTGCTGGGCAGTCATGGGTCACGAGTCACGGGTTGATGGGTCACGAGGCGATCCGCTCGCGCACTGCCGCGATGGCGTGGTGGAGGCGCGAGCGGACCGTTCCGACGGGAATGGCCAGCGCCTCCGCGATCTCCGCGTAGGAGAGCTGCTGGTTGAAGCGCAGGTCGAGGATTTCGCGCTGAAGCGCGGGGAGGGCATCGATCGTCTCCCGGGCGGCGGCGATCCGTTCGTCGAGCTCCGGAGCCGCGACCGTCTCCACCGGCTGTTCGGAGACGATCGCCCGCTCCCGGTCCCGGCGTCTCCAAGCCGCTTGGCTGACATGCCGGGCGATGCCGAAGAGATAACCGCGGGGCGAAAGGGGCTTGCCTCCTTTTGCCATTCCCCTCGCCATCTCGAGAAAAGTCTCCTGCACGAGATCCTGCGGGGCTTCCGCGCCCTCCCCGTGGCGCCGGGAGAAATACCGTGCCAAATCATCCGCCGCACCCCGGAAGAGCTGCTCGAGATCGGATTGCTTTTGAATGGCTTGCAAGGGGCTGGGGGTTCGACGCGGCCACCCGCCTCACGCGGGCAGTCTCCGTTCATCCTATCATGTGGGAGAACCGAGTGAAAAGGTTCACCGAAACGGAAACTTTTCTGCGGGGCCCGGTGGCGCTCGCGAGGCGCTCCCTTCTGGAAAGCCTCCCCAAAGGACGGCACGGTCGCCGACGATCAGGAAAAACAGGATCCAACACGCTGAGAATCAGCGAAGCGCTTCATGGCTGGATTACCGCATAGTCTCCGACCTGGAGCTTGCCGAAAAGATACTGCGCCCCTGCGTGGGGCAGCCGGATGCACCCCGCCGAGGCTGGATAGCCCGGCAGTTGCCCTTGGTGCAGGCCGAAGGCGCTGAAGCTGAAGCGCTGGAAGAAGGGCATGCTGGAATGGTAGATCGTCGAGGTGTGATGCCGGTTCTTGTCGCTGATGACGTACTCGCCCGGAGGCGTGCGGTGTCCGGCGCGCCCCGTCGAGCAGGGCGTCGTGAAGGTCGCGACGCCGTTTTCATACAACGTCACGGTCTGCCTCGAGAGGGAAACGACGACCTTTCGAGGCTGCGGGTTCGGCACTTTACCGAGCAGGCAGATCTGCTGCATCCGCACGTCCTTGTACCACGATCCCACGATCGCCCCGGAGAGGTATTTCCGCGAATAGGCCCTGCCGTTCGCGCCGGCGTCCATCAGCGCCTGCGCGACCTCGTGGTTCCTCTGCGCGGCCGCCATCATGATCGGACGGATGCGGCTGTCGACCTGGAGATGGTAGCGGAAGGTGGTGCTTTCGAACTTGTCGCGGAATTCGGAACGGGCGGGGAGCTTCTCGTCCGCGTCGAGATCGATGCCCGCCTTGATGAGGGCCAGGGCGACGTCGGTGGTTCCGTTGGCGATGGCCCAGCCGATCAGGCTGTGTCCGTCGTTCGCCTTTACGCCCTTCACCGTCGCCCCCGATTCGATGAGGGCGAGGGCGACGTCGGCATTGCCTTCGCGAACCGCCTTGGAAAGCCAAGTCTCGCTTTCGTCGAAACGGGCGTCGGGATTGGCTCCTCCCGCCAGCAATTCGCGCGCCGCCGCGTAGCGCCCGTTCGTGAGGCAATAGTCCAGGGGATCCTGTCCGTCCGGCCCCCGCTGGCGGGGATCCGCCCCCGCCGCGAGAATGAGCCGGATGAGGTCGTCCTGCCCCGTCAGAAGAGCGGCCCAGAGATTGTCCCCGATCTTCGCCCCGGCGGCGAGCAACGTCCGCACGGCACCAGTGGCCCCGTCGCGCACCGCCGCGTCGAAGACGCGCTCCCGGGTTCCGGGAAAGGTCGACTCGGGATCGGCGCCCGCATGGAGAAGCAGGCTCATGAGCGGGTCGTCCCGCAGGGTGTAGGATGTCGCGAGCAGAGCCTGCTTGTCCAGCTCCGCCCCGGCGGCGATCAACTGATGGACGATGGCGAGATGGCCGAGGGAAACAGCGGCGGAGAGAGGAGCCTCCACTCCCTCGCCGGTGAAGGACGGATCGGCGCCCTTGCCGAGGAGCAGATCGACCAGATCGAGATCCTCGCGCCCGATCGCGGCAAGGAGGGGCGAACGCTTTTCGGAGGAGAGGACCTGGCAATTCGCCCCGTGTTGCAGGAGGCGGGAGACGAGTTCGCGGTCGCCGGCGGCGACCGCGTCGTAGAGGAGAGGATCGCCCCCGAGACCGGCCACATTTGGATTCGCACCGGCGGAGAGAAGGGCGTCGCGCAACGCCAAGTCGCCGTTTCCAACGGCGTGGCTGAGGGCGGTGGTCCGGATGCCGCCCCGCTCGGCCGCCTCCACGTTGACGTCGGCCCCGTTCGCGAGGAGCAGATCGAATTCCTCCCGGCTGCGGTCCCGCACCGCCTCGACGAGAAGCGGCTTGCCGGAAACGCCGAGAACATCGGGATCCGAACCCGCTTCGAGCAGGCGTCCCATCAGTCCGACATCGCCTTTGCCGGCGGCGACGGCGAGCGCCGTGACAGGCTCGGCCCCCTTGTAGTCGGTCTTCACCTTGTGCCGGAGGAGGTAGTCGATCATTTCGGCGTCTTCCGAACGCACGGCCGCGACGAGGAAGGGCACTCCTGCCTCGATGTCGACTTCGAGCGCGGCCCCTCTTTCAAGAATGCGGTCCGCCAAGGCGAAGTCGCGCGCGCGCAAGGCGGCCGCAAGCGGCGTCTCGCGGTCCGGCTCCGTCATCCGGTTGATCGAATCCGAGACCGCCTCCCGCTCCATCAGGAAATCGACCACCTTTGCATTGCCGGCCTTCACGGCGGCAAGCAGCGGAGTCCGGCCGTTCTCATCCCCCGTGCCGAGGCTGATCCCGGCGATCTCCAGTTGCTCCAGCAAAGCCAGCTCGCCCTGGTGCGCGGCGGCGATGGCACTCGCCGGGGAAAGCGGCACGCCTCTCTCGGCGAGAAAGCGCTTCGCCTTGCGGGTGACTTCGTGACGGACGTAGTAGTCGGTGACAATCGCTCCGGCGAGGAGCGAAAGCGTGAAAACGGCGAGCAGGAATGTGCGGAAGAACAAGGCTGCCGGGTTCATCGATCGGTGGCAGAGGTCAGAATCTCATCGTCGCAGATTGGAAAACGGAAGTTAGCACGATTCGCGCCTCGGGAAACTGGATTCAAATGGCGTTTTCGCAGCCATCCGCCCGATCCGGCTCTTCCGTCGCCCCATCAGACTCCGAAACCCGCCGGACGTTCATCCAAACCGCTTCATTTCAGCAAGCCGAGTGGCGCAGGGTCAGACGGAGCGCGCGACCGGGACTGATGTGTCCGGTAGAGACGTCTCGCCGAGGCATCCGACGCGGACGCTTCGCGCCCGCCCTTCGTCGTCAGAATCCGACCCGGATTTCACCGATTTCACCGATTTCACCGATTTCCACGGAGGGCACGGAGGCCTCGCCCGATTTGAATCCTTCCCAATCCTCTCAAACCCGATCGCTTCTCCGCCAAGATCCGATTCTTTCGAGAAAACACTTTACAGACAAGTCTGTCTGTTTACATTCCTCACATGGCAACGAGAAAGCCGAACGCCAAAGAGCGCATCTTGGAAACCGCCAGCGAGCTGTTTTTCCAGAAAGGCTACTCCGGCGTGGGCATCAACGAGATCATCGAAAAGGCGGGGACGGCGAAGGCGAGCTTCTACCAGCATTTTCCCTCGAAGGAATCCCTCTGCACGGCCTGGCTGCGTTCCATCCACGAGCGCTCGGAGACGCAGCGGGCCGAGTTGCTCGCCAGCCCTGAACCGCCCGGGAAGAAGCTGGCCTCCTATTTCGAGCAACTGGAGAAATTCCTCGTCGCCAGCCACTACCGGGGATGTCCCTACTCGAACACCGGGGCCGTCTCCGACGAGAATTGCCCGGGGATCGTCGCCGAGATCCTCAACCACAAGGAATCGACGCGGAAGTTCCTTCGCGCGCTCGCCGCCCAAGCCATCCCCGATTCCGAACGCGCCGCCGAAGTCGGAGACCGGATCTTTCTGCTCTATTCCGGATCGACCAGCGAAGCCCAGAACCTGAAGCAGACCTGGCCCGTCCGCGTCGCCCGCGACGCCGCGGTCGAAATGCTGGGCCGTTGAATTTTTTTGAACATAAATACAGACAGACCGTTCTGTTAATGCGTTTCCAGACCACGCCCCGTCATGAATCCTCATCGCCTCGACCCAGAGCAATGGAACCTTGCCCACCGCGACTCCCTCCTTCGCTTCGCCTTGCAGCGAATCTCGGACTACGGTTCGGCCGAGGATCTCGTGCAGGACACCTTTGCCTCCGCTTGGCACGGAAGGGCGCATTTCCGCGGCGATTGCTCGGAGCGCACCTGGCTCACCGGGATTCTCCGCAACAAGATCGTCGACCATTACCGACGCAACGCCCGACGCCCCGCGGTCCTGGCGAGCGATCTGGAGCGCGCCGAGGCGAACGAAGCCGGGGCCGTGTCCTGGCTCGATCGGCAGCCCGACCTTCGGAACGGACATCGGCCCGGAGCCGAGACGGAACGGAACGAGTTCATGAACGAGCTCGCCGACGCCATCGAGCACCTGCCTTCGAAAATGGGCCAGGCCTTCCGCCTCCGCGAGATCGAAGGTCTCTCCACCGAGGAGATCACCCAGGAGCTCAACATTTCGAAAGCGAACCTCTGGGTCCTGATCCATCGCGCCAAACAAGCCCTCGGCCAATCGCTCGGAGATCGCTGGGCGGATATCGACAGCTTCGGCGACCGGCTCGCCGCCTGATGGCGCGTTCATGGATAAGGCTTCCCGAATCGGACGCCTCCGCCAAACGTCCTTGCAAGGAAACACGTTCCCCTCCAGCCATGATTCCCCTTCCCCAAGCGATCCCGTGGTCCTGTCACATCTTGCGAAGCCATGACAAGTCCCATGAGGGCTCGGTGGAAACCGCCCGCCTTCCCATCCCCGCCCCCATGGCCGAACTCGCGAAACAGATCATCCGTCAGCAGTGGCCCTTGCGCCACCATGCCGATCCGCTTCGCCGCGCCCAGGCCCGGACCCTGATCCGCACGCACGTCATCCTTCTGCGCCAATGGCAGGAGGCGCCCGCCGCCGCCTGAGCGCCGCTCGCCCGGCCTCTTTCCCTCCTCTCCGCCTCCGGTTCCGCGCATGGGCACGAGGTCTGCCGCCCGATGAAACTCGAGGACCTCGTCGCGAAACGTCTCGGCGTCGGGGTCCGGAGAGCCCGCGCGCTCATTCTCTCCGGCCGCCTCCTCGTCGATGGAACGCCGACCAAGGACCACCGGCGTCCGGTCTCGCGCTTCGAAACGATCGCCTGCGGCGGGGTCCTCGTCCAGGCCGGCGCCGAGCGTCTCCATCTGATGCTGCACAAGCCGGCAGGGGTCCTCAGCGCGACGAGCGATCCCGTCCATGCCACCGTCCTCGACCTGATCGACCACCCAGCCAAAGCCACCCTCCATCTCGCCGGGCGGCTCGATCGGAGCTCGACCGGGCTGATCCTCCTGACGAACGACGGAACCTGGTCGGAATCCCTCACCCGCCCGGGATCGGACACGGAGAAGGTCTACCTCGTCGGCACTGACCGCCCCATTCCCCGCGAAGCGGAAGCACGCTTCGCCGAAGGATTCTTCTTCGCGACCGAAGGCATCACGACCCGGCCCGCCGGGCTCGAGCGCCTCGGGGAACGGCTCGCCCGCGTCACCCTCCGGGAAGGCCGCTACCACCAGATCAAGCGCATGTTCCACCGCCTCGGCGGAATCCGCCTCGTCTCGCTGCACCGGGAACGCATCGGCCCCTACGTTCTGCCTCCCGATCTCGGTCCCGGCGAATGGCGCAAGGCCGAGGGATGATTCGATTGACGACCCCGGCATCTGTCCTAACCGTAGGGAAAGACATCCGCCCATGAGAAATCTCGCCTTCCTTTGCTCCGCCCTGCTCATCCTCACCGGCCTCGTCGGCTATTTCGCGTGGGAGACGATCGGCGCGACGGCCCAGTCGGTCACCGCGCTGATCCCGGCCTTCGTCGGTATCCCCATGCTGATCGGCGCTCTCGTCGCCCTGAAGAACAACATGGCCGGAATGCACATCGCGGTCCTCTTCTCCCTGCTCGGAGCCCTCGCCGGACTCGGCCGGCTCGTGCCGGGTCTGATCAAGGGAACCGTCAACTTCTCCGAGGCCGCGCCGAAGCTCATTCTCGTGATGACGATCATCTGCGTCGTCTTCACCGTGCTGGCGGTGCGCTCCTTCATCGCCGCCCGCAGGGCACGCAGCTGATCGCAAACCTTCCGCGATCCCTTGTTGCGGAACTCGCGCTTTTTCGGCAAATTGGCACAATCTCCGCTTGATAATGAGACTTTGTATCATTGATAGTGGAAGCTCGGCAATCACTCGCCCCCAGCCAGTCTGACCGCAGGCTCTTCACGAGCTGGGTGGCCCCTTCTCCATGAGACACGACCGACCTCCGGCAATAGATCCCCTCTCCCGTTTTTCCCGTCGCTTCCGCCTCCGAAGCGGCCTTGCATGCCTTTTGGCCGCCACGGCGCTGTCCATTCCGCTCCACGCCGAAGACCCGGCTCCCGCCGCCGCCGTCCAGGCGAAAGTCTCCGAGTGGATCAAGACGCTCCAGCTCATCAGCGCGGAGAAGGCGGGATGGGAGACGGAGAAGCAGACCCTGACCGATCTCAACGAAATCCGGAAATCCGAGATCGGAAAGCTCGACGAGTTCATCCGCCTGGCGGAGGACCGGGTCAAGGAACTCGATGAAAAGCGCCAGTCCTTCGCAAAGGAGGAGGAGGACATGAAGCAGTGGCGTCGCGATCTCGAGCAACGCCTCGCTCCCCTGGAAAACGAGATCCGCCCGCTGGTGAAGCTCTTCCCCCTCGCCCTGCGGGAAAAGGTGGAGGAAGCGACCATCCGCCTCGAGGAGAACGATCCCGAAGCGCCCCTCCAGAGCCGGATGCGGGATCTGCTGGCCATCGTCCAAGCCGCCCTCGACTTCCACCGCAGCCTCAGCTGGGACAACGAAATCCGCGAAATCGACGGAGAGCGCCGCGAGATCGGCGTCCTCTACCTGGGCTTGACGCAAGCCTACTATGTCGATCAGTCGGGCAAATACGCCGGCTACGGCTCCCCCACCCCGGACGGCTGGAAATGGGTCGCAGCTCCCGAGATCGCCAGCAGCGTGCGTCTCGCCATCGATGTCTTCCGAACGAACGTGCCGCCGCGATTCGTCACCCTCCCCTTGGGCCACGCCACGAACCCGTCGAACTGATGCGCCGTTCCTCTTTCCTTCTCCTTCTGGGGCTTTGCCTGGGCGCGACTGGCGCGAGGGCGCAGGGTGATCCCGCCGCGGATGCCCGACGCGAGGCCTATGCCAAGGCCGGACAATCCATCGACGCCGATCTCGAGAAAGCCGTCGCCGAACTGGCCAAGGTCCGTGAAACGATCCGTCAGGAAAAGCCGCCCTTGGCAAAGGAGAGCAACGCCATCGCCGCCGATCTGCGCGAGAAGCGCCGCCTCTCCGAACTGGCCCGAACCTCGCGCGAGGCGGCCGAGTCCGGCTTCGCCAAGACGGAGAACGAGCTCAAGATCTGGCGCGACGAGCGGCAATACATCGAAGGCCTCCTCTTCGAGTTCCGAAAGGCGAGCGAGGCGAAGCAGAGCCTGGCCCGCAACGAACTCAACCGGGAGCTGCTGGACGCCCCGACCTCCGCCGGGCATCTCGCCCTGCTCGAATCCACCATCGCCCATCTGAAGGAGATCGGAAAGGTCCAAACGGTGAAAGGCGAAGCCATCTCCGACGACGGCGCCTTCATCCCCGGCACCTTCGCGGAGGCGGGTCCCGTGAGCTGGTTCCTGTCCGACGACGGCTTCGTCTCCGGTCTCGTCTCGGTCAATGCCGACATGATGCCCCTCATCGTGCCCGGCACCGAGCAGCCCGGCCCCATCGGATCCGTGCTCAGGGGAGAACGGAGCTCTCTCCGCTTCGATCCCACGATGGGCACGGCCGTGGCCTTGGACGAGACGAAGCGGACCCTCGTGGAGCACGTCAAGGAGGGCGGCTTCTGGATGATTCCCATCCTCCTTCTCGGCGTCGTCTCCTTCACCACCGCGCTGATCAAATGGGCCCAGCTCTCGCGGGTCCGCGACTTCTCCCAGCAGCGCGTCCACGAGGTGCTCGACCATCTCCACCGCGACGAACCGGCCCGTGCGCGCGAAGCGATCGCGAAGGTCCGCCACCCGGCAAAAAAGGTCCTCGAACGCGGCATCGACATCGTCTCCTCCGGCTCGCCCTTCTCCAAGGAGGGGCTGGAGGAGGCCCTCTACGAAAAGTACATCGAAGCCGTCCCCCGCCTCCAGCGTGGACTGGCGCTCCTGTCCGTCGCCGCCGGAGCCGGGCCCCTGCTCGGCCTGCTGGCCACCGTGACCGGGATCATGAAGACCTTCCGTCTCATCACCATCTTCGGCTCCGGAGACGCCAAGCCCCTCGCCTCCGGCATCTCCGAATCGCTGATCGGCACCGAATACGGGCTCATCGTCGCCATCCCCTCGCTCATCGCCTACGCCCTGATGTCGAGAAAGATCCACGGAATCAAGGACGCCATGGAGCTGACCAGTCTCGCCTTCATCAACGGCCTGCGGCCCGACCGCTACTCCGAAGAAAGCCCCGTCCCCAGGACCGCGGGCAAGCCCACCGCGAAGGCGGAAGCGCACAGGCCCTCCCCGCAAGGCGGTTCGGCCGAGGCGCTCGCGTGACCCGAACCGGATCCAACGGAAAGCCACCCACCGACACTCCACGCCGATGGCCATCGCCGAACAGCTCCTAGCGGAGATCCACAAGCTTTCGGAAGAAGGCGGCGTGGTCTTCTGGGGCCTGATCCTGCTGGGGTTCGCGATCGCGTTTTCGCTCCTTTCGATCCAGCGGTTCATGCGCTACCCGGACCCGCCCTTGCTCAGTTCGAGGGAGTGGGTCAGGATACTGGGCAAGAATGGCGATGTCCGCGCCTGCCTTGCACGCCTGGACGCGGCCTTGAAACGGGATGCCGACGCTCGGGCGCAGGAATTGCAGGGCATCGCCCAACGGCTCTTCGCCGTCGTCGACCGCCGCCTTCCCTTCGCCTTCACCCTCATCGAGTCGGCCCCCCTCGTGGGCCTGCTGGGCACGGTGACAGGCATGCTCGCCACCTTCCACGCGCTGAGCACCAGCGGAGAGGACGAAGCCCGGGTGGAGCTGATCTCGAAAGGCATCGCGGAGGCATTGATCTCCACCCAGACCGGACTCATCATCGGCGTGCCCACTTTCATCGTCTGCTCCATCATGAAGAGCCGGCACGAACGGCAACGGGTCGCCTTCGGGAGCATCGAATCGCGCCTCCTCCAACTCGCCTCCCCCGAGCAATCCTGACCGGCCAAAGCATGTCCAAACGTTTCCGAAAGACAGTGGAAAGCGCCGGGGAGGAAGGCTCCGGGCACATCAACGTCGTGCCCCTCATCGACGTCGTCTTCATCCTCCTGCTCTTCTTCATCGTGACCAGCGTGTTCGTCGACGAAACCGGCGTGGAGATCGACCGCCCGAGGGCCGCCACCCAGAGCGATCTGGACAAGAACAGCATCCTGATCGGCATCACCTCGTCGGGTCAGGTCTTCCACGGGGGACGCGAGATCGGCGTCGCCGGCGTCCGCTCCGTCGTGGGCAAGCTCGCCAAGGAGAACAACACCCCCGTCATCATCCAGGCGGACAAGGCGGCCCCCACCGACGCCACCGTCTCGGTCCTCGACGAGGCCAAGCTGGGCGGAGCCAAAAGCGTCTTCGTCTCCACCATCAACCAATGAACCGGACCGCCTCCAGCGTCTTTCTTCCGGAACCTTCCGACACGGCGTCCGCCGTCCGCGCCCCGCGGGCCCGCCTGTCCTGGGGAGGGAGCTTCGCCACGCTGGGCCTGCTCCTGGCCGCTTCCGCCCTCACCGTTCTGCTGGTGTTCTTCCTCGGCGCGCTCCAGATGAGCGGCTTTTCCGACGCCCCCACCCTTTCGCTGCGGTCCATGAACACTTCTCCTGCCGGGGGAGCCGCCGCCCCTCCTCCACCGCCCCCGCCCTCTTCGGCGGAATCCGCAGAAACGCCCCCCCCCCTGCAGCTCGACCTGCCCACCCTGAGCCTCGACATCGCCAACAGCGACGCGCCCGCCATCAAGGCGCAGATCTCCAACGGGCTGGAGTTCAAGCTGCAACCGCTCCATTTTGCCGCGTCCACCTCGGAATACGGATCGGGCGATGGCACCGGCAGCTCGGGACAGCCCGGCCTCGCCCGCGGCAGCATGACCTTCGGCCTCGCCGACCTCGACTCCCAGCCCAAGCTCGTCAGCCGCCCCACCGTCAGCTTCCCCGCCTCGCAGCTCCGCCGTGGAGTGAAGGAGGCGAAAGTCGTCCTGGAAGTCCTCATCAAGTCGAACGGGACCGTCCACATCAAGCGCGTCCTCGAGAGCCCCCACGAAGACTTCACCGCGATGGCCCGGTCCTTCGCCACGCGGGCCCGCTTCACGCCTCCGAAGAAGGACGGCCGCCCCGTCGATCTCGTCTTCAGATGGCCGCTCATCTTCACCGCCCACTGAATCCCGACCCAATGGGACGCCTTTCCGCAATCCTGTTCCTCTCCGCACTTTTCGCAGGTGCCTCGGCATTTGGTCAAACAGTCGACATCGACGTGCGCCCCTACCTGATCGAACGACCGAACGTCCCTTTTCCCGAAACCCAACTGAGAAACGGGGTGACCTCTGCGAAAGTCGTTCTTGAGGTTCTTATCGACTCAAAAGGCAAACTCACCGTCCTACGCGTGGCGGAAAGCCCTCATGAAGATTTCACCCAGATGGCCTTGAGGTTTGCCTCAAGTGCCCGCTTTACACCTGCCTTGAAAAAAGGAAGTCCCGTCGACGCCGAATTCAAATGGCCGCTCATTCTTCGCAGCCACTGAGCCATCCAATCATGCGCCATTCTGCCATCCTCCTGTCCTGCACGATCCTTGCCTCGGCGGCCCACGCCGCGCCCCTCCCCATCGATCCGCTGTGGAAGAGCGAATCCTTCCGCAAGGCGGTCACCGGCAGCTTCGGGATCGATTCGAGAATCGAGCCCTTCATCACCACCGACGAGGAATTCTATCTGAAGAAGGCGGCGGAGGAAATGGCCGCGGACAACCGCAAGGCCGCGATCGCCACGCTCGGCGGCAGCTCCATTCTGGACCGTAGTCCCGCCATGCTCTTCAACCTCGCCACCCTCCAGTATGAAGAGGGGGACATGGAGGCCGCCCAGGCGAGTTTCGGCAAGGCCATCGCGGCCTTCCCCAACTTCCGCGACGCCCACCGCAACCTCGCCGTCGTCTTTGTGCAAAGCGGCCAGCCCGACAAGGCGGAGCCCCATCTTACGAGGGCCCTCGAACTGGGGGCCAACGACGGACTGACCTACGGCCTGCTCGGCTATTGCCATGCCTCCCGCGACCATCACCAGGCCGCCCTCGACGCCTACCGGGCCGCCATGCTCTCCCAGCCCAAGGACCGGCAGTGGAGGCTCGGCGCGGCCCAGGCTCTCGTCGCCCTCGAGCATTCCCGAGAAGCCGCGAGCCTGCTGCAATCCCTCGTCGACGAGATGCCCGAGGATTCCAGCTCCTGGCTCGTCCAGGCCGACGCCTGGCTCCGCCTCGACGACAAGATCCGCGCCGCGGCGAACCTGGAGATCGTCCACCGCAGCGGAGCGCTCGATGCGAACAGCCTTCTCACCTTGGGACATCTCTACACCCAGAGCGATCTGCCCGCCCTCGCCCTCGAGCGCTACCGCGCGGCGCTCACCTCCCCCTCGCCGGTTTCGCCTTCCCGGGCCGTCGAGGCCCTCGAGCTCTTCGTCTCCGGCGCCGACTGGACGCGCGCGAAAGAGTTCACCACCCTCCTCGACGAAATCGAGTTCTACCGCAAGGAACTGGATCCGGCTTCGGGCGAAAAGCCCCTGATCTCCCGTCTCACACGGGTCCGGGCCATCCTCGAACTGGAAACCGGAGACGCGGCCGCCGGAGCGAAGCGGGTCGAGGAGTGGCTCGAGCGCGAGCCTCTCGACGGGCACGCCCTGCTCCTGCTCGCCCGCTTCCGCGAGGACGCCGGACAAACCGAGGAAGCCGAAATGCTGCTCGAGCAAGCCGAGCGCCTTCCCGAACACGCCGCCTCCGCCCACCTCGCCCGGGGACGCCTTCTCGTCGCGGCGAAGGACTACGAGAAGGCTCTCGAGCATCTCGAGAAATCGCAGGAGCTGAAGCCGAACGACTCGCTCGCGGAGTACATCGCCGCCGTCCGGGAATTCGCCGAGACGCCTTCGAAATAGGGGTTCCAGTCCTCAAAGTGGATGGGGTGACCGGTCCCGGGAGGCGGAGCAATCCAGGACGGCAAGGACGGGGGCCTTCCAAAGCCACCGCTGACTTGGGAAAGCCCCGCTCCCCCCCCGGTGGCGCTCGTCATGGAGGTCTCCATCATTTTCCATCCACTGAGGAATGCCGATGGCTTGAGCATTTTAGATTTTTTTGCCTCCCCATTGGAAAAGGAGAAGGGCAAAAGCCGAAACTTGAACGATCTTCCATGGTTCGCCCCTCCTCCCTCCCTCTTTGACTCCGATCGATGCTTCCCTGGTTCGCCGACGGCCGATTCCCCCTCTACCTCGCCCCCATGGCGGGAGTGACGGACTTGGTCTTCCGCCGTCTCTGCAAGGAGCTGGGAGCGGACGTGATGGTCACCGAATTCGTCTCGGCCGAGGGAATCATGCAGGCCGACGAGCGGACGCGCGTCTACACCGAGTTCGACGACGCGCAACGTCCTGTCGGCGTGCAGCTCTTCGGCGCCGACGGTCCCCGCATGGCCGAAGCGGCGAAGAAAATCCTCGACTGGAAGCAACCCGACTTCATCGACATCAATTTCGGCTGCCCCGTGAAGAAAGTCGTCGCGAAGAACGGAGGTTCCTCCCTGCTCAAGGACTGCCCCGTCCTCGCCCACGTCGCCGAGTCCATCGCCAAAGGCGTCGGCGAGCGGGTGCCCGTGACCGCGAAGATCCGCATCGGCTGGGACCAAAGCCTCGTCAACGCCCCCGAAGTCTGCCGCATTCTCGAGGACTGCGGGATGAGCGCCATCGCCGTGCATGGGCGCACCCGCGCCCAAGGCTATTCCGGCGAAGCCGACTGGGAGGTCATCGACCGATGCAGCCGCGCCGTCGCCATCCCCGTGATCGGCAACGGAGACATCGCCTCCGGCGCCGACGTCGCCCGCCGCCGCGCCACCACCGGAGTGCGCGGCGCGATGATCGGGCGGGCCGCGATGAGCCATCCCTGGATCTTCCGCGAGGCGAAGCACTATCTAGCCACCGGAGAAGCTCCCGATCCCATCTCCGCCGAGGAGCGCTGGACCTTCGTTCTCCGCCACGCTCGCCTCCTCGTGGAATGGGGGAAGTTCCCCAGCGAACGCCACGCCATGCAGTCGATGCGGGCCCGGCTCATGGCCTACACCAAGGGCCTGCGCGGGGGCAAACTGCTCCGCCAGCGCTTCTCCACCATCGCCTCGGTCGCCGAGCTGGAGGATATCGCGGCGGAACATCTCGCCGGTCAGCCGGACGAGGAGGTGTCCGAGCTGGAATCCTTCGCCCTCGCGGATCCCGCGTGACCCTGCCACCGGTTCCTCGCGCTCACCCCGCCAAGGTCGTGGACAGCGCCGCCTCCATCTCCGCCTTCCGACCGGAAGCCGACCCGGACCGTTCCCGTTCATCGAGCCATTGCCCCGGCGAGCGATGGGGCTCGACGCTTTCGAAGCAATAGATCCCCTCCAACCGCCGCGCCTCGGCCATCAGCTTCTCCAAGTCGGCCAGCATCCGCTCCTTGCGTGTCTTGCGGGCCATCATCTGACGGAAAAACCGGCGCCACGAACGCCACATCTCCGGCGTCTTCACGCAGAGGATCAGGAAAAGCACTCCCAAGGAAGCGAGAAAAAAAACGGCATAAGCGGCGGAAACAGGCGGCAGCGAGTCGGTCATTGGAGCAAGATTTTCATATTATTAACAATTTTTAATAAATTGGAACTATTTTCTCTAATTTTTCTAAATTTTTAATTTCCTCTCCTATTCCCTCTTTCCCGCCTCGTTGGTTGAGCTTTTCGCGTCGCTCCCTTACAATCCCGCATCCTTCGATGCTCGCTGTCATCTCTCCGGCCAAGACTCTCGATTTCGAATCCGCCCTGCCCCGTCACCGTCCCACCCAAGCGGCCCGGCTGGACGAATCCGCCGAACTGGTCTCCATCATGAAGCGCAAGTCGCGGCCGGAGCTCGAATCCCTGATGGGCATCAGTCCCGCCCTTGCCGATCTGAATTGGCGACGCTACCGCGAATGGAGCCTCCCCTTCGACGAGGACCGCGCCCGGGCCGCGATCTTCGCCTTCAAAGGCGACGTCTACACCGGCTTCTCCCTCGACGAATACGGCGCGGACGATTTCCGCTTCGCCCAGTCGCATTTGCGCATCCTCTCCGGCCTCTACGGTCTGCTCCGCCCGCTCGACCTCATCCTGCCCTACCGTCTCGAAATGGGCACCACCTTGAAGACGAAGCGCGGGAAGAACCTCTACGAATTCTGGGGCGGACGTCTCACCGACGACCTCAACGCCGCTCTCGCGAAGTCGGGCGAGCGGACCCTCGTCAATCTTGCCTCGCAGGAGTATTTCGGCGCGATCCAGCCCGAGCGGGTCGAAGGCCGGATCGTCACGCCCCATTTCCGCGAGTGGAGGAACGGACGCTACCAGATCGTCAGCTTCTTCGCGAAGAAGGCGCGCGGTCTCATGAGCGACTACCTCATCCGCAACCGTCTCTCGCGCCCCGAGGAGCTCAAGGCTTTCGACCGCGACGGCTACCGCTACCATCCCGAGCTCGGCGACGAGTCGAACTGGCACTTCACCCGTGGCGACGACGCCTGATCTCCTTCCCACCGCACGCCGCCCATGTCTTTCCGTCTGCTGCTCGCCTTGCTCTGCTTCCCCGCTCTCGCGCCTTGGGAATCCGCCCACGCCCAGGGCGTACCCGTGAAACTCGACCTCTCGCGGCGCGACCTGAAGAACTTCCTCGTCGACGAAACCGCCCTCGTCCCCTACCGTGCCGGCGACGGCGTGGTCCAGGATCTTCGCGACGTGTTCACTTTCGGCTCCGTCGACCTGCCCTACGCCGTTTTCTGGGACCCCCAGGCCTGCCGCCTTCTCGGCATCCTCGACATCGAGGCGGCCAATGCCGACAAACCCACCCCAGCAGCCGAAGCCGACAACAGGGTTGAATCGGCCACCGATCCCTACCTGCTCAAAGCCACCGGCCCCTTCCCCCTCGCAAAGTCGGGAGGAGTCTCCGCCTCCCCCCGCTACTTCGGATTCCGGCTCGTGAACGGCGCGCCCGAATTCCTCTACACCTGCGGCTCCCTCTCCATCGAAGAACGTCTCTGGCTCGACGACGGCGGGCGCATCCTGCGCCAGCGCTTCTTCGCCAAGGAGGTCCCGGGGAGCCTCCAGATCTCCGTCCCCGACGATTGGAAGGGCCGGATCGAAGCCTCTGCCGGGACGTGGAAAGGAGCCGTCCTCATCTTGCCGAAAGGCACCGCCGAAGTCGTCCTCAGCTACGCGCTCGCCCCGCCGGAGCCCCCGGAAACCACCCAATCCGATTCCAATTGAACATCCCCGCCGCCATCGCCCTTTTCACCTCGCTCGCCCTCGCTCTCGTTTCCGCGCAGGTCGACGACACGGCCTCCACGCCCCAGACGCCCGACAACCGCGCGCGTAACTTCACCCGCATCGCTCCCAACGACCAGATCCCGACCGTGCGGGCGATCACGCCCATCGACGGAGCGAACGTCTTTTTCCTCAATCATCGCGGCCAGATCGGCGTGGCCAAGTTCTCCCCCGGCCTCAGCCAGATCGGATGGGACTTCTATTCCGAAGTGAAGCTGAACGCCCTGTCCTCGCTCGCGATCGGCCCGGCCTATTCCCTCCTCGCCGCCTCCCCCGCGGAACTGACCCAGGCCTTCGACACCGACCAGGATGGAAAGCTCGACTTCTTTCAAGCCCTCGTCCGCGACTGGCCCGACCGGGCCCAAGGCGCCGTCATCACCGCCGGTCCCGTCGCCGACCCGCACGGCCGCGTCCTCTTCGCCCTCTCGCCACACTCGCTGAAGCCCGGCGAGCCATCGAAAGCCCGGCTCATGGCGTGGCTCCCCGCCTCCGGCCAATCCGTGCCCGTCACCGAAAGCGAGCTGCCCATCGAGAGCTTCGCCCTTCGCCGGGACGGGCTCCTCGCAACCCGCCTGTCCATGCCCGACTACACCGACGGCTACTTTCTCTCCTTGACCCGGCTCCCCCCTCCTCTCGCCGACCAGCCCGCGGCCCCGCCGTCTCCCATGCCCTTCACCCTGCCCTCCTTCATCGTTCCAGCCGAACTGACCAAGCGCGACCGCCCCGCCCAGCTTGCCTTCTTCGAGGAGAGCGGAACCGGGAAGCTGGTCCTCAACTGCCCCGAATCACGGCATCTCGTCGAAATCGTGCCGGAGGAGATCGATGGCGTCTGGCAAGGCGCCATTCTCCTCCGCGGACTCGCTCCGAAGCCGCTCCGCGCCCTCGTCGAAATGTCCCCCGGCTCGCTTCTCGGCGGCGGAGACGACGGTTTTTCCCCCCTCGCCGACGATCCCGGCGTCCACCGCCTCGTCCGCCTCGCCCTCGCCGACGACGGCATACTCCTCGAATTCAACCATCCCGTGGACCGCTACGAAGCGGTGAAGCCGGAGAACTACTCGATCAAAGCCATCGCCCTCGGCGGCGGCGAAACCACGATGGCCGCGGATCCCGTCGTCGAATCCGACGGCAGGGTCGTCCTCTTGAGGAGCAAGCCCATTCCCCCCGGCCACGTCCTCCGCGTCGTCTGCCAGAATCTGCCCTCGGAAACGGGAGCGTCCCTCCTCAGCCCGGCCGCCTTCTACACCGTCCACGCGAACTGAGCCGCGCCCCTCACCGCAATGCGTCCTCGGGAACTTTCGCCCCGGCGTCGGCGAGCCGCTTCATCACTTCCTCGCGGAGCCAGAGATTCATCTCCGCGGACCCTTTCGTGTCGACGAGATCCTGAGTGTAGCCCAGCCCGATCGCCAAACGCTTGCGGGCTCCGTAGCTGGCGTCCAGCCCCAGGATCTTCAGCAAATCGACGATGGAACGCCTCCATTCGGGACGGTCCGGATGCTCCGCCGACAGATCGTCGAGCCGGTCCGCAAAGTCGGCTCCCTCCACGGAATGCCCTTCGGGCAGATCGCAGATCCTGGCCATCAACTTGGAGAAGTCGCTCATGCCTCTGAGGTTAGGCACGGACACTCCGCTGACAAGCGCCAAAATCGGACTCCCTCCGCGGGTTCGGGGCTGTGACGCTTGCCGCCGGAACCGGCAAGCACGCCAATCGGCCATTGCCCCGCCGCGGGAACCGTGGCAGGCTCCCCACCCTATCCCTATGAAACGACCCCATCTCGCGTTGTTCGCGGCCCTTCCCCTGCTCGCCGCCACGGCCGGAGCCCAGGAAGACGGCAAGAAACCGGAGGCCCCCAAGCCCTCCCCCACGGGCTACACCGACACGCCCTTCCTCCCTGGCGGGAAATGGCGCGTCCACGACGACGCCCGTCCCCGTCCCGTCGTCGTCACTCCCGGAAAGACGGCCTCCGAGGCCCCCTCGGACGCCATCGTCCTCTTCGACGGCAGCAACCTCGACGAATGGGTCATGGAGAAGGACAACTCCCCCGCCGACTGGATCGTGAAGGACGGCTACGCCGAAGTCCCGCCCAAGGGCAGCGGCGTCGGCGGCTACATCAAGACGAAGCGGGAATTCAGCGACGTCCAGCTCCACCTCGAATTCGCCACCCCGGAGAAGGTCGAGGGCAACTCCCAGGGTCGCGGCAACAGCGGCGTCTTCTTCCTCGGCAGCTTCGAGCTCCAGATTCTCGACAGCTACGAGAACGAGTCCTACGCCGACGGCCAGGCCTCGGCCCTCTACGGCTACAAACCGCCGCTGGTGAACGCCTCCCGCAAGCCCGGCGAATGGCAGACCTACGACATCGTCTTCGAGGCTCCGAAATGGGACGCCGAGGGCAATCTCCTCAAGAAGGCCTACATCACCGTGTTCCACAACGGCGTCGTCACCCACCATCGCCAGCCCTACCTCGGACTGACCGGACACAAGAGCGTGGCGAACTACAACACCGTGGTCGAGAGCGGCCCCATCAAACTGCAGGACCACAGCAATCCCACCCGCTTCCGCAACATCTGGGTCCGCGAGCTCGATCTCGACGCGCACGAGTGAGCGAAGACGCCCGTTCTCCCGAAACGGAAAAGGACGAACGCCTCGCGGGGTTCGTCCTTTTTTCTGCCCAGTGGGCGGTGAAACGCCTGGCGTGGCTCAGATCCCCGTCTTGCGGGGCTCCTCCTTGGCCGCTTCCGGCTTCGTCTCGCCCTTGCTCTCGGCATGCGCCTCCTTGCCGTGATCGTCCTTCGCGTGCCCCTCTTCCCCATGATGGCCATGGTCCTCGTCGTGGTGGCCGTGGCCCAGGTGAAGTCCCTTGGTGTCTTCGAAGGAATGGCGCTCGCACCCGATCAGGGCGAGGCCGAACAGAGCGGTCGAAAGGGCGAAAAGACTCAGCGATTTCATGCGCCTCCCTGTAAGCCTCGCCCCTGGAATTTGCAACCCGCAAAACGGGCGGTGGGCAGGGCTGGGGACATCGGGGAAAGTGCCGTGGGGCGGAATTCGTTCCGCCCTTCGCCAGGCCTGGAGAAAGCGGAAAGGCATTCCCCCCCTCTAGACCAAGGCCCTACGACCGGGGCTTCTCGACGATCTGGATCGAGCTGGCGTTCAGGAGGAGGAGATCGGCGCTCGAGCCTTCCGCGACCGTTCCGCTGACGATGACGGAGGCCAAGGGCTTCAGGCCGGCGACGTTCTCGATGGATTCCTTCAGCACCTGTCCCGTGCCATCCACGACCTGGATGGTGGCGGTCCCCGCCTTGATGTCCTCGGGCTCGTCGCAGCAGGCGTCCCACGGCGTCGGGCAGGCGTCCTCGGGATTTTCGTTGCACGGGGTGAGCTTCTCGGGATCGCCCAGGATGAAGATGGCGCGCCCGTCGACGAAGGGCTTGGCTCTGCCCATGACGAGGCCTTGGAGAGTCAGGGGCTCGCCCGGCTTCGCGGTGGCGCGGACCTTGTGGATGGAGGCAGGCTCGCCCGACGGGGCGGCGCCGAAGACGCTCAACAGCGCTTCGCTCGCGGCGGGCGCGGGGGCCTCCGCCGTCGGTTCCGGGCTCTTCCCGCAGGAGACGAGGAGGCCGAAGGAGGCAAGGAGGGCGAGGGATGGGGTGGCTTTCATAGGATGTGGGTTTCGATGGTTTGGGTTTGGGGTGGTCCGTTGACCGGAAAGGGATGTCCTCATCCCGCGCGCAACGAGACGCCGAGGGCGGGCTTGAGACAGCGGATGGCGGGGGGAATGGCGCCGACCAGTCCGAGGAGGAGGCCGGTCGCGATGCCGGCGGCGGCGGCCTCGGGTCCGATTCTCAGGACGAAGACGCCGATGGAAAAGGGCACGGTCCGGCCTTCCAGCAGCAGCGCCGCGGCCGCCGTCGCCACCAGCGTTCCGACGAGGCACGCGAGCGTACTCTCCTGGACGAGGCTGGCGAAGAGCGAGCGGCGACCGAAGCCGATCGCCTGCAGGGCGGCCATCTCCCGGACCCGGGAGGCGAAGGCGGCGTAGAGCGTGTTGATGCCTCCCAGCACCGCTCCCGCCGCGATAAGGGCCGCGGTGATCCACGTCATCGCCCGCAAGGGCCGGAAGAACGCGGCGAGATGCGCGTAGTAGTCGCTTTCCCGCAGGGCGCTGAGCTCGAGGTCGAGCCGCTGCTTGGTGAACAGCTCGACCTCGGCGAAGTCCTCCGCCTCGTCGAGGCGCAGCACGACGCAGGAGAGCGTGTCCCGCTTCGCCAGCACCCGCAGGTCGCCGAGGGGCACCCAGATCTCCGACTCCATGACCGTGCCGGGCGCGGCAAAGGTGCCGCTGACGAGCAGCTCCTGTCCGTCGAGGACGATGCGGCTCCCTAGGGCGAGAGCCGCCGGCGGCACGCCGAGCTTCCTCCAGGCGAGACGCCCGGCCATGGCCTGGCCCGATCCGGGGAAGGCGCCCGCCGTCACCCGGACCTCGGGATGGACGAAGAGGGCCTCGGGCGCGACTCCGCGGACGAGCGCCTGCGCGCGCGTGCCGTCCTCGGTCTCCACGACGTTCATGTAGTGGATCTCTCCGGACACGGCGCGCATTCCGAGCGCCGAGGCGATGCCGGGAATGGCGGCCTCCGCGATGCCCGCGCTGCCGTCGGCCACCTCGCTGCGCTGGATGCTCTCCTCCGACCCGGCACCGACGAGGATCGCGTTGTGCGGGGAGCCCGAGGCGGAGAGCACCTGCCGCATCCCATCGTTCACCGCGACCGCCCCCATGACCAGCAGGACGACGAGGGCGCTGCCGCCGACCGTCTGGAGGAGGCGGGCTTTCGAACGGAAGAGGTTCCGCACGGCGTAGGAGAAAGGGAGCATGGTTCAGGTACGGAGGTTCTTCACGATCGGCTGGGCCATCGCCCGGCAGGCGGGCCAGAGCGACGCCGAGATCCCGAGGACAAACGCCGCAGCGATGCCGAGCAATCCGACGGAGAGGTCGGGACGGACCGCGAGTATCTGGCCTTCGTTTCCGAAGGTGAAGCTCTGCCAGCGCAGAAAGGCGACGGCCGCACCGACTCCCGCGACGCCGCCGAGGAGGCCGAGCATTCCCCCCTCCCCGACGACGAGGCAGGCGAGCGCGCGGCCGGGAAAGCCGAGGGTGCGCAGCACCGCGCTCTCCTTGACCCGGCTCCGCACGATCAGGAGCAGGGCGTTCGCGACCAGGGCGGCCACCGCGACCACGGCACCGATGCCGATCCAGCGGGTGAATCCGATCAACTGGATCAGCTCCGAAGCGGTCTCGGAGAAGAAGGCCTTCTCGGGACGGGTGTCGGTGGGCTGCTGGTCGGAGCGGAAGCGCTCGTCGATGGCCTCCGCGACCCGCCCGAGATCCTCGGCGCGGTGGACCCGCACATTGAACTGGGTGACCACCCCCAGCCCCGTCCGCGAGGCCTGCTGCAGGAAGGACAGCTTCACGTAGGCGACGCCGTTGTCCTGGGGAAAGGGCGAGCGGATGATTCCCGAAACCGTCACCGAGACGCCCGCCGCCTCGAACTTCTCCCCCGGCTTCAGCCCCCGGCGCAAGGCGAAGGCCTCCCCGAGCAGGGCGCCGTCGTCGCGTCCGCGCCAGTCCGCCTCGCTCCCGGCGACGACCTCGATCTCCGGAGCGAACCCGGAGAGCAGGGATTCGGGCACTCCCCGGAAGGTGATCACATCCAGCGAGGCCCCGCAGTTGTTGACCACGATCTGCACCGGGACGACCTCGCGGACGCCGTCGATGCGGCGGATCTCGTCGGCGTAGTGCTCGGGCAGGCGGCT
This sequence comes from Verrucomicrobiales bacterium, assembly GCA_037190325.1. GTDB lineage: Bacteria > Verrucomicrobiota > Verrucomicrobiia > Verrucomicrobiales > DEV007 > Arctic95D-9. The sequence continues at coordinate 85,917 of JBBCIU010000028.1, read as the reverse complement.
CGTCGAGGGGCAGAAGCGGTTCTGCCGGTAGACCACCAGCACCGTGTCGGCGGCATTCGCCTCGGTCGCGTTCTCGAGGGAGCGCTGCAGGGTCTCCACCGCGGTGAAGAGGAACATCCCCGACGCCACCCCAAGGACCGTCAGGAGGGAGCGCACGCGATGGCGGACGAGCTGCTTCCACGCGAGATGAAGAAGATTGGCCAGCGCTCTCATGCCGATTCCAGTAGCTGGCCTTTCTCGAGATGCAGGGTCCGATGCGCCGCCTCGGCGGCCCGGGGATCGTGGGTGACCATGACGATGGTCTTGCCATGCTCGTCCGACAGGGCCCGCAGCAGTTCGAGAATGCGGGTCGCGGACGCCTTGTCCAGATCGCCGGTGGGCTCGTCCGCCACGAGCAGCGGCGGATCGGCCACGAGGGCGCGTGCAATCGCGACCCGCTGCTCCTGCCCGCCCGACAGCTCGGCCGGCACATGGTGAAGCCGGTCGCCCAAGCCCACCAGCTCCAGCACGCTCCTGACGCGCTCCGCCCGCTCCCTCCGGGACATGGGCGAGAGCAGCAGGGGCAGCTCGACATTCTCGAAGGCCGTCAGGACGGGCACGAGATGGTAGAGCTGGAAGATGTAGCCGACGTGCCGCGCCCGCCACCGCGTCATGGCGCGCCGCGAGAGCCCGGTCAATTCCGTGCCCGCGATGACGAGCGCTCCCTCGCTCGGCGAATCGATGCCCGAGAGCAGGTTCAACAGGGTCGTCTTTCCCGATCCAGAGGGTCCCATCAGCGCGAGGAACTCGCCCCGGCCCACCGTCAGGTCGAGATTCTCCAAGGGCGTGACATGGGTCTTCCCCTTCCGGTATCGCTTCGACACCCCGCGGCATCGGATCATGGATTCGTCTTCGTTCATCGATTGGTGGATTGGGTTCGGACGCGCTGGCCTTCGCGCCATTCGCCCGGAGTGAGCAGGACCCGCTCGCCGGGATGCAGGCCCTCGGCGATGCGGATGTGGCCGTCCTTCCTTTCGCCCGCGGCCCGGACCGGGCGTCTGGCGAGCCGTCCTGTTTCGGGATCGAAGATCCAAACCTGGTCGCCGTGCAGCGCCGCTTCCGGAATCCACAAGGCAAGCGTCCCCGAGGCGCTGGAGACACCGGGCGAAACGGCCTCCTCCCCGAGAAACTCGACCCGGCAAAGCATCTCCGGACGGAGCCGGTCCTCGGGGTCGGCGATGCGGACCTTCACTTGCAGAGTGTTCCGCTGCACATCGGCCTCTCCCGTGATGCGAGTCACCTCCCCGTCGAAGACCTTCCCCGCGAGCAGCCCCGTATGGATTCTCGTCCTCTGTCCGGTCTGCAAGCGGGCAGCGTCCGCGAGAGGCACATCCACCCGGACCTGCAGCTTGTCGGGCTGGAAAATCGTGCAGAGCGTCGAGCTCTCCGGATGGTCCATGTTCAGCATCTTCTTGTCCCCGGGCGCGGCGGAAAGGCGCAGAATCCTTCCGGCGATGGGGGCGTGGATGCGCGTGCGCTCCCATGCGAGCCGGGCCTGCTCCACGGCCACCTGAGCCAGCGCGATCTCCTCGTCCTTCGATGCGATCTCCAGCTCCATCCGGCGCAACTCCGCCTTCAGCTCCTCCCACCGCGCTTCGGCCGCCTCCCGCAGGGCCGTCTCCCGCTGAAGACGAAGCCGCGCGGCGATCACATCGGCCTGCGAAACGGCGCCGGATTCCGCCAGCGGAGCGAAACGCGCCAACTGATCCTCCGCTCCGGACTCCAGAGACTTGGCCGCATGGACCTCCTTGCCGACCGCGTCGCGCTTTCTCCCCACGGCCTCGGTGGCCGCAAGATGGACCGCCTTGGCCGAAAGCAGCAGCCGATGCCTTCCTTCGGCCACCTCCAAGGAGAGCCTGGCGTCCTCGTCGATCAGGGAGACGAGAAGCTGGTCCTTTTCCACGTCCTGCCCCTCGAGGACATGCACGGACTCGACGACGCCGTCGACGAGCGCCACGGCCCTTACGGGATAGGGATCGGGCTCGATCCAGCCGCTCGCTTGGAAGAGAAGAACCTCCGGCGCCGGCGCCCCCGTCCCGGCATCGCCCGGTGCCTCTTCGAAGAGAGTTGCCAGCACCGCCGCCACCTCGACCCGGGGCGCGGGAATCAGGCGGTCCCTATACAGACCTATCAGCAGGGCTCCGAACCCGGCGAACACGCCCGCCGGCAGGAGCCAGGCCGGAGGCCTGCGCGAGGAACGGGTCGTTGGATCAGGATGGGTGAGAAATTCGAGAGAGGAAGCCACGAGTCATGGGAGCAAGCGTTCGAGATCTCCCGCCACGGAAGCCGGGCGGGATACAGACCGCCATCGGCGGTCCTGGCGGGACGGAAGAGCCCGCCGATCAAACGGTCCAAACGCTCAGAATGGCCTGACGGCCGGCACTGGCCAGCGGTCTCGGCGCTGGCGGAGGCAGCGCGTGCCGCGCCTCCATGGACAGAAGCGGGTGAAGAACCTCCAGCTCCACAGCAAAGGGAAGCGCCGCAAGGGCCGGGGCCGGGAGCTTCTCCAGCGCTAGGGGCATCGCCGCATCGGCCAGTCCTTCCAGATCCACGCAGCAGTCCCCTGCCCCCTCGTGAGCGCCCTGCGCGTCGCAGGCATCGCAGCATTCTATCTTTTCCACGGCGGCACAGAGCTCGCCGCCCGCGAAAAGGACGCGGTGCTCCAGCCAGCAGAAGCGCAACGGCGTCGCCTGCACCGAGGCGAGCGGCACGTAGCAGATCAGGAGCAGCGCTGCGAGGAAACGGATCACGGCTCCCGAAGCTACTCCCGTCTCCCAAAAAAGTCAAAACGCTGTGCCGGAGACCGTGCCCATTCGCGCGGCACGGCAGAGGCCGGAATAAAATCCTTGGCAACGCGCCGACCTCCGCGCCACACTGCTCCGCCCATGAGACTGCTGCCCCTCCTCCTCCTCTCCGCCTTCCTCTCCCTTTCCTTCGCCGCCGACGAGGTACGCATCGAGCGGGAAGTCGCCTATCTCGGCGAAGACCGCGCGGAAAAGGCCGACCTCTACCTGCCCGCCGTGTCCGCGGAGCCGACGGAGGGACGGGGATTCCCCGCCGTGGTCATCATCCACGGCGGTGGCTGGTCCGGCGGAGACAAAGGCGCGGCGCGCGAGATCAACATCGGCACGACCCTAGCCAAGAACGGCTACGTCGGGATGAGCATCAACTATCTGCTCGCCAACGAGAACCATCCCGGTCCCACCTGGCCGCAGAACCTGCACGACTGCAAGACGGCGGTGCGCTGGCTGCGAGCCAACGCGGAACGGCTCCGCATCGATCCCGAGCGCATCGGGGCCATCGGCGGCTCCGCGGGCGGCCATCTCGCCGCCATGCTCGCGCTCACCGGACCGGAACTCGACCCGCCCGGCGAAGGCGACACCCGCATCCGCTGCGCCGTGGACCTGTATGGTCCCGTGCTCTGGTTCGAACAGCGCGACATCACCATGTTCCGCAAGAGCCGCGCCGAGGCACCCGAACTCTACCGCCAGGCCTCGCCCCTGACCCATGTGGACAAGGACGATCCGCCTGTCATGATCCTCCACGGCACCGCCGACACGACCGTCGCCGTCGCCGACTCCAAAGCCCTCGCCGCCGCCTTGCAGGCCGCCGGAGTGGAGCATCACCTAGAGATCGTCCCCGACGCCCCGCACAGCTTCCACCTCGAACCCAAGCAGCGCGATCTCCGTCCGCTGGTGCTTGGGTTTTTCGAGCGGCATCTGAAGGGCGAGGGGCGGTAGGGCTGGAATAGGGTGAACGTCCGAGCTATCCACCTAACGTAGGATCGGCGACTTGTTCGCTGCGATTTGGATTTCGCCGCCGCCGAGCCTCACGGTCGACTCTCCAGCATATTCCAGAAGAGCCAAGGAAGCGAGATGAGGATGACGTGATAAGGAACAATCAAAAGCAGCGAGTCGACAAATTGATCTTTGTAGATGACCACGCTTGGAATTAGCGCGAACAAGATCCCAAGCAAAAGGGTAATCACCAACACTCACCGGATCTTGAGCGAAAAGCGTATCTGCCAAGGCAGAATCCAAGCCCTGAGATAGTCAGCATTAGCGCTACTGCGGCCATTTTCCTCTACGATGTCCCGGCAGTTTCCCAGCATCGATGGACCGGTGCAAGCCAGACTTCGTGCCTCGATACCCCTCTGAAGACTTTTCCGCCTATCTCCACTTTTATGCACCGCTTCGAAGTTCGAGGGCCGCCCTGACCGGCCCGGTCAGGGAAGGAACGTCGCTTGGACGCCCGATTGGCCGCGCGGGCCGAACTTCGGAAATTTTCCCGGCAGAGCCGGAGGCCTATTGTGGCATCGGCATCCTGCCGATGCGTCCAGAGGGGGAGAACGCCGCTCTTTCAGCAACAGGCGATGGTTGTTCCGCATCGGTCGCCTTCCCCGTCGAAGGGCATGGGCTGGAAGCGCCATGCTATGGGCGATCCGATGCGGCGTCATCGCGTGGTTCGGCATTGAGTTCCGACAGCGTCGCGCGATAAAACGAACGATCGCCCTTGCTTCTCAAGGGAAGCCCACCCATCCCGTGCGATCTGAAATCCTGATACTTCGTCAGATAGTAGATCAGCGAACCCACGACGTTGAACACCACCGTAAGCACAACCCACCCCATCCTGTCGTTTGGGTCTTGGACCCGCGATACCGAATGCAGCGCCGCAAAGCCGCAATAGAGGAGAAGCGACATGACCGTAATGAATGCGCTCACGCCGTGAATAACCGCCATCTTCAGGTCAGCATCTCCGCGGACGTTCTCGGTCGCCGCCGTCGGAAAAATCATGCCGAAGCAGAAAACCGCTCCGAGAATGGCGAAAAACCGTGTCATCAAGTCTCCTGCGAATTGTTACGCCACAACGCATCGCGGAGCACCTTTCACTTTTTACCTTTCCCCTTTTACTTCTCCTCCCCGCGGTCTCCGACCGCCAACACCCTCCCCACGGCCTCCAGAAACCGTTCCACCGCCGCCTCCAGCGGCCCCTCCATCCTCGCCCCGGCGGCGAGGGTGTGGCCGCCGCCGCCGAACTGGGCGCAGATGGCTCCGACGCCGTAGCGCTCCTCCTTCGCGCGGCTGCTGATGCGGATCTTTCCGTCGGGCAGCTCCTCGAAAAAGACGGCGACCTGCACGGTGTCGATGGCGCGGATCACGTCGATGACGCCTTCGGTGTCACCGGGCTGCAGGTCGAGCTCGCGCGTCGTCGCGAGGGGAAGCTTCACGCTGGCACAGCGTCCGCCGAAGTCGAGGCGCAGATCCTGGAGGAGCAGCCGCAGGGCCTGCACACGCCGCTCGGGGTAGTTCTCGTAGAGCATCCGGTTGACCCGGCCGACATCGACGCCGAGCTCGAGAATCGCCCCTGCGATGCGCAGGGTCTCCGCCGTCGTCGAAGGATAACGGAAGCTGCCGGTGTCGGTCGAGATGGCGGCGAGCAGGTTCTCCCCGATGGCGGCGTCGAGAGGCCAGCCGGCATGGCGGGCGAGCTGGTAGACGAGCTGTCCCGTCGCAGGCGACGCGGCATCGACGAGGACGAGGTCGCCGAAACGCGTGTTGCTGACGTGGTGATCGAGATTGACCGTTGTCGGGATGCCGGCGGCCATTTCCCAGACGGCGTCATCGACGCGGTCCTTGCCGGCGGAGTCGAGGACGAGGAGCAAATCCGCCGTCGAGCGGCCCGAAGGCGGGACGATTCTCTCGCTGCCGGGAAGAAAGGCGAGCGATTCGGGAACGGGGTCTCGGTTGACGACGACGACGGTCTTGCCCAGCTTCTCCAGGACCAGGCCCATCGCCAAGGACGAGCCGATGGCGTCGCCATCGGGCCGGTCGTGGCTGGCGACGAGAACCGAATCCGCCGCCTCGATGCTCCTTTGAAGGTCTGACAGGGTCGCGTCCACGGCTGAAGAGGGTTGGGTAGGACTTTGGCCGCAAAGGGCAGGGACACAAAAACCCAGATTGTCTTCTCCTGTGCCTTTTTGTCGCCAAGCTCCCTTCCCGGCTCGCTCAGAGCTTCTTCGTCAACCCTTCCGGATCGTCGGGCAGATCGATCTCGCCGATCTCGTCGAGCAGATTGAGAATCCGCACGCCGCGCTCGATCGAATCGTCGATCTTGAAATGGAAGTGAGGGGTGTTTCTCAGCACGACACGCTTCATCACGGCACCTTGGATGAAACCGCGCCGGCCGTTCAGCTTGTTGATGACGGCCCGAGCCTGCTCGAGCGTGCCGATGACGCCGACATGGACGCTGGCGTCCTTCAGGTCGACGGCGGTCTCGACGCCATGGACGGTCACGAGCACGCCGGGGAATTCGAAACTCTTCTCGATGCAGGCGCTGATCTCGCGCTTGAGCAGTTCGTTGATGCGGTCGAGGCGCTGGCTCATATCTCGGGGCGCGGGAAGGGCGCGCCGGGAGAGGAGGCGCGCGGGGGTTGAGGGGCGGAGACGGTCACAGCGTCTGCTCGAGCTTCTCTAGCTCGTAGCATTCGATGACGTCGCCTTCCAGGTAGTCGTTGAAGCGTCCGAGCTTGATGCCGCACTCGAGACCGACCTTCACTTCCTTCACGTCCTCCTTGAAGCGACGCAGGGTGGAGAAGCCGCCGTCGTAGATGGGAACGCCGTCGCGGAGGACGCGGGCACGGGCCCGTCGGACGATGCGTCCGTCGGTCACGGCGCAGCCGCCGACCTTTCCGGAGGAGAGCTTGAAGACCTGGAGCACCTTGGCGTGCCCCACGACCTTCTCGCGGGTTTCCGGCTCGAGCATGCCGAGCATGGCCTCCTTCACCTGGTCGATGAGCTCGTAGATGATGGAGAAGAGCTTCACCTGCACTCCCTCGCGCTTCACCACGGGCTGGGCCTTGGCCTCGACCTTGGTGTTGAATCCGATGAGGATGGCGTCGGACGCGCTCGCGAGGAGAACGTCGGCTTCGGTGATGGGGCCGACGCTCTGCCGCAGGATATCGGCGGAGATCTTGTCGGACTCGATCTCGTTGAGGGATTTCTCGATGGCCTGCAGGGAGCCCTGGGCGTCGGCCTTGAGGATGAGGCGAAGGTTCGCCTTCTTCCCCTGCTCGATGTTGTTGAAGAGCGTCTCGAGGGCGGAGCGCTGCGCCACCGGGGCGAGCTTGGTCTGGCGCTGCTGCTCGAGCCGCTCGTCGCTGAGCTTCTTCGCCTTCCGCTCGTTTTCCAGCTCGATCAGCTCGTCGCCCACGTTGGGGACGGCGGAGTAGCCGACGATCTCGACGGGGGTCGAGGGTCCGACCGAGGGAACCCGCTTCTGGCGGTCGTCGAGGAGGGCCTTGACCTTGCCCCAGACGACGCCGCAGATGAAGGAGTCGCCCACATCGAGGGTGCCGCTCTGGACGAGGACGGTGGCGGTGGGGCCCTTGCCCGCCTCGGTGCGGGCCTCGATCACGATGCCGCGCGCCGGACCGCCGGGATTGGCCTTCAGCTCGAGCACCTCGGCCTGGAGGTGGATCATCTCGAAAAGGGTGTCGAGCCCCTGGCCGGTCTTCGCCGAGACCTCGACGCAGATGGTGGTGCCGCCGTAGTCCTCGGGGGTGAGGCCGATGTCCTGGAGCTGCCCCTTGACCTTGTGGATGTCGGCGCGGGCCAGGTCGCACTTGTTGATCGCGACGATGATGGTGACCCCGGCGGCCTTGCAGTGGTCGATGGCTTCCAGCGTCGTGGGCATGAGACCGTCGTCCGCCGCGACGACGAGGACGACGATGTCGGTGACGTTCGCCCCCCGCGCCCGCATCTCGGAGAAGGCGGCGTGGCCGGGAGTGTCGATGAAGGTCACGGTGTTCCCGCCGCGCTCGACCTGGTAGGCGCCGATGTGCTGGGTGATGCCCCCGGCCTCGCCGGAAGCGACGCGCGAACCGCGGAAGGCGTCGAGGAGCGACGTCTTGCCGTGGTCGACGTGGCCCATGAAGGTCACGACGGGCGGGCGAAGCTGCAGCTTGTCCTCCTCGAGTTCCTCGAGAACGGGCGCCTCGGGCACTTCGATGACCTCCTCGACCTTGTGGACGCCCGCGCCCTTCTCGCGACGCTCCTTCTCGAAGATGAAGCCATGCTTCTCGCAGACTCTCGCGGCGATGTCCGGCTCGATGGCCTGCGTCAGGTTCGCGAAGATCTCCATCTCCATCAGGTCCTGGATGAGGACGAGCGGCTTCAGCTCCATCATCAGCGCCAGTTCCTTGACGATGATGGGAGGCTTGAAATGGATGATCTTCTTGTCACCGACGACCTCGACGGACTTCGCCGGTTCCTCCCCGGACTCTTCGACGGCCTCCTCGGTCGCGGTGCGGTTCTGCGCCCTCGCCTCGGCGAGAGAGGCGAGCGGGTTCGCCGAGCCGAGATGCCCATACAGCGAGCCCTGCTCGGCGGCGGGAACGACAGCCCTGCCTTTGCGAGCACCTTTCCTCTCCTCCTTCTCGAAGAGGTTGAGGGCCTCTGCCTTTTGCTCGTCCAGAGACTTCACATCGGACTCGGCGGAATCCCGAGCGGCTTTGGCGGTACTGTTTTTGCGGGGAGGCATAAAGAAACGTCGGTCGGAATGTCGGCCCGGAAGGCCGGGTGGGGCGGAGGGGTTACTGTGGAGGCGTGGGATGCATTGTCAATCCGAGAAGGCCGCCCCGTTCGGCTGGCGTTCTCACTCGGCCGGATCCCCTCCGCCTTCGGCGGAGACGGCTTCCGTTTCGGCGGGTGCTCCCGCGTCGTCCACTCCGTCCTCATCGGCGGCCGGGGCGGCGTCCACGACACCTCCCGTCGCGACGACGGCACGGTTGCGGATCTCGAGGGCTTCCTCGACGGGAATGCCGAGGATGTCCGCGATGTCGACTTCGTCGACGCCATGGACGAGCATGTCGAGGCTGTTGAGACCTTTGCGGACGAGGAGCTCGGCCGCAGTCCCCTCGATCCCGAGGGTTCCGGCGAGCGCGGCGGCGGCACTGGCGACCTGGGCCTCGAAGGCCTCGTGGGCCGACTCGTCCTTCTGCACTTGGACGTCCCAACCGATGAGGCGGGCGGTGAGGCGGGCGTTCTGGCCGCGGCGGCCGATCGCCTTGGAGAGCTCGGCTTCGTCGACCTTCACGAGGACGGACTTCTTCGCCTCGTCGATGGTGATGGATTTGATTTCCGCGGGCTTGAGCGCCTCGGTCACGAGCGTGCGCACATCGTCGCTCCAGCGGATGATGTCCACTTTCTCGTTGTTGAGCTCCCGGACGATGTTCTTGACCCGGGCGCCGCGCAGACCGACGCAGGCGCCGACCGGATCGACTTTCTCGTCGGCGCTGTAGACCGCGATCTTGGTGCGGTACCCGGCCTCGCGGGCGAGCGAACGGATCTCGACGGTGCGGTCGGCGATCTCGCTCACCTCCGACTCGAAGAGGCGGCGAACGAAATTCGGATGACTGCGGGAAAGGAGGATCTCGGGACCCCGCGATCCGTTCTCGACGGCGACGACGTAGGCGCGGACCCGGTCGCCCACGTTGTACTCCTCGGTCGAGACGCGCTCGCGCTGATGCATCACGCCCTCGAACTTGCCGAGGTCGATGAAGACGTCGCCCCGCTCGAAACGCCGCACCGTGCCGCTGACGATGTCGCCGGCGCGGTCCTTGAACTCCTCGTAGATCATCTCCTTCTCCGCCAGGCGGAGACGCTGCATCATCGTCTGCTTCGCCGTCTGCGCGGCGATGCGGCCGAAGTTCGACGGCGTGATGTCGACCTCCAGCTCCTCGCCCACGTCGATGCCGGGACGGATGCGGCGGGCCGTGAAGATGTCGATCTCCTCGTAGGGGTTGGCGACGCGGTCGCGCACGAGGAGCGTGGCGTAGGCGCGGATGTCCCCCTTCTCGGGATCGATCTTGATGCGCATTTCCCGAGCGGGTCCGATGCTCTTGCGCGAAGCCGAGAGCAGGGCGGTCTCCAGCGCCTCGATCATCGTGTCGCGCTTGATCCCCTTCTCCTTCTCGTAATACTCGAAAAGTGCCAATAGTTCGTTTGTCATTTTCTCCAACTGCTCCTCCGATGACGAGACAAAAAAAAGCGGGACAAGCCCACTTAATCCAAACCAAGCGCAAGCGCCCGGCGTCTCAAGATTGCAGGGTCGCGAAGTTACCCGCTTCCCGCTGCATAGGCAACACGGATTTCCCCGCAAATCAAGTCGCGATTCGTTGAAAATCGCGCGCTTTCACCTCCTCGCCCCCATGATGCCGCCGCCTCCCGAGATCGTCAGCTTCGACGCCGCCGGAACCCTCATCCATCTCGCCGAACCGGTGGGCGACACCTACGCCCGGGTGGCCGCCGCGCACGGAATCGACGTGGCGCCCGCCTCCATCGGCCGCGCCTTCGGAACCGTCTGGCACCGCACGCCCCCGCCCTTCTCGGAAAAGTCCGTCCCCGATCCCGACGAACGGACCTGGTGGCACCGGCTCGTCCGCGCTGTCTTCCTCGAGGCGGGGAGCCCCATCCGGGACGAAGCGCTCTATGCCCGGTTCTTCGACGGGCTCTACCGCCGCTTCGAGGAGCCGGGGACGTGGCTCGCCGCGCCCGGGGCCTCCGAAGTCCTCTTGCGGGTCGGCGAACGCCACCGCTGCGTCGTCCTCTCGAACTTCGACGGACGTCTCCGCCGCATCCTCGGCGACCTCGGCCTCCTCGATCTCTTCGAGGCGCTGTTCCTTTCCTGCGAGCAAGGCCTCTCGAAGCCCGATCCGCGCCTTTTCCGTCGGGTCGCCGAATCCCTCGGCGCCGAGCCTTCCGCCATTCTCCATGTCGGCGACGACCCGGCATGCGATTGGGCCGGTGCCGAAGCCGCCGGCTTCCGCCATTTCCGGGTAGGGAAAGGGCAGCACCAATTGCGCGATGTGCTGAAGGAACTTTCGCTTGCGTGACCCCGAGGCTCGGTTAGAATTCGCCCCCGCCCGAAACGCACTTCGCGCTTCGGTTCCGATGGAAAGATAGCTCAGTCGGTAGAGCAGTTGGCTTTTAACCAATTGGTCCTGGGTTCGAGTCCCAGTCTTTCCACTCCACCTCGTCTGTCGCAAAAGGCATGGAATCCTGCTTGCCTCGCGCGAGCCTTCCCGCTATGCAATGGGCTCCACCATGGAACCCGCTCTCCGTTCCCCGGCCCCACTCCTGCGCGGCATCGTCCTCCTCGCGCTCTGCGGCCTGACCGCCTGTTCCACGGTGAAGGTACGGACGGACACGGTTTCGACCACGCGCGAGGCTCTGCGCTCCGCCGACCTGCTCCGCTCCAGCCACGGTCCGCTCGCCGCCTTCGCCGACAATGGCCGCCGTCTTCTCAGGGACGCCCGCCTGCTGGAGCGGCATGCGCCCGCTGCCGCGGCCGCGCACTATCTGCAATCCGCGGTCGAGGCCCATCGTCAGCTCGCCTCCGGCCCGGCCGCTCCCGGCTCGGACGAAGAGCGCTGCCTCGTCGATCTCCACAACCGCTCCCTCGCCCGTTTCGCCGAGCTGTGGGTGGCTGCAGGGTCGAAAGACCGCCGTCTCTCCTGCGAGGGGACCGAACTGGAAATCCGGCTCGCGAAAGACTCGGCTTTTTCCCCCGGCTACTTCGACCGCGTCATCGCCACGGCCAGCCTGAAGGAGAAAGGCGTCGAACGGCAAGCCAGGGAAGGCCTCGGCGCCACTCTCGTCGGCATCCGCGAGCCTCGTCCCGAGAGGCTGGAGGAAATGCGCTTCTACCCTCTCAAGGGCCTCCACGTCCCCGCCACCTTGACGATCGAAGAGACCACGACCTCCGCCGACGGCTTGGTCCGCGTCGATCTGGCTCTGCGCAATCCCCTGCGCGAACGCACCGTCGCCGCAGGACGCCGGACCTTCCCCCTGGCCGCCGACTACTCCGCCCCCATGGCGGTGATCCTCGACCATCAGAGCGAGGCCTCCCTCGGCCTGAAAGGCTTCTTCAAAGCCGCCACCCGAGCCGAAGTCGCCGGGATCTACCTCACCGAACCCTACGACCCCAAGAGAACTCCCGTCCTCCTCATCCACGGCCTCATCTCCGTGCCGATGATCTGGCGCGACCTCATCCCCCACATGCTCTCCGATGCGGAGCTGGCGGAGCGCTACCAGTTCATGGTCTTCGCCTATCCGAGCGGCTATCCCATCGTGGAATCCGCCGCCCTCCTGCGTGACCGCCTCGCCGAACTCCGCGCCCATCTGGATCCGGATGGCAGCGATCCCCTTTCCCGCAACATGGTGGTGGCGGGCCACAGCATGGGCGGCATCCTTACCCATACCCTCGTCGCCGACATCGGCGATCGGCTCTGGGAGCAGTTCGACCTCACCACGTCCTTCGAGCAACTGCAGATCGACTCGGCGAGGAAAGAGCGCCTCCGCCATATCCTGTTCTTCGATCCGGACCCCGCCACCTCCCGGGCGATATTCTTCTCCGCACCTCATCGGGGAGCGACCATGGCCGAGAAAAGCCTCGCGGGCCTGCTCTCCCGCGCCGCGAAGCTGCCGACGGACCTGCTCGTCACGACGAGTCTGCTCCTCGACCCGCATGTGATGACCAATCCCGAAATGCGGGCGCTCCAAAAGGGCACCTACACCAGCGCCCAGTCCCTGCGGCCCGGCGCACCGATGATCGCGGCCCTCGATGCCTCTCCCTACCGCTCCGGAGTGGTCTACCACAGCATCATCGGCGACCGCGGCCGCGGCGACACCCCGAACAGCTCCGACGGCGTCGTCGAATACTGGAGCTCGCATCAGGAAGGCGCCGCCTCCGAACTGATCGTCCCCTCGGACCACGGCTCCTACAAGGATCCCGCCGCGGTCGAGGAGATGAAGCGCATCCTCTACGAGCACGCCGGTCTCCGCCGATGAGGCGAGGCGAGAGCGGTTCAGGGCTTTGTTCCCGCCCTGGCTTTCGGCGGTCCTTCCCCGGAGGAGGGCTGGCTGCTGCTCATGCGGAAGCGACGGGCGCCGGAAGACTCCTCGGTCGAAGGTGTCTCCTTCGTCTCCTCCTTCGTCTCCTCGATGGGGCCGCCGGGGAACAACGCCCCGCCGACCCCACTTCCCGCCGCCTGGGGGAGATCGCCCGGCTTGACGAAGCGGGTCGTGCCCCAGTCGACCGAGGGATCGAAGGTCGCCCCGGTACCGGCCGGCGCTCTTTTGTCCAAATTCAGTTGGGAATCGAGCCAGGCGAGACTCGATTCAAGGCGCTCGAGCTGCGAGGCGACGGCTTCGCGGAACTCCACGGGCTTTTTCTCGACGATCTCGTCGAGCAAGGCCTTCGCCATGCCGAGGGTGCCGTAGGCCTCCTCGAAACGGTTCTCGTAGCGCAGGCTCTCCCCCGCCTCCAGCGATTCGATGAAATCGCGATATTTCATCATCGTCTCGTGCTCGTCGTCGGTCAGCCGGCCTTCGGTCGAGGAGATCGTCGCCGTCAAGGCTTCGCGCCGGTAAGCGACCATCTCGGGCTCGAAGGCCGGATGGGACGCGGCCAGCTCCGCGATCTGGCGGTCCGCCTCCAGATAGCTGCCGAGGGCAAGGGGCCACTGGCCGGCTTCGGCGAGACGGTCCGCCGTCTGAATCCACGCGTAGACGCTGAGCCATTTCGCGGCCGGATCCCCGGCCTCGTCGCCCCGCAGGACGACCGCTGTCCAGGCGAGGAGAACGACGAACCATCCGCGGAATCCCCATCGCGCCCTCGTCATCCCCGTCCCCGACTTCTCACTCATCCCCTCCGCGGATGAGAACTTCGACCTTGCGGAGAACCGCGGAGGCCTCTCCCTCCCCGAGACGGTAGCCGCAACGAACCACCTTCGTCACCTCGCCGGGCTGGAAGGGATGTTCGGAATAGGGCTTCGTCCCCCACCCCTTCCGGCTGAGGACCTGCACGAGAGGACGGTGCTTGGGCGTGAGGACGAGTCCCTTCTCCACGTCGAAGGGCTTCACCCCCGCGGTTTCGAGGACGGCGGCGATCGATTCCCGAAACGCCCGCAAGTCGCGGCGGATCGCGCGCGCGCCCCACGAACGCCCGCAACGCTCGATCATCGCATCGAGCTCCTCCAGCCGCTCCACGAGAGTCCGGTAGACGTCCAGTTCCCGGTCGCGGGCGATCACCATCGCCTCGTAGCGCTCGGGAATTTCGACCTCGACCCCCTTGCGGCTCAGCCCTTGCGCCCGGCGGACCTCGGCATCCATCCACTCGCGGAATTGCGCAAGATCCGCCTCGATCGCAGCCAGCTCCCCGCTCCGCCGTCCGATGTCGGATTCCAACCCCGCGAGCATCCCGCGGAGTTCGCCGCAGCGACGCGACAGCTCCTCCTGCACGCCCTCGCCGAATTCGTGCCAGATGGGTTCGATCCGGTCGAGCTCGCCCCGGATCTTCGCGGCGACACCTTCCACCCTCTCGAAAACCGCTTCCGCATCGAGGCCCTCCGGCACCTCCGCGCTTTCGTCTGGAATCCAGGCTCTCCAATCGCCAAGGAGGCGTTCGGCAAAGGCCGAGAGACGCGACAACAAGTCCCGGGCGCGGCCTTCCGCCGTCTCCCGGCCCCCTCTTTCCTTCCCCAGCTCCGATTCCAGGCCCGCCACGGAGTCCCGCAACGCCGCGCAAGCCCTCTCGCCTTCATCGCAGGCCTGCTGCAATCGGGCACGTCCTTCCTCCGCTTGCCGCAGGCGACCTTCCTGCACCTCCACTTCGTAGCGCAGCCCGGCGACGACGCCTTCCCGGTCGACCGCCTCCCGACGGGTCTCGCTCAAGCTCTCCTGCAAGCGCCGCTCGCGCTGCTCCGCCTCCATGAGATTCCGCTGAAGACGACGGTTCTCCTCTTCCACGCCACTCATCCGCTCCCCTAGGGAAAGCAATTCGGCAGCGTATCGTTCGCGTTCGCCGACTTCCTTCTCGAGCTGCACCCGTAGGTTCCCGATCTCCGCCTCGCAGGAGGCGAGCTTCCCCGCCAGCGCCTCGCGCTCTTCGGCGAACGCGCTCCGAAGCGCCTCCCGTTCCGCATCGGCCTCCGTCCCCGTGCCACCCCCTTCCTCCATCGCCCGATCCTCGTCACCCGGCAAATCCACCATGGCGGGCGGAGCCGCCTGCACCTGGAACGCCGCCGCCGCAAAACTCAGCAAATCCCCCTCGGCCAGACGCGACCGCTCCACGCGAACCCCGTTGACGAAGGTTCCATTGCTCGATTCGCAATCGACCACTTCCACCTCCGCCTCGCCCATCACCTCTATCCGCGCATGCCGGGCCGAAACCGAAACGTGCTCCAAGCGCAGATCGCTCCCTTCCTCCCGCCCCACGCGAAAGACCCGTTCGCCCCGTGGAATCCAAAACGTCTCCACGGACGCGGTCTCGGGCTGAAGGGGTCGAAGGGAAAGGGCCATCCCTAGCGTGGGGTGAAAACCAATACAATCACACCGGAACCCGTTTCCAGCAATCCCCTTTTTCCCCCGCCGAAGCCACGGGGAGTACCACGAAAAGGCCCAAAACGCACAAAAAGGGAGGGAAGGAGGCGTTGCTTTTGTGCGTTTTGTGCCTCTTTGTGGCCATATCTTCCATTCGGCAAAGCAAGCCTATGGGGATGCGGCATCCATGGTTTCCCTCTCCATCCGCGGACTCGTGAAGCGCTTCGGCGAACTGGTCGCCCTCGACCGGCTCGACCTCGACATCGCGGCGGGCGAACTCTTCTTCCTCCTCGGCCCCTCCGGCTGCGGCAAGACGACCCTGCTCCGGGCCATCGCCGGCTTCCACTTCCCCGACGAGGGGACGATCCGCTTCGACGGCGAGGACGTCACCCGCGTCCCTCCCCACAAGCGCGGGACGGGCATGATGTTCCAGAGCTACGCCCTCTGGCCCCACCTCAACGTCTTCCGCAACGTCGCCTTCGGCCTCGAGGAGCGCCGCGTCCCCAAAGCCGAGATCCGCGCCCGCGTCGAGGAGGCTCTCGCCATGGTCCGCATGGAGGGACTCGGCTCCCGCAAGATCCACCAGCTCTCCGGCGGCCAGCAGCAGCGCGTCGCCCTCGCCCGCGCCCTCGTCGTGCGCCCGCGCTGCCTCCTCCTCGACGAGCCGCTCTCGAACCTCGACGCCAAGCTCCGCATCGAGATGCGCGGCGAGATCCGGCGCATCTGCAAGGATTTCGGACTCACCGCCATCTACGTCACCCACGACCAGAAGGAGGCTCTCTCCATGGCCGACCGCATGGCCGTCCTCGACGCCGGACGCCTCGCCCAGGTCGGCACGCCCGAGGAACTCTACCGGCGCCCCGCCTCCGCCTTCGTCGCCGGATTCGTCGGCGAAACCAACCTCGTCCCCGGCACGCTCGTCTCCGTCTCGGAGGAGGACCACCTCGTCCGCACGGCCTTCGGCGAAATCGCCGGACGCGTCGCCGCGACGGACTGGAGCCCCTCTCCGGGCGATCCCGTTCTCCTCTCGATCCGGCCCGAATGCCTCGCCCCCGTTCCCGAAGGCGGAGCGTCGAACCGTATCTCCGGTAAGCTCGCCGAGTCCGTCTACCTCGGCGAGATCGCCCACTATACCCTGCGCCCTGCCACCGGAGACCCAATCCACCTGGCCGAACTCAATCCCCGGCGCGTTCTCCGCGAGACAGGCGCCCTCCTTCACGCGACGGCGAAACCGGAGGACGTGGTCCTCCTGCCGCTCTCCTGAAAGGAGACGGTCGGGCCGACGCGCCCAAGACCGCATCCCGCGGACCCCGGCCTCCGTTCCGGCATCGCGTCCTCCTTGCCCTCTTGAAACCCGCGCTTCCTTCCCGCTAACTCATCCATGATCCGCCCTGTCCTTGCCCTTGCTCTCCTTTTCGCTCTTCCAGCCCATTCCGCCGAGCCGGCCTCGGCATCGCGCTGGTGGGAGCCCTATGCCGGAGCCGAGGCCAACGGCCCCGCGGTGCTCGGCTTCTGGCGCTTCGACTCCGAGGCGACCGCCGGAGAAGACGCCTCCGCTCACGCTTCGGCCGGCAAGCTGGCCGGGGCGAAATGGCATCCCGAAGGGCGCTTCGGCGGCGGCCTCGAAAGCGCGGGAGGCCATCCGGTGAGCGACGAGCGTCACGCCCTGCTCGTACCCCGCTCGTCGGCTCTGTCGCCAGGCGGAGCCTTCACGCTGGAGATGTGGCTCAGGCCAAAACCGGCGGAGGAATTCGCCGCCGAGCTCCGCCCGGTGCTGGCGGATTCCAAGTATGTGCGGGACAACCACACCGGCTTCCAATGGGCCCTGAGCAGCGCCGGAGGCGAAGGCTTGAGGCGCTTTTCCGTGGAGATCGGACTGGGGAGCCGTTCGGAAAGCTGGTTCTCCGAGACCGTCGCCCTTGGGCCGGAGCGATGGCACCATGCGGCTTTCAGCTACGACGGACGCGGAACCGTCGTCTTCTGGCTCGACGGAGCCGAGGTCGGTCGCTCCGTCAAGAGCTCTGCCGGAGCCATGGCCGCCGCGATCCGCGATCTCTCCCTGGGCGACCGGCTGGGCTCGAACCACAACGGCTTCCCTGGCTGGCTCGACGAGATCCGGCTCAGCGAAGGCCTCCGCACCTTCCGCCCGGTGCAGCTCGAGACGGAGGCCGCCCGCCCCGCCTTCCTCCGCTTCGCCGAGGCTGCGGCGTTGCGGACGGAACTGCGCAATCTTTCGTCGGCGGCACTGGAGTCGCTCGAGGTCCGCATCGGACTGCCCGGGTCCGAGCCGACCTCCGTCGCCATCCCCTCCCTCGCCGCAGGCGCCAGCCATCCTTTGGAAATCCCCCTCGACGCCTCCCTACGCCCTGGCGACTACACGGCCAGCGTCACCGTCGCCACCCCGGGCTGGGGCGGCGAGGGCGCGGTCCACGAAACGACCGAGCACCTTCCCTTCGTCGTCGTCCCCCGCCCGCGTCCCCACCGCATGCCGGTCGTGATGTGGGGACTCGGCGGCACCGACGGAGTGCTGCAGGAGCTGTCCCGGCTCAAGGACCTCGGCTTCACCCATTGCCTCGGCCTGCGCCACGACCCAGCCCCCATCTGGGAAGGCGGTCCCGACACACCTGCGACCACCCCCGAGCAGCTCCGCGCCGGGCGCGACCTGCTCGACACCGCGCTGGCCAACGATGTGGGCATCATCGCCTCCGTGTCGCCGGGCCAGTGGCTGAAGGACGCCAAGGCCGGCGAGCCCTTCCTGCGGGTCGACCGCGAGGGCCAGCCCTACAAGGACAAGAACGTCAGCGGTCTTTTCCCCGAAGTGCAGCAGTTCTTCCAGAACGTCGGCACCTCGCTGGGCCGGGCCTACGGCAACCACCCGGCCTTCGCCGCCGCCCTCGTCAGCACCGAGATCCGCGACCACAGCCAGTTGTCCTTCCATCCCCTCGAGATCGAGGCCGCACGCAAGGCCATCGGACGCGACCTCCCCGAGGCGGCGAAGATCAAGAACGGCGTCGAATACGCCAAGCTGCCGGACTTTCCCGAAAACCGCGTCCTCCCCGACGACGATCCTCTCCTCGCCTTCTACCGCTGGTTCTGGACCGAAGGCGATGGCTGGAACACCCTGCACACCCGCCTCCACGAGGGCCTGCGCGGCAGCGTCGCGAGGGAGGATTTCTGGACCTTCTTCGATCCCGCGGTCCGCGCGCCCAGCGTCGGCGGCAGCGGCGGAGCCGTCGATGTCCTCTCCCACTGGACCTACACCTACCCCGATCCCTTGCGCATCGGCCTCTGCACGGACGAGCTGTTCGCCATGGCGCGCGCCAGCGGCCGGCAGCAGGAAGTGATGAAGATGACGCAGATCATCTGGTACCGCTCCCAGACCGCGCCGGTCGCCCCGCCCGAGGGCGTGCAGGAGTCGCCCTGGGTGGACCAGGACCCCGGCGCCGCCTACATCACCATCGCCCCCATGCATCTGCGGGAGGCCCTGTGGCTGAAGCTGGCCCGTCCCGTCACCGGCCTCATGTACCACGGATGGGGCTCGCTGGTGCCGGTCGATCCGCCCGGAACCTACGTCTTCACCAATTCCAACGCCGCGCCGGAGCTGAAGCGCCTTGTCGCGGAGGTCGTCGAACCGCTCGGACCCACCCTCCTGCAAGTGCCCGATCCGCGTGCCGACGTGGCCTTTCTGGAGAGCTTCACCTCGCAGATGTTCGCCCGCCGCGGCACTTACGGCTGGGGCCGGGGCTGGGCCGCGGATCTCTATCAGACGCTCGTCCGCGCCCAGCTCCAGCCGGAGGTGCTCTACGAGGAGACGCTGCTCGCCGACGGTCTCGAGGGCATGAAAGTGCTGGTGATGGGCGATTGCGACGTGCTCACGGAATCGGTCGTCGCGGCGGTGCAGGCTTTCCAGAAGGCGGGCGGGATCGTCGTCGGGGACGCGGAATTGTGTCCGGCGATCCGGCCCGACGTGCTCGTGCCGCGCTACCGCCGGACCGGGACCGCCAAGGAGGACTTCGACGCCTTGGCCGTCTTGGCCGAGGCCCTGCGGAACGATCTCTCCGCCGCGGGCTACCAATGGGCACTGGCTTCGGATAATCCCGACGTCCTGACACGCCGCCGCGCCGTCGGATCGACCGACTACCTCTTCGCCATCAACGACCGGCGGGAGCCCGGCAGCTACGTGGGCGGCTATGGACTGGTGATGGAGGACGGCCTGCCCTCCGACACTGTGCTGCGAATGCGTCGCGAGGGAGGCGGCCACATCTACGACCTGCTCGCCCGGCGCCAGTTGCCTGCCACCTTGGAGGAGGACGGCAGGCTCGCCCTTCCCCTGTCGCTCGGCCCTTGCGAGGGACGGCTTCTGATGGTGACCGCGAATCCCGTCGAAGGGCTTTCGGTCGAGGCTCCCGACAGCGCCGCCCTGGGTGCCACCGTGGAGATCGCCGT
Source organism: Verrucomicrobiales bacterium (assembly GCA_037190325.1). GTDB lineage: Bacteria > Verrucomicrobiota > Verrucomicrobiia > Verrucomicrobiales > DEV007 > Arctic95D-9. The sequence continues at coordinate 66,052 of JBBCIU010000028.1, read as the reverse complement.
CTCCGTCACCGACGCGGGAGGCATGCCGGTGGATGCCGTCGTGCCGGTCGAGCTGCGCATCGTCGATCCCGAAGGCGCGCCTGCCGAGCCCAACGGCCACTACGGCGCGGCGGGCGGCGTCCTGCGCGTGACGCTCGACCTCGCCCCCAACGACCGCCCCGGCCTCTGGGAGATTCGAGCCGTCGAGGGCGCCACCGGCCGCGAGAGCCGGGCGTATCTGCGGGTGGAGCCGTCCGCATTCCGGTGAGCGGCAAGACTCGGACCGGCAGACTCCGGCAAGCCCAAAAATCCGCATTGCCGGAACCCTCCGGATCCATCACGCTGCAGCCGATGAAACGTTCCTCTTTCCTTCTTCTTCTCTTCTGCCACTTTCTCCAGCCGCTCCACGCCGAAAAGGCTCCAGCCGCGCCTCTCCTCGAGCCCTTCGTCGAGAAAGGAGAGATGGCCGGGGCCGTCTCGCTCGTGGCGGACGCGGCAGGCGTCGTCTCGGTCGAGTGCGTTGGCTATGCCGATCTCGAAAACCGGCGCCCGATGACCCCCGAGACCCTTTTCTGGATCGCCTCGCAGACGAAGCCGATGACGGCGGCCGCCGTGATGATGCTCGTGGACGAAGGGAAGCTCTCCCTCGACGACCCCGTCGAGAAGCACCTTCCCGAATTCCGCAACCAGAGGCTCGTCGCCGAGAAAAGCGACGACCGTCTCGTCCTCGTCAGGCCTTCGCGCCCCATCACCGTGCGCGACTGCCTCGACCATCTCGGCGGGCTGCCCTTCAGATCGGCGGCCGAGGAGCCCACCCTCGACGCTCTGCCTCTCGCCGTGGCCGTGAAGACCTACGCCATGACTCCGCTTCAGACCGAGCCGGGCACGGCCTATCAATACTCCAACGCCGGGATCAACACTGCCGCCCGGGTCCTCGAGGTCATCAGCGGGCAATCCTACGAGCAGTTCATGCAGGAGCGCCTCTTCGCCCCTCTCGGTATGAGGGACACGACCTTCTGGCCCAGCGAGGAACAGGTCTCCCGGCTCGCGAAGTCCTATCGGCCCGACAAGGAGAAGACGAAGCTCGAGCCCTTCGACATCCCCCAACTCCGCTACCCGCTCTCGGACCGCGGCCACCGCTTCCCCATGCCCGCCGGAGGGCTGTTCTCGACGGCCGCGGACACCGCCCGGTTCTGCCGCATGCTTCTGAACCGGGGCGAGCTCGACGGCCGCCGCTATCTGTCGGAAGCCGCCTTTGCCGAACTGACGAAGCGCCAGACGCCCGAGTCGGTCAAGAACGCCTACGCCCTCGGCTTCGCGCTTGGCCCCGGCTGGTTCGGCCATGGCGGCGCCCACGCCACGAACATGGAAGTCCATCCCGGCAAGGGGCTGGCCCTGGTCTGGATGGTCCAGCACGGCGGATTCGTCGGCGAAGGCGGAAAAGCCCGGGACCTCTTCAGGGATCACGCTCTCAAGAGTCTGCCGGGCCGGTGACCCTCCTCCCCCCTCCGCGGATTCCTTCCTGCCGAGACGATTTTGTTTGATCAAAGCGCGGGAAAACGGCACCATCTTCCTAGAATCGAGACCATGAGCACTCACCCGTCCTTTCTTCTCGTCCTTCTCCTTGCCACGGGACTCGCAGCACGCCTTCAGGCTCAGGACGACGGTGCCACTGAACTCTCGCGCGTCGCCGAGGCCTATGTCGCCGCCTACAACGGCAAAGACCTCGACGCCATCGTCGGTCTCTTCACTCCCGACGCGGAGATGATCGACGAGATCGACGCCCTCTCCGCCTCCGGCACCGACGCCATCCGCGAGATCTTCGAAAGCTCCTTCACGAAATATCCCGACCGCCGCATCGCCCTCGATGTGGTCGATGTCCGCCAGATTGCGAAGAACGTCGTCGTCGAGGAGGGCCTCGCCCGCTTTTCGGGCGAAGTGCCCAACGAAGAGGGCGATGTCGTCGCCTACTCCGCCGTGATCGTGAAGGATCCCGAGAAAGGCTGGCTCATCGCCTCGACTCGGGAGCTGAGCGCCGACGAGCCCGAAATCGAACCCCTCGCCGAACTCTATCCGCTGGAGGGCGAATGGGTGCTCCAAGCCGCGCAGATGCAGATGGAGTTCAGCCTCGCCCTTTCCCCTTCCGGCCGTGCCCTCGTCGGTTCGGCGGTCGTCACGACGCCGTCCGAAGGCTCCATGGAGACCGAGGTCCGCATCGGCTACGATGCCTCGACCGGCCAGATCCGCTGGTGGACCTTCGACGATCTCGGCGGGTTCACCCAAGGCCTCTGGCAGGCGATGGACGAAGGCTGGCTTGTCCGCACCGAGGGCGTCACCGCCGACGGCGAAAGCACCAGCGCCATCCAGACGCTGAACTTCGAAGGCGAAGACGCCATCGCCTGGAGCTCCACCCACCGCTTCATGGATGGAGAAGCTCTTCCCGACGTGAATCTGCGCCTCGTGCGACGCCCCCCCTTCCCCTCCCTCCCTCCCGAAGCCCCCGCGACGGAACCCGCGGACGCTGCGGAAACCTCCCCCTCCAACGCTCCGAAACCATGAACACTCCGCAAATCCGGATCCTCCTCCTTTTCCTCGCCCTTCTCGGGGTGCAGACGCCCCTGCCGATGCAGGCCCGCGGCACCGCCCTCGCCTCGAAGCAGGAAGAGGCGAAGAAGCGCGCCGCCCAAAACGAGGCGGCCCGCCGTACCGCCGCCGCCCGTTCCCGACAGGCTCCTCAGTCCCGTCCCGCCTCGCCGAACCGCAACCCGCTCACCGGCTCCCAACCCAGGCCAGCGACGAACCGTCCGAACCCGAAACCGGCCGCCAAACCCAAATCCGCGACTCCACCCGCCAACCGCCCGGCTCCCAAGGCTCCCGCCAACGCCGGCAACCGCGCTGCGCCGAAGGCTCCCGCCAACAACCAGGCGAATCGCCCGGCCTCCAAAGCTCCCGCCAACGCCGCCAATCGCCCTGCGCCGAAGGCCCCCGCCAACAACCAGGCGAACCGTCCCCATCCCCGTCCGCCCGCACCGGCCGCGAACCGCCCTGCGCCCAAGCCCCAGGTCGTGGCCAACCGCACCGGACAGAAGGCCGTCGTCGCCAACCGGTCCGCCCGGCCCGCCTTCGTCCCGGGCAAGGTCACCTATCCCGGCAAAGTGACCCGCCCCAACCCGCGCCCGGCGGCGAAGCGCCCCCCCCGCCCCGCCAACCGGGCCACGAACCCCAGGACCTTGAATCAGGTGATCGCGTCGAACAGCAACGTCAATTCGAACAACCGCGCCACCAATGTGACCAGCGTGAACAACACGACGAACAACCGGGTCACCAACATCGGGAACACCACCACCCACAACCGGGTCACCAACGTCTCCCACAACACCTACGTGAACAACAACTGGGGCAACCAGTGGACGAACAACCGCACCTCGGTCTGGAACCGCAACCGGGCCGTGAACAACCGCCCCGTCGTCATCAACCAGAACTTCCAGCGCTCGCAGAACTACGCCTACCGGCCCGCCTCCTGGGGTGGACGCCCCTGGTGGTCCAGCTCCACCTACCACAACTGGCACCACGGCAGCTGGAACTATGGGTGGAACCGCCAGTGGAACCGGTATCACACCCGTCCTGCCTACCGCCCTCCCGCCTACTACCCGCCCGGCTACCACTATCACCGCCACGACCACTCCAGCGCCGGCAGCGCCGTCGCCTGGGGACTCGCCGCCTGGACCCTCGGCAGCCTCGCCTTCGACACCGGCTACAACAGCTACCGAAACCCCTACCCCGCTCCTCCGGTTCAGACCCGGACGACGGTGATCAACTACACCCAGCCCCTCTCCGTGGTGGCCGCGAAGGAGGCCCCCGAGCCCGAGGAAGCCGCCCTCACCTCCGAAGAGAAGTCGACCGCGGCGATCGAGCGTGCCCGTGCCGAATTCCGCAATGGCGACTATCTCGCCGCCTTGAAATCGACCGACGAGTCGATCTCCTACACTCCCGGCGACTCGACCCTCCACGAATTCAGGGCCCTCTGCCTCTTCGCCCTCGGACGCTACGGCGACGCCGCCGGCGTCCTCAACCCCGTCCTCGCCTCCGGTCCCGGCTGGGATTGGGCGACCATGGCCAACTTCTATCCCGACAGCGAAACCTACACCGGTCAGATCCGCAAGCTCGAGGCCTACGTCGAGAGCAAGCCCGACTCCGCCGACGCCCATTTCCTGCTCGGCTACCACTACATGGTCGCCGGGTTCATCGACGAAGCCCACGGCATGTTCGACACCGTCACGAGGCTCCAGCCCGCCGACACCGTTGCCGCCCAGCTCCGTAATCTCGCCGAGAGCTCCTCTCCCAATGCCGAAGACGAAGAGGCCCCCGAGGCGGAATCGCTCACCGGAACCCCCGAGCCGGCGGAGGGTGTCGTCGTCGAACCCATCGATCCCTCCGACATCGAAGGAAGCTGGAAAGCCGCTTCCGCCGACGGCAAGGCCATCGTGCTCGCCCTCGACCCGGCCGGAACGTTCACGTGGAACTACGAAGGCGCGTCCGATGGAAAAGTCCTGACCGGCGACTGGTCCATCGACGAAGAGGGACGCCTCGTCCTCGCCGCCGACGACGTGCAGATGGTCGCGGACATCTCCTTGATCGAGAACACCCTGCAATTCGTCCTCGCGGGCAGTCCCGTGGGCGATCCGGGACTGAGCTTCGTGCGGCAGTGAGGAGTTAAGAGTTGAGGGCTCAAAGCGGGCAGGCTATGCCGAAACTCAGGTCCGCTCGAAGGCGAGTCATCGCACCGAGACAATTCGTTGATTTCGAGTCTCTCAATTTTCCTTCCGTCTCTACGCACCGCTTCGGAGATCAACGGTAGCCCTGACCGGCCCGGTCAGGGAAAGCAACGTCGTTTGGACGCACGGCCCTACCCATAGGCGATGCACCGTAGAGCTGGGAGTTTCCCTATTGGAGGACGATGAGGCGACAGAGCTGAACCGGCGATTCGACCCTATTTGCTCCCACCAGTTCACGTCAACCTCGCAAATCCCGTGTGCTTCACCGGACCGCCGAGGCGTGCGGCGAGGTCGTCTTTGGCCAAGGCCTCGGCCAATTCCTCGAACACCCCGTCGAGAGCCTCGAGATAGGCCGAAACGTGCCGCTCCCCGTGCGAGAACATGGCGTTGAAACCGCCTCCGGCGAGAAATCCCCGCTCCAGCATCCTCGTCGTCATCAGGGTGAGCAGGACGGCCGCCTCGGGATGGTCGAAGACGAGCAGGGCCATTTCCGGCCGTCCCCCGGTCTTCACCGGCAGGCCGTGCCTCGCGCCCAGCTCGCGCCAGCCCGACATCACCGCGTTTCCGATTCGGGCGAGGTGGGAGGGCACATCGACCGACCTCATCTTGCGGACGCAGGCGAGGGCCGCCGCCGGTCCGACGCCCTCGGTCCAGAATGTGCTGGAGATGAAGGCCCGCTGCGCCGCCTCCATCGTGCCGCACCGTCCGATCACGGCTCCGATGGGAAACCCGTTGCCGAGGGCCTTGGCGAAGACGGCGAGGTCGGGCTCCACGCCGAACTTCAGATGCGCCCCGCCGAGGCAGAGCCTCCAGCCGCAGGAAATCTCGTCGAAGACCAGACGGACGCCGTGGCGGTCGCAGCGCTCGCGCACGCCTTCGAGAAAGCCGGGCTCGGGATCGGCGTGCCGGGTCGGCTCCATCACGATCGCGGCGAGCTCGCCGCCGTGCCTCGCGAGGATCGCGTCGAGCTCGTGGAGCCGGTTGTAGCGGAAAGTCAGCGTGCTCCCGGCGAGCGGAGCCGGCACGCCGGCGGGATCGAGTCCGGGAAGGAGATGCCCGTCGAGCCCGTCCGTGCCCGACAGGTTCGCCGCAAGATACCAGTCGTGCCAGCCGTGGTAGCCGCAGAGAGCGATCCGGTCGCGCCCGGTCGCGGCGCGGGCGATGCGGACGGCCACGGCCATGCTCTCCCCGCCGCCCCGCGTGAAGCGGGCCTGCTCCGCCCATGGGTGGAGGTCGATCAGCTCCCGCGCCAGATCGACCTCGTCGTGGGTCTGCAGGGTGGACATCGCGCCGAGGGAGACGCGCCGCATGACGGCGGCATTCACCTCCGGATCGGCGTATCCAAGGATCGTCGAAAGGATTCCTCCCATGCTCATGTCGAGGAACTTGCATCCCTCCATATCGATGATCTCGCAGCCTCTCGCCTCGCGGTAGTAGGCGGGCCATTGCTCCGGCGCGAACATCTCGGGCCGCTTGCTGAGGAGCTGGGTGCCGCCGGGAATGATGGCCTTGGCCTCGCGGTAGGCGGCCTGCACGTCGGGAACCGGGCGCGGCAGGGGCAGACCGAGAACGCGCCTCGCGCCGAGGCAGAAGATCTCCTCCACGTCCGTCGCGTCGAGATGGCGGTTTTCGCAGGCCTCCTTCAGGGCGAGGAGGGATTCGAGGCCGAGCAAGGTGGGACGGGCGAAGCGCGATTTCCGGAAATCGGCGCGGATCTCGTCGAGCCAGAGGAAGCCGTCGGCGAGGTTCACGCAACGGCTCCGCATCTCGGTGACGCAGAAGTCCGCGCCATACCAGAGCCGGGTGGGCCCGAAGACCTCGAGGATCGCCTCGAAGGCCGAGGCCTCGCAGACGGCCGAGGTATCGAAGTAGACGTTGTCGAGCCCGCGCAGCGATGCGATGCCCTCGACCGTGTGGCGTCCGCAGAAGCCCCGCGCGGCATGGGCGAGAATGAGCTTGGCGTTCGGATAGCGCAGGCAATGCTCGCGGATGTAGCGCTGGTTCTCCGCCTCGGCGAGGGCACGGGGCAGGACCATGTGGAGCATGATGGCGAGACCACGCTGGTCCGCCAGCTCCCAGGCCCATTCGGGGATGAACTCCTCGGTGGCGGCAAAGAGGGTGTCCGGGCGCTCCGCGAAGAGATGGTAGACCTTGAATCCGACGAAGCCGTCCTCGTCGAGCTGCCGCTCCACCGCCGCCGGGTCCTGGCGGGGAGTCGCGATCATCAGTCCGCGCGACTGCGGGTCGCCCCGCATTTCGTCGGCGAGATGCCGGTTCGCCGCCTCGACATCGAGGACGCGGGTGGGAAAAGGGAAGAACAGCCCGCCCGTCGGGCAGCGGTCCGGCATCCAGAGGGAAACCCGCTCGTCGTAGACCGCGCGGGTCACGACCTCCGGCCCGGCCGCGGCGAGGGCGGGCGTGGGAGAGCCGAGATCGGCGACACGCCAGAGATGGGCATGGGCGTCGAAGGCGTCGGGCGGGACGAAACCGGCGAGATGGCGATGCCAGAGGTCCAGATCGGACGCCTCGATCTCGGCCCAGACATAGGGATTGGGTTCAGGTTCGGCGGACATGGGAGGAGGCTTGGCGGGCGGAGTGTTTGACTTCGGGAAGAAAGTGATGAAAAATTCTGTCACAGTTTATCATGAAAACGCTCACGGTCCGGGATTTGCGATACGACTTCGCCAAGGTCGAGGAATGGCTCGCCGACGGCGAGGAGATCGAGATCACGAAGCACGGCAAGGCGGTGGCCAGGCTGTCGCCTCCGGGCCGGAAGCAGGCCCCGGTCTTCGACGCGGATGAACATTGGCGCTGGTTGGAGGAAACGTGGGGCGACCGGGTCTTCTCGGCCGAGGAAGTGCGGGAAATGCGCGAGGCCGAACTTGGAGACTTCAGTTGAGAATCGCCGCCGACACCTCCTTTCTCTGCGCCCTCTACCGAAAACAGGACAATTCGGAGAGGGCGCTCGCCTGTTTTGCATCGCTGGAGCAGCCTCTCTCGGCCACCCGGCTTTTGCTCTGGGAGTTCCGGCAATCGGTCCGGTTCCAAGCGTTCCGCCACAGCAAGGATCGAAGGCTCGGCTTCCCCTATGCCGAAGCCGAGCGAATGGTCGCGAAACTGAGGCAGCATCTCGACCGCAATGCGATGCGGCTCGCGGATGGCAATCTCACCCAAGTCCTCGCGCTCGCCGAGCGCGTCTCCAAAGCCCGCACCTTCCTTGGAGGCCATCGCAGCTTCGACGTGCTGCACATCGCCGCCGCCTTGGAGATGGAGGCCGACGCCTTCCTCTCCTTCGACGCGAACCAGAACGCCCTCGCCGCAGCGGAGGGCCTTTCGACTCCCCTCGCCACCGAGTAGCGGAACACGCGAGCCTTCCGGGCGGAGGCAGGACCGACGCAGGGGAAGGCTCGCGCCTTCCGCTACGACTCGGATTCCCGTTCGCGCCCTCCTCATTCCGGAGACACGTAGAGGGCGTAAAGCTTCGTCGCGTCCTCAAGGAAGACCTTCAGCGCGAGCTTGCGCCCCGCGGGAACCGCCCCCTCTGGAAAGACCACTTCCGCCCGGGTTCCCGACATGACGACCTGCCCGGCCTTATCGCCCGAATAGCCCTCGAGGGGACGGTCGAACTCGTCGAATAGCTCGACCCGGAGCGGTGCCCCATCGGAAATACCGTCGACGTTGGCGAAGATCCGCTCTCCCTCCCCCGCCTCGAAGGGCGAGGTCACGACATGGGCGGGAGAATCCGGCACTTTCCGGGAAAGGTAGGCGAAGCCGTCGCGCCGCAGCGTGGCGAGTCCGATCTCCATGTTCTTCAACTGCGAGCCCGTGTCCCAATGCGAATACCAGATCATCGTCCGGTCGCCGTGGTTGACGAAGGCGTGGCCTTGGAGGAGGGCGGTGTCGTCCCATTCCCCCGGCACGCCGCGGGCGACGACCTTGTGGTCGGGGATGGGTTCGCGGAAGTGGATGCCGTCGTTGCTCACGATCAGTCCGAGATCCACGGCGACGCCTTGGTTCCACCGTTTCGGATCCTCGGGCTTCGTCGGTGCGTCCTGCCACATGCCGTAGAGACCGACGAGAGCGTTGCCCCGGTTCCAGATTCCCGCCCCCATGTGGGTCTGCTGGCCTTTCACCGGGGTCGAGGCAAGCTGTCCCGGACGGGCGAAGGCCGTCGCCTTGGCGCGGGACCAGGTCGTGAAATCGGGCGAGCGGTAGCTCAGCATGACCCGTCCGGTTTCGCTCCCGTCCATGCGCCACGTCCACGGGGAAAGAAGCTGGCCGGGGGCGTAGTAGAAGTTGCCGAAGCGATACAGTCCGGAAACCTCGAAACGCTCGTTGCCCGCGTTCCTGGGCCGGTCGCCGACGACCTTCCAGCTCAGGCCGTCCGCGCTCGTCGCGGCGACGAAGGCGCCCCAGCGGCGCTCGTCGGGTCCGACCCCGCTGCGTCCGCCGCGCACGTCGGCGAATTCGGGATGAGCGATGTAGACGCATTTGAAGCGCCTCGCCGGATCGGGATCGGCCGGATCGTGGAGCACGCTGAGGAAGTCGTTCACCTTCGCGAGCGAGGGCACCTCGGACTCGATGAGGCAGATGTTGTTCTTCGTACCGCCGTTGAACTCGACGAGGCCCAGCTCCGGTTTCGTCCAAGTCACACCGTCCTCGCTCTCCGCGTAGCACATCGGCCTCCACCAGCCGGGGGCCTGGCCGTTCAGGTTCTCGGTCTCGAACATGCCGAGATACCACATGCGGAACTTTCCTTCGAGATGGATGACGGTGCCGTAGAGGATGGCGTGGCCATGGTCGGGAGCCCCGGCAGGGCCTCGCCGCAGCACCGGGTTGTCCGGGTGCTTCTCGGCCTGCACCGGCGTGACCGCGACATTGTCCCGCCAAGGGATGGCGTGGTCGTCGAAGGAGAAGAGGACCTGCTCGGCGGAGAACAGCGGCAAAGGGAAGACCAAGAGAAACAGGAGGAGCAACGGTTTCATCATGGGGCAGGATCGCCAGTTCTTCGTCGGGTTTCAAGACGGGTTGCTTGGTCAGTTTACATGACCAGACTGGAATCAGATACCTCCGGTAAAACCGAAGGTTTGGGGATCGGAGCCGCTCAAAGCGGCCCGTGACCTCGTTCTTCAAAGACTTCAGAAGATTTTCCCGCCGGTTCCATCCTACCCCTACGCACCGTTTCGGAGTTCAAAGGTAGCCCTGACCGGCCCGGTCAGGGAACGAACGTCGTTTTGGACACCTGATTGGCCATGCAGGGCCGCACGTCCCTACCCTTGCCTCGCGGCAAGATCATTCATCGCAGACCTCCCACTCCGATGAATGGAGACTGCAGGATGGGTCAATCCTTGAGAGTCTCCGCGGCAGATCTGGATGGCCCTATTGGAGAGTGGATCTGAAATCTCGCAAATCGGAGTTCGCTCAATTCACCTCCGGTTCGACCACCTCCAAATCGGAAAAGAGAATGCACCAGTTCCAGAGCGGATAGGATTTCCCGACACGCGTGCCGTAGGCGGCATCGGCAAAGGCGTGGACGGAGGCGGCCTCGTCCGAATCCCGCAGGTTGCCGTAGCTGAAGGGGCGCATCGCCACGAGCTCCTGCCCGACGGCGAAGGGAGTGCCGTCGCGGAGTTCGCCCGGATCGTATTCCAGCACGGTGGTCCCGCCTTCCTCGCACACATGGCGCACGGTCGCCCGCGCGGGGGCTTCCGGGGAACGGTTCATCACGAAGAAAGCGCCCTCGTCCGTCAGAGGCCGGAGCTTGTCCGGAAAGCGCCCCTCGATGGCGATCTCCTCGCGCCTATTTCCCTCCCGTTCCGGACCTTGCCGGATCGCGGCGATAGTTCCCAGCGAACCTGCGGCAGGATGACCGTAGCCGATCCGGCAAGTTTCGCCCTCCGACAAGGGCTCGACGAGACGAAGGCGAAGCTGTGTGGGCGCGATCACCTCCACCGACGCGATCAACTGGGGCCGTCCCGCTCCGTCGCGAACCTGGAATCCGGCGAAGGAGGAGAATCCGCCGCCCGCTTCGGTCTCTTGCCGTGGCAGGAAATCCGTGTCCACCACCAGAGGCGGACGCGGCACGAAGAACTCGACGAGCACGCTGCCGCGCCCTGCCTCGAGCTCGGCGCTCAGCGGGCGGAGCGGCTGCCAAGCCTCCTTCCCGTGCAGGACCCGGTGCATCACCTTCGCGACCTGCTCTCCCCACCAGCGCTCGCCATCGGCGGAGAGGTGGATGGCGTCGCCATGTCGTCCCCTAGCGGTGCGGCTGTTGATCGCGCTGGGCACGGCGTAGTGCGGGCCGACCAGATGGATCGACGGATCGGCATCCGCCGCCAGGAGCTGCGCCTGCCCCGCCGGGCCGAGCGTCTGGTAGGTGAACAGGGGGATCTCGCCGCTCTGTCCGGTGATGCCGCAGAGATCGCACGACCACTGCGCCCGGTAGGCGACGAGCTGGTCGCGATACCAGGCGAGCCCCTCCGGGCGCGGCAGTTCCACGTCCCAGCGCGTCGGCACGATGCCTCCGGTCGGGCCGCCATTCCCCTCCCCCTGCATCCAGTAGAGAGCCTCGATACGGAACTTCCGCCCCTGCGCCTCGGCCTGCTCCCTCGCACGCCGGGCGTCGTCGAGGCTGGTGCGGTAGTAGCCGCCTCCGTGCCGCCGCGACTCCGGCGTGCGGGGATCGGTCGAAAGGTCCGCGGGGGCGAGTTCCTGAATCTGGCGTCCCCCCTGCCCGGCGCAGGCGACGAGGAAATGCGGCGGACCGTTTCGTTCGCCGCCTTGCTTTGTCGCCAGAATCGAGGCCTTCAGATGGTCGGCGAGGCCGTTGGCCACGGTTTCGCCGAGACCTCCGTTCACTTCGGCGCGAAGGGGGACGAACTCGAATTGCTCCGCCGACCGCGTCTCCGGGGTCGCGGAGTGGTCCATCGCCCACCAAGTGCGGACGCCCCGGCGGAAGGCATAGTTGCCCCAGCCGGTGTCCTCCGCCGTCACGATCGGCAGCGACTCCGATCCGTCGCAGAGGGATTGTCCCATCAGCCAGATCCCGAGGATGGGGGCGTCGGGTTCTTCCGCAGGAAGCGACCACAGCAGGAGCATCGCGCCGATCGCCGCGAGGGATCGGCGAACCTGACAGGGTCGGGTCATGCTCATGACAGGGTCCAATGCGCCTGCCGCAATACGGCCATGCCGGTCCCGCCGTGCGTCTCGTTCCAGTCTTTGCCGCCGTTCATGCTCTCGTACCACACGGTCAGCAGCGAGCCGTCCGCGAGCTGCACGGTGCTGGGATAGCCGAGGTCCACGCCGACTCCGTCGCCGGAGAGGATGATAGCCTCGCCCCAGGTCTTGCCGTGGTCCTCGCTGAGACGGGCCTGGTTGCCGAAGGGGGCGCGGCGGTGGCCGTAGGTCATCAGGAGACGCCCGTCGTTCAGCTTGAGCAGATGCGAGGGCAGCCCCCACACGCCGATGGGATGCGGTTCGCTCCAGGTTTTGCCGCCGTCCATGGATTCGCTTTGCAGTGTCTCGCCAGCGTTGGCGACCTTCCCCTCGACGCGGATGTGGGCAACGATCGTGCCGTCGTCGGCCTCGACGGCGTGAAGCTCCCAGTAGTTCTTGGCCGCGTCGTCGCCCTCCCGCGTCGGGATGCCGCCGATCCATTGCCAAGTCTGGCCGTCGTCGGTGGACTCGCAGGCTCCGACGCGCTTGGCATCGGTGTAGGCTTCCTTGCCGAGATAGAGCATCCGACCGTCCTTCAGGGCGATGGGTCCGTGCGGGCTGCCGACGATGCTGGGCACCGGGGCCGACCAGGTGAGCCCGCCGTCGGTGGAGCGGATCACCCATTCGCCGAGCAATTTCTGGCGCTGCTCGGCGGAGCTGCGTTCGTGCGCCGCCTTCCACGCCGGGAGCGTCTCGGCGGTGACGAAGTGGTTGAAGGTCCCGCCTTCGGCCTGAGTCAGGAACTGCTCGTAGTAGAGGGAGGTGAAGGTCGTCGCCAGCAGGCTGCCCTGCGGCGTCTCGACCACGCCCGCATCGCGGTCGTCGATGTCGGTGTCGAGCAAGGTGCGCGGCCAGGACCAGGTCTTGCCCTCATCGTGCGACACGATCAGTTCCACGCGGCCAAAGGGACAGACGTGCTTCTGCCGTCCGCCGGAGCAGACCACGAGCAGCGTGCCGTCCTTCCGCCGGGCGAGGGTAGGCCAGCCGTGGTAATACTGCGGCACCTGGCTGATGACTTTCGTCTCGAGCACCTTGGCCGTGGCGGCGCGAGCTCTAGCGGGAACGCCGACGAGGGCAGCACCGGAAATCCCGCCGACAGTTCGGAGAAACTGGCGGCGCGAGGAGGGAGTCTGGGGATTGGTGGACATGGCGGGATTATTCGGTGAATTGGAAGGAATAGATGTCGGCGTCCTTCATCGAGAAGCGCAGGCGCACCGTCTTTCCGGCGAGGGAACTGACATCGCTACCGGATTTCCAAGTGACCTTGCGGTCCAGCTCGTTGCCGATCTGCATCACCGCATCCTCGATGGAGAATCCGGGGATGGGCTGGCCGTCGGCGTCCTCGAATCCGACTTTCACGCCACCGGCTGCGGAGGTGGCGAAGTTCAGCGACAGCTCACGCCCGGCGAAGACGAGCGGCTTGGTGATGGCGTGTCCACCGGCGTAGCCGCAATGCAGCGAGGAGAAGCCGTCGATTCGCATGGAGTAGCGGCGAAGATGGGCGGTGGGCTGGGCGTAGTCCTGGTTCACATACACCGACATCTCCTCCGGTCCCGTCGGTACGACGTTCAGCGCAGGATAGTTGGTGCGAGAGACCCAGTTGCGCGCACCGATGCCGCCGCGGATGAAGCCCTCTAGGAAAGTGCGGTCGTAGTTCGCGGCATTCTCGCCGCCCTCGACCGGGCGCGTCGTCATGAAGATGGCGTCGGAGGTGTCCTTGAAGTAGCCAGGGTTCACGTCGATGGCCTTGGCCTGCTCTTCGCTGAGCACCTGACGCCCCGGCATGAAGCGGGCGGCAACAGCGACGTAGAGATGCGGAGCACGGAAGTAGGGATGCGTCTGGTTGGTGTAGAGATGCTCGATGGGGGCCTCCATGTCGGGGTTCCGGTAGCCGAGCAGGACGGGAGGCGACCATGTCAGGAAGTCCTCGCTCTCGCTGCGAACGATGCGGCGGATGCTGTCCTCGAAGACGCGGTAGTAGGACACGTATTTGCCCTCGGCGGGCGACCAGAAGGCCACGTTCTGCGAGTCGAACATGTATTTGTAGGGCACCATTTCCTTGGTGATGACGGGCTTCTCCGCCATCTTCTGCCAACGCAGCCCGTCGGGCGACTTCCACGCCAGCAGGCCGCCTCCCTCCATCGTGCCGCCGAATGCCTTGAATTTCTCGTCGTCCGGCACACCGGGGCGCTCGTCGCGGAAAGGACTGAAGTTGTGGGCGGCGGTCTCGGTCTGCATCAGCACGACGTTGTTCTTCGCGGCGCCCATGACTTCGTAGATCTCGAGCTCGGGCTTGGTCCAGGTGCGGCCGTCGGCGGACTCGGCGACGCAGACGATCTCCTCGTCGCTGCCGTCCCGGTTGGCGACCGCCTTGCCCCGGTAGTAGGCCCGCAGGCGACCGTCCTCCAGCGTCACGATGGTGACGTAGCCGCTGAAGAGTCCTTCCCAGGGCTTGTCGAACTTGAAAGCGATGCCCTCGTCGTGCGGAGCGTGCATCTGGAGCCGCGTGCCGTTGAGCTGGTCTAGCAGGAAGCGGTCGGCGAAGAGCTCCCGGCGTCCGCCGATCTGGATGGGATCGGATGCGGTGGCGGCGATGGCCGGGATGGAGAGACAGAGGGAAAGGGAGAGGGAGAGAAGGCGGGATCGGTTCATGGCTGGGGGGATTTCAGGGTTTCGATGAGCAGTTCTTGAAGGGAAATCGGCTCTTTGCCGTCGAGCGGATGGCGGACCTCGCAGGCCACGCCGAGGGGCGCGAGGGTATCTTGCAGCATCAGGCCGAGCACGGCACTGTGGGTAGGATCGGTCTGCGGCTCGCCTTTCACGGGCGGCCGATCGGCTTTGGCGAAGAGCAGGAAAGCGGGCGGGTCGTCGGCGCTGGCGTGGGCCATCGGAGACCAGCGGAGGAGGTCGTCGCGGTGCTTGTCGCGGTTTGTCAGGAACGGGGCGAAGGCCTCGGGCCGAGTCCTGCCGGGATAGCCGAAGGCGTGGCCGCCGTATTCGTAGTTCGGAATCCACTCGACGAGCTCCGCCGGGTCGAGCGAGGGCTGCGGAGCCTTCGTCGCGGTGAAGAGGACGCGGGTCGACTCACGGGCGACGGGATCGCCGCTCGCCGGATCGGCCATGTCGTCGTGCATCGCGAGCCAGAGCGACGCGCATCCTCCCGCGCTGACACCGCTCGCGGCGAGGCGAGCTTTGTCGAGATTCCACTCTGCCGCCTTCGAGCGGACGAACTGCAAGGCCCTCGCCGCATCCTGAAGCGGCCATTGCAAGGGCGGCGAGACTTTCGCGGCGTTCGCATCGGCGAGAAAACGATAGTTGGCCGAGACCACGGAGAGACCCACGTCGAGCAAGCCCCGCACGTCGAGATGCTGATGGATGTCCGTCTTGTCCTGCGCCGCCCAGCCGCCGCCGTGGAGATAGAAGACAAGAGGTGTCGGCCGGTCCGATCCGGCGAGCCAGACGTCGAGCGTCTGCCGAAAATGGTCGCCGTAGGGCACGTCGGTGAAGGTCGCGGGCATGGCCATGGCCTTGTCGGTGGCGAAACGCCTTTGCACCTCCGCCGGCGGCATCCAGCCGGTAGTGCGGGCTTCGCCGGGCTCGTAGGCGACGGTCAGGAAATACAGCCCGGTCGCCACGGCCTTCGCGGGCGGCACATGCACCTGGATCTGCGTGAACCCGTCGGCGGGCCAACTCTCGTAGCCGTCGGTCGGGCTTTCGGCGAGCAGCTCGCCGTTGAGATGGACGACGAGATTGCGGGGCGCATGATAGGGCAGGCGGAGGCGTAATCCGAGGCCGTTCGCGATGGGATCAGTCGCCGTGTCGGTCGCCGCGAGCAACTGGGCGGGCGCCTGCTCCATCGCCAGCTTGATCTCGGGGCCGTCGTCGAGGAAGGCCTCGATCGCCGCCGCCTTGTCGCCGAACTCGCTCCTCAAATTCGCCCGCAGGAACGTCAGCTCCTCGACCGCGACGACCTTCTTGGCCGCCGCCGTCGTCGCGAGGACGATGCTCTCCCGTCCGTCGGTCTGCGGATAGAGAAAGCCGAGGGCGAAGTCGCTCTGGCGGTTCCACAGCTCCACCCGGCTCTCGCGCCGCTCGCTCGCGGTCGTCCCGTAGCCCGTGACGAAGTGGCCGACGAAATGCTTGAGCCGGTTCACCGGATAGCCCGGCGTGCGCTCGTCGAACCACGGACCGTTGCCGATCCTCATCAGGCCCTTCATCCGCGCGACGAGGCTGGCCTCCCACGCGACCTCCTGGGTGATCAGCATGGTGTGGTATTTCGCGTAGCCGTAGTGGGCGGAGTAGAAAAGCGGCGCTCCGTGCCAGAGCTTCTTTCCGAGCGGGGCCAGCTCCGGTCCCCAGAAGGTGCGCTGGGCGTCGGCCTCGAAGCGGTCCGAGGGGAACCCGGCCGCCTTCCCTGCCTCGACCATCGCCTCGGTGACGCGCCAGTCCCACGGGCGGAGGGCGTAGTTCGAGTAGGCCCCGCCGGTGACCTCGGTCATGATCTGGCCTTGATACATGCGGCGCTGGCCGAGCTGGCCGGGGCCGTATTCCTGCATTCCCGTGCCGTGCAGGTCGGCGTGGACCTCGGGCCGGTATTCGTCGATCACCGAGAGCACCGCGACCAGCTCCGGGGCTCGCTCGGGGGTGAGAAGCGAAAGCGATTTCACCTCCCAGATCTTGCCCACCGGCCCCAGCCCTGCGTAGGGATCGACGCCGTGCTCGTTGCGAAAGCGGTCGGTGTGGAAGAAGGCCAGCGGGTTCACGATGGGCATGATCAGCACGATCTGCTTTTTCCTCGTCTCGACCGCGAGCGGGTCGTCGCCGAGCAGCCATTCGGTGAAGGCCAAAGCCCCCGTCGCGCCGGACCGTTCCGGTCCGCAGTGCAGCGTCGTGATCAGGCAGACCTGCTTGTCGTCGTCGGGCACGGTGGAGTCGGTGATCTTCAGCAGGTAGACGGGCATCGTCTGCCCGCTGAGCCCACGCGATTCGAGCGTGACGAGCTTCGGATAGGTGCTGCGCCAATGTTGCAGCGTCCCCGCGTATTCCTCCCACGTCAGGCGGTGCATAGGGGCATGCCTCTCCTGCGCCCCCAGCGGGGATATGGCGAGCAGAAGCGCGAGGACGAGGCGTCTCATCGGCGGATTCCCGAAGGGATCAAGGAGCCGGAGCCTCCCAGATCGAGACGCCCATCTGATAGGATTCGTAAAGCGACGACGCCTTCGCATACCACGCGGTGACGAGCTTGCCGTCGGCGCGCTGCACCGTGCTGGGATAGCCGCAGTCGTAATCGAGCGAGGTCGCGATCCGCAGCGGCTCGCCCCAGGTCTTGCCCTCGTCCGCGCTGAATTTGCCGAGCACACCGAAACGCTCCTTCACCCGGCAGCCGTAGCTGAGGAGGATGCGTCCGTCCTTCAGGCGCAGGAGCTGGCCATTCAACTCAAACGGGGCGGTCACGTCCAGCTTGTCACCCCAAGTCAGGCCGTCGTCATCCGACCGGAAGACCGCCACGTTCCTCTGCCGGGAGGCGGCGAGCCAGCGCTTCCCACCGAGGTGGAGGATCGTGGTCTCGTCGCCCGCCGGATTGATCACCGAGATCCGCTGCCACGTCGCCCCGTCGTCGTCGCTACGAAAATGCCACGAGCGAAAGCTCTTGATGCGGGTGTTTTGCGTGGGGTCGGTGAACTCCCCCCCGTAGCAGGAGACGTGGAGCGCCCCATCCTCGCCGCGCTTGATGTCGCCAAAGGGGATGTAGTGGGTCCAGCCCGGCTCGGGCGCGGGGAACTCCTTGATCTGCGTCCAGGTCTTCCCTCCGTCGGCGCTGCGGCAGGTCCAGATCGAGAGGATGTCGTCACGGAAATCGGCCTGCTTCGGGCGCTGCGGCTGCTTCACGTTCGTCCAGCCCGAGCAGAGCACGATCAGGTCACCGTTGCCCGCGATGCCGGCGGCGTGGTTCATGCGGTTCGTGTCCGGCTCGTTGGGAGCGGGAATGCCTCGCTTCGTCCAGACTTCGCCGTCGGGACTGTTCCAGACCTCGATGGACCCGGCGACCTGCCCGTGGCTCGGCTGGCCGAAGAGGGTCGCGTTGATCGATCCGTCCGGCAGTAGGGTCAGGGCGGGCCAAGCGCAGACGTCCTTCACCGCGACGAGGTGGTGGATCGAGGGCGGCTCGGGCTCGGCGGCGTGGAGAGTCCCCAGTGCAAGGAGAGAGGCAAGAGTCACGAGATTCGTTTTCATGGATGGTGGGTTTCAGGATAAAGCTTCGCGAGCGACTCGACATCCGCGCCCTTCGCGCCCGCTTCGGAGGGAACGCCGTTGACGAGGGAGCCGGTCCAGACGGCGGTCCCGGTCTCGCTCATTTCGATCCCCTCGAAGGTGCAGCGCGTCGCGTCGAGGGTGGATCGGGCCATGACCAGCCCGAGACGCGGCTCGACGAGGCGGCGGAAGAGGACGTTCTCCAGCCGCAAGCGGCAGTCGCCGTCCTCGCGTCCCGTCACGGTGAAGGGATGCTGCGCTGAGGAGAGGACGACGGCGTTCTTGATCGAATAGCGACCTCGGTCGAGGAAGTAGAGATCGTAGCTGACGCAGTCGGCGATGAAGACGTCCTCGTAGTCCGTCACCGCGTCGACGGTGTCGCAGATGCCAGTGCTGTTGCCGATGCTGACGAAGCCCTTCACCCGGTATTGCGCGGTGCCGTGGGCGCTGATGCCGTCGTCGCCGCAACCGTAGGCGGCGATGTTCTCGAAGAGGACGTCCTCGCAGTGCCCGTGGATGTTGAATCCGTCGTTGTAGGGATGACGGGCGGTGAGATTGCGGATGACGAGATGGGCATTCTCGCCGCCGAACTGGATCCCGGCGCTCCTGAAGGGGATGAAAATCGACTCGTCCGTGAGTGCACGGCCCGGCGCGAGCTTCAGGTAGAAGGTTCCGAAGAACTGCGTCGCATCGGGAAGGTCGCGCGAGGAATCGCGGACGAAGGTCCATTCGCCGGGCAACAGATCCTCCGGCTTTTTCAGGGGAACGCTCTTCGCCTTCGAGGCGGTCCCCATGCGGTTGACCTCGCCGTTCCAGAGGAAGAACCAGCGGCCGAGGATGGCACTGTCGAGACGAGGGAGGAGGTTCGCGTTGGCGAAAAGACCCGGTTCGACCTCGGTCCAAGTGCCGGGATCGAGAGGATCGCTTCCGTCGAGGATGGCTCCGTGGCCGTCGAGGACGATCGGCTTGCCCGGCTCGCCTTTTTTCCCATAGAAAACGGCGTAGTTGCGGTAGACCTTCGATTCAAGATGGATGGTGTCGCCGGGCTGCGCGAGCTTGATGGCATGAGCGATGGTGGGAACGTCAGGATCGATCCCGACGTGAAGGTCGCGGGCGGAGAGAGGGAGAGCGGCGAGGCAAAGGCAAAGGAGCGCGGGCACGACCATGTGGATCATGGCGCAGCTTCCCAAAAAACGAAGCCGGAGGCGAGACACGCCTTCGCGGAACCTTGGAATGCGCGGACATGTCCGCCGCACTCCAAGGCGCTGCCGTGCGGCTCCCTTCGCCTGCTCCGTCCTCATGCCGGAGGTGTCATCGCGGCGGCGACGGAGTAGGCGTCCTTCCGCGCTGGATCGGTTCGGGTATGCGATCCGCGATAGACGAGGAGGAAACCGAGCCGTGATTGGTCGGTCGTATTCGGCGCGGAATAATGGATCGTCTCGCAATGGTGGATGCTCGCGTCGCCGGGTTCGAGAAGGGCGACAAGACGCTCGTCTTCACCCGTCTCCGGTGTTTCGGCGAGGCCGATGCTGTTGCCTCGCACGCCGGAGGGCTTCGTCGGCAGCGGACCGAGCCGGTGGGAACCCTTCACGTAAGTCACTGGCCCGTTCGCCTCCGTCACCGCATCGATGGCGATCCACACGGTGAGCATATCAGGCGGGTCTTGGCAGAAGTAGGCGTTGTCCTGATGCGGCGGCACGCCCGACCCAATCCTAGCGGGCTTGTTGAAGGTCTCGACGCCCGCGAGGACCGGCTCGCCCTTCACGAGGGGGGCGATCACCGCGAGCAGGTCGGCGCGATGGGCGAACTCGCGGAAGTAGTCGCTGTGCTGCTCGAGCCGCCAGAGATTGCGAACGGTTTTCTCGTCAGCCTCGAGGGTGCGGGCGTCGAGCGGTTTCGAGGGGAGATCCTCGCGGATGTAGCGGTCCAGCTCGGCGCGGATCGCGGCGACTTCCTCGGGGGAAAGGAAACCGCGCACGATGGCCACGCCGTCGCGTTCGTAGTCGGCGAGGAGGGAGGGGCTTGCTGTCATCGTTTGGTCAGGGTTCGAGATAGATCGCATAGACGCGGGCCGAGCTGTCGGCGGGGTAATGGACGCGCAGGGCGACCTTCGCCTCCGGGTCGAGGGGGCGCGGCCATTCGACAGGCACGCGCAGGCCGTTGGTGGTGAGCCGGACCTCCTGCCCCTCGATGGGACGGTCGAGGGGATCAAGCAAGCTCAGCGTGAGCGGCGCGTCGGGCGCGAGGCCATCGACATTCAGCGAGATGCTCCGCGCGGCGAAGGGGCTGGTGATGAAATGCGCGTCGTTCTCCGCCACCTGCGGTGAGAGATGGCCGAAGCCGTCGCGGCGCAGCGTCGCCAGTCCGATGTCCATGTTCTTCAGCTTGCCGCCCGTGTCCCAGTGCGAATACCAGATCATCGTCTTGTCGCCCTCGTTGATGAAAGCGTGGGCTTGCAGGAGGGCGATGTTGTCCCACTCGCCTTCCGCACCGCGCTCGATGAGCTTGAAGCCGGGCACCGGCTCGCGGTAATGGACGCCGTCGTTGCTGATGACGAGGCCGAGATCGACGCGCACCCCGTAGAGATGGCTCTCGCCCGCGGGCGGCTTCTCCGCCGCGTCCTGCCAGAGACCGTTCAGGCCGACCATGACATTGCCGCGATTCCACAAGCCGAGGCCGATGTGGCATTGCTGGCCGGGCACGGGCGGATTGGCCAACTGCCCGGCGCGGGCGAAGGAGTTGGCCTTGGCCCGCGACCAGTTCACGAAATCCGGCGAACGGTAGGCGAGCACGTCGCGCCCGACCGGACTGCCGTCCGCGCGCCACGACCAAGGCGAGATGAGCTGCCCGGTGGCGTAGTAGAAATCGCCGAAGCGGTAGAGGCTGCTGACCTCGAAGCGCTCGCCTCCGGCGTTGGCGGGCCGGTCGCCGACGACTTTCCAGCGCAGCCCGTCGGGACTGGTCGCGCAGACCATCGAGCCCCAACGCCCTTCGTTCGGCCCGATCTTGCTGCGCCCGCCGCGCACCTCCTCGAAGGGCAGGTGCGCGATGTAGGCGCACTTGTAGCGCCGCTCCGGATCGGGGTCGTCAGGCTCGTAGAGCACGGAGAGGAAGTCGTTCACCCGCGTCAGCGAATGGGGCTCGCCCTCGATCAGGCAGATGTTGTTCTTCGTGCCGCCGTTGAACTCGACGAGGCCCAGCTCCGGCTTCGTCCAATGCACGCCGTCCTTGCTCTCCGCGTAGCACATCGGCCGCCACCAGCCGGGAGCTTGACTCGACTTGAGCTCCGTCTCGAACATGCCGAGATACCACATGCGGAAGGTGTCGCCGTCCTTCATGACCGTGCCGTAGAGGACGGCGTGGCCGTGGTCGGGAGCGCCCTCCGGACCCCGTCGCAGCACCGGGTTGTCGGGGTGCTTGGTCGCAGTCTCCAAGGTGAGCTTCAGGTTGTGCTTCCAAGCGAGGTTCTGGTCGTCGAAGGCGAAGAAGACCTGCTCGCCGGCTGAAAGCAGGGAGGCCGCGCCGAGAATCGTGGTGATCAGGGGGATCGGTTTCATGGGTTTCATCAGATAAAAAGGTGTCGTTCACCATTCCCCGTCGCGCTGGAACTTGGCCCGGACGTTCTCGCGGAAGCGCCCGATGGCCGCCTCCATTTTCGCCAGCTTCGCCTCGACGCCGTCGTCCTCGGTGTCGCGGGCGGCAGGGATCACGGTCTCGCATTCGTTGCGGTCCATGAAGGTCGCGGCGTCGAGAAGGCGCTCCTGCTCCTCCGGCGCGATGACGAGGAAACCGTGCTTGTCGGCGTGGATAAGGTCGCCGTGCCGGACCTTCGTGCCGAAGACCTCCACCTCGCATCCCCAGCGCACCGGATGGACGAAAGCGTGGCCCACGCAGAGCCGCCGGGCGAGGGCCTTGAAACCCGCGTCGGTCATCTCGTCCACGTCGCGGATGGCTCCGTCGGTGATCGTGCCGACGCAGCCGAGGGCGCGGTGCAGCCGCGCGTTCACCTCACCCCAATGCGAGCCATAGACCCGAGGCTGGTCGAGATCCTGCACCACGACGATCTTCGGACCGGGCATGCTGGCGAGGTAGCGGCGGTATTCCACCCCCGCGTTCGGATTGGCCTCGCGATGGACAGGGTTCGATGGCTCGATCACCAGGGTCACGGCGTAGCCGGTCATCGGTCCCATCTGCGGCATGAAGTCGCGGGTCTCCTCCAAGTTGAAGGCGTCGCGACCGGGGTTCCTCCGCGTGATCTGCTCCCAGCCGTTGTAGATCGTCGGGGTGTTCCAGCGGTTCAGTTGGTGAAGGTCGCCGGGAGGCAGCGGACGCGGGGGATTGGCGGAGTCGCTCATGAAACGGTGTCATCTTGCCCCTTGCGGAGCGGTTCCGGCAAGCCCGCCTTTCTGGTAAAGATTCCTGACCAGATGGCCGTCCCGCGAGAAGCCTCCGACGAACTTCCCCGCCGCGTCTCCCTCGTCACCGAGACCGCCCGAACCCTGCGCTCTGCCATCGCCTCGGGCGCCTGAGTCGAGGTCCTGCCGGGCGAACGCGAGCTCTGCGCCCGCTTCCAGGTGAGCCGCCCCCTGCACGGCGCCCTCGCCGAATTGGAGCGCGAGGGTAAGATCGAGCGCTCCCCGCGCCGCCGTTGCCGCCTGCTCCAAGCAGCGCGGATATCAGGTGACAACTCCGTGATGATTCCGCATCAGTTGTCGAGTAGCTCCGGATCGCAAGATTATCGTAGCAACTGATGTGTCCGGCATTGTCGGTGGGGGAGATGGCAATCCTCACCTCGCCTCCGGTCTTGACAGCTTGACCGATCTTGGCGGTCGCCACTTTGGACGGCAATTCGCCGATTGGCTGCAAGATGACATCATACGTGCCGGCTTGCAGATCGATATTGAACCGCACCCGTGTCCAGGCGTCGTATTCCACCTTCGCATCGACGGCGGCGTATTCGTCGCCATCCCGGATCCGCCATGTGCCGGTCGATGGATCCGCCTTGATGGCCGCCACCACACGGTCGTGCCCATCCACCAGTGCCACATCGGTGCCATTTGGCGATCTGAATCCATCCTTCGGCGGAACCATGGCGATGTTGGGAAGTTCCGATCGCAGAAACACATCGATTTCCATCGCCAGCACCTTGGAAGGTTTCACCGGAAATCCCGTGCTGACCAAGGTTCCGCCGCCGGCCGCCCGAATGCATTGGAAACTGTCGCCAAAGGCCATGCTCGTCTCGATCCGGAATTTATCCGGCGTCGATGAGGACACACCCTTCTGCTGCATATCGCCAGCCGGTACCGCCGTCTGCGGGCCGTATGCCTCCGCATCGTCGACGAACTCCGCAACCACCTCTCCATGAACCCTGTGCAATTCCGGATTCCAGTTCAGTGAAACATCGTCGATATACACGGTGGATTCCGCGCCCGCACCCGGATCGAACAAGACTCCGCTGATCGAATTTTTCGTCGTTTCATACTTCATCGGCTCACCGATCGGCTGACCATTGCACGTCACGGCGTAACGCTGACAATCGACATCCACCTCCACAGTGATCCGTTGCCATTCGCCGGTCTTTGCCACAGCTCCGGTCGGGATGTATTTTTCTCCATCGTAGCAGGAGATGTCGCCGCCCGGCGCAACACGTATATAGATGATATTCCGTTGATCGTTGTTCTGAAGCGTCGCAATCAGTTCGCTCTTGTCGTCCTTCAGGTGGAACCAGTAGCTGAATTGGGCCTTGCCATTGGCGACGGCGTTGCTCGTCGACCAGGTGAACGTCCTGCGATCCAGCCCGCTCCATCGCCTTCCCTTCAGATGACGGCGTGGATTGGGTCCGCCGGTGAGCTGCATCGCATGCCCGCTGTCACCGTGCCTGATCTGCTCCTGGGCAAAGGGTTGGCCATCGTCACCCTTTCCAAGCCACGACCAGAGGCCCGGGCCTCGCCGCAAGGCGGGCTGGTGGCGCGCATCGCCAAAGCCGCCGTAATAGGCCTCGCTGCGTACCGGCACCTCGTCGAAATTCTGCTCGATGTAGCGGATATGCCCGAAATCCCGGATGTCCTGCTCCCACTGCCGCCATCGCTGGGCCCCGCTGACATTGAATGACAGACAGAAGGCGTCCGTCCGCCAGCCATCGTAGCCGTCCTGGGGTCTGTCGAAGAAATAGAAATTGCCGCCCGGCTGCAACAGCCGGACTTCGGAATGCTTGCTGTTGCCGATGAAGTTGCGATACTCCGATATGGGAATCCGTCCAACCCCCGCGACCGCATCCGTGAAGTAGCCCTTCGATGGAGCGTCCTTGTCCAGCGAGGCTTCAAGCGTGACACCGGGGATGATCAGGTCGACCAGCCCTTCATCCACCCACTTGCGCCAGTCCGTCGGCCAATTGCCCAGCGGCGGACCGACGGTTTCCCCCGGAAGCTGCACGCCGATCTTGATGTCCGGATCCACGGCATCCAATGCCTGTCGCAAATCACGATAGAACTGGGTCAGGTAGCTGCCGCGCAGGTTCCGCCAGTTCTGCACCATCGGATCGTGGCGGTCGAAATCCGGGCTGTCCACATCGAAGCGCGGGTCGGTCATGATGTCCACGCCGTAGAGTCGATTCATCTCATCGACGATCGGCTGGTTGAATCCGTACTGGTCCGCGTCATAGGCGGGAATCTGCATTTGCGGCGCTTCGCTTCGCAGGCAGGCGATGAAGTTCTTGATGCCGTGAATTCGGGCGAAATAGACGAATTCATCCACCTTGGCTTTACGTGCGCCTTCATAGGCATATTCGACCACGCCGTAGTATTTCTTCCCTTTTCGGTCGACGGTCAGGTATTCGGGATGCTCCACGACATATCGGCGTTCGTAGCTCCAATTGACGAGATCGATGCCCAGTTGGTCCGCGGGAATGTCCGGCGGGCACCCGTCGGAATAGACCGTTGGCCACCAGGCCCAGAATTCGAGCCCATATCTCTCGGCCGCCTCGCGCAATTCCTTCGGCTGGTTCACCCCGGCATGATGGATGTCATCCATCAGTTTGTGCAATGAACGGTGTTCGGGATTGTCGTTGCCGATGGGGTGGTAGACCACCTGTTCCTGATCCATGTCCCACAGATCCAGGCGATGGATGATACCGGTGATGCCCATCGCCTGGTACCGTTTCACCATGCGGTCAATCCCATCGGCCGTATCGAATGCCGGGTCCGTTCCTGCCCCGAATGCCGCAGCATAGTCGCCGGCACCGAAAATCAGGAAGTTTCCGAACGGCTCGGCGGGCTTCGTATCGGCAAGCGCCGTGCCGGGAAACAGCAGCATCGATAGCAATAGACGTTTCATGACTGACTCTTATGAATTTGCTTTCCAGACTTTCCGCCTCCCCGAAGTCCCGTGCCGAGGTCGGAGGGGGCGGTCGGTGCGAGTGAGGCCGTCGGGAGGCAGCGGACGCGAGGAATTGTCTGGGTCGCTCATGGAGCGATGTCATTTTGCCTCTTGCGGAGCGGTTCCGGCAAACTCACCTTTTTGGTAAAGACTCCTGACCAGATGACCTCTCCGAGCGAAGCCTCCGACGAACTCCCCCGCCGCGTCTCCCTTGTCGCCGAGACCGCCCGCGCCCTGCGCTCCGCCATCGCCTCGGGCGCCTGGGTCGAGGCCCTGCCGGGCGAACGCGAACTCTGCGCCCGCTTCCAAGTGAGCCGTCCCACCCTGCGTGGCGCGCTCGACGAACTGGAGCGCGAGGGCGAGATCGAGCGCTCTCCGCGGCGCCGCTGCCGTCTGCTCCAAGTGCCGAAGAAACGACGGCGCGGGCGGAGCGACAGCCGCGTCATCGCTGCGATCGCCTCGCGCCCTCTCCTCGCCATGTCGCCCTCGGCAGTGGTCATGGTCGATGAACTGCGCGCCAACCTCGCCCGCGCCGGATTCCAGCTCGAAGTCCTCGTCAGCCCCGCGTGCTTCAAACGCAAGCCCGAGCGGGCCCTGCGCGAACTGACCTCGCGGACGGCGGCGGCGGTCTGGATCACCTTCGGCTCGCGTGAGCCGATGCAGCGCTGGTTCCATCGCAGCGGGCTGCCCTGCCTCGTGGCCGGCTCCTGCGCCCCCGGCATTCCCCTCCCCTCGGTCGATATCGACTACCGCTCCGCCTGCCGCCACGCTGGAGGGCTGCTGCGGAAGAAAGGTCGCCGGCACGTCCTCCTCTGCCTGCCCGAAGGGGCCACCGGCGGCGAGGCCGAGAGCGAGGCGGGTCTGCGCGAAGGCTTTCCCGAGGGGGACGGACGGAGGCTTTCCGTCCTCGCCCACGATGGTTCGCCCGAGCATCTCCTCGCCTTGCTGGACGCCGCCCTGCGCTCGCGCACTCCCCCGGACGCGATCCTCGTGGCCCGCGCCGTCCACGTCCTGACCGCGCTGACCCATCTCCAGCGGAGCGGCCTGCGCCTGCCCCGCGATCTCGCCCTCGTCTCGCGCGACGACGAGGGCTATCTCGCCCATCTCACGCCCTCGGTGGCGCGCTACACGACCGATGCGGCCCTGCTCGCCCGTCAGCTTTCCCTGGCTCTCCGTCGTTTCGACGAGACCGGTTCGCTGCCGTCGCATGCGGTGCGGTTGATTCCGAAGTTTGTAGGTGGCGAGACTCTTTGAATCTCCTACTCATACTCGTGCGTACGTCGCCGGACCTTCGATTTTGAGGATGAGAAGGAGTAAGAAAGTCAACCCCACTCCAGAATCACCTTCCCCGACTGGCCGCTCTTCATCACTTCGAAACCCTTCTCGAACTCGGTGTAGTGGAAGCGGTGGGTGATGACCGGCCGGATGTCGAGCCCGCCCTGGAGCATCACCGTCATCTTGTACCAGGTCTCGTACATCCGCCGTCCGTAGATGCCGGAGATCGTCAGCATGTTGAAGACGACGGTGTTCCAGTCGATCGCGATCTCCTCCGAGGGAATCCCCAGCATCGCGACCTTGCCTCCGTGGCAGAGGTTCGCCAGCATCTCCCAGAAGGCCGAGGCGTTTCCCGACATCTCCAGGCCCACATCGAAGCCCTCGGCCATGCCCAGCTCCCTCTGCACGTCGGCGAGCCGCTCGTGCCGCACATCGACGACGCGGGTCGCACCGAGAGTCTTCGCCAGCTCCAGCCGCCACGGATTAACATCCGTGACGACGACGTGCCGCGCCCCTGCGTAGCGGCAGATCGCCGCCGCCATGCAGCCGATGGGCCCGGCCCCGGTGATGAGAACGTCCTCGCCGAGGATGTCGAAGGTCAGGGCGGTATGGACCGCGTTGCCGAAGGGATCGAAGATCGCGGCGAGGTCGCGGTCGATGTCGTCGGCGTGGTGCCAGACGTTGGCCATGGGCAGGGCGATGTATTCGGCGAAGGCCCCCGGGCGGTTCACTCCGATGCCCTTCGTATCCTTGCAGAGATGGCGGCGGCCCGCCATGCAGTTGCGGCAGCGTCCGCAGACGACATGCCCCTCGCCGCTGACGATCTCGCCGGGACGGAAGTCGGAGACGTTCGAGCCCACCGCGACGATCTCGCCCACGAACTCGTGCCCCACGACCAGCCCGACCGGCACCGTCTTCCGCGCCCACGCGTCCCAGTTGTGGATGTGGACGTCCGTGCCGCAGATGCCGGTGCGATCGACCTTGATGAGAACGTCGTTGATGCCGATCTCCGGCTCCGGCACGTCCTCGAGCCAGAGGCCGGGAGCATCCTGTGATTTGACGAGGGCTTTCATCGCCCGGACTCTGCCACGGAAGGCGGGCCAGGGTCGAGCGCGCAGTTTGTCATAAGCGACGAAGTCACGAACTTGCGCCACTGTGCCGGAGCCGCTTGTGCCGCAGGCTGGATCCCGAGCCGGATCGCCTCGCCCCTGTCCGTTTCGGCCCGGCTCAGATCGTATTCCGCCTGGAGCCGGAATCAGCAGGGTGACGGGAATGCCCAAATACCGCTGGAGGCACAGGGCCGTGTCGGTGGGCACCCCCTTCCGGCCCGCAAAGATGTCGCTCAGTCCGCTGCGGGGAATGGACATGTCGCGGGCGGCTCGAGCCGCTGGGAGGACCATGGGATCCTTCTCTGTCGCGTGAGCTAGGATGAGAAGACGCTCCTGCGCCTTTTCGATCCTGAGATCACCGAATCGCCGTGTCTCTTTCTTTCCCATTTTCCCCCGCCACCGCCTTCGCGCCGCCTTTTCCCTTGAGCCCCCCCTCTTTCCTCCGCTATCCTCGCAGCATGAACCTGCGCTCCATCGCCCTCGCCGCCGTCCTCCTCGCCGGCGTCCTGTCCCTCTCCGCGAAGGACTACACGACGATCCCAACAGAGCCGACCGAGGGCGACCGCCTGCTGACGGACTACTTTGCCCGCGAAACCCGCCGTCTCGCCGCACGGAACGCGACCTTCCTCGAAAACACGAGCGACTGGCCCCGCGCCCAGGCCGATCTGCGCCGGCAGCTTTTCGAGATGCTCGGCCTGCACCCCCTGCCCGCCCGCTCCGATCTGAAGGCGGAGGTCACCGGCACCCTCGAACGCGACGGTGTCGTCGTCGAGAAGATCGTCTTCCAGTCGCGGCCCGGCCTCTACGTGACCGCGAACTTCTACCGTCCCTCGCAGCAGGACGGCCCGCTTCCCACCATCCTCTACGTCTGCGGACACGGTGGGTCGAAGACCGACGGAGTCAGCTACGGAAACAAGACCACCTACCAGCGCCACGGCATCTGGTTCGCGAAGAACGGCTACACCTGCCTCATCCTCGACACCCTGCAGCTCGGCGAGATCGAGGGTACCCACCACGGCACCTACAACCTCGACCGCTGGTGGTGGAACTCGCGCGGCTACACCTCCGCCGGGGTCGAGGCCTGGAACGGCATCCGCGCCCTCGACTACCTCGAGACCCGGCCCGAGGTCGACAAGACGAGATTCGGCGTCACCGGCCGCTCCGGCGGCGGAGCCTACACCCTCTGGGTCGCCGCCCTCGACGAGCGCATCCAGGTCGCCGCCCCCGTCGCCGGGATCGCCTCGATGCACAACCACGTCGTCGACGGCTGCGTCGAGGGGCACTGCGATTGCATGTTCATGGTCAACACCTACCGATGGGATTTTCCGCTCGTCACGGCCTTGATCGCCCCCCGTCCGCTGATGATCCTGAACACGGACAAGGATCCCATCTTTCCCCTCGACGGCGTCGTCGACGTCTACCAGAAGACGCGGAAAGTCTACGAGGCCATGGGCGCCCTCGACAAGATCGGCATCGCCTTCTACGAAGGAGGCCACCTCGACACCCAGCCGCTGCGGGTGCCCGCCTTCCACTGGTTCGAGCGGCATTTCAAAGGCCTAGACATCCGCGACGAGATCGCCGACACCACCGCACCGAAGCTCTTCGAGCCCGCCGAGCTGAAAGTCCTGGAGGAAATCCCCGGAAACGAGCGCAACACCTTCATCGACGACTACTTCACCACGCGGGCGCCCGAAACGCCCGCCGTGCCCGAAACGCCCGCGGATTGGGAGGCGGAAAAGGCCCTCGTCCTCGGACGGCTCCAGTCGAAGGTCTTCCGCGGCTGGCCCGCCGCCGGCGGCGATCTCCTCGCCTCCGAGGACTTCCGCGAGGAGAAGGACGGCATCGCCTTCTCGAGATGGAGCTTCGAGAGCCAGACCGGGCTGCGCCTGCCCCTCTACTTCGCCCGTCCCGCCGAGGTTCAGGCCTCCGACCTCGAGCTGATCGTCCTCAACGCCCTCGACGAAGAGGGTTGGCAGTCCCTCCTGACCCTCTACGGCACCCTCTTCGCCGGCGCCTTCCCCGGAGTCGACGCCCCCGAGACCGACGCCGAGGCCTACGAGGCGGAGAGGCGCATGCACGCGGACCGTCGCTGGGGCATGGCCTACCTGCCTCCCCGCGGCATCGGTCCCACCGCCTGGACCACGGACGAGAAGGAGCGCATCCATATCCGCCGCCGCTTCGCCCTGCTCGGGCAGACCCTCGACGGGATGCGGATCTGGGACATCCGGCGCGGCGTCCAGGCGATCCGCGGCATCGACGGCGCCGCCCAGCCGAAGCTATGGATGCAGGCCTCCGGCACGATGGCGGGCAACGTCCTCTACGCCGCCCTCTTCGAGAAGGACATTCACCGCCTCGACCTCCACGAGCCGCCCGCCAGCCACATGGAGGGGCCGGAACTGCTCAACGTCCTCCGCTTCACCGACCTCGGCCAGGTCGCCGCCATCGCCGCCGAGCGCAGCCAGGTGCGGATCTTCACGCAGGATGCCGAACCCTGGAGCCACCTGCCCGCCTTCGCCGAGAAGCTCGCCTGGCCGGAGAAGCAAGTGCAGGTCCGGGCGCTGCCTGGGGCGGAACCGAAGGAGTGATATCCCACCCAAATCGGATGGGGACATCACTCCTCCCCATATCCGAATCGCTCGATCGCGGCGGCCTCGAGGCGAAGGGCGCGGGCCCGCACCTCGGGCTCCCAGACAGGCCGCGCCCTGGCTTCGCTGCGGTTGACGCGTTCCTTTTCCCGGACCAGGGCGGGATCGAAGGCGCAGCCGAGCCGCCCGAGGACGGCGACGAGATCCTCCCGCAGGTTCTCCTGCCGGCCGACGAAGTCGACGGGACGGAAGGTGTAGTGGTCGAAGAGGGCGCTGACATAGCCCGGGTAGCGGTCCATCACCGCCACGACGAACTCGTTGAAGTCCCGGCCTTCGCCGAGTCCGTTCAGGACGGCGTTGGGATGCCAGCGGTGGAAGTGGTGCTCCTCTCCGTCGCGCTCCCAGTTCAGGGAGGGCTGGCTCTTGTAGAGATAGAAGGATTCGTACCAGGCGAGCGGATGCCGTACGAAGCAGAAGGTGAAGGGACGCGGATGGACGCGGAGGGAGGCTCGCTTGCGGAGGTACTCCAGCCGCCTGCCCAGGCCCTGCCAGCCGGGAGCGAGGAGATGCTCCAGGTTGGCATGGCGATGGCCGATGGAGCAGCGCATGAGCCCGCTCTCGCGCAGCACCTTCGTCACCCAGGTGCCGCCGGTCTTGGGGATGTGGAGGAAAAGGGCTCCGTTCTTCAGGATCACCGCCATGGCGGGAAGTGGTGGCTCCCGGGGGCGGAATTGTCAACGGATATACCCTGCGCGGCCCGCTCAGGAGGGCAGCGCAACAGGCCTCACATCGCGGCCGCTGAAATCGGCGAGGTGCCACAGCGTGCGGGGAGCGCCCCCCCCGCCCTCCTCCTCCCCGTCGGAAGCAGGCTCCACCGGAAGGACGAAGACGAGCGCATTGCGCCCGTCCCGCGTCCGCTCGGCCCGGATCGAGCCTCCATGATGGAAGATCGTCAGATAGCAGGCCATCAGGTTCGTGCCGAATTCCTCCGGCTGGTTGGGACGGATGTAGAAAGGATCGAAGAGCCGGCTCAGGCTCTCTTCGGGCAAGGGATCCCCGTTGTCGATGAAGACCGTCTCGATCTCGCTTCCTTCCGCGATGGCGGAGAGGCGCACCTCGATGTCCCCGCCGCGCTTCAGACTCGAACGGGACTCCTCGAAGAGAAACCGGGCCATCTGCGAGAGCTTGGGCGCATCGCCGGTCATGACGGGCAGGTCGTGCGGACAGTGGATGTGGAACCGGATGTCGGAGCGGCCTTGCAGGACGATCTCTCCGGCTTCGCGAAGCGTCGCCGCGAAATCGATGCCTTCGCTCAGATTCAGCCCGCTCAGCTTCGTGCCTTCGTCGAGATTGGTGAGAATGGAGGTCATGCGGTCGATCTGTCCGCCGACCTCGCCGTAGAATTCTCCCCAGAAGGCGGCGTCCTTCGGCTGGCCTTCGATCTCCTCGTCCAGCTGATAGGGCAGCAGGTCGTGGAAGGTCCGCATCACGGTCAGCGAATTGCGCAGATGGTGGTTCAGCCCGGCGGAGAGAATGCCGATGCTCGCCGCCTTGTCGGCCATGAGGAGGTGCTGGAAGGCCTCGGCCTTCTCCCGGATGAGCCGCTCGCGCTCGCGCTCGAGGCAGAAATGGCCGAGCGCTTTGGCGAGGCGGTGCTCGAGCTCGTCGGGATCCCAGGGTTTGGTGAGATAGGAATAGAGCAGCCCCTCGTTCAGGGCATCGACGGCGGCGTCGAGATCGGAAAAGGCGGTGACGAGGAAGCGGAGGGGGTTCGGATCGACCTTCCGAATCCGCGAAAGGAGCGAAAGGCCTGACTCGCCCGGCATCTTCTTGTCGCTCACGACGACACCGATGCGCTCGTGGTGCTCGCAGAAGAGCGCGTAGCCCTCCTCGGGACTGTTGGCGATATGGATGGGAGCGAGTTCCTCGAAGATCGCTTCGAAATACTTCAACGACTTCAGCTCGTCGTCGATATAGAGAATGGCGTAGTCAGGATAGAGCTTTTTCATGCAAGGGCTCGATGGGCAGAGTCAAGGCGTCCGAAAGGGCGTGATGGAACTCCGGCAGGCAGGGGCTTCCTTCTGCCGCAGCAGGCAGGGAGACGCGGAATTCGGTGCCGGCGACCCCGTCCGAATCCACCTGGATGGCGCCGCGATGGGCCTCGACGATGCGGAAGCAGATGCTGAGGCCAAGCCCTGTTCCCTCGCCGGCCTCCTTTGTCGTAAAGAACGGATCGAAGATCTTCGAGCGGATCTCCGCGGGAATGCCCGGGCCATTGTCCCGCACGGAGACGACGACCTCCCCGTTTTCCTGGACGGCGGCGAGGACCAGGCGGTGCGGCCCCCCCCCAGCCTTGACCATGGCTTGGATGGCGTTGTGGACGAGGTTGACGAAGACCTGGGCGAGCTGGTTCTTCACTCCCTTGACCGTGAGTTCCGGGTCGATCCGCAGGTCGATTCCGACTTCGTGGTCGTCGATCTCCTTGCCGAGCAGACGCAGGGCGACGTCGACCGCCTCGCGCACGGGAAACTCGGCGAGCGCCTCGCTGCGCTTGTGCGAGAACTCCCGCAGTTCACGCACGATCTCCTTCATCCGGTCGATGCTGTCCTGGATGTCCTCGACCGCGTCGCGGATGGCCTCGTCCTCGGGATACTGGCGGAGGCGCCGGCGGAGAAGGAAGAGCGCCTGGTTGGAATGGTTCAGCGGATTGCCGATCTCATGGATGACCCCGGCGCTGAGCTGGCCAAGCGACGCCATCTTGCCCGATTGGATCAGTTGGCTCTCGGTCTCCTCGAGCTCGTCGAGAAGGCGGCGCAGCTCGATGGCGTTCTGCCGGAAGGCGAGCTTCTTTTGCCTCAGCTTCTCGCGGCCGCGGAATTCCTCCACCCTCATGCGACGATGCGCGACGCTGCCCGCCACGACGACGGCTCCGGTGGCGACGAGGAAGACGAGGTTGCTGAAGAGGCCCGCCATCTCCTTGGCGTCCATCCCCTCGAGAATGGATGGAAGACAGGCGCCGAGGTAGAGGAGCAGCACCAGCCCCGAGACGGCGAAGGCCTCCTTGTAGGTCCAATGGAAGAGAAAGCCGATCGCGACGATGCAGAGCGAGAGGCCGGCGTAGTAGATCGTGGCGGGATCGCGCGTCACGAAGATGGTGATGGCCACGAAAAAAGCCGGAATCAGCGGCAAGGCGACAGTGAAAAACCGGAAATAGCGCTTCCCGATACGGGACCGCACCATCAGGAGCAGGATCATGGTGAAGGAGGCGCAGGTCCAGCGCAGCGCCGCGAAAAGGGCGATATAGTCCGGGTAGGCGAAGTGGTCGAGGACGGCGAAGAAAGAGACCATGCCTGCCGCCATCACCGCCAGAAGCTTGAGATTGCGCAAGGTGAAACGGCGGTCCTCCGCCTGCATCAGCTTCCAGGCAAACTCGGAAAGGTCCGCCGGCTTTTGCGACGGAAGAGAGCGGCGCGATGTGGAAGAATCAAATGCGGACATTTAAATTAAAAAAATTATCGTAATTTCCATAAGTTGCAACTGTTTATTTTATTTGCACATCCTTTCTAACAATTGTTTCAAATCGGATTTTTCGAAAATGACCGCTTCGCTGGCCTGAGACGGAGCGTTTTTCCGCGGTTGGCCAGTTTCGACTTGCCGAAAACCCACTGCTTGGGATATTAAGGAGACCTGAATTAGATGGGCCTCTCACGCCCGCATGGTTTGAGTCCGACAGATCGGTTTTCCTTTTTCGAAACCCTGTTTTCGTTTCAAACGGCGCCTCTCCCGCTTCCCTCGGGAGGGGCGCTTTTTTGGAAAAGGCCTGGGGACACGGGGAGGGCTGATGACTTCAGGCGAAAGACCGTTCATTCCGCCTGACTCCGCGCCATCCCGCCCGGTCACCGTGCACCGATCGCCGTCGCTTGGGCGGCGCTGGCCTCGTCCAGGGTGGAGAGCGGAACGACGTAGCTCCTTCCGTTGCGGAGGAGGAGCTTCACCGACTCCCCTTCGAGCCCCATCATGCGAGCCTCGATCGTCCTGCCTTCTCGGTTGGTCCATGACCGGAATTCGGAAGCGCCGGCCCCGCCCTCGTCAGAGGAAGAGGCGGCCTTCATTTCGGCGAGGCGTTTCGTCTCCTCCTCGGTCGGCTTGCCGGCATCGACGATGGCCCCCTGCCGGATCCATTCCTCGATCGCCGCGAGCTCGCGCTTCGGCAGGCGGGAGCCCCGCCGCGGCATGAAATCGGCGTGGTTCTCGTCCAGCTTCATCCTTTCGACGAATCCGCTGCCTTCGGGATCGCCCGGACGGATGATGTTGTATTTTCCGATCTGGTCGAAGAGGGTTTCGGGATCGAGGGCCAGGCTTCCCTTCACCTCGGTCTCCTTGCTGTGGCAATCCCAGCAATGCTCCTTCATGATCGGGAGCACCTTGCCGACATAGTCGACGGTCTCGGCGGACGGAGCGGGCGGCGCGCTCCACAACCACGCGAACGCCGTCCCGGAGAGAAAAGCACGCTTCATCGCGAGGGATAACGCCTCACTCGGCTTCCGTTACGAGAGCCTCGGTCTCCTCGTCGAGAAAAAGTCCGTCGAGGGCCTCCCTCGCCCAAGCCTGCCCACCGGCCTGCCGGCGCAGCAGGCGGACGGCCAGGACCTGGACCATGGGATGCTCGCTCCACGCCTGGGCCGCAAGGATGC
This sequence comes from Verrucomicrobiales bacterium, assembly GCA_037190325.1. Classification (GTDB taxonomy): domain Bacteria; phylum Verrucomicrobiota; class Verrucomicrobiia; order Verrucomicrobiales; family DEV007; genus Arctic95D-9. The sequence continues at coordinate 30,794 of JBBCIU010000028.1, read as the reverse complement.
GCCAATGCTCCCCGGCGCGGAAGCGGCGGGGATCGGAGGCCTGCTCGAAGCAATCCCGGCAGAGGAGGAGGCAACGGCCGAAATCGGGAGCCCGGGGCACGGGCGGGACCTCGTAGATCAAAAGCCCCTCCCCCGCCCTTTCGCACAGCTCGCACTTCGACTTCGCCCGGCGGGCGAGATCCTTGCCGAAGGCGTTCAGCGCCGCGAGACGCTCCGCGTGTTCCTCTTTTCCTCTGGCCATGGTGGCGACGGCACGCATCCTATTGACGCTGCGCCCTCCCGCAAGCACCTTCTCGCCGGCTGCATGGGAACCGTCCGCTTTCTTTTCCTCCTTCTCGTCTCCCTCGGGACCGGTCTTCGGGCGGAGGATCCGCCCGTCGGCACCTTCTCCATCGTGGCGGCCGATCCGTCCACCGGCGAGATCGGCGTCGCGGTCCAGTCGCGCATCGTCGCGGTGGGGGGGATCGTTCCCTTCGCCCGGGCCGGCGTCGGCGCCGTCGCGACCCAGGCCTACGCGAACGTCCGCTACGGCCCCGCCGGTCTCGCCGCCCTCGCCGCAGGCATCGCCCCGGACGAATGCCTCCGCCTCCTCGCCGCGAACGATCCCCTGCGAGAGCGGCGGCAGGCCGGCCTCGTCGACGCCTCCGGCCGCGCCGCCACCTACACGGGAAACGATTGCCTCGGCTGGGCCGGAGGCGTCGTCGGGGATCATTTCGCCGTCCAGGGCAACATCCTCGCGGGCCGACAGGTCGTCGAGGCCATGGCCGAAGCCTTCGAGCAGAGCGAAGGCACCCTCGCGGAGCGCCTCATCGCCTCGCTGAAGGCCGGGCAGGCGGCGGGAGGAGACAAGCGCGGGATGCAGTCCGCCGCCCTCCTCGTCGTGCGCGAGGGCTGGGGCTACGGCGGTCTCGACGACCGCTACCGCGACCTGCGTGTCGACGAGCATCCCGATCCCATCGCGGAGCTGGAGAGAATCCACCGGGCGCACCGCCGCCTCTTCCCACGGCCGGACGACACGTCTCCCGAAACGGCGGAAGAGCCGTGAAGCGGGCGAAGCGGCGCCCTCACTCGGACGACTTCGGTTCTCCCTTGTCTTCCTCCGAAGGCTTCGCGGCGGCCTTCTCTCCCTCCCCTTCCGCAAAAGGCACGAACTTCAGGACCGTGCCGTTGATGCAGTAGCGCTTGTCCGTCGGGGTGTCGAACTTTTCGCCCTCGAAGACGTGGCCGAGGTGGCCGCCGCAGACCTTGCACAGCACTTCGGTGCGGGCGTAGCCGAGGTGGTAGTCCACGCTGTATTTCACGTTCTTCGCCTTGGACGGATCGTAGAAGGAGGGCCAGCCGCAGTGCGAATCGAACTTCTCCTTCGAGGTGAAGAGCTCGGCGTTGCAGCCGGCGCAGTAGTAGGTGCCGCCGCCCTGGGCCTTGAACTCCTCGTAGACCGCCCCGTTGGCCCGTTCCGTTCCCGCCTCGCGGAGAATGCGGTACTGCTCGGGCGTGAGGATCTTCCGCCATTCCTCCTCGCTCCTTTCGACCGGTCCCGTCGGCTGGGCGGGAGCGGAGGGCAGCACCTCGATGATCCCCGGCTCCTTCTTCGGGGCCGTCTCGCCCGGCTCCTTGTCGTCCGCCTCGGCGCAGGAAAGGGCGGAGACCACGACGGCGAGGGAGGCGGCGAAGGACAGGGGGCTGTTCATGCCGTCAACCTAGAGGATTTCCCGGCAACGGTCAAAGGCGCGATCGCCTCCCAGCATCCCCATTGCGCAATGGTAGGGCCCTGGGGCCCGCGCGGCCAAACGAACGTCCACACGACTGCCTCCCCGAGCGGGCCGCTCGGGGCTTGCATGGCCCGCTTCGCTCCGGTTTCCATTTCGGCAAAGGGCCCTATCTTCCGCGATGGCCACTCCCGACCGGATCGATTGGTACGACACGCCGCTCTACTACGACATCATCTTCGACGAGGACACGGCGAAGGAGGCGGACTTTCTCGAAGCCGTGCATCGTCGCCATGCCAGGACGCGGGGTCGGTCCGTCCTCGAACTCGCCTGCGGAAGCGGCCGTCTCGTCAGGGAGCTGGCCGCGCGCGGCTGGAGGTCGGACGGCTTCGACCTCAATGCGGCGATGCTCGCCTTCGCGCGCGACCGGATCTCCGCCGCCGGGCTGACGGCGCGGCTCTGGCAGGACCGCATGGAAGCCTTCCATCCGCCCGGGAAAACCCGCTACGATCTCGTCCACTGCCTCGTCAGCACCTTCAAATACCTCCTTTCCGAAGACGACGCCCTCGCCTGCCTCGAACGCGTCGCCGCCAGCCTGAAACCCGGAGGCCTTTTTGTCGTCGGCCTCCATCTCACCGCACCCGGCAGCACCAAACCAACCCACGAACGCTGGACCGCCTCGCGCGACGGCGTCGCCGTCGTCTGCAACACCCGCACCTGGCCTCCTCGCCCCGGCACCCGGCTCGAACCGATGCGCTCACGCCTGCGCATCGCCTTGCCTAGCGGCGAGATCCGCGAACAGGAGACCCTCTGGGAAGTTCGGTCCTACACGGTCCCTCAGCTGAAGCGCCTCCTGCGAAAATGCCGCGACCTCGAGGTGGTCGCGTGCCACGACTTCCGGCACGACGCCGAGGAGACGCGGTATTTCGACGACGAATACGCCGATCTCGTCCTCGTCCTCCGGCGGAGATGAGCCTAAACTTCCCCTCCGAATCCGCCTTGCGCATCGCCGCGAACCGGGGCAAAAGTCTCCGCCTATGGGTAGAGCATTCGAATATCGGCGGGCCTCGAAGGAGGCGCGATGGGACAAGATGTCCAAGACCTTTCCGAAAATCGCCAAGGCCATCACGATGGCGGCGAAGGAGGCTGGACCCGACCCCGCGAACAACGCCAAGCTGCGCCTCGCCATCCAGCAGGCCAAGGCGGCGAACATGCCCAAGGACAACGTCGAGAACGCGATCAAGCGCGCCTCGGGCAAGGACGCGGCCGACATCAAGGAGATCAACTACGAGGGCAAAGGCCCCCACGGCGTCATGATCTTCATCGAATGCGCCACGGACAACTCGAACCGCTCCGTCGCGAACATCAAGACCTACTTCAACAAGGCCGGCGGCCAGATCCTGCCGAGCGGATCGCTCGAATTCCTCTTCAAGCGCAAGTCCGTCGTGCAGTTCGACGTGCCGCCGGGGATGGACATCGAGGAGGTCGAGCTGAGCCTGATCGACGCCGGACTGGAGGAGCTCGAAGTGAACGAGGGCACCGCCTACGCCTACGCCGACTTCGCGGATTTCGGCAAGCTCACCGCCGGAATCGAGGCGCTCGGCATCGAGATCAAGAAAGCCGGCCCCGAGCGGATTCCGACCAGCCCCAAGGATTTCACCGAAGAGCAGATGAACGAGATCGAAGTCCTCCTCGACAAGCTCGAGGACGACGAGGACGTGCAGGCGGTGTTCACGGATGTGAACTGACGGGTTAATGGGTCACGCGTCACGAGTGGCGGACCTGTGCCTCGTCAACCCATGACTCATGACCCATTCCTCATCTCCCGCGATAGCGGCGAGTTGTCCTCTTTCCTTCTTTCCCCGGCTCGCTAGACTACCGGCCATGGTCCGATTCAGCATCCTCCCCTGCCTTGCCCTCTGCCTCGTCTCCCACGGCCTGCGTGCCGAGGAAGCGCCCGCGGCGGTCGCCCCGGCAGGCGTCGTCGATCTTCTCGCCGACCCCGAGTGGAAGGACTTCGTCGTCAACCTCAACCCGAAGATCTCGCTCTCGGACGACCCGAAGAAGATCTGGGCCATCGGCGAGGACAAGGTCCTCCGCGTCAGCGGCGAGGGCATGGGCTACATCCGCACGAAGCAGGCCTACCGCGACTACCACCTCGTCCTCGACTACCAGTGGGGCGAGCGTACCCACGGCTCCCGCGCCGACCGCGCCCGCGACTGCGGCCTGCTTCTCCACTCCTTCGGACCCGACGGCGCCTACGGCATCACCTGGATGAGCAGCATCGAGGCCCAGCTCATCGAGGGGGGCAGCGGCGACATCCTCGTCCTCGCGGCCAAGGCCGAGGACGGCACCATCGCCCCCACCAAAGTCACCGCCGAAGTGCAGCGCGACCGCGACGGCGAGCCCGTCTGGACGAAGGGCGCGCCGAAGGAGACCTTCCCTCCCGAGGGCAAGACCATGAGCCGGATCAACTGGCGCGACCGCGATCCCGACTGGGCCGACGTGAAGGGCTACCGGGGAGCGAAGGAGATCGAGAACCCCGTCGGCGAATGGAACCGCCTCGAAGCCATCTGCCAAGGCGACACCATCCGCCTGTTCCTCAACGGCGAACTCGTCAACGAGGTCACCGACTGTCATCCGACCTTCGGCTTCATCGGCCTGCAAAGCGAATTCGCCGCCTGCCTCATCCGGCGCTTCGAGCTGCATCCCCTCGGCTCCTTCACCGAGAAATGGGCCGTCGAGGAGCGTTCCACGGACATGGGCTACGACGTCTCCGGCGACAGCATCCCCCCACGCCGCTTCCCCCTCAGCCCGCAGGAGAGCGCGAAGCTCTGGGAGGTCGATGGCGACTACGAGGTCCAGCTCGTCGCGAGCGAACCCCTCACCTGCGATCCCGTCGATATCGCGTGGGACGAGAAAGGCCGCCTCTTCGTCGCGGAAATGGGCGACTACCCCCTGCCGGTCGAGGACGGAGGCCCCCACCTCTCCCGCATCCGGCTCCTCACCGACAGCGACGGCGACGGCGTCATGGACAAAGCCATGACTTGGGCCGAGGACCTCGACCACGTCCAAGGATTGCTGCCGATGCAGGGCGGCCTCCTCGCCACGACCCGCACCGCCATCCTCTTCCTCGAAGACACCGACGGCGACGACATCGCCGATGTGCGGAAGACCCTCTTCACCCTGAACGAACCCGGTCACAACCAGCTCCAGGTCTCCAGTCCCCGCTATGGGCTCGACAACCGTGTCTGGCTCAGCAACGGACTCGACGGCAAGCAGATCTACCCCGGCGACCAGCCTGACAAAACCCTCGAAATCAACAAGCTGAACCTGCGCTACGATCCCCGCAGCGGCGCGATCGAGCCCATCACCGGCACCGGGCAGTTCGGCGGCTCCCTCGACGACTACAACCGGCATTTCTACAACACCAACCGCAACCCCGTCATCTTCTCGGTGATGCCGCTCGAAGCGGTGAAGCGCAATCCCCTCGCCGGGATCACCACGGGACAGGAGGACATCCAAGCCCCCGGTGCCCCGGTCTATCCCCTCGCCCTCAGCCACACCACCGCCTCCGCCCACGCCGGCACCCACACCGCCGCCTGCGGCCTCGGCATCTATCGCGGCGACCTCATGCCCGAACTCGCCGGCGAGGTCTTCGTCTGCGACCCCACCGCGCAGCTCGTGACGCGCAACCGCCTCGTCCCGAACGGCTCCAGTTTCACCGCCGAGCGCGTCGGGAAAGGCCGCGACTTCCTCGTCTCCGGCGACGAATGGACCCGCCCCGTGCAGGTCCGCACCGGTCCCGACGGCGCCCTCTACGTCGTCGACATGTATCGCCGCTTCATCGACCACGCCCGCTTCTTCCCCGAGGACTTCGTGAAGAGCCACTACATGCGGGCCGGCCTCGACCAGGGCCGCATCTGGCGCGTCGTGCCCAAGGGCGCGAAAGTCGCCCCGCCCGCTCCCCTCCCCTCCGGCGACACCGCGAAACTCGTGGCCCTGCTGGAGAGCGGCAACGGCTGGACCCGCACCGAGGCGCAGCGGCTCCTCGTCGAAAAACGCGACCCCGCCGCCATTCCGCTCTTGGAGAAGCTCGTCGCCTCCGAAAACCCGAAGACCGCCGCCCACGCCCTCTGGACCCTCGCGGGATTCGAGGCCTTGAAGGCGGAACATCTCCGCCCCATCCTCGCTGGCTCGGACGAGTCCGGCCTGCTCGAAAACGCCCTCCTCGCCGCCCACGAGACCGGGCTGGCGAAGGAACTCGGCGACGCGATCACCGCCGCCTTGGAGAAGGACACGCCCCGCTTCCGCTTCCTCGCCATCGCCCTGAATCCCGAGCTCGCCTTCTCCGCGACGGCCCTCGCCAAGCACGTCGCCGCCGCGCCCGCGGACGCTTGGCTGCGCAAGGCCATCTTCTCCTCGGCTCCCAGCCTCTCCCTCGAGATGCTCCTCGCCCTCCTCGACGACGCAGCCTTCATCGCGAAGCCCGCCGCCGAGACCGGCCCCGTCCTGACCGACTTCGCCCGGCTCGTCGCCGCGCGCGGCGAACTCGGCGAAATCTCCCAGGTCCTCGCCCGGCTCGGAGGCGAACCCGGGGCGAACCATTTCGCCCTCGTCACGGGCCTGTCCGAGGGCCTCGCCCGCAGCCCGCTGAAGCAGCGCACCCTCGCCGCCCTCATCGCCGCGAAGCTGCCCGAACTCGGCGAAGGCACCGCCCGGCTCGAATCCCTCCTCGAGAACGCCACCGTCATCGCGCTGAACCGCCAGGCCAGCGAGGAGGCCCGCCTCGCCGCCCTCGCCCTCGTCGCGCAACGCCCCCTGACGGAGAAGAAGGAGGTCGTCGCCACCCTCATCTCCCTCGCGGAATCCCCCGCGATCCAGACCGCCGCCTGCCGCATCCTCTCCCGGGACAAGCGCGAGGACGTCGCCGAGTTCTTCTTCGAACGCTGGAACACCCTCACCCCCGCCGCCCGGACCGAGGCCCTCGAGTTGATCACCGCGAATCCCAACACCGGCCTCGCCCTGATGAAGAAGATGAAGGCCGGCGAAATCAGCCCGGGCCTCATGCCTCCGATGACCCGCTGGAGCTACGGGCGCTCCACCAACGAGGAGGTCAAGGCGCTCGCCATCGAGCTCTTCGGCCAGACCGACGGGGACCGCGCCGCCGTGATCGCCTCCTACCGCGAGGCCCTGGGCCAGCACCAGGGCGATCCCGAGAAGGGCGCCCTCGTCTACCAGAAGGCCGCCTGCGCCACCTGCCACCAGATCGGCGGCGTCGGCGTCGAAGTCGGTCCCCCGCTCAACGACGTGAAGATCAAGCCCGACGAGGCCCTCCTCACCGACATCCTCGACCCCAACCGCGCCGTCGAGGAGCGCTGGGTCTCGCAGACCGTCGAGATGGCGGACGGGCGCATCCTCTCCGGCCTCGTCCACGGCGAGGACGCCACCGCCATCACCCTCCGCGTCCCCGGCGGCGTCACCATGACCCTGCCCAAGGCCGAAGTGAAGTCCCTCAGCTCGACCGGCATGTCCCTGATGCCCCTGGGGCTCGAGGCCGCGATCACGAAGGAGGAGATGGCGGATCTGATCGCGTTCCTGAAGAAGCGGTGAGAGATGCGGGAAGGCAATGTCCGACGCGATGGCGGATATTTCCCGGAATCGGAACCCAACGCCGCGGAGGCGCCAGTCCTGTGGTGGCGCTCGATGAGCGCGGATCGTATGTCCCAACACGCTCGACGAGGCCAATGACCTCGTCTGCAAGGTTCCGTCCTCGATAGGTTCCTGCCCGCTCTCGCCTATCTCCTCTCGCCTATCTCCTCTCGACTCTCGACTCGGCCGACCGCGGCCCGCCGTTCCTCGCAGACGATGGAACCGGACCTGTCCCTCACTCTCCTCCAAACACCCGCTTCCCGCCCAGCCAGGTCTCCTTCACCTGGATCTCCTTCACCTCGTCCACAGGACAGCTGAGAATATCCCGGTCGAGCACGATGAAGTCCGCAAGCTTGCCCGGCTCCAGCGAACCTTTCCCCTCCTCCTCGAACGTGAGCCAGGCATTGTTGATCGTGTAGAGGCGGATCGCCCCGGCGCGGTCGAGGACCTGCCCGGGCTGGATCGTGCCGGACATCCAGCGGGGCTGTCTTGTCAGGGTCGTCCACATGCCGAGGAAAGGATTGTAGGGGTTGACGGAGCGCAGGCTGCCGATCTTCTGCATGTGGTCGGATCCGCCGCCCACTTTCACGCCCTTCTCGGCGAGGGTCCTATAGGGCTGGAAGTAATCGAGGCGCTCCTCCCCGAACTGCTTCAGCAGGGTGCGTCCGTCGAGATACAGCCACGCGGGCTGGAGATCGGCGACGATGCCATGGGCGGCCATCTTCTCGATCGCCCCGGCGCTCATGAAATTGCAATGGGTCACGCAGGGGCGCTTCCCATTCACGGGAAAGTCGTTCTTCGCGATGCGCTCGTAGGTGTCGACGAGCAGCTCCACGGCTCCGTCGCCGACGGAGTGGGCGGTGAACTGGAGATCCTTCGCGAGGGCGTGGCGCGCCATCTCGTAGAGCTTGTCCGGCTCGACGTAGACCATGCCGCGATACTCGGGATCGTCGATGCCGTAGGCCGCGCTGACGCCCCATGGTCGCTTCATGTAGGCGCTGCCGGTGAGCATGCCGCCATCGAGGAAGATCTTGACCCCGCGCAGCCAGAGCTGCGGACTGTATTCGCGCAAGGGATGGGCGGCGATCCTGTCGATGGTCTCCTTGACCTTTTCGATGGGGGCCGCGGCGCTGACGCTGTGGTAGAGATAGACGCGGCAGGTGAGACGGCCCGAATCGCGCAGGGCGGTGTAGAGGGCGATGGCCGCCTCGCCCGCATTGCGGTCGGAGACGCTGGTGATGCCGACGCGGTTGTAGTCGGCGAGGAGTTCGGCGAGAGCGCCGACCTTCTCGTCTTCGCTCGGGGTTTTCGTCCCGGTGGCGCCGCGCTTGACCAGCCCGGTCGCGGAACCGCGCAGAATGCCGGTCGGTTCGCCGGTGGACGGGTCTTTCTCGACTCGCCCGCCCTCGGGAGCCTCGGTGTCGCGCCCGATTCCGGAGAGCGCCAGGGCGAGGGAGTTCACCGCCGCGTCGGGTCCGGTGCGGAAGACCACGGGATGCTTCGGCGCGGCCTCGTCGAGCTCGGCGAGGGTGGGGAAACGCTGCTCGCGCAGGCGGGTGATGAAGACCTGCGAGAGGCCGATCCACGTCCCCTCGGGCAGCTTTGCGGCCCGCTCGCGGATGTAGGCGAGCGCATCGGCGACGGTCTCCATCTCGGGGATGACGTGGTCGAACTCGAAAGTCGAGGCCCCGGTGCTGTGGACGTGCGAGTCGATCAAGCCCGGCAGGACGGTCGCCCCCTTCAGATCGAGGAGGGTCGCGTCGGCGGGCAGACCCTCTTGGATCGAGGCGGTCGTACCGGTCCTCGCGATGCGGCCGCCCTCGACGAGCATGGCCTCGACGACGGAGAAGGATTCATCCACCGTGACGATGCGCCCGTTGACGAAGGCGGTCGGCCCGGCGGCGAGAGGAGTGGCGAGGAAGATCGAAGCAAGAAGAAGGAGGTGGCGATTCATCTCGGGAAAAGAATGACAGAGCGGAGGAGCGCAGGCTATCGCGCAATCCCGTTGGGGAGGGAACCCTCTCCTGCACCCAGCCTGCCCGTGCCCGGAAGCGAGAAGGCAGGCGGCGGACGGAAGCGGAGCGGGAGATTGCCGGGGTTGCGCCCTCCCCCCGTCCGTGTATGATCTCCCCTCTCCTACCATCCAACCCTTCCAACCCCAACCCACGAAGACCCATGCCCTTCCGATTCACTGGATTCGCCGACGAAGCTGAAAAAACCCTCGAAGGACAAATCGCCACGCTGAAGGAAGCGGGCTGGAGCGCGATCGAGCTCCGCCTCGTCGACGGCAAGAGCGTCTGCGACCTCAGCGACGAGGAGTGGGCCGCCGCCCGCAAGCAGCTCGAGGAGAACGGAATCGAGATCGTCGGCTTCGGCGGCCAGATCGGCAACTGGGCCCGTCCCGTGACCTCCGATTTCCAAAAGGACATCGACGAGCTGCGCCGCGTCGCTCCCCGCATGAGAGCGGTGGGGGCGAAATTCCTCCGCATCATGTCCTGGCCGAACGACAAGGACTCGCCTTGGGACCGCGAGGCCTGGAAGGCCGAAGTCGTGAAACGCCTCCGCGAACTCGCCCCCATCGCCGAAGCCGAAGGCGTCATTCTCGCCCACGAGAACTGCAGCGGCTACGGAGAAACGCCCGAGGGCTTCCTGGAACTCGCGGAAGCGGTGGACAGCCCCGCCTTCAAGCTCATCATCGACACCGGCAACAACAGCCTGCACGACAACGACAACGAGGCCACCTGGGACTACTACCAGAAGTGCCGCGACCAGATCGTCCACGTTCACATCAAGAGCGCGAAGGCGAATTCCGAGGGGGGCGACTGGATCACCTGCCACGTCGACGAGGATCCCGTGCAGCGCCGCATCATCGAAGACCTGCACCGCACCGGTTACGACGGCTGGCTCTCGATCGAGCCCCACATCAAGGCAGCGATCCATGCGGGACAGGATGTCGACGACACCGGCGAAGCCCGCAAGGTCTGGGTCGAATACACCCGCCGCCTCGAGAAGCTGGTCAAGGAAGTGACCGGCTGACCGAGGACCGGCCCCGAGCCCTCCAAAAAAGCCCTCGCCACGTCCCTCCGCAGGGGACGTTCCGGCGAGGGCGGTGGTCTCGTCCGACCGCCCTTCCTTCTCCTGGATGGGGAGTACCAGGCGACACCCACTCCTGCTCCGGGAACCGGGCGGGAAGGCTCTGCGCTCCGATGCACGCGCCCGGGCACTTTCCTCCTCTTTGCGTTTGTCATCCCGCACCGGAGTTCAATAGTAGTCGGAGCAACTGAGAATGAGGAAACTCCGCTGGTTTCTACGACGGCTCGCCACCGGCATCGGCGGCTTCGTCAGGGAAAATGCGATCGATCCCCTGCCCATCCGGCGAGGTCTCCGCGGCTATCGCGCCACCGACCTCCGCGCCGACTTCGGCGCCGCCCTGAACGTCGCCCTGCTCTCCTTTCCCCAAGGCATGGCCTATGCGGCCATCGCTGACCTGCCCATCCAATACGGGATCGTCTCCGGCGCGGTCGCCTCGATCGTCGCTCCCCTCTTCTCCGGTTCGCGCCATACCATCCTCGGCCCCACCAACGCGACGGCCTTCCTCCTTTTCGCCCAATTCGCCGCCCTTTCCGCTCCCGACCGGCTCTTCCACCTGCCTATGCTGGTGCTTTTCACCGGAGTGCTGCTCGTCCTCGGGTCGTTCTTCCGCGTCGCCGAACTGGTCCAATACGTGAGCCGCTCCGTCGTCGTCGGCTACATCACGGGCGCGGCCGTGCTCATCATCGCGAACCAGCTCGCTCCGCTCCTCGGCATCGAGCGCTCCGCCCAAGCCTCCGACGCGCCGAAGACCTTCTTCACGATCCTGCAGAGCACCTTCGCCGAGATCGAGACGGCGAGCTGGCAGTCCGGAACCCTCGCCGCCGCCGCGTTCGCCTTCTGGTTCGCGCTCAGCCGGCGCTTCCGGAGACTGCCCGCCTTCGCCATCGTCCTGGTGACGATGTCGGGCCTCCACGTCCTGCTGCGCGAGTTCGCAGGCTGGGATCTGTCCACCTTCGCCCCGTTCGGCACCGCCGACCTCGTCCCTCGTCTTCCGACGATCGGCCCGCGCGGCTTCTTCTCCGACATGAGCCTGCTCATCGGCATCGCCTTCTCCATCGCCTTCCTCGCCGCGCTGGAAAACTCGGTGATGTCGAAGACGCTGGCCAGCCAGGTCGGCGACCGTCCGGACGTGAACCAGGACATGCTCGGAGCCGGGGCGGCGAACCTCGCCTGTGCCCTCGCGGGAGGCATGCCCGCCTCGGGCTCGCTGACTCGCTCGGCCCTGAACTTCGCCAGCGGGGCGGTCTCGCGCCTCTCCAGCATCTTCAGCGGACTGCTCTGCCTCGCCGGCCTCCTCCTGCTCGGCGGAGCCATTGGGTTCGTTCCCAAATGCGTCCTCGCCGCGCTTGTCGTCTGCGTCGCGCTTTCGGTGATCAACCGCCACCACATCCGCATCTCCCTCGCGGCCACCCCCGCCGACGCCGCCGTGCTCGTCACCACCTTCGTCGCCGCCCTCCTCATGCCTCTGAACGTGGCCATCTTCCTCGGCGTCGGCATCTCGATCATGCTCTATCTGCGCGCGGCGAGCCGTCCCTACCTCGTCGAATACGAATTCTCCGAGGAGGGCGAGCTGCGCGAGGCCGGAGAGAAGCGGGTCCGCCCCATCCCGGCGATCTCCATCGTCCATGTCGAGGGGGACCTCTTCTTTGGCGCGGCGGAGCTCTTCCGCACCCAGATTCAGAAGACCTCGCTCGACCCCGATCTGAAAGTCATCATCCTGCGCATGAAGAATGCCCGCCATCTCGACGCCACCAGCGTCGTCGCCTTGGAGGAGATGGTGCACTTCCTCCGCGAACACGAGCGTCACGTCATCATCAGCGGAGCGACGAAGGAGGTCTACCGGGTCCTCAAGAACGTCGGATCGGTCGAAGTGATCGGCCGCGAAAACATCTTCAAGCACCACCCGCGGAACCCGAATCTCTCCACCCGGCAAGCCCTCCTGCGTGCCCAGGAGCTGCTCGGGACCAAGGAGGCGGACATCCGCATCTTCTACGACCCGAAGGCGCCGGCGAAGGCGGATTCCCAGTAGGCGGCGAATATCCGGGGCCTCCGCAGGACTGAAGACGCATCGCGCTTCTCCGTCGAGTCCTTCGACGGACGGCTCGGCGAGCCGTCCCTACCGCTCCCATCCATTCTATCTTTCCCTCTCCACACACCGCTTCGGAACTCAAGGGTAGCCCCGAGCGGCCCGCTCGGGAAAGGAACGTCGTTTGGACATCCGATTGGCCGCGCGGGCCGCACGGCCCCTTGCCTCGCGGCAAGACCATCCATCGCACCCCTCCCGCCGATGGATGGAGGACTGCCGGACAGGCCGAACCTTGACCGTCACTCCAGCAGAGCCGGAGGCTTCCCTGTTCCTACGCCAGCACCCCCTGCACCACCTTCGCTTCCTCGACCCCGGTGAGCCGCTGCTCCAGCCCCTGGAAGGGATGGCTGAAGCGGTTCGCCTCGATGCCCATGCAGTGCAGGATCGTGGCGTTGAGATCGTTCAGGTGGACGGGATTCTCGACGACGTTGTAGCTGAAGTCGTCGGTCTCCCCGTAGGTGAGGCCGGCCTTCACCCCGCCCCCGGCCATCCACATGCAGAAGTTCTTGGGATGATGGTCGCGGCCGTAGTTCTCCTTGGTCAAGCTCCCCTGCGAATAGACGGTGCGGCCGAACTCGCCGCCGAAGACGACGAGGGTGTCTTCGAGCAGTCCGCGCCGCTTCAGGTCCGTGACGAGGGCGGCGGTGGGCTGGTCCACGTCGCGGCATTGGCCCTCGATGAGCTTGGGCAGGCTGTTGTGCTGGTCCCAGCCGCGATGGAGGATCTGCACCGTGCGCACGCCCCGCTCGACGAGACGCCGGGCCATGATCGCGCTGTGGGCGTAGCTGCCGGGGGTCTTCACGTCGGGACCGTACATCGCGAGAGTGGCCTCGCTCTCGCCTTGCAGGTCGGTCAGCTCGGGCACGCTCGCCTGCATGCGGAAGGCCATCTCGTATTGGGCGATGCGGGTCTGCGTCTCGGGATCGGCGAGGCGCTCGAAATGGCGCTGGTTCAGCCGCCCGAGGGCGTCGAGCATGGTGCGGCGGTCGTCGCGGCTCACGCCGGGAGGGTTCTTCACGAAGAGCACCGGATCGCCCGCCCCGCGCAGGGCGACGCCGTCGTATTTCGTCGGGAGGAAGCCGCTGCTCCACATCCGCGTGAAGAGGGCCTGGGCCTGGCTCTCCTTGGGGAAGGTCGGGGTGAAGACGACGAAGGCGGGCAGGTCGTCGCTCTCGCTGCCGAGACCGTAGCTGATCCAGGAGCCGAGGCTGGGCTTGCCCGGGATCTCCGATCCGGTCATGACGAAGGTGCAGGCGGGGTCGTGGTTGATCGCCTCGGTGTGCACCGTCTTGATCATGGCGATGTCGTCGGCGATGCCCTGCATGTGGGGGACGAGCTCGCTCATCCACATGCCGCTCTGGCCGCATCGTGTGAAGGCGAACTTGCTCGGGGCGACGGGCAGGCGCGCCTGTCCGCTCGTCATCGTGGTGATGCGCTGGCCTTGGCGGATGGAGTCGGGCAGATCGGTGTCGAAGAGTTTCTGCAGGCCCGGCTTGTAGTCGAACAGGTCGAGCTGCGACGGCGCCCCGTTCATGTGCAGGTAGATGAGGCGCTTCGCCTTCGGAGCGAAATGGGGGAAGCCGGGCAAGGCCGGGTGGACCGATCCCGCGTCCGAGGGCGCACCGCCCGAGGAGCCGAAGGCGGGGCGTCCCGCGAGCGTGGCGAGGGCGAGTCCGCCGACCTTCAGGCCCGCACCCTCGAAGAAGCGGCGGCGCGTGAGGTGTTCGTGGTAGGCGATGGCAGGGTTCATGGCGCGAGCGTGGTCCATTTTGCGATTTCCGTGTTCGGAACTCTGATCAGGGCAATCGTTCTCGACTGTCGCAGCGAAGTTCGTGAGAACTTCGACAAAGCTCCCTCAAGGTTCGACCGGGAGAAATTCTCACGAATCTCTCTACAGATTGACGTGGAAGCGTCGATTCCATGAAGCGCTCAATTCCTCACCACCACCTCGTCCAGATTGAACAGCAGATTCGCCACCAGCGTGTAGGCCGCCAGCTCCGCCGGATCGAGCGCGGCGTCGGCCTGGCTCTCCCCGTAGCCGATCAACTGCGCCGCCGCCTCCTTGTCCGACTCGTAGCGGTTGCGGTGCTGCGTCAGGGCATTCAGCACCAGCGCGGCCTCCTCCGGCTCGGGGAAGCGCGCCGTCACCGCCCGCCACGCCCAGCGGACGCGCTCCTCGGGCGTGGCCCCTCCCTCCTTCAGGATGCGCTGGGCGAAGTGCCGCGCCGCCTCGACGTGCTGGATGTCGTTCATCAGTTGCAGGGCCTGCAGGGGCGTGTTGCTGCGTCCGCGCACGGCGCAGCTCTGCTCGCGGTTCGGCGCGTCGAAGCTGGACATGAAGGGGGGCGGCGCGGTGCGCTTGAGGAAGGTGTAGAGGCTGCGCCGGTAGAGGGCCTCGCCGCTGTCCCGCTGGTAGTTGCGGGTGTTGCTGCCGCCGAAGCCGACCGGCTCCCAGATGTTCTCGGGCTGGTAGGGCTTCACCCCTTTGCCTCCGATCGTCGGGACGAGGAGACCGCTCAGGGACAGGGCCTGGTCGCGCAGGACCTCGGCGTCGAGGCGGAAGCGGGGGCCGCGGGCGAGGAGGCGGTTCTCGGGATCGCGCTGGCGCAGCGCCGGATCGGCTCCGGAATGCCGGCGGTAGGCCTGGCTCGTGACGAGGCGCTTCACCAGCTTCTTCATGTCCCAGCCGTCCTCGACGAAGGTAACGGCGAGCCAGTCGAGCAGCTCGGGATGGCTGGGCGGTTCGCCCTGCGAGCCGAAGTCCATGCTCGTCTTCACCAGCCCGGTTCCGAAGAACTGCTGCCAGAAACGGTTCACCGCGACCCGCGCGGTCAGGGGATGCTGTCCGCTGACGAGCCAGTTGGCGAAGTCGAGGCGGTTGTAGTCGCGGTCGGCGGGCTTGGCGGGCAGCGGAGGCAGGAAGGCGGGCACGCCGCGAGAGACCTTCTCTCCCGGCTGGTCGTAGAGTCCCCGCTCCATCACGAAGCTCTCGCGCGGCTGCGGCAGATCGGCCATGACGAAGGTGAGGGGCGTGGCCTTCTCGATTTTCTCCTTCTCCTGCACGAAAGGCGCCTTCTCGGCCTCCAGCGGGGCGAGGGTCTCGCGCGCGCCGGCGTAGAGGTTCGCCAGCCAGAAGTCGTGGACGCCTTTCCGCTCCGCCTCGCTCCATTCCTCCGGCCTCTTCCCGCGCACGAGGTCGCGGAGGGCGTCGGGGAGACGGTCGTTGCGCTTGCCTTGGTTCTGCTCCAGCCAGACCTTCCACGACCAGTCCGGGTCCTTCGCCGGGTTGGTCTCCGCCACGACTCCGAGCTGGTCCCAACTCACCGTGCCACCGAACTGGGTGAATGCGAAACCGTCCACCTTCATCCCCCGCTTCAGGCCCAGCTTCTCGGCCGACACCTCGAGCCGCACCCATTCGCCCGATTTCGGAAGACTGCCCATCGGGACCTTTTCGGTCGTGCCGGGCGTGCCGTAGGGAATCTTCTCCGCCTCGCCCCAGACAGCCCGATGATTCCATCCCCCGACATGGAACTGAATCATGATCGCCTCGGGCATGTCGGCGGGATCGAGGAAGGTATGGACGAAGACCGTTCCGTTCGCGGGAACGAAGAAGGTCGCTCCGCCCGCCCAGGAGTCCTGCGACACCGAGTCGTCCGAGGTGCGAAAAAGGGCGCGCTCGCCGCTGAAGACCCGACCCAGCTCCTTCGTCGCCCATCGAAGCGGATTCCCCCCGGACTCCGGTTTCGCGCCCTTCGGAAAGTCATCCTCGAACCAGACCGTCTCCGCACGCGTCACCGGCGGCGCGGGATCGAGGGTCGCTGGATCGACGTAGTCCAGTCCGGCCACGATCGCGGCGATGCGTCGGTCCATTTCGCCGATCGTCACGTCGAGTTCGGCGAGGCGCTTCTCGTCCTCCGGCGTCGTCAGCTTCAGAATCGGCGGAGTGTCGATCTTGTTCCCGTCCATGGCCGGGTCGGCGGCGCTGTGGAAGAAGGCGTACATCGAATAGTAGTCCTTCGCCGAGATCGGATCGAACTTGTGGTCGTGGCAGACCGCGCAACCCGCCGTGAGCCCCATCCAGACCTCCACCGCCGTGGTCGTGCGGTCCACGGCGTAGCGATAGACCCACTCCTCGGCGATGCTGCCGCCCTCGCTCGTGGTCACGTTGCAGCGGTTGAAGCCCGAGGCGATGAGCTGCTCGCGGGTCGGCTCGTGGAGGAGGTCGCCCGCGAGCTGCCAGCGGGTGAAGTCGTCGAAGGGCAGGTTCGCGTTGAAGGCCCTCACCACCCAGTCGCGATAGGGCCACATGGAGCGCTCGTTGTCGAGGTGCAGGCCGTGGGTATCGGCGTAGCGGGCGAGGTCGAGCCAGTAGCGGGCCATGTGCTCGCCGTAGGTCGTGCGTCCGAGGAGGCCATCGACGAGCTTCCCGTAGGCCTCGGGCGAATCGTCGGCGAGAAAGGCCTCGACCTCCGCCGGAGTCGGCGGCAGGCCGGTCAGGTCGAGAGTGACGCGGCGGATCAGCGTTTCCTTGGATGCCTCACCGGCAGGAGACAAGCCCTCCTTTTCCAGCCGGTTCTGTAAAAAGGCGTCGATGGGGTTCGTGGCGTCCGCGACCGCCGGAACGGCCGGTTTTTCCGCCACGACGAAGGACCAGTGCTGCTGGTATTCGCCCCCCTGCTCGATCCAGCGGCGGATCGTCTCCTTCTCCTCCGCCGTCAGGGTCTTGTGGAAATCGGAGGGAGGCATCACCTCGTCCTTGTCGTTGGAAAGGATGCGCAGCCACGCCTCGCTCTTCGCCGGATCGCCCGGCACGATGGCCGCGTAGCCACCGAGGTCGGCGGTGGCCCCCTCGGGCGTGTCGAGACGCAGGCCGGCCTTGCGCTCCTTGGCGTCGAAGCCGTGGCAGGCGAAGCAGGCGTTGGAGAGAATGGGCCGGATGTCGCGGTTGAAGGTCAGTTTCTCCTGACCCGACGCCGGAGCCATGCCGATCACGGCCAAGGCAACACCGACCCATCCTGGTTTCGGGGGTTTCATTGCGAACCGGACAGCATCGGGACTCCAACCCGCTCTGTCAGGCGCACTGTCTACCTCTAGCGGTCCCTGAGACAATTCCGGGTTCGCGTAGCGTAAGGCTCACAGAATCTCGAAGATCGCCTCGACCTCCACCGCCGCGCCGGTGGGAAGAGCGGCGAAGCCGAGGGCGCTGCGGGCGTGGTAGCCGTCGCCCTCCTTGCCGTAGAGTTCGTGGATCAGGTCCGAGGCCCCGTTGATGACGAGATGCTGGTCGGTGAAGTCGGGGGCCGAATAGACGCAGCCGAGGAGCTTGAGGCAACGGAGGCCGTCCAGCGTGCCGTGGGTGTGGTGGACGGAGCGGAGAATCTTCTCGAGGCAGTTCTTCGCGGCGGCGTAGCCCTGCTCGACGGTGAGATCCTTCCCGAGAACGCCCTTCAGGTCGCTGACGTGGCCGGAGGTGAGGAGCTGGTTTCCACTGCGGATGCAGAGGTTCAGATATCCGGGAGTGATCGGGGAAAGGTCGATGCCGAGGGACTGGGCTTTTTCTTGGGGAGTCATATGCGGGGATGAGTTAGCCGCGCCGGGCGATTTTTCCAGCACGAATTGCGGCGTGATCGGGGGCGGGACGGGACGGTTGCCGACGGCCGCGCTCCATTCCCGCTTGCGCCTCACGGCTTGAGCAACCATGTGATTCCGGCATCGCCGCTGTTGGGAACCCAGGGAAGAACGGGAGCTCCAAGCTTCGCCCCGCGCATTCCCTCGGCTTCCTCGATGCCGACGAGTTCCCCTTCGACCCGGTTCCCTTTCCAAACCACCTCCGCAGGGGTGCTTTCCACGCGGACCGCCGGCCTCCCCTTGAAGGCGATGACTCGGTTGCCCTCGAACCGTAGACCGCGCGGAGCGAGGGTCGCCTCCTTCACATCGTTGTAGCCGATGAGGATGGCCTCCTTGCAATCGGCGATGATGTTGTCCCGGATTTCCACATCGACGACCTGATGATAGCCGTTGTCGGGACTGTCGGGGATACCGTTGACGAGGCAGATAGCGCTGCGGAAACCGTCGCCCTTGAGATCGAAGAAGGCATTCCCCACGATCCGGTGCCCCTGGCCGATCACGCGGACCCCGCCGGTTCCGTCCCTACTCCCCAAAAATACATTCCCCTCGACGAGGCAGTCGTTCCCGTGCCGCAAGGTCAGAGTGCCCTGGGTTCCCATAAACGCATTGCGCCGGTAGATGTTGCCGCTGGATTTGTTCGAGATGCACTCGGTTTCCCCATCGCATTGGGCGAAGTGATTTCCCTCGACGAGGCAGTCGGCCTGTACCGTCGCCGTCTTGCTGTCGCCGATGCGGATGGTTTCTCCTCCGTTTTGGCCGAGACGGGGGCGGGGGCCAAAACGGTTCGATAAAATCCGATGACCGCCGGTGTCCTCCTCCCCCAGCCAGACGACGAGCGTGGCGCCCTTGTTCTTTTTCCCGGAGAGCTCACAACGGTCGATCTGATTGCCGCTGCCGTAGATCCCAATCCAGCGGCTCTCCTTTTCCTCGGGAACGAAGTCCGGGGACTCGAAGAACAAACACTCCGTCACCCGGCAATGGTTCGCCCGCCGCTTCGAATCGATGCGGAATTCGAGCCGGTCGGCCTTCGCCCCGCTCAGATTGTTCAGCCACAGCCCGCTCACGACGAGATGCGATCCACCCAGCCGGATTCGCGAGGCCCCGATGAAGACCGTCTTCCCCGGCTCCTCCGCACGGATCGTGATCGGATTGCCCTCCTCCCCTTCCCCGTCGAGGCGCAGGTCGGCGTCCTTCCATTCGCCCTTCGCGAGCACGACGACATCGCCCGGTTTCGCGTCGCGCACCGCCTTGCGGGCGGATTCGGCGTCCTCGACCCTCACCTCGGCGGCGAAGGACGGGAGAAGTCCGAGCAGACCCGCGATGATACCGAAGAGCCTCATCTCGCTTTCCTGACAAACACCCGGAGCCTCGCCGTCTCGAAACTGCCGGCGTTCGCGGCGAAGGTCCAATCCCGCGTCCTCGGATCGGCGGAACTGTTCCCGATGCCCAGATCGGCCGCCGGCCCACCGCGCCATTGGTTGACCGCGAAGAGCGTCTCCTTGGCGGAGGGATGATGCACCTGCATCGAGCCGTAGCCCGCCACCGGCGGCAGCGGGGCATCGCCGAAGTCCCACACCTCGCCCGAGGCGCCGGGGACCTCCGCCGCGTTCATCGGACCGTAGTTGTGCGGCCAGAATTCCAGATTTCCATCGAATCCCTCCCCGTTCGTGACTCCGGCGACATTGCTGATCACGCTCAGATTCTTCACGGCGGTCTGGAAGAGGACGCCGGATTCGGCTGTCGGCACTCCCAGTCTCTTCGCCTCTCCGGCAAAGGCATCCATCGCCACCCAGATCCACTGCCGCGAACCGCCCTGGGGGATGAGTTCCATGAAGTAGCCGACCCGGTCGAAGCCATCCGCGGTCTCCGCGCTGCGGTCGACGGTGTAGACGATCTCGGTGCCGAGGGTCTTCAGGTCGAGGTCGTAGACGAGCTCGTAGTCGTCCGCCTCGGGCACCTTCAAGGCGAAGAAATCGTAGTCCGGCACCTCGCCCGCGCGGAAGGCCGACGCGGGCAGTCCCGCACCATTGGCGAGGTTCGGCTCGGCGAGCTTGTGCCAGGCATAGCGCATCGCGGCAGGTTCCTCTACCCCGGCAGCGGTGAGGACGACCGTGTCGGAGCCCTCGATCCGCACCTCCGCCGCGACGAATTCGCCGGTTTCGCCGATGAGTTCGAAATGGGACAGCGGCTTTCCGTCGCGGGATTTCAGGCCGCCGGCGGCATTCGCGAAGCGGACCCGCAAGGCCGCCTCCGCCACCGTCAGTTCGGCGAAGGCGGGGCCCTCGGCGACGACCTCCTTCCCATACGTGTGCTTCAACGCGAGAAGAGCGAGGCGGCGGCCCACCTCCTGCTTGTTCACGGGATGGATGTCCTTCACGTCGCCGATGTCGTTCGTCACGACCATTCCCGTGTTCGGGATTTCCAGACAAGCGGACTGGGCCTCCCAGAAGCGCGGGAGAACCGTCGCATCCTCCTGGCCATAGTGATAGGGCGCGATCTGGACGAAATAGAAAGGAAAGTCGCCGATGCCCCATTTTCCACGCCACCCCTCCACGAGGGCCTTCTTCTTGTCCACATAGGCCGGACCCTCGACATGGTTCGATTCGCCCTGATACCAGATCGCCCCTCGCATTCCATACCCGACAAGCGGGCTGACCATGGCGTTGAACAGCGTGGTCGGCGCGGTGTGGGCGGTCAAGGGAACCAAAGCTGGAGGGAAAACGGGCGTGGCCGGAGCCGAAACGCCGTTTTCCAGAGCGCCCTTCGCCGCCGCGAGCCATTGCGAAACCTCGTCGAGGTGGCTACGCAACCCGGCACGGTAGGGCTCGCTCGAGGGCAGCGTGTTCAGAACCTGCCCGTGGATCGCGGCGAGGGACGGCACCGCAGCGAAGCCCTCGAGCGGCGTCCACGGTTCGATCCTCGTTCCTCCCCAGGAACTGTTGAGCAAACCGACCGGCACCCCGAGTTCGCGATGCAGCTCCCTCGCCATGAAATATCCCGCCGCTGTGAATCCGCCCACCGTCGCCGGGGAACAGACTTGCCAGGCGGATTCAACGTCCTCCTGCGGCGTCGCCGCGGTGAGGTGGGCGATCTTCATCTGCCGGATCTTGGGGAAATCCGCCCTCGTGATCTCCTCGGCGGCGTTCCGACTGGCGCTCACGGGCCACTCCATGTTCGACTGTCCCGAACAGAGCCAGACCTCCCCGACGAGGATGTCCTGGAGGATGATCGTCTTCCCCGCCGAGCTCACGGCGAGCACGAGGCCCTCCGCACTCGCCGACGTCGCAGGCAGCTCCACCCTCCAGCGCCCCTCTTTCCCCGCCTTCGCCGTCACCGTTTTCGCCTCATCGGCCCCGAGCCTGACGGACACCTCCGCCTCCGGTTCCGCCCATCCCCAGACCGGAATGGGCGCGTCGCGCTGCAGGACCATGTGGTCGCCGAAAAATCCGGGAAGCCGGAGCTCGGCGCGGAGCGCGGGAGCCAAGGCAAGAACCGCCAGGAGGGAGAGGATGGGTTTCATTCCCCGCGAGAATGGGATCTCGACGGCCGCTTGGCAAGCTTTTGCGAGAGGCGGACGGCCCGCGGTGCCTCTCCTCACCGCCCCACCTTTCGCCTCAGTGCCTCCCGCACGATTTCGGGGACGAAGCGGTCGATGTCTCCGCCGAGAATCGCGACCTCCTTCACGATGCGCGAACTGAGATAGATGTTCTCCTGGCTCGGCATCAGGAAGATCGTCTCGAGATGCTCGTCGAGGCTGCGGTTCATCAGCGCCATCTGGAACTCGTATTCGAAATCCGAGACCGCCCGCAGCCCCCGGATCACCGCGTCGGCCTTCTCCGCGCGGAAGAAATCGACGAGAAGCCCATCGAAGGATTTCACCTCCACCCGCGGGATGTGCGCCGCCGCCGCCCGGATCAGTTCCACACGCTCCTCCATCGGGAAGAACCCTGTCTTGTCGCGGTTCACCGCCACCGCCACGACGACGCGGTCGCACAATTTCGCGGCCCGCCCGATCACGTCGAGGTGTCCGTTGTGGATGGGATCGAAGCTCCCGGGGTAGATCGCGGCTCGCATGTATCCCGATTTTGAGCGCAAATCCGCGAATATTTCAAAGACAATTCCTCTCTTTCCGGTATCATCCGGGTCATGAAATCCGTGACCGCCTGGCTTTCCCTCGTCCTGGCCGCTTTCGTCCCCTTCCTCACTTCCTGCCCCGAGTCCAACAAGACCGCCACGGGCGGCGCGGCAGGGGGTGCCGCCACCGGGGGGACCGCCAGCGCCGCCGGCTTCCTCGTCACGGACTATCCCGCGCTGTCCAAGTGGCTCGACGAACGCTTCGACGTCAACTACAAGCACATGACGCCGCAGCTCATCTTCGACCAAGTGCCTCTGAACGACATCTACTACCAGACGAGCAACCTTCCCACGAGCGCCGCTCCGTTCAACTTCGCCCACAAGGACATCTCCCGCCGCGAACTCCTCCGGCGCATCGCCAGCCATTGGAACCTGAGGATGTCCTTCGCCACCGACGCCTCGGGCAATCCGAGCGCGGTGAAAGTCGAAGGCTAGCCTTCGACGCTCTGTAAACGGTGGGAAGGTAAAAGGTTTTCTTCCGAGGCCTACAGCCCGTAGACCTTCCCCACGACCTCGCCTAAGATTCGGAAGCCGTCGGCGACGATCTCCTCGGGCTGGGTGAAGCTGACGCGGAGGCATTGTTCGGCGTGCTTCCAGCCGTCCGTGTCGAGCCCGTAGAAGAAGGCCCTGCCGGGCACGGCGAGGAGGCCGGAGTCCTTCAGGCGGCGGTAGAGCTCTCGGCAGGGTACGGGCAGATCCTCGAACCAGAACCAGAGGAAGAAGGCGCCCTCGCTCTCGTGGACGCGCCACGGCACGCCGGACGGGAGATGCTCGTGCGCCAGCGCGAGCGCCTGGCGGGCGCGTTCGCGATAGTAGGGGCGCACGACCTCCTCGGCGAGCCGACGGATGCGGCCGGACTCGATCATCGGACGCGCGAGGGCCTGTCCCAGATTGTTGTTCGCCAAGCCGACGATGGCCGTCATCGAGCGGATCTCCGTCACGATCTCCTCCCGCGCCACGACGAGGCCGGTTCGCGTGCCCGGCAGGCCCAGCTTGCTCAGACTCATCGTCAGGATCAGATTCTCGTCCCACACCGGTGTCGCCTCGGTGAAGATCACGCCGGGAAAGGGCAGGCCGTAGGCATTGTCCACGATCAGCGGGATGCCCCGCTCCGCCGCAAGGGCCCGGAGCCGCTCGATTTCGGCATCGGTCAGGACGTTGCTGCTCGGATTCGTCGGACGCGACACCGCGATCGCCCCATGGCTCTCGCCAAGGGCGAGATTCCCGAAGTCGATACGGTATTTGAAGCGGCGCTCCCCCCGGCATTCGAGCAACGGTCGGCGGCTCTCGAAAAGCGCCTCGGCGGAGACCCCCTGATCTCCGTAGCCGATGTATTCCGGCACGAGGGGCAGAAGAATGCGCTTCCGGCTCCCATCCGCCATCGTCCCGGCGAAGCGGTTCAGAAGAAAGAAAAAGGCCGTCTGGCCACCGTTCGTCACCGCGATGTTCCGCGAGGTGAGATTCCAGCCGTATTCGCGGTTGAGGAAGTCCGCGACGGCCGCGCGGAAGGCGGGACTGCCCGCCGGCGGGTCGTAGTCCGCGAGGACGCGGTCGAACTCGCCCGAGGGCTCCTCCAGCAGCTCGCGCATCCGCTCGCGCCAGATCGCCTCCATCGCCGGAATGTGCGCGGGATTGCCGCCGCCCATCATGCGGACCTTTCCCCGCCCGAGTGCGAGCGCCTCGCCAAGATCGTCCATCAGCTCGGTGATTCCCGCCTCCTCGGTGAGGTTGCGGGCGAAGACCGACTTCGGCCAAGGCAAAGGAGAGCTCATCCCGCTATTTGCACCGGGGGTTGGCTTCTGGCAAGGTGGGAAGTGGCACGAGGACGATGCGCCCTCCCCGCTCCTCCCACGCTCTCCTTCTCCCCTCCCTCTCCCGTCTGATGCCCTCCCCTCCCGTCGTCCTCACCCTCGCCGGTTCCGACTCCTCCGCCGGGGCGGGCGTGCAGGCGGACCTGAAGACCTTCGCCGCCCACGGCGTCCACGGCGTCTGCGCCGTCACGGCCCTTGTCGCCGAGGTGCCGGGATCGGTCGCCTCCGTCCAAGCCGTCGCCCCAACCCTGTTGGGAGCTCAGGCCAAGAGGGTTGCCTCCGCATTTCCTCTTTCCGCCATGAAAACGGGGATGCTCGCCAACGAGGGAATCGTCGCGGAGACCGTCTCCTTCGTGAAAAGCCATCCAGGCCTTCCGCTGGTCGTCGATCCCGTCATCCGGGCGGGAGAGGGCGCCGTCCTGCTGACGGACGAAGGTGTCGAGCGACTCCGCCGCGAACTCCTCCCCCTCGCCCGCCTCGTCACCCCGAACCTCCCCGAAGCCGAGCGGCTCCTCGGCGAGCCGATCCGTACGCCCGGCGACTTCGCCGCCGCTCCACGCCGGCTTCACGAGCGCTATGGATGCGACGTGCTGCTGAAGGGCGGTCACTTCGCCGACGACGGACCGAGCTTGAGCGACCACGCCTGGCTCGATGGGAAAGCCCACGTCTTTTCCCGTCCGCGCCTCGCCGTGCCCGACGTCCACGGCACCGGCTGCACCCTCTCCGCCGCCATCGCCGCCCGGATCGCCCTCGGGCACGATCTTGCCGCCGCCGTCGAGGGAGCGACCCGCTATCTCGCCGCCTGCCTCGCGCAGCACTTCTCCTGGCCCGCACGCCCCGACGGCACGGGCGGCATCGAGGCGTTGAACCCTTTTCCCAATGGCGTAGAATGCGCCAGACCATGACCCGAGGCCTTCTCCTTCCCTTCCTCTGCGCCGCCACCCTCCTTGCGGCGGAGGAAACAAAGCCTGCCGCTCCGACCGCCGAAACGCCGAAACCGAAGCCGCCGCAGCCTCTCGAGGACCTCGTCGACACCCTCGACCAGGCCGCCCTTCAGGAGGCCTTCCGGCTCCTCACGAAGGACTACATCCAGGAGGAGGATCTCGACCCGCTCGAAATCAACCGAGCCGCCTTGCAGGGACTCTTGGAGCGTCTCGACTTCGGGGCGATGCTCCTGACCGAACAAAGCCGTGCCGAGCGCGACTCGCCCTTCGCCTTCCACCACGCCCGCCTCCACGAGAGCGTCGGCTACGTCCGCTTCGGCCGCTACACGGAGGAGGAGGTCGGAAAATTCGACGCCGTCCTGCAGGAATTCCAAGCCGAGGCCGCCATCTCCCATCTCATCCTCGACCTGCGCTCGCCCCAGGCCCAGGCCGAATTCTCCATCGCCGGACGCATTCTCAGCCGCTTCCGCCCGCCGAACGAGCTGCTTTTCAAAATCCGCCGTCCCGGCAACGATCGTCCCACCCTTTTCGTCTCCACGCCCGAGGCGGTGAGCTGCCGCCTGCAGCTCGTCCTCCTCGTCGACGAGGAGACCGGCAACGTCGGCGAGATCATCGCCGCCGTCCTGAAACGCGAGACCGGTTGCCTCGTCATCGGCGGGCAGACTCCCGGTCTCGCCGTGGAATACCGCGACGTCCCCCTCGGCGAGGACCGCATCCTCCGCTACGCCATCGCCGAGGTCGTGCTGGAGGACGACAGCTCCATCTTCCGCAGCGGCATCGCCCCCGATCTCGCCACCCCGACGGAGGCGAAAACCAAACACGAGCTCTACCGCGCCGTCGACGGCGGCAAGCCCCTCGTCGAGTTCCTCTTCCAGAAGCAGCGTCCGCGCATGAACGAGGCCGCCCTCGTCGCCGGGACCGATCCCGAGATCGACTACTACCTGCTTCTCAGCCAGAACAAGCCCACCCCCTGGGACAGCCCGCCGCCGCAGGACCGGGCCCTGCAACAGGCCGTCGATCTCCTCGACACGGCGCGCTTTCTGGAATCGGAGGCCAAAGGGCGATAGCGATGCGCGATCCGTCGGAGGAATTGAGCGAACTGGAGGCCTCCGGCCTTCGCCGCCGCCTGCGGCGGCTCGAGACCCCGCAAGGCGCGAGAATCCGGCTCGCCGGTTCCGGCGAATGCCTCAATTTCTCCTCGAACGACTACCTCGGTCTCGCCGACGACGCGGACCTGAAGGCGATCTATCGCGACCACATCGACCGGCTCGGAGCCGGCTCGGGCGCCTCGCGCCTTGTCTGCGGCACGATGGCGGCACACCTCGAACTCGAGGAGAGGCTCGCCCTTCTGAAACACGCGGAGGCGGCCCTCACGTTCACCTCCGGCTTCGCCGCCTCCATCGGAACGATCCCCGCGCTCTGCGGAAAGGACGACATCCTCATCCTCGACAAGCTCTGCCACGCCTCCCTCATCGACGGGGCGAAGCTCAGCGGCGCGATCCTGCGCGTCTTTCCCCACAACGACCTCGACCGGCTCGCCAGCCACCTCCGCTGGGCCGCGGAGAAACGCGGGCCCAAAACGCGCGTCCTCGTCGTGACCGAATCCGTCTTCAGCATGGACGGCGACCTCGCCCCGCTCGCGGCCATCTGCGATCTCAAGGACGCCCACGACGCCCTCCTCCTCGTCGACGAGGCGCACGCCTTCGGCGTCCTCGGCCCGCAGGGCCGGGGGCTCGCCGCGGCCCTCGGCGTGGAGGCCCGCATCGATCTCCAGATGGGCACCTTCAGCAAGGCGGCCGGACTTTCCGGCGGCTACGTCTGCGGCTCGCGGGGACTTGTCGATCTGCTCGTG
Organism: Verrucomicrobiales bacterium; assembly: GCA_037190325.1. GTDB lineage: Bacteria > Verrucomicrobiota > Verrucomicrobiia > Verrucomicrobiales > DEV007 > Arctic95D-9. Next base: position 3,885 of record JBBCIU010000028.1, on the reverse strand, counting down.
AACCGCGCCCGCAGCTTCATCTACTCCACCGCCCCCGCCCCCGCCCTCGCCGCGACGGTCCGCGACGGGCTCGATCTTCTCGCCGGACCGCGCGGCGACGCCCTTCGCGAGCGCCTCGCTCGCCATCGCGAAACCTTCTCGCCCGGGGCTCCCAGCGCCATCGTCCCCCTCATTCTCGGGGAGAACGAAACCGCCCTCGCCGCCTCCGCCCTCTTGCAGGAACGCGGCTTTCTCGTTCCCGCGATCCGCTACCCCACCGTCCCGCGGGGCTCCGCCCGCCTCCGCGTCACTCTCTCCGCCGCCCATCGCGGCGAGGATATCCTCGCCTTGAAGCAGGGGCTTGCTGAGTTGAAAGGCGATGGTGAGGGGTCGAGTATCTCTAGCTGAGGCCGCTGGCCTCGGCCGAGCGTTGTTGCAGAGACGTCCGGTCCGCGCTCGGTGAGCGCGGCCACAACACGGGAGCGCCTATCGACGGGAAACCCTGTTGCCGAGGTCGTCGACCTCGATCTGGGCCGGTGGAACGCCCACCACAGGCACGCCCCTCTTGAAATTTCCCGTGGAAATCCCCGCATCCTGTGGAATGATCCCGTGATCGCGCCATCCATCCCCCCGGCGCGGGGACGGCTCCCGCGGACTTTTCCGCAGCGAGGCTCCGGATCCCGCCCGCCCTCCTCCGCGCGATCCCCCATGGACCTATCCATCGAACCTCTCGTCATTCCCACGACCGTCACGGACTGGAAGCAATGCCGCCAGTCCCTCGAGGAGTGGGACGAAGCCTACCGCCGCGTCGAAGCCTACTTCTCCGCCCTCCGGGTGGACAACAAGCTTCTCCTCAGCTCGCTCGTCTTCAAGATCCTCGGCCGTGTCAGCGAGCGCGCCGCGGCCGAGCCGGAGCGGCTGCCCGTCGAGCTCGCCGCCGAGGAGACCGACCGGCTCCTGGTCCAATGGTTCCGGAAGGCGCTCGACGGCTCCGAGGTCGAACCGATCGACCGCCTCTCCGCCCGGGGACGCCTCGCCCTCCTGATGGTGCAGAGCGAAATCCCCTGGCAGCAGCTTTTCCTCAACGACGAGCCCCTCCCCGAATCCGTCGCCGCGGCGATGAAGACGGCCTATCTGCGGGCAGACCCGGACTTTCGCTTCGTCGAGATGCGGCCCCGCCCCATCGACCTCGGCATCGTCGACGTCGCCAACCGCACCTTCGAAAGCATGGGACATTGGAAAACCGCCGCCCAATGGATGCTCTGGATGGGCTTCGGCCTCATCCTCGGCACCTTGTTCTATCTCACCCGATGAAGGCGGCGAACCGGCATTCCGGCACCACGAAACCCGAACGCCCCTCCTTCCGCGAGGCCTTCGTGTTCTTCTCCGCGGCCCTCGCCATCACCGGCGTGGGAGCCTATCTGATGGCCGACTACCTCTGGGGCCTCGGATGGCGCTCCTCGTCGACGGCGCTTTGGCTCCTCTTCGTCGTCCTCTTCGGCTACCTCTCCTTCGGCTTCTGCCACGCCTTCTTCGGCTTCGTGCTGCGGAGGTTCCACCTTCCTTTCGCCCACATGCCGAAGGTCGACGAGGAGGCGTCGACGCTGCAGGATTTCGACGGCACGCCGCGCGTCGCCATCGTCATCCCCGTCTACAACGAGCCGGTCGACCGCGTCTTCGCCGGCATCCGCGCCATCTTCGACTCGGTCCTGCGCACCTCGCAGGGCGACGCCTTCGACTTCTTCATCCTTTCCGACTCGAACCAGGCCGAACAGTGGGTCCTCGAGGAAATCGCCTGGCTCGATCTGCTCGGGGACCCGAAGGCGCAGGATCGCGTCTTCTACCGCCGCCGTCCGGACAATTTCGCCAAGAAAAGCGGCAACGTGGCCGACTTCTGCCGCACCTGGGGGGAACACTACCGCTACATGGTCGTCCTCGACGCGGACAGCATCATGACCGGCGAAGCCCTCGTCGAACTCTACCTGCGGATGGAGTCGAATCCCCGCGTCGCCCTCATCCAGACCGCTCCGGGCCTCGTCAACGGCGAATCGCTCTTCGGCCGCATGCAGCAGTTCGCGAACCGCCTCTACGGCCCGGTCTTCATGGAAGGTCTCGCCTTCTGGCAGCAGAACGGGGGCAATTTCTGGGGACACAACGCCATCATCCGCCTGCGTCCCTTCAGGGAGCACTGCGACCTTCCCCAGCTCCCCGGACGAAAGCCGTTCGGCGGCCATATCCTCTCGCACGATTTCGTCGAGGCCGGACTGCTGCGCCGCGCCGGCTGGGAAGTCTGGCTCGCCCACGATCTCGAAGGCAGCTACGAGGAAGGGCCGCAGAGCATCGTGGATTCGGCGATCCGCGACCGGCGGTGGTGCCAGGGGAACCTGCAGCACAGCCTGCTGCTCTTCGCCCGCGGGCTGCGCGGAAAGACGCGGATCCATCTGGCCAACGGCATCCTCGGCTACGTTTCCTCGCCTCTCTGGCTCCTCTTCATGATCATCGCCTTCTGGCGCGGCTGCGTCGACGGCCCCGAATCCTTCGTCGCCAAGGACGCGGGCCCCCAGGCCCTCGCCGTCTTCGTCCTGACGATGGTCCTGCTCTTCGCCCCGAAGGCCCTCTGCCTCGTCGATCTCGCCTTCGACCGCGAAAGGCGGCGCGGCTTCGGCGGATTTGCGAACGCGGCGACCGGCGTGTTCGTCGAGACCTTCTTCTCCGCTCTCGTCGCCCCCGTCATGATGCTCCTCCACTCGCGCTTCGTCGTCTGGAACCTCGTCGGCAAGACGGTCGGTTGGAATGCGCAGCGCCGCGGGGCCCAAGGGACTTCCTGGGACGAGGCGATTTCCGTCCACGGTCCGCACACGCTTCTCGGCATCGTCGTCGGTCTCCTCGCCGCCTTCACCGAGCCCATTCTCTTCGCCTGGCTCTCCCCGGTGCTCGCCGGACTCTGGCTCAGCATTCCCGTCTCCGTCTGGACGAGCCGCCCCGATCTGGGGTTGTACGCGAAGCGCGACAAGCTCTTCCTCACCCCGGACGAGTCCTCTCCTCCCCGGGAAGTCGTCGAGGCGACGAGGCCACTGGACGAACCCGACCATCGGCGCTTCCGCGGCGTCACCACCGCGGTCCTCGACCCTTTCCTCAACGCCGTGCATGTCTCCCTCCTCCGCCGCAACCGCCGACGCCTCATGACCGGCCAGAAGGTCTACGGCAGCGGCGTCGCCGCCACCATCCCCACCGCCGGGGAATCCCGGGCCCGGCGCCTTCTCGCCGAACAGCTCCTGCGCGAAGGTCCCAAGGCGCTCGACAACGCCGAGTCCCTCTCCATCCTCTCCGACATCGACAACATGCTCTGGCTTCATCGTCAGGCATGGCTGCGCCCCAACAAGGACCTCGCGCCGTGGTGGAGGACCGCGATTCGCGAAACCTCGGCCTCGGTCTGATCCCGACCGCCCTCTATCGGCCGGGTGAATGTCCGCCCCGTCCAAAAGAGCGTTCGCCCCCTGACATCTGGACGCTCGAGAGGCAGTGGCGGCATGGGCAACGCCGCCTTGCACCACCGCATTCCCATGTGGCCCCTATTCCGCGAAGCGGCGAGTCGATCCCCCACCATTCCAGCCACCGTCTCGAAGGTCGAAAAGCCGCGCTTGGAATTTTTTTCATTTGGGGCTTGACCCATTCCGGCGGCGTTCCCTAGCCTGAGCGCGCGTTTTCCTCCCGCGCCCCTTCGATGGAACTTCGACCCACTCTCGAGCCATGAGCGAAACACCTTCCTCCGAGTCCGCCGAGTCCTCCCTCTCCTCGGCATCCTCGGACCGCTGCGACGGCAACACCTTCCAGGTCCGGGAGCGCCTCGTCGAGCTGCCCGTGGTCGACTTCGAGGAGAACGGCACCGGCCTGCAGTACCGGCGC
>JBBCIU010000027.1:0-11352 GCA_037190325.1 Verrucomicrobiales bacterium | reverse complement strand
CCGACAGCGACGGGGACGGCCTGCCCGACGGCGAGGACGCCCTCCCCCTCGATCCCGCCGACGGACGCGCCGACGCGGACGCGAACGGGAGGGCCGACGGCCTCGACCACCTCGCCGACCGGCTCGGCCTCGACCGCAGCCGCGACGGAGACCGGGACGGGGACGGGGTCTCGGACTTCGCGGAGTGGGAGGTCATCGACTTCGATCCGAACGACGGCTTCACCGACCACCGCCACGTCCGTCCCGGCGACGACTTCGACGGCGACGGCGTCAGCAACCTGCACGAGAGCCAGGACGGCACCTCCCTGGTCGATCCCGAGGACTACTTCGCTCCCGTCGACTTCGGACGCCTCTTCGGCTCGGCCACGGGAGTGGACTGGACCGTGGACCTCTCCGCCGGCGGCGTCGCCTCCTCCCGCCTCGTCCGCACCGCCCCCGCCGGCCCCGCCGAAGGTATCAGCCACCACGAGGCGCGGGACGGCACCCGCGTCCGCTTCCAGCTCCTCCCCCCCGCCTCCGGCGACGCCTCGGTCTCCCTCGGCTTCTCCCGCCGCAGCCGGCTGGCCGGCACCTCCGCCCTCTGCGCCCTTGTCATCGAATGGGACGAAGAGGGCGAGGGCAAGGGCGAGGCCACGGTCCACCACGGCGGCCAGTCCGTACCCGGGGTCGTCCCCTTCCCCGTCGCCCCTTCCGACCTCCTCGAGCTGCGCCTCGAGGCCACCCCCGGGGGCGGCAAGCTCCATGTGGAAACAAACCAGGTCCCGGTCCTCTGCCTCGACCTGCCGCCGAACTTCGGCCCCCTCGGCCCAGGGGAGGATCCCCTCGTCCTCGTCGTCGCTCCCGCCACCCCCGGCGCGGGCGTCCACAACCTGCGCCACCGCCGCGTCCACGACCCCGACAGCGACGACGACGGGCTGCCCGACCTCTGGGAGCAGCGGATCGTGGCGGCCTTTCCCACCCAGTATGCCAGCGTCGAGGAGGTCTTCCCCGAGGAGGACCCCGACGAGGACGGCCTCACCAATCTCGAGGAATACCAGCTCGGCACCGATCCGACCAAGAGAGACACCGACGGCGACGGGCTCCGGGATAGCTGGGAGGTCGAGCATGGCTTCAACCCGACGAGTGCGCCGGGCGACCTCACCGATGCCACCGGCGACGAGGACAAGGACGGACTGACCAATCTGGAGGAGCACGATCTCGGCACCGATCCGTGGGAGGTCGACACCGACGGAGACGGGCTCTGGGACGGATGGGAGGTCCTTTACCAGCTCAATCCCAGGAGCGCCACCGGCGACCTCTCCGACGCTACCAGCGACCACGACGGCGACGGCCTGACCACGCTGGAGGAGTTCCAGCGGCACACCCCCGCCACAGGCCCCCCATGGGCCGAAGCCGGCAACCCGAGGAAAAGCTCCACCATGGAGGATGGCTTCGCCGATGCCTGGAAGGTGCTCTACGACCTCTCCCTGACGTTCGCCCTCGCCCCTGCGGGCGACCTTGACCAGGACGGCCTCACCACCGCCGAGGAACGCGACCTCGGCACCCATCCCAATAAATTCGACACCGACAACGACGGCATCCCCGACGGCTGGGAGCATGCCTTCGGTGCAGGCTATCCCTCTTCCGCTCCGGGATATCCTCCCCACGACCCGGCGTTCGTCCTCGATCCCGACGATGCCCTGAACCCCCTCGATCCCAATGACGCCTCCGCCGATCCCGACGGCGATGGTCTTTCCAATCTCGGGGAGTATGAGAACCGCACCAACCCCCACAATCCCGACACCGACGGCGACGGCATGGAAGATGGATGGGAGGTGCAGCACGGGCTCAATCCACGCGCCGACGACGCGGCCCTCGACCTCGACCAGGACGGCCTCACCAACGCCGAGGAGCTCGCCCAAGGCACCCACCCCAACCTTGCCGACACCGACGGCGACGGCATGAAGGACGGATGGGAGCATGCCTTCGGCGCGGGATACACCTCCCACGCCCCGGAATTCGTCCTCGACCCCTCCGACGCCCTGAACCCCATCGATCCCAACGACGCCTCCGCCGACCCCGACGGAGACGGCCTCTCCAACCTCAAGGAGTACGAGGCCCGCACCAACCCCCACAATCCTGACACCGACGGCGACGAGATGCCCGATGGCTGGGAAGACGCGAACGGACTGAATCCGCTCGCCAACGACGCGGACAACGACTGGGACTACGACGGGCTGACCAACCTTCAGGAGTTCCGGCATTTCGAGGCCACCGGCGTCACGCTCGACCCCAAGCCGAAATGGCGCTCGGTACCCATCGCCGCGATGCCCGGCCGGGCAGGCGGCGGCAAGGATGACCCCACCCTCGCCTCTCCCGCTGTGACCAGCTTCAACCAACTCGGCCAGTTGGCCCGGGTGGAGCGCGTCGGAAACGAGATCGTGGCGAGGCGCTGGAATCCCCTCGCCGTCTCCGGCGCATCCGACGGATGGGACTCCGAGGTCATACCTCTCGGCCCGGGCAACGGCACAGGGCCCCTGTATGTCCACGGAATCGGACAGAACAGCTCCGGGCTCGTCGCGGCTGTCACCAGCCAGACGGTTTCCGGGCAAGCCCATTGGAGGCTGCGCCTCTCCGACGGAAGCGACCCCGTGGTCCTGGCCCCCAACAACGAAGAGGTCTGGAAGTGGATCAAGGATCTCCGCGTGACGGAGTCCGGCTTCGTCGCGGCCATCGCGCAGGATTCCGACGACGACTTCCATCTCCTGCGCTGGCGCGCGGGAACCGCAGAGATACATCCACTGGCCTCGCCCGTGCCGCGGCTCCTGGGACTTAGCGAGAGGGGCGAGGCGTTGGTGCATCCCGCCGGTCTCCTCCCTCCGGGGACAGCCCAATGGATCCCGCAGAATCCGCAGCGTCTCGCCGTCGGACCCTACGGGCAGCTCGCCGGAATCTTCCCCGCTGGCCACCCCACCAGCCTGCCCCCCCCTTTCCTCGCGCTCAACCGTCTCGGCGACTCGGCCTCCGGGTGGCTCCCGTGGCTCTCCTCCCACAACTATGAAGTCGACGGGGGAGGACGCGCCCGCTGGACCCGCGACGGGATCACCTTCCTCGTCGGCAGGGACAAGCTGTTTCCGCCAGGCTCCGGCCAGCCGACAGAATTCAACGAAGACGGCCAGCCCCTCTCGTCCCACGACATCCACGGCAATCCCCTCTTCGACGGATCCTCCCGGCCTCTCTTCGACGAGCAAGGAGCACCGGTCTACTACATCGACACGAGCTCTTCCCTCCTCAACTGGTCCAGCTTCGCCAGCGGCCTGAACCGATATGGGGACATGGTCGGAGGCATCGCCTCGGCCAGCGAACTGGATCCCGGCGGGAGCCCGAACCCGGAGGACATGCCCCTGGAGGGTTACGGCAACGCCTTCCTCCTGCAGCACGGGCGGACCAACTTCTTCTATGTCGCCGGGAACACCCGCTACTGGCGGATCAACGATTCGGGGCAGATCCTCGCCTCGAGGGCCTGGATGCAGGAATACTACGACGAATACGGCAACCTTTCGGGCGAAGGCATCGAGACCGCCTGGTTCCTCCTCGTCCCCGACAACGACGCCGGTGGCAACGGCCTCCCCGACGACTGGGAACGGTTCCACTTCGGCTCCACCGGCCAGGATCCCGAGGCCGACCCCGATCTAGACGGCCTCTCCAGCCGCCTCGAGTTCGCGATGGGGCTGGATCCGGACAATCCCGACACCGACGGCGACGGTGCATGGGATGGATGGGAGCACACGCTGGGAGCGAACCCGCGGGCTCACGAGCCGGGAGCCGATATCGACCGCGACGGACTGTCCTGGGCCGAAGAGTTTGCCAACGGGACGGATCCCTACCTAGCCGATACGGACGGCGACGGGATCTCCGACGGTGCCGAAGTCAACCACTTCAAGTCGGACCCCTTGTCCAAAGACTCGGATGGTGACGGACTCAGCGACGGGTGGGAAGCGAAATACGGCCTGTCCCCTTCCCAGGCGAACGACGTGTCGCTGGACTTCGATGGCGACGGACTGAACCTGCTGCAGGAATTCCAGCTTGGGACCAACCCCTTTCTCAAGGATTCCGACCGCGACGGCGTGCCGGACGACATCGAAGTCCTCCAGTATGGCACCAATCCAGCCAAATCCGATACGGATGGCGACGGCCTCGACGACGGCGACGAAATCTTCAGCCATTTGACCGATCCCCTCCTCATCGATACCGACGGAGACGGGCTCAGCGACTACAGCGAGGTGTTCCGCCACGGCACGGGTCCGACGAATCCCGACACCGACGGCGACGGACTTTCCGATGGAGAGGAGATTCTCCAATACGGCACCGACCCGAGGCATCTGGATTCGGACCGCGACACGATCAGTGACCGGAACGAGGTCTTCTGCTTCGGGACGAATCCCGCCAAATCGGACTCGGATGGCGACGGCATACCCGATTGGATCGAGCTCAAGTACGGCCTCCAGGCCAACGAACCGGCCGACGGAACGAACGACAGCGACGGAGATGGATACATCGACGCAGATGAACGGGCCCTGGGGACGAATCCCCATTCGCCCAGCTCGAAGCCCGATGGACTTGCAGGATGCGACAAGGAGCGGGAATTCGACGGAGTCATCGACGACATCGGGACGCTCATGGTCCTGGGAAGGGGGTGCGGATGCGTTCCCAACGAGCTCTATCGGATTCCTCCCGGCGACGAGACCCCGGTGAAATGGGATGGAACGGATTTCGGTACCGTGTCGGTCGGGACCTCGGCAACCCGGATCTTCGTCCTGAAGAACGTGGGCGACGGCCCCCTCTCGATCCTGGGTGTTTCGACGGATCCAAACGGTTCTTCGGACTTTTCGGAATCCGGAATCACTTCGAGCATCACCCTCGATAGAGGAGAAACCCACGAATTCACCGTGAGCTTCCATGCGGGAAGCGTGGGACTGAAAACGAACTACCTCTATGTCCAGACAAACAGCGTTGCGAACGGAATCTATCGGATCCCCCTCCGAGCCCTTGCCGAAGCAGCCCAGCCGAATGGACAATGACAGAAATGAAACCGAATCTCCCATCCCTGCTCGCGACGTTCGCCGTCCTTCTCCATGCGGGCGTCTCCTACTCGGGTCCCGTCGACTTGACCCGTCCGGGCACGGCCATCGGACATGCCGACACCGCCGGGCGGGCCTACTATTCGATCGACCTTGCGAAAGTGACCCTCTCGGCAAGGCGCGGCGACACCATTCCGGTCCACATCGATTTCTCCTCCGGGCGTTCCGGCACCTCGCCGGTGGGGGTGCCCGGGTGGCGCATTCCGATTCTGGAGTCGAGAATCGAACCGCTCGCCGACGGGGAGAGCATCGCCGTCCATCTGCCATGTGGGAAATCCGGCATGCTGAGCCGGACTTCCCCCGACCGCTACGAGACGGACGATGGTGCTTGGAGCCTCTCCAGCACGCCGGATGGCAGGAGCTTGCGCCGGGACGATGGCTGGGAGCTCCATTTCACGGAACTGGGACTGGTCCGCATGGTGACGGACGCCGGCGTGGAATGGCTCTGGGAACGGGACGGGGACGGCCGGGTCGCCGCCATCCGGAAGGAGGGCGAAGAGCCGGTCTTGACCGCGGCATGGAAGGACGGCCGCCTGGAGAATCTGGAAATCGGGGACCTGAAGATCGATGCCGAGCGGAAAGGAGAGGATGCCGTCCGCATCCAGGTCGCCTCCGCGGACTTCATCAGGAACTTCGATTTGAGCCCGGGCGCAGGCTCCATGAAAGTGGAGGAGGACGGAGATCTCCTGGCGGATTTCTCCTGGGACGGGGGAACAGGCTTCGTCGGCCACGATGGGCTGAACCGATACGAAATCGTCAGCAATCCCGGAGAGGATCTGGTGATCGCCATGGTCGATCCCATTGGCCGCAGGCAGGCCGCCACCATCCGCGACGGCCGGGTCTCGTCGATCGGATCGACGGAGCGAGAGCGCAGGCTCGACTACGCCTATTTCCGGGAAAAGGCGATCGCCTCCAACATCCAGTCGGTCGACTTCTCGCAAGGCGACGGTCCTCCGGTCCGTTTGTTCGAAAGCGAATACGACGACCTGAACCGGCTGAGGAAAATATCGCTGCGGGGTCCCGTCCCCAGTTTGAACCGAATGAGGATTCCCGACATCCTCGATCCAGTGCTGGCGGCAGCGGCCGGGATGGTGGTCTCGGGAGCGGCCCGCGACGAGCCCCCCGTCGTGATCGAATACACATACGAATCCGGTCCCTTGCAGCGGCATGTCCGGTCGGATATGGACGGAGCCGAAACGCTCAGGATCACCTATGGCGAGGATGGCACCACGATCGTCCGGGAGATCTTGGACCAGTTGAGGATCGAGGAGCATCTCGATCGGGGGATGCTCGTGAAGCGAGTGGTCTTTTCGGGAGGGGCGGACGCGGCGGCGTCCTCCGACGGAGACTCGTCGTCGACATGGAGGATGGCTTACGAGGAAAATTACCGCGATGGTCGGTTCGTGGATGTGAAGATGGCCGACACGGACGGGAGCGCGGAGAGCGGGAAGGGGCGATCCCCGGAGAAGTGAATGCCATCTCCTCGATGGGCGACCTATGCTGGACAACCGAAATTCTGAAATGAACGCGAAGGCACCGAAAACCATCCGCTCCCTTGTCACCTGCATCTTCCACGCCTTCGCGCCGAAGGCGCTGCCGGTGCTTGGCTCGTATCCCAGAGCCGCCCTACTGCTGGCTATTTGTGCCTTGCTGGGAGCGGCTCCTGCGCGGGGATCCGACCGGGACTGCATCGATCCCCTCTACAAAACGGGCACCTCCTATTTCTGGGTCTCGGGAACCGAATGGACCGGTGGGTTTCAGCGAATGAGCGTGGGGCAGCTCATCCAGAAGCTGGCCCAATTGGGGCTGGAGTTCATTCCGGACGGCGATCCACTGGGTGATGGAGCGAGACAAGTCCATGAAGCCAGCAACAGTTCGGGAGCGAATGTCCACTTTTACACCTACGCACGCCCGATTGCCCGGCCGAGCGGGAACTGCGTCTGCCGGTGCAACGGATCGCAGCTTGGAAGCGTCGACATCAGCATCGTTGTCGGCGACGAGAGCTCGGTCGCCGCGGTGCTCGAGCTGAAGGACGAGGAGCCGGGGCCGGAGACGTTCACTCCGGCGGCGTTCGAAATCAGAAAGTTCGGTAATGTCACGGTCTATCCGCAACCGGGCGGTGGCGACATCCCCAAGGCGATCGTCGGCAACGGTTTCGCCGCCGTAATCAGTCCCTACGGGCCAAGCGGCATGGAAGTAAAGGTCGGACGGGTGGCGAGCGTGACGACGGGGCCCGGCGACAGCGTCAACGTCGCGTTCTCGGCTTTGCTCACCCAGACGCTCATTCTGAACGACGGCAGCCTGACGCAGCCGACTTCGCTGGTCTGGCGGGAGGAACGCGGCTCGGTCTCGAAGGAGAGCCGCTACACATGGAGCGCCAACCACATGGACTGGACCTTCACGGAGGACGGAGGAGAGACCGTCACCCGGATGAAGCGCCAGCGGAAGAGCCAGGGCCGGTGGAGCGAGATGCGGACCACCGAAAACCTGCAAGGGACCGTGCTGCACCGCGAGACGCGGGTCTACGAGAAGATGCATTTCGGAGACCGGGTCGTGGAGATCGAGTCGGGCGAGGGGGAGAAGACTCTCATCGATTACTCTCAGGGCGGCGGTTGGATCACGGCCATCACGAAGGGGGACGGGCAATGGCGAAGGTACGAGTACGGCGGAGACGGCGAGCTGCGCAAGGAGATCAAGCCGTTCGGCGACGCGCCTCCGGGGGCTCCGGAATCGCAATGCGAAGTGACCACCTACTACCGGCAGCCGGGGCAGGTGACCCCTCTTCACCCGACCGAGCTGCTGTGGATCCGCCGCTTCATCAAGGGGAGAGAGGTCGAGCGGAACTTCCGCTACGAGACCTTCGACCCGGTGGAGCACTTCCGCGTCTCGGTGGTCGAGCAATCGGCTCCGGGGCGGAATTTCGGCGACCCGCGGAACAGCAGGACCACCGTGGAGTATTTCGCCTCCAATGCGGCGGAGCCCGAAAAAGGCAAGCCCAGACGGGTGGTCACCAGCACCGGGCTGACCGCCGACCATACCTACCTGGCCGGGAACTTCTCGCTGCCAGGCAGCGGCAAGGGGACCTTCACGCCCCATGCGAGCGGGACCCACGTCCAGGTGACGACCCTGCTTCTTTCGGACAATCCCGCCGACCTCCAGGCGAAGACGGTCGCGGTCAAGGACGGCGAGGGCCGCGAGGTGCAGCGCGAGAAGTTCCTCCGCCCCCCCGGCGGGCAGTGGATGCCCCTGCCGTGGCGGGTCACCCAGTACGACGCGGGGGGGCGGGTGACGTCCGTGCGCGACGACGCCGGAACCGAGGCGTCCTACACCTACAGCGCCTGCTGCGGCAAGATCCGGACGGCCTGGCACCGGAACGGAGTGTCGGAGGAGTTCATCTACGACGCCGAGCAGCGCCTCGTGGAGTCCAGAAAGAAGATCGGCGCCTACCAGCCGTCCGTGAAGCGCTACCACTACCGCCTCGATGGCAAGCTGGCGCGCGAGGAGACAGTCCACGGCACCCGGACGGACACCGTGACCTTCGACTACGACACCGCCGGCCGGCTGAAGTCGCGGAGCGATTCCGCGACGGGCGAGACCATGCAGTACCGGTACGCCGCGGGAGAGCGCTCGATCGCCGTGGTGTCGAACCTCGTTCCGGAGGTGAAGATCGAGCTCTTCGCCGACGGCAAGGTGAAGGCCCTGACCGGGGACGGCATCGTCAACGAATACTACCGCTACGGCGTGGAGACCCGGAACAGCGAGGAGTTCGAATGGGCCGAGAAGACGATGCTGAAGCCCGACGGCCCCCGGAAGGAGCGGGGCTCCGACGGCAACCTGGGCACCTCCTTGGGCGTCTTTCCGGGATTCGGAGGGGGCGAGCTCCACACCACGGTCAGGGCCGCCAATGCGGAGGGCACCACATGGGTGGAGTCCACGCGCGACGGGAACGGGAATCCCGTTCCCGGCTTTCCGGATTCGTTTTCCGAGTTCGACGGGACATCGCGCACAGCGGCCGCCTGGTATGACCACGACTTCGACGGAGTGCATGAGTCGATCTCCGACGGCGGCAAGGAGATCGCCGCCTCCTCGCTGGTCCAGTCCGGCGGGAAGTGGTATCTGGTCAGCTCGGCGACCGTCGGGGACAAGGGGGACAAGCTGGTGGAGCGCCGGCGCGTCCTCCTCCAGGCCGAGACCGTTCCCGGCCGCGGCAGGCTCGTCTCGGAGGTGGTCGCCGGACATGAGGACGCCGCAGGGGACTTCGAGGCGGTCTCCACGGTGCGGGAATACGTCGACCTGGCGAACGGGACCTCGGTGATTCAAACGGTCGAGGAGCATTCCGAGGTCGTCGTGCACTACGCCTCGGGTCTCGTCACCCTCGCCGAGGAGTACGAATCCGGGACGCTCGCGAGGAAGCACACCCTGGCCTACGACGCCTTCGGCCGCAAGAGCCGGGTGACCTCCCAGCGCTTCCAGTCTCCCGGTGGCATCTTCATCTACGAGTTCGATCCGGCCATCGGCAAGGTCGTCCAGACGAAGCGGAACGGCCAGGTGACCGCCAACCTGGCCTACTACGGGGCGGGGACCTCCGCCTGCGGGCGGCTCCAGTCGGTGGAGGACGTCCTCTCCGGAGAGACCATCACCTACGTCTACGACCAGCAGGGCCGCATGGTGCGGCGGGATTCGAACCAGAAATCCGGCGTGGAGATCGCCTACGACGCCTACGGGGACGTGGCGAGCGTCGCCGAGGTCCCCGCCCGCGAGATGCTGGGTACGGCGATGGGCCTGCGCCGGATCGACTACCGCTACGACGAGGCCACCGGCCTGCTCGTCGAGAAGGAATTCCCCGGCGGCCGCAGGATCGCCTACACCTACACGGCCGACGGCAAGGTCGCCACCAAGACGGAGACGGACCCCGCCTTTCCCTCGGCGCCGCTCACGACCGCCTACACCTACAACGACCGCGGGGATCCCGCGACCATCGCCTACGGCGGCGGGACCACCTTCACCCTCGACTACGACGCGGAGGGAAGGCTGGTGCATGTCACCGACGGCGAGGTCCACCATCAGTTCGACTACCAGGAGGACGGCGACCGGATCGTGGAGACCGTCCTTGTCCCCCATCCCTCGGGCGGGCCGCCCGTCCGCTTCGAGGTGTCCAGCGAGCACGACGACCTGGGCAGGCGCCTCTCGACCCGCGTCGCCGGGAACACCGGCGGGCAGGGGGCGGCCGACATCGTGCAGACCATCGCCTACGAGTGGGACGCGCTCGACCGGCTCGCCGCGGTCCGGTCGAGCGCGGGCGACTTCGTCCACACCTACTACGCGCAGAACCAGCATCTCCTCACCAAGGTGGCCGGCCCCGTGCTGGCGACGGAGTTCACCCCCGGGTTCCACGGATGGCACATCTGCAGCAACACGCTCGCCGGCGGCGCCATCGTCTCGCGCCACCAGTATGAGCACGACGCGTCCGGGCGCATCCGCACCCGCACCCGGACGGGCTCCGCCTACGGGGCTCACGGAGGGCCGCTCCTAGAGATGATGACCTACGATCTGAGGGGACGCCTCGCCGCGCAGAGCGCCAAGGTCGGCGCCCAGCAGCTCCGGCAGGACCAGTTCGGCTACGACCTCCACGGCAACCTCCTCTCCGCCGAGCTGACCGGCGCAGGCGGATTCGAGGACCGGTCCTTCCTCGAGGTCGAGAAGGACGACCGCGTCCGCTCCCGCCTCCTCAACGGCGAGGAGAGCGTCTTCGCCTACGACCCGGCCGGCAACCTCGCCGACGACGGCGTCTACGAATACGAATGGGACGGGCGCGGACTCCTCACCGCCGTCGTGGTGCGGCCCCAGGGTATCCGCGTCGAGTACCGCTACGGCTTCCGCGAGGAGTTGCTCTCCAAGACCGTCCATCACGCCGGCCCCGGCTCGCAGTGGATCCCGGGGAAGTCGGTCTTCTACGGCAACAGCGACGGCCTGGCCCATCTCGAGCTGCACCTCGACCCTGGCGGGGACGTCGTCGCGCGCCGCAACACCTGGGGCCTCGACCTGAGCGGCTCCGTCGGCGGCGCCGGCGGGATCGGGGGGCTGCTCGCCGTCACCACGGAGGCCGCGGGCGTGGCGGGCGAGGCGAAACGCTACCTCGCCTACGACGGACTCGGCAACGTGACCCAGGTGGTGGACGAAAGCGGCTCCGTCGCCGCGCATTTCGAGTACACCGCCTTCGGCAACCGCGCCG
>JBBCIU010000026.1:0-215327 GCA_037190325.1 Verrucomicrobiales bacterium | reverse complement strand
GGTCGTCAACCCGAACGGCATCGTCGTCCACCAGGGGGGCTCGGTGGACGTGGCCGGGATGCTGACCCTCTCGACCCTCGACATCCAGAACAAGGACTTCCTCAACGGCGGCTCGAACCGCTTCCGCGGCACCACCGCCGCCGGGGTACGCAACTACGGCGCGGTCTCCAGTTCCGACGGCGACGTCGTCCTCCTCGGCAACTTCCTCCAGAACGCCGGCTCCGTCACCGCCCCGAAAGGCGTCGTGGCCTTCGGCGCGGGCGGCGACATCGTCGTCGACCAGGCGGGTGGGGCGAAGATCTCCGTCCTCGCGGGCGGGAGCGGGGGGGCGACCGGGATCGACAACTCCGGCACGATCGACGCCGCCGCCGCCGAGCTGAAGGCGCACGGCAACGTCTACGCCCTCGCCATCAAGAACGACGGGATCGTCCGCGCGAGCGGCTACAACTTCAGCGGCGGGCGCCTCACCCTCAGCGCCGGTCCCCAAGGCCGCATCGTCAACACCGGTCAATTGTCCGCCCGTAACAGCGACGGTTCGGGTGGCCAAGTCAACGTTTCCGGCGGACGCGTCGAGCTGACCTCGGGAACCGTCGAGGCGAACGGCGAAGTGGGCCGGGCCGGCGGATCGGTGGCGGTGTCCGGCAGCTCGGTCCAGATCGGGTCCGCGGCGACGGTTCAGGCGAACGGCAGTGCAGGGGGACGGATTTCCGTGGCCGCCGCGAACGACACCGTCGTCGAGGGCGCGGTCGAGGCGGTGGGGAATCAGGCCATGGGCGGTGCCGTCACGGTCGAGGGAAGCTCGATCCTCGTGGCCGGCGGTGCCCATGTCGATGCTTCGGGAGAAACCGGCGGAGGAACCGTCCAGATCGGCGGCGGGTTCCAGGGCCGGGATGCCACGATCCGCAATGCCGAGACGCTGCGGATCGACGACGGCGCCTTGGTCGCGGCGGATGCCGTAGGCAGCGGAAAGGGTGGGAACGTCATTCTCTGGTCGGATGGAACGACGGAGTTCGCCGGAACGGTCTCCGCCCGCGGGATCGAGAAGGGGGGATTCGCCGAGATTTCGGGGAAAAGCACGCTTGAGATCACCGGGGAGGTAGATCTGACCGCTGCATCGGGGATTGGGGGGACGCTGCTTCTCGACCCCACCGACATCACGATCACTTCTACCGGGGCACCGGGACTTGGGGGCAGCACGATCAGCAACGTCTGGATCTCCCAGCAGCTCGACGCCGGCACCGATGTTGTCATCGCAACGAACTTCGGTAGTGGCTCCGACGCTGGGCACATCACGATCGGGCGGCTCACCTCGACACTAGAAGCCAAGTCGGACGCGATCGAATGGTATCAGAACGCGGCGGGCATCGTCGGCGGTACGCTCAGCCTGCTGGCGATGGGGAACATCAGCTTCAACGTCCCCGTCCACTCGGCGGGAGAGGGAGGGATCAACGTCGTGGCGGGCTGGGACGGAGTCACGGGGCTGAGCATGGGAAGCTTCGACATGGCTGCGGTGATGGCGACGATGAACGATGGCAATGCGGCGAACGATGCTGCGGGCCTGCGTGGAGGTTCGGTGTTCCTCGGCAGCACCGGCGGTCGCATCGGCGTCGACGTCGGCAGCCGCTGGGGCGATACGAATGTGGCGGCGAGGGATCTGATCATGCGGGGGAGCATCCTCATCGGCCGCGGCTGGGCCCAGCTCGGGTTCAACGACAACGGGGTCGAATACCAGCTTTCGAGAACTCACAACGGCGTGGTCATCAACGAATGGTGGGGCAGCACCGCCAACGCCCAGGGCAAGGACTACATCCGCCTGCTCGGCGGGACGGAGTTCGGCACCGGCGATGTGGACAATCTGGGCGACCGCGCCTTCCGTGGTGCGGGCTGGGGAGCCACCGGGAACATCACGGCGAATCTGAGCGGCCGGGTCGACGCCCGCGGCGGCACGACGGCGAGCTATACGCAGATCGGCCACGGCGGCATCCTCTCGGACGGCACCGAGTGGAAGCGGGCACAGGACACCAATGCCGATTCGGTGCTCGAATACCACAGGACTACTCGTGATGGGATACAGATCGATCCCTACGACGATCGAAGATCCTATTTCTCCAGCACCTGGCGCACGAACTACGCGGGCGACGCCGCCCGCATCGATGCCGACATCTCCGTCACCGCCGCCGGCGACATCCTCATGATGGGGGCTCGCGGCTTCGACGCCGTCGACGATCTGAACCCCGCGATCACCAGCGACATCTACTCCATGATCGGCCACGGCGGCGAGGAGAACCAGGGCAGCTATCACGGCAACATCACCGTTACCGCCCACGGGAGCACTCCCATCGGCTACGTTCGGGGACCGGAGGGGCTCGGTATCCAGTTGATCGGGGGGCGCTCGACCCGCTCCTTCGCGATGATCGGTCACGGCTCCGGCTACGAGGGCAACCGAATGAGCATCTGGGACCAGACCCGCAGCGGTGACATCACCGTCACCGCGACGACGGGAGCCATCCGCCTGCTCGGCCACAACCAGGCGATCCGCGCGGGTGACGTCAACTTCGGTCCCATCATCGAGCCAGGCGTTCCGACCCCCTTTGGCAACGCCTCCGACGACTCCCCTCTGAACAGCTTCGTCCAGATTGGGCATGGAGGAGCGAGTTCCTCGAATCCGGATCGGGTGAGCACCCAGACGGTGAAGACCAACGGGATTGGCGGTGGTTTCATGATGCCAGGTGGGGCGAACGTTCAGGACATCATCCCCAACAGCTCCCTGAGCGGGGACATCACCGTCTTTGCGGCGGGAACCTTCGTTGATCCGAGGGATCCCACCTCGCAGATCGGCATCCAGATCCGTGCCGGGAACCGCCGCTGGTATCACGCGATGATCGGGCACGGCGGCACCAACCACCGGGCCGATACCGGCGTCGCCTATACCCCGAATTTCGGGGTGGGAGCAGACCTGCCCTTCGGCACGCCGATCGTGGCCGCCCCGACGGGCTTCAACGGGGACATCCATGTCGAGGCGGCCAAGGGCAGCATCATCGCGAAGGGCGGAGACGCCTTCCGTCCCGACCGTGCCTGGGGCTACGGCTACAATTTCGTTCGGATCGGGCACGGCGGCGACGTGGTGCGGGGTCCGAAGGGAGGTACCATCACCGTCCTCGCCGGGCAGGGGGCGGGGGCCGTGTCGGGCGACATTCTCTTCCAGGCGGGCAGAATGTACCACGAGCATGCGATGATCGGGCATGGCGGCTACGACAGCGACGGATCCATCCTGGGTCCCGAGAACTCGGCCGAGATCGTCGTCACCGCCCGCGGCAGCATCAGCTTCGTCTCCCCGCCGAGCGGAGAGAAGGACGCCTTGGCCCTGTCGCCGGAATACGCCTACTGGTGGTACAACAACGTGGCTGTGAACGGACAGCCGCAGAGCGGGAACCCGGGCTACTGGCAGACGGAGGACCGCTTCGTCCAGTTGGGGCATGGTGGCTACGCCAGCACGATCGTCATCGACCAGCGGCAGGATATCACGGTGACGGCGGGGACCGGAGACTTGGAGAACGCGGACGGAGATGCCGGCACTGGCGGGATCACCTTCATCGCCGGGGACATGGAGCGCGACTACGCCCAGCTCGGCCACGGTGGCCACAGCACGGGTGCCGACAACGCCTTGGGCTTGGCGGGGAATATCAAGGTGACCGCGCATGGGGGCGGCATCCGCTTCGATGCCAGCATCCTCGGTGCCGAGGCGATGCGGCGGGTGACGGACGTTTCCCGCAACGGGGTGGATGTGGTCCAGCCATCCTACACCGGATCGAATGGAGTGCTGGTGACGGGGGCGGTGGTGCGCGGCAACGGCGGTGGTTGGGAGGCCTACGCTCAGCTCGGACACGGGGGCTACGGTGCCCGTGGGATCCACACCGGCGACATCGTGGTCGATGCCTGGGGCGGGCTCGATTTCCTGGGAGCCCCGGCCGCCCCCAAGGTCGACCGGGTGGTGACCGGTGCGCTCATCAACGAGGCGCTCACGGCCGGGACGAACGTATGGATCGCCTTGGCGGATTTCGTCGATACCCAGGTCGTGCTGACGCCTGCGGAGAACCAGTACCAGCAGCCCGAGAAGATTTCCAACATCGTGCCGGGCACCCTGAGGATCGTTCTGTCCAACGGCGATGTGATCACGGACCTGCCGAACGCCAGTTCGGACGACCGGACCAGCAACCTGGTCCTCAATGGGGGAACCACTGCGATCGGACAGATCAACTACGACAACGGCGTCGTCCGCTTTCAGGTTGGCGGGGCGGCGGGACCCGTTGTTTCCGGTCTGGCGGGGACGGATCAGGCCGTCGCCACCTTCCAGACCGCTCAGGGCCTCAAGGAGCGCGCCTACGTCCAACTCGGACACGGTGGCTATGATGCGGACGGACCGAACAACAAGGCCAACAACCTGCCGAGCAACTCCGGCGACATCACCGTTCACGCCGGCGGGGACATTGTCTTTCAGGGCGGTGCGGCCTATCGGAGCTACGCCCAGCTCGGGCACGGTGGCTTGGATGTGAAGGGGATCAATTCTGGCCACATCGTCATCGACCACATCGATGCGAGCAGTCCTCTCGGGCGCGTCGGAGGCCTGATCTTCACCGCCGGCTACGGTGGACATCGCCACTACGACCACCAGAGCTACACCAAGCTCGGCCATGGGGGGCACGAGGCCGACGGGAACCATTTCGGGAATATCACCATCCGCGGCACCGAGACCGCCTCGGGGCTCGGTCTCGTCTTCAAGGCGGGCAGCGGCATGGACTCCAATGTCCAGCTCGGCCACGGCGGGCGGGACGCCCGGAGCGGCACGGGGGACGGGGCGAACGCCTTCGGTCTCAACGGCGACATCGACATCCAGGTCACCGGCGAGGTCGCCTTCGTCGCTGGCACCCTCACGAAGCTGAATCCGGCCTGGGACGAGGACGGGCGTCTCTCCGCGCAGCTCGGCCACGGCGGCTACAACGCCGACCCCTCGAACAACGACACCAGCAACTTTGGGGCGCTGGGAACGAATCCGGGTGCTCCAACCGGCTCGCAGGCCGCCGGTGCTGGGAGATGGGGACACTTCGGCGACATCACCCTCGTCACCACGGGCGGCAACGTCAGCTTCATGGCGGGCGACAACAGGCCGCTGCCGGACCGTCTCGACTACGACGGGAACCCTCTGAACATCGACGATCCCTACGGTCTCCTTGTCTCCCACGGCGGCGGCGGCGGCCGTATCCACTGGGCGCAGCTCGGCCACGGCGGCTACCACACCGGCGGGAACCACCAGGGCAATATCACCGTCTCCGCCGGAGGCAGCGTGCATGTCGTCGGTGGTCAGCTGACCGACGAGCTCAGCGCGGAGCGCCTCCACTACGCCCAGATCGGCCATGGGGCTTCCAACGCCGCCGGCAATATCGGCGCTCCGGGCTCCTTCATCAAGGTCCATGCCTTGGGGGCCAACAGCGACATCGTGGTGGCCGGCGGGAGCGCGCTCACCAACACCGGCCAGATCGGGCATGGAGGCACCCACACCTCGCCCGGCATCGTCGGGGACATCGTCGCCGACATCAGCCTCATCGCCGGGAGCAGCCTTCGCCTGAACAGCGGCAATCCGGGCCTTGCCAGCAACTGGGGCAAGATCGGACATGGCGATGCGCGGGACTTCGGGTTCGGTGCCCGCGGAGGGAACATCCACGTCAGCCTGGGCGACGATCTGCAGATGGGGCGGGCCATCCTCGGCCATGTCAACTACAAGGTCTCCCCGGGCTTTTCCGCGGGCATGGTCGGCGATACCTTCATCGCCGTCGGACGCAAGAATCCGCTGCCCGGAGGACCGGGAGAGTTCATCACGACGGCGGAGTCCGTGATCACCAGCGTCGGAGGGGGGACCGCGGGAGAACTCCGCCTCTACATGCCCGACTCCTCCTCCAACCGGATCGCCACGGGGACTTACCTGAACAACGCCTCCTACACGCGCACGCCGTCGCCCGGCACGAACCGCGCCGACGAGCAGCGCGCGGTGGAGCACCAGTTCCCCGCGGGCACCGTCACCGAGGCGGATGCCGTCTTCACTCCGGAGGGCGACTATCCTTTCCACGGCTTTGGGCTCTACAATATCTACTATGCGGGCGATGCGCCCCCGGTGCCCCCAACGCCCCCCGGGCCCCCGACGATACCGGTGCCCCCAGTGCCTCCGGGCCCCCCTGTGATTCCTCCTCCAGGCTTCAATTTCGGACCCTACGCCTTCAGCGACACCTACGATGCCTTCTTCCGTTACGAGGAGCTGTTCCTCTACGATGGATACGACGAGATGCTCGGCTCGCTCGCCTACCGCGACGCGCTGGAGGACGAGTCGCCCCTCGGCAGCGGATCGACCCTTATCGAGGAAATGCTCGACGGCACCTTCGGGCCGCGCAGCTACAGCCAGATCGCGCCGGGGAGCACGGTTGAGGAGGAGGAGGAGGACGAGGAACTCCTTCGCCGCAAGCGCCTAGCCTCCCGCCAGGTCGGCAAGGGCGCCCTCACCTACTACGTCTACGATCCGGCGACGAACCGCTACTCCAGCTATCGCGTCTTCGGCGTGGAGCAGACCCGCCTTTCGGTCACGCAGTGAGCCGAAGGAACAAGCTTGAATGAATCGATCCGAAAACCAGATTCACCCCCATTTCGATATGAAAGGAAACCCGATCAACAAAAGGCTCCAGAAAGGGATCCTTTCGGTGTTGCTGCCCGCTTTCGCCCTCTCCGGAGGCCCTGTCCAGGCGAATCCCCAAGGGGGCGTCGTCGTCAGGGGCGCTGCGGACATCAGGGCCATCTCCGCCAACCAGATGCGGATCCACCAGCAGACCCCCATGGCGGTCATCAACTGGCAGGACTTCTCCATCGGGGCCGGGCAGACCACCCGCTTCGTCCAGCCCACGAACGGGACGGTCCTCAACCGTGTCACGAGTGGGAACATCTCCCAGATCCATGGGCAGTTGAAGGCGAATGCCAACGTCTACGTGGTCAACCGCAACGGCATCGTGGTGGGGTCGAGTGGCGTCATCGACGTGGGCGGCAGGATGGTGATGTCGACTCTGGACATCGACGACGACGACTTCATGGCGGGCGGTCCGGACCGTTTCCACGGCGACTCCAACACGGGCGTGACCAACTTCGGTACGATCTCCTCCTCGGGCGGGGACGTAGTTCTGCTCGGCGGATTCGTGGACAACCAGGGCCAGATCGGAGCGCTCAACGGGACCGTGGCCATCGGATCGGGCGGCGACATCCTCCTGCAGGAGGGTGCCGGGGCCAAGATCTCCGTCCGGGGCAGCTCGGACTACACCGGCACCGGGATCAACAACAGCGGCACGATCCGGGGAGCCTCTGCTGAACTGAAGGCCCATGGCAACGTCTACGCCCTCGCCATCAACAATGGTGGAGCGATCCGGGCGACCGGTGCCGATCGCAGCAGTGGCCGCGTCTTGCTCCGCGCCTCCGGCAGCAGCTCGAACATCAATCTGGGAGCCCGCTCCACGGTGGCCGCCACGGCGGGAGCCGACGGCGGAACGATCGAGATCGATGCCGGACAGGGGAAGGTGGATGTCGCGGGCCAGATCGACGCACGCGGCACGCACACGGGAGGGGCGGTCTCCGTCGTGGGCAACCAGATCCTTCAGGCCCCCGAGTCGGTCGTGGACGCGACTGGCCGGCAGGCGGGTGGTTCCGTCTCCATGGATGCGACGGGTGCGGCCGTCCTCGCGGGCACGGTCCGTACGGAGTCGGCGAATGGAGCCGGTGGCGACGTGAAGGTCACGGGACAGACCGTTCTGATCAGCGATTCGGCCCGTGTTTCCGCGACTGGCCATGCCGCCGGCGGGCGCATCCGGGTCGGCGGAGACTTCCAAGGGCGCGACACGGGCATGCGCGAGGCGGACTCGACGTGGGTAGAGGAAGGGGCTCGGCTCACGGCGGATTCTCTCGCGGGCCGCGCCGGAACGGTGATCGTCTGGGCGAACCACGACACGCTGTTTCTTGGCGAAGCGTCCGCCAGTGCCCTCGGCAATTCCGGAGATGGAGGACTGGTCGAGATCTCGGGGAAGGAACATCTCTATTTCGACGGAGTCGTCCGGGCGGGTTCCGTGGGTGGAAAGGCCGGGACTGTCCTGTTCGATCCGGGGGATGTCGTCATCGGAGCCACAGGCGGACCTCCGCCGCTGGTCTCTCCGGTCACGGCCTCGCAGATCAGTATCGCCGCCGTCAACGACACCCTGCAGGGCGGAACGAACGTTCTCGTCGCCACCCATAGCGGCAGCATCCTGATCCAGGATCTCGGCGGAGGAGGGGTTGACCTGTCGGGGGCGACCGCCGGCAACCGCCATGCCGCCATCCAGTGGACGAATTCGTTGGCGAGCTTCGGCGCCTTCGCTTCCGGCAGCATCATTGTCCAGAACCATATCCGGACGTCGGGTGCCGGGTCGATCAACCTGCTGGCGGGCTGGACGGGCAACGAGAGCGATGCCTATCTCGCTCTTGCGCCGCAGGACGCGTGGGACTACTACATGCAGACGGGGGCGTTCGGGTCCAACGGTGGCAGCGTGATCGTCGGGAACAACGCGATGAACCGGCATGTCGAGGTGGGAAGCCGCTTCGGCGACACCAATGTGGCGGGTGCGGATGTCTTTGTGATCGGTTCCGATACGAACTCGGTGCTTCGCTACTCGATGATCGGCTTCCACGACGGCGGCCAGATTTTCGGTCCGCGCCTCAACCGGGGCGGGAACTTCCGGCTCGACTTGAAAGTCGGAGCGGCGTCGGGAACCGGGCAGTGGTATCTGAGCGATGGTTTGAACGGTGCGGGACAGGCCGCCAACGGTGTGGGCGACCCCATCGTCGGCATCGCAGGGAGGTACGAGGTCGACGTCAACGGCGACGGGATCATGGACGGAGTGCGGGGGATCAACAGCACGGGTGTCCTCGACGACACCTTCATTCCCTATGCCAGCCACTTCAACAGCGCCCTTACTGGGAACTGGTGGTGGCAGCAGATCGAGGATGCCGGAAGCCTCGCAACGAAGGATCCGATGGGATTGGGGGGACTCCGTCCCGAATACGGTGCCGGGGTGGGGCAGCACAGCGCTGCGGCGCTGGCGCTCGGCGCTCCGGTCAAAGGGGCCAACATCAATGTCATCGCCCGCGGCAGCGTGGTGCTTCAAGGAGGCAGCGGCAGCGAGGAGGCCAGCGCGTCCATCGGGCACGGAGGTCCGAACCGCGGCAACTGGGGCGGCGGCGGCACGTCGGTTCGGGAGATCGGACACGAGTCGGCCGACAGCCCCTTATTCTCGATCCGTACCGCTGACAACCAAGCCGTCACCCAGATCATCGAGGGGGACCAGATCGAGCGCCGCTGGAGCTTCAACGGCTCCACTTCGGACCGGAACGCGACCGCGATCGGACGTCTTGCCCCGGTCTATGGAAACATCAACGTGCTCGCCGGGGTCGCCGAGGGGGCGACGGTGGACCGTGCGGCCGGGACCGTTTCGGCCAGCCACCGCACCTCCGGGCATGTGATCCTCCGTGGCGGCCAACTCCTCGATACCACGGCGACGCACTACTCCCCCACCTTGATCGGGCATGGAGGGACGGGACAGTTCGGCGAGTTCTACGGCGACATCAATGTCGCGGCCGGCCATAGCGTCATTCTGGACGCCGGGGAAGGATCGTTTTCCGGCAGCGCCATCGGGCACACCTTCGTCATCAATTCCTACTGGAATCCGACCAGTGTGAAGGACCAGCAGATCCGCTTCTTCGCGACGACGGGCGACTTCGACAACCCGAACCTGCGCCGGGGAGAGCTCTTCTCGGGGAGGGCCAGCACAGGATTCGACCCCGGTCTGGATCCGGCGGCGCAGTTGCGCTACACGCTCGGCAACGGGTACGCCTACCAGGACGCTGGCGGCAACTGGCAGTTTGTCGGACACACGGCCGGTTCGGGCAATTTCGTCGAGGTCAGGGGCGGTACGGATGGCACGGGGGCACCTACTGGCAAGTACGTGAACTTCAACAATGTCGGCGGCAACACGGATCAGCGGGTCATCAACATGAGCCCCCTGCTATACACTCAGGGGCTGGCAACTGCAGGCATCCACTCGTCGGGAGCCGCCTCACAGGGACGGACTACGCTTGCTCCCCTCACCCTCTCGCCCGTCAGCACGGCCCAGGGCCTGGGTCCCGACGGACTCGTCGTCGAAGCGCTCGATGGGGCGATTGTGAATGGCTTCCATGGGAACATCACGGTCACCGCCCACAACGGGGACGTTTCTCTCAACGGCTACAACACGCAGACCGTCATCTCCGGCCAGACGAGGGAAGGGCGCTTCGCCGCGATCGGCCACGGCGGCCGGGGAACCGACACCCAGGTCCTCGGCTCTGGATTCCGGAACATGCAGGGCACGCCCACGATTCCCGGGATCAGCGGAGGCGCCGTCACCGGCACCACGGTGGAGGCGCGCGAGTTCGTCAATCTGGGATTCGCCGCCGGTAACGAATACAACAGCGGCTCGCTGAGCGAGCTCACCGTGAGCAACGTGGGACGCTATGGGCTGCTCAACATGTCGATCACGGGGGATATCGACGTCAATGCCGGACGCGACGTCACTCTGACGGGAGGCAACGAGCCGTGGGACCACACCCGCATCGGGCATGGTGGGCACATGGTGGCGGATTACGAGACGTCCTCCTTCATTCTCGGGGATATCCGCGTCCGGGCGGGGGGAAATCTTTCCCTCAATGGGGGGGGGACGGTAACGAACTTGGTCCGCACGGGCAACTTCACGACCGGAGCCTGGGCGCAGGTCGGCCATGGCGGCTATCGTCCTGGGTTCTTCGGATTTCTCGGGGATATCCTCGTCGAAACGGGAAGGAACGTCGTCTTGACGGGGGGGCCCTACCGCTGGACCCATGCCATGATCGGACACCAGGGCGTGGAGAGCTATGGACAATCGGGAGGCGACTTCGTCCGCAACGAGCATTTCACCGCGGACGGAGTCTGGGGAACGATCCAGACCCGGCTGTTCGCAGGGCAGGCCGTGGTCAACTACAACTCTCCGTTCGCCGACGGCGCGACGGGATCCCGTGATTTCGCCTCCAATGGAGCCGGCACCTTGGTCGGAGGGGGATTGAATACCGCCAACATTGCGGTGACCGCCGGAGGAGGCGTCACGCTGACCCACCTCCAGGAAGGAGTCCGTCAGCCGGCCGGGCGTCTCGGAACGCCCGGCAACGCCAACAGCCAGGCCGAGGGCATTCTCACCAGGGATTCCTTCGCCCTGATCGGGCATGGTGGACACACTGCCCACACCTTCGTTTCGACCAACAGCAGTTCGAACTACGTCGCCAAAGTGGGCGACATCAGCGTCAGCGCCCAGGGCGGAAACGTGAATCTCGAGAACGGCACGGGAGAGCACCGTTGGGCCCGCATCGGACATGCCTTGGGGTCACAGAACCGGGTCGATGACGGTACGGACATCGGCATGGACCGTGCGGTGCGGATGGCCGGGAATATCCGCGTCACTGCTTCCGGGGACATCCTGGTGAATGCCGATGCCGCCAACGAGAACGAACGGCAGGAGAACTTCGACGCGCTCGCCGGCTCCCCGCCTCCTTCGCGCTGGAATCCGGTCGCCATCGGACATGGAGGGGTCATCAACAACCTGGACCTCGTCGTGCTCGGCCGGGGAGAGATGGTGAATGGCATCGCGGCCTCCTCCAACATCGACGTCGTCGCCAACAGGAACGTCTACGTCCTGGGAGGGAAGGGGGTCGAGGCCTCCTTCGCCCAGATCGGGCACGGCTTCGCGTCGGACATAGGCGACGATGGGGCGCGCCTGAGGGGAGAACCGACGGGATTCGCCGGCAACATCAATGTCGTCGTCGGCGGAAATCTCGTCGTGCGCGGGAACGACAATGCGTGGAGCGACCAACCGGGGAGCACCGGCACCACCGCCCAAACGGTGACGGGAGCTTTCGCCGCCATCGGCCACGGGGGCTATCAGTTGGACGCACCTTCCTTCGGGGACATCTCGGTCTATGTCGGCAACGACCTCAGCATTGTGGCGCAGCGCCGGACGGATGCCGCCATGCGCGATTCGCAGACGGGAGCTTCTCCCTATTCCCTGATCAATCAGGAGACCGAGGCGGTCGCCTCGGGTTTCAACTTCGCCAAGATCGGGCACTTCTCCGCGGAGAACGGCAACAGAGGTACCACGGGGACCCCGCCCGTTCCCAGCAACAACGACGAAGTGCGCGATGCCCATCAGACGGGCGACATCACGGTCGTCGTCGGGCGGGACCTGCTCATGACGGGGGGGACGACTCCCAACGTGGATACCCAGACCATCTATGGAGCCTTCGCGCAGATCGGGCATGGCGGCCCCTCCATCACCGGCGACTTGGAGGGCGACATCGTCGTGCTCGTGAAGCGGGATGTCACGGTGCGTGGTGGTACCGATGTCGGCGATGCCGGGACAGTCCTGACGACGAGGGCGCTCAACAACTATGCGATGATCGGCCACGGTGACCGGATCTACGACGCCGACGGCTCCGTAACCTCCGCCTTCAACGGAGGGGGAGGCTTCCGGGACGGCAACATCGTCTTGGCCGCAGGGCGTCATGCCACTTTCGAGCGTTCGCTCGTGGGGCACGTGGATCCCCGTATTGCCAGCCCGAACCAACCATCCTTCGGCAACACCCAGGTGGCCGTCAGCCGGACCAACCCCTTCTTTGGAGGCGGGGGGACCTTGACGGCGACGCGTGGATCGGTCTTCAGCAGTGGCGATGCCGGCAATGGCAGCCGCTTGGAGTTCTACATCCCCTCGCGTTCGAGCAACCTCATGGACGCCACCACGCGTCTTAACGAGAGAACGGCCACTTTCGCCGTGGCTCCGGCGGATTTCGCCGCTCCGTTCAACCGCGCCAACGGATATCTCGCCGGGCGGGCCGACGAGGTCTACCTGACGCCCGATCTGTGGTGGGACCAAACGGGACGCGCGGCTTCCGAACTGGGAATACCGGGTGCCGGCGCCTTCCCGACCGATGCCTTGAGCGGCCAGGGGGGAGCGATCGCTCTCGTGGAATCTCCCGGCGGGATCTATAACTTGGAAAGCCTCGTCGCCGGTGCGCTCGGCAGTTCGGCGCCGGTCTACCGCGATGGGAATGGCGTGAGCGGTTCAGGCTCCTACACGCTCTACTACGATGCGATCGAGTTCGTGCGCAATGCTCCGCCGACTCCGCCGCAGCAACCCGGCGTTCCCACCATTCCGATTCCCGGGGGTATCTACGATCCCGATTTCAATTTCGGCGGCTTGCTCTTCGGAGAGACCTACGATGCCTTCTTCCGCGAGGAAGGGATCGGGGATTGGCTCTACCCCTTGCTCGGGCTCTTCGAGCGGGACGAGGAAACGCAGGAGGAGAGCGGGGCGTGGAGACTCGAAAACGCGCTCGACGATCTCTTCGGCGAAAGGCGCGACTCCACCTCCCAGGAGGAGGACGACGAAGACGAGCGTCGCCGCCGGGCCCGCGGACGGGCCGAGGGACAAGTGGGGATGACCTACTACATCTACGAACCCGGCACGAACCGCTACTCCAGCTACCGCGTCTTCGGCAACCAGCTCACCTCTTTCTATCCGGTGAACTGAAATATCAAGAATTCCAAGAAAAGAGAGGCGTCAAAAATCTGAATATTCCTCTTGCGATTCTTGTCGGAACATTTCAAGATCGAGGGCGGGAAAATGAACTGGTTTTCCCGCCCTCTTGTTCCATAAACCGCTCTGAATGAAGTATCTGAGTTCCAGTGTCGTCGCCTTCCTGATGCTTTTCACCTTCGCCTGCGGTTTGTCGGCACAGGATGCGGAGCTTGGAGCCTTGCCTCCCCTGCCGGATCTCGATATGGGCGACCCTCAGAGGAAGCTCTCCTGGAAGGAGAAGCGGGAGCGCAGCAAGAAGGCGAACGAGGCCCGATACGAAAGCAACGTCTACCGCCGTCAGCCGGAGGATGTGGGCCGCGCCACCATGGGGCAGCGCCTCTCTGCGGCGGCGAGCCAGACCAAGAAGAAGCAGGTTCCCCAGGAGGTGACGGTCAGCAACTCGCTCCCCGCCAACGAGGATGGGATCACGGCAAGTGGCTCCCGCTTGCGGGCGTTCGGCGACGAGGACTACTGGGGGGCGATGCCGCCTCCGACGCCCGAAGAGAGCTTGATCGATCTTCCTCCCATGCCGGATATCCGGACGCCGGACCAGGTGACCCGTCGCGAACGGCTTCGCGATCTGCGGGTGGCGAAGTACGAGCAGCGCAAGGCCCAGACGGAGGCGGCTCGCGAGGAGCGTGAAATGCGACAACGCGCCGTGGTCGACCGTCCGGCGGCCGATCCTTCGACGGCCTTGGTCCAAGTGGAGTCGCAAGCGATGTCGAGCGGTACCTACATCGGCAACCAAGCGGCTCCGGAGACCGTCGATCAAGGTACGCTCAAGCCCTTCAACGACGGCTCCGCCTTCTACAAGGACAATCAATTGATGTACAAGGGGAAGAAGCCGGACACGAACGCGGAGATCTGGTGGCGACGGGGCACGAACGAACAGGGTGGCCCGGCGGAAGCCCAGCCGAAGTGGCGCTGGCGGAATCCGTTCACCGCGGGCAACGACGTGGTCCAGCCGGTTTCCTACACGATGCCCGAGGGGGGGCAGGGGGGACATGCCGCGACCAGCCCGACGACCGATCCCACGCCTCTCACCGGCCATCTGCGCGGCATCCGCGTGGTGTCCTCGACTCGGGAGGTGAAGAAGAAAGGCTCTCCGGGAGCGTTCTCCGGAGTCGTTACGGAAGGCGTCGAGCTGCCGTCCAAAGTCTACAACGTCCTCGCGGCGCGAGTCGGGCAGCCGTTGAGCCTGGGCGGCTTGAACCAGATGGTCCGCGAAGCCGTCGTCGCCTATCGGAAGAGCGATCTTCCGGTGGTGGATGTCCTCGTGCCGGAGCAGGAGATCACTTCCGGGATCCTGCAATTGGTCATCATCGAGGGACGTCTTGGCGACGTGATCGTGGAGGGAGCCGGGGATTCCGAAAGCCGTGCCCTTGCCCGCCAGATTCGGACGCAGCGCGGCGAGGTCATTCGCGAAAGCGATCTGACGGAGGACCTCAACTGGATCAACAAGCATCCCAACCGCCAAGTGGACCTCGTCTTCACTCCTGGCGACGGGTACGGAGAAACCGACGTCATCCTGCGGAACGAATCGACCAAGGATTTGCTCGGCTACGTTTCCTTGGAGAACTCCGGCACTTCGGCCCTCGGCGAAGCCCGCGGAATCTTCGGTCTCTCCTGGACGGGGCCGCTCTTCTTGGGGATGAACTCCATTCTCAGCTACCAGTTCACGACGAACATGGATTCGGATAGCGACTTGATCGGACATAGCGGTGTCTTCGCTTCCTATCTGCCGTGGCGCCATCAGGTCACCCTTCTGGGAGCCTACGTCGACACGGAGGCGACCTTCAGCCAGAACGGCGCGGTCTTCGAGAGCGGCGGCGAGAACAAGCAGATCAGCGGTCGCTACGGCATCCCGCTGCCGAGCATCGGACGTCTTTCCCATGAGCTGGAGTTGGGCATGGACTTCAAGTCCAGCAACAACGCCCTCGCCTTCAACCAGGCGCAAGTTTTCGACACGACCTCCGAAATCGTTCAATACAGCCTTGGCTACAACATCGTGGCCCGCGACCGGACCGGGGTATGGCGCTTCGATTCGGAAGTCGTCAACAGCCCGGGTGGCAATACGAACAAGAACACGAACGCGATTTTCGCGACGCAGCGGGCGGGAGCGACGGCGGACTACACCTACGGATTGGTCACTCTCGAGCGCGATCAGCGCCTCCCCGACGGATGGTCCGCCTACGGACGCATTCAAGGGCAAGCCTCCAACAGCAACCTCCTCGCGAGCGAAACGCTGGGGGCCGGTGGATACGACAGTGTGCGCGGCTGGGAGCAGCGCATCGTCCGCGGAGACAGCGGGGTGGTGGCGAGTGCGGAACTTCGCACGCCCATCTTCTATCCGTCCACGTTCGGAGGCTTCAACAATGTCGAGGACGGTGCCTACGGACTGGTCTTCTACGATTACGGGTCGCTTTCGAGCGAAAGGCCCCTTCCCGGCGAGCAGGATGTGGAGCTTGGAGCGGTGGGCCTCGGTTTCCGCTACCAGAGGGACAATTGGTTCTCCTTGCGCGTCGACTACGGTTTCCAAGTCACCGAAGAGGGCTTCGACGACGGAAGCCAAGGGCGTTGGCACGTCGGTGCGACGGCGACGTTCTGAGTTTCTCCGGACGGCCTGCGACCGTCGGCCTCGGCTCCCGAGTCCGACGATCTCCGGGGACTTGGCGGGGGAAACGAGGGGATATCTCCGTTTTTTCGGGCACCGCGCCTGCTTTGCCAAACCGGTCATGGTGGGGTGAGGGGATTCCACGATCACCCCGGGCATTCCCAGCGACGCGATGGCGGGCTCCACTGGGCGCATGGATTTCCAGCCATGAGTCGAGTGAAGGCCTGACAATCCTCCTCGCGGCAGGTCGTCGGTCCTTTCCAAGCAAAGGACGGGCGTCTTCTCGTGGTCCCGGCCCGCCGCATGGGTAGGGAAGCCCTATGCCACAGCAAAGCGGTCACGCGTTTTCCACCCTATGGGCAAAATGAGTCCATTGAACCTAAAGAGAGGAGAGTTGAGAGGGATCGTCGAGAGGCTCGGAATCAACGGATTGCCTGGATGCGGCAACTCGCCCTTTGAGTGAACCTGAGTTCCGGTGCAGCCGCTCGTCTTGAGCTCTCAACGCTCATCGATCGACTCTCGACTCCGGCCTTGGGTTTAACCGGAGAATCCATCGCACATCGAGGCTCCCACTATGCCACGGTCCCTTGCGGGCCATAGCTCCGCGGTTCAGGCGAGAATTGCCTTCACCACCCGTCCGTATACGTCCGTCAGCCGGAAATCCCTCCCCCCATGGAACCAAGTGAGCGCCTCGTGGTCGATGCCCATGAGGTGCAGCAGGGTGGCGTGAAAGTCGTGGATGTCGACCTTGTCCTTCACCGCGTAGTAGCCGAAGTCGTCGGTGGCCCCATGGTGGTGGCCGGCTTTCACGCCGGCGCCTGCGAACCAGACGGTGAAGCCGTGGGGATTGTGGTCGCGGCCGTTCTGATGGCGGCCGGTGACGCCGTCGAAGAACTCGAAGGTCGGGGTGCGACCGAATTCGCTGCCGCAGATCACGAGGGTGTCGTCGAGCAGCCCGCGGACCTTCAGGTCGTGGAGCAGCCCGGCGATGGGTTTGTCGACGGCGTTTGCGTTGCCACGATGACCCTTCTCCAGCTCGGAATGCTGGTCCCAGAGGTTGCCGTAGCGCGCGGTGGCGTGGTTGATGGTGATGTAGCGGACCCCGGCCTCGGCGAAGCGCCGCGCGAGGAGGAGCGCACGGCCGAATTCATCGGTATGCTCCTCGCCGATGCCGTAGAGCTTCTTCGTTGCGGGCGATTCGCTTTCCAGATCGAGCAGCTCCGGAGCCTCGGTCTGCATGCGGAAGGCGAGTTCCATCTCGTCGAGCTCCGGGTCGCCTCCGTCGGCGGATTCGAATTCCCGGAGAAACTGCATGTGCCCTTCCTGTCCGGCGAAGGCGGGTTCGAGGTTCTCCCAGGCGAGGCGGGGCGATTTTCTGTCGGGACGGCTGATCGCAGCCCCGCCGAACTTGGCGGGGAGGAAGCCAGTGGGCCGGTTCGGATCGGTCGGAGTGATGTCGATGTAGGCGGGCAGGTTCTCGTTCATCGCCCCGAGGCCGTAGACGAGCCAGCTCCCGAGGGTCGGACGGATCTCGATGGGCACGCCGGTGTGGAGGACGCGTTTCGCGGTGACGTGGTCGTTGCTCGAGTGGTGCAGGGAATGGAGAAAGCAGAGATCGTCGATGAAGCGCGAGTTCACCTCGGGGAAAAGGTCGCTGGCGTAGGTGCCGCTCTGGCCCCAATGCCGCCAGGCGAAGGGGGAGGGAATCACTGTGCCCTGCTTCGCGAAGGTGAACTGCGGGGGACGGACGGAGTCGGGCAGGGGCTGGCCGGCGTATTTCGCGAGGGCCGGTTTGTGGTCGTAGGAGTCGAGCTGGGAGAGACCGCCTTCGAGGAAGATGTAGAGGATGCGCCGCGCCGCGGGCCGGTGGTGGAGCGTTGTCAGGGCGGCGGAGGGAGAGGCGAGGCCGCGTCGCGCCATCAGGTCGGCGGCGGCGATGGCGCCGAGCCCGAGGAAGCTCTTCCGCAGCCATTCGCGGCGGGAGGGGGGGCGGGACACGCCGGGACAGAGGATGGAGGAGCGACTATTCAAGGCTGCGGAAGGATTTCGTGGAGAAGAGTCCGAGGGCGACACGGGTCCAGGCCTCCGTTTCGGAAAGACCGCCCTCGGCGAGGCCGTCGGCGTAGCGGAGCATGGCGGTCCCGGCCTCGGGACCGGGCGGGCATCCGAGCACGGTCTCATGAAGGACGCGGGCGCGTTCGGCGGTTTTGTCGGGATGGTCGGAGACAAGCCTTTCGGCGAGCTTCGTCGCGTAGTGGCGGGGCAGGGGATTGTTCAGCCACCAGAGCGCCTGAGCGGCGGTGACGCTCTCGTCGCGGTCGTGCATGGGACGGCCCGAGTCGTCGAAACCGAAGAGGGGGAACATCTTGCGGATCTCGATGCCGAGCCCGAGGGGCGAGCGCGAGGAGGTGAGGATGTAGAGGGCGCGGTCCTTCGACTTCGAGGTGTCGAGGGCCGCGCCCGCCGTCTGGCGGGGCACCTTGCCGATGCTGGCGAGCATCCCGTCGTAGATCGCCTCGACTTCGAGGCGGCGGGCAGGATAGCGCGAGAGGAGAGCCCCGTCGGGATCGCCCGCGAGGTTCTCCGCCGTCTTCGCGGAGGAGGCGCGGTAGGTGGCCGAGTTGAGGATGATCCGTTGCAGGTGCTTCACCGACCAGCCGCTTTCGATCAGCTCGCAGGCGAGCCAGTCGAGCAGCTCGGGATGGGTCGGCGGCGCCCCCTGCTTCCCGAAGTCGTCGACGGTGCGGACGAGGCCGGTGCCGAAATGCCAATGCCAGATCCGGTTGGCCATGACCCGCGCGGTGAGGGGGTGGTCGGGATGGGTGAGCCATTGGGCGAACTGGACCCTCCCGCTCGTCCCCCGGTCCACGGGGAAGCTCGCGCCGATGAGCCCGGCGGCAAGCGAGGGCACGGCGCGGGGGACGGGATCGCCGTCAGCGGCGTAGACGTTCCCGCCGCGATGGACGGCGAGATCGACGGGCGCGTCGGCGTCGCGCACCGCGAGGACGAGGGGAAGGGAGGGACGCTTTGCTTGAAGTTCGGTCAGGGCCGATTCGATCTTGCCCAGGGATTCGTGCGCCGCGTCGTCGAGGAAGAGGCGCGCCTCCGCCACGGTGGGGGGGCCGAGCCGCCTCCGCCACGACCGATCGTCCGGCGAAAGCGTGCCCTTCGCGAGAACGAGGCGGTCGAGGACGGGGAAGGGCTGGTTGCGGCCGACCTTGAAACGGACGAAGGCGCGGCCTTTCGGCAGATCGCCGAGGGGCACGGCATCCCAGCGGAAGTGCTCGGTCGTTTCGCCGTAGGTCGGCGCGCCGAGGACGCGTTTCTCCGCGGTCGTGCCTTCGATTTCGAGCTCGACCGGGGCCGGCTCGGTGGCGGCGTAGCGGACGAGCAGGGTGTGGGGGCCGGCCTCGGGAAGGACGAGGCGGTAGCGCACCCATTGGTCGAGGCGCCGACGGGTGGCGATGGCCTCGCCACCTTCGCCGAGAGGGATCGTCTTGAGATCCTTGTGCCCGTCGAAGTCCTCAGCTTCGAAGGCGAGGACGGTCCCGGGGATTTCCGAGGCCGGAGGGAAAGGGGATTCCGCGAGGAGCCGGTTTCGCGCCTCTGTCAGGGTCTCGAAATGGCGGTTCCGCCAGGTCCCGATCTCGCGGTCGATGGCCTCGGCCTGGGCGATCTCGGCTGCGGGAGCGAGGGGACGCACGGCGCGCGGGCGGCCGTCCTTCCACTCCTCGGCGAAGTGCGAGGTGATCTCGGTGCTGCGGAAGATCCCGGCGAGGGCGTAGTAGTCGCGGATCGAGACGGGGTCGAACTTGTGGTCGTGGCAGCGGGCGCAGGCGAAGTCCATCGCGAGGAAGGCCCGGGTCGCCGTGGAGATCTGCTCGTCGACGAGGTCGAGACGCAGCTTGTTCGGGTCGGTGCATTCGTCGAACCACTGCCCGATGGAGAGAAAGGCGGGGGCCGCGAGACGGTCCTGGCGCGAGGCCTCCGATTCTCCGGCGGGTTCGAGGAGGTCTCCGGCGAGCTGCTCGGTCAGGAAGCGGTCGTAGGGCTTGTCGTCGTTGAAGCTGCGCACGACGTAGTCCCGGTAGGGTTCGGCAAGGTCGATCGCGGCGATGCCAGGCACTTTCACGGTGCCCTGCACGTAGCGGGCCACGTCGAGCCAGTGGCGTCCCCAACGCTCTCCGTAGTGCGGCGAGTCCAGCAGGCGGTCGACCAGCGTCCGGATTTCGGACTCCGGCTTGAGGATTTCCTCCCGCGTCGGCGGGAGCCCGGTAAGGTCGAGAGTGATGCGGCGAAGGAAGGTGTGCGGATCGGCGGCGTCGTTCTGGCGGAGGTTCCTTTCCGCGAGGGTCGACTGGATGAAGGCGTCGACGGGATTTCCCGGGGCAGGCGGAGCGGGGCGGACGAGGGGACGGAGGGACCACGGATCGCTTGCCGCGAGCGGGGAGGCCAGGAAGAGGAGCGGGGTGGCGAGAGCGGGGAGAAGCGCCGGAATTCTCACGAATTTCGCGATTCGTCGTCTTTGCGCATGGCCTGATGGTGTCACTTGAAAAGGAGGGCGTTGGATTTGAACGTGTGAAGCAGCGTGGCGTTCCAAAGGTTGGACAGACGAACGGGGCGATGGTTCATTGTCCAAGACGCCGTTCTCCTGTTCCGACAGGGGCCAGCGAGCGACCCGACCCTCTTTGCCCCGAGATCCCAGTTTACATCCATGGCTTCGAATTACCATCTCCCCCGCGTCAATCCGTGCTTCGTCACCCATAATCTGGCCTTGGGCGGGGCACAAACGGCGGTCTTGCGCTACATCATGGCGCTTCCCGAATGGGTGCGCGAGCGGATCACGCTCTATTCGCAGAGCGACGACATGCCTTTGCTCGACGCGGCGGAGAAAAGCGGCTTCTCCTGCGGAGCCGTCACCCGCGAGGCCCCCGTCGATCCTTCCGCCTGGATTCTCAGCTACGGCGATCTCTCGGGGCTGCCGCAGCGCCCCACCTCGCTGGTGCTCCATTCCTGGGATGACGCCGGCTGGCGTTTCATTCACCGCGCCTACGACCACCTCCACGGCATGACCGTGGCCGGGGTCTCGCAGAAGGTCCTCGACCGCTACGCGGGCTGGGCCAAGGAGAAAGGCCACCGCGTCGCCGGCGTGCTGACCCCGCCGGTCTCCGAATTCGTCCCGGTCAAGGGGCCATACGATCCCAAGGGACGCCTCGTCGTCGGCTGGATGGGGCGTCCCCTCGAGTCGAAGGGCATCCTCTCCCTGCCCTACCTGCTCGCCGAGGATCCCCGCATCGTCATCCGCGCCTGGACCGGTTCCGACACCGCCGGGCTCGAATATACCCAGCGCGTCCAGGCCGAGACGCTGGCGAAGGTGAAAGAGCTCGCGGCCAAGCTCGGCGTGGCCGACCGTCTCGACCTGCGGCCGCTCGACTTCAACCCCTTCGAATATCGCCATCGCCTCGAGGGGTGCCACGTTCTCCTCGGCAACAGCGAGAAGGAGGGATTCCTCCTCACCGCCGCCGAGGCGCTCAGTTGCGGCATCCCCGTGGTCGTGACGAAGACCTGCGGTGTCGCCGATTTCGTCAGGAACGGGCGCAACGGCTATCTCATCGATTGGCACGCCAACCCGAAGAAGCTCGCGAAACTGGCCCATCCGGCCCTTCTCAAGGCCGCGACGCTCTCCTCGGTCGACTGCCTCGCCGCCGCCGCCGAACTGTCCCTCGGGGCGAACTATGCCAGCGCGCACGCCGGCATCCTCAGCGAGATGACCGGCACCTCGCTCTGCCATCCCGAGGCCCGCGTCACCGTCGGGCTCCGCATCCACCAGGGCACCGACGTCTCGAAGCTCGACGATGCGGTCGCCAGCCTTGCGAACCAGACCTACAGGAAGTTCAAGGTGAAGCTCCTCGTCGATGGCCCCTGGTCCTTCGCCGAGCCGCTCGCGGCCCGCTACGGGCTGCCGCTGATCTGCACCGGCCTCTCGCCGGACATCGAACATTGCAGCTGGCTCCATCGGCAGGCCGTGGCCGAGTGCGACACCGAGTTCTACAAGCCGCTCGACTACGACGACCAGCTTCTGCCCACCTATCTGGAGCGCGCCGTCCACATGATCGAGGCGAAGCAGGCCGACGTCTACGGATGCCTCCTCATGACGCTCGAGAACGGCGAGATCACCCCACGCCTGCATTGGCCAAACAAGGGAGTCGAGACCATGTTCACCGGCAGTTCCGACGACAACATGCTGCCGCATTCCTCCGTCCTCATCCGCGCGGCGATCGCCCGCAAGGCGGGCAACTACCAGGAGCGCGCCGTGGGCCTCGGGGCCGACGACTACCACCTCTGGTATCGCGTCCATCTCGCCGGAGGGAAGTTCTTCCGGGACGACGAGGTCCGCAACGTGGTCTACCGCATCCACGAGCAGAACTCGCTCAACATCCGCCGCGCCCGTTTCGGCGACATGGAGAGGAAGCAGCGCAAGCAGTCCCTCCTCCAGCGGGCGGCGGCGGCGGCGGGTCTCACCGTGCTGGCTGGTCCGCTGCTCGGCGGCACCGCTTGCAGCGAGAAGCCCGAGGCACCCGCCGCCAAGGATCCCGGTGCGGAGAAGGCCGACGAGACCAAGACCGCCACGCCCGACGTGTCGAAGACCGCGCCGAAGAAGACCGATCCGCCTCATTCCTGAGGAATCGCCGACCGTTTGCCTTCCCGCTCCGTGGATCTCCGCCTTCGTCGGCTCAGTGCCGGTGGAGCGTCCCCCGGCGATCACCAACCGTTGAATTCCCTGGGTTTGTGCCCGACGAGGGAGCAACTCATGTAGATCGTGCCGATCGGGGGAACTTCGTCGTCGTGGAAGGAGTAGATTCCGCCCGAGGGGCAGAAGGGAGCGCTGGCGAAGAACTTCGATTCGTGGATGAGTTGCTTCTTCAGGTCCATGATCGGTTGGCCCGGGATCAGTTGGTTCAGGTTGCAGTAGGACCGCATCGCCGTCTGCACGTTGGCCATCTGGTGGATGCAGATCGCCCGGTTCGCTCCTTCCTTGTAGGTTCCCACGCCGACCCAAGCCACGCCGATGAGACCGAGCAGCACTCCGACGACGAGGGTGATTTCGATCAGGGTGAAGCCCTCTTGGCCCCGGGCGCGAGGGAATGCTGCCGATGGAGGTGACATAGGAAAGATATGAAGAATTTCTCGCATAAATTTAAAAAAACAATAAATTTCATAATTTTTAATTTGATCCTTCGATCAAGAGAACGAGCCATCCGGCTCATTTCCCAGGCTGGAATTCTTTCCGAATGCAAAAGCTATGGTAAATTTAAAAATCGATTTATCTTGCTGGTGACCTTGTCTGCTTCCTCTTCCAACGATGTTCCTGGCGCTTCGGATCTCTCCGCAGCCTGCCATGAAGCCCTTGCCGCCGTCCATGGGACGCCCAGCTACGTCTACGACGCCGACCGGATCGTGGCGCGGGCCGAGGAACTGCATTCGTTGTTTCCTCCAGAGGCTTCGCCTCGCCTGCTTTATTCCTTCAAAGCGAACCCCTTGCCGTCGGTTGCCGGAACCTTGCGAAGGCAAGGCTGCGAGGCGGACCTCACCTCGCCGGGAGAGATCGCGGCGGCGGTGGCGGCGGGCTTCGATCTCTCGCGGGCCCTTTACGGTGGGCCTGGCAAGAGCGAAGACGAATACCGGGAAGCGATCCGGTCCGGGGTCGTCCATTTCTCGGTCGAGTCCCGAGTCGATCTGGAACGGCTCTCCGTTGCGGCCTCCACCTCCGGCATCCGGGCGAAGGCGCTGCTTCGGGTCAATCCGCATTCTCCCCCCCAGGCGAAGCTGGCGATGTCCGGGGTGGCGAGCCAGTTCGGATTCGAGGAGGAGGAACTTCGCCGCGACGGACGGGATTTTCTGCGGCTTGCGGGCGAGTCCGTGGCGGTGGTTGGCCTGCATCTCTATTGGGGCACGCAGATCTCGGATCCGGAAGCCCTCCTCGCTTCTTTCTCGAAGACGGTCGAGATGGCGGAGGAATTCGCCGAGTCGACGGACCTGCCCTTGGAAATCTTGAATCTCGGCGGAGGATTCGCCTGGCCCTACGCCCACGTCGGCGACGGTCCCGACCTCTCGCTGCTCCGCGAGGGGCTCGCCGATCTCCATGCCCGCAGCGGTCGGGCGAGGCGGGCGCAGTGGTGGTTCGAATCGGGGCGCTACCTGGTGGGATCCTCGGGGACTCTTCTGACCCGCGTGATGGAGGTGAAGCGCTCCAAGGACGATCGGGTCTTTCTCATCCTCGACACCGGCATCCACCATCTCGGCGGCATGGCCGGGCTGGGGCGGATCCCGCGCTTCTCCCTCGATCTCGTCGTGCCGGCCGAGCGGCGGGGAAACGAAAGGATGCTCGTCGATGTCGTCGGCCAGCTCTGCACGCCGCTCGACTGCCTCGCGAAGAAGATCGAAATTCCGCGCCTCGAGCCGGGCGACCTTGTGGCCATCCCGAATGTCGGGGCCTATGGGGCGACCGCAAGCGTGGGGGCCTTTCTCAGCCGGCCCGCCCCCCTGGAGATTCTCCACCGCAAGGGCGAAGTCCTCTCCGTCCACCGGCTCCGAACCGGGCACGAGGCGCTAGGCCAGGGCCCTGACAAAGACACTCTATGACCGATTCTCCCACCTTCGAAGCCGTCGCGGCGGTCGTGCGTCCGCATCTGAAGTTTCTTTCGTCGGACGAGGAACTCGAACCGTCGCGGAATCTCGGCGAGGCCGGGCTGGACTCGATGGCCTCGATCGACCTCCTTCTCGATCTGGAGCGCACGTTCGGGGTGACCATCCCGGACGACGATCTCACCGAGAATTCCTTCGCGACCCTGGAGGAAATCCGGAGGCTGGTGGCGGCGTCCCCGACGGCGTAAGGGGCTGCGGCTCATCGCGGCACTCTGACCACTTCCCAGCCCGCGGCAGCCAATTGCGTTTCCGTCATGGCGCTGAGGTTGCCTTGGAGAATGAGGCGGCGGGGAAAGCGCGCGATGTCGTCCCGGTTGGCGAAAGCGGCGACTTCCTCGGTCCAGACGACATAGTCGACCGGAGCCGGAATCTCGACGACGCCGTCGGAGGTGAGGCCGACGGCAAGGTGACCGTGGACGCTCCATCCCCGATAGGGAGCGGAGCGATGCCTCCAGCGGAGCAACTGCAGGGCGTCGTTCAGGAAGTGGGCGCGCCAGACCGTGTCGCAGAGCACGATCTGATCGACGATCTCGAGACGGCCGGCCCCGTTGAATTCGGCGAGGGTCTCGACCATGTGATGGCGGACGGAACGGATCACGCTGGGATTGGCGAAGAGAGCGTCGATCTTTTCCGGCGGCGCGCCCATCCCTTTCAACGAGGTGCGGTCGCGGAAGTCGAGTTCCGAAGGCGTGAGCAGATAGAGCGTTTCGGGCAAGCCGACGAACTCGGTCGCGCTCAGGGCCTTCGACGCCCCGCCGGAGGCGAGGGAGACGCCGATTTTCAAGGGCAGGCCACCGGCAAAGAAAGCCCAGGCCACCTTTTCCATTTCCTCCTGAAGGTGGACGTTGTCGGTGTAGGGATCGATGTCGAGCTGGCGGGCGCATTCGAGTTTCGCCTTGTCGAAGCCGGCAGCGTTCCGGAGGATCTTCCCGACGCCCCGCCCGGGCTCCTCGGAGGCCGTAT
Organism: Verrucomicrobiales bacterium; assembly: GCA_037190325.1. Lineage (GTDB taxonomy): Bacteria > Verrucomicrobiota > Verrucomicrobiia > Verrucomicrobiales > DEV007 > Arctic95D-9. The sequence goes on along the minus strand of JBBCIU010000026.1, from coordinate 189,296 downwards.
CCTCGCCGCCTTCGCGTTTTTCCCCGGCTTTCCGAGCCGCGTTTCCGATGCCTGAACCGACTTTGCTGAAGAAATGACCCACCGAATGCGGGACTTGCCTGATCGCTTCGCCGGGATCGGAGGCGATGTTCCTCACCGCGCCGATGGGAGCCTCGACGGACTTGCGCAGGCCTTCGGCGAAGAGGTCGCTTTTGCTTACGGCGACGAGTTGCGCGATCGCCTCGATCTCGGCGACGCGTCGGCGCAGTTCCGAGATGCCGGCGCATTCGTAGGTGCCGTAGTCGGAATCGACCGTGAAATGGATGAGATAGCCGTCGGCGGGGGCGTATTCGCGAACGCGGTGGTGGGCTCCGGCGAGGAGCGCCTGCGGGAGGATGTCCGAGGCGCGGAACATCGCTGGCGCTTCGAAGGCGACGGCGGGGAAAAGCCCCAGGACGAGCGTGGCGGCAAGGAAAAGACGGGAATGCATGCGGTTCCGTTTCTATCGCCGGGAGGCGGTCCTGTCGAGTCTTCCTTGCCAAGGCGGGGCTCGCGCACGCGGGGGGGAAGGGGAGTTCGCCGGGCATCGAAGCGGGAAAGGAAGCGTTCGACGATTTCCGAAACGATTTGCCGCTTTGTCCCTTTGCCAAATCGAAGCGCCCCGCTATCCTGAGCGGAAGGAATCAAAGAACGGTTAGTCCGACTCGCCATGCGCTGGAAAGGAAGACGACAAAGCTCGAACGTGGAAGACCGCCGCGGCGGCGGAATGATCGCCTCCGCCGGAGGCCGGCCCGTCGCGCTCGGAGGAGGATGCGGCACGCTCGTGCTCGTGCTGGTGCTCGCCTATTTCTTCAATGCCGATCCGGTGCAGCTCCTGGAGACGGTGAACCAGATCGAGAGCCAGACGGGGGGCGGGCAGGTCCAGGTCGAGGCTCCGTCGGGCGTGGCCGATCCGGACGACGAGATGGGGGCCTTCGTCCGCACGCTCAAGGCCGATACCGAGGAGGTCTGGGGGGCGGTCTTCGCCCAGTACGGACGCCGCTACGAACCGGCGCGTCTCGTCCTCTTCTCCGGTCAGACCCAATACCCCGGCGGCGTCGCCACCTCGGCGACGGGGCCCTTCTACTTCCCCTACGACCGTACCGTCTATCTCGACACCTCCTTCTTCGACGAGATGCGCGACCGTTTCCGTGCGGGAGGGGATTTCGCCTACGCCTACGTGCTCGCCCACGAGGTGGGGCACCACGTCCAGAACCTCCTCGGATTCACCGACCGGGTCCACAAGCAGCGCGGCCGCATCCCCACCGCCCAATACAACCGCGAGTCGGTGCGCCTCGAGCTGCAGGCCGACTTCCTCGCCGGCGTCTGGGCGCACCACGCGGAGCGGAAATGGAGCATCCTCGAGGAAGGCGACATCGAGGAGGCGATGAACGCGGCCAACGCCATCGGCGACGACCGGCTCCAGAAGCAGATGCAGGGCCGGATCGTTCCCGACGCCTTCACCCACGGCACCTCGGAGCAGCGGATGCGCTGGTTCATGAAGGGACTGCGCAGCGGCAAGCTCGAGGACGGAGACACGTTCTCGATCCCCTACGAGCAGCTCTGAGAGGACGAACGACGACATGCTCCGATCCGATCCGGCGCTCCTCGCGAGTTTGGAAGGCATCGCTCCGGCGCAGCTCGCCGCAGAGCTGAGCCATTTGCCCGGCTTCTTCTTCCTCGACTCGTCCTCGTCGGGGGAGGGGTTCGCGGCCGACGATTCGTCGCGCTTCTCCCTCCTCGCGGCCCGTCCCGTCCGCGTGGTGGAAGGCGATCTGTTCTCCGAATCGGATTTCGGATGTCTGCGAGAGCTGCTCCGGCGCGGTCGCCCGCCGGAGGAGGCCACGCCCGATCTCGGCTTTCCGGGTGCCGGACTCTACGGGACGGTCGACTACGAGGGGCGCTTCGTCTTCGGCGAGTATCGCGAGTTCCTCCTCTACGACCACCGCCGCGGCCTTTGGTCGGGGGAGGGGGCATTGCCCTCGCTGCGCCGCCGCACCGAAGCCGTCGAGCCGCCCTCCTTTCGTTTCGAAGACGGAATGGAAAGGGAGGCCTTCTGCGCCCTCGTCCAACGCGCCCTCGACTACATCGCCGCCGGCGACATCTACCAGGTGAATCTCTCCCATCGCTTCGCGGCACCGCTCCCTCGCGGCTGCGATCTGTTTTCCCTCTATCTGCGGCTGCGAGGGATCTCGCCCACGCCCTTCGCCGCCTACGCGACGCTGGGAGGGCGGACCGTGCTTTCCTCCTCGCCCGAGGAGTTCCTGCGTCTCGGGGGGCGGACGATCCGGACCCGTCCGATCAAGGGCACTCGTCCCCGCTTCCGCGATCTGGATCAGGACGAGAAATCCGCCTACGACCTCATCACCTCGCAGAAGGAGATCGCCGAGCTCGTCATGATCACCGATCTGGAGCGCAACGATCTCGGGCAGGTCTGCGAATACGGAACCGTCACCGCCACGGAGCTGCTCAAGCTGGAACGCTACGCGCAGGTCTTCCACCTGGTTTCGACCGTGGAAGGGGTCCTGCGCCACGAAATCGACCACGTCTCCGCCCTGCGCGCCTGTTTTCCCGGCGGCAGCATCACGGGGGCGCCGAAGAAGCGGGCCCGCGAGGTCATCGCCGAGCTCGAGCCATGCCCGCGCGGACTCTACACGGGCGCCATCGGCTGCTTCGGCTTCAACGGCGAGAGCCGTTTCAACATCGCGATCCGCACCCTCGTGGCCGAAGGGGACGAACTGCATTTCCACGTCGGGGCCGGCATCGTCGCCGATTCCATCCCCACGAAGGAATGGGAGGAGACCTTGCACAAGGCGGCGGGGATCTTGCAGGCCTGCGGGTAGGGCAAGGGGGAGCCGTTCCTGCCTCCGGCTCGTATCGTCAGCATTGCCCCGATGTCCTCGGATGCCTCCATTTCCCTCCGCCTCGATGGCGCGGACACCTGTCTGCCGCCGCTCGGGCTCTGGCTCGATCCGCATCGTCCTCGCGAGTTCGCCTTCGTCTCCCATGCGCATGCCGACCATTTCGCACCGCATGGGCGCATCCTTTGCTCCACCCCGACCCGGCGGCTCGTCGAGGCACGCTACGGGGCGGCGGCGAAGCGGGCCGAATTCCTCGATCTCGCCTTCGGCGAATCCCGGATCCTCGAGGGACACCGGATCGAACTGCTCCCGGCTGGACACATTGCGGGGTCGGCGATGCTCTTCGTCGAACGCCTTTCGGATGGCGCGACGCTGCTCCACACCGGCGATTTCAAGACCCGTCCCGCTGCCGGAGCGGAAAGGAACGTCCCGCGCCGCGCCGACACGCTCGTGATGGAGACGACGTTCGGTCTGCCGAAATTCCGCTTCCCTCCGGCTGGGGAAGTGCTTGCCGCGATGGTCAAATACGCCCGCGAGGCGGTCGAGGAAGGAGAGATCCCGATCTTCATGGCCTACGCCCTCGGCAAGGCGCAGGAGATCCTGCTGGAGCTGCATGCCCGTGCGCCGGAGCTGTCGTTCCAGGTCCACGAATCGGTCGCGAAGATGAACGTCGCCGTGGCCTCTCTGGAATACGGCCTGCCGCCGTACGAGCTCTTTTCCCCGAAGGACCGCAGCCCCGAAGGCCGGGTCGTGGTCCTGCCGCCGAGCGCCGGGCGCAGTCTCGCGGTCCGGCGCCTCCGCCAGCGGGCGCGACTGGCGATGGTGAGCGGCTGGGGCCTCGAGCCGGGGGCCAAATACCGCTATCAGTGCGACGAGGTCTTCCCTCTCTCCGACCACGCGGGCTACGACGATCTCCTTGCCTTCGTCGAGGCGGTCGGGCCCTTGCGCGTGCTCACGATCCATGGCTACACGGCCGAGTTCGCCGCCGATCTGCGCCGCCGCGGCCGCGAGGCCTGGGCGCTCGTCGGGGAGACGCAGCTGGAGTTCGGGGATCTCGCGGGCGCGGCAGGGTTGGATGCCGGACCGGACCCTGTCGTGTCGGGCGGCACGATGGAGGAGCCTCTGCCGGATTCGGGTTTCGGCGTGTTCGCCGCGGTGTGCCGGGAGATCGCGGCATCGACGGGGAAACTGAGGAAACGCGGGGTTCTCGCGGGATACTTGTCAGGATTGTCCGAGGCGGACCTGCCTTTGGCGGTGCGTTTCCTCTCGGCCCGGCCCTTGGGACGCGACGGCGGCCGACGTGCCGTTTCGGTCGGGTGGGCCATGCTGCGCCAGGCTCTCCTCGACCTGACGGGGCTGAATCTCGTCCAATTCCGCCAGATCTCGGCCACGCAGGCCGACGCGGCGCGGACGACGGCCTTGGTCCTGCAAGGGCGCACGCAGCCGCGGACGCATACGCTGGAATCGGTGGCGGCGGGCTTCGAGGGACTCGCCCGCGAGACGGGGCAGGCGGGCAAGATCCGTCGCCTGCGCGAGCTGCTCTCCGGCTTCCATCCGGCCGAGGCGGCGGTCTTCGTCGGCATTCTTCTGAGCGATCTGCGTATCGGGCTGAAGGAAGGGCTCCTCGAGGAGGCCGTCGCGGAGGCCTTCGGTCGCGATCCCGAGGCGGTGCGTGGCGCGCATCTCCTCCTCGGCGATCTGGGAGAAACCGCCCAACTCGCCCGGGCGGACGAACTGGACCGGGCCGGGGCGACGTGGTTCACCCCGCTGCGGGCGATGCTGGCGAGCCCGGGCGAGGATGCGGCGACGATTTTCAATCGTCTCGGAGGCGAGGGGAAGGTCTGGCTCGAGGACAAATTCGACGGGATCCGCGCCCAACTGCATTGCCGGGGCGACGAGGTGGCTCTCTATTCCCGCGACCTGCGTTCGTTGGGCGCGGAGTTTCCCGAATTGGTCGCGGCGGCGCGGGGCTTCGAGCGGGAGGTGATTCTCGACGGAGAGATCATCGCCCGCGCCGAAGGGAGGCGGCTCACCTTCTTCGATCTGCAGAAGCGTCTCGGACGCCGCGACGTGCGTCTCGACCAAGGCGACCTCTTCCTCGGGGCGGCCGTGCCGGTGCGCTTCGTCGCGTTCGATCTGCTGGGGCTCGACGGCGCGGGATGGATCGACCGCCCCCTCGCGGAGCGGCGCGCGGCCCTCGAAGTGCTCGATTTTCCCGATGGGTTCGAGCGCTGCGAAGTCGTCTTCGCGCGCACGGTGGAGGAGATCGACGGAGCCTTCAATGCGGCGCGACGTCGGGACAACGAGGGGCTCATCGCCAAGGATCCCGAGAGCCACTACTCGCCGGGGCGGCGCGGCAGGCAATGGCTGAAGCTGAAAAAGGCGATGCCCACCCTCGACGTCGTCGTGGTGCGGGCGCAGCAAGGCCATGGGAAGCGGGCGCACGTGCTGAGCGACTACACCTTTGCGGTGCGCGACGAGGAGACGGGGGCGCTGCGGGTGATCGGCAAGGCCTACTCGGGTCTGACCGACGCCGAAATCGAGGAACTCACGGAGCATTTCCGGGAGCGCACCGTGGAGCGGCGCCGCGGCATCCACGAGGTCGTGCCCGACATCGTGCTGGAGATCGCGTTCGACTCGGTCCAGCCGAGCAAGCGCCACGACTCGGGCCTCGCCCTGCGCTTTCCCCGCATCCATGCGATTCGGCGCGACAAGACCGTGGCCGAAATCGACACGCTCGCCTACGCGAGAAGGCTCGCCGGGACGGGGGAGGAGAGATGAGCGTTGTATACACCGGGCCGTGCGATTTCGCCCTTTCCCACTTGTCCGGCGCGGCTCCGGCTCTAGGTTCCCGATGTTCCGTTCCATGCCAAGAGGCACCGTCAAAGCGCGGCCCGACACCGCCGCCGTCTCGCACCGGGAGAAGCTCCACCGTCTGCGGGAGATTCTCTTCGCGAACGTCGTCATGGCCGGGGAGATCCCCGCGCCGACGGGAGGGGAGCGGCGCATCACCCGCTTCCTCAGCGACCGCTTCACCGAGTCTGGCCTCGCCAACATCTCCCTCGACCAGGCCGGGAACGTCGCGGGGGTTCTGCCAGGGCGGACGGGGCATCGGAATCTCCTCGTCGTCGCCCACGTCGACAAGATCTGGTCGGAAGGCGACGACCACACCGTCTCGGTCGGGGTCGGGACGATGAGCGGCCGGGGCCTCGCCGACAACGGGCTCGGCGTCGCGACGCTGGCGACGCTACCCCTGATCCTGGAGGAGCTCGATGTGGAGCTGGACTCGAATCTCGTCTTCCTCGGCACGACCCGCAGCCTGGGCCGGGGCAACCTCGCGGGAATGCGCTTCTTCCTCGAGAATTCCGGTCTCCCCATCGCGGCGGCGCTTTGCCTGGAGGGCATCGACCTCGGGCGGCTCAGCTACTCCAGCCTCGGCATGGCACGGGGAGAGATCGAGGTGACCGCGGCGGGCGAGGAAGGGGAGGCCGCCGTTGTGGCGATCCTCGCGAACCTGATGCGCGACCTGCTCGGCATCGATGCGCGCGAAGCTCCTGCGGCGCGAATCCTCGTCGGATCGGTCGAGGCGGGCTCTGGGCACGGCGTGCCGCCGCGGAGCGGCGTCCTGCGCTTCGAGATCCGCAGCCGCAGGACGGGGCGCGTCGCGCAGATCGAGAAGGAGATCGCGGCCCTCGTCGCCTCCGCTTCGACCGGGGAGGGCGGAGAGGTCCGCCTCGAAATGATCGCGCACCGTCGTCCCGGCGATCTCGGAGCGGACCATCCCCTCGTCCTCCAGGCGCGCGGGACTCTCGCCCTGCTCGGCATCGAGTCGCATGTCGTTCCCAGCGTGTCCGAGCTGGCCCTGCTCCTCGAACACGGCATTCCGGCATTGACCTTGGGCATCACGAAAGGGGAGAATCGGCATTCTCCCGCGGAGACGATCTGGCTCGACCCGATCTTCGACGGCCTCGCCCAGATCGTCGCCGTGCTCCAGTTCCTCGATGCGGGCGAATCCTCCTGAAACGCCCCATGTCCGACATCGACCAACGCATCTCCCGCTGGCTGGAGACGAACACCTTCCACCACACCGAGTTCTGGGACCTGCAGGAACTGGTGCGTGCGAAGCGGGAGAGCGGCCTGACCATCAGCCTCTGCATTCCCACGTTGAACGAGGAGAAGACCATCGGGAAGGAGATCATCGTCTTCAAGAGCGAGCTGATGGACCGCTACCCCCTGCTCGACGAGATCGCGGTGATCGACTCGGGATCGACCGACCGTACCCTCGAGATCGCGAAGAGCTTCGGAGCCGACACCTACCTCTCCTCGGAGATCCTCCCCGAACATGGATCGAAACCGGGCAAGGGCGAGAATCTCTGGAAGGCGATCCATCAGCTCCGCGGCGACATCATCTGCTACGTCGATGCCGACATCAAGAACATCCACGCCAAGTTCGCCAGCGCCCTCGTCGCCCCGCTCATCTACCGGCCCGAGATCCAGTATGTGAAGGCCTTCTACGACCGTCCCCTGGCCGTTTCCGACGACGTGCGCCCCTCCGGCGGGGGGCGCGTCACCGAGATTCTCGTGCGGCCGCTCTTCTCGATGTTCTTTCCCGAGCTCACCGCCCTGATCCAGCCGCTCTCGGGCGAGTACGCGGTGCGCCGCGAAGTGCTGGAGCGCCTCCCTTTCCCCATCGGCTACGGCGTCGAGACCTCGCACCTCATCGACCTCTACCAGACGAGCGGCCTCGACGCCTTCGCCCAGACCGACCTCGACAACCGCGTCCACCGCAACCAGCCGACCACCGATCTCGGGCGCATGGCCTTCGGCATCCTGAGGACCTTCATGAAGCGTCTCCGCCACTACGGGCTGGTGAAGGATCTGCCCGACCTGAGCGGACTCTTCCGCCAGTTCCAGGCCGAGGGGCACCGGCACGAGCAGGTCGTCCGCGAGATCCTGGAGGAAGAGCGGCCGCCCATGATCACCTTGCCCGAATACCGCGAACGACATGGCCGATAGGACGAAGAGAAGAGTGGCGATGGTCCATTACCATCTCCGTCGGGGCGGGGTCGCGCGGGTCATCGAGGCCGCGCGCGAGGTGCTCCTGGCAAAAGGAGACTCGGTCGTGGTCCTTTCGGGAGAGCCGCCTCTGCCCGGGGCGCGGACGGAGGGCGTCCGCGTCGTTCCTGCGCTGAACTACCGCCGCACCGGCAGCACCGTGGTCGCCGAGAGCCTCGCCGAGCAATTGAAAAGAGAGGCCGCCGCCGCGCTCGGCGGGCCGCCCGATCTCTGGCATTTCCACAATCCCACCCTCGCGAAGAACGTCCTCGTCCCCAGCGTGATCCGCGAGCTCGCCTCGCAGGGCGAACGCGTCGTCCTGCAGATCCACGACTTCTCCGAGGACGGACGGCCTGGGAACTACACCACCCAGCGTTCCTTCTTCGACTCGCAGGCGAATTTCGAGGAGACCCTCTACCCGACCGCGAAGCAGATCCACTACGCCACGATCAACCGGCGCGACCACGACTTTCTCCGTGCGGCGGGCATCCGCGCGGCGAACCTGCACGTCATCCCCAACGCCATCCCCGATCTCGCCGTGAGGACGAGGCCGGAGGAACGACCCTTCTCGCAGGACAAGCTCTTCGCCTTCTATCCCACACGCGGAATCCGGCGGAAGAATCTCGGCGAAATCCTCCTGCTCGCCCTCATCTACGGCGACCGCGTCGATTTCGCGACGAGCATGAAACCCGAGAACCCCGAATGGCAGAACGTCCACGACGAATGGGGCCGCCTCGTCGAGGAGCTGGAGCTGCCGGTCCGGCTGGGGCTCGCCGACGAAGGCGGCTATCCCTTCTTCGACCTGCTGGGCTGGTCCGACTTCATCGTCACCACGAGCATCGCCGAAGGCTTCGGGCTCGCCTTCCTCGAGCCCTGGATCGTGGGCAAGCCGGTGATGGGGCGCGATCTTCCCGAAATCACGCGCGACTTCCAAGCCAACGGCATTCACCTCGGCAATCTCTACCAGCGCATCGACGTGCCCGTCGATTGGCTCGACCAGGCCGAGCTCTCCGCCGCGGTCGAGTCGATGCTGCGCCGCAGCTACCTCGCCTACGACAGCGCGCTGCCCCGGTCCGCCGTGAAGCAGACCCTGAAGGCCTGGATCCACAAGGGGCGGATCGATTTCGGCGTTCTCGGCGAGCCTTTCCAGATCCGCATCCTCCGCAAGCTGCACGCCGATCCCGCCCTGCTCGACCAGATCTCCATCCCTCCGCTCGCCCTCTACACCGAGCGCGAGATCGCGGAGCGCCGCGAGCTGATCCGGCGTGTCTACAGCCTGGAAAACTATGGGAAGCGCCTCGACGAGGTCTACGACCGCATCCTGCTCGGACCTGTCGGCAAGGTCGGGCATCTTCCGACACGGAAGGTCCTGGCGCAGTTTCTCAACCCGGCCCGGCTCAACCTTCTGCGCAACGGATGAAGGGGGACGATCGCGTCGCTCCTGTAGAGAAATTCGTGAGAATTTGCCTTCGGCTATCCGTTCCGTATTCTTCCCTTCGGCGCGCCAAGCAACCTTCGTCGACGTTCTCACGAACTTCGCTACTCGGCCCCCCGCTCCGCAAGCCATGAACGACCATGCCGCCTACGTCCGCGCGACGATGCGTCCGCTCGAGGTCGTGGAGACGGGGCTGACGCCGAGGCTGCCGCGCCTCAGGGGGATCCGAGCCGTCGTCTTCGACCTCTACGGCACCCTGCTGATCTCCGCCGCTGGAGGAGGATCGCACGAGCGGGAGCACGATCCCGGGGAAGTCCCCGGATTCGAGGAGGTCCTGCAGGAAACGATCCAGACACATCACGCCTGTCGCCGTTCGGAAGGCATCGCCCATCCCGAGGTCGAGATCCGCGAAGTCTGGGCGGAGGCCCTCGCCGCGCTGGGAGAGCCGCCCAAGTCCCGCGAGGAGATCGAATGGCTCGTCCTGCGCCGCGAGTGCCGGGTCAATCCCGTCTGGCCCATGCCGCAGGCGGAGGAAACCCTGGAGGCGCTCCACCGGGCGGGATTCTTGCTCGGGATCGTCTCGAACGCGCAGTTCTACACGATCCCGGTGATGCAGGGGCTTTTCGGTGCCAACCTCGAGGCCTTGGGCTTCCATTCCCGGTTGAGAATGTTCTCCTTTGAGGAGAGGGAGGGGAAACCTTCGACGCGCTTGTTCGAACGCCTCGTCGAGCGGGCTTCCGCGCTCGGCATCGCCGCCCGGGAGATGATCCACTTCGGCAACGACTTCCGCAAGGACGTCCTGCCTGCGCAGGCGGTGGGGATGCGCGCCGGCTTGTTCGCCGGCGACTTGGCCAGCCTGCGGCTCGGCGGCGTGCCGGAAGCCGAGGCGGTGGAGACGGCCGACGCCGTGATCACCGATCTTGCCCAGGTGCGGGGCTTGTTCCAAGGAGGTGCGATCCCCCTTTGAGGCGATTCGGTGGAAAGAGACGCGGCGCGATGCCGCCCTTCTTCCGCCTTGTTTCGTCAGGGGCGTCTTGGCAGGCTCGGGCCGATGTCCATGAAACGCGCCTCTTTGCTCCTTCTGTCCGGCGGCCTTCTGCCCTTCCCCCTGATTGCCGAGCCCGTGGACATCGGGTCGCGCCGGGAGCTCTTCGTCGAGGACTCGTTGATCGAGTCCCTCTCGGGGGGCGCGAGGCTGCGCCTGCACGAGCCGACCCCGCGCGAGATCGCGATCGAGCACGATGCCCCGTGGGAGGGGACGGGCAGCGGCTATCACAGCATCTTCCAGGACGGCGATCGCTATCGGATGTACTACAAGGCATGGCACATCGAGGTGAAGGACGGCCGGGCGGACACCAAGTCGCACCCGCTCTTCTGCTGCTACGCCGAGAGCGAAGACGGGATCCACTGGCACAAGCCCGAGCTGGGTCTCGTGGAATTCGAAGGGTCCAGGGCGAACAACATCGTTCTGGCTCCGGCATCCTTCGGCGAGGTGACGTCGGATCCCGGGCATCCGGCCGTCTTCAAGGACGAGAATCCCGCCTGCCCGCCGGAGGCGCGCTACAAGGCGATCCTCCGGGCGGAGAAACCCTACGGTCTTCTCCTCTTCCAATCCCCCGATGGATTCCGCTGGTCGCTGGCCCATCCCGAACCCGTCATCGACGAAGGGGCTTTCGATTCGTAGAACCTCGCCTTCTACGATCCGAACCTCGGCGCCTACCGGGCCTACTGGCGCATCTTCACCGCCGGCCGGACCGACGCGGAAACGTGGAAGCCCGAGGGGCTGAGGGCGATCCGCACCGCCGTTTCGAAGGATCTCGTGAACTGGGAGCCCCACCGCGATCTCGTCTACGTCGACTCTCCCGATGAACAGCTCTACACGAACGGGGTCAAGCCCTACCACCGGGCTCCCCACCTTCTTCTCGGATTTCCCGCTCGCTATGTCGAGCGCGGATGGTCCGAGGCGATGCGGGCCCTGCCCGAGATCGGGCACCGCGAGGAACGCGCCAAGGCGAGCAAGCCGAGCGAGCGCTACGGCACGGCCTTGACCGAAGGGCTCCTCATGGCGAGCCGAGACGGGGTGCGCTTCAAGCGGTGGAACGAAGCCTTTCTCCGTCCTGGTCCCGAGCGGGAGGGGACGTGGAACTACGGGCACCAATACCCCGCCTGGCACCTCATCGAGACGAAAGGCACCCTCGAGGGCGGGCCGAACGAGCTTTCCCTCTACGCCACGGAGAGCTACTGGACGGGGCGAAGCAGCGTGCTGCGTCGCTACACGCTGCGGCTCGACGGTTTCGTCTCGGTCTCCGCACCCCTGTCAGGAGGCGAGCTGGTGACGAAGCCGGTCGTCTTCTCGGGCAAGGAGCTGGCGCTCAATTTCGCCAGTTCCGCCGCCGGCGACGTCCGGGTGGAGATCCAGGACGAAGGTGGGACCCCCATTCCGGGCTTCGCGCTCGCCGACTGTCCGGCGCTCTTCGGCGACTCGATCGAGCGGAAGGTGTCGTGGGAGGGAGGGGCCGACCTCTCCGCGCTCGCGGGGAAGGCGGTCCGTCTGCGATTCGTCCTGCGCGACGCGGATCTCTATGCCTACCGCTTCCGGGAGGCGGAGTAGGGGACGGGATCCGCTTCTCCCGTCAGTGCCTCATCGGGAGGGAGGGGCGACGCGGGCTCCGGCCGGGGCTGGACGCTCCCGCTTGCGCAGCCAGGCGTCGGCGGATTGCGACATGAGGACCATGCCCGCCCCGAGCATGATGGCGTCCTTGACGACGAGGCGGCCCCTCCCGCTCAGATAGGGGAATCCATGTTCGCTGTCGCCCAGGTCGGGTACCCAGCATTCCGGCGTGGTGACGAGGAAGGAGAGCGTCACCAGCGACATGATCACGACGAGGAATCCGCCGAGGGCGGCGATTCCCGGTCTCCAGGGATGCAGTCCGAGCATGATGCCGTAGAGCACGATGACGGCGCCGAGGCCGTAGGAAAAGCGGTAGGTGCCGTTGCTTTCATGCCATGCCCGGTTCTCCGGCACGAGGGCTCCCTCCGGGTTCATCCGCGTCTTGTAGTCCGGAGCCGGGAAGGTGTAGAGGAAGCTCATGAAGGGACTGTTGGCGACGAAGGGGACGATTCCGTCGGCTTCGTACTTGTAGATTTTCAGTCCGCCGATCCAGAGAAGGACGATCATCGTTCCGATGCGCACGAGAGCGAGTCCGAGCCGGTCGGCGCTTGCCGCGAGAGAGGCTCCTTTTTCCAGAAGGTTCATCCTCCTACCTTTCCTTGCCGGAGGAGGAAAGGGAATGGAGCAACGACGCGGTCAGATGGACAAATTTCTCCCTTCCCGGATGCGGGTTTCGAAATCCCGGAACCGGGTGGGGGACATGCCCGTGGAACGCTTGAAGAGGCGGCTGAAATAGTATTCGTCGGAGAATCCGGTCTCCCAGGCGATCTGCTTGACGGGCTTGCGGCTGTGGAGGAGATGCCATTTGGCGTGCTGCAGCTTCCGTTCCCGGATCAGTTGACCGACGGAGCGCCCGAGGTGCGTTTTGGCGAGGCGGGCAAGGGTTTTAGGGCTGACATGGAGATCGGCGGCGTAGTCCGAGGGGCCCCGCTCGCCGAGAAACCTTTCCTCGAGGAGGTGGAGAAACTGGACGAGGATGGCGGGAAGGTGGGGAGATCCGCCGGACGGGGGACTTCCCTGCTGCAGATGCTTCAGGCGGGTGGCGCGGATCAGGAAGACCTTCAGATAGGCGAGGAGCATTTCCGACTGGGCCACTTCGGCCCGCCGACACTCCTGCTCCATCTGGGCGTAGAGCGTTTCGAAGTCCCCGAGTTCCGCACTGGGATCGATCAGGGGGGAACCGTACAAGTCGTTGAAGAGGACTCCATTGCATCCGACTTCGTCGTGGTGGGTCTCGATGCAGAAGAAATTGGCGTGGAACTGCAGAACTTTCCCCGTCAGCGGAGCATCGCCTTCCAGAAGAAGCGTCTGGTAGGGATTGAAGAAGAGGAGGACGGGATTGCCGAAACCGAAGCGGCGCAGACCGGCGTGGGCGGTTCCCTTTCCCTCTTCGATCCACAGGACCGTGAAGTAGTTCCATTTCTGGGGAACGGCGAAGTCGAGCAAATCGCCGGTGGGCCGGATCGAAAAGGCATGGGTGCCGGCTTGAGGATCGTAGAGGCGCAAGGGAACCCTGGATTTGGAATTGGCAGTCTTCGGCATATTGGAGGGAAGGGGATGCCTCCGAAGGGACGGGGAGCGCCGCGGAGCAGGCGACGCTTCGGAGAACGGGGAGGGGAGGCGTCCGATGGTCTCACTCTACGGGAGCGGGGTTCCGGATTCAATCTTCAATGGGCATTCCCCGGTTCCGCGGGGCGAGGGCATTCGTGCTAACCCTCCATTCCAAGGTTGAACATTTCCCCATGGCATGGTTGGGTAAGCCGATGTCGAACGGCCCCCATTCGGAAGTCAAGCCTCTGAAGCACGCGGAGGACCTCGAGCTTGTGGACCGGGCCATCGGCGGGGATGCCGTGGCGGTCCGTCAGTTCCAGGACACCTACCGCCCCATGCTGGAGCGGGTGCTGATGTCGCGCGGGGTGGACCGGGTGCAGGCGGAGGATCTCGTGGCCGATGTCATCGCGGAGTGTTTCGGCGCCGGGAAGAACGGGCAGACCCGGTCCCTCCTTGAGAAGTTCGAGGGACGCGCCTCGCTTTCCACATGGATGATTCGCACGACGTGGAACCGCTGGCTCGATCTGAAGCGCCGCGACAAGTTCCGCGGAGAGCTGCCCAGCTACGAGGACGACGAGGACCGGGGCGTCGATCCCTTCGACCGGGTCTCCGGCTCCGGCGAGGACGAGGGCCTGCTCGACCCCGATCTCGCCGAACTGATGGGACGCGCCATCCGGTCGGCCTTCGATTCGCTCGAGCCGGACGTGCTTCTCATGCTGAAGCTCTCCTATCTCCACGGCATCAGCCAGGCGGTGATCGCTCGCATGTGGCAGTGCGACCAGACGCGGGTCAGCCGCACGCTGACCTCGGCCCGCCAGCAGGTCGCGACCGTGACGATGAAGCACATCCGCGAGGCGGATGGCGGACTGAATCTCGAGTGGGAGGATTTCCAGAAGCTCTGCGCCGCCGGTTTGGATCTGTAAGGCATTTGCAGGTTCGGGTGTCAATTTTGCGAGATTTATTGAAAATCCAAGGATTCTTGCTGGAATATTTTAAAAACAGTGCCAGAATCCGGGCATGATTCGCATGTCGAGGACGTTCGTGCTGCCTCTGGCGGCCCTGTGTCTTTGGAGCGGGGATGTTTCCGGAGACGCGCCTCCGAAAGCCAAAATTCTCTATCTGGGCGATTCGCTGAGCATCGGTGCGTTCGGCCAAACCTTCGATGCGGCATTGCGTTCGGGCGGTTTTCGGGTCCACACCGTCGTCGCGGGCGGAGCCAGCCCCTACTACTGGCTGAAGAACTACCGCCCTCTCCCCTGTACGATCGGGTTCTGGGAAAAATCCGAGTCGAGCGAAAGGCGCGTCGGCTATGTCCGCGCGGTACCGAAGCTCGAGGATCTGATCTCGCAGGCGAAACCGAACGTGGTCGTGGTCCAGACCGGGATCAATCTCTATGCGACCCTGCGTTCGAAACGGCGTCCGAAGGAGGAGAACGTGGCCGAGGTCCGTTCGCTGATCGACCAGATGTGCTTCGCCATCGCCGAAGGAAAGGCGGTTTCCTATTGGGTACTGCCGCCCCATTCCCACGAGGAGCGCTATTCCAAAGCGCTGCAGGAGGAGTTGGCCGCCTTGATGCGCGACGTCGTGGAGAGCTACGGGGGCGTGGTCTTCGAAAGCCGGGAGGTGACGGAATTCACCGATCCCTATCCGGCGACCGACGGCATCCACTACGGTCCCGCCGAGGCGAGGGGGTGGGCGGAGAAGGTCTCGGCGCATTTCCATGAGTTCATGGAGATCGCCCAGGCACCGGAGAGGAAGGCGGCTCCCGTCCAAGCCGTTTCCCTCGAGGCCCGTCCGCGGGAGAAGCCCGGGGAGGGCCCCTCAGGTGACGCCGAGCCGGGGATGGAGCTGCCAGGCGAGGTCGCCCTGCGCCTCCGGCTCGAGGAGAAGTCGGAGATCGGAAACATCGCCGAGCTGGACTACGCCAACGCCCTTGGCCTCTACGAGTACCGCGTGCTCAAGGATCTGCGGGGGAACTACCCCCACGACCGCATCCGCATCGCCCAGGGCATCGTCTTCGCGCGGAAGCTGACCGGCGCGGCGAGGGCGAAGGTCGGTTCGGAGACGGAACTGGTTCTCGTTCCCCTGTCGAAATACAAGAACCTTTCGTCCTGGCAGATGGTCGACGACCTGCGGCCGAACTTCGAGATTCCGATCTACACGCCGAAGCTGGACTGAGACGGATGGACGCCGCGTCGGAAAGCTCTTCGGTCTTCCATTTCGAGGTTCCTCCGTCCTCGTCCGGCGAGCGGCTCGACCGCTTCCTCCCCGCCGCGCTCGCGGCAACGGGATGCGGTCTTTCCCGGGCGGCGGTCCAGGCGCTGGTCAAATCCGGCGCCGCGACGCTGAACGGCCGCCCCGCGAAGCCGAGCCATGCCGTCTCGGCCGGGGACGAGGTGCAGGTGAGGATCGAGGCGGAGCGGCCTGCCGGCCTTCTGCCCGAGGACATTCCTCTTTCGATCCTCTACGAGGACGAGGACCTCGTCGTCGTCGACAAGCCCGCCGGTCTCGTCGTGCATCCGGCGGCGGGGAATCCCGACGGCACCCTCGTCAATGCCTTGCTCCATCATTGCGGGGGCAGGCTCTGCCCCCTCGCCGGAGAGGACCGCCCCGGCATCGTCCACCGGCTCGACAAGGAGACCTCGGGCTGTCTCGTCGCGGCGAAGAGCGAGGCCGCCTACCGCTCGCTCGTGGCCCAGTTCTCCGGCCGCGAGACGGGCAAGGAGTACCTCGCCGTGACCGAAGGCATTCCCGCGCAGGAGCGGGGCACGATCACGACGCACATCGGACGCCATCCGGTGAACCGGCAGAGGATGGCGGTGGTCGCCCCTCCGGGGGGGAAGGAGGCGGTCACCGACTACCGGGTGCTCCGCCGCGACGAGGGCGAGGGTTGGGCGGCGCTGGCCTGCGTGATCCACACGGGCCGCACCCACCAGATCCGCGTGCACCTGAAGGAGGTGCTGCGCTGTCCCATCCTTGGAGACACGATCTACGCGCAGGTCTCGAGGCAGCGCCTCGAAGTCGGCCGGCTCATGCTCCACGCGCGCAGCCTCGCCTTTCGGCATCCCCTCACGAACGCGCCGCTTCGCTTCGAAGCTCCGCTGCCGGAGGCCTTTGCCCGCTTCGTTTGAGCTCCTTTTCCGCCGCTTCTCCTCCGGGTGCCGCCGTCCCTTCCATGCGTCCGCGTCGGAAGAAGAGAGGGAAGAGCCAGCCCGAAACCGCTGCGATCGCCGCGGCCATGACGAGGTAGATCGCGCCGGCACCGCCCTCGTGGTAGAGGACGAAGGAGGCGACGGCGACGAGGAGAAGGGCCTCGGTCACGACGACGCGCGCCACCGGGGTGACCCAGCCGATGCCGAGGGCGAGGGTCTGGTTGATGTGACGCCAGACGTGCACCACGAAATAGGCGGCGAAGGCGAGCAGGGCGAGGCGGTCCATGCGGAAGGTCTCCGGCACGGAGGTGTAGAGCTCGTCTCCGGCCCAGAGGGCGAGGACCCAGGGGCCGAGCGCGACGAGGCCGGCGCCGGCGAGGAGCGAGAAGCCGAGCCCCCCGAGGCGGAGACGGTTCGAGCTGGCGGCGATCCAGGCGTCGTCGCCCCGCTCGGAGGCGTCCATGAGCGCGGGCCAGTAGGGCTTCGTGACCATCACGACCAAGCCGGTGAGGGAGAAATGCACCGTCACCATCACGTTCCACACGCCAACGGCCTCGGGCCCGACGTGGCGGCCGATGAGGAAGGCCATCAGGTTGTACTCCACCGCCGCCGCGAGGATATAGGTGATGGAGAAGCGGACGCCGTCCTTCGCCAGTTGCGGCACGAGCGACTGGCGGAACAGGGAGAGGCGGGGAAAGAGGTAGGGCCGCTGCGCGAGGAGGTGGCAGGTGTTGCCGAGCTTCGCCAGGGCGATGGAGCCGTTCACCGCGACGAGGAGGAATTCGATCGTGGGGAAGAACCAGATCCCGCCGAGGAGAAGGAGGGCGCCGAAGACGTTGCCCGCCGCGCCCCAGGCGTTGGTGAAGCGGGTCTCCTGGTAGCCGTCGCGCCCCATCTCGAAGGGGATGCACATCATCTCCACCTGGATGATGACGAGGCCGAGGAGGGCGGCCCGGAGCATCGTGTCCTGTACCGGGGCGAACTCCTTGCCGAAGAGATCGGGGATGGGGACGTTGAGGAGGAGAAGCGCCGCAGCCGTGGCGGCAAGGACGGTGAGCCCGACGCTGAGGAGGATGCTCGTGCCGAAGACCGTGCGCTCCGTCTCGCGATCGCCGCGGGCGACGGCCTTGGCGAGCGCCTTCGTCAGAGCCGGACCGATGCCGATGTGGAGCATGTCGATCATGCCCACGGCCATGGTGATGGCGGTGTAGACGCCGAACATCTCCATGCCGAGAAGATGGACGGCGATGGGAATGGAGACGAGCCGGAGGATGATCGTGCCCGCCTTCGAGATCAAGGAGGTGAGCACCGCGAGCCGCAGGGAGCGGTCGCGATGCGCAGAGGTCCCTTCAGGCGTGCGGTCGGCGGAAGCCATGGATTAGTTCCTTAAATTATAAATTTTATGGAAATTTAATCAAGGAGGAAGGCTGAGGAGCAGCGGAGAAAATCGCGGGAGGAAAGGCGTCCGTTTCAAGCGGAGCCGTAGCGGAATGGATGGCGGGTTTGTGAGGAGGGATTCGACCACGAATGGACCACCGATGAGCGCGACTCCAACCATCGTTGCCGCATGAGCGATTCGTGTTCATCGGTGGTCCATTCGTGGTCCCAATCGTATCAATCTGAGCCGGATTGAAGCGTTCGAAAACACGGAAGACCGTCCGGCGCTGGCCTTGTGGCCGAGGTCGTCGACCTCGGTCGAGCGTCGAAGAAACGTCCGATCCGCGGTCGATGACCGCGGCGACAGCGCTGCTTTTCCACCTTTCAGGGCGGTCCGTGGCCTCAAGGAGCCGGGATCTCGTTCAGCGTGTAGTAGGCCTGCGGGTGCAGCAGGCCGTGCCCGCCTTCGGCGGCCTTCAGCCCCGCGCTGTGCAGCTCGTGGACGTGGCCTTTCGTCATGGGATCGACCTTGAGCTTCAGGCTGCGGCCGTCCTCCGCGACCGAGGCCACCGTCACTTTGGGGACCACCGGATCGACTTCGGGGCTGCCGTAGGCTTTCTGATAGATGTAGGTGTAGGCCTCCATCGCGAAGGAGGTGTCCACGGCGCTGGCCTTGTCGACGGCCTGGGTGAAGGTCAGCTCGAAGCCGTCGGGCAGGACGCGCATCTCGTGGATCTCGAAGGGAACCTTGCCGGTCCAGTCGACGCGGTCGAAGTGGAAAGGCAGGCCGCCGCGGGCACCCCAGCCGCGGTTCGATCCGCTCGTGTAGAGCTGGCCTTCGGGCGAGATCCGCACCGAGATGTTGCCCGAGGAGAAGCCCTGGAGGAAGGGGAACATCGCGCCTTGGTAGATGCCGTTGACCTTTTCGAGAAAGATTCGGTGGATCTTCGAATGAGTCTGCTCGCCGACGAAGACCTGGCCCGCGAAGGGGCCGAACTTGCCGTCGCTCAGGTCCGCCTCGATCCCGGTGGGCGAGTTGCCGACTCTCTGATGAGGCATGACGACGGCGGGGGGGACGAGCTGCGGGATGTTCTCCCGCTCCTTCACGATGCGGCTGCCCTCCTCCGTGAACGGCGGGTTTTGGGGGCGTTCGCCGGCCGCGCCTCCGGCGAAGTCGTAGAAGAGGTTTCCGTTGGGATTGCCTTGGAAGGAGCCGGGTCGGATCCATTTCAGCGAGCTGGACCCGTTCCATGCGCCCTGGTTGTCGGTGTAGAAGACGTCGCCCGCCGCGTTGAAGCCGACGCCGCCAGGGGATCGCACTCCGCTCGCGGTGGGTAGGATCCTGCCGTCGTGGGAGACGCGCAGGACCCAGCCGCGGTAGAGCGACTCGGCGGTGAAGGAGCCGGTGAGGCAGAGGGCGCACCACAGGTTGCCCTGGGGGTCGAAGCGCGAGCCGAAGGTGTATTCGTGGTAGTCGCCCTTGATTCCCCATCCGTCGCTGACGGTCTCGAAGACATCGGCACGGCCGTCGCCGTCCTCGTCGAGGAGGCGGGTCACCTCGGGGCGCTGCACCGTGTAGAGCCATCCGTCGCGCCAGGCGAGGCCGAGGGGCTCGTGGAGGCCTTCGGCGAAAAGGGTCCATTTGGCGGGCTTGTCAGGATGGCTGTCGGCACCCTCGGCGATCCAGATCTCTCCCCGCCTCGTGCAGACGGCGACCCGCCCGTGTGGCAGCAGCTCGATGGCCCCGCCCTCGATCACCGCCCCTTCGGGGGGGGGAATGGGGACGATGCGGTAGTAGTCGGACTCCTTCGGCGCTTCGGCGTGGAGGGAGATCGCGAGGAGAAGAATCGGAAGAAAGACGAGGCGGGTCATGGTCGAGTTCCAAGTTCCAAGTTTCGGATTTCCGGTGAGGGCAGCGGCGCGTTCCAGCGATAGATCAAGGTCAGGGTCGTCCCGGCAGCCACAGGGACGAGGGTTTCGGTTTTTCCTTCCGACTCGCGGACGAGGGGGGCGGGGCCTTCGATTTTCACCTTCAGGCCGCTTCCGACGTCGAGCCAGCCGTCGGCGAGGGTCTGCGGTCCGGTTTCGGCGATGCGGAAGTAGGTGTGTTCGTCAGGCTCGCCTTCGATCCGGACGGTTCGGACGAGGGACGTGACGCCGTCGATCTCGGCGGGGACGAAGGCGTCGGCGACGGAGAGTTTCCGGTAGTCGTAGCGGAAGGTGGGGAAGCGCTTCGCGTCGAGGCGGTAGCCGCGGAACCGGTAGTCGGGATGGCGCACGGCGAGGGCGATCTCCTTCTCCGGGGCTTCGGTGTCGCGTTCGTATTTCACCTCCGTCTCGGAGAAGGGCTGCCAGGCCTCGTCGGGGCTTTCGAGGATCTGGAAGGGGAGGCCGTGGGCGGTCTTGACGCGGTCCTGTCCGAGCGGGGTGCTGCCGGAGCCGCGGTTGTTCCAGTGCGGGGCGGCGTCCATGAACTCGCCCCGGTAGACGTAGGCGAGGTTCAGCACGTCGGCGTCCCAGACGAGGTTGACCGCGCCGGGATAGCCGACGCCGATGGCGCGGGGCTTCGCGTCGGGAAGGAAGGCCCGGTGCAGGACGGCCTCGCCGGGATTCCGGGCACTGAGCGGGATGGGATCGAAGCTCTGGGCGGCCTTGCTTGCCTCGTCCCGCTCGACGGAGAGCCAGCGCGTTCCGAACTTGCCCGGGCCCTTCACCTGGAGCGCGAGGGAGCGCTGCCCGCCGCCGTCGAAGTACTTGACCTGCAGCGTGTGGTGGCCGGCCTGCAGGGTCTCCTTCATGCTGGCAGTCTTGGCGGGATGGATGCCGTCGTTGCCGACGACGGTCTCGCCGTCGATGATCAGGGCGGAACCATCGTCGGAGGTGAGGGAGAAGTAGTAGTCGCCGGTATCGGGGAGGACGAGGTCCGCGTCGAAGACCATGCCGAAGCCGTGCTTGTGGTCGCTGGCCGGTTCGAGGGTGAGGAGGCCCTTCTCCAAGGTGCCGGTGGCGGCGGGCGTCAGCGTCGAAAAGTCTGGCAGCTTCTTCCATTCGCCGTGGTGCACGGCGTAGCGCAGGTTCGCGAGCAGGGGAGGAGCGGAGGCTTCGGCGAGCATGGCCTCGATCTCCCCGCGTTTCCACGGGCTGGTGCGTTTCTCGTGCTCCTTGCGGACGGCGGCGGCCTCGGCCGGGGCGAAGGTCCGGCGCTTTCCGCCGAATTCCTGCGTGACGTAGGCGACGAGGGCGGCGGCTTTCTGGTCGTCGAGGACGGCCTCGAGGGCGAGCATGGCCTGGACGTACTGGTTGTCGGCCTTGTGGATGCCTTTGAGGACGATGGCGGCGAGCAGCCCGGGATGGTTGCCCTTCACGAAAGGAGATTCATGGAGAGAAGGGGCCATGAGAAGATCGCCGGCCTTCACGCCCTTGCCGTCGGGGCCGTGGCAGGCGACGCAGCTCTGGTAGACGAGTTGCCCTTGGGCGAGGACCGGATCGTCCTGGGCGCGGGTGGTTCCGAGGACAAGGAGGGCGAGCGCGAGAAGAGCTGGAAATCGCTTCATTTGATATCGGGACGCGGACGGGTAGTGTAGTCGGGTCGGGCGGCGAACGCGGCAAGGGCGCAACCACGGCCGCAAAAAAACGTCTCCCGGCGTGTCGCCGGAAACGTCCCCGGCGACAAGAACTCACTGGTTTCCCTTTTCTCCGACAATTTTCATGAAGCGCACCTGTCTGGCCCCCGTTCTCTTTCCTCTTGTCCTTCTCGCATTGGTCGGAGCGGCTCCGCGGGCAGAGGCGGTCGGAATCTGGCACCGCGACTATTCCACGGCCCGCGCCGAAGCGAAGGCGGAGGGCAAGCGCCTCCTGATCGTCTTCACCGGCACGGACTGGATCGAGATCTGCGAGAAGTTCTACGACGACATCCTCGGGCAGCCCGCCTTCATCGAAGCGGTTTCAGGGGAGTTCACCCTGCTGAAGCTGGAGTTTCCGAAGGACAACCGTCTTCCGCGCGAAGAGGCCCTGCAGAAGGCGCTGCTGCGCGATGCCTACCGGGTAAGGGGATTTCCCACGGTGGTGCTGACCGACGCGGAGGGCCGGCCTTTCGGACTGAACGGCTATCAGCCGGTTTCGGCGGAAGAGTATGCGGGGCAGCTTCTCGAGATCGCGAAGGCGCACGAGGAGAATCTCGCGGCGGCGCAGGCGGCGGAATCCCTCTCCGGCGAAGAGAAGGCGGAAGGATTGCGACGCGCCATTCCCGACGTGCCGGATGCGTTGATCGCCCGGTTCTATCGGGCGGAGATGGAGTCGGTCCTCGCCGCCGATCCGGCCGATTCCTTGAAGCTTGCCACCCCCTTCCGGAAGCTCATCGCCGAAGCCGATTTCGAGCAGGAGATCCAGGCGCTCGGTCGCGAGGGCAAATGGGCCGAGGCGATCGCGCGGACGGACCGGCACATCGAGGAACTGGGGCTCGAGGGACGGGTGCTTCAGGCGGCCTTGATCTACCGCGCCGGGTTCGAGCGTCGGGCCGGCCAGGCCGAAACCTCCGCGGCGACGCTCCGCAAGGTGGTCGCGATGGATCCCGAGTCCGAACCGGGAGTGGAGGCGGCGAGGCTGTTCGAGGAAGGCGGTGGAGAGAGCGACGGAGCGGCGCCTGCACCGCTACGGGCGCAGCCGGTGCCGTGAGGCGACAGGAGGTGGTCCCCCCGGCCGAAGCAGGAAGGAGGGGAACGCGGACGTTCCTGCCCATGCCTCGGCGGAGGCAGGGAGCTGAGCACAAAGAGTGCGTGCTCCCTTTTGCCGCCGTCTCCTGGTTCCAATCAGGCCTTCTGCGTGTCTTCGGGGAAGACGGTGTCCTGCGTCTCCGGCACGCCGGGGATGCGCAGCGGGGCGATGGGCATGGGGGCGCTCAGGTCGATCACGTCGGGGACGAGCTTCTGCTGGGCGTTCCACATGTCCTGCCAGGTGATGCGCTTGCCCGAGTAGCAGGCGGTGCGTCCGAGGATGGCCATCGTCGTGGAGTGGCCGAGCAAGGCGGCGGAGTCGTGGCGCTCGCCCGAGCGGATCGCGGCGAAGAACTCCTCGTGCTCGAGGTCGTACATGCTCTTCGGGGTGCGGGGCTTGCGCCAGGTCCAGTTGGTCTCGCCGAGGATCTCGGCCGAACTCGTCCCGAACTTTGCGACGCCCTTGGTGCCGTAGTAGGTGTCGCCTGTGAAGTTGTAGGAGTCGAGATACTGCCGCCACTCGACGTGGGCGTGGACGTTGTTCTCGTACTCGTAGGTGATGCTGAAGTGGTCGTAGATCGTGCCCTCGTTGTTCGGCCGGGTGCGGCCGCCGGTGCCGAAGGCGGCGACGGGGTCGGCGTCCTTGAAGGCCCAGGCGATGCGGTCCACGTTGTGGCAGCCCTGCTCGACGATGCCGTCGCCGCTGAGCCAGGGGAAGTTGTACCAGTTGGCGAGCTGCCATTCGGTGTCGCTCATCCCGTCGGGACGGCTGGAGCGGTCGGGCATGGCCTTGACCGGACCGGCGTTGTAGATCGAGTGGATACTGAGGATGTCGCCGATGGCCCCGTCGTGGAGGCGCTCGAAGAGAGCCCGGCCCTGCTCGCTGAAGCGGTAGCAGAAGCCGCTGAGGATGGAGAGATTCTTGTCGGCGGCGAGCTGGGCGGAGGCGAGGAAGTCCTTCACCCCGGCGATGTCGGTGGCGCAGGGCTTCTCGGCGAAGGCGTGGACGCCGGCCTCGATCGCGGCCTTGAAATGGGTGGGGCGGAATGCCGGAGGGGCGGTGAGCAGGATCACGTCCACGCCGGAGTCGAGCACCTTCCTGTAGGAGTCGATCCCCCCGAAGACGCGGCTGTCGAGGCCGTCGGAGAGCTTGCCGTTGGAAATGGAGTTCTTGCGCACCATCTCCAGCTTCTTCTCCGCCTCGGCGAGGTAGAGGTCCCCCATGGCCCAGAGCTCGACCTTGTCGTCGGCGGCCAGTGCATTCAGCATCGCGCCACCTCCGCGTCCGCCCGTGCCGACCACGCCGATCTTCAGTTTCTTGTCGTTCGGCGCGCCAAGGGTGATGGAGGGAAATCCGACGGCAGCGGTCGCCGCGGCGGCGGCTCCAGCGGCTTTGACGAAGGAACGTCGTGTCGCGTCGGAAGAGGGGAGAGTGTCGGGAGTGTCGCTCATGGCAGATGGGATTCGCGAGTTTCGCGGAAAGGAAACGGAAACGCACGATACCGACTCTGTCAAAAGCCCTTCTTTACGCGATCCCTCCCTTGTGGAAAGCTCCCGCGGCCTTGCGGTGTTGGCGGCGATGGATGTCTGGTTCTCAATCAAGAAGCTGCTCTCGATCTACCTGAATCCGGTCGTGTTCACGCTGGAACTGGTGCTGCTCGGGATCGTTCTGGTCGGCTGGGCGAGTCGGCGACCGCGCCGGCCGCCGAGTCCGACGCGGGCGAAATGGCGCGGCTTCCTCGGCGATGGCGGCGTCTTCCTCGTTTGGTCCGGATGGGTTCTCCTCTTTCTCGCGAGCATCGACCCGGTGGCGCACCGTCTCGTCTTGAGGCTCGAGTCGGTCCATCCTCCGCTGGAGGAGCGCGACGGCGTTCCCATCGTGGCGGAGCGTCCCGCCCGCATCGTCGTGCTTGCGGGTGGACAGCTCGATGCGCCGGGCAAGCCGCCTCTGTCCCGTCTCTCGAGGGCCGCCTTCGCCCGCGTGGTGGGGGCGGTCGATCTATGGCGGCATTTCCCCGGGGCGGAGTTCGTCGTCACCGGGCATCCGACCGAGACCGCGGCGATGCGCGCCGTGGCCGAGCGCCTCGGCGTGCCCTCCGCCCGCATCGTCGAGGAGACCGAGTCCCGCGATACGAAGGATCATCCGCGGTATTTGAAGCCTTTCCTCGGCGAAGAGCCGTTTCTGCTGGTCACTTCCGCTCTCCACATGCCGCGTGCCGCAGGCCTTTTCCGCGCCGCCGGGCTCGATCCCGTCCTCGCTCCGGTGGATTTCCTGATCTGGCCGGAGCCCGGAACCTACGATCCCTATCGGCCCGGCAGCCTGATTCCCAGGACTTTCAATCTCGATCTTGTCTCGACGGCCCTGCATGAGATCGGAGGGGTGGCTTGGTCGAAGTGGCGCGGCGAGATGAAGTGAACGGCACCATTTTCCGCTGGCGGATCGGGTGGTTCCGAAGCTAAATGGAGATTCCATGCACATGAGATTTTCCCTTGGCCTCGCCGCCGCCGTTTTTCTGGCGATCACCCAAAGCTTCGCCCTGGAGCCTTGGCAGGACGATCTGAAGAGCTATCCCGGGGCCGTGACGATGACGGTTCCCCAAGGCTACCGTGCCGTGGCCGCTCCGAACGCGGGAAGCGCGGCGACGGGTGGGGTCGCGGGGCCGACGAAGGTGGCCGTGGTCGGCTTCGTCGAGGCGGGCGGGCGGCGCTTCTATCTCAGCGAGGAGGAGAGGGACCGATGGATCGACACCGGCGCGGCCCCCGTCTGGATCGCGGCGGAGGGTGGCGAGCAGCTCCCCGCCCTTCCACGCCTGCTCAAACGCGGGCCGGGCGAGGATCCCGATTCCGGCGAGGAGGTGATGATCGAGGCCTACGAGGAGACCGTCGCGATCCTGCCGGAAAGCCGCTGGCCTGCGGCAGAGGCCAAGGCGGAGAAATTCTTCCCCGCCGCTCTCCTTGCCGTAGGCGAGGATGCGGCGGGAAATTCCACCGCCGATTTCCAGCTTTTCCTGCAAGGCGATGCCTACACGGGCGGCTATCCCTTCGCCGAGCCTTCCTTCCGGGAACTCACGAGCGGCAAGGCAGGGGCTCGGGTCCGGCTCTACTCGCGCCCCGAACCGGTGAACTTCCGCCTCCTCGTCGCCGGTGAATCGACGGTGCTTCCCCTCCTCCAGCCCGGGCTGGTCTTCCTGGCCGGCTTCTCCGAAGGGGGGCTCGTGCGCCTTTCGATCGGCGGCGACGCGTGGTCGGAGGCCGCTCCTGTGAGCACCCTCGGGGCTCCTGTCTTCCGCCGCGACGAGAAGCTGGTCTTCGGATTCCTTGCCACGGAGGTCAAGGGGCCCGGCATTCCGCTCCGCGTCCTGCCCGACCGCATCGGCGGAGCCGACTACACGAAGTACGATCTCATTTCGCAGATGGGCGCGCCCTTCGACGAATATTCGCCGGCAGAAACCCAGAATTCCTGGACGCTCCACATCGAGCGCGATCTCACGACGACTCTGCTGGCTCCCCTGTGGGACGGCCGCGGGGCGCCGGGAATGCTCGAGCTCGAGGGGCTCGGTCTCGACACGGCCCCTCCCGGACCCGATCCCGAGAACTTCACCGAGGAGGAGTACGCCGCCTTCCGCCGCAACGTCTCCGTGAAGACGGATCCCGCCATCTTCGGGGAAGGATGGCGGAGCATCCTCGACGGAAAGCTCGGCGAGATCCCCGCCCCGCAGCGGGTTCCTGAAACGGAGGGCGGCGAATTCTGAGACGGCAGGACTCCCCCGAGAGTTCGATCGGGTCTGAGAAGGCGAAGGGTTTCGCCTGAGAAGCATCTACGGAGTCAAGCGTCCCTCGTCGAGGTCGA
This sequence comes from Verrucomicrobiales bacterium, assembly GCA_037190325.1. Taxonomy (GTDB): domain Bacteria; phylum Verrucomicrobiota; class Verrucomicrobiia; order Verrucomicrobiales; family DEV007; genus Arctic95D-9. The sequence goes on along the minus strand of JBBCIU010000026.1, from coordinate 162,614 downwards.
TGAAGTCGAACATCGTCTCGACGGTGCCGGGAGGCAGGCCAAGTTCGCCGAGGCGGAAGTGGAGCCGCTCGGTCGCCGCGTCGCGCCAGCCTCGCTTCGTCATGAAGCCGTTCCAGACTTCGATTTCCTCCTCGCTGGGGCGACGGCCGGTCGCAAAAGCCCATTCGAGCAGTTCTCCGTCGCTCTTGTCGCTCTTCAGGGTTTCGGCTTCGATCGCGGCGTATTCGACGCCGAGGAAACGGCAGCAGCGCTCGTCGAAGCTGCCCGCCATGTTCGTGCCGCGGGCGGCGTGCCATCCCTCCGGGAGCTTGCCCTCCGCGAAGAGGCGGATCTTGTCGATCATGCGGCCGAAATAGACGAGGCCACCGATCCGGTCGTGCGGACTGCGGAGTCCGGGGATGAGCGTCGGGTAGGGGAGTGCCATGGACGGATCAAACCACGCCCGCACCGCCTTCGCAACCTCCCCTCACGTCAACCCGTCCTTTCCCCATCGCGATTTGGGGTTAGGATGGCTTTGTATACGATACGATGACGCCCCGAATCGCCCGCCTTGCGTCCGTGCTCCCCGCCGTCCTTCCGGCGGCGGTGCTTGCGGTCGAGTCCCCTGTCTTCGAAAAGGATGTGCGCCCCATCCTGAAGGCGCATTGCTTCCATTGCCATGGGGAGGATGGGGAGATGAAGGGGGGGCTCGACGTGCGTTTGGCGCGCTTCCTTGCGAAAGGCGGGGACTCCGGCCCCTCCATCGTGGCTGGCAAACCGGCCGAGAGCCATCTTCTCGAGGTGCTCAAGAGCGGCGAGATGCCGAAGGAGAAGCCGAAGCTGTCCGACGCCGATATCGCCACCATCGAGCAATGGCTGCTCGCCGGCGCGCCGACGCTGCGTCCGGAGCCCGAGACCTTGGGCTCGGAGCCCCTGTTCACCGAGGAGGAGCGCGCGTGGTGGTCGCTTCAGCCCATTGCGCGCCCGGCCGTGCCGGCGAAGGCCGACCCGAAGGAGCGCAATGCCATCGATGCCTTTGTCCGGGCGAAGCTGGAGGAGAAGGGGCTTTCCTTCTCCGAAGAGGCCGATGCCGCCACGCTCCGCCGCCGCCTCGCCTTCGATCTCGTCGGCCTGCCACCGAGCGCGATGGAGACCGCGACAGCCGCCTTCAGCGAATCCGGCTCTCCCTTCACCGATGCGGAGTGGGCCGCGCTCGTCGACCGCTATCTCGATTCCCCCGCCTACGGCGAGCGCTGGGGGCGGCACTGGCTCGACGTCGCGGGCTACGCCGATTCCGACGGGTTCAACGAGCGGGACATGGAGCGTCCCCACGCTTGGCGCTACCGGGACTACGTCATCGCTGCCCTGAATGCCGACAAACCCTTCGACGAGTTCGTGAGGGAGCAGCTCGCCGGTGACGAGATCGCCGCCAAGCTCGGTCTCCATGCCGATTCGCCGACCGAGGCGGAGAAGGGGCGCTACGCCGAGCTTCTCGCCGCGACCGGTTTCCTCCGCATGGCCCCTGACGGCACGGCGACGGAGAACACGCTGCTCGCCCGCAACGCGACCATCACCGACACGGTCAAGATCGTCGCCAACAGCCTCTACGGTCTGACGATCCAGTGCGCCGAATGCCACGATCACCGCTACGATCCCATCACCCAGGCCGACTTCTACGAGTTGCGCGCCGTTTTCGAACCCGGCTTCGATCCGGCGAACTGGCGTCAGCCCGCCCGTCGTCTCGTCTCTCTCCAGACCAAGGAGCAGAAGGCCGAAGCCGCCGCGGTCGAGGCGGAGGCCAAGAAGATCGACGAAGCCCGTCTCGCGAAGCAGGAGGAGTTCATCACCGAAGTGCTCGAGAAGGAGCTCGCCAAGAGCGACGAGACCGTCCGCGAGCCGCTTCGCCAAGCCTACCGGACCGTTGCGAAGGACCGCACGCCCGAGCAGGTCGCCCTGCTCAAGCAACATCCCACGGTGGAGAAGCTCAGCGCCGGATCCCTCTACCTCTACGACACGACCTACAAGACCAAGCACGCCGCCACCCTCAAGGAGATGGCGGACCAGGCGGCCGAAGTGCGGAAGAGGAAGCCGAAGGAGGACTTCGTCCATGCCTTCTCCGAGTTGCCCGCCAAGCCCGGCGCCATCCCCGCGACCTTCCTTTTCCATCGCGGCAACCCCGAGTCGCCCAAGGACCCGGTGAAGCCCTCCGATCTGGTGGTCTTGTCGGGATGGCGGGAAACGGCTCTGCCCGAGAAGGTGGACGGCCTCCCCACGACGGGTCGGCGCCTTGCCTTCGGCGAGATGCTCACCGACGGACGCCATCCGCTCCTCGCCCGCGTCATCGTCAACCGGGTCTGGATGCACCATTTCGGCTCCGGTCTGGTGAGGACGCCAACGGATTTCGGCCATCTCGGCGAAACGCCCAGCCATCCCGAGCTGCTCGACTGGCTCGCCGCCGAGTTCATGGAGAAAGGATGGAGCCTCAAGGCGCTGCACCGCCTCATCCTTACGAGCCACACCTGGCGGCAGAAGTCCGAGCGGGATCCCGAGAGCGAGCGCGTCGATCCCGACAACCGTCTTCTCAGCCGCCAGAACAAGCGCCGCCTCGAGGCCGAAATCCTGCGCGATGCCCTTCTCGTCGTCTCCGGCAAGCTGAATCCCAAATTCGGCGGCGAACCGGTTCCCGTGATGCTGACCGAAGAGGGCCAGATCGTCCTGGGCATCGACACCACGGATACGGCGGGCCGCCAGACGGGAAAATACATCTCGCTGGAGGGCGAGGAGTTCCGTCGCAGCGTCTACGTGCAGATCCGACGCTCCCGGCCGCTCGAGATGTTCGCCGCCTTCGATGCACCCGACATGACCACGGCGAACTGCGAGATCCGGCCCGTCACCACGGTTAGCCCGCAGAGCCTTCTCCTGATGAACAATCTCGGCATGCGCGAATTCGCGCAGCATTTCGGTGAACGGCTCATGAAGGAATGCGGCGAGGTCCCGACCGAGGAACAGGTGCGCCACGCGTGGCGGCTGGTCTACGGCCGCGAGCCTTCGTCCGAGGAGGTGGAGGCGGGCGTTTCCTTCCTGACCCTCCAGACCGCGCACTACACGGTGCAGCCGGCGAAACTCGAGAAAGCGGCCGGCCCCGCCGAGACTGCCGACGCCCCGCCGAGGCTCATGGGGCTTGCGGCCCTCGGACATGCCCTGATGAGCGCGAACGAGTTTTTGTATGTTGATTAACCATGTGTAACCTCCGCCGTAGCGAAGTTCGTGGGAACCTCGACCACAGCGCCCCGGGAGTCCGATGGGGAGAAATTCTCACGAATTTCTCTACGCCCTCATAAGACGCGAACCATTTTCCCCACCCCCACCTGACCATGCTCACCCGACGCGACTTTCTGGAAAGAGGCTACGGCCTCGGCGGCATTGCCCTCGCCACGCTGCTGAAGGAACAGGGTCTGCTCGCCAACCCGGCCCTCTCGGGCGAAGGCGCCCAGCAGTTCGACATGCTGCCGAAGCCCGCGCACCACCGCTACGGCCAGGCCAAGGCGATGATCTCGATGTTCATGCAGGGCGGCCCCAGCCACATCGACCTTTTCGATCCGAAGCCCGAGCTCGACCGCCTCGACGGCAAGGACTTCCCCGGCGAGGTGAAATACGACGACGCGGCCGGAGCGAGCCGCGAGGTCATGGCCGCGCCCTGGAAGTTCTCGAAGCACGGCGAATGCGGGATGGATTTCAGCGAACTGGTCCCCCACATGGCCGGCATCGCCGACGACATCACGATGATCCGTTCGATGCACACCGGGGTGAACAACCACGGCCAGTCCATCAACGCCCTTCACAACGGATCCATTCTCACGGGACGTCCCACCCTCGGGAGCTGGCTCACCTACGGCCTTGGCTCGGAAAACCGCAACCTGCCCGCCTACGTCGCCCTCACCGATCCGCGCGGACTGCCCGTGCTCGGCGTGGACAACTTCACCAACGGCTGGCTGCCTTCGCTCTACCAGGGTACCGTGATCCGCCCGAAGGAACCGCGCATTCTCAACCTCGATCCTCCCATGTCGCTGAAGGGCGACGCGCAGGAGCGCTACCTCGGCTTCGTCGACGGCCTCAACCGCCGCCATCTCGCCGAGCGCCCCGGCGAAACGGAATTGGAGGCGCGCATCCAGAGCTTCGAGCTCGCCGCCCGCATGCAGGTCGCGGCGAAGGAGGCGCTCGACATTTCCCAGGAGAGCGAGGCGACGAAGAAGATGTACGGCATCGGGGAGAAGGAGACCGACGATTTCGGCACGCGCTGCCTCATCGCCCGTCGCCTCGTCGAGCGCGGAGTGCGCTTCGTCTCCGTCTTCACCGGCAACCAGACTTGGGACAACCATGCGAACATTCTCACGGGCCTGCCCGCGGCCTGCGTCTACGTCGACAAGCCTGCCGCGGCGCTGGTGCGCGATCTGAAGCAACGCGGGCTGCTCGACACGACGATCGTGCATTGGGGAGGGGAGATGGGCCGTCTGCCCGTGATCCAGAACCGCGCCGGGGCGACCAAGGGCGACCGCAAGTCGGTGGGCCGCGACCACAACACCTACGGTTTCAGCATGTGGGTGGCCGGGGGTGGCTTCAAGGCCGGACACATCCACGGGGCCACCGACGAATTCGGACACAGCGCGGTCGAAGGCATCGTGAACCACTACGACTACCACGCCACCCTGCTGCACCTCTTTGGACTGGATCCGAAGGAATTGACCTATCGCCGAGGCGGCACGCCGCAGTCGCTCATCACGAATCCCGAGGCACGGGTGGTGACGGAGCTGATCGCCTGAGCCGGGGGAGGCGTCGCAGCCAAGGAGGCCCGCGATACGGGCACAGGCTGGAAGCCGCTTGCTTGGAGACCGCATTGATAGGAGGCAGAAGGTCCGCGAGCCTTTCGGGTTGAACCTGCTCCCTTCGGACCTCCCAGGCCTGCCTGGCGTTCCTTGACCGTTGCCATTGAATCGCAGAGAGACGAGGCCGGGGGTTGAACCTCTGCCTGCGAGGGGCTAGGGTCTTCTCCCCATGAAAATCGCCAAAGACGGCATCCGTTCCATCGTCAAGGTCGGCTACGACGGGCGAGTCTACAAAACCTTCCGAGGCACCGAGAAGGAAGAGCGCTTTGAGAACGAGGTGAAGGTGCTGAAGGCCCTCGAGGCGCGCGGCTGCGAGATCGTGCCCCGCCTCCTCGACAGCGAACCGGAGACGCTCACCATCGTCACGACGAACTGCGGAGCTCCCGCCTTGGGCAGCATCAGCGAGGCGAAGGCGTCCGAGCTTTTCAAGATGCTGGAGGACGAGTACGGCGTCGTCCACGACGACCCTTTTCCCAGGAACATCACCTACAACGCCCGCATGGGCGAGTTCTGCATCATCGATTTCGAACTCGCCAAGATCCTGGAGGACCCCAAGCACCGCACCGACGGGAACGAGGCCCGCCGCAAGCTGCAATGGTGCGGTCTGACCCGGGACGGGACCCGCCGGGAGGGGAATCAGGATGCCCTCTCCGTCTTCTCCTCGGACATGGGCTGGGCCTACAGTGCCGACCTCTGCGGCGAGCGTTCCATCGACGGGGACGGGCTCATCTTCGCGGTCAGCGATGGCATGGGCGGCCCCGCCGCGGGGGATGTCGCCAGCGCCCTCGTCGTGCGCGAGCTGCGCCGCTTCCTGCCGGCGATGATGGGCGATTTTCACGGGGCGGCCGATCCGGAGACCCTCCTCAAGGCGGCGGTGAAATCGCTTCACGACTACGTCACCCGCGTGGGCGAACGGGATCCGAAACTGACGGGCATGGGAGCGACGGTGGTCTGCGGCCTGTTCTACCGCACCCGCGTCACCTTCGCCCATGTCGGCGACAGCCGTTTCTACCAGTACCGGGGAGGCGAGCTGAAGCAGCTCACCTACGACCACACCCAGGTGGGGGCCCAGTTTCGCGCGGGACGGCTCAACGAGCGCGAGGCGCGCACGCATCCGCGCAAGAACATGCTGCAGCAGGCGGTGGGAGGAGGGTGCCAGTTCGTCACGCCTCAAGTCGCCTCCACGTCGATCGAGGAGGGCGATTGGTTCCTGATATGCTCCGACGGCGTCGTCGACGGCCTGTGGAACAAGCACATCGCCGAGTGCTTCGCCGACGCCGAAAGGAACGGAGAGTCCGCCGAGCAGGTGGCTCACCGCATCCTCGATTGGGCCACCAGCGAGGCGGGAGGGGACGACACGACCTTGTTCGTCGTGCGTGCGGTGAGGCCTGACGAAGCAGAGCAGGAAGACACCGGCGAAGAGGACGCCTCAGGCTCCTAGCCGCTTCACCAGCAGCACGGCGTTCCTCCCGTTTCTCGCCCATTTCTCGCGGCGCTCCTCGGGCAGCAGGCCGAGGTCGTCCGTGCGGACGAAGCCTTCGCGCTCGAGATAGCCCGCGGCTTGGGTGGAGAGGGCGAAGATCTGGCGGCAGCCGAGCTGCCGGGCTCGCTCCGCGGCCGCGTTCACGAGGATGCTGCCGTAGCCTTGGCCGGTGTGGCCATGCTTCACGAAGAGACAGGCCAGTTCGGCGAGGCCTTCCCGGGAATCGGGATGCACGGCGACGCAACCGACGATGTTTCCGTCGATCTCGATGACGACGTAGTCGAGGATCGCCGTCTGGATTTCGGTCCGGCTCCTTTCGATCAGCTCCTCCTCCTCGACTGCGCGGCGGATCAGCAGGTAGAGTTCGTCCACGTCGGCATGGGTCGCGGGGCGGATCTTCTGATAGGCGTCGGAATAGACCATCACCCCGACCCCTTCGTTGCTGAAGAGCTCCGCGAGGAGGGCGTCCTGGTTCGTGCTGCCGATGAGGTGGACGCGGGGGACGCCGTCGCGCGTCGCCCGCGCGGCTTGGCGGAGCTTCGAGACCATGCCGACGGGAAGGTCGGTCTGCGCGGCGATGAAACCGAGGACATCTTCGGCGGCCCATTGCCGTTCGCGGCCCCCGGTCTGAGCACGGGGATCGTCGAGGGAGACGAAGAGGATTTTCGAGGCCCCGAGGGCGGTGGCGACTTCGCGGGCGACGGCGTCGGAATTGACCCGCAGGGTCTGTCCGTCCGCGTCGAAACCCAGAGGCGGGACCACGGGAAGGATGTCCTGGTCGAGGAAGCTCTGCAGCACGCCCGCGTCGATCCGCTCCACGGTGCCGGTGAAGCCGGTGTCGATCCCCTTGATGATCCCGGCGGGGTGGGCGTGGATCGCGTTGGCCGTGGCCGCCTTGATCTTCACGGTGGTGAGGCTCTGCATCACCGAATTGCTGAGGCGCGAGATCGCGTCCATGCTGACCTCGAGAGTGCCTTCGTCGGTGACCCCGGTACCGTCCGTGTTCGAAAGGGCGACTCCGCGCCGGCGTCCCAGCGCCTCGATCTGCGCCGCTGCGCCATGCACGAGCACGACCTTCACGTTCAGCGAGCGCAGCACCGCGAGATCGAGGAGGATGTTCGAAAAATCCGACGAGTCGATCACGGCTCCGTCGAGCGCGACCACGAAGGTCCGTCCGCGGAATTGCGGCACGTACTGGAGGATCGCTCTCAGGTCGCTGAAGTTCATCGGTGAAGCGGGCAATGTGGACGCTGCGGCGCGATTATCAAGGACGTGGCTCGCCGGTCGTCCCACGGCGTCTGCTCTGCCAAGCGAGTGCGCCTACGGCCGCGAGCGCGATGACCGCTCCGAGGAATTCCCGCGACAGTTCGACACGGGGATCCTCCGCCGACATGCTGGTCTGGGTCATGGTGAAGGTCTTTCCGCCGAAGAGGTTGTCGTAGAGCCCGGGGCCCGTCCGGACCATTTCGACGAGGCAGGCGATCGCGGCGAGGAGAAGGAGCCAGCGGGCGAGCGGGCGGAAGGAGACCACGACGAAGAGGATCGCGACGAGGAGGTAGAAGGCGAACCACAAAGCCGAGTCGATCGCCGAGGGATGGTAGTAGATCGCCGGGTCGATGTCGTTTCGCTGCAACCAGGCGAAAAAGGCGAAGAGCGCGGCGAGCGACAGATTCAGGGCGAAAAAGGAAGGAGGGACTCTCATGGATGATGGGGCAAAGAACGCGTTTTTCGACCCTCCCGGCAAGTGGCAAGGAGAGCTTGCGGACACCGTGCAATTTTCCCTTGTCAAAGAGGCAAATGGGAGCACATTGCCCTCCCGCTTCGGCCACATCGGGCTGCGGTGGATTTTCAGAGAAGCAGCCGTAGCTCAACTGGATAGAGCATCTGACTACGGATCAGAAGGTTTGGGGTTCGAATCCCTACGGCTGCGCCACTGAAACCTCGGGGTGTAGCGCAGGCTGGTAGCGCGCGTCGTTCGGGACGACGAGGTCGCTGGTTCGAATCCAGTCACCCCGACCATTTCCGAGTCGCGGAAATGCCGGAGGAAGATCCGTGGAATGAGAACGCCGCACGGGCCGATCAAGCGCTTTTCCCCGTCCTCCAGGCGTCTCCGACCACGGCGGCGACGATGACGATCCCTGTGACGAGCAGCTTCACGGGTTCGGAGGCACCGAGGTTGGCGAGCCCCGCTCCAAGCGTGGCGATGATGAGGACGCCGAGGAAGCTGCCGAGGACGGAGCCGCGCCCTCCCATGAGACTGGTGCCGCCGACGACGACGGCCGCGATGGCGGAGAGTTCGAGCCCGGTCCCCGCGTTCGGATCGACGGAGCCCATCTTCGAGCTGTCGAAGGCGGCGGCGAGTCCGGCGAGCGCTCCGGCGATCGCGAAGACGGCGATGCGGACGGGTCGGGTACGGATGCCGGAATAGGCCGCGGCCTCTTCGTTCGCCCCGACGACGAGGACGTATCGGCCGAAGACGGTGCGGCGCAGGACGATCTGTCCCAGGACGACGAGGAGGATGGCGATGAGGATGGCGGGGGAGAGGCCGATGGCCGGTAGCGGCGTCCCGAGCCATTCGACCGGCTTGCCGATGTAGCGGGTCTGGGAACCGGTCGCGAGGTAGGCGAGGCCGCGGGCGATCTGCATCATCCCTAGAGTGACGATGAAGCTGGGCAGGGCGAAGCGGACCGAGACCCAGCCGTTGGCGAGGCCGCAGACGCCGCCCGCGAGCATGGCAAGGGGAAGCGCCGCGACGAGGGGGAGCTTCGCATCGGCCATGGCGAGTCCGAGGATCGCCGCGGCGAAGGCCATGACGGAGCCGACGGAAAGGTCGATCCCGGCGGTGAGGATGACGAAGGTCATGCCCACCGCGAGGACGGTGAGGGCAGGGACCTGGTTCGCGATCTGGTGGAAGGTGGCGGCGGAGAGGAAGTTCCTCCCGAGCAGGCCGAAGGCGAGGACGAGTCCGACGAGCACGCCGACGAGGCCGAGCCCTCCGCCGAGGCGGAGGCGAGGAGGGGCGGAGGAGGGACTCATGGCAGTTGCGCCTTGGTCACGAGATCGACGGGTGTCTTCCGGTCTTCGGGGGCGGCTTCGCCCTTGAGGATGGCGAGGGCGGCCTCGATGCCGTAGACGGCGAGCTGCCCTCCGTGCTGGTCGGCGGTGGCGAGGAGCCGGCCTTCGCGGATGAGGTCCTGCGCCGCGGTGATGTTGTCGAAGCCGACGATGTGGACTTGACCTTCCTTGCCGCCTGCCTTCACCGCGGCGGCGGCACCGAGAGCCATGCTGTCGTTGCTCGCGAGGATCGCGGCGAGGCCGGGATGGCTCGTGAGGATGGCGGCGGTGACGGCGTTGGCTTTCTCCATCTCCCAGGAGGCGCTCTGGACCGTGGCGACGGCGATTCCGGCGGACTGCATGGCCTCCTCGAAACCGGCGCGGCGCTGCTGGGCGTTGAAGGCGGTGGGGACCCCCTCGAGGATGGCGACCTTGTCGCCGCGCTGGAGGTGTTTGGCGAGCTCTTCGCCGACGAGGCGGGCGCCTTCGCGGTTGTCGGGACCGACGAAGGGAATCTTGGCCCCGGTCTCGGCGAGGACATCGTGGTCGAGGCGGTTGTCGATGTTCACGACGACGATGCCCGCGTCCTGGGCGCGTTTGAGGACGGGCACGAGCGCTTTCGAGTCGGCCGGCGCGACGACGATCGCGTCCACGCCGCGGGCGACCATCTGCTCGACGAGGGCGACCTGCTGGGCGAGATCGGTTTCGTTGCGGATGCCGTTGACGACGAGGTCGAAAGCGTCCGCATTCTCCTTCTGGTAGGCTTCGGCTCCCTCGGCCATGGTCTTGAAGAACTCGTTCGCGAGCGATTTCATGACGAGGGCGACCTCGGGCTTGCCAGGGGTCCCGGGATCTTTGGCGCAAGCGGAAAGGAGGGCAAGGGCGGAAAGGGCGGTCAGGAATCTCATGGGCGGAGGATCGTGGCAGAAGTTCCCGCGGGATGCGAGATTTTTTCCGGGCGAGGGGAGGCGCAAATCACGCTTCTCCCCGGAACACCTTCACGAGGTAGCCGCGGAAATGAGGCGCGAAGAATTCCGTATCCGAGCCGAACCGCTCGTATCGGTGGACCGACGGGCTGTGCCCCAGCGAGAGCAGGTAGAAGTGCGTCGCGCTCTCGCCGAAGCGGATCCAGGGATGGGCGGAGGCGCAGGGATCGTCGACGAGCTCCCATCGCGCGAAGGGCAGCACCGGCCAGATCAGGCCGCGCGCCGCCTCGAGTCCGTCGGACTGGGCGAGATAGCTGCGGATTTCCTCCGGGATGGCAAGGCGGCGGGCCGTCTCCCATGCGGCGAGATCCTCTTCCGGCACCGGAGGAAAGAAGGACGCGTCGATTTTCGCGGCGCGGGCCTCGGGCTCTTCGGTGAGAGCGATGATCTCGGCTTTCCAGGAGGGGGGCATCCTCGAATCTGCCGCGCCGGAGCGATGGCGCAAGAGGCGGAGATCAGCGATTGAAGTTCACCGAACCCACTTCGACGAGAGTGCCGTAGAGCTTGGTGGTCGCGGTGCGGCCTTCGAGGACATGGAATTCGTCGAACAGCGAAATGCCGGCGGAGGTGCTTTCCCCGAATTCGAGCTGGAACTGGTAGAGGATCCCGTTGAAGTTGAGGAGTTCGCTGGCGGTCGAGGTGGCGAGCCGCACGTAGTCGGCGTCGGCCCAGGGGTCGAGAGGATTGTTCTGATTGACCACGTTGACGAGTTCGAAGTCGAAGTGGAAGGAGGTGTTCACGGCGACTCCGTTCATCGTGAAGTTGAGGTCGACGGCAAAGGAGATCGAGTTGGCTCCGGTTCCGCCGACGATGGTGCCGTTGTAGTAGGTGAGGGAGCCCACTTCGAAGCTCTCTCCGCTGCTGAGCTCGTTGAAGCCGAGCCCCGAGAACTTGAGCGAACTCTGCTTCAACTGGCCGAGGATGAGCGGATCGATCGTCTCGCCTTTGAGGAGGTAGTCGCGGCCCCAGGCGAAGTAGTTGGAGGATCCTCCGGGGATGAGGTTGGTGAGCATGTTCTGCTCCCCGGCCGGATTCGAGAAGCTGCCTGCCGACTGGCCGGCGATGGAGGGCGTCTCCACGCCGAGCGTCCTGAGCGTCGCGGTGCTCGCGAGGTAGTGGGGATCGATGGGAACGGCGCGGGCCTGGATGAGGGCGCCGGAGGGATGGCCGCTGCGTTCGAGGGTAAAGGGACCGGTGTAGGTCTGCCACGGATCCCCGCCGATCCGATATTCGAGCTGCGAGATGGAGGATGGATTGAGGTTGGAAAGGGTGACGGTGAGTTCCCGACCCGTGAAGAGGCCGAATTCGGGGCGACTCGGGATGATCAACGGAGGAACAAGGTTCGCGGGGAGGGCCGCGTAGTTCTGATCCACGCGGGGACTGCTCCGGTAGAGTTCGCTCCTGGCGATAGCCTGGGCGGCGACGATGGCTCCCGGCGCGACCTGGATCGACCCGGTGTAGAGCTGCCAGTTGCCGAAATCGACCGAGTAGTAGAGATCGGAAGAGCCTGCGGGGTTGGGATTGTAGAGGGAGAGAGGGAGATCGAAGGCCCCGATCGGAAAGGATCCCGAGGCGATCGAGAAAGTCGGGGGAGCGAGAGGCGTGGCGGGAGTCGTTGGTGTGGCAGGATCGGCGGGGGTGGGGGCGGTGTTGGGAGTCTCTCCCACGGGGATGTCGGAGGGGGCGGGATGCGCCCCAGGAGCGGCGTCCTGGTAATCCCAGATCCAGGTGCTGCTCTCCGAGTACAGGAGGGGGGCGTTCGGTTTTAGAAGAGGCGCCGTGTCGTCGCTGGAGCCGGGAGAGGGGGCGATGGCGTCGAGGGTGAAGGCCTTGATGCCTGCCTCCTCTCCGGACGGTGCGACGACGAAGGATTGTTCCTCGGCGTTCCAGTAGGCGCGCCAGCCGTCTCGTTGGGCTTCCTCGGGGCTTTGGAGGGTGAACGAGAGACGCTCGTCGATCTTGCTGCCGCTGAAGCCCGGGATGCGGGAAGCACTGGAGAAACTCCGCTTCAGCACCGACAGGACTTCTTCGGCGGTTTTGGCCTCCGAGAGATCCCCGCCGGAAGCGACGAAGGCGGCGACGCTTCGATTGAGGGAGGCGGTATCCGAGAAGAGCTTCTGCTCGCGGGATTTGCTGACCACATGCGAGGTCGCGATCGTGCCGAGCGTGGCGAGGATGCCGACCACAGCGACGGTGATGAGAACTTCGGCAAGAGAGAAGCCACGATGGAATTTTGAGGACACAGTGTGATAAAAACAATCTTTTTCATAATAATCAAGCAGAAATTTAGGAAAAATATAAAAAATTGAGATCGAATGTGGGAAATTGCCCGGGTTTTCGGGTTTGGCTTCACAGATCGTTTTCTCGCCTGCCGGATTTCACAGGGCCTCTTCGAGCATGGCCAAGGTCATGGCGTGGCGGTAGCGGAAGAGACGGTCGAGTCTTTGGGCGACGAAACGCGCTCCGAGAACGCGTCCGATCCGGCCGAAAGGGAGGCGATAGCGGATGACGTCGGTCAGGCGGCTCTTTTCCTCGTCCAGAGGCTCGAAACGATGGTCGTGCTCCCAGAAGGCGAAGGGCCCTTCGATCTGGCGATCCACGAATCCCGTTGCCGTCAGCTCGTGTTCGGCGACCCAGCGGCGACGGAAGGGCCCGATGCCGACTTCGATGACCACCCTGGCACCATCGGCGAGGGTTTCCATGGGTTCGAGGACGATGGCCCTCTCCCAGGGGGGCGTGAGGCGCTCGAAGGCGCCGGGACGAAAGTGCCAGCCCCGCAGCGCGTCGACGGGGACGGAGAGATCGAGCTGACGGATGAAGAGGAGATCGTCCATCGGACGGGTCAGTCAGCGTAGGCTCGTTTTGTCGGGAAGAACAATGAAAAGCGGGCGGGATCCGTTCGCCCTTTTTCATTCTTGAAATAAGTGTTCATTTGAGTTAATGGTGAGGACTTATCGAATTGATTCATGGACTTGCAGAGAAAGCTGGAAATTCTTGCCGATGCCGCCAAATACGACGCCTCTTGCGCCAGTTCCGGAGCCAGGCGGCGCGATTCGTGGAGAGACGGCGGGATCGGATCGGCCGGTGGGGCGGGCATCTGCCATTCCTACGCCCCCGATGGGCGTTGCATCTCTCTGCTGAAGATCCTTCTCACCAACGTCTGCCTCTACGATTGCCACTATTGCGTGAACCGTCGCTCTTCCGATGTGCCGCGGGCCCGTTTCACCGTGGAGGAGGCGGTGAGCCTGACGCTCGCTTTCTACAAGCGCAACCTCGTCGAGGGGCTTTTCCTCAGCAGCGGCATCGTGCGCAATGCCGACTACACGATGGAGCAGGTCGTCCGCGTCGCCCGGGAGCTGAGGGAACGCCACGGCTTCCTCGGCTACATCCACCTCAAAACCATTCCCGAAGCCTCTCCTTCCCTTGTCGAGGAAGCCGGGCGCCACGCCGACCGGATTTCCCTCAACATCGAGCTGCCGCGAGAGGAAAGCCTGCGGCGCCTTGCTCCGGAGAAGAGCCTGCGTCGTGCGGAGGCGGCGATGGACGGGATCCGGAGGCGGATCGACGAAGCGAAGGCGATGCGCTCCGAGCGCCGGGGGCGTCTCTCCAAGCGGGGACCGGAGATCTATGCGACCGGGCAGAGCACGCAGATGATCGTGGGGGCGGACGATTCCGACGACGCGGCCTTTCTCCGTCGCGCGGACGGGCTGTACCGGCGGCAGGGCTTGCGGCGCGTCTACTACTCCGCCTTCAGCCCGATTCCCTCTTCCTCCAGCTTGCTTCCTTCGCAAGCGCCCCCGCTCTTGCGCGAGCATCGACTCTATCAAGCCGATTGGCTGCTGCGTTTCTACGGCTTCGAGGTCGGCGAGCTGACTCCCGAGTCGGGAGCGGACACGGGCCGCCTCGACCTTGCCATCGATCCGAAGCTGGCGTGGGCTCTGCGGCATCGCGAGGTCTTTCCCATCGATCTGAATCGCGCTCCGCGCGAGCGCTTGCTGCGGGTGCCGGGGCTGGGCGTGCGCAACGTCGAGCGTCTCCTTTCCTCCCGGCGGTTGTCGCGGATTCGCCTCGCCGACCTCGTCCGCCTGCGTGTCGCGCTCGACAAATGCCTGCCCTTCGTCATCGTCGCCGACCATCACCCCGCACGCCACGGGCTCGATGGAGAGCGGCTCCGCGAGCGTTTTCTGCCACCCGCGGAGCAGCTCGAATTCGCTTTCGGGACGGAGATGTCCTCCTCGACAGCACGTCGGGAGCCGACGGGACGGGCACGGCGAGATCCATGAAGACGGTCCATGTCCAGGCTTGCTACGAGGATTGGCGCGAGCGGGCCCGGGAATGTCTCCGGGCCGGCCTGCCGCCGTGGGATCTGCTGTGGAGCGATGCCCCTGCGGGGGAGGAGGAACTCTTCGGAACGGCCAAAGCGGCCGAGGCGATCGCGCCCTGCCAGGCATCCGAATTTCTCATCCCCCGGGCGTTTCTCGAACTGGCCGAACGGGTCGCCTGCCATCGCACGCCCGAGCGATGGGCGTTGCTCTATCGGATGCTCTGGCGGCTGAGTCGAGGTGGGGAACGGCGCTTGCTCTCGGCGGCGACCGATCCCGATGTGATCCGTGCGCGGCGCCTTGCCAAGGAAGTGGGCCGCGACGTCCACAAGATGCGCGCTTTCGTCCGCTTCCGAAAAACGGGCGGGAATCCCGTGAGCGGGCGGGAGCGCTTCGTCGCGTGGTTCGAGCCCGCGCATCGCATCGTGCGGCTGAATGCGCCTTTCTTCCGCGATCGCTTCGCCGGCATGGATTGGTCGATCCTCACCCCGCGGGAGTGCGCGCACTGGGACGGTGAAAGGCTGCATTTCACGCCGGGCATGCCGCGCTCCGCGGCACCCGATGGCGATGCGCTCGACGAGCTCTGGCGCACCTACTATCGCAGCATCTTCAACCCCGCCCGACTCAAGCTCGGGGCGATGCGCGCCGAGATGCCGGTGAAATATTGGAGAAACCTGCCCGAGGCTCCGCTCGTTGCCGAGTTGACTGCCTCCGCCTCCCGGCGCACCGCCGGGATGATCGACCGTCCTCCCCTTCCGCCGGAGGTGGGGCAGGGGAATGCCTATTTGGAGCGTCTTGCCCGTCTGAATGCGAAGGAAGCGAAAGGCGGAGAAGGGTGAGGCGTCTCCGCGGTCGACAGGAGCAGCGGCGACGGGTTTTCGCGATGGAGAAGGTGGAAGATTTTAAAAAATTTACCTTTTCCCATCAAGGACTTTAAAATAATCTGTGGCGACGGCAGGTGGATGGTTTATAATTTCCATAACGAAACCGTCGGATGCGGCCACGCATCCATCACACAAACACAGACAGACAGATTCGAGAACGAATGGTGCGAGGCATTCTCAGCTTCGGCGGCTTGTCGCTGGCCGCGGGAGTGGCCCTGCTGACCGGGCTGCAGCGGTCGGGCGGGGTGGACCTCGGCAGTGTCTTCCGGACGCTGCCGGAGGTGGATTCCGCCTTTCAGCGGGGCTTCCGTTCGGACACGATGGCAAGAGTGAATCGTCTCCGGCTTTCTGCCGGCGTGGGGGAAGTCCGTGGCGACGAGGCGATCCAAGGATTTTTGGGGGAATGGATCGGAGGACATCCGAGGCCGAGGGATGTGGAGCTCGACGAGGTCTTCGACGCGCTTCAGGGCCAGTTTCCCGGGGCGCAGTACTTGGCCGCCAACCTCGTCACTTCGAGCAACCGCGAGGATCTGCTCGGCAAGCTGGCGGGATGGACCGCCGTGGCCAGTCCCGATTTCGATTCGGTCAACACGGCGGTGTTCAAAGCCGGGCGGGGCCTTGGCGCGCTGGCGGTGATGTCCCGGCGCATTCCCGAATTCTCCCTTCACGTGGCGAACGAGCAGGGGGGGCGATTCCACAATCGCTGCCCCCATTGCGGGGTGATCCACGCGCTCGAACTGGACCGCGACTCGCGTACGCTCATTCTCTCCTGCCCCCACTGCGATCTGCCTTTCGATGTGCTGGCGGTGGGGACGAGGGGGAAAATGCGCCGCGCTCCAGACTTTTTCGAAGGCTTCACCCTTCCTCCGGAGCGGCGGGCCGAGGCCGGCGGTTCCGCGGAGGAACGCATCCTTTCCCTTTGGAGGCGCGTCGCCGGGCATTGCCAATACGAACTCGACCAGGACCGTCTCCCGGGAGGGGAGGGGGATCGCGAGGTCTGGAAAATGCCCAGCGAGACTTGGGGGGAGGCGGCGGGCGACTGCGAGGACACCTCCATCCTCCTCGCCGATCTCCTCATCGGAGCCGGTTTCGAGGCGCGCGTCGCCATCGGATGGAACGGAAACATCGGGCAGCACGCCTGGGTCGTCGTCCGCGCGGGCGAGCGGCAGTACCTCCTCGAGACGACCTTGCAGAAGGAGATCGGTCCGGAGGATCTTGCCGAGGTTTCCTCCGTGTCCGCCTTCTACCAGCCGGAGCAGTTGTTCGACGACGAGCGGATCTACTACACGACGGCGCGTCCCGACCGTTTCGGCAAGGACTATTTTTCGGAGACCTTGTGGAAGCCGGTTCCGGAAGCGGGAGACGAGAATCTGTCCCAGCGCTGAGCGGGGTGGAAAAAACGCGAAAGCGCGCCTTTCCCGAGTTTGACGCCGGGCGGCGTGCTCGCTAGGGTCGCGGCGATGAAACTCCTCCGCTTTGGCCCGAAGGGCTCCGAGAAACCCGGTCTGCAACTTGAAGACGGTGCGCGCATCGACGCTTCCGGCTTCGGGATGGACTGGAACCACGACTTTTTCGCCGATCCGGCGAACCTCGAACGACTCGCCGCCTGGCTCGAGGCGAACCGGACGACGGCTCCGCGTCTGTCCGGGGACGAGCGCTTGGGGGCGGCCCTTGCCCGTCCCGGAAAACTGATCTGCATCGGCCTGAATTTCTCCGATCATGCCGCCGAGGCGGGCATGGAGATTCCCAAGGAGCCCATCGTCTTCTTCAAGGCGACGAGCGCGATGTGCGGTCCGAACGATCCCGTCGTGATTCCCAAGGACAGCCTCAAGACCGATTGGGAAGTCGAATTGGCCTTCGTCATCGGGAAGAAGGCCAGCTACGTCCCGGAGGCGGACGCCCTCTCGCATGTCGCCGGCTACGTCCTGCACAACGACTACAGCGAGCGCGCCTACCAGCTCGAACGGGGTGGGCAGTGGGTGAAGGGAAAGAGCTGCGACACCTTCGCTCCGCTCGGACCCTTTCTCGCGACGGCCGACGAGATTCCCGATCCCGAGAACCTCGCGATGTGGCTCAAGGTCAACGGCGAGACCAAGCAGAACGGGACTTCGTCGAGGCTGATCTTCGGCATCGCCTTCCTCGTGAGCTACTTGAGCCAGTTCATGACGCTCGAGCCCGGGGACATCGTCTCCACGGGCACGCCCCCGGGCGTGGGCATGGGCTTCAAGCCACCGCAGTTCCTCCAGGCCGGCGACGTCGTCGAACTCGGCATCGAGGGGCTCGGCAGCTCGAGCCAGACGGCGGTGGCGTGGCCGGGCTGAGGAGCGGTTGCCGCGTCAGGGCGTCCCGCCTTTGGTTTTCTCCACGAGGCGGATTCCGCCCACGCACATGCCTCGGTCGATCGCCTTGCACATGTCGTAGACAGTCAGGGCGGCGACCGAGACGGCGGCGAGCGCCTCCATCTCGACCCCGGTCTTCGCGTCGGTGCGCACGGTCGCGGCGATGGCGAGGCCGTCTGGACGGGGGGCGAAATCGACCGCGACTTTCGTGAGGGGAAGTTGATGGCAGAGGGGAATGAGATCGGCGGTGCGTTTCGCCGCCTGGATTCCGGCGATTCGCGCGACGGCGAGGACGTCCCCTTTGGGGGTGGTTCCCTCGAGGATCGCCGAGAGCGTTCCGGGACTCAGGGCGATGAAGCCTTCCGCCAGCGCCTCGCGGCGGACGACGGGCTTTTCCGAGACATCGACCATCGCAGCGCTGCCATCGGAGCGGAGATGGGTCAATTGCGGGCCGTTTTCCATTCGGCAGGTTCCTTCCGTCACGGTGGGCCCGCAAGCGAATCGTCGGGAATGGCGATTTTTCTTGCCGCAAGCGAAGTCTTCCGGCCATGCTCGCGCCGATGCGTCCCCGAATCCTCCAGGTTCCATTGCTTTGCCTCATCCTCTGGAGCCTGGGCGGGGCCGGAAAAATGGATGCACGGGCCGAAGGGGGCGAGGAATGGAAGCGACAGCTCCGCCTCGTCCGACAGGAGCTCGAACGCGTCCGCGACAGCCTGCACGAGGCGCATCGCGAGCTTGCCGCCCGGGCGGAGCGGATCGAGGCGTTGGAGCGGGCGCTCGCCGCCGCGAAAGCCGCTTCGCAGACAACCGAGCTCCCTGCCGGGCCCCTCGAGGCGGCGCGACCTTCGGATCCTTCCCAAGGCGAGTTCATCGTCGCCTACGAGCGGAATTCGGCGGCGAACTACGAGGGGCGCGAGGCGGCATTGGCGGAGGTCCGCGAGCGACTGCAACTCGATCCGGAGACTGGCCTGGAGATCGTCGGCACGGCCAACGACAGCGAGCATCTGGAGGCGAACCGGGCGGTGGCTTTCAACCGAGCCCGCTATCTGGCGGATTTTCTCGTGTCCAGGGGCGTTCCGAGGGAGGCGATCCTGTCCTTGCGGGGCGACGCGAGCGAAGTGGAGGGAAAGGCGGGCCGCATCGCGAGGATCGTCTTTTCAAGCGCGGGGAGCGCCCTTCCGAAGCGGGTCGGTGAGGTTGCGCCGGATTATCGAGCAATTCAGTTGACCATTCCGTAAAGTTGCGTTGAACTCCCCGCATTCCGCCCACCTTCAGATTGTTCGATCCGCGATGTCAGAATCCCTTTCCTCCCGCCGCAAGCCTGTTTCGGTCATTACCGGGGGCGCGGGCTTTCTCGGATCGCATCTCGGCGACCGGCTGCTTGCGGAGGGGCATCGCGTCGTCGCGATCGACAACCTTGTCACGGGCTCCCTCGACAACATCGCCCACCATGCCGGAGATCCGGATTTCGACTTCGTCGAGCACGACGTGACCCGCTTCATCGATTGTCCCGGAGAGGTCGACTACATCTTTCATTTCGCCTCGCCGGCCAGTCCCTTCGACTATCTCGAGCTTCCCATCCAGACGCTGAAAGTCGGTTCGCTCGGTACCCACAACGCACTCGGGCTTGCGCGCGCGAAGGGCTCCGTTTTCCTTCTCGCGTCGACTTCCGAGGTCTACGGGGATCCGCTCGTCCACCCGCAGAGGGAGGACTACTGGGGCAACGTGAACCCCATCGGACCGCGCGGCGTCTACGACGAGGCCAAGCGTTTCGCGGAAGCCATCGCCATGGCCTACCATCGGGCCCATGGCGTCGACACGAAGATCGTCCGCATCTTCAACACCTACGGGCCGAGGATGCGGCTGCGGGACGGACGGGTCGTGCCGGCCTTCATCGGACAGGCTCTCGAAGGACGACCGCTCACGGTTTTCGGCGACGGGAGCCAGACCCGCAGCTTCTGCTACGTCAGCGACCTCATCGACGGGATCTTCCGCCTGTCCCAAAGCGCTTGCCATGAGCCGGTCAACATCGGCAATCCTAGCGAAATGACCATCCTCCAGTTCGCCGAGCGCATCCTCGAGCTGATTCCCGGCGTGCCGGGGATCGAGCACGAACCCCTTCCGGTCGACGATCCGAAGGTCCGGCAGCCCGACATCTCGAAGGCCCGCGAAACGCTCGGGTGGGAGCCCGTGGTGGACTTCGAGCAGGGGATTGTCGAGACGATCGGCTATTTCGAAAAAAATGTGCGTCCTGAGAGGATTTGATTCTTTACGCCGAACTTTTCCCTGTCGTAGTATCCCGCTGTCAGGATGCCGGAGCGCGTCTCAAATCCCCGAATCCAAATGAATTCCATGATCAAGCCCATTCTCGCCACCTTTGCCGTCGCCGCCCTTGCGCTGCCTTCGCTCCAAGCCCAGCAGCCGCTCCAATTGAAGATGGGGGACGTCAAGGTGGGCAAGCCTGCCTACGAAGCGCAGAAGACTCCGAACTTCCAAGCCGGGGACGTGAAGTCGAAGAATGTGCCCAATCCCCGCGACTGGCTCGAGATCGAGATCGAGTTCGAAGTGGACGGTCCGCGCAACGCCGTGGTGAAGGATCTCCTTTTCCGCTACTACGTCGGCTTCCGCGATACGACCGGGGCGCCCCGCGTCCTCACCGGTGATATCAAGCACATCAACATCGTGGCCAAGGAGAAATCCTTTTCGGTCGCCTACGTGGCACCGTCCACGCTGGGAGAGATCACCGGCGATTTCCGCCGCTTCCAACCCTCTTCGGTGGAGGCCGTCGGGGTCGAGGTCTACTACAACGGCGTGATCGTCGGCGGCACCAGTTCGAGCGGCGGCAAGTTCTGGGAAAGCGTCTCCGCCCAGCCCGGGGTGCTCGGCAAGACGGAAACTCCCTTTGCCCTTCTGTGGATCGACCGCTACGCGGAGGTGGAGAAGCCCTCCCGCTGAGGTAGGGGGGCGGGAAGCAGGCATTTCAAGGATAGGAATCAAACATCATGGCGGAAGAGCGTATCTTTACCCTCAGTCTCGGATCGCAGCAGGCAACCGGGGCGGTATTCAGCAAGACTTCTGGAGGCGGCCTTCGGCTCGAGCGGATCGAGCGTCGGGATTTCGCGGGCGATCCGGGCGAGGAGGGGCTGCGTTCGTCCCAAGCGGCGCAGGCGGTCAAGGAGATCGCGGGCGCGCTGAAGGTGAAAGGCGCGAAGACGAACTACGTCATCTCTTCCTTCCCGGTGCTCATCAAATTCGCGAGCCTGCCCGCTCTCGATGGCTCCCAGGTGGACCAGATCGTGGAGTTCGAGGCGCAGCAGCAGGTCCCCTATCCCATCAACGAGGTGGTTTGGGGCTATCAGTTGATGGGCGAGCCCGGGGACGTGGAGGTCGAGGTCGCGCTCGCCGCGATCAAATCCGACGAACTGACCGAACTGGACAACCTCGTCGCCGGTGCCGGCCTCAAGTCGAACGGCGCGGAGATGTCGCCGGCGGTTCTCTACAACGCGCTGCGGTTCAACTACTCCGATCTGGAAGGAACCGTTCTCCTTGTCGACATCGGATCGCGGACCACGGACATGATCTTCATGGAAGGCGGAAAGCTCTTCATCCGCACCGTGAAAATCGGAGGGGCCGATCTCTCCCGGGCCATCGCGAAGGAATTCGGCACCGACTTCGGTTCGGCCGACCATCGCAAGATCCTCGACGGCTTCGTCGCTCTGGGCGGCCCCTACGCCGATCACGAGGATCCCGAGATCGCGGCGATCTCGAAAGTGGTCCGCAACTCCCTCACCCGTCTGCATTCGGAGGTGATGCGGACGATCAACTTCTATCGCAGCCAGCAGGGCGGTTCGGCCCCCTCCTTCGTTCTCCTCGGGGGAGCCACGTCCGGCCTGCCCTTCATCCGCGAGTTCTTCGCGGAGAAGCTGAATCTGCCCGTCGATCATTTCAATCCCTTCCGCAACGTGACGGTTGCCAAAGGAGCGGCGGAGTCGGTGACGGCGAATGCCCATCAGTTCGGCGACTTGGTGGGAAGCGCCCTCGGCCAGATCGGGGACGTGCCCTTGCGCATCGAATTGGCTCCCGAGGCCGTGCAGAAGGCGCGGGAGCTCAATGCCCGCAAGCCGGCCCTGATCACTGCCCTCGTGGCGCTCGTCGCCCTTTTGGGGGCTTTGGGCTTCCACTTCTCCAAAGGAGCGCAACTCGCCAACGAACGGGCTGCCGAGATCAATGCGAAGGAGGCGGATCTCTCGAAATACGGGAAGGAAATCCAGGCTCTCGAAGGCGAGATCGCGGGCATCGACACGCAGCAGGGGCCCTATGTCGACGCCATCCGACATCGGGTCTATTGGGTGCGGGTGTTCAACTACCTCAGCCAGAAGATGGAGAACGACGTCCTCTACATGACCATGCTCGAGCCGCTCTCCAACCGGACGCCGATCATCGACGACACCGCCACCGGCCTGACGGCGGCGTCCGCGGCGCCCAGAACCGAGGCGATCATCGATTCCTTCTCCATCCAAGGCCTGTGGCGGGAGAATTCCAAGGGATCCGAAGTCGTCTATGACTATTTCAAGCGCCTCAAGGGCGATGCCGACAGCGACGTGGAGGGTTTCTTCGATCTGAAGGAAGTGGACATCAGCCAGGTCGTCGAGGTCGATGCCGGCACGAGCGGCGACCGCTTCGCCTATCCGTTCAAGATGACCTTGCCGCTTCCCGAGGCGAACAGGGTACGGTTTACCAAGTGAGAGGGTCTGATAGAGAAGTATGAATTCCAAGGTTTGGCTTACAGTTTTCGGTATCGTCGCCGCGCTCGCTCTCGGGGGGGGCGGTTTCTACGCGGTCACCAGCCATGGCAAATACAGGGAGGCGATGGACAGCTGGGGGACGAAGGTCTCCTCCATCGAGAGTCTGGAGCGGCGCGTTCCCTATCCGAGCAAAAAGAACAGCGAGGCGCTCGCCGCGAAGGTGGAGTCCTACAGGGGCGCTGTCGAAGCGCTCGAGGGGACGTTGAAGTCCTTCTCGCGTGAGCTCAATCTCACCATGCAGAACACGGAGTTCCAGCAGCTCGTGCGGAGGCGCGTCGAGGAGTTCCGGGGTGTGGCGAGCCAAGGCGGGATGGAGATCGATTCCACGAACGAGTTCCAGCTCGGCTTCGACATCTACGCCAACACCGTGCCGGCACCCAACTTGGTGCCCGTGCTCGACTACGAGCTCGAGGCGATCGACCATCTTCTCCGCAAGCTCGTCGCCTGCGGGGTCGAGCGGCTTTCGGAATTCCAGCGGGATGCGATTCCCGGCGAGCCCGGCGGCCCGACGGCGCAGGACAGCGGCGTGGTTCACAAGTATCCCGTTCGCTTCCGCATCCGCAGTTCGCACGACACCCTGCAAAAGCTCGTCAACGAACTGGCAAACGACCGTCAGTTCTTCTACATCGTCCGGGTGCTGAAGGTGAGGAACGAATCCCAGGAGGGGGCCTTGAAGGCGGCGGCAGGACCGAACCAAGGGAGTTTTGTGAAATACGAGAATCCGGAGACAAAGGAGGTTGCCAGTCCCGGCATGCTTGCGGAGTGGGGGCACGGTACTGCTCCCGACTCCGAAGTCGCGGCCAAGGCGAGAGAGGCGGGTTTCATCAAGGCGGATCAGGACGCCCGCGTCCTCATGGGCTTGGAGAAGCTCGATGCGTTTCTGGTCGTCGACATTACCCGCTTCCTCGGAGCCGATGAGTTGAGGAAGGAAGAACCGCAAGCCGAAACGGAAACGAAAAAGAAAGGGAGACGATGAGCGGAAAAGCTTGGGATAAATTGATTCTATTGGTGGCCGGGTTCGTGGTGATCGGGGTGTCGGTTCTCTTCTCGATGCGGGCGTTGGGCTTCGCGGAGAATTTCGTCCTGACCGAAGCAACGCCTAAGAACGATCTTCCGGAAACGGAGGAAGCTCGTGCCGTCATCGCGAAGTCCTACGTCGAGAAGACCCAGGCGTGGACGAATCCGGTGAAGGGCGAACCCGCGAAGGCGCTGCCGCTTTTCGTCTCCGTGCCCATCGTCGAAGCCGGTGGAAAGCTCTACGACATGAGCGATCCCAACGAGGATCCCCTCCGCCCGCCGGTGACGAACGCATGGCTTATGGCCCACAACCTCGACTACCTCAATTCCGGCGTGCTCAGCCAAGACCCCGACAGGGATGGGTTCGACAGTCTGGCGGAATGGGAAGCCAAGACCAACCCCATCGATCCCAAGTCGCATCCGCCCTACGCCGAGAAGCTGATCTTCGCTTCGCGCCAGCAGGAGGTCTACACGCTGCGCTTCGCGGCCAAGCCCGATGCCGAGCGTTTCCAGATCAACCGCTTGGCCACTACGAAGTGGCCCCGGGGCGAGAACTTCTATCTCCGGATTGGCGAAACCTCCAAGGATGGGCAGTTCCGTGTCGAAGGCTTCGAGGAGAAGCGGGCACCGAACAACGTCGGCATCGAGGTGGATGCCTCTGTCGTCAAGATCACCTATCTGCCGAAGAACGAGGCCTATGAGCTTGTCCGCAACATGGACACCCCCATCCCGACCTACTACGCCGAGATGAAGTTCGAACTGGACCCCGCCTTCCGGCAATTCGTGAAGGAAGGCGATGCTTTCAATTTGACGATCGACCCGGACACGCGCTATCGGGTCGTCAAGATCGAGGAGAGTTCCGTCGAAATCACTTACCAGACGGGTTCGGAGCCCGAGCAAACGATTCAGATTCCTAAGAAGTAACTGTTGACAGCCGGAACATATTCTGTTTTTGATTGCGGCTGAGCCCGCAGGCATACGCAAACCGCTTGAGCGAGACGATTTTATGAAGATGAGAGGATTGAAGACGATTTTCCCCGGAAAAACCGCCGGGAGCTTGTTGGCCTCCGCCGTGACCATGGCGGCGTTCCCGATGATCGCAGGACCTGGCGGTTATGGCAGCGGTAGCGGGGGAGGAGTGCCGGGCATCGCGACCAACTACGTCATCCGCCTCCAGGAGAATGTGAAGAAGGCCGACGAAGCCGCCTTGCGTGGGTCCCAGCTGATGGCAGACGGCGACTATCAAGGCGCGATCGACCAGTACCGCGCTGCGCTCGACCTGCTTCCCGACGCGCCGATGACCGAACCGCGCCGCCGCGCCTACATCAAGCAGTTCTCCCGCGCGAGTGTCCTCCTCGCGACGCAGCGCGCCGAAGAAGGGCGCTATCCCGAAGCCATCGCCCTCGTCGAAGATGTTTTGCAGCCTAGCGTCGATCCCGACAACATCGACGCCAAGAGGCTCCTGGAGCGTCTCAACGATCCCGACTACTATTCTCCGGCGCTGACTCCGTCCCACTTGGAGCGGGTACGCCGCGTGAAGTTGGCGCTCAAGACCGCGCAGGGCTACATCGACCTTGGCGACTACGACCGCGCCGACCGCGAGTTCAACAAGGCGCTCAACGACGATCCCTACAACACGGCCGCCCGGCGTGGAATGGAGGACAACGAGCGTCACAAGATGAACTACTACGACGCGGCCTACGACCATACCCGGGCCAAGATGCTGCGCGAGGTCGCCCGTGGATGGGAAAGCCCCGTGCCGGCCAATCTCGAGAGCGGTCCGATCGCGGATATTCCGACGGATTCGGGCACGGCGGAAATCCGCCGCACCGAAGAGAAGCTCAAGACCATCGTGCTTCCGAGCGTGGAGTTCGCCGATACGCCGCTCAAGGATGCCTTGGACTTCCTCCAGCAGCGCAGCGTGGAGCTCGATGTCAATGAGACGGACGTGGCCCGCAAGGGAATCAACATCATTCTCGATGCGGGAGCTATCCCTGGCGGTGGAGGGGTGGCCCCTGCGGCTGCGCCCGCTGCGGAGGGTGGTTTCGGCTTCGAGGGTGGTGCCTCCCCGGCCGCTTCCGGCGGAATCGGCGGCGCGGGCGATACCCGCATCACGCTGCGCCTTTCCAACGTCCCGCTGGCCGAGGCGCTTCGCTATACCACGTCCTTGGCTCAGTTGAAGTACAAGGTGGAGCCTTTCGCGGTGAAAGTGGTGCCGATCTCCACTCCCGACGCCGATCTCTTCACCAACGTCTACGTCGTTCCGCCGACCTTCCTCTCCACCGATGCCGGGGGCGGCGGCGGCGGCGGTGCGGCCGCCGCGGATCCCTTTGCCGCCGCTCCGGCTGCCGGTAGCAGTCCTGGCGCTGGGGCGAGACGGGGAGCCAAGGAAATTCTCGAGAGCGCGGGGATTACGTTCGGCAGTGGTGCCAGTGCCATCTACAATGCATCGACCTCGCAGTTGATCGTCCGCAACACCCAGGACCAGATGGAGTTGGTCGAGGCCTACATCGAATCTATCGTGCAGGGAGTCGAGAAGCAGATCTACATCACCTCGCGTTTCGTCGAAATCAGCGAAGAGGACAATAGCGAGCTGGGTTTCGACTGGTTGCTCGGTCCCTTCAACTTCGGCTCCACTCCACGTGTCTTCGGGTCGGGTGGAACAGTGGGCAATCAAACCGGAGCGGGGAATCCGCTTGATTACAGCTTCGTCAACCCGGGCACCCAGCTCCCGGTCGGCATCAACAACCTGACGGCAGGATTGCGTTCCGGCTCCCGGGCGATCGATGGAAACTCGATCGACGCGCTCATCGCCGAGGCCGCCGGAACCTCTGGTAGCGCCTCTTCCATGGCTCCGGCGGTGTTCGGTATTGCGGGTGTCTTCACCGATCCGCAGTTCCAGGTGATGATTCGCGCCCTCGACCAGAAGAAAGGAGTCGATCTCCTCTCGGCTCCCTCGGTGATGGCCCGCAGCGGACAACGCGCCAAAGTGGAGGTGATTCGCGAATTCATCTATCCCACCGAATACGATCCGCCGGAAATTCCGAACCAGTTCGGCGGAACGACGACCTTGGGCGGCCTCGGAACCGGCGTTTCGACCGGCGGCGGTTTCCCCGTCACTCCCGCGACGCCTACCGCGTTCGAAACGCGCAACACGGGTGTGACCTTGGAAGTGGATCCGGTCCTTGGCGCCGACCAGTTCACGATCGACCTGAACTTGGCTCCCGAAGTCGTCGAATTCGATGGATTCATCAACTACGGCAGCCCGATCCTGACTTCCTCGGTCAATGCGCTCGGATTCGTCACTCCGGTAGTGGTGACGGAGAACCGAATCGAGATGCCTGTGTTCAACACCCGGAAAGTGACGACTCAAGTCACGATCTGGGATGGTCAGACGGTCGCTCTCGGGGGGCTCATCCGTGAAGACATTCAGGATGTGGAAGACAAGATCCCGATCCTCGGCGATCTCCCGGTGGCGGGACGCCTCTTCCGCTCCAGCGTGGAGCTTCACCTGAAGCGGAACCTGACGATCTTCGTCACCGCCCAGTTGATGGATCCCGCCGGTATGCCCATCAACGGACGTCTCACGGACGAGCCGCTGCCCGAGCCGGTGCCGCGCCCTCCGATCACCACTCCCGCCGCGTTTGCTCCAGGACCGGTGCCCTATCAGAAATAGAAATGAGGCGGGGAGCGTGACTCGATGTGAGTTGATTGTCGAAAGACGTGGTCCGAAAGGTCCACGTCTTCTCGTTTTCCGAAGGCCATGTTCACGATCGCGGTTACGGGAGGGGTTGCCTGTGGAAAATCCTCCTTCGCCAAAGGGTTCGTGAAAGCCGCTCCGACCGGTAGGGCGGTTGGCTTGAGCTGCGACGAGGAGGTGAGGCAAATTGCGCAAAGACCGGAAGTCGAGGCTCAGTTGAGCGAGTTGGCGCGGAGTTTTGGCCTGACTCCGGACCCGGGGGGCGAATTGAGCCGGAGGGCTTTTCGCGAACTCTTGTTTGAAAATTCGGAATTCCGTGGAAAGGTGGAAGGGTTGCTCCACCCATTGGTTCTCCAGCGGGTGAAGGATCGCGCCGCCGCTCTCCCTGGAGAAGTCCGGATTTTTCTGGTCGAGGTGCCATTGCTCTACGAGGTCGATTTCCCCATGGATCGGGACCTTGATGCGGTGGTCGCCGCGTCGGAAGCCGAGCAGATGCGGAGGCTTCTCGAAGTTCGCGGTCTCACGGCGACCACGGCTCGTCGGATCCTGCGATCCCAACTGCCGATCGAAAACAAAATCCAACGGGCGGATATCGTGATTTGGAACGACGGATGCCGCAATGTTCTCGATATCCAGATCGACCACTTCCTTTCCCGCTGCGAACCCCTGCTGACCTTATGACAGACCCCGCCACAATGGAGCCCGCTGAACTCTCCGCCGATCCCGTTGCGGAGGAGGTACTCCCCGAGGAGACGCCGATCCGCGTCCCTGCTTCGGTCGATGTGAACGATTTCCAGCGCAAGCCTCTTGTGGAGCTGCATGAAATCGCGCAGGAACTGGGCTTGCGCGTTGCCGGAATCCGCTCGAAGCATCATTTGGTTTTCGAGATTCTCCGCTTCTACGGCTCCAGAGGGACGGTCATGGAAGCGGAAGGTTTCCTCGACTATGGCGGCGAGCAGTACGGTTTCCTCCGTTGGCCGGATTTCAGCTTCGCCTCGAATGCCGACGATGTTTCCATCGCCTCGACCTTTGTCCGACGTCATGAGCTCCGGGCCGGCCAACGAGTCAAATGCCTCGTCCGGGCTCCGCGCGACCGCGAAAAGTTCCTTGTCGTCGACGAGGTTCTCGAGGTGGAGGGCGTCCCGGCGGAGGAGTGGCGCGCTCCGGTTGGCTTCGACGATTTGAAGGCGATGTTCCCTTCGGAGCGTCTTATTTTGGAGACGGCCGGGGCGACGGCGCTGTCTCCTCGTGTCATCGACCTCGTCGCCCCTTTGGGCAAAGGTCAACGCGGGTTGATCGTTGCCCCGCCTAGGGGAGGAAAGACGATTCTGCTGAAGAACATCGCCGTTTCGATCCACGAGAACAATCCCGAGGTCGATCTGATCGTGCTGCTGCTCGACGAGCGCCCCGAGGAAGTGACCGATTTTCGCGAAACGGTGAATGCGTCGATCTTCAGCTCCACGTTCGACGAGTCCTCGAACCGGCACATCGAAGTGGCCGACATGGTTTTGAACAGGGCGCGCCGTCTCGTGGAAACCGGACGCGACGTCGTCGTGTTGCTCGACAGCCTCACCCGCCTCGCGAGAGCGCACAACTCGGCCCGTCAGTCCGGAAACGGCGGGGGAGGAGGGGGGCGGCATCAGCGCAACAGCGGCGGAGGGGGAGGACCCATCGGCAGTGGGGGCATCTCTCCGAAGGCGCTGGAACGGTCGCGTCGCTTTTTTGGAGCGGCGCGGAATGTCGAAGGAGGGGGGAGCCTCACCATCCTCGCGACGTGTCTCGTCGAAACCGACAGCCGCATGGACGACGTCATTTTCGAAGAGTTCAAAGGCACCGGCAACATGGAGATCGTCTTGGACCGGGAGATGGCTGAATCGCGCATTTTCCCGGCGATCCATCTGCTCAAGAGCGGCACGCGGAAGGACGAGCTTCTCTATCACCCCGACGAGTTCCAGCGAATCAATTCCCTGCGGAAGCAGCTGGCGCAGCGTCCCGCGCCGGAGGCGATGGTCGTGCTTCTCAAAACGATCAAGTCGACCCGCTCCAACGCGGAGCTCCTCCTGCGGGGCATTCAGTGAGGGAAGGCGGCATGGACGGAGCAGGCATCATGGCTCTTGACGCGGCGTCGGAAACCTATATCGACGGGATCGAAGCCTTGCGGCGCTTCATCGGGACGGTGGAGGCGACGGGACGCTTCGAAGCGTGCTCGATCGACACCGAGGCCGACAGCATGCATTCCTACGAGACGAAGCTCTGTCTCATCCAGTTCTCCGTTCCCGGAGCTCTCGCCATCGTCGATCCTCTCGCCATCGGCACCGAGGAACTCGGCGAGTTCATCCGCTTCGTCGATCGGTTCGAAGTCGTCTGGATGCATGGCGCCGACTACGACATCTCCCTCCTCAACGGGACCTTCGGATGGGCGCCGCGCACGATCCATGACACCCAGGTGGCGGCGCGCCTTCTGGGCGCCGGCAAGTTCGGCTTGGCCAACCTGCTCGAGGAGGAATACGCGGTGAAGCTGTCGAAGCAGTCGCAGAAGGCGGACTGGAGCCGGCGTCCGTTGAGCGAGAAGATGCTCGCCTACGCCTACAACGATGTGCGCTACCTGATCGATTTGGGAGACCGCTATCTGCAGCGCCTCCGCGAGGCGGGAAGGATCGAGTGGTTTTTGGAGAGCTGCCAGTCCTCGCGGGACCTGGTCCTCGTGAGGGAAGCGAAATCCGAGGACGATCTCTGGCGGGTGAACGGGTGGGGGAGGCTCTCGCCGAGAGGCCTGCATTTTCTGAAGCATATCTGGCGGTGGCGTGACGAGGAATGCCGCCGTCTGGACCGGCCGGCGTTCAAATTCCTGGGAAACCAGGAGATCCTCGCCATGGCCGAGCGACTCGAATCGGGGAAGGATCTCGCCCCCCCGCATTATCTGCGGCCGTCTCCTGCCCGCCGCCTGCGCGAGGCCGTTCTGGCGGCTCGGGATATCGACCCCAAGGAATATCCGGTGAAGCATCGTCGCGGAGATGGCCCGCGCTTGGAGATCGACGAGGCCAAATTCGACTCCATTCGCCGCTTCCGCGATAAGGTGGCCGCAGATTTGGGAATCGAAGCAACGGTGGTGGCGACCCGAACCGCGATGGAACGCCTCGCCGCGACCAATCTGCCGGAGGAGGAGAAGCGAGGCTTGCTGCTCGGCTGGCAGCGGACGTTGCTGGCCCCTTGCTTGTGAGAAGCGGGAGGGAGAAGGTCAAACCGACATCTTGTCCTTCTCCAGCTTCAGGCCCATCTTGCGGTAGAGCGTCGCAATGCTGACGCCGAGCATGCTGGCGGTCTTCTCGCGGGAACCTCCGTTGTATTTGAGGGTTTCCCGAATGAAGAGCTTCTCTTGCTTCCTGACGAAATCGGAGAGATTGACGCCGATGGGCAGGTGATGGGTGGTCTTCTCGTCCTCGTCGGTGATCTCGACCTTCTGGGTGACTTTCGGCGGGAGATCGATGGGACGGATCCTGCCAGCCTCGGCAAAGGCGCAGGCCCGCTCGAGGGCGTTCTCCAGTTCCCCGACGTTCCCCGGCCAGCTGTAGCCTTCGAGCAGACGCATGGCGTACTTGTCCACCTCCGGTGCCGTGGTACCGGTGCGTTCGGCGTGGCGCTTGAGGAAATAGGCGATCAGCAGACCGATGTCTTCGGTGCGGCTTCGCAGCGGAGGGACCTCGATGGGGATCACGGAGATCTTGTAGTAGAGGTCCTCCCGGAAAACGCCTGCCTCGACGCATTCCTGCAGCGGCTTCGCGGAGGAGGCGATGAAGCGGACGTCCATTTTGGCTGGCAGCTCGTTGAGGAGGCGGAGGGTGGCGATCTCCTCCAAATAGGATTCGAGCTTGCTCTGGAGCCTGACCGGCAGAACATGGATCTCCTCGAGGAGCACGGTGCCTCCGGCGGCGCGCGCGAAGAGAGTCTCGGCCCGGCTCCCGGGAGTTCCGAACAATTCCGCCTCGAGCAGATTCTCGGGCAGCGCGGAGCATTGCAGGACCTTGAAGGGAGCGGCGGAACGGGAACTGGAATTGTGGATGCTGCGGGCGACCATCTGCTTGCCCGAGCCGAATTCGCCCTCGAGGAGGACGGGCGCATCCTTGTCGGCGATCTTCTCGACGATGCGCTGAATTTCCCGAATCTTCGGACTGTCTCCGATCATCCCTCCGGTAGGCAGGGCAATGGCGATTTCGCGAACGGTCCCGGACTCATCGGCCGAGGGTTTGGCCTTTTGCGATTGCAGGGCGAGTTCGACCGTCTTCTGGAGATCGGCCAGCTCGAAGGGCTTGGTGAGGTAGTCGAAGGCTCCGAGGCGCATTGCCTCGACAGCGGTTTCGATGCTCCCCTTGCCGGTCACCATGATGACTTTGGTGTCGGGGTGGCGCTCGTTGCTGTGGCGGATCACCTCGAGCCCGTTCATGTCGCCGAGCTGCAAGTCCACGATCATCAGCTCGGGCGGATCGGCGTCGAGCGCGGCCAAGCCTTCGCGGCCGCTCAGGGCTTCGGTGACCCGGTGCCCTTGCATGCGGCAGGATTTCCCCATCAAACTGAGGATGGGCGCTTCGTCGTCGATTACAAGCAGCTTGGCCATGGCGGTTCTGATATGGGGGTGGTCGGAGAGCTGGATCGCGAGATCCTTAAGTCTCGTAAATACTACGGATTTGTTAACCAACGCAACTTCAAAATCTCAAAATTGCAAAAAATGGAGCGCGGACGATGCCAAAGGGGCGATTCCAGCCTCTGCGTCGCATTTACTGGATGGGGAACTGGAAAAGCCTTGTGTTGAGAAGTTTCGCGGATGCGGTTAATTTCCTTCGGATTGTTCTAATAATTTTCCCGGCGGCTCGTTCTAAGCGGTGTTGATCGCTCCCATGTCCGCCCTTCCTCTCCAGATCATGGAAGTTTCGCCCCGCGAACTCGTCGAATCCGCGCAGGCGGATTTCGAAGGCCCTCTCACGGGCTACGCGGCGGGTCTGCTCGGAGGCGATTGGGACCGTGCCCGGGACGTGGTGCAGGACACCTTCATCAAGCTGCACCGCCAGGATCCCGCCCTGATTCAGGGGCGGCTCAAGAGCTGGCTCTACACGGTCTGCCGAAACCGTTCCATCGACATCCTCCGCAAGGAGAACCCCATGCTGTCGTCGGCGGGGGAGGCTTTTGAATCGCTGAACGACTCGGCACCCGATCCGGCGCGGGCGATGGAGGAGCGCGAGCGGCACTCCGAAGTGATGGCCCTGCTGGAAAGACTTCCCGAAAACCAGCGGGAAGTGATCCGACTGAAGTTCCAAGGCGACCTCAGCTACAAGGAGATTTCCGACGTGACCGGGCTGAGTGTCAGCAATGTCGGCTTCCTCATCCACACCGGGATCAAGCGGCTCCGCTCCTTCATGGGCGTGGAACTCGATCCTTCCTGATTTTCCCATTCCGAATATCCTGCCCATCCCATGAATCGCGAACCTGTCAATCCCGACGATCCGCAAATGACCGCCTACGCGCTCGGTGAGCTCAGCGTGGCCGAAGCCGTCGAATTCGAGGCGCGGCTTCAGGATTCGCCCCAAGCCCGTCGCGAGCTTGCCGAAATGCGCGTGGTCATGTCCCTGCTTGGCGAAGGGTTGAGAAACGAGTGGCAGTCCGAGTCGGACCGTCCTCTGCTGAGGCTTCTGGAACCGGTGAGCGGATCCGCGGGTTCTGCGGCGGTCATCGTCGAGGGAAGATTCCGGCCTGTCCGGCAACGTTTCGCCGCGGCGGCGGCGGTTGCGGCGATGCTGCTCGTCGGGGGGATCGCCGCCATGAATTGGAAAGACCGCGCGACGGGCTCCGCGGTGGGCGGAGATCTCGCGGCCAATTCCCAGGTGCTTCTGTCGCCGGAAGCGGCCCATGTTCCACAGCTCCTCCTTGCCGAAGAAGTGGGCGACCTTTCGTCGCTCGATTTCGTGGACGGCGACGATCTTGCGGGACCGATGATCGATGCCACGTATTTGGAGGCCGATTCCTCCATCATCCCAGCGAGCTTCCAACCGGGCGCAGCGGGCGCGAGGGGAGGGGCAGGCGACCGGGTTGATTCCTATCTGCCTCCCGTCGGGGGGATCTCGCCGGCATGGGGTGGCACGACCGGGATGATCGAGCGTCGCTTGGACCGGGGAGGCGCCAAGGCGACCCGGTCCGAGAGTGTGCTGGTGAGCGGCTACGTGACGATGGATGGAGGCGCTTCCGCCCCGCGTTTGCTCGGCAGCTTCCGCCCTGTCTCGATCAGCGGAAACCCGGTCGTGAACGAGGAGAGCGATTTGAGGCTTCTCGCGGATTTGAACGGTCTTCGGAAGGAGTTGTCGGAGGTGCTCGAGGCGATGCCCGACGATGCCCCCGGGCGCAGTGAACTGGAACGCATCTTCGAACGCAGCCAGCGCGTCGTCGCTCAGTTGAAGCAAGAGATAGCGCGTTGAGCGATAAAGATTCCGACCGAACCGGGTTTGGTCGTGGACGTAATACTGGGGAGCCAGGCGGAGCAATCCGCCTGGCTCTTTGTTTGCAGGGCCTGCGTTTTCTTTGTTCCCCAGCAGCCTCTGTGAAGGGAGACCGGAAAATTGCTTTGTGTCTCTTGAATTCTTGGATGAATTGTCGATGATGGAGCTTTCCTCCCGAACCGCTCCGTTTTGAACCCGTCCGCCTCCGATTCTCCTCCCCGCTACGATACCTCCGCGATCTCCGATCATGGAGTGCTGGGGGAGATCGATCTGAGTGCCGCTCCCTTTTTCGGCGAGATATTCTCGAGGGAGTCGCTCGACGCGGGAAGACGCTTGCTCCGCGAAGGGGCGGTGCGGGTCGTCACCGCGAATGTCCAGGGACGTTTCGCGGGCGTGTTCGGGCAGGTGACCGAAAGGGGCGGTGGCGGGAAGGCCGAGGTCAGCATCGTGGTCCAGCGGAGCGAGGACGGCTGGCGGGTGGACGGACGCAGCGACCGCTCGGCGGAGCGCAACAACGCGCATGTCGTCGCGCTGCTCATGGCCGCGATGGTCGAGAGGGGCGCGGTGCGCGATCTTTCGTTCGGATTCGGCCGGACGCGCTGCGGCATCCACCTGTTCGCCGCCGACGTGCGTGCGGGCATCCTGCACTGGGACGATTCCGACGCGCGCGCCGTGCTGGAGAACATGCCGCTGGCGCGAGTCGAAGGCGAGGACTCGCGGATCGAGACCCGGCTGCGCGAGATGGGGCTGAAGCGCCTCGTCGAGCTGTATCCCTGGGACGAGATCGTTCCCGAATACCGGCAGTGCTACGCCTACTCGGCCGTTCGCCGCGGCATGCAGGAGGTCTTCTGGGCGGATTTCCTCGCCAACCGCCGTGCCGAGCTGGAGGCGCTCGACTGCGTGATCACAACGGACCCGGGCTTCGGTCTCCGGGTCGTGGAGCCCCTCGACTACTACGGCGAGATTCACGCCGAGGACGATGAGGTGGACTGGTTCGGCTTCGAGTATGGCATCCGCAGCGGCGGCGAGAAGGTCAATCTGCTGCCCTGCCTCGTCCGCTATCTGGAGAGCAAGCCCTCGGGCTATTCGTTGGCGGGGGTGGGGCAGGCGACGCCGGAGCGGAAGATCCCGATCCAGGTGGGCGAGAGCGGCACCTTCGTCGCGATCCCGGCGAAGAAGCTCCAGACCATTCTCGGCCTGCTGAGCGAGCTCTTCGACCACCATTCCGTGGACAAGAGCGGAAAGATGCGTCTCCACCCGATCCGCGCGGCGCAGTTGACGCGGTATGCCGGAGAGGAGGCCATCGTCGACGAGGCTCCCGAGGTGCTCCGCCGCCGGGCCGAGGAGCTCGAGGCCCTGAAGCCGAAGGTCAGCCCCCAGGCGTCGAAGGAGTTCCTCGCGACCTTGCGTCCCTACCAGCAGGATGGCTTCGAGTGGCTCCAGTTCCTCCGCGAGCAGGGGCTCGGCGGCATTCTCGCCGACGACATGGGCTTGGGGAAGACGGTGCAGACCCTTTGCCACCTCCACTGCGAGAAGCGCAGCGGCCGGGCCGACCTGCCCAGCCTCATCCTCGCCCCGAAAAGCGTCGTCCCGAACTGGGAGAAGGAGGCGAAGAAATTCGCTCCCTCGCTGCGCGTGCTGGCCCTGCAAGGGCCGAACCGGAAGAAATACTATTCCGTCCTGCAGCATTGCGATCTCGTCGTCACGTCCTACCCGGTGCTCTTCCGCGATGCCGAGGAGCTGCTGAACCAGAAGTTCCACTACGTCGTCCTCGACGAGGCCCATACGATCAAGAACACGTCCTCGCAGATCACCAAGGTGGCGTGGAAGATCGACGCCCGCCATCGGCTCTGTCTGTCCGGCACCCCCATCGAGAACCATCTGGGCGAGCTCTGGTCGCAGTTCCACTTTCTCACCCCCGGCTTTCTCGGGACGGAGGACAGCTTCAACCGCTGCTTCCGGACGCCGATCGAAAAGCACAGGGACGAGGGCCTCCGCAAGCGGCTCGCCGAGCGGGTGGCTCCCCTGATGCTGCGCCGCACCAAGACGCTCGTGGCCCACGATCTGCCGCCGAAGACGGAGATCGTCCGCACGGTGGAGCTGCATCCGAAGCAGGTCGAGCTCTACGAAGCCGTCCGGGCCGCCGTGAGCCGGGAAATCCACGAGGAGATCGCCCGTTTCGGACTGGAGAAAAGCAAGCTGCTCGTCCTCGACGCCCTGCTCAAGCTTCGGCAGGTGTGCAACCATCCGCAGCTGCTGCGGCTTCCTTCGGCGCAGAAGGTGAAGACCTCGGCGAAGATGGATCTCTTCCTCGACTGGATCCCCTCGATGGTGCGGGAGGGGAGACGCATCCTCGTGTTCTCCCAGTTCACCGGAATGCTGTCGATTCTCGAGCAGGCCCTGGACAAGGAGGGGATCCGCTATCTCACCCTCACCGGACAGTCGAAGGATCGCGGCCAGCTTTGCGACGATTTCCAGGCGGGCAAGGCCCCGGTGTTCCTCATCAGCCTCCGCGCCGGCGGCACGGGGCTGAACCTGACCTTGGCCGACACCGTGATCCACTTCGACCCATGGTGGAATCCCGCTCTGGAAGCCCAGGCCACGGACCGTGCCTACCGCATCGGTCAGAAGAATCCGGTCTTCGTCTACAAGCTGATCACCGAGGGCACGATCGAGGAGAAGATCCTGATGCTGCAGCAGAAGAAGCGGGCGCTGTTCGAAGGCATCCTCGAAGGGGCACCGCAGAAGCTGTCCTTCTCCGAGGAGGAGTTGGACGATCTCCTCGCACCGATGAAGTGAGGGGAGGGGCGTGGTTTCTCAGTCGTAGACCAGTCCGGGGATCTTGCCGTGGGCGACGAGGCGCCCCTTTTCGGTGTCGAGTTCGAAAATGTCCACTCCGCTGCCCGTGAGGCCGGTCGAGTTCTTGCTTCTCGCACCGAAGACGTAGTGCTTGTCGGCGGCGGGGTCGTATCCCATGTAGAGCATCACGTGGGAGACTCGATGGCCCGACTTCCACGTCCCGCCCCAAAAGATGAGATCGCCGGGAGAGAGCTTCTTGAGCAGTTTCGAGGAGGCGCCCTTTCCGTAGACATCGTCGAGGAGCTTTTTCCGCTTCAGCCAGTAGTACTGGTCGTAGGAGGTGCGGGGCACCCCTTCGACGCCGATCTTGGTGAGAAGCTGTTGGATCGTCGAGGAGCAGTCGAGACCGCCCGAGTCCGGGTCGTCGGCACCGAACACATAGCGGAGCTTTTTGCCGGCGAGCGCATGGGCCTCGTTGCGCAGTTGGCTGAGAGTGGGGCCCTTGGGCTTTTTATCGTCCGAAGGCTCCGTGGATTTCGGCGTGCCGGAGCCGCCCAGTTCCTCGGGATCGGCGGCATCGGAGGAGGTTTCCCCGCCGGAGAGGGCAGGCTTTGACTCCGGGGGAAGATCCGCCCCTGTCATTTCAGGAGCAGGGAGATCGGAGTCCTCCGCCAGGGAGGGCGAGGGGACGGCAGCGGAGGAGGCGTCGATCGGTGGCGGAGGAATTGTGAGCTTCACGGTCTGGCTCTTCATCTGATCCAAACCGCCGCGGACGTTCTGTTTGATCGGGACGACCGGCCGGAAGGATCTCTGGCGCGGGTTGGGCTCCGCACTTGCCTCATGAAGGAGAGCGAGCGCGGGGAGAAACGCGGTCAAGAAGACGGAGGAGGCACGAAAACAAAGCATAAGCATAAATTTAACATTTTTTAATAAAATTGCAAAAATTTTAATTCTTTGCGGAGCGAGCCCATTTCCTGGCTGGGCTGCTCTTGCGTCGCAGGGAAAAGGCGCTTCATTGGCCCGTGTCCGACTGGATCGCACGCTATCGTCCCGTCGCCGCGACGGCCTTCGCGGATTACCGTTCCTCGGATCTCGGCCGCGACCTCGCTGCCGGAGTGACGGTGGGGGTGATTGCCTTGCCCCTCGCCATTGGTTTCGGAATCGCGTCGGGCGCGGAGAATCCGGGGCAGGGGATCTGGACGGCGATCGTCGCCGGACTGATCGTGGCCCTTTGCGGGGGGTCGCGTTTTCAAGTCGCTGGCCCCACCGGGGCTTTTGTTCCGATTCTCGCGGGAATTGTGGCGTTGCACGGCTATCAGGGCCTCCTCGTGGCGACGATGATGGCGGGAGCGATGCTGGTGCTGATGGGGCTCTTTCGTCTCGGCGCGTTGCTCCGCTACATTCCCTATCCGGTGATCGCGGGGTTCACCACGGGGATCGCGGTGATCATCTTCGCCGGGCAGTTGCCCGAGTTCCTGGGGCTCCAGCTCGGGGAGCGCCCCCACCACCTCCCCGAATTGCTCTGGGAGACGGCGACCCGCCTCGGCGAGGCTCGCTGGCACGTCGTGGTGGTCGGAGCGCTCTCGCTTGCCGTCGCGCTGCTCTGGCCCAGGCGCCTCTCGCGTTTTCCCGCCCCCATGGCGGCCGTGGTCGTCGGCACTCTCTCGGTCCTCGTTCTGGGGTGGGAGGACGTGGCGACGATCTCATCGAGATTCGGGGCTTTCCCCTCCGGGTTTCCGGGGTTCCACCTTCCCGCGGTGTCCCTGCAGTTGGTCCGCGACCTCGCCGGACCGGCCTTCACCATCGCCGCCCTCGGCGCGATCGAAAGCCTCCTCTCCGCCACCGTCGCCGACGGCATGGCCGATACGAGACACGATTCGAACGCCGAGCTCATCGGGCAAGGCCTGGCCAATCTCGTCGTTCCCTTCTTTGGCGGCTTTGCCGCGACCGGAGCGATCGCGCGTACCGCCGCGAACATCCGGGGCGGGGCGCGTTCTCCGCTCTCCGGGGTCGTCCATTCGCTCGTTCTCGTCACCTTCGTCTTCGTTGCGGGATCGATGGCGGGGCACATTCCTCTCGTCACCCTCGCGGCCGTCCTCATGGGGGTGGCCATCCGTATGGCGGAATGGGATACCTTCGGCGAGCTCTGGCGGGGCGCCCGCTCCGATTTCACCGTCATGGCGCTGACCTTTGCCCTGACCGTGGTCTTCGATCTGACCATCGGCGTGGCGGCGGGTCTCATCATCGCCGTGATTCTCTTCGTCCGGCGCATGGACCAGATCAGCTCGGTGCGTCTGCTGACGCCGGGGAGCGATCCGGAATCCAAGGGGCCGAACTCCCTGCTGGGCAAGCGCGTGCCGGAGGGCGTGGTGCTCTTCCGCTTCGAAGGGCCGCTCTTCTTCGCGGCGGCGGAGAAGCTCGAGGGGGCGTTGCGCGGCCATGGGGCGAGGGCGCCGCGCATCGTCGTCTTCCGAATGAGAAATGTCCCGGCGATCGATGCGACGGCACTCCACGCTCTCGAGCTCGCCGTCGAGAAGATGCGGCGGGACGGAGCGACCATCCTGCTGACGGGGGTTCAGCCCCAGCCGATGCGGGTGCTCTACCGTAGCGGGGTGGTGGACAAGCTCGGCATCGACAATTTCTGCGCGCACATCGACGAGGCGCTCGCCCGGGCGGAGACTCTGCTGCAAAAAGACCGCGCTGAAACGGCCTGAGCCAACCGCATCTCCCCGAGACCGGTGCTGTGCCGGATCGCGTCACTTGATCTCCTTCAGCTCAAGGGGCTTGGGTAGGGGAAAGGACCGAGACTCCATGCAGACAAACCCGATTCCGACCGGCCGCTCCGGTGCGATGCGCTCTCCCTCGGCGAGGGGGCGAATGCGTCCGTACCTCCCCATTCTCCTCTCCTTGCTGGCCACAGGGCTGCCTGCCGCGGCTGCCGATGGGGAGTCTCTTCCCGGCACCGCCCTGCTGACCGGGGACGAGGATCTGTCCGAGCGCATGGCCGCGGGGATTTCGGACTACTACGAGCGTGAGATCCAGCGCTCTCCCGATGGCCGTGCCGAGCATTGGAAGCCCGATTTCACTTCGCCGGAGGCCTACATGGCCTCGGTGGCGCCCAATCGGAAGCGGCTCGCCCGGATCCTCGGCGCGGTGGAACCACGTCGGAGCGTGACGGACCTCGAACTCGTCGCCACTCTCTCTTCCCCCGCGACGGTGGTCGAAACCGAAGCCTTCGCCGTCCACGCGGTGAGATGGCCGGTCTGCGAAGGTGTGCATGGGGAAGGGTTGCTGCTCCAGCCCAAGGGAACCTTGGTCGGGCGCGTCGTGGCGATCCCGGACGCCGACCAGTCGCCCGAGGTCCTCGTCGCCGGCCTTTCGGAGGGAACGGAGCGCTTTCCGGCCTACGCCAGGCGGCTGGCGGAGAACGGTTGCCAAGTCATCGTTCCCACGCTGATCGATCGGGCTTCGACGCATTCCGGAAGCGCGGAATTGGAACGCTTCACCAACCAGCCGCATCGGGAGTGGGTCTACCGTCAGGCCTACACCTTCGGCCGCCACGTCATCGGCTACGAGATCCAGAGGATCGAGGGAGCGATCGACTGGTTCGTCGGACAGAACGCCGACCACCCCCTGCCGGTCGGCGTGGCGGGCTGGGGCGAGGGAGGGCTCCTGGCGCTCTATGCCGCCGCTCTCGACACGCGGATCGACGCCGCTCTCGTGAGCGGATATTTCGACCGCCGCGAACGACTCTGGACGGAGCCGGTCTATCGCAATCTGTTCGGATTGCTGCGGGAGTTCGGCGATGCGGAAATCGCGTCCCTGATCGCCCCGAGGAAGCTCGTGATCGAACACTCCCGCGCCCCGCGCGTGGACGGACCTCCGCCCGCTCTGGACGGAGTGTCTGCCCGATTGGGCGCCTCGGCGGCGCCCGGACGGATCGTCACGCCCGTCTTTGCCGACGTGACCTTCGAGGTGGAACGGGCGAAGCGCTTGGCAGGCAAGTTCCATGAAGGATTGGACTTCCACTATCGCGACTCCGACAAACGCGGCGGAGCGGAGAGCGACCGCACCATCGGGCCGATGGCGGACGAGACCCTGCTCGCCTTCCTGAGAGCCCTCGGCATCGGAATGCCGTCCTTGGCTGCCATGGGCGAAGAGGCCATCCCAGTGCCCGATCCCGCTGTCGTGGCGGAGCGGCAGAAGCGGCAGGTGACCGAACTGGAGAACCACCTCCAAGGACTGATCGACCGCTCGCGGAGCGAGCGCGAGGATTATCTGTGGGACAAGACGCCGATCACGACGCCGGAGGCGTGGAACGAGGCGATGGAACCCTATCGCGAGGCCTTCAGGGACGAGATCAATGGCCGCCTGCCCGATGACGGCACGCCTTTGAATCCAAGGACGAGAAGGCTTTTCGAGCGTCCGACCTGGAGCGCCTACGAAGTGACGCTGGACGTGGCGCAGCCGGACTTGTTCGTCTGGGGCTATCTGCTGCTGCCCAAGGATATCCAGCCGGGCGAGCGGCGGCCGGTCATCGTGGCCCAGCACGGCGGCACGGGCGTTCCGGCCGTCGTCATCAACGAGGATCCCACGACGAACCAGGCCTACAAGGCCTATGCGGTGCAGTTGGTCGAGCGAGGCTTCGTCGTCTTCGCTCCGCATTTCCCGTGGCGGACGGCGGACCGTTTCTTCCGCCTGGCGGAACGGAAGGCGAATCCTCTCGGCCAGACCACGTTCGCGGTGATTTTCGCCCAGCACGCGAGACTGCTCGACTGGCTGACGGAGCAGCCTTGGACCGATCCGCAGCGCATCGGCCTCTACGGTCTCTCCTGGGGCGGCAAGGTGGCGATGCGGGTTCCCGCCGTCGAGCCTCGTTACGCGCTGAGCATCTGCTCCGGCGATTTCAACGAGTGGATCTGGAAATGCGCCACGACGGGATGGGGCAACAGCTACCTCTACGTTCCCGAATACGAGACGCTGAACTTCAATCTAGGCATGAGATTCGGCCATGCCGAGATGGCGGCGATGATCGCTCCCCGCGCCTTCATGGTGGAGCGCGGGCATGCCGACGGCGTGGGGATCGACGAGTGGGTCGGTTTCGAATACGCCAAGGTCAACCGGCTCTACAGCAAGCTGAAGATCCCGCAGCGCACAGAGATCGAATTCTTCGACGGAGGCCACGAGATCCATGCCGAGGGGACCTTCGAGTTCATCCGTCGACAGTTCGGCTGGCCGGAATCGGGGCCGTGAGGTGGGATTGCTGGCTGCTGGCGCTGTCGCATTGCTGTCTTGGGGGGAGGGAGCGTTTGGCTGCCGGTCTGACCCAAGTCGATGGGGATGGGAAATCGTCATCGACATGGAGGGGAATCTTTTTCCCGTTAAAACCCGCGCGAAACCGGAGATAAGGAAGCGAAACCTCGCCATGTCCACCACCGAAGCAGACCGCCACCGCGCCTTCCTGCGCCAGTTCACCGCCAACGAGGCGGCGATCCGCTCCTTCGTCCGCCGCCTCGTCCCGGCCCGCGCCGATGCGGACGACATCATGCAGGAAGTCTCCGTGGTGCTGTGGGAGAAATTCGACGCCTTCCGCGAGGGCGGCGATTTCCGGGCCTGGGCCTTCGGAGTGGCCCGCTACGAGGTGCTCGCCTGGCTGCGCGACAAGGGACGCGACCGTCTCGTTCTCAGCGAGAAGACGGTCGAGCTGCTCGGGGCCGAGGCGGAGGCGCACGAGCCGCGTCTCGCCCGCCAGCGCGAGGCGCTCGAACACTGCATCGCGGCGTCGCCCCCGGCGCAGCGTGACCTGCTCCTGCGCGCCTACGAACCCGGCGTGCGCATCGCCACGCTGGCGCGGGAGAGCGGTCGCACCGAACCGGGGTTCTATCAATGGCTCTACCGGATGAGGAAACTGCTCTTCGATTGCATCCGGCGCGCTCTCGCGAAGGAGGAATGGTCATGAACGAGGCGTTCGAACGACTCTGCCACGCCTGGCTCGACGGAACGCTTTCCCGGGAGGGGCTCGCCGAACTCAATTCCGCTCTCGAAGCGGATCCGGAGGCGAGGGGCGAGTTCGCCGGCTTGCTCGACCTCGACGCCTCGCTCGGGGCAATGGCGAAGGGGAGGGAGAGGGAGCCCGGTCGAATCGTCCGCGGCGACTTCCGACCGGCCTGGAAAGTCCGTTTGGCCCTCGCCGCCTCCGTCGTTCTCGCGGCGGGTGTTTTGTGGATATGGCAGGATCGTTCGCGGCCCCATGCCGTCGTCGAGGAGGTGGCGGGTGTGGCGGGGCTCGCCTCCCGCGGGGCCCTGCACGGCGAGACGCATGAAATCGCCGAAGGCACGGTGAAGCTGCGCACCCGCCGCGGCGCCTTGCTCGCGATCGAGGCTCCGGCCGTTTTCCGCTTCGAGTCGCCGCAGCGTCTGCATCTCGCGAAAGGTCGCCTTGCCGCCGACGTGCCGCCTCCGGCAAAGGGATTCACCGTGGTGACTCCCGATGGCGACGCCGTCGATCTCGGGACGCGCTTCGGCGTCGATGTCGTCCAAGGAGGCAAATCGGAGATCCACGTCTTCGAGGGGGAGGTTGTGGCCCGTTCTCCGGAGCTGGCAGACCCGCAGAACCTCCGCGGGGGCGAGGCCCTCGCCATGGGCGGTGGAGGAGGGGACACCCGCGAGCTGCGGAGCGCCGCCTTCATCCAGCCCGACGAACTGCCTTCGCTCAGCGCCGCGCTTGCGGCGGGGCAGGAGGTTCGGGCTCGTGCCGTCACCGACGCGCTGCGGGGCGACCCCGATCTCGTCTCCCTGATCGCCTTCGAGGAGGCTTCGCGCCACCCGGGCGTCCATCGTCTCGTGCAGGGACGCTGGCCCGGTTCGCGCGCGGCCGAGTTCGTCGAGGTCGGGGACCATCTCCGGCTCGCCCTTGGCGAAGGACGCGATTTTTCGCGACTGACCCTCGCCGCCTGGGTGCGCCTCGATCGGCTCGGGGCACCCTACCAGTCGCTCCTGCACACCGACGGCTGGAGCGAGGAGAATCCCGGGCAAGTCCACTGGATGATCAACGGAAACGCCACCATGCGATTGGCCTTGAGAGGCAATGCGCTGGCGTCCGGAGCCGACGAGCACCACGGTTTTCCCGACTCGCGCACTCCCGTTCTGCCGGAGCGCGGGCGCTGGGTCCACTTGGCCGTGGTCTACGATTCATTGGCGAAGACGGTGCGCTTCTACCTGAATGGCCGCTTCGACAAGGAGACCCGTTTGGCGGTGGCCCATCCCGCACGCCTTGGTCCGGCCCAGATCGGAAACTGGGACCAGCAGGATCGCAAGTTGAGCGGTCGCATCGACGAACTCGTCGTCCTCGGGCGGGTGCTGGACGACGCGGAGATCCAGGAACTGCACGAGGCGGGAACCCCCTACCGATGATCCCGATGATCCTGACGAAGAACAGCAGGGTAGAGAAATTCGTGAGGATCTCTCCCATCCGATGTTCCAAGAGACGTTCGTCGAAGTTCCCACGAACCTCGCTACGGTGGATCGTGCTATCCGTCCTTTCCCTGACCGCCGCGACGCACGCCGCGCCCGTCGATTTCGTCCGCGATGTGCGGCCCATCTTCGAGACGCACTGCTACGATTGCCACAGCGGCGACAACCGGAAGTCCGGCCTCCGCCTCGACGTGAAGTCTGCGGCGATGAAGGGCGGGGACCACCATGGTCCCGACATCCTGCCGGGCGATCCGAAGGGCAGCCCGCTCATCCACTTTGTCACGACGGAGAACGAGGACGAGATCATGCCTCCGAAAGGGGGGCGGCTTTCGTCCGAGGAGGTCGCGGTCCTGACGCGATGGATCGCCGAGGGCGCGGTCTGGCCCGATGGCGTCGATGCCGTCGTCCTGAAGGATCCGAGGGATCACTGGAGCTTCAAGCCGGTCGTTCGGAGGGAGGTTTCAGGTTTCAAGTTTCAGGTTTCAAGTTCACCAGAAGCGCCTTCCCGGGAACAACCTGAAACTTTAAACGTGAAACCTGAAACCAACCCCATTGACCTCTTCATCGCCGAGAAGCTTGCCGAAAACTCCCTAACATTCTCCCCACACGCCGACCCGGTCTCCTGGCTGCGACGGGTCACCTTCGACCTCACCGGACTGCCGCCGACGCCGGAGGAGGTCGGGGCGTTCCTCGAGGAAGGCGATCGCGCCGCCGTCGTCGACCGTCTTCTCGCCTCGCCGCGCTACGGCGAGCGCTGGGCGCAGCATTGGCTCGATGTGGTTCGCTA
Source organism: Verrucomicrobiales bacterium (assembly GCA_037190325.1). Classification (GTDB taxonomy): domain Bacteria; phylum Verrucomicrobiota; class Verrucomicrobiia; order Verrucomicrobiales; family DEV007; genus Arctic95D-9. Next base: position 117,621 of record JBBCIU010000026.1, on the reverse strand, counting down.
CGCCGACACGCACGGTTTCGAGGTGAACACCGAGCGTCCCCATGCCTGGCCCTACCGGGACTACGTCATCGACGCCTTCAACGCCGGCACGCCCTACGACCGCTTCATCCGCGAACAGATCGCGGGCGACGCCTTCGGGCAGGACGCTGCCACCGGATTCCTCGTCACCGCCTCCGTCCTGCTGCCCGGCCAGATCGGCAAGGACGAGGCCTCGAAGCGCCTCGCGCGGCAGGATGCGCTCGACGAGATCGTGACGAACATCGGCCAGACCTTCCTCGGACTGAGCGTCGGCTGCGCCCGCTGCCACGACCACAAGTTCGATCCGATCACGGCGAAGGACTACTACGCCATGCAGGCCTTCGTCGCCGGGGTCGAATACGGCGACCGCGAGCTGAGGACGCCCGCAGCCGAGGCGGCGAAACGCGAGGCCGAGGCCCTGCGCGGCGAGATCGCGGCGATCGACCGGCGGCTCCTTGGCTTCGTGCCGCTCGCAGGTTCCGGCGCGGAACGTTCCATGGTCGATCCGCGTCGCAACATCGACCGCTTTGCCCCGGCCAAAGCCAAGCGCCTGCGCTTCACCATTCTCGCCACGAACAGGCTCGAGCCCTGTCTCGACGAACTCGAAGTCTTCGGCGAGAGCGGGGAGAACCTCGCCCTGGCTTCGCGGGGAGCGATCTCGAGCGCCTCCGGCGAGACGATCGTGGCCGATCGGCACGACTTGAAATACCTCAACGACGGCCGCTACGGCAACTCGCGAAGCTGGATGGCGAATGCGGTGGAGGGGAGCTGGGTCGAGATCGAGTTTCCCGAGGAAACGGCCATCGATCGCGTCGTCTGGGGGCGCGACCGCCAGGGCAAGTTTCAGGACCGCCTCGCCATCGGCTACCGCATCGAGCTGGCCGCTGTCGACGGCGAATGGCGCACCGTCGCCGATGCCTCCGACCGGCAGCCCTTCAATCCTGAGGTGGTTCGGAAGGGGGAGCTTCCAGCCTTCAGCACCGAGGGACTTTCTCCCGCGGAAGCGGCCGAAGGGACCGAATGGGCGAAGCGGCGGGACCAGTTCGAAGCCAAGGCGAAGGCGACGGAGAATTCGCGTCTCGCCTTTGCCGGGACGTTCCGCGAGCCCGACGAGATCCGGCTCCTGCTCCGCGGCGATCCCGAGCAGCCGAAGGAGATCGTGGCGCCCGCCGCTCCCGCAGCCTTTGGAGGACTCTCCCTCGGTCCGGACACGCCGGAGCAGCAGCGCCGTCTTGCCCTTGCCGACTGGATCGCCAACCCTGACAATCCCCTCACCGCCCGGGTCATGGTCAACCGCATCTGGCAGGGCCATTTCGGCACTGGGCTTGTCGAGACCTCGAACGACTTCGGCAACAACGGCCTCCCGCCCTCGCATCCCGAGCTGCTCGACTGGCTCGCCACGGAGCTCGTCCGCTATGGATGGTCGGTGAGGCATCTCCATCGGCTCGTCGTGCTTTCGCGGACCTACGCGCAGAGTTCCGCCGTCCGTCCCGAAGGAATGGAGAAGGATGCCGAAAACCGCCTCCTCTGGCGCTTTCCGTTGCGGCGGCTCGAGGCCGAGGCGATCCGCGACAGCCTCCTCGCGGTGAGCGGACGACTGGATCTGAAGATGTACGGACGCGGCTACGACCTCTTCGACAAGCGCGGCGGACTGAGCGGATTCAACCCGGTCGAGTCTCCGACCGGAGAGGGTCTGCGACGCATGATCTACGCCCACAAGGTGCGCCGCGAGCCGGAGGCCGTCTTCGGCGCCTTCGACTGTCCCGACGCGGGGCAGGGGATCGGACGGCGGCGCGAATCGACCACGCCGATCCAGGCGTTGAATCTCTTCAACAGCCGTTTCACCCTGGAGCAGGCGGGGGCCTTCGCGGAGCGGATCGAGCGCGAAGCAGGAGAGGGGACAAGGGAGCAAGTCCGACACGCCTTCCGCCTCGTCCTTCTCCGCGATCCGGCTCCCGACGAGTTCGCCGAGATCGTTCCCGCCGTCGCCGAGCACGGGCTTGCCGTGCTCGGGCGGGCCTTGTTCAACAGCAACGAGTTTTTGTTCCTGCCATGACCCCTCCCGCCGAACGCCTCTCGCCCGCCGGACGTTTCCTTCTCGACCGGCGCCGTTTCCTCTCCGACAGCGCCACGGCTCTCGGTTCAGTCGCCCTGACGAACCTGCTGGGGGGCGACCGGCTGCTCGCGGCCTCCGCTCCTGCGATCGACCCAGCCGATCCCTATGCCTCGCGCCGACCCCATTTCCCGGCGAAGGCGAAACGGGTCGTCGTGATCTTCTGCGCGGGTGCGGTGAGCCAGCTCGAAGCCTGGGACTACAAGCCCGAACTCATCCAGTGGGACGACAAGCCGCTCCCCGGCGGTCCGGCCGTGACCTTCCAGGGCCCGGCGGGCAATCTCGCGCGGCCGCAATACGAATTCCGCCCGCGCGGCAAGACCGGGAAGTGGGTCAGCGACATGATCCCCCATCTCGCCGAGCTGACCGACGAGATCGCCTTCGTCCACTCCCTCACGAGCAAGTCGAACACGCACGGTCCGGCCGAGAACTTCCTCTCGACCGGCTCGGTCCTCGACGGTTTCCCCAGCCTCGGCGCGTGGACGAGCTACGCCCTCGGCAGCGAAAGCCGCGACCTGCCTTCCTACGTCGCCATTCCCGACCCGCGCGGGGTGCCGCAGAATGGGGCGAACAACTGGGGACCGGGCTTCCTCCCCGCCGCCTTCCAGGGCACGACGATGAGCTCGAAGAGTCCCGTCCGCCATCTCGCCGCGCCGGGCGTCTCCGGCTCCGCCGACCGTGCCGCCCGGGGGCTCCTGCAGCGGCTCAACGCCCGCCATCTCGAGGCGAATCCCGGCGACGGCAAGCTCGCCGCCCGCATCGCCAGCTACGAGCTCGCCGCGAGGATGCAGCTCAGCGTGCCCGGCATCGCCGATCTCGACAACGAGCCGGCCCACATCCTGAAGCTCTACGGGGCCGACGACGTCTCGAATCCTCACAAAGCCGCCTTCGCCCGCAACTGCATCCTCGCCCGCCGTCTCGTCGAGCGCGGGGTGAGGTTCGTCCAGCTTTTCAACGGTGCCTACGCGAGCGGGGGCGAGCTGAACTGGGACGGCCACAACGCGCTGAGGAAGCAGTACGACGTCCATGCTCCCATCCTCGACCAGCCCGCCGCCGCGCTGATCCGCGACTTGAGGCAGCGCGGCCTCCTCGAGGACACCCTGGTCGTCTGGTGCACCGAGTTCGGGCGCATGCCCTTTTTCCAGAAGGGATCGCAGGGGCGCGACCACAATCCCGACGGCTTCACCTGCTGGATGACGGGGGCGGGAGTGAAGTCCGGCACGAGCCACGGCGAGACCGATCCGCTCGGGCAGCGGGCGGTGAAAAACGCTCGCCCGCTCTACGACTTCAACGCCACGATCCTGCACCTGCTGGGCCTCGACCACGAACGGCTCACTTTCGAGCACAACGGCATCGCGCGGCGGCTCACGAACGTGGAGGGGCATGTCATCCACGAGATCCTCGCCTGACGGAGCACCCGAGGGCGCGCTTCGTCTCCGTCATCCGACTTCGACGAGGCGGCCGTCCGCAAGCACGTTGCTCTCGCGGAAGCGGTCCTCGGCGAAAACGCGCACGTGGCGGAAGACGACGGAGACGATCGAGCCGACGCGCAGATCGAGTTCGCTCAGGCGAGCGCGGGAGATTTCGGCTTCGAAGGGCTCGTGGTAGCCGATGCGCTCGAGCGTGATCCGGGCATAGTTGCCCGCCGAGAAGATGTGCTGGATCCGGGAGCGCACCGCGTACTCGTGCGGGCTTTCCCCGTCGGGCTGGATGTCGACGTCGTGGGGACGCACGTAGAGGACGCTCTTTCCTTCGGTGGCCTTCGCCTTGGAAGGCCCGCTCACGCCTGCGGTGAAGCGGTTCACGTTCCCGAGGAACTCGATCACGAAGGGCGAGACGGGATGGTCGTAGACTTGCTGCGGTTCGCCGACCTGGGCGATGCGGGCGTTGTTCATGATCACGACCTCGTCGGCCAGCTCGAGAGCTTCCTCCTGATCGTGGGTGACGAAGACGGTGGTGATCTTGATCTCCTCCTGGAAAAGACGGAGCCATCGGCGCAGGTCCTTGCGGACCTTGGCGTCGAGAGCGCCGAAGGGCTCGTCGAGCAGCAGCACGCGGGGCTGCGAGGCGATGGCGCGGGCGAGGGCGACGCGCTGGCGCTGGCCGCCGGAGAGCTCGCTGGGATAGCGCTGGCCGAGGCCGTCGAGCTGGACGAGCTCGAGCAGCTCCTTCACGCGGGCCTTGATCGCCTCCTCGCTCGGTCGTTCGCGCCGCGGCTTTGCCCGCAGGCCGAAGCCGATGTTCTTCGCGATCGTCATGTGCTTGAAGAGGGCGTAGTGCTGGAAGACGAACCCGACGCCGCGTTTGCCGGCGGGGACATTCGTGACGTTCTCTCCGTGGAATTCGACGGAGCCCCCGCTCGCGGGGTCGGGAAACTCGAGCCCGGCGAGGATTCGGAGGACGGTCGTCTTCCCCGACCCGGAAGGGCCGAGGAGAGAGACGAGTCGGCCTTGGGGGACGTTCAGGGAGACGTCGTCGAGGGCCTTGAAAGTGCCGAAAGTCTTGTGGAGGTTGTAGGCTCGGATGCTCATGATGGACAGGGCTTCGCCCCGGTAAGAGGTGAAAAGGAGAAGGTGGAGGGTTTTGGGATGGCGTGTCAGGCCTCGCGCGATCTGGCGGCGCGCCATTCGATGAGGTTTTTCAGGACGAGGGTGATCAGGGCGAGGAGCGAGAGAATGGAGGCGAGGGTGAAGGCGGCGACGCTGGCGTATTCGTTGTAGAGCGTCTCGATGTAGAGCGGCATGGTGCTGGTCTTGCCCTTGACGTTGCCGGAGACCACGGCGACGGCCCCGAACTCGCCCATGGCGCGGGCGTTGCAGAGGACGACACCGTAGAAGAGACCCCACTTGATGTTCGGGAGGGTGACGGTGAAGAAGGTGCGCCAGCCTCCCGCTCCGAGGGTGATGGCCGCGTATTCCTCGTCGCGGCCTTGGGCCTGCATCAGGGGCACCAGCTCCCGCGCGATGAAGGGCAGGGTGATGAAGACGGTGGCGAGGGCGATCCCGGGTACGGCGAAGATGATCTTCAGGTCGTATTTGTCCAGGGACTCGGCGAACCAGCCGTGCGTCCTGCTGAAGACGAGGACGAAGATGAGGCCGGCGATCACCGGCGAGACGGCGAAGGGCAGGTCGAGGATGGTGACGAGAAGGCTTTTGCCCCGATAGCTGTATTTCGTGATGACCCAGGCGGCGGCGATGCCGAAGACGAGGTTCAGCGGAACGGAGATCGCGGCGATCTTCAGGGTCAGTAAAATGGCGGCGACGGCGTTGTCGTCCTCGAAAGTCTTGAAGTAGAGCTGGACGCCCCCTTTGAAGGCTTCGTAGAAGACCGCCACGAGAGGCATCACGAGGAAGAGCCCGAGGAAGAGCAAGGCGACGAGGAAAAGGATCGCCTTCACCCAGAAGGGTTCGGTGATGGCGCTGTTGGTGGTGGGCAGCTTGTCGTGCCTGACGCGGGAGAGAATGGCGGCCATGAAAAGTTTTTCAGCTTTCAGTTTTCGGTTTGCAGTCCCATGACTCGTGACTCAATGCCTCGCCTGTCCGATGGACTCGGACCAGCGCTGAAGGATGTTGACGATCAGGAGCAGGACGAAGGACGCCACCAGCATCACGGCGGCCACGGCGGTGGCCTGCGGGTAGTTGTAGTTCTCCAGCGCCTTCACGATCACGAGGGGGACGATCTCGGTCTGGAGGGGCTTGTTGCCCGAGATGAAGATGACCGAACCGTACTCTCCGATGGCGCGGGCGAAGGCGAGGGCGAATCCGGTCAGCATCGCCGGCACCAGCGTGGGGAGGATGATGGTGACGAAGACGCGGAGCCGGCTGGCCCCGAGGGAGGCGCCGGCCTCCTCGACTTCGCGGTCGAAGACCTCGATGACGGGCTGGAGGGTGCGGACGACGAAGGGAAGTCCGATGAAGGTGAGGGCGATGAAGATGCCGGTCTTCGAATAGGCGCTCTCGATTCCGAGCGGATAGAAGATCGTCGATCCGAGCCATCCGTTCGGCCCGTAGAGCGCGGTCAGGGCGATGCCGGCCACCGCCGTGGGGAGGGCGAAGGGGAGGTCGACGATGGCGTCGACGAGCTTCTTGCCGGGAAACTGGTACCGGGAGAGGACCCAGGCGACGATGAAGCCGAAGAAGGCGTTGGTCAGGGCGGCGAGGAAGGAGACGCCGAAGGTGACCTTGTAGGCGGCGACGACTTGCCGGCCGCTGATGGCTTTCCAGAAGTCCTCGAGTCCCATGCCGGACGAGCGGATGAACACCGCCGAGAGGGGGATGAGGACGAGGAGGCCAAGGTAGGAGAGGGTGAATCCCATCGTCAGCCCGAATCCGGGGATGACGCGCCGGTTGATGCGGCGGCGGGGCGGGCGTTCGGGAGAAATCGGGCGGTAGCCGGTATTCCCCGTGGGCGCGGAGGAAGTCATGGGAGAGGATTCGGGAGTGGCGTAGGAGAAGAAGGATGGCTGCGTTAGAAGGATCCCCCCGCCGCCCGTAGGGACGGCGGGGGGCGCCAAACCAGGGATGCCAAACGAAAGGGGATCACTTCAGGTAGATCTGGTCGAAGACGCCGCCGTCGGCGAAGAACTTCTCCGTGGCCGGGGTCCAGCCGCCGAAGACGTCGTCGATCGTGAAGAGCTTCAGATCGGGGTATTGGGAGGCGTACTTCGCGAGGATGTCGGGATTGCTCGGGCGGAAGAAGTGCTTGCCCGCGAGGTTCTGGCCTTCATCGGAGTAGAGGTACTTCAGGTAGGCCTCCGCGACCTCCCGCGTCCCTTTCTTGTCGACGTTCTTGTCGACGAGCGCGACGGTGGGTTCCGCGAGAATGCTCAGGCTGGGCACGACGATCTCGAACTTGTCTCCGCCCTCCTTCGTGGCGAGGAGGAGTTCGTTCTCCCAGTTGATGAGGACATCGCCGATGCCGCGCTCGATGAAGGTGGTCGAGGCGCCGCGGGCGCCGGAATCCAGCACGGGGACGTTCTTGAAGAGCTTCGAGATGTAGTCGGTCGCCTTGGCCTCGTCGCCGTCGAAGGTCTGGAGCGCCCAGCCCCAGGCCGCGAGGAAGTTCCAGCGGGCCACGCCCGAGGTCTTCGGGTTCGGGGTGATCACGCCGACGCCTTCGCGGACGAGGTCGTCCCAGTTCTTGATCCCCTTGGGATTGCCCTTGCGGACGAGGAAGGCGAGGGTGGACTGATAGGGGGCGCTGTTCTTGTCGAGGCGCTTCTGCCAATCCTTCGGGAGAAGGCCGGCTGCGGCGATGGCGTCGATGTCGGCGGCGAGGGCGAGGGTGACGACGTCGGCGTCGAGGCCGTCGATGACGGCGCGCGCCTGCTTGCTCGATCCCCCGTGGGAGGCGCTGATCTTGATATCCTTGCCTTTCGTCTCCTTCCAATGTTTCGCGAAGGCGGCGTTGAACTCGGCGTAGAACTCCCGCGTCGGGTCGTAGGAGACGTTGAGAAGCTCCTGGGCTTTGGCGAGGGGCGACGCAAGGGCGAGGGCGAGGCCGAGGAGGGCGATGGTCTTGATGCTCATAGTCGTTGGAGGTTGAGGGAGGATGCCGCAGTCGGGCGATTGTTTTCGGATGTTTGGTTCGGTTGGGCGGGCTCCGGTTCGACCGGTCGCTCCACCTTCGGAGAGGATTTCGGAGGCCTTCGCCTCGTGGCGGCAGGCATTGGGAACGGTGAAACTGATATTCTTTAATCTATATCACGCAAGTATAAATTGAGAAAAGTTTATTCGAATATCTTAAATGCGCAGTGGCGCATCCCGCGACGGGGGAGGACATTCCCGGAAATGGATTCCGAACTGCTTTTCCTCTGCTTTCTCGTCGCCGCGATCAATGTGGTCTCGACGCTCTCCTATGCGGTGCGCATCGCCGGTGTGCGCACGGGCCGGATTGCCTTTGCGCTGTCCCTCTTCAACCTGCTGGTCCTCTTTTCGCGGAGCTCGAACGCGATCCTCGCTCCGCTCCTTTCGAAGCGGACGGAAGAGTCCATCGTCTCGGCCGCGACGCCGGATCCGGGAGATTTCCGCATTCTTCTGGTTGCCGCCGCGGCGGGCACCGTCCTGGGCGGGCTGCTGATCCCGACCTTCCAGCGTCTCGTGACCCGGGCGGTGCAGCGTTTCGACCAGCGTCCTTCGATGGCGGCGCTCCTCCTCTCGGCGGCCAATCCCCGGAACTGGTGGCTCGCGGCCCGCGACATCGCGGTCCCGACGCCCCGCAACGCCGCGCTGTTCGGCGGCACCCGGCACCTGCCCTGGTTCGTCTTCCTCCTGAACGTCGGAGGCATCGCGCTGATCACCTGCGGGGTCTTCTCCTCGCTCTACGCCGGCTATCTCGTCCCCGAGCTGCGCCTCACCGCCGGCAATCTCTCGGCTTTGGTGAATTTCATCGGCACCATCCTGATGTTCGCTCTGGTCGACCCCCATTTCTCCTACCTCTCCGACAAGGTCGTCTCGGGGGAGGTGGGGCAAGGCTATTTCCGCGCCGTCGTCATCGGCATGACCGGAAGCCGCTTTCTCGGCTGTCTCCTCGCCCAGGTCATCCTCGTGCCGGGAGCCTGGTTGATCGCGAAGGTGGCGGAGTGGATTTGAAGCCGGACGGAAGGGGAAGCTCCCTTGTCTCGCGGGGCTTCCTCAGCGCAAGCCGAACTTCTGGAACATGGTCGCGTCGTGGCCGTAGATGTCGCGGTCGAAGCGGACGCGGCGGTCGCCCATGATCGTGCAGGTCCAGTAGACGAGGTAGACCGAGAGCGTCTTGTTGAGCCGTTCGCGCTTGTCGTCCACGCTGGGATTGTCCATCGTCGCGCGGATGTTCTCGGGGTTCCAGCCCGGGTTGTGGCGGAGGAGGAAGTTCGCCAGCTCGACGGGGCGGGCGACGCGGACGCAGCCGGAGCTGAAGTCGCGGTCGGCCCGCTGGAACAGCTCGGGCATGTTCGTATCGTGCAGATAGACGGCGGAGTCGTTCGGGAAGATGAACTTGATGAGCCCCAGCGAATTCTTCGGGCCGCTCCCTTGGCGCATGTAGAGTCCGCCGGCGGCGACCTTGTTCAGGTTGTCGACCGTGTTGGGCAGGGCGGTGCTGGAGCCGTAGGAGGAGATGATCTGGTAGTTGTGGCTGCGCATGTAGCCCTCCGGTCCTTCCGGGGCGGCGAGGGCGGCGGGGACGAGAAGGCGCCGGGCGATGGAGGTCGGGACGTTCCAAGTGGGGCGGAAATAGATGTCCTGCACCTTGCCGTGGAAGACGGGCGTTTCGGAGACTCCCTTCTTCCCGACGACGACGGGCATCACGGAGATCTCGCGGTTGCCCTCGTAGACGCGCAACGCGTTCTCCGCGATGTTCACCTCGATGTGTTCGGGATCCTCCCAGGTGCGGGGCATCCAGCGGAGGCGGTCGATGTTGATGATGATCTGGTTGACCCGGTGGGAGGTGTCGGTGTTCAGCTCCTCCAGAGTCGCGGCGCCGATGAAGCCGTCGGGCTCGATCCCGTGGCGGAACTGGAAGGACTTGATGGCGTCGCCGGTGCGGTTGTCGATGGTGCCTTTCTTGCTCTTGGCCGTGCCGCCGGGAAGGTCGCCTTCGGCTTGGAGGCGGGAGGTAAGGAGGTTCAGCTCGGGGTATTTCGTGCCGGGGCCGGCGGGTTGCGCGGTCGCGGGCAGGTCGCGCCATCCGCCCATGGCGTTGATCTGGCGGTAGCGCTCGAGGGTCTTCACCATCTCGGCATAGCGGGAGTCCTGGGGCGGCACCTGCTGGAGGAGGGTGGCGGAGAAACGGCCCGGCCCCTGGCGGAAGGCTTCGTCGAGAAATTGATAGGAGCTGACCTGCCGCGGAATCGCGGCCCATTTCGAGTGGACCGTGGCGGGGTCGACGAACCCGTAGGCGAGCGACTGGATCGCGTAGAGGGCGAGCTGGGTGGTGCCCACCTCGACCTCGGCCCGCTTGTTCGGATCGGGACTGGGGTTGCGCCATTGCGCATCCCATTCGGAAAGACGGAAAAGCTGCGGGGAAAGTCCGTGCGCGTCGAGGGATTGGATGAACTGGGCGAGGGCTCCCAGGTATTCGCCGTTCCAGGCGGGCTGATAGTTCCTCGCCGCATACCAGTTCGAGATGCCCTTGCCGGCCTTCGACGCCTGGGCGCGGATGGCGCCGCTGATATCCTGGGCCTCGGCGCTTGCGCCGAAGGCGAGGAGGGCACCGGAGAGAAGGAGAAAAGATCTTATCGTACGCATGGGTCGAGATTCAATCCAACCAAAGTTTCCCTAGAAATGGAATTGTTCAAACAAACGATGGTCTTTTCGGCAAAGACCGCATGGACATACGCGGATCCTTCGTTCAACCTTTCAACAAGATGAGAGCCGATGTCGAGGAACTTTACGTCGAGTTGGAGCGAGCTCCCGAAGATTGGTCGGTGCGTCTCCGGCTGATCGAGGCGGCGGTCGCGGAGGGGAATTTGGCGGAGGCGCGCCGTCTCGTGCGGACCTCTCCGGACGAGGACGGCTATTTGCCCGCGGAATTGCGGGTCCGCATCCATGCTCTCCTCACGGACGCGGCGGAGGGATGAGGAAGTTCGTCGTCGGGGCACTGGCGGTGCTGTTTGCCTCCTGCGCTTCTTCGCAGCGGTCCGTATTCTACTCCGGGGGCGAGGCCGGGAGCGCCTTGCTCGCCGAAGTGCGGGAGAGGACCCGGGAAGAGGGGCTCGTGGAGGGGAAGCGGCGGCTTGTCGAGGGACTGGTGCGCGAGGACGCGTCCGGCGGCGAGCTGGAGCGGCGGGTGATGCGAACGACCCGCGACCCCGGTCTCGTGCTGCCCGATTCCCTGGCGGCCCTCCCGCCGTCGTGTCGTGCGCGCATCGCCGTGGCCATCGTTCCGGGGACGAAGGCGACGAATCCGAAAGGAAGGGACCGCACCCGCGAATGCCTGCGGGGAGCTGCCGAGGAGTCGCGGAGAATGGGGTTTTCGGCCTGCTTCGTCGAAACCGAGGCGAGGGGAACGGTGGAGGGGAATGCCGCCTTGATCGCCGCGCAGCTGCGCGAGGTTTTCGTCGAATCCGATGTCGTCGTCCTCGTGATGCTTTCGAAGGGGGCCCACGACGTGATCCGGTATCTGCGGGAGGACGGGGCGAACTTGCCGGCCGGACAGCGCGAGAAGCTCGTCGCCGTGTTTTCCCTCGCGGGGACGGTGCAGGGCTCCGTCGTGGCCGACTGGATGGCGCATTCGCCCCGTCCCTTTGCCGCGGCGACCCGGGGATGGTTGCGGCTCTCGGGGCAGGAGCCGGCCCTCTCCATGCTGGAATCGCTGGCGCGTTCGCCTTGGGAGGGGACGTTTGCCGAGCGGATCTCGGAGCTTTTCCCGAATCTCACCTGGATCAGCATCGCGATGGTGCCGGATGGCGAGGACGGACGCATCTCCGAAAGGCTATGGGCTCCCTTGGTCAGGCGGCGTATCGAGAGGACCGCGCCCTACTACAGCCCCGTGGACGGCCTCCTCGAGTCCGCGGCCTCCGTGCTGCCCGACGCCGTCGAGCTGCCGGAGTGGATCGTGGTCGGTTTCGGCTCCCACGCCATTCCGAACGGCGTCTACCGCGACGGCGGCCGCATCGCTCCCTTCACGACACGGCCGGGACGGGAAAAGCTGAAGCGGGAAAGCGGTGCGGAGATCATGGGCGCGTACCTCCGCGCCCTGCCGGCGACGCTGCTGCGGTGAGCTCTCGACAACGCAGGGTGAAAGGTCGCGTTCCGCACACGGGCGGGACGCGGCAGGGTTGTTTGGTCACCTGGGCAATGCGCGCCTCGGGCTTCGGGAAGGACGGGCCAGCCGCTAGCGCCGGATGATCTGGATGGTCCGGATGGGCGATGTCTGCCCCGCTGCGTCGCGAGCCTGGACGCGGATGCGGTTCTTTCCCGTCTTGAGCTTTGCGGTGTAGCGCCAGCGAACGGTGCCGACGGCTCGTTTGAAGGCGCCCTTGCGCACCTGGACGCCCACGCGGTTGGCGGTGGCGCTGGCCGTTCCGCGAACGACATGCTTCGCCTTGGAGGTGGTGACCTTTTTCTTGCCTTTGATGGTCACCGAGGGACGCGGCAGGGCGGCCGCCTCCGGGGCGAAGGCAAGGTAGTTTGGGCCGGTGATGGAGATGAAGTCGGCGTCGGCGACGGAGCCATATTTGCCGACGCGGTCGGAAAAGAATTCCGTAACGTAGAGGTCGTTGCCATTGAGGAGGATGTCGAAGGGGGCATTCAGACCGCCGACGTAAGTGGCCTCGATCACCGCCCCGGTGACGGCATTGAACCGACGGATGACGCCTGAACTGTTCAGGGCAACGTAGAGGTCGTTCCCGCGGACGTCGATACCGGTGGGTACCGGCAGGGCATTGAGGAAGGGGACGGCAACCGGTGCCCCGGAGGTGGTGTATTTTCCAACGGTGCCGCTGCCACTGTTCGATACATAGAGATTCGCCCCGGAAATCGCGATAGCGAAGGGATCGTTCAGTCCGGTGATGAGAGTGGCGTTGATCGCGGCTCCTGTCGCGGCGTTGTAGACTCCCACGCGATTGGCCAAGCCGTCGACGACGTAGAGCTTGTCTTCGGAAAGCAAAATGTCGTTGGGGGAAGTCAGCCCGGTGATGAAGTTCTCGCTGATGGCCGCGCCCGTGGTGGCGTTGTAGAGTCCGATGCGATTGGCCACGGCGGCATAGAGCCGATTGCCCGAGACAGCGATCCCGCGGACGACGCCGGAGGCGTTCACCAGCGGCGACTTTTTCACCGCTCCGGTGGCGGGATGGTAGGTGCTGATCGTCTCATCGCTGCCCGAGCTTACAAATAGCTGAGCCTGGGCCGAGGGGGCGAGCAAGAGGAGGAGGCCGCATCCGAGCACGGAGGCGCTGCGCCTAAAGGCGTCCAGGGTACTGGTCTTGTGCATCGGGATGTCGGTATAGATGGATCCGTGAGTGTTCAGAGAGAGAGTTGTCCCCATGTAGACGATGCCAAGGAACGGAGAGCGACTGGGCGAGAAGGCGGCGGGAATTCCTTTGGGCTCCCTTCCGTTCCCAGCCCGCCGGAAGCTGGGGGACGGAAAAAAGCGACGTGAGCATCTGCCGGGAGGATCGCCTGAAGGGGGGAGTGAGGTCAAGATTTTTCGAGCCGGATTCGGGTTTGGCTTGTTCGTCCGTGCCAGCGTTCTATCGCCTCGTCGAATCGCCAGGCATCGGGGAACTTGGGCTCAATTCGCCCCCGTCCATTCTTTTACCAGCTTTGCCCCGCGGGTCCCGCCCATGGCGGCGCTGCCCTTTTCCGCGACGGTGCCGTCTTTGTTGAAGAGAATGTAGAAGGGGCGCTCGGTGCTTTCGTTGGCGACGAGGTCGCGGATGTCCTTGTCCTTGAAGTCCGTGACCACCAGGAGGAAATGGTCGCGAACCAGTTGCTTGGTCTCCTCGAACTCGAGCATCCCACGGATGTGGAATCCTTGAGCTGTCTTGCTCTCGTCGACGGCGAAGACGAGAACGCGCTTGTCTTCTTTCTCCGCCCGTTTCAAGGCCGCCGTGATGCTGCGGCCGGCGGTGATCCCAAGGGAGGAACGGGCGTCGAACTTCTCCGCCTGGACGGAATGGGGAACGACGAGGCTCAGGCCAAGCAGAAGAAGGAGAGCGGTCGGTTTCATGGTTGCTGGCGAAAAGGAGCTTGTTTCTCAACCCTTCGTCACCCATTCCATCGGATGGGCACTTGGGCGACCTGCCACGAGGATCACCGCAATGGGGGCGGGAGGTCAAGATCTTTCGATCTGGATCCGGCCTGATGGGACGATCGTTCACGATCCATGTTTCCCGATTACGGCTCTTCCTCCTCCTCTTCTTCCGCCCCGCCACCTCCATATCCCAGCACTTCCACGCTGATGATGGAGGGGGTGAGGTCTTCGGCCTGACCCTCTTGGGTGGCGGCTTGTCCGCGGGCGGCATCGGCGGCGTCCATCGAGGCGCTGCTGGCGGCGGCCGCGGTGGAGGCTCCGGCGGTGAGGCCGCCGACGCTGGGCGAGCTGACGGCCGGGGCGGCGGGCGCGCCGGAGGAGGCGCCGCCCACGGCGATGTTCGAGGCGTTCAGCACCTGGGTCGCGGCGAGGTTGATGTTCCCGGTGACGCGGATGCCGGCGTCGCCCGCGTCGATGATTCCGGAGGGGGCGATCAGGTCGACGTTGCCCGGCTTCACCCCGGCGACGGTGGCGAGCACGCCGATGCCGCCCCCGGTGGAGAGACCGGCGAGGTCGGTCTCGACCGCGGCGCTCTGCGGGTCGATGAGGACGCGGGTGGGCGGAGCGGACTGCACGGTCTTCGAGGCGACGCCGGCGGCGATGTCGCCGGTGGAGGACCAGATCACCATGTCGCCGCCGCGGAGGGTGAAGATGCGGCCCACGCCGATGTCCACGCTCCGGTGGGTGAAGATCGAGACGTTGCCGCCGGATTCGGTGACGATGCCGGGGGGCACGAGCGGGTTGCCCAGGGTGGTGTTCGCCAGGGTGAGGGAGCCGCCGGGGGCGAAGAGGGAGATGTCGCCGCCGTTCTGCGTCCGGAGGTTCCGGGAGCGGGTGAGGATGTCTCCCGTGTAGCGGTCGGCCTTGCCGAAGAGGGTGCGGATCGCGGCGAAGCCGTCGTCGTAGTGGCCGAAGCCGTCGCTGTCGGGATCGTTGAAGTCGCGCCCGGCGTCGCGGAGGACGAGGTAGAAGACCTCGAGGGCGATACGCGCCTGCTCCTCCTCGCCGAGGGCGTTGAAATCGCGCACGCCGAGGGCGGCGAGGCGGGTGCGTCCCTCGGGCGTCCTGACGTATTTCACGACGAAGGCGTCGATGTCGAGGCGGCTGCGGTCGAGGCTGGTGGCCGGTCCCAGGCCGGCACCGACGACGAGATCGGCTCCGGCGAAGGGCAGGAAGGGGTTCCGCGTGTTGCCGATGGTGAGGAGGCCGCTGCCGCTGCCGTCGGCGTTGCTGGCTCCGACGCCGAGGTCGAGGTGGCGTCCGGCGAGGACCTGCAGGGTGCCGGGGCCGCCGAGATGGATGTCGCCGGGCAGCGGCGGCTGTCCCGAGGCGGGGGCGTTCCCGGTGGCGAGGGCCGCGTTCCGCAGGGGGCTGGCGGCGTTGTAGGGGATGATGTCGCGGCCGGCGGAGACGACGGTGGTGTCGGAGGCGGCGAGATTCTGGAGGTAGAGGGAGACGTCGGCGATGTCGCGTGAGGCGTGGATGCGGGACGGTTTCGGGCTGAAGAGGGCGAGGCCGGAGAGGTCGCCGCCCAGCGCGTAGAGCCGGAGCGGCTCAGAGTCGTTCCGGTGGAGGAGGCCCGGAGCGTGGAGGGCCTGTTTCGTCGAGGTGGCGGCGAAGGCTCCCGAGACGGACATCGAGTCGGTGAACTGTCTCGCGACCTGCTCGAGGAAGCTCGACCGCGTCGCGTTGTTGAAGTTCGTGCCCGAGCCGACGAGGGCGTAGTAGTTGAACGGATTGACCGCGCCGGGGACGGCGGCGGGATCGGCGTCGGAGACGTTGATCGACGACGAGGTCCAGGCGAGGACGCTTTGGCCGGGCACGAGCAGGTTGGATCGGCCGGTCGGCTGGAAGCCGTCGATGCGGCCGGCGGCGACGAGCTCGAGCTGGCCGATGGCGGAGGGGAAGAGAGTGGTCGATCCGGCGAGCCGGATGTCTCCGCCGAGCGCGGTGGCCTCCAGCGTCGGGGGGGCGAGGCGCATGACGGCGGCGAAGGGCTCGAGGTTCGTCTCGACGAGGCGCAGCCAGGGCTGGGTGAAGGAGGCTCCGGTCGCGCCGGTGGCGAGGAGGTTCTGCGTCTCCATCCAGGCGCGCAGCATGTCGGTGGAGCCGCTCCGCTGCGGCAGGGTGACGGCGTTGCGGAAGGTGACGTCGCCGCCGAGGGAGGTGGCGCGGACGGCCGAGTCGGCTCCGTAGGTGCTGAACCAGGTCTTGTACCAGAAGCGGTTGTTCGTTCCCTGGGGCAGGAGGAAGGCGTTGGCCATGGGGCCGAGGAGGATGTCGCCGCGGGCGGAGACCTCGAAGGAGGAACGGCCGAGGAAGAGGGTCGTCGGCATCCAGGTGAGGGGATCGAGCTGGGCGGCGGAGGGGTTGTTGAGGTTCTGGATCGCGCCGAGGGAGGGGGACCGGGCGGCGTTGGTGGTGATGGCTCCACCCGCCTCGAGGCGTCCGACGCCGCGCTCGACGTAGTAGACGCCGCCGCTGATGTCGCCGCCGCTGCGGACGAGGAGATCGCCGCCGCCCAGCTCCACGAGCCTCGCCGGATCGGGGAGGCCGCGGGGGGCGCGGGCGTTCGTCGGGATGACGGCATCGACGTTGCGCACTTCGTTGCCGGCGAGGAGGGTGACGTTCCCTCCGCCGAGCGCGCCGACGCTCTGGAAGAAGTTGCTGTAGTCCACCCACCAGGTCGTGGAGGCGGCGGGGTCGTTGAAGGTGATGAAGCCCGATCCGATGGTGACGGCGCCGTATTCGCCGTTCGGGCCGACGTAGCCGCGGCGGTAGAGCCAGTTGTTGGGGAGCTGGCGCGAGGCGTCGTCGATGAGACCGGAGTTGTTCCGGGTCTTGCGCTCGATGTTCTCGCCTGCCGAGATGACGACGTTGCCTCCGGCCATGGCGTATTGGGCGGGGTAGTTCTGCTGCACGGCTCCCAGCGCGCCGTTCGCGATCGAGGCGGTGAGGACGGGGGTGACGAAGTCGTTCGGGGCGAAGACGCCGGTGGGATCGGCGACCTGGGTGCCGGCGGTGTAGATCGAGGCGAAGGGATTGAGCAGCTGCACCGAGCGTCCGGCGTGGATGTCGATGGAGCCGGAGCCAGTGCGGATGACCTGGAATCGGTTCGCGATGGCGGAGGCGGTCTGCGCGTTGTTGCCGCCGGTCGCGGTGGCGGAGCCGGCGTTCTTGCCGACACGGATCATGCCCTGGTTGGCCCCGAGGACCTCGATGTCCCGCACCGCGCGGGTGTCGGCGGAGGAGAAGTCGGCTCCGGCGGCCATGCGGTAGGACCAGGACTGCGAGTTGGCGGGCAGGAGGGGATTGTGCGCGACGAGGGGCGAAAGCCAGAGGCTCGGGCCGCCCGCGAAGCCGTCGCTGAGGGCGTTGTGGAAGTCGAGATTGTCGGCGGCCCGCAGGGTGAGGAAGCCGGCGGCGGAGCGGGGGCCGAAGCGCAGTCCGGCGAGATTCCAGTCGGCGGACTCGGTGGATCCGGTCGAGCCGAGGGCGAGGCTGCCGCTGCGGTTCTGGATTTCCGCGCCGTGGGTGAGGATCAGGTCGAGCCCCGGCTGGAGGGAGGAGAGGCGGGAGAGCATCGCGCCGTAGTGGGCGCTGGCCGAGCCTCCGGCACCGAGGAAGGCGTTGCCGTCCGCCTGGATGGTGGCGAGGAGGGCGTTGTCGAGCGTGCCGATGCCGGTGCGGTCGTAGAGCTGGTAGCCCTCGACGACGATGGCGGAGGCTCCGGCGATGCTGCTGCCGATGGGATCGATGTTGACGTCGGTGCGGGTGGCGTTCTTCGGCGCGCGGAGGTGCAGCGTTCCCGTGAACTGGCCGCGCGAGGGGCTCGAGGGAAGGGCGGCGGCGACGGAGAGGTCGATGGTCGATCCGGTCTCCAGAACGAGGGTGGCGTTCGGATCGATCGTGCCGTCCAGCGAGCTGCCCGCGCCGAGGAAGACATGTCCGCCTTTGCCGGCGGCGTCGAAGCGTGCGGCGGAGGCGTCGAGGCGCGCTCCGGCGGAGAGGACGAGGTCGCGGTGTGCCCCGAGCTCGATGCGGCCTCCGGTGGTGCCGGAGGCGTCGATGGTGCCGGTGACGACGAGGGAGCCGGAGTCGACGTAGGCGCGGTAGTCCTTCGCGACGGCGGTGCCTCCGATGGTCAGGTCGCCCGTGCGGATGCGGTAGGCGCGCGCCTCGTGGAAGGCTCCGGCGTTGAGGCGCGCGTCGATCGCGGCGAGGTCGTCGCCGGCGACGGTGGCGGCGTCGAGGCTGAAGGAACCGGAGCGGCGTCCGCTGCCGGAGCCGCCGCGGATGGTTCCGTCGAGCGAGAGCCTGCCGGAGGGGGCGCTGACCTCGAGGAAGCCGGCGTCGGCTCCGCCGGAGGGCGAGGAGACATCGACGGTCGAGGCGGAGGCGAGGGCGATGTCGCCATGGTCGGAGGTCAGGCGGACGGTGCCTCCGCTGGTGTGGCGGACGACGTCGAGGTAGGCCCGCGAGACGCCTGCCGCGTCCAGCCGCGCCGGGGCGGAGCCGCCCACGACGAGGTCGCCGGAGAGGGCGCGGAGGGCGATCTCGCCGCTGGCGAGGACGATGTCGCTGTCGATGGCGACGGAGGCTCCCGCGAGCTCGAGGTTGGCTCCGAGTCCTCCGCTTCCCCCGCTGGAGGCGGCGGCGGGGCGGGAGAAGGTCAAGTCGCCGCCCGCGGAGAGACGGTGGCGCGCGGCGTCGCTGCCGGTGAGGAGCGGGGCGATGAGATCGAGGTCGCCGGCGGTGGCGAAGGAACCCGTCCCCGAAACGAGGAGGCGGGTGTCGGCCTGCATTCCGACCGAGGCGAAGCGGTCCACGCGGAGATCGTTGCGGCCGAACACGATCTGGTCCGCGTCGATGCTCAGGCGTCCGTCGAGCGGGACGGGGGGCTCGGCCGGGGCGGCGCGGCCCGTGGCGTTTTCCAGAACGACGGTGCCGGCGGAGAATCCGAAGGTGCCGCCGTTCTGGTTGAAGCCGCGGATGGCGCCGGCCTGCAAGGCGAGCCGCTCGAGCGCCTTGGAGCCGACGGTGCCGGTGCCGTAGAGGTCGAGGGTCGAATAGCTCAGCAGGCTGAGCCGGCGGGTGGTCGCCTGGATGGTTTGGAGGGCTTCGCCGGAGAGGACCAGTCCGTCGGTGGGCTGGAGCGCGCCCGCCTGGTTCAGGCGGATGCTGATCTGGCCGCTGTTGAGGGAGAGCACGGGGGCGAGGAGGTGGGCGCTGGGATCGAGGTCCGTGGCGTGGGTGGAGTCGAGGACGAGGCTGCCGCCGGAGAGGAGGACGTTGGCCCCGATGGTCATGCGGGGCGTCGTCGAGTTGCCGACTCCCAGCCGGGTCACGGGGGCGTTCTCGCTGCCGCTCGCACGGAGGAGGACTCCATCGCCGCTGCCGGGCGTGCTCGCGTTGCCGAGGACGAGCGGATCGAGCTTCGCGTTGCCGCTGCCCTCGATGGTGGCACCGTCGCGCAGGGAGATGGACTGGTTCGCGACGAGGACGATGTCCTTGCCCCGCAGGGGAGCGCCGGCATTGTCGATGGTGATGTTCGCCGAGGTGACGGCCACGGAGTAGGCTCCGTTGTCGAAGCTGCGCCTGCCGCCGAGCAGGAGGCTGTCCGCGTTGAAGCGGTTCAGCAGGGAGGCGGCGAGGACGAGGGTGCCTGCGCCTCCGCCGCTACCGTCCCGGTTGACGAGGATGTCGCCGGGGCTGCTGATGTCGATGAGCGAGCCGCGCCCGCCGGCGGGCGGGGTCGAGAGGACGCTGCCGGCGAGGGCCATGGCGTTCGTCGCGTAGAAGGAGAGGTAGCCGGAGTCGATGGGCAGACGGGGCACGGCGAAGCCGCGCGAGGAGGCGGCCTGGCGGAGGAAGGTGTTCGCGCGGAGGTCGGCGTATTCGGCGCGCTGGCGGACGGTGTCGGCGGGGGCGACCCCGAAGCGCTGCATCGCGGTGCGTCCGGCCCGGTCCGGGTCGAGGTCGTTGAAGCGGTAGCCCGAGACGACGCTGGAGCCGTCCTCCTGACGGTGCGAGCCGACGGGAGCGCCGCTGAGGGGCGTGACGAGGACGGCTCCGGGAAGGAGGGCGTAGCGGGCGGGGAGGAGGGTGTAGGTGCCGGCGGGGAGCGAGCCGCTCGCGCCGAGAGTGATGCGGTCGCCGACTTTCAGGTTCGAGTTCACGTAGCCGGGTTCGCCCTGGAGCGTCGAGGCGGCATTGAAGGGCGCGTGGGGCGCGTAGTCGAAGCCGTAGCCGGGGAGGACGGCGAAGACGGAGTTCGATGTGAGCAGGTCCCGGGCGCCGCCGTTGCCCTGGATCCACCGGTAGGCGTGCAGGTCGCCGCCGCCGCGGATGTCGATGGTCGATCCCGAGGCGGTGGCCACGGTGCCGGCGGAGAGATGGACGGCCTTTGCCGGGAGCCCGCTCACGGTGATGTCGTTTCCAGCCGGATCGATCCAGGTGTTGCCGTCGAAGCTGATGCCGTAGGGAATCAGGAGGGGGCTGCCGTCGCGGAGATCGAGGCCCGAGACCGAGGTGACGCTGCCGGAGCCGAGGGAGAGGCGGTTGGTGACGGGAGCGGCGAGGGTGGAGCCCGCGATCGGGTTCACGGGGGCCGTTCCGCTTCCGTCCCAGCCGAGGGCGATGGTGCCGATGGGCGCCTTGAGGGTGCCGTTCTGCACGATCTCGGTCGCGTGGATGGAGAGCCGTCCTCCGGCGGAAAGGGGAGAGGGGCGCTTCGCGCCTCCGAGGATCGTCACGCTGCCGTGGCCGGCGGCGGAGTCGTAGGCGAAGAGGTTGAAGGCGGTGAGCGTCGTCGGATAGACTTGTCCGGCCTGGAGGACGAGGTCGCCCGCGATCTGGAGGGTGCCGCTCCCGCGGATGTCGCCTCGGGGGGCGCGCAGCTCGGCCCGCCCGATGCCGTGGAGCGAGAGATTGCCGATGTCGATGGTTTCGGCGTTCACGATCAGGCGTCCCACGCCGTTCACAGGGGCGAAGGCGTAGGGCGTGGTGACCCCGGCGGCGTCGGTCTGGGTGTAGGGCACGATCTGGTCCGTGGCGAGGGCCGGGGTGCGGAAGGCCTGTCCGAGGGAGACGTAGGGCGCGGCGAGGGTTACTGTGTCGTTCGCGTAGAGCACGCCTCCGCTGGCGACGCGGAGGCTCGCCCCGGCGTTCAGGCGGACCGCTCCGTCGAAGCGCACGTTGCCGCCGAGCGAGAGCGAGGCGAAGCCGCGTCCGTTGAAGTCGTCGGCGACGAAGCGCCCGATGCCGGGCTGGAGGATTCCGCCCGCGTCGCGGACGCCGAGCCCGATGCCGTGGGTGCCGGTGAGGAGGTCTCCGCTTTGCTGCACGATGAGATTCGCCTCCGTCGAGGTGTAGGGCGTGCCCGGAGCGATGAAGCGTCCCGAGGAGACATTCAGGGTGCCGCCGATGGCCGAGCGTCCTCCCGCGCGTCCCACGAGGGTGGCGTCGGAGTAGAGCATCTGGCCGCCCGTCAGGCTGATCGTGCCGGCATTGGTCGCGTAGCGGACGGGGACATGGCGCTGCCCGGAGAGACCGAGGAGGGGCCTCGCGTTCACCGAACGGTAGGTGGCGGGCTGGTCGAGCGTGCCGGCGGTGCCGGAGACATTGAGCACCGAGCCGCGTTCGGCGACGATATTGCCCGAGACCGAGATGGTGCCGCCGGCGGTGATCAGGCCCTCGCGCCAGTCGTTGCGACCCTCGCGGATCACGGCGCGTCCGGCCGTGGAGAGGCGGGCCTGGCTGCCGATGTGGACGGTGGCGAGGGCTGCGCCGGAGAGGGGGAAGGCGTTGGCTCCGGTGATGGCGATGCGGCCTCCGGGGGTGGTGATCGATCCGAGCACGGTCGCGGTCTCCCCGCGCAGGCTGACGCTGCCGAGGGCGTCGGTGCGGATCGACGCGCCGAGGCCCATCACGAGATCGCCGCGGACGATGGGGTAGCCGACGTTGAAGGAATCCGTCGCTCCCGTGGCGGCGAAGGCGAGGCTGACGGGATTGCGGAGTCCCTGCGGCTCGACGATGCGGACGAAGCGCGCCCCGCGCGGAGAGGCATTGGGCACGGCGAGCAGGCTCTGCACGACGGGCCGGACGGTGGTCCCGGGCGCGACGAGAAGGCCGGGTGTGGGTGCTCCCGAACCGTCCGCCGGCAGTCCCATGCCGGTGAGCGAGAAGGAGGCGAAGCCGCCTTGGCTGAAAAAGGAGGGCGCCACCCGCGTCACGCTGGCCGGGGCGCTGCCGCCGCCGATCTGGAAGGCGAGCGCGGAGAGCGAGAGGGAGCCGCCCGTTCCGCCGGAAAGGCCGAGGAGACGGCCCTGCATCGAGAGCTTGCCGCCGAAGACCTCGGACACGGCGAGGTCGCGTCCCGCCTCGATGGAGATCGAGCCGGCGTCGCCGTAGGCCACGCGGCCACGCGAGCCGATCTGCGCTCCGCCCGAGACATCGACGCGCGAGCCCTTGTCGAGACGCACGTCGAATCCGGCGATGGAGACCGTGCCTCCGGCGGTGGCCGCAGGGAGCCAGTCGGGCGATCCGGCCCGGTCGTCGAGGAGCAGGCCCGAGGTGTCGAGCACGGCGTTCCGTCCGAGGACGAAATTCCCGCGTCCGGCGGCGGGGGCGGGTTTCACGCGGGTCGCCTCCGCCGTGTTGATGGCGGCGAGCGAGAGATTGTGCGCGGCGAAGGAGAGGTCGCCCCCCGGTGCGGAGATGCGTCCGCCGATGCTCAGGTTCGACCCGGCGAGGCTGAGCGAT
Source organism: Verrucomicrobiales bacterium (assembly GCA_037190325.1). Classification (GTDB taxonomy): domain Bacteria; phylum Verrucomicrobiota; class Verrucomicrobiia; order Verrucomicrobiales; family DEV007; genus Arctic95D-9. The sequence goes on along the minus strand of JBBCIU010000026.1, from coordinate 94,994 downwards.
CCGCCGGCCACGCCCTTGAGCGCGACGCCGGCGGGGACGGCGACGTTTCCATCCGGGTTGTCGACGGCGAGGTGGCCGAAGCCGCCTTCGCCGAGAAGGCCAGGGGAGAGGACGACGCTCTCGCGCCGGTTCGCCGCGAGCGCGGCGGGGGTTCCGTTCGCGTCGAGGGAGAAGTCGGCGGCGCGTGGCGGCGGTGCCGCGCCGTCGCGGAAGAGCACACTGGGAGGGGTGGGGGAATGGGTCGGGAAGTTCGGGTAGGCGGCGTCCTGAGCGGTGAAGGCGAGCCGCAGCGAGCCGAGCTCGGGGCGCATCTCCCGCTGGCGGGGACCGTCGAGGGTGCGGCCCAGGAGGGTGCCGTCGAGGGCCATGCCCGGTGCGGCGATGTCGATGCTGCCGCCGTCGGCTCCGTGGAGGTAGCCCGTCTCCCAGTGCTCGCCGGTCGGGGCGATGGGCTGGTCGTAGGTGCGCGTCATGCTCCAGCGCTCGCTCGTCGTCGTCATCTGCCCGGTGAAGATCCCGTCGTAGAGGCGGTTCGGGGTGGCGTCCTTGATGTCGACGAGACGGTTGCCGAGACGGAGCCGCGTCGTCCTGACTTTCGACCCCTTGAAGTTCAGATGGCCGCCCGAGACGTCGATCTTCGAGCCTTCGCGCATCACCACGGATTCGCCCGCGCTGATGGTCACGCTGCCGCCCACGGTGGTGAACTCCCCGACGGTGCGCTGGACGAGGCCTGCGAAGCCGGTGGCGTCGGCGAGGGGCGTGCCGACCCAGTCGGTCCCTCCGTAGCTGCCCCGGAAGCGGGAATCGACGACGATGGTGGCGTTGCGGAGTCCGCTGCCGCGTTGCAGGGGCGAGTTCGCCAGCTCGGCTCCGCGCAGCTCGAGGGTGAGGAGATACTGCTGGATGGAGGCGGCGATGCCGGTGCTGCCGGAGGCGTCGACGAGGGAACCCTGGTCGAGGTAGACCTGGCCGAGCGACTGGAGGAAGCGGGCGTTCGGGCTGGTGCCGCCGACGCCGAGCAGCCGCCATTCCCCGGCGGAAAGGCGGATGTCGCCGGAGTGGGCCTGGATGGAGGCGTCGCGTCCGAGGTGGATCGCCTTGCCCGTCACGTTGACCTGCGAGCGCAGGGCGAGCTGGGTGCCGATTGCAGTCTCGTCGCTGCGGAGCTCGGGCAGGATGCGGACGACCGAGCCCGTGCCGAAGCGGACCGTTCCCGTTTTCTGCGGGAGGAAGGGTGTGCCCACGCCGGAGGAGGGATTGAAGGCGGCGTTGCCGATGGCGTCGTAGCTGGCCTGGATGTCGATGCGTCCGTTCAGCGAGACCGAGGTCGAGCTGGCCAGCGCGCCGTCCTGCGCGATCTCGCGCCCGACGAGGGCGATGCTGCCACGCGGGGCGACGACAAGGCCGCTCTGCTCGACGAGTCCGGCGGGAGCGCCTCCGCCCACCGGGGTGACGGAGCCCACGTAGACGTCGAGGCCGCGCAGGCTCGGGTCGTTCGAGGAATGCGCCGCGATCCCGACCTGCATCCCGGCGGCGAGGATGGTCTGTCCGTCCGGCGTGAGGATGGTGCCGCCTTGCCGTACGTTCGGCCCGACGAGCATGACGCGGCCGCCCGATTTCGCGGCGTTCGTGGGGCTGGAGATCGTCGCGCCCCGCTGCACGACGACGTCGCCGTAGCGGCCGATCGCCGGATTGGGCGCTTCGGGGACGAAGGCGGGCGTGCCCTGGGCGCCGGCGGGGAGGTCGATGCCGGAGAAGAGGAACTGCGCGTCGGGGTTGTTGAGAAGGCCCCGCGCGACGAGGTTGTCGTTGATGGGCAGGGACGAGGCCACGAGCGTTCCGGTGTTCACCTGGCTGCCTGCGCCGAAAATGATGCCGTTGCGGTTGAGCACGTAGACCTGCCCCGGCGCCTCGATCGAGCCGAGAATCTGGCTCGGTGCGTTCGAGGGATCGTTGACCTTGTTGAAGGCGATCCACTTGTTCGCGTCCGCTCCGGCGGCCCGCTGGTCGAAGCGCAGGGTGGTCTGGCGTCCGACGTTGAAGGTCTTCCAGCTCAGGAGGGCGGTCTGCTGGGTCTGGCGGATGTTGACGGTGCTGCGCCCGCCCGAGGCGGTCTCGGTGGGCGCGTTCGCCCCGGACCACACCGCGGTGCCGGCGGCGACTCCGGGATCGACTTCGAGGCCGCCGGGGCGCAGGCCGTTGGCGACGTTCGGCAGCCGTGAGCCGGGCGCGTTGGGGTTGATCCCGGCGTTGTTCCCCGAGGCGGTGGCGCGGGCCGCCGCCTGCATCGCCTCGACGGAGCGCAGGGCGCGGGTGGTGCGGGCGAGGTTGTCGCGGGCGTTGGACCTCGCCGCGGCCGCCGCCGCCGCAGTGGAGCGCTGGGCCGCGGCGGCGCGCTGCTGAGGCGAGCCGGCCGATGCTCCGCCTCTCAGGATGTCGCCTGCGGAGACGACACAGGGACTGGTCCCGAGAAGGGCCGCGGTCGCGAAGGCGGCGAACGGTCCGGTGAGCCAGGGGCGGCGGAAGGTGGAGAGTTTCATGCGGGGAGAAATCCGAGATCCGAAGCCCGAAATCCGAAGTCACTCGGTTTCTTCGGGGAGCAGTTTCGAGAGGACCATCTCGTTGATGGCGATGGGATGCTCGCGGAGGAGCCCGGAGAGGTAGGTTTCGGTACCGGCGCGGGCGCGCTCGACGCGGAGCCTTTCGGCCAGCGGCTCGCGGATCTGCTCGAGCGTGGGGATGCGCGCCTCGCGGATGTCGAGGACCCTGACAAGATGCCAGCCGTCGTCCATGCGGACCGGGGCGGAGATGTCGCCGAGCGTCAGGCCGGGCAGGACGGCGCGGATGGCGGGATGGATGCGGTCCTCGGGCAACCAGCCGATTTCGCCGCCCTTCGCGGCGGAGGCTGGCTCCTCGCTCTCCTGCGCCGCGAGGGTGGCGAAGGACTGGGGATTCTCCGCCAGCGCGGCGGCGAGACGCGTCGCCTTCGCGGCGGCCTCGGCCGGCTCGCTTTCGCCCTCCGCGGGGCGGGGTGCGGCGACGAAGATCTGGGCGAGATGCCAGGATTTCGGCTGGAGGAAGGATTCGCGGTTCGCGTCGTAGGCGGCGGCGAGGTCGGCCTCGGTCGGGTAGCCTTCGGGCGGCGCGCCGACGGATTCGAGCCAGGTGTTGGCCACGACGCCGTCGCGGAGCTGGCGCATCCGCTCGGCCACGGCGGCGCTCTTGTCCCATTCGGCGCCCATGGCCTCGCGCAGGACGAGCCGCTGCACGAGGAGGGCCCTCACATACTGGCTGAAGGCGGCAGGATCGCGGCGCAGGGCCTCGCGCTCCGGCTCGCCGAGGGCGGCGAGGTTCTCCCGCACGTCGCCGACGCGGACCTCCAATGCGCCGACGCTGCCGATGACCTCGTCGGTCTCCTGCGCGAGGACCGGGACGGTGCCCGAACAGGCGAGAAGGGCGGCGAGAAAGAGAGTTTTGTCAGGAAAAAACATGGCTGTGTCAGGGAAAGGTCGGGTGCTTTCCAACGAGGGTTTATCCTTGGAACGGAACTCGTGACCGGAATCCGTGTGAACTTGCCGTCACATTCGGATCGCGGCTCACGGCGCTGGTGCGGGCGGCGTGGCCGGGGCGGAGGCGGCCGGCTCGCCTTCGCGGACCATGCCGTCGGAGAGCTTGTCCTTGTAGTCCTGGACCTGCTCTTCGAGCTTCACCTTGGCCAGTCCGGTGAAGGGCTCGCGGGCGAGGAGGGCCTTGCCGAAGGCGTAGTTCTCGTAGCGGTCGAGGATCTCCTTGCCGGTCTCGTAGAGCCGGAGGTTGCGACGCTCGCGGTCGGAGACGGTGTGCTCGAGGCGCAGCGACTTGTCGAGAAGGCGGAGGCGCTCGGCCTCCTTGGCCCGGGCGATGTCGGCGATCTGGTGGTAGGAGGCCTTCCACTTCTCCAGCGAGGCGGCGAAGGCGGCGGTGCGGGCCTGCTCGGCCTCGAGCTTCTTCGCCTGCTCCGCGATGGTCTTGTCGGCGATGGCCTTGTCCTCGTCGGCCCGCTTGAGGGCCTCCTCGAGCTTGGCGGAGAGATCCTTGATCTGGCGCTCGCTCTGCGTCTTCAGGGCCTGGAGCTCGGCGTCGAGGCGCGCACGCTCGGCCTCGACGTTGCGGAGCTGCAGCATGGTCCCGCGGAGGGACTCGCGCAGCTTCGCCTCGACCGCGGCTTGGTCGTCCTGGGCCGTCGAGGGGACCGTGGCGGCTGCCGAGAGGAGGAGGCAGGCGGCGAATCGGAGGAGTTTCGCATTCATGTCAGGAATGTCGGGAGGGGCGTGGGTCAGAATTTCGCGTTGAAGTCGAACATGAGGATGTCGCTTTTCAGCGGCGGGCCGGCGATCTCGTTCGCCCCCATCCAGCGCAGGTTCACGTTCACCTTGGGCGAGACCGCGAGGCCCGCGCCGATAGTGAAGCCCTCGACGTTCGTGCCGCCGAGGCCGAAGTCGGAGTCGGCGAAGGCGTCGAGGACGGCGTCGGACTCGACGAAGCGGTAGCCGATGAGGGCGTTCCAGTCCCAGGTCTGGGCGAGGACGGGCTTGCCGAACTGTACGCCGGCGTTCCAGGCGACGTTGCCGCCCTCGTATCGTCCGACGCCGCCGGCCGCGGGGACGGGGCCGCGGTTGTTCAGGGCGATGCGCTCGATCTCGTCCTTGTCGTAGCCGAGGTTCATCGCGTATTCGCCGAGCAGGCTGACCTGGAAGGGCTCCCAGAAGTTCAGGTCGATGCGTCCGTTGTAGGAGAGCACCTGGAATTCGGAGGCGAGGCCGAAATACTGGTATTGGTTCGTCGTGCCGAAGTTGTTGAGCGGATCGGGGACGATGTTGCGGAGTGCCATGTAGGTGTTCCCCTTCTGGGCGAAGGGCGGGCGGCGCTCGTCGGTGCTGCCGGCATCGTTCGCGGTGATGGGGACGAAGGGATCGGAGAGCTCGCCCTCGACGTCGCCGAAGTCGTGGTAGCCGATCGCGAACTTGCCCTCGACCTGCTTCGTCAGGACGAAGTCGACCCCACCCTGCGCGCCGTAGAGGTAGCGGTCGCTGCTCTCGAACTTGTCGGGGTCGTTGCTCGGGAAGTGGAAGCCCGAGTTGAAGATGGGGAAGGCCCCGGCGGTGAGGAAGGCCCCCAGGTTCTCGCCGATCTGGGGCGAGGCCTTGAAGGCGAGGCCGTCGAACATGACGTCGTTGTCCCACATGATGTCCGAGGTCCGGTAGAAGGGATTCTCGAAGCGGCCCGCCGAGGCCGAGACGGCGGTCGATCCGATGGCTCCGTCCCAGCGGACGAAGGCCTGGTCGAGCCAGAGGGAGTATTTGTTGAAGTTGCCTCCGAGGGTCTGGTTCGTGCTCACCGGGCTGCTGTCGTTGCCCGTGGCGGCGCGCAGGCCGATCATGAAGCCGTCGCCCAGGTCGGCGTGGAGGCCGGCCCTCGCCCTCATGCGGAAGCGGTTGCGGTTCTCGTCCACGTTGAGCTGGGGCGAGAACTCGAAGCCGGCGATGTCGAAGGGTGAGCCGGTGTTGATGCGGTGGAAGTCGGGGAAGGACCCGGTGGTGTCGTTGCCGTCGGGGAAGCGGGTCGCGTCGAAGCGGAGGCGGAGATCGCCGAAGAGGCGGATGTTCCTCTGCCATTCCGGGGTCTCGGCGAGCTCGCCGACGACGGCTTCCTTCCCGCTTTCCGCGACGATGAAATGCGTGTCCTGGATGGGCAGGTCGGCGAGGATCTCCTGCCGGATCTCCTCGCGGAGGCGGTCCTTCACCGGGCCGGGGATGTGGGTGACGACGATGTCCTCCTCGCTGGCCATGGCCGCGTCGGCGGCGACGAGGGCGGCGGCGGCCGCATTCTGGCTCGCGACGGCCGCGTCGCGCTGCGCCTGGCTGACGAGCTCGGCGGCGTCGCCCTGGGTGAGGACGCCGCGCTCGACGAGGCGGTTGATGAGGTTGACGACGACGCTCTCGGTCGGCGTCGGCTCGGCTCCTCCGGAGACCAGGTCGGTCGGCACGGGCGGCTCCTCCAGAGGCGTCACGAGCGGATCGGGCATGGTGGGGGCGGGCGGGGCCTCGTCGGGGGGGGCGCTCTCCGACGATTCGGGGCGCGGTCCGACCGAAGCCGGAAGGTTCGGCATCGGATTCGTCGCGGCCTCGACCGCGGTGGGCATGTCTTCGGGGGCGGCCGGTGCCGCCGCCTCGTCGGAAGAATCCTGACCAAACGAAAAGAAAACAAAGGCGGCGCCAGCAAGAAGTCCTGTGAAGATCCGTGGAAACATCGGGGAAAGAGGGTTGGATGGAGGAAACAAGAGGGTTCGCTTCAGGGCTTGCGCGCGGTGAGCCGCAAGTGGATGGGCATGGGCATGCCGGCCGGCGGCGGCTCGGGGAGGCGCAGGCTGCCCAGCACTTCGTCACGGACGGCGCGGTCGAGATCGGGACTGCCGGTGGACCGTCCGAGCTGGGCGCGGGTGACGCGGCCGAGCGGGTCGGCCCAGATCTTCACCTCGACGCTCATCGTCGCGGAGCGGGTCGTGGGGTTCTGGCGCATCGCGTTGGCCACGGTCGACTGCACTTTCGCGGCATAGCCGCCGTATTTGCTGCCGCCGCCACCGATTCCGCCGATGCGACCACCGAGACCGCCTCCGCTGCCGCGGTTGCTGAGGCCGAAGCCGTCTGGCGGACCGTCGCCGGTGACGCCGGTGCCGATGGGCTCGGGGGCGGAGTCCTGCGGTTCGGGAGGAGCCTCCTCGGCCGCGACCTCGGGTTCGAAGGCCTGCTCCTGCTCCACCGGCTCGGGTTCGGGCTGCGGTTCCGGCTCCTTCGGAGGAGGGGGCGGGGGAGGCGGTGGCGGAGGGGGAATCACCGGAGTGATCGAGACCATCGTCGATGGTCTCGGCTTGGGTTTCTCCGGCGTCCGGTTCATGAACCAGAGGCCGACGGCTCCGGCCACGAGCAGGCAGACGAGAGCCCCGGCCTTGCCGCCGTGCTTCTCGAGAAAGGTCCTGTCGTCCTCTTCGTCTTCGTTCATGGATCGCTGCGTGAGTTGCCCGAGAGGTCAGCTTCCGGGAGGCTGGGTGACGAGGCCGACTTTGCTGAGCCCCTGCCGTCCGATCACCTCGAGCACTTCCATGATGCCCTGATACTGCGTGGCCCGGTCGCCGCGCACGACGACGGGGAAGTCGGGGTTCTTGGCCTTGTGCTCGGCGAGGCGCTGCTCGAGCTGCTCCAGGGTCACGGGCACGGTGTCGAGGAAGATCTTCCCCTCGTTGTTCACGGTCACGGCCTTGCCCTTCGGCCCGGTGATCTCGGCGGGCTGCTTGCTGCCCTTGGGAAGATCGACTTTGATCCCCTGGACCCCGGCGGTGGTCATGATGATGAAGATCAGCAGGAGCACCAGGTAGAGGTCCACCATGGGCGTCACGTTGATGTCGTCGTAGCTCTTTCCTCCGTCAGCTTGCATGGGTCGTGGCGGGTTGGCGTTCCTTGTCGGCCAGCAGCGCGGCGGCCGGTTTCTCGTGCGTCGCGCTGTGGGCGGCGTTGAGGGGATGGGCGGGGGAGCGGAGCAGGTCGCCGCCGCCGGTGACCTCCTGGCCCGCGACGACGGGCGGGGCGGACTCGCCCGGAGGCGGGTAGAACTCGGCCATGCGGGTGATGAACTCGTCGATGAAGACCTGCATCCCGGCGAGGGAGTCCTTGATCCGCGAGCTGAGGTAGCTGTAGATGAAGAGCGCCGGAATCGCGACGACGAGGCCGGCCACGGTGGCGAGGAGAGCGCTCGCGATCCCCGGGGCGATGGAGTTCACCTCGACCTCGCCCGTCTTCGAGATGATCGCGAAGGTGATCATGACCCCGACGACGGTGCCGAGGAGGCCGACGTAGGGGCCGCCCGCGATGCTGATGGTGAGGAAGACGAGCTTGCTGTTCATGCGCTGGTTCTCGCGGACGAGGCCGGCGTCGAGACTCGCCCGGATCGCCTGGATGGAACGGGCGCCGAGACCGCGCTCGGGGTTCTTGCCGATGCGCTGATGGATCTCCTCGGATCCGATGTGGTAGAGATGGTAGAGGGGAGAGCGGCGCACATGGCGCATCATCTTGGCGCTCACGGTGCCGCCCATCGTCTTGACGCTCTCCTCGTCGCCGTGGTCGAGGGCGGTGAGGTCGTTGGAGAGCTTCTTCCATTGCTTCAGGAAGGTCTCGCTGCCTTTCTCGATGCTGTTGAGATAGGTGAACTTCTGGACCGCGACGATCCAGCCGAGGACGATCATGACGAGGCAGACGCCGACGGCGATCCAGCCGTCGAACATCATGTTCTTCGCGATGTCGCCGAAGAGCATGACGTGCTCGAGCGTCTCGTTGTGGCCCCCGCCTCCGCCGCCTTCGTCGGCTCCGACCACGACGAGGGACTGGCCCTCGGGAGTGCCGGACTGGCTCGCGGCGAGGAAGGCGATCAGGGCGGTGTCGAGCGGCGCGACGTGGATCTGGAACTCGTCCACCTCGCCGGCGAAGCCTCCCCCGGTGTCCGGGCTGCCGCCGAGCCAGGCCGGACCGGCGAGGGCGGGCATGCCCTTCGCGACGGTGCCGTAGGGCTTGCCGTCGACGAGGAGATCGACCTTGCCCGCTCCGGCGACGGCGGCGAGGTGGCGCCACGCGCCTTCCCCGATGGGCTCTCCCGCGGTGCTGCGGGCGGTGCCCGAGCCGTCCTTGATCTCGACGTAGGGAATGCCGGCATCGATGCCGAGGACGAAGGCCGATCCATTCTCCTCGCGGCGGTAGAGGACCGCGTTGCTCGCCGCGGCGGAGGGCTTCACCCAGGCCATCACCGTGACCTGGGTGCCCGCTTCCCACTGGAGCGAGTCGGAGGCCGGGATTTCCATGCCGTTCGTGCCGAAGAGGATGATGCCCGCGCCGATGAGGGCTCCCTCGGTCGGGGTCGGCGCGGTCGTGCCGCCGTTCTCCTTCGAGGAATAGTCGCGGGGCGGCGCGCCGCGCTCGGCGAAGTGGTAGACGAGCGTGGCGGGCTCGGGATAGGTCGCCTTCGGGTCGCCCGCGTGCTCCGCCGCGGCGTTGCCGAAGTAGAGCCAGAGCTTCGTCGGCTCGGCGCCGTCCTTGATTTCGGGGAGGCGCAGCCAGAGGAAGGCCTCGTTCATGAGCGCGTCGTAGCGCTCGAAGTGGAAGGGCAGCTCGGTCTTCTGGTCGTCGGCGAGGACGCGGAGATCGCTTCCGTCGTCCTTCAGCAGGGCGAAGGGAAAGTTCCCCTCGTGGAGCCGCACCAGCACGGTGACGGAGCCCTCGGGGCGTCCGGCGGCGGAGGGTTTCACCTCGACGGACTTGCGTCCGGTCCAGGCCTTGTCCCACCACGCGGCTTCGTCGCCGCCTCCTCCGGCGGAGAAGGCCAGGAAGGGGAGGAATGTCAGGATCGTCGCGAGAGCAGGCAGGAGGCGCGATCGTCTGGGAGTCGGAGTGTTCATGAAGGATGGGGAGAGGCGGGGAATGGAGGGCGGAATTCAGAAACCGGCTTCGAGCTGGAAGAGCATGAAGGCGTCGCTGGCCTGCGTGGTGCCCTGGTCCTCGAGGGGCCAGGCGACCTCGACGGAGCCCTCGAGGTGCTCGCGGAAGGTGAAGCGCGTGCCGAGCCCCCAGCTGGAGAGGCGGAAGAGATCGCGCTGCTCGGGGAGCGGATCGTTCAGGTAGAGGCGGCCGACGTCGTAGAAGGCGTGGAAGCGCCATTGGCTCTTCAGCTCGCCGCTTTCGTCCTTCTCGGTGGTCTTCAGCAGGCTCGGGGTGCGGATCTCGCCGGTGAGGAACCAGCCGCCGTCGCCGAGGGCCTCGGACTCGAGATAGCCGCGCACCGTCGAGGCGCCGCCGCCGGAGAACTGCTCGCTGTTGACGAGGGGATTCGTCGTCGCCTGCGCCTGCAGCTTGCCGAAGGCCTCGAAGCCTCTCGGCAGGTCCTGGGTGCGGGCGAGGTCGCCGCGGAAGTAGAAGAAGCTGCCGTCGGCCTCGTAGCGCTTCGCGTCGAACTCGTCGATGCCGCTGCCCATGCCCCGGAAATGCCAGGTCGCGGAGGTGTTGACCTCGGTGAAGGACTTGTCGCCGATCCAGCCGCCGCCGTAGGCGAGGGTCATGGGCCAGTATTCGATGGGCGTCGTGAAGGTGTCCTTGTCGATGACGAGGTTCTCGTCGAAGCGCTTGAAGTCGAGCCCCGCGCTCAGCGAGTGGAAGTAGCTGCCGCGTCCCGGCAGGGTGAAGAGCCCGCGCATCCCGAAGATCTCCCCGCGTCCCGCCACGGCCGCGCCGCCGAGGGTGGAGACGTCGCTGTTCTGCTTCGTCGCGTTGAGGAGCAGGGAGAAGTCCGGAGCCTGCGCGAAGCGGGCGATGTAGTAGGCCGAGTAGATCTCCGCGTCCTCGATCCGTTCCGGCGCGAGCTGGGTGGAGAGGCCGAGGCTGTGGCCGAGCTGCCAGAGGTTGTTGTAGTTGACCGAGGCGTTGAGGCGGAGAGGCGTGGTGTCGGGACTGTGGCGGTTGTTCAGCTCGATGCTGCCGTGGAGCGGCAGGGAATCCTCGACGAGCAGGTCCACGTCGATGGTGCCGGGCTCGACGCCGGGTCGCAGGGAGGGCGTCACCTTGCGGTCCGCCCAGCGGTTCAGGGCGACGATGTCCTCCTGCACCTTCGCGAAGTCGGGGACGGTGCCCTCGGCGAGCGAGGGGGCGTTCTTCCTGATCTCGCTGGGCAGGTGGTATTTCGCGTCGCGGACGCGGAGGCGGCCCACCGCGTTCTCCGTGGCGACGAGGTAGATGATGCCCCGGGTGCCGTTCTGCTGCGGCAGCTCCACCCCGACGGACTGGTAGCCCTTGGCATGGTAGGCCTTTTCCAGCGCGGCGCGCGCCGCCTCGAGGTCGTCGAGGTTGCGGGCGAGCCCGGTGTAGGGATAGACCGCGTCGGCGATCTCCTCGGGCGATAGCAGCTTCGTGCCGCGCACGCGGAACTGGCGGACGGGAAAGGTCAGCTCGCGCTGCTGCTCCAGCTCCTCCTTCGTGGGAGGAGTAAAGGGAAGGGGAGGCGGATCGGCCGGGGGGGGAGGCGCGCCCTCGCTGGCGATCGGGCCGGAGCAGAGCAGGACGAGAAGACAGCAGACGCCCGTGGATCGATGGGCGCCTGTTCTCCATGAGACCCAAAACTGCGGAAATGGCAACGGCATCTGGCGAGGAACGACTCGTGCCCAAGAGTCCCTCAGCCCCCGCCATCCTCAAGCGGCAGCCTGTGACGTTCACGTCACAATAGGTGGTTTGTTAGTGAGGTGGGGCCGTCCCGGGGGAGTTGCCGGATTGTGACGGAATTGCCATGCGTCGGGCGGGAGGTTTGGTGGGCGCTTCTTTGAGGGGATAATCCTTGCAAATCGAAAATCCAGATTTTGATTTGCAAGGATCGTAGCATTCGAAGGCCGAAGCCGTTCGCTTTTATGCTGCCGCCAGTTCCCCGGCCAGTTCCGCAAGCCCGATGACTTCGATCCCTTCGGCAACCGGGTAGCGGTCCGCGCCCGGATAGACGACGAAGCTGCGTTCCGGCTTGATGTCCTCCAGCGCGAGGTAGAAGCCTTTGGTCAGACTCGGGGCCGGACCGGCCTTGACTTCGACCGCCCATTTTTTCCGGTTCGGAAATTCCAGCACCAGATCGACCTCCGTGCCTGCTGCCGTGCGGTAGAAGCCCGGCAGGGTCCGGTGCGGCAGGACCGAGAGCAGGTTTTCGACGACGAAGCCTTCCCAGCTCATCCCGAACACCGGATGCCCGGCCAGCTCATTGTAGGTGGCGATTCCCAGGAGGGCGTGGGTCAGGCCGCTGTCGCGCACATAGACGCGCGGCGATTTGACCAAGCGCTTTTTGACATTGGCCTGAAAGGGCTGGAGACGACGCACGAGCAGGAGATCGGAGAGCAGGTCGATGTAATGGGCGACGCTGGGCGCGGAGAGCGAAAGGCTCGCGGCCAGCTTGGACGAGTTGAGGCATTGCCCCTGGCTGTGCGCCAGCATCGTCCAGAGCCGGTTGAGGGTTTCGGCGGGGATGCGCAAGCCGAACTGCGGCACATCGCGTTCCAGAAAGGTCCGGATGAAGTTCTGACGGTATTCGTAGCTGTCCTCGTCGCTGTCGGCCAGATAGCTGTCCGGGAAGCCGCCCCGGAGCCAGAGCTTCACGGAGTCGGGATCGCCGCCCGCCGCGACTTCCCGGACGTTCAAAGGCTCCATGTCGATGAAGGAGATCCTCCCGGCCAGCGTTTCCGACTGGCGCAGGAGCTCGAAGGAGGCGGAGCCCAGAACCAGGAAGCGGCCCTTGCGCAAGCCCTTCCGGCGCCCGCGGTCGATGACGCCGCGCAAGGTCTGGAACAGTTCCGGCATGCGATGGATCTCGTCGAGGATCACCAGCCGGTTTTCGTTCTGCTCCAGAAACAGTTCGGGGTTTTTCAGCTTGTCCCTGTCGCGGAGGGATTCCAGATCGAGATACACGGCGTCGCGGCCGTCCGCGATGTCGAGAGCCAGCGTCGTCTTGCCGACTTGACGCGGCCCGATCAAAGCCACGGCGGCCTGCTGGTCCAGGGCTTTCAAGACTTTGCTGTAAACGGTGCGTTCGATCATCCTTGCAAATTAAAACTTTCATTTTCAATTTGCAAGGATGGTTGGTGTGCTCCCTCCGATGAAGGAAGCCGTCATTTCAGCCATCTTCGGGGGAGGAAGCGAGTGCCCGCCTTTCTCGCGAAAGCAGGTATCCATCGGTGGTTCCGCCGCTTGATGGACTGCGTGGAGGCGCAGATAGGCCCGCGCTGCCAAGCGGACGTCCAGGCGGCGTTCCTTCCGTGGCCCGGTTGAGGTGGTTCCCCACAAGTTCCTTCTTCTTGGTGTCCACGGAAATGACCGGACAGCCCTGCGATGGGAAGGCCTCGACGCTCACGGCGATGTGTCGGAACTGCGCGTCGCGGTCCGGATGCGTGAGAGATGGAAAGCCCGGTCGGCTCAGCGGGGCAGCACCCGGATGTGCAGATGCGTGAAGGCGGGCCAGCCGTGCTCATTCTCGCGGTCGATGCGCACGAGGTAGTCGCCGGGCTTCTCGTAGCGGTGCTCGACGGAGGCGTAGCCGTCGGGATCGAGATTGCCTTTCTCGAGGCTGGACTGGACGAAGACCGCCTCGCTGCCGTCGCCGAAGTCGATCCGCTCGCGTCCTTCGTCGCTGCGGAAGGAACGGACCTGGATCGTCACGGGTTCGCCCGCCTTCAGGCCCTCCGTCGGCCAGAACGCGGCGTGGACGTTCGCCGGAAAGGTGTCGGGATCGGCCGGATCGACGACGAGAACCCTAGCAAAATCATACGAGACGCCGCCCTTCCCGTCCTCGACCCGGAGGATTTCGCTGTAGCGTCCGGGCGAGGGATAGGTCCGTTCGACGAGAGCGCCCTCGGCCGTGCTTCCATCGCCGAAGGTCCAGCGATGGGCGGCGATCGGGCTGGCGGCGCTCCACGATTTCGATCCGTCGAGCGTGGCCGATTCGCCCGTGAAGAGGAGATGCTGCGGACGGGCCACGGCGAGCAGGTCCGGCTGCCGGTCGCGCAGGTAGGCCTCCCAGACGAGCGAATAGACGTCGAGCGAACCCCATTGCCCCGAAGGCATCCGTGTCCAGAGACCGAAGTGCAGGTGCGCCCAGCCACCGCTCGCCCCCTCCTTGCCGAGAATGCCCAGGTGTTGTCCGAGCTTGACGCGCTGTCCAATCCGGACCTCGGGAGCGATGCGATGGAAGTGGCTGTAGCGGTAGTAGAAGCCGCGGTCGTCGAGGAGGTAGACTACGTCGTAGCGCTGGCGCACCGGGCTGTCCTCGTAGCCGGGCAGAGTCTGGTTGGCGGAGGAGACGACGAGGCCGTCGGTCGCGGCGATCACCTCGGTGAGCTTTTCGGCCCCGCCGAAGTCCAGATCGTAGTGGTAGATGTAGCCGGGTCCTCGTGCCGGCGTCCATGGGCTCGTTGGCCATCTGCGTGGCCGAGGCGAACCAGGCCTGCCGCAGCGGGTAGGCGAAGGTGCCGGGCTCGGTCAAAGGCGCGCTGACGGGCCAGAGGCGCAGGCGGACCTCCTTTTCGAGACCCCAGGGGTTGCCGTCGACGCCGGCGCGGTGGCCGCCCGTGATCGGGCAGTCGATTCGCACCTTTCCGATGGCTTGTGGGAGGTGGTAGTGCGAGGACAGCAGCTCGATCTCTTCGCCATCGACCGCGAGCTTGACGCGGGCCTCGCGCACCGATTCGCGAACCCGGTCGCGGGTCTCGTCGAGAGAAAGGACCGAGACCGTCGCCGTGGTCCCATCGGGGAGGTTCACTTCGGCGGATTCCCCGACATCGAGATCGACGAGCCGGAAGCCGGGATCGCGGGTGGGCTCGGGCGGCTGGGCCGAGGCGATGGAGAAACAGGCGAGCGCGAGGGCAAGGGAGGCGGCGGGGATGCGTGGCATGGTGGTCCGAAGGGGGGGATTTCTCCTACTCCTACTCCTCCTCATACCCCATACTCAAAAAAATCGAACGTCCTCCGACCTTCGGAATGAGTATGAGGTATGAGGAGGAGTAAGAGTAGGAGTCAGGAAGGCGAGAAGGGGCAGTCTTCGGGCCATGCGCCGATTTCTGATCAGGAGCCGATCTCGCCCATCCGACCCTGCTGGAATTCTTCGTAGGCCTGCTGGATCTCGTCGAGGGAGTTCATCACGAAGGGTCCGTAGCCGACCACCGGTTCGTCGATGGGCTCGCCGCTCATGAGGAGGAGCTTGGCCCCACCGTCTTCTGCCGTCAGGGAGAGGCCGTCGCCTTCGCGGCTGTAGACGGCGAGGTCGCCGGGGGAGGCTTTCCGGCCGTCTGGCGCGGCAACGCTCCCCTCGAGCACGAGGAAGGCGGTCGTGTAGCCTTCCGGCAGGGGCAGAAGGGCCGTCTTGCCCGGTCGCAGGGAGACGTCCCAGAGGTGGATGGGGGTGAAGGTCAGGGCGGGACCACGCGTTCCGGCATACTCCCCGGCAATGAGGCGCAATTCTCCGGCCTCGTCGGGCAGGGACGCGACGGGAATGTCGCCGGAGAGAAGGGTCTGGTAGCGGGGTGGAGCCGATTTGTCGGAGGCGCGCAGGTTCACCCAGAGCTGGGCCATCTGCAGGATGCCGCCGCTGCGGGTGAATTCGTCGGAGTGGAACTCCTGGTGCACGATGCCCCTGCCCGCTGTCATCCACTGCACGTCACCCGGACCGATCTTGCCGCCGCCACCGCTGGAGTCGCGGTGCTCCAGCTCGCCCTGGTAGGCCACCGTGACCGTCTCGAAGCCCTTGTGCGGATGGGCGTCGACGCCGCGCCGTTCGGTTCCCGGTGGGAAGGGATGGGGCGCGGCGTAGTCGAGGAGGAGGAAGGGCGAGAGTTCGCGTCCGAGTCCGTTGTAGTCGAAGACGGAGCGCACCGGGAAGCCGTTTCCGACCCAGTGCATGTCGGAGCTGCGGTGGATGTGGCGAAAGGACTTCATGAGTCGGGAGTGGATGGGCGGGAGCGGGAGGGGATCATTTCGCCGATCCCTGGGCGGAGAGGTAGCTGTTGATGAGGCAGCGGTAGTTCGGCAGGTGGTTCGAGAACAGCGCGCCGAGGCCCTCGATGTCGTTGCGCCAGTCGCGGTGCAGTTCGCAGGCCGTGCCGAACCAGGTCATGAGCTGGCAGCCGGCCTGCTCCATGCGCGACCAGGCCGCTTCGCGGGTCGTCTGGTTGAAGGTGCCGGAGGCGTCGGTGACGATGAAGACCTCGTAGCCCTCCTCGCGGGCGGAGAGGGCGGGGAAGGCGACGCATACCTCGGTGACGATGCCGGCGACGATGAGCTGCTTTCTACCCGTGGCCTTGACCGCGGCGACGAACTCCTCGTTGTCCCAGGCGTTGATGTTGCCGGGGCGGGCGATGTAGGGGGCGTCGGGGAAGATATCCTTCAGTTCCGGCACGAGGGGACCGTTCGGTCCGTCCTCGAAGCTGGTCGTGAGGATGGTGGGGAGGTTGAAATACTTCGCCGCATCGGCGAGGGCGAGGACGTTGTTCTTGAAGTCGTCGGGCGAGAAGTCGTGGACGAGGTTCGTGAGACCGGTCTGGTGGTCGACGAGGAGGACGGCGGCGTCGTTCTTGTCGAGGCGGTGGTATTGGAAGGCGCTCATGGGGTGGGTCGGGTTGAGTTGGAGACGGCTCGGGGAAATCCAGAGCCTGCTTTAGCATGAGGGAAACCCCTCCCCGCGTGAAATGCTTTTTTCCTTGGCTGAGCATGCGTCCTGGTTATGCCCCGAATCCGGAACGGGAAGCATGCCGGTGGAGGGCGATGGGTTTGTCAGCCCTTCACCCAATCGAAAAAGCCCATCGTCTCCAGATCCGCCCGCAGCGCCGCAAGCTGCCCCGCATCGGGGTTCGCATGCGGAAGCCGGGCCGGGCCGACAGGCACGCCCAGGAAGCCCATCGTCGCCTTGGCCGCGCCCATGTAGCCGAGGGAGGCGAGGCGGGCGACCAGTTCGACCGAGCGCTTCTGTTCGGCCCGGGCCGTTTCGAGATCGTTTGCGGCGAAGGCGTCGAGGATGCGCCGGTAGATCGGGGCGGCGAAGTTGTAGGTGCTGCCCACCGCGCCCGTCGCGCCGAGGGCGAGCCCGGCCAGGAGGCATTCGTCGGTGCCCCAGAGGATGGAGAAGGCTTCCCCGCTCGGGTCGCGATGATGGAGGCATTGCTGGAACATCATCCCGTCGGGATTGGTGAACTTGATCCCGGCGAGGTTGGGGATGCGGTCGGCGGCCTGATCGAGGAACTGCGGCATGGAGAGCGAGACCCCGGTGAAGCTGGGGATGTCGTAGTAGAAGAAGGGCAGCTCCGGCGCGGCGGAGGCGATCTCGGCGCAGCAGGTCACGAGCGAGGCCACGTCGCGCGGCTTGAAGTAGCTCGGGGCGAGGGCGCTGATCGCTTCGGCCCCGAGCATCTGGGCCTGCGCCGCGAGATCGCGCACGTCGCCGAGGCAGTTCGCCCCGACGTGGACGATCACCTTCAGATCCGTTCCTGCCGCGACCTCGGTCCACCGCTGCGTCAGGGCGCGGCGCTCGGCGAGGCTGAGGGAATGACTTTCGCCCGTGGTGCCGCCGATGAAGGCACGCTTCACCCCGGTGGCGAGGAGATGGTCGGCCTGCGCCTCGACGACGGCCAGGTTCAGCGAGCCGTCGGCGTGGAAAGGCGTATGGGTGGCGGCGACGAGTCCGGGGATGGGGTGGGGGATCATGGATGGGAAGGAATATCCTGCCGGAGGCAAGGCGTGTGCGCAAGGTGTGCTGTTCGAGGATAGGTGGGGATCTGGAAACCGGGTTGCCTCCATGCGACCGCGGGACCGCCGCTTCCTGGTGGCGGCAGCGCCCCGGAATGCGCCGCTGGCGCGAGGTCTTTTTCCTTTCCCCTTTCGCGAGGACGGGTTAAACCCTGTTCCTTTCCCGAATGAACCCTCTTCAATCCCCGGCCTCCTCCGCCTCGCGCACCGCGTGGCTCATGGTCCTGCTGCTTTTCCCCGTCGCGCTGCTGAACTACCTCGACCGGCAGATGATCGCGGCGATGAAGGTCTCGGTGATGGGCGACATCCCCAGCATCGGCACGGAGGCGAACTGGGGTCTGATGCTGGGCAAGTTCAAGTTCGTCTACGCCGTCTGCAGCCCCATCGGCGGCTACATCGCGGACCGCTTCAGCCGCAAGCTCACGATCTGCGCGAGCCTCTTCGTGTGGTCGTGCATCACGTGGTGGACGGGCCGGGTGGACACCTACACCGAGCTGCTCTGGGCCCGCACCCTGATGGGGATCAGCGAGGCCTTCTACATCCCGGCGGCGCTGGCCCTGATCACCGACTTCCACCTCGGGCCGACCCGCTCGCGCGCCGTCGGCATCCACCAGATGGGGATCTACTGCGGGGTCATGCTCGGCGGCTTCGCGGGCTACGTCGCCGACGAGCCCTCGCTGGGCTGGCGCGTCGCCTTCGACTGGACGGGGATTGCGGGCATCCTCTACGCCATCCCGCTGCTCTTCCTGCTGAAGAACCCGCCGAGGCCCGCCGTCGAGCGGCCGTTGGAGAAGCCCAGCGTCGCCACGGCGGCGAGGGAGCTCTTCACGAACCGGTCCTTCCTCCTGCTCGTCGCCTATTTCACCCTGCCGGCGGTGGCGGCCTGGGTGGTGCGCGACTGGATGCCCGCCATCCTTCAGAAATCCTTCAACATCAGCCAGGGCAAGGCCGGGGTCTCCGCCTCGCTCTACTGGCAGGCGGCGGCGCTGCTCGCCGCGATCCTCGGCGGCTGGCTCGCGGACCGCTGGATGCGCCGCAGCGAGCGGGGCCGCATCTACATCAGCGCCATCGGCATGGTCCTCATCATTCCGGCGCTCTTCAGCGTGGGCAATGCCCCGGCGGCGAACTCCTTCGCCCTCGCCATCTTCGGGCTCGTCCTCTTCGGGATCGGCTGGGGGTTCTTCGACTGCAACAACATGCCCATCCTCTGCCAGATCACGAGGCCGGAGCTGCGTGCCACGGGCTACGGGATCATGAATTTCGTCAGCATGACTTTCGGCGGCGTGGCCGACTGGGTCTTCGGGGTGCTCAACGACCGGAAGGTGCCGCTGAACGTCACCTTCGGGGCCTTCGCTGTCGTTGCCCTCGTTTCGGTGGTGCTCGTTCTCCTCATCCGACCACGCCGATTGGACCCGGAGGGATGAGAGGACGGAGTCGCTCGTCGCCGCATCGCGCCCTTGCCGGGAGCGGTGCGGCGTGATACAGGGACGGACCGATGAAACCCGCCGCCATCTTCCTCGCCCCGCTTCTCGTCCTCGCCACCGCCGCTGTCGCCGACGAGCCCAACACCCTGACCGACGCCGAAAAGGCCGAGGGATGGACCTTGCTCTTCGACGGCAAGGACCTTTCGCTATGGCGCAACTTCAAGAAGGAGGACGTCTCCGAGAAATGGCAGGTCGCGGACGGAGCCTTCACTTTGACGGAAAAGGGCGGGGGCGACATCATCACGAAGGAGACCTACGGGGCCTTCGAGCTGAAGCTCGACTACAGGATCACCAAGGCCGGCAACAGCGGTCTGATGTATCACGTCACCGAGGAGGAAGCGACGCCCTGGCGCACGGGACCGGAGATCCAGATCCAGGACAACGTCGACGGCAAGGATCCGCAGAAGTCGGGCTGGCTCTACCAGCTCTACGCGCCCGACACCGACGCGACCAAGCCGGTCGGCGAGTGGAACACGCTCCACATCGTCATCACCCCGGAGAAATGCATCCAGACCATGAACGGCACGAAGTATGTCGAATACGTGAAGGGCTCGGCCGACTGGGACGCGAAGGTCGCGGCGAGCAAGTTCTCGGCCTTCGAGAAGTTCGGCAAGGCGACGAAGGGTCACCTCTGCCTGCAGGACCATGGCGACGTGGTCTCGTTCCGGAATGTGAAGATCAAGGTGCTGGACTGAGCCCACGGGGGGCTCCGTCCATGGCCGACCGTCCTTTTCCATGGCCAAGGAGCGACTCGATCAAGTCCTGTTCCGGCGCGGATTCTGCGATTCGCGGGAGACGGCGAAACGGCTCATCCTCGCGGGCGAGGTCCGGGTCGAGGGGCACGAGGGCAACCTCAAGCCCGGCCTGAAGGTGGACGAGGACGCGCCCATCGAGGTGAGGAACCGGCCCAAGTACGTCGGACGCGGCGGCCTGAAGCTGGAGAAGGCGCTCGACGAGTTCGGCATCGATGTCGAGGACGTGGTCGCGTTCGACGCGGGGGCCTCGACGGGCGGCTTCACCGACTGCCTCCTCCAGCGCGGCGCGGCGAAGGTTTATGCCTACGATGTCGGCACGAACCAGCTCGCCTGGAAGCTGCGCAGCGATCCCCGGGTCGTCTCGCGCGAGGGCTTCAACCTGCGCCATCTCCAGCCCTCCGACCTGCCCGAGCCGGTCGATCTCGTCGTCATCGACGTTTCGTTCATTTCCCTGACGCTCATCCTCGGCCCGGTCTTCGGCGTGCTGAAGCCGGAGGGCGACCTCGTCTGCCTCATCAAGCCGCAGTTCGAGCTGCGGAAGGAGCAGATCGGCAAAGGTGGCATTGTCAGGGACCCGGCCCTGCACGAGGAGGCGGTGGAGAAGATCCGGGCCTTCGCCACCGGAACGCTGGGAAAACGCTGGCAGGGACGGATCCCATCGCCTATCAGTGGCACCGACGGCAACACCGAATTCCTCGCATGGCTGAGACACCCCGAATAGGAATCCTCGCGAATCCCGAAAAGCCCGGAGCGGCGGTGCTGCTGCACGATCTTGTGGACCGCTTCCGCCGGGCCGGACGGGAGGTGTGCCTGGAGGAGGGCACTGCGGCGCTCGCGGGACTGTCCGGCGGCATGCCGCTCTCCGAGTTCGGCGAGGCCGTCGATCTGATCGTCCTGCTCGGCGGCGACGGCACCCTCCTCTGGCTCGTGCGGCAGATGGGGCCGAAGATCAAGCCCGTCGCCGCGATCAACACGGGTACCCTCGGCTTCCTCACCTGCGCGACGGAGGAGGAGAGCGGGGCTCTGGTGGACGCTCTGGTCGAGGGGACCTACATCCTTTCCGAGCGCCTCCTCATCGCCGGAGAGCTCGAGCACAACGGAGGCCCGGTCGAGGAGACCTTCTACGCGTTGAACGAAGTGACCATCTGCCGTGCCGTCGCCTCGCGCGTCATCCATGTCGAGGCGCTCGTGAACGGCGTGTTCGCCAACCGCTACACCGGCGACGGGCTCATCCTCTCGACCCCGACGGGCTCCACCGCCTATTCGCTCTCGGCGGGGGGGCCTCTGGTGCAGCCGGATGCGGGGGTCTTCGTCGTCACGCCGATCTGCCCGCATTCCCTCGCGAACCGCCCCCTCGTCGTGGACGCCTCCTGTCGGCTCGTCTTCGAGACCCCTCCGCAGCGGGACGAGCTCTCCCTCCTCGTCGACGGGCAGCTCGTCGGCGTTCTTTCCGAGCCCGCGAGGGTGCATCTCCGCCGGGCCGAGTTCTCCCTGCCGCTGATCTCCCTGCCGCATCAGGATTTCTTCGGCGTGCTCCACCACAAGATGGGCTGGACGGGAACCTCGATCCGGGAGGGGGCGTGAGGCACCGACCCCGAAAAATTCCCCGATTCTTCGTTTTCCTTCGCCGAATCTTCCCTATGGTGTCGGCGTGAGCGAAAGCTATCAGGTCTTTGCCCGGAAATACCGCCCCCGCACCTTCGACGACGTGCTGGGGCAGGATCACGTCGTGCAGACGCTGCGCAACGCCATCGCGCAGGACCGTCTCGCCCACGCCTACCTCTTCGTGGGGCCGCGCGGCACGGGCAAGACCTCGACCGCCCGCATTCTCGCGAAGGCCCTGAACTGTCCCGGCGGACCGAAGGCGGACTTCGACCCCGACGATCCGGTCTGCCGCGAGATCGGCGAGGGCGCCAGCCTCGACGTGCTCGAGATCGACGGCGCCTCGAACAACGGCGTCGAGCAGGTCCGCGAGCTGCGCGAGACGGTGAAGTTCTCCCCCATCTCGGGCAAGTTCCGCATCTACTACATCGACGAGGTCCACATGCTCTCGAACGCGGCCTTCAACGCCCTCCTGAAGACCCTCGAGGAGCCGCCGCCGCACGTGAAGTTCATCTTCGCGACGACCGAGCCGCAGAAGATCCTGCCCACGATCATCAGCCGCTGCCAGCGCTTCGACCTGCGGCGCATCCCCACGGCCACGATCGCCTCCCATCTCCTCCACATCGCGCAGGCGGAGGGCCTGCGACTGAGCGAGGCGGCCGCCTTCTCCATCGCCAAGGGCGCCGAGGGCGGGATGCGCGACGCCCAGTCCATGCTCGACCAGCTCGTCGCCTTCTGCGGCGAGACGATCGAGGAGCGCGACGTCTCCGACATCTTCGGCTTCAACTCGGCGGAGTCCGTCGCGGAGTTGGGCGGGATGGTGCTGCGCCGCGACAATTCCGCCGCGCTCGCCCGCATCCACGAGCACGCCGAGGCGGGCAAGGACCTGTCGCGGCTGCTCGGCGACCTCATCGGGCATTTCCGGAACGTCCTCGTCGTGAAGGTCGATCCCGCCGCCGCCGGAGAGGAACTGCCGAAGGAGATCCTCGGCAGCATCCGCGAGCAGGCCGACGGGGTGGAGACGCAGCGGCTGCTGAAGGTGATCGATCTGTTCGCCGAAACCGACGCCCGCATGAAATGGGCGGTGAACAAGAAGCTGCATTTCGAGGTCGGCGTGATCAAGGCCATCCAGGTTCTCGGCGAGGCCAATCTCGACGACGTCATCGCGATGGTCTCGGCCGCCGCCTCGGCGGCGGAGGGGATCGAAGGCCTTGCCCCCGCTCCTGCGCCACGCGCCGCCGCGCCCCCGAGGGAGGCGTTGTCGGCGCGTGAGCCTTTGCCGACGCAGTCGCCCGCTCCGGTCCGCACCGCCGAAACCACTCCTCCCCGGACGGAGGAGAGGGCGCAACCCTCGGTACCGATCGCCCAGGCTCCCTCGTCGCCGAAAGCCGCGCTCCAGGGCGGGGCGCTTTGGGAAGCGGCGCGGCAGGCCCTGATCAGGGAGAAGCCTCTGTTCGAAACCTGGCTCACCGCCGCCGGCTTCGTCTCGCACGCGGAGGGACGCTTTATCATCGGCTTCTCGCCCGAGCAGCGCTTTTTCCGGGAATCCCTTTCCCGCTACGAGAAGGACATCGAGACCCAGATCGCCGCCCTCGCGGACGCGCCCTTGCGTCTGGAGATCGTCGTGAGCGAGGCCATCGCTCCGGCGGAGATGCCGGAGATCGAGGACGATCCCGTGGAGGCGGCGGTTCCCGCCCCCGCCGCAGCCGAGGAGGCTCCCCCTCCGGTCGAGGAGCCGGTGGCGCCTCCCCCCGTCTCCGAGGAGGATTTCAAGAACGATCCGCTCATCCGCGAGGCCCTCGCGGCTTTCGAGGCGCGGATCATCCAGTCCTGACATTTACACCAACCCCCGAAAACCGATCGATGAACATCGCGAAAATGATGAAGCAGGCCCAGCAGATGCAGAAGCGCATGGGCGAAATGCAGGCCGAGCTCGCCGCGCGCGAGGTGCAGACGAGCGTGGCCGGGGGCAAGGTGACGGTCACGGCGAACGGAGCGGGCGACGTCCTCGGCATCAAGATCGACCCCGCCGTGGTCGATCCGGAGGACGTCGAGCTGCTCGAGGATCTCGTCCTCAGCGCGGTGAAGCAGGCCATCGAGCAAGGCAAGGCGATGAGCCAGCAGGAGATGTCGAAGCTCACCGCCGGTCTCGGGCTGCCTCCGGGACTGGGATTCTGATTCCTTTTCGCACAGCGGTACCGGAGGGATCCGGGCGCGCTCAATACGCCGGAAAGACGCTGGCGGGAAGGGCGTCGCCGAGGCGGAACGTCCCCGTCTTCCCGAGATGCAGGAGCCAGCCGCTCGCGGCGACGGTGAGCAGGATACAGAGGAGGATGGCGGGACGCTTCAGGAGCGCCTCGGGCTCCAGTTTCGCCCCTTGTGGGCTGATCGCGGCACGGAAGAAGGCGATGATGGCGAGGACCACGATCGGAAAGACGAGGGCGAGGTTCTGCAAGGGGGGATAGCGGCACACCGCCCAGCCCGAGCAGAAGCAGAAGAGGTTCGCGTAGGTGACCATGGCGATGACGAGGGACCGCTCGGTGTAGACGCGGAAGGAGCGGCGGTACTCCCCGCTCACCGCCGGATCGTCGATGAAGCGGTATTCGGCGTAGCGCTTTCCGGTCATGAGCAGTCCACCGAGGCACCACCAGGCGAGCGTGATGGAGAGTGGAGGCGGCACGGGGTCGGGGGCGAGGGCATACCAGCCGAGCCAGAGCCGCACCGGGTTGTTGAAGGACTCGGCGACGACGTCGAGGAAGGCGCGGTCCTTGAGGCGCAGGGGCGGCAGGTTGTAGAGCAGTCCGCTCAGGAAGAGGAGGAGAAGGGCGGCGGAGTAGCCGCGGTTTTCGAACCAGAGCCACCCGAGGACGAAGGCCGCGAGGACGAGCGCGGCGAAGAGGAGCCAGAGCATGCGGACGTCCACCCGGCCCGCCGCGACGGGACGGTGCCGTTTCGTGGGATGGAGCCGGTCGAAGGGCGCGTCGAGGATTTCGTTGAGAATGTAGTTGGCGGAAGCGAGCAGACACGCTGGAATGAGGCTGAGCGCGGCGAGGCGGAGAATCTCTCCATCGACCCGCAGGGACAAGGGCAGGGCGACCGCGACGACATGGCCGAAGAGAATGAAGATGTTCTTCAACCAATGGTCGATCCGGGCGGCTCTGAGATAGTCGTGCATTCCGCGGCGCGGGACAGGGGTGCCATGCCGAGGGAGCTTTCTCAAACGGAAAAGAGGGTCTGACGATGGACTGGAGAGGGTATGCTCTGCGGATGCTGCTGCCGGTGCTCCCCGTTCGGGAGCTGCCCCGCCTGCTTTCGGCGATGGCGGCGGGGGCACTGGTGGCCGGAGCCTACGGGATCGTGCACGACCAGGTCACCTACTCGCTGGGGCCGGAGTATTTCACCAGGCTGAAGTTCGACCAGTTCGCCTGGGCCGCCACGGAGGGGCAGGGGCCGCGCCTGTCCGCCGCGAAGATCGGCTTCCTCGCGACGTGGTGGGTGGGGATGCTGGTGGTGTGGATTCTCTGCCGGATCGCGCTGTGGCGGGAAGGCCGCGTGCCTCCCGCAGCGGAGCTGTCCCGTGCCTTGGGCATCGTCTTCTGCGTCTCTCTGGCCGCAGCGTGCGGCGGATGGATCTGGGGACGATGGCGAAAGGCGGTGGGCTACGCGGAGCCGTGGCATTCGCTGATGGCGTCGCTGGGTGTGGAGCGGCCGGAGGAGTTCATGGCGGTCGCCTACATCCACAATGCCAGCTACCTCGGCGGGATTCTGGGCACCCTCGTGGCGACCGCCTTTCTCGCGGCCGCGCGGAGGCGGCGTCTGGGAGGAGGGCGCTGACGGGCGCGATATCGCTTGCCACGACGGGGTTCCGGCCCTATCTCGGGCCATGCTTGCCGTCGTCGTCACCATCGCCTGCCATTCCGACAAGATCGAGGAAATGATCGCCGCCCTCGAGGGGAACGCGGCCCATTCGCGGCACGAGCCTGATTGCCTGAAGTGGGAATGGTCGCAGCACATCGAGGACCCGACCCGCTTCGCGATCTACGAGCTCTACACCAGCCGCGAGGCCTTCGCGGCGCACAAGGCGAGCGACCATTTCGCCGCCTGGGTCGAGGCGAGCACCCCGTGCATCCGGGAGAAGGTGGCGGGGCAGTACGAGGTGAGGGGGGCGGATCTGAGGTAAGGAGGGAGTTCCAGGTTTCAGGTTCAAAGTTTCAGGTTTCAGGTTCCATTCACGACATTCTCCAGCGGGGCTCCGGTCACGGCGGCGAGGGCGATGCGAGCCGAGGTGGAGCGCATCTCGATCTTCGATTCGACGCTGCAGAAGGCGGCGTGGCAGGTGACGACGAGGTTCGGCGTGGCCGCCTCTTCGGCGCTGCGGAGCGGCTCGTCCTCGACCACGTCGAGGCCGGCTCCCGCGAGATGCCCTTCGCGCAGGACGGCGAAGAGGGCCGCCTTGGCAACGACCGCGCCGCGGGCGGTGTTCACCACGAAGCTGCCGGGTTTCAAAAGGGCAAGTTCCCGCGAGCCGATAAGATGATGCGTTTCCTCGTTCAGGGGACAATGCAGGGAGAGCACGTCGCTCTGGGCGAGCAGTTCGTCGAGGGTGCGGCACCGGGTCACGCCGAGGGCCTTGTCGGCTCCGTTGGGCAGATGGGGATCGTGGAAGACGACACGGAAGCCGAGGGCCTTCGCCCGCAGCGCCGTGGCCGTGCCGATGCGGCCGAGCCCGACGATGCCGAAGGTGAGTTCGCGCAGGCGGCGCAGCTTCGGAGCCACGCGGATGGCCCAGCCGAGGCGTTTCGCCTCCTCGTCGAGCGGGAAAAGCTGCCGGCACAGGGCCAGCGTCAGAGCGATGGCGTGGTCCGCGACCTCCTCGGTGCCGTAGTCGGGTACGTTGCAGACCGCGATGCCGAGCCGAGCCGCCGCCTCGATGTCGACGGAGTCGTAGCCGACGCCGTTGCGGATGAGCGCCCGGCAGCGCCGGAGGCGGGCGAGACCCTCCGCACCGATGGGTGCGTTGTGCCAGACGATGAGCGCGTCCGCGCCGCAGATCGCGTCGTCGAAATCCGCGTCGCTTTCGCAGAGATGGCGTTGCACCTCCGCCGCGTCGCCGATCACGGAGCGTTCCACCGAGGATTCGGGATCGCCCTGCGGCGACTTGGACCAATCGATGATGGCGACGAGCGGTTTGGCGACGGACATGGCGAGCAGGAAGCTATCCGATCGGCCTGTTCCGTCAATGGCGGCGGGTGGGGCGGCGCGATGAAGACGGTTCGAGAGGGTTCGGTCGTTGACACGACCCTCTTTCCTCGGCGATGTCATTGAATGATGAAAACGGTCCTTACCCTTTCCCTCCTCTTCCTTGCCCAGGCGGTCCTCGTGTCCGCCTCGGCGGACACCGAACCGACCAACGCCGAGGAGGCGGCGAGGCGGAAAGCGGCAGCCGAGGCCGAGGTCGCGGCGAAATACGAGGCCTGGGTGGCGACGCTTTCGCCCGCGCGGCAGGCCTGGGAGAAGAGTCTGCAGGAGAACCTCGGTTCCTTCTATCTGCCCCTTCACCAAGCGGACAAGGTCGCGGGACGGGCCAATGCGTGGGATTTCGTGGAGGACGATCCCGCCCTGCCGAGGGTCCTTCTCATCGGCGATTCGGTTTCACGCGGCTATACCGAGACGGTCAGGAAGGCCCTCGCGGGCAAAGCCAACGTGCATCGGGCTCCCGCGAACTGCGGTCCGACGAAGACGGGTCTCGAGAAGCTGGACGTCTGGCTCGGCGACGGGAAATGGGATCTCGTCCATTTCAACTTCGGCATCCACGACCGGGCCACGCCGCTGCCGGACTATCGCGAACGGCTCGGGCAGGTGGTCGACCGGCTCGCCACGACCGGTGCGAAGCTCGTCTGGGCCTCGACCACGCCCATTCCCGACGTGGAGGCGAAGGGCTTCGTCGCCCGTTCCATCGTCGAGCGCAATGCGGCCGCCGCGGAGCTGATGGTGGCGAAAGGCGTCGCCGTGAACGACCTCTTCTCGGCGATGGCGCCCCATCTTGCCGAATACCGCAATCCCGACGACGTGCATTTCAATGCCGAGGGCTACCGCTTTCTCGGCACCCGCGTCGCCGAGGCGATCGAGGCGGTGCTGGAGTGAGCGGTGGTCCGACGCGGCTGCCGCCTCCCCGTCGGCATACCGTTTTCCGTGCCACGAAACGATTCCATTGGTCTGGGAAAAGGCCGCCGGCCAAAAATCTCCCGTTCACTCCGGCTCGCATCCGTCGTAGTTTCGTTCCGGAAGGTTTATCCCACGCTTCCCTTGAGCCGTCTCCTCCACGTTCTCCGTCGCCACCCCCTTGCCGTCGAGGCCTTCTTCGACTGGTCCCTCGCCGTCGTCTGGTCCTGGCCGGCGGAGGCGCTCGTGCCGCTTTGCGGTCCCGGGCTCGAGCTCGACACCTACGAGGGCCACGGTTTCGTCGCGCTGGCCCTCGTGAAGACCCGCCGTCTGCGGCCGAAAGGATGGCCGGAATGGAGCGGCAGCGACTTTCTTCTCGCCGGATTCCGGCTCTTCACGCGCCACACCACCCGCGAAGGCCGTCGCCTCCGCGGCTTGAAGATCCTCGGTGGAGGGACCGATTCGCACCGCATGGTCCTGCTTGGCTCGCTCCTCACGCACTACCGCTACAGGCACCTCCGCATCCATGTGGAGGAGACGCCGAACCGCCTCGAGATCGTGGCCAGCGGAGGGCACGATCTGCACGTCGTCGCCGAAACGGAGAACGGGATCGCCGGAAGTCCGCCCGACGGCTCGGTCTTTCCGGATTTGCGCACCGCCCGTCGCTTCGCGGGCCCGATGCCCTTCACCTTCGACTACGAGCCGGAGACGCGCTCGATGATCCGCGTCGAGGGCGTGCGGGCCGCATGGCATCCCGAACCGGTCCGCGCGAGGGTCCTCCGGAACTCCTTCTTCGACGAGGGACCTTTCGCCGGTCTCGGTCCTGGACGTCTTGCCAACGCCTTTCTCGTTCGCCACGTGGCCTATGGATGGAAACGGGGAATCGTGGAATCCATCGAAGGCGGCATCGGCGGTCGTCCCGACAACCGATGTGCCGTGGCGCTTCCTGGCCTATGACCGACGACCCTCCGACAGCCCGCGGCCTCTTCACGGGCGTCGCGAACATCGTCCGTTTCAATCCTCGCTTCTACGTGATGGCGGCGGCGGTGCTCGCCGTCGCCACGGCCGCGATCCTGCTGGCGGGGCCGCGCTTGCCCTCCGCGCTGGTCCATGCCGGCTGGTTCGGGATCGGCCTGGCGGCGTGGTGGGTGGCGGGATCGCTCCTCGCCTCTTGGTGGATCTACGATCTCTCGGAACTCTATCGCTGGGACTGGCTGGAGCGCTGTCTCGGTCCCCGCTCCGATGTCTGGGCGGTGGCCCATGCCGGTTTCGACGAGGTCACGGTCCTGTTGCAGGAGCGTTTTCCCGACGTCGGGAGGAAGACCTTCGACTTCCACGATCCCGAGCGCATGACGGAGCCTTCGATCCGGAGGGCGCGGCGGATCTGCCCGCCTCTGCCCGGGACGATTCCCGTCGGTCTCGGACCGTGGCCGGGGGAGGACCGTTTCGATCTCGTCCTTTTCCCTCTTTCCGCCCACGAATGGCGCCGTCCCGCGGAACGTTCCGCCCTGCTGCGCCACGCCGCCGATACCTTGGCGGAAGGCGGGCGCATCGTCCTGCTGGAGCACCTGCGCGATCTGCGGAATTTCCTGGCGTTCGGTCCCGGCTTCCTCCATTTCCATTCGGAAGAAGCCTGGCGGCGGGATTGGGAAGCGGCCGGGCTCGAATGCGTCGGAAGGTTCCGCGTCGCCGGCTTCCTCGGTGCCTTCGTCCTCGTTCCGAAAACCCACCCTCTCCCTCCCGATGATTGACGAATCCCTCCTGACACTGCTTCTGCGGATCGCCGGGATCGGCATGGGCGCGCTGGCGCTGGTCCATCTCCCCATCGCCCGCTCTCTCGGTTGGGACGAGGATGTGAGGCGGCTCAAGCCGGTGAACGAGGCCATCTTCCACTCGCATCTCTTCTTCCTCTGCCTCGGGCTCGTCCTCCTCGCGATCGCCTTGGCCTTCGGGGCGCCGGCTTTTGTCGAGCGAAGCGCGCTGGGCCGATGGATCGCCGGGATGCTGCTGGTCTTCTGGACCTTCCGCCTCTATCGGCAATGGTTCGGGTTTCCGCAGTCGCTCTGGCGCGGCAAGCGCTTCGAAACGCGGATCCACCTCGCCTTCACCGCGGTGTGGGTGATGGTGGTCACGGTGTTCGCAATGCTCTTCGGCTGGCAGATGGGGTGGACGGCATGAGAACGGACCGGCCGGGCCGGCTGCCGATTCCCCTCATGGCGCGACGAGCCATTCGAGGTTGAAGCGGGCGAGGCGGAGGGCGGAGCCGGCGAAGCTCGGCTTGCTGCCGGCACCGTAGAAGCAGAGGATCGTGCCGGATGGCGTCACAGCGATGTCGGAGTAGGCGCTGGGTCCGTCTTCGACGAGCTTGTTGACCGGCCAGGTCTGCCCCTCGTCGCGGCTGAGCTTGATGCTCATGTTCTTGCGGGCGCGGCTCATGCCTGGCTCGGGCTCGCCTTCGCGGCCTCCTTCGAGATTGTGGGGGTTGGAGAAGAGCAGGAGACTCTCGCCGCCGTGGGCGTAGCGGACGAGGCCGGCCATGCAGATAGGCTCGAGGAGCGCGTCGTCGAAACGAGGCGTGCTCCAGTCCGTCGCGCCGTCGGGGCTGGTGACGACGAGGCGGCGGTGGGCCTTCGATTCGCTGCGTACGTTCAGCATGACGCTGCCGTGCTTCAGCTCGACGGCGACGGTTTCGTTGGGGTTGATCCATTCGTCGGTGCAGGGCACGGCGATGTCGCCGGCTTGCCAGGTTTTGCCGTCGTCGTCGCTGTAGATGGTGGCGGCGACGCTGGGACGGTGCGCGTTGCCGCCTTCTCCGGTCGAAAGCCAGACGGGAACGAGAAGGCGTCCGCTGCGGAGCTGGATGCTGTGGTTCGGCCCGGTGGCGAGGACCTTCCAGCCGTAGTCCTTTCTGAAGGCTTCGAAGGTCGTGGTGATCTCGACGGGCTCGCTCCAGGTGAGGCCGTCGTCTTCGCTGCGCTGGTGGAAGACTCGCTCGTATTCGAGGCAGAAGAGCATGTGGACGGTGCCGTCCCGCCCAGCGATGAGGACGGGATTGTTGTAGGTGACGTGGGTGGGATCGACGCCCTTGAGCCCGGTGGAGAAGGGATTCTTCCGTTTCGGCCCCGGGACGTCGGCGATGCTCTGCGGAGCGCTCCAGCTTTTCCCGTCGTCGGTGCTGCGGCGCAGGAGGATGCGGATGTCCGACCAGTCCCCGCCGCCCTTGCGGGCCTCGCACCAGGCCAGCACGGTTCCCTTCGCGGTCACGACGATGCCGGGAATGTGGTAGAGGTTGTAGGCGGGATCCTCACCGACGGTGAAGAGATCCTGCTTTTCGAGGAAGGGCTCGGCGGCTCCGGAGAAGGCGCCGAGGGCGAGGAGGCAGGCGGAGAGGATGGCTTTTTTCATGGGGGGATCGGGGTCGGGGGATGGAAAACGAGGGCGGGGGGCTCACCATTCCCCGTCGCGATGGAATTTGGTGCGGACATTCTCGCCGAAGCGGGCGCCGGCTTCGGCGAGACGGGAAAGGATTTCGTCGGCGGTCAGACCGGCGCCGCCCCGAGCGGCCGGGATCACCGTCTCGCATTCGTTCCCGTCCATGAAGCGGGCGGCTTCGAGAAGGTCGGCTTGCTCCTCGGGCGCGACGACGAGGAAGCCGTGCTTGTCGGCGTGGACGAGATCGCCCGAGTTCACCTTGCACCCGAAGACCTCGATTTCGCCGCCCCACCGCACCGGATGGACGTGGGCGTGTCCGACGCAGAGACGGCGGGCGAGGGCCTTGAAGCCGGCGTTGGTCATTTCGTCGACGTCGCGGATGGCTCCGTCGACGATGGTGCCGACGCAGCCGAGGGCGCGGTGGGCATTGCTGTTCACCTCGCCCCAGAACGAGCCGATCACGCGGGGCTTGTCGAGATCCTGGACGCAGACGATCTTCGGGCCGGGCGTGGAGGCGACGTAGCGGCGATACTCGTTCCACGCATCCGGGTTCGCCTCGCGATGGGATGGGTTCGACGGTTCGATGACGACGGTGACGGCGTATCCGACCATCGGTCCCATCTGCGGCATGAAGTCGCGGGTCTCCTCGAGGTTGAACGCATCGGCGGCGCAGTCCCGGGCGGTGATCTGCTCCCACCCGTTGTAGATCGTGGGGGTGTTCCAGCGCTTGAGTTGCAGGAGTTGGGGATGGGGAAGCATGGGGCGCGTCGGTCCGACGAGTGGAACCTAGTCCGTCCGCCACGCTTCGGGCGAGCCCGAAGCTCCTGTCCTATTTCGGGGCAGGGGCTTCCGCGAGAGTGGCTCCATCGACGGCCCGGGGCGTCACCAGCGGAACGGCGTGGGGGCCGCTCGCCCTCAGGTCGGGGCGGGTCACGAGGGAAGCGAGCCGGGCGGCGAAGGTGCGGGTGCTGCGATGGTAGCGCGAGGGTTCGGGGAAGAGGAAGGCCAGGTAGGGCTCGTCTTCCCGGCAGACCAGAGAGAGCTCTCTCGGCACGGCGACGCCGGCGTGCTGGAGGACGCTCAGCGCGGTGACGCAGTCCTCCGGATGCAGCACGTAGAGTCCGGTGGGGCGTCTGGGGCTGCGCAGCATTCCCTGGAGCGCCGCGACCACGCCGAACGTGCCACCTTTGCTGCGGAGCTCGACCACCTCGGCCCGGGCCGCCCCTTCGCGGAAGGCGGCGACGCACGCCGCATCGCCCGCGAAGGGGCCGTCGGGGCGCAGCACCGCGAGCCGGCGGTGCCCCCGTGCAAGGAAGCGTCCCGCCGCGTGGCGCGAGACGGCCTCCAGGTCGACTTCGACCTGGGGCAGGACGATGCCCGCATGCCTCGAGCCGGCGAGCACGGCAGCCAGCTTCCGCTCCTGGAACCAGCGCTGCATCGCCGGAGACGAGCGATGGAGAATCCACACGGTCCCCCGGAGGGGCTCGGTGAGGGAGCGCAGAATCGCCGAGGGGTTGCCCCGGTAGGCCGAGGGCTCCACGACGAGGTGGAAAGCCCAGCCCACGGCCTCGAGACGGCTTCGCAGATCCCCGATCCAAGCCGAAGTGGAAGGGGGGAACTCGTTTTCCGGCTTCGCCATGAGCAGGACGGCGCGTTGCAGGGGGGGGAGCGAGGAGGGATGCGGCAGGATCTCCCGCCGTATTCCATTGCGGCTGCGGAGAATGCCTTCCGTCTCCAGCAGCCGCAAGGCCGAGCGGACCGTGTTTCGACCGACTTGCAGGAGCGATGCGAGCTCGAACTCTCCCGGCAGGTGCGCCGTCCATTCACCCGCGGCGATGCGCTGCCGCAAGACGGCCGCCGTCTCGTCGATGAGGGAAAGGCGGCGGGGAAGAGGCGTCATGGGAGAGGAAGAGGTTTCCGGGGAAGTCTATCGCATTTTCTGCCGGAAAGAGAGCGCGAAGCCGGGAGCCGCGCGAATGCGGGAAACCGTTGCCGCGAGCCGCTTTTCGTCCACCCTTTGGAGATGAAATGGACCCTTTTGCCCTCCCTCGTCTGTCTCCTCGCCTCCTGCGCCGGTGCGCGGGAGGGAGAACCCGATCCCGACGCGGCGAAGGAGGCGATGGCGGCCTACCAGGCCGGAGAGTTCGACAAGGCCATCGCCCTCACCGAAGGAATCGGTCCCGAGAGCCGCTGGCGTCAGGTTCGCGCGATGTCGTTCCAGCGTCGCGGCGAGCAGCACTTCTTCGAGGCCGACATCGCCGGGGCGATCGCCGATTTCGATGCCTTCCTCGCTCTGTATCCAGACCGGGATCCCCATCATTGGCAACGGGGGCTGTGCTATTATTACGCTGACGAATATGAAAAGGGAGTCGCCCAGTTCGAGCGGCATCAGACCGTGAATTCGGAGGATGTCGAGAATGCGGTCTGGCATTTTCTCTGTGCGGTACGGGCCCCCGGCGGCAGCGTCGAGGCGGCGCGGAAGGCGCTCATCCCCATCGAGCGCGACGGACGGATTCCCATGAAGGAGGTCCACGACCTCTTCGCCGGGCGTGGTACCGCCGAGGCCGTGCTCGAAGCGGCGCGCGAGGATGGCGATGGCATTCTCACCGAAGCCGAGCGTAACCACCTCTGCTACGCCCATCTCTATCTGGGACTCTACTACGAGGCCCTCGGCGAAGCGGCGAAATCGGCGGCGCACATCCGCAAAGCCGCCTACGACTTCTCCATGGACCACTACATGGGACGGACGGCCCAGGTCCATGCGAAGCGGCGTGGGATCGGAGCGGAAGACGCGGCGGAGTGAAGCCTCGCCCCATCGCCGGAAAGTGGCCGGTCCAGCGTCTAGAGTCAGGAGGGATCGGATGCGGCGGGAGACGCGGCCTTCCTCGTCCTGCTTTCCTCCTCGAAGCGTTTCCGCCAGTGCTCGAGACGTTCGGCGACGCGCTGCTCCATCCCGTGGGGCGAGGGGAAGTAGTAGGTTCGTCCTTCCGGGAGGTAGGCCTGGGGCACGTAGCCCTCGTCGTAGTCGTGTCCGTAGAGGTAGTTCGCCTCGCCTTCGGCGATGGCGCCGCCCGCCTCGCCCAGCTTTTTGCGGGTCTTCGTGCGCAGATGCGGAGGCACCGCGAGCGTGCGGCCTTCGGCGACATCCTTCAGGGCCGCGTCGATCGCGGCGTAGGCCCGGTTGCTCTTCGGGGCGGTGGCGAGGTAGACGGTGGCGTGGGCGAGGGGAATGCGGGCTTCTGGCATGCCGATGAATTCGACCGCCTGCTGCGCGGCGACGGCGACGCGCAGGCCGTTCGAGTCGGCCATGCCCACGTCCTCGCTCGCGGCGATGACGAGACGGCGGGCGATGAAGCGGATGTCCTCTCCGGCATGGAGCATCTTGGCCAGCCAGTAGAGGGCGGCGTCCGGATCGCAGCCCCGGATCGACTTGATGAAGGCGCTGATGGTGTCGTAGTGGGCGTCGCCGTCGGCGTCGTAGACGATCGCCTTGCGCTGGATCGAGTCCTCCGCGACGGCGAGGTCGATCGTGATTTCGCCGCTGACCGGATCGGGTTCGGTGGTGAGCACGGCGAGCTCGAAGGAGGTGAGAAGCTTCCGCGCGTCTCCGTCGCACCGCGTCACGAGATGCCTGGCCGCGTCCTCGTGGACGACGAGGGCCTTTTTCCCGAACCCCCGTTCCGGATCCGAGACCGCGGCCCGGAGGAGGGCGAGGAGGTCCGCCTCGTCGAGCGGCTCGAGCTGGAAGACCTGGCTGCGGGAGACGAGCGGGCTGTTGATGTAGAAATAGGGATTGTGCGTCGTCGCCCCGATGAAGCGCACCGTGCCTCGCTCGATGTGGGGGAGGAGGACGTCCTGCTGCGATTTGTTGAAGCGGTGGATCTCGTCGACGAAGAGGGTCGTGGTTTCGCCACGGGTGCGCTGGAACTGCCGCGCCGCCTCCACCGCCCGACGGATCTCGGCGACGTTGCTCTCGACGCCGGAGAGGTTGAGGAAGCGCGATTCGGTGCGACGCGCGATGAGTTCGGCGAGGCTCGTCTTTCCCGTGCCGGGAGGACCGTAGAAGATGAGGGAGGTGAAGCGGTCCGCTTCGATGGCGCGGCGGAGGAGGCGCCCCTCGCCGAGGATGTGGCGCTGGCCCACGTACTCGTCGAGGTCGCGGGGGCGCATCCTCGCGGCCAGCGGCATGGTCGGGTCGAGGCGGAGGTCGCGGGGGCCATGGCTCTCGGCGGAGGCGCCTTCGTCCGGGCCGGTGAAGAGATCGTCTTCCATGAAGGCTAGTGGGGAGAAGCCTAAGAAAGCCCGGTTTTTCGCGAGAGCTAGCTCAAAGAATTTAATATAAATTGAAAATTTACCATAAATTTCACAATTAATTTGATTTTCTGTATTTAAATTCTACAATTTTTAAAACCTTTATCATGAGCATCGCCATTCCGGAATTGAATCAGTTCGCCCTTGAAGAATTGGGCCAAACCCCTTCGGTCGACAAACCGAATGCGGAAGTCAGCTTCAAAGTCGATGTCGAACCTGCTCGCGTCACGCGTCGGATTGTCGTCGGGATCCTCGACGAAAGCCGCAAGAACGGCATCGCCGTGGCGATCTATCCGGCCACCGGCGAAGTCTGCGATCTTTGCAACGGGGGAGGAGTGATCGGCTATCTCGCCCGCACTCCTCTGGAACCCGGCGTGCCGGTGCCCTGCGACCTCACGCTTTATCGGTTCGGCCAGAATTTCGTGTGCAGCGTGCGCGTCCATGGCGAGATATTCCTTTATCCGGCGTTCTCCTTGGGCGGAGCGGCCAAGCTCACCGCCTTCGTCGGACAGGAGGCGAACAGCGGAGGCGACAAGGTGGGCTGGTCGCAGCTCCGTCTCGACGTGATCGAGCAGCCGGTGGCGGCTTGAAGAGGCGCCTTCCTCCGACGGGGGCCCTTAGAATTCCAGGCAGATCGGCGAAGGCGTGTTGACCACCTCCGTGGTGAAGACGAGGCCTCCGGTCTCCGGATCCACCTTGAAGATGGCGATGGTGTTCGAAGCGCGCCCCGCCGCGAGAAGCCACTGTCCGGTCGGATCGAGGTTGAAATTGCGGGGGTAGGCTCCGCGCACGGCTTCGCGTTCGACGAAGTTCAGCTTGCCGGTGGCCGGATCGACGGAGAAGACGGCGATGGAGTCGTGGCCCCGGTTGGCCGCGTAGACGAAGCGTCCGCTTGGGTGGACACGCACTTCCGATGCTTTGTTCGGCACCTCCCATTCGGCCTCGGGCAGGGTCGCGATGGTCTGGATCGCCCCCATCGTGCCGTCGGCGGGATCGTATTCGAAGACGGTCAGGGACATGTGCAGTTCGTTGAGGAGATAGATCTTCGATCCGTCCTTGCTGAACTTGAGGTGCCGCGGGCCGCTGCCCGGCACGGCGACGCCGTGGCCGTGTTCGCGCAGAGTCGCGGCGGCGTGGTCGATTTCGTAGACCATCACCTTGTCGATGCCGAGATCGGGGACGAAGAGGAAGCGGTTGTCGGGACTGGTTCCGACCCAATGGGGGTGGGGGGCCTCCTGGCGGGCCGGGTTCGGCCCGCTGCCGCTATGTTCGACGAGAGCGCTGCGCCCGCCGATGGAGCCGTCTTCGGCCACGGGGAAGGCCGCGACGGAACCGCCGCCGTATTGCGCGGTGAAGAGAATCCTGCCGGTGCGGTCGAGGGCGAGATGCGAGGCCGTCCCGTCGCCGATGGGCTGCTTGTTGATCGGGGAAAGAGTCTTGTCGGGAGCGATGGCGAAGGCGGCGACGCTGCCGTTCTCGTCGGCGCAGAGAGAGTAGAGCCGCGTCCTCTCCTCGTTGAGGGCGACGAAGCCCGCGCCCGCGATCTCGGCGGCGAGGACGGGAACGGAGAGCTTGCCGGTTTCGGTGTCGAAAGTGGCGCGGTAGATGCCCTTGGCCTCGCCGCCTCCCGTGCCGATCCAGAGAGTGTGCTCTTCGGCGAAGGCGGGGGAGAGAAGCGACAGGGAGAGGGAGAAAAGGAAGGATGGTTTCATCGTTGGATGGCGTGGGAGTATCTGATTCTATCAAAGAAGATCGAAGCCTGAAATCCGAAATCCGAAATCCGAAGACCCGTGACCCGTCTCACGCCCTTCTCCCGAACTTCCGCTCCAGCTCCGCATACCCGATCTGGATCAGCGTCGGTCGGCCGTGGGGGCAGCAGTAGGGCATGTCGCAGGCGAGAAGGTCCTCGAGCAGCTTGCGCAGCTCCGGCTCCTTCAGCACGTCGTTCGCCTTCACCGCGGCGCGGCAGACGGTGGTGGCGATCATGTCCTCGCCGATGCGCAGGCTGGACATGCGGTCGCTCGCCACGCGGATCTCCTCGATCAGCTCCTGAAGAAAGCTTTCGGGGTCGTCGCGCCGGAGGAAGGTGGGGAGGGAATCGATCTTGAGGGTGGCGCCTCCAAAGGGTTCGGCGGCGAAGCCGAGACGCTCGAGCGTGTCGAGGTGGCGCGAGACGAGATCGAAGTCCCGCGGCGTGAGGTCGATCATGAGGGGCGAAAGGAGCCGCTGCGAGGGGACGCCCTCGGTTTCCAGGCGCCGCCGCAGCTCCTCGAAGAGGACGCGCTCGTGGGCGGCGTGCTGGTCCATCAGGACGAGACCCTCCTTCGCCTCGAGGAGGACGTAGAGCTTGCCGAGCACACCGATGAGGCGGTAGTCGGAGGCTTTCGGCTTCTCTTCGACAATGGCCTCGGGAACGGCTTCCTCCGCTGGGGCGGGGAAGGGGGCAACGTCCAGCGGCGGTCGGGGAGGTGGGAGGATTGGATCGGTGGCCGGACCCGGGGGCCCCGGGGCTTGCTCGACCCGTTGGCGTTCCAGCGCGGTGAAGAGCGGCGCGGGTCGGGGATCGTGGCGGGGGGCGGCGTAGAGGGCGGTCGAGTCGGGCAGTTCCTCCTGCACGAGAAGGGAGGAGGAAGCCGGGGAGGCGGTTCCCGTCAGGCCGACGCCGGAGACAGGGCGGACCATGCGTTCGCGCAGGGTGCGGGCGACGGCGGAGACGACGGCATCCTGCACCGCGAAGCCGTCGTGGAAGCGCACCTCGCGTTTGGCCGGATGGACGTTGACGTCGACGGCGGAGGGATCGGTTTCGAGAAAGAGGAAGGTCACCGGATACTGTCCCTTCATCAGGGCGGTGTGGTAGCCCTCGCGGAGGGCGCGCGTGACGATGGCGGCCTCGACGGGACGTCCGTTCAGAAAGGTCAGCTGCTGGCGGCGGTCGCTGCGTCCCATCCCCGGAGGACCGATGAAGCCCCGGACGCGGACGCCGCGCTGCTCGTGCGGCTCGATCTCGAGGAGGCGGGAGGCGAGGTCGGCGCCGACGAGTCCGCCGATGCGCTCGCGCAGGCTCGTGGTCGCGGGGAGCTGGAAGGCGAGGCGCTCGTCCCGGACGAGGGAGAACCGGACCGATTCGTGGGCGATGGCTTGGGTTTTGAGAACCTGTTCGAGGTGGGCGTATTCGGTCGCCTCGGTGCGGAGGAACTTGCGGCGGGCGGGCAGATTGTAGAAGAGCGAGCGCACCTCGATCTGGGTGCCGGGCGGCTCGCCGCAGTCGGAGACGCGCTCCAGCTTGCCGCCGTTGACGATGACCTCGGTGCCGGCGAGGGCGCCCGGTTCGCGCGTGGCGAGGCGGAATTTCGAGACGCTGGCGATGCTGGGAATGGCTTCGCCGCGGAAGCCGAGGGTGAGGATGGCGGCGAGGTCCTCCTTCGTGCGGATTTTCGAGGTGGCGTTCCGCTCCAGGCTCATGAGGGCGTCGTCGCGGTTCATCCCGCAGCCGTCGTCGGTCACGCGGATGAGGGCGATGCCGCCGCGCTGGACGCGCACCTCGATGTTCGCGGCGCCGGCGTCGAGACTGTTCTCGACCAGCTCCTTCACGACCGAGGCGGGACGCTCCACCACCTCGCCGGCGGCGACCTGGCAGGCGAGAGCTTCGGGGAGGAGGTGGATCTTGCCCATGATCGGGAGGGAGGGGGAGATGGAGGGATTGGAGGCGGGAGCCCCGCCATTCCTCTTTACCTTTTACTTTTCACTTTTCACCTTTTACTTTTCGTGATGATCCATCTCACCGACTCCGCCGCCGGGCATCTCCTCGAACTGCTGGAGGACAGAGACCTCTCTCCCGAGGAGAATGGGCTGCGCCTCTTCGTCGAACGGGGAGGATGCGCGGGAATGTCCTACGCGATGAAGGTGGCTTCGCCCGAGCCCGGAGACGCGGTCTACGAGCACGGCGGGGCGCGGGTCTTCGTCGATTCGGAGAGCCTGAAGTATCTGGACGGCTGCCGCCTCGACTACGTGGACGCGCTGAACGACGCGGGCTTCAAGATCGAGAACCCGAACGCGGCGCGAAGCTGCGGCTGCGGCACATCCTTCGAGCCGGCCAAGGCGGGCGAGGCGCCCGCCTACGATCCGGCGACGATGGACGGAGAAGCCTGCGGAGGAAAGGAGTGAGATGGAGGTGCTTTCGGACCAGAGCCCGTTTTCCCGCCGATCGCGCGAGCAGGGCGAGGGCCGCCTCGCGGGAGGCAACGCGATCCTCTGGCTGGCGGTGATCGCCGTGCTGATCGGGCTGAATTTCGCCTCGTGGTCCTTCTGCATGTGGGTCTTCGGCCAGCCGGAGCATCCCATGAACTACAAGCTGCTCACCCGTCTGGACCGGCTGGCGCCGGTGCACGGCTTCACTCCGGTGACGGCGCCGCGGGGGAAATTCCGCTCCGCGAAGGAACTCTACGCACAGGTCTACCCCTTCAGCCCGACGGAGCTGCGCGCCTACAACGGCATTCTCAAGCGGCACTATCTGAAGAACTACCTGGAGCGCGACGACGTGACCTTCCTTTCGGGCGAGTTCACCGTGGTCTCGGTGCGGGCGATGGGGAAGGACGATGTCTTTCCCGCCGGCTACGTGATCCGCGGCCGTTCGACGACCTTTCCGGATGCGTTCGTCGATTTTGCGCTGCCTGCGGAGACTTCGCCAGAGCGCTTCGCCGTCGTGGCGGGCGAAACGGTGAAGATCGAGGAGTCGTCCACCTGCGCGGCCGTGCTGCACATCGAGCGGCAGCCGGACAGCACGATGGTCATCACCGCGGTGCCGCTGGTGGAGCGCGTCTACGAATTCGGCGAAGACGCGTCGATCCCGGTGAAGATTCCGCCGCAGATCCGCATCGAGCCGGAGCGCTGGCCCATCAGCAAGGAGGTCGAGGGGGTGGAGGAGAAACCGGTGGAGGTGGAGCCGTC
The DNA here is from genome assembly GCA_037190325.1 of Verrucomicrobiales bacterium. Lineage (GTDB taxonomy): Bacteria > Verrucomicrobiota > Verrucomicrobiia > Verrucomicrobiales > DEV007 > Arctic95D-9. Next base: position 54,971 of record JBBCIU010000026.1, on the reverse strand, counting down.
TCCGGGGACGACGGACGCGGTGGAACCGTAGGGGGAGATTCCCCGGCGACGGGGATCGAAGGCGCGCTGCGTGGCGGCGGGTCTTGCCTGCGCCCTCGAGGAACGGTCGATTTTGAGAGCCGATAGACGATTGGGGGGCGAAGGCGAGCGGCTTACGCCGAAGCTCGGGTTCACTCGAAGGGGGAGTTGCCGCATCGAGGCAATCCGTCGATTCCGAGTCTCCCGACCATCCCTCCACTCTTCTCTTCCTTTTTAGGTTGGATGGCCCGCCCTTACACCGACCAGCCTTCGCGGTAGGCCTCGCGGGACCAGAATCTCTCCGCTTCGGACTGGTCGGCGGCGAGGCGGCCCGTCTTCGGGTCGACGTCGACCGCTCCGTCCGCGCGATAGGCGATGTTGCCGAGGTGGCAGAGCATCGTGCTGATCTGGGCGTCGGCGATGCTCTGGTTCAGCGCCTTGCCTTCGCGGACCGCATCGGCGAAGTTCGTGAAGTGGGGGACGTCGCCGGGCGGTTCGGTGTGCTTCTCGACCTCCTTGCCGTCCTTGTCGTGGATCGTCCAGCCGGCCGCGCTGTTGAAGTCGAGGCTGCCTTCCGATCCATAGATGGAGACGAAGGACAGCTTGTCGGCCTTGCGCGGGTGGCAGGACGTTCCTTCCCAGCTGATCCCGACCCTTCCGTAGTCGTAGGTGGCCATGATCGTGTCGGGGGTCTCCTGGTCGTCGTCGAAGTGGTAGCGGCCCCCGGTGCAGGTGACGCGCTGCGGATAGTCGACGCCGAGCGCCCAGCGGGCGATGTCGAGGCCGTGGGGACCGTTGTTGGCCAGCTCGCCGCCGCCGTAGAGCCAATGCCAGTGCCAGTTGTAGGGAACGAGATTGTCCTTGTAGGGCGCGTCGGGCACGGGGCCCTGCCACATCAGCCAATCGAGCTCGGCGGGGGGATCGACGATCTTTCCTTTGCCGATGGATTGCCGGCTGGCGGCGTAGTAGCAGCGCGCGTAGAGCAGTTCGCCGATGGCGCCGGCGCGCAGCTTCTCGATGCCGAGCCGCGTACCCGGATAGGAGCGCCGCTGGTTCCCCATCATCACCTGGCGGTTGGTCTCCTTCGCCACCTCGGCAAGGCGCATCGCCTCGTGCGCGCTGTAGCTCGCGGGCTTCTCGACGTAGACGTGCTTGCCCGCCTGGCAGGCAAGAATGGCGGCGGGGGCCTGCCAGAAATTGGGGGCGGCGATGGAGATGGCGTCGATGTCAGGGTCGTCGAGAATGCGGCGGAAATCGGTCACCTTTTCGGGCGCCTTCTCCTGCTTGCCCTCCATCGTGCTGGCTCCGGTGACGAGGCGGTTCGAATCCACGTCGCAGAGGTAGGCGATCTCCGTGTTCGGCACGTCGAGGTAGGCCTTGATGTGGGCGCGTCCGCGGCCCAGCCCCATCACGCCGACGCGGAAGCGCGAGTTCGCCCCCTTGGCCTGGCCGAGGAGGAGGTTGGGGCCGGTGAAGGCGGCGGTGGCGGCCCCGGCGGCGAGGGCGGTGCCGAGGAAGGAGCGACGGGAAGGTTGCGGGGATTCCATGCAACCAGTGTAGAAGGGCGCGGCGGGGGAGGAGAAACGGAAAAATGGGCGTGTTTGCGGAACCCCGCTTCGGGGAGGTTTCAGGTTCAAGGGGCAAAGTTCAAAGGTCCGGATTGGGCGAAAACAGGCTACCTCCGGTCCAGAATCCGATAGTCGAATCCCTGCGATCGAGCGTAGTCCGCGAGGCAATCGTCTTCGATTTCGCTTCGCAGGGAGACGAAGCGATCGAGCTCCATCAAGTCCGCGATCACTCTCAATGGCTTTTTGCCCAAGGCGTTCGCGAGCTGGGCCACATCGATGGGGCGAAAAAGAGGAACGGGAGCGCCGGAAGGCTCTTCGCTGGAGGATGCGGTCTGCACAACAACGAATATCCGGCACGAGGATCGCGATCAACCCGTTTCTCCCATAGGCATGTTCGCCACCCAACGGAGCCTGAACCGGCAACTTTAACCCTTGAACTTCAAACCTTGAACTGAAACGCCCCACCCTCCGCCTCCCGGCGTCTCGATGACGAGGCGGTCGCCCGACTTCGCTGCAAAGGCCGCGATGCCCGGCAGTTCTTCACCGTTCAGAGTCTGCCGTCCCCGCGCGCCCTCGCCACCGTCCTCGATGCCATACGGCGCGACGGTTCGGTGCTGGGTGAGGAGGGAGACTTGCAGAGGCGTCAGAAACTCGATCTCGCGCACGATGCCGTCGCCGCCGCGCCAGCGTCCCGCGCCGCCCGAGCCGCGCCGCAGGGCAAAACGGTGCAGTCGCACGGGGTAGCGCTGTTCGAGAATCTCGGGATCGGTGATGGCGGTATTGGTCATGTGCGTGTGCAGGCCGGAAGCGCCGTCGTAGCCGGGCCCCGCCCCCGCGCCGCCGCCGATCGTCTCGTAGTAGCCGAAGCTGCCGTCGCCGAAGAGGAAGTTGTTCATCGTGCCCTGCGAGCAGGCCTGCACACCGAGGGCTTTCAGGAGCGTATCGACGACGCGCTGGCTCGTCTCGACGTTGCCGCCGACCACGGCGGGACATTTCACCGGATCCTCGTCGAAGAGAGGGTTGAGAAAGCCGTGCGGGAGGTCGATCTCGACCGCGCGCATCAGCCCCTCGTTGAGCGGCACGGGGCTCTGCGTCCAGAGCCGCAGCCCATAGAGGACGGCGCTTTGCAGGATCGCGGGCGTGGCGTTGAGATTGCCGGGATGGACGCTGCCGCTCCCGGCGAAGGAGATGGCGAGCCGTCCACCGCGGCAGCGGATCGCGACGCGGACGAGGGTGCCGTCGTCGAGCCTTTCCTCGGCGGAGATTTCGCGTTCGCCGAAGCGGGCGAGGTGTTCGCGCAAGGCGTGGAGGCTGCGGTCCTTGAGATGGTCGAACTGTTCGCGCAGCGCGTCGCCACCGTACTCGTGGAGCAGGGCTTCGAGCATCGTCGCGCCGCGCCGGTTCGAGGCGAGCTGGGCATTGAGGTCGGCGAGGTTGTCGGAAAGGCGGCGAGTCGGGTAGGGGGCGTTCGTAAGGTGCTCGGCGATCTCGTCGAAGCGGGATTGCCCGGCCTGGATGAGATGTCTCGGGGGGAAGACGACGCCTTCCTCGGCGAGACGGACGGCCCCCGGCGGCATCGAGCCGGGAGTGATCCCGCCGATCTCGGCGTGGTGGGCGCGGTTCGCGATGTAGGCGATCGGCTCGGACGAGCCCCTGTCGAAGACCGGAGTGATCAGGGTCACGTCCGGCAGATGCGAGCCGCCCGCGGCGGGATGGTTGGTGATGACGGTGTCGCCGGGACGCATGGCGACGAGTTCCCTCACCCGACGGACGCACAATCCGAGCGCCCCGAGATGCACGGGGATGTGCGGGGCGCTGGTGATCAGCTCGCCCGCGCTGTCGAGGAGGGCGCAGGAGAAGTCGGCGCGCTCCTTCACGTTCGTCGAGATGGCGGAGCGTTGCAGCATGGTTCCCATCTCGCGGACGAGATGGTCGAGACGATGGCGGAACAGTTCCCGCACGATGGCGGCGGGACGGGTTTCGGAGGACTGTGCGGAGCCGCCCTGGCAGGTCAGCACGAGCGAGCCGTTGGTCTTCACTTGGGCGGTCCAGCCGGGGGCGAGGTAGAGGGTGCTGAAAGGGTCCTGGATGACGCGGGGGCCGCCCAGGGCGTCGCCGGGGCGGAGGAGGGAGCGGTTCAGGAAAGTAGCGGAGTTCGTGAGAACTTCGTCGGAATGGCCTTCGGCTATCCGTTCCGTATTCTCACGGGTTTCGTTCCGTTGGGTGCGCCTACCCGTCCCGGCGATGGCGCGGTAGCTCACGATCTCGACTTTCCGCCCGTCCGGCGGACCGTAGCCGAAGGTGGTGCGGTAGTGTTCCGCGAAGTCCTCCGTGAGCCGTCCTGACGAAACCACATCCAGCGTCAGGGTGGCGTCCTGCCCCGCGAGGCGCAGTTCGGCGAGGCGGCGGACGATGCTCCCACGTTCCCCGGTTTCATCCAAGGCGCGGACCGCCTCCGCCTCGACTTCGGAAAAGACCTCCGCGAGGCTGCAATCGTCGGCGGCACGATCGATCTGCCGCTCGGCGAAGCGTTCGATCCCGGCGCATTCCAGTCCGTAGGCGCTGAGCAGGCCGGCCTCGCCGGGCACGAGAATCGTGGCGATGCCGAGGCGCTCGGCGATGGCGCAGGCGTGGAGTGGCCCGGCTCCGCCGAAGGCGAGGAGGGCGTAGTCCGCCGGGTCGGCTCCGTCTCGCACGGAGATGGTGCGGATGGCGTCGGCCATCTGCTCGACGGCGAGATCGAGCAGGCCGGAGAGAAAGGCCGGGTCGGGCGCGCCGTCCGCGACCCCCGCCTCTTGCTGCAAGGCCACGGCGGCTTCGCGGGCGGCCGCGAGATTGGCATCGGTCAAGGGGATGCCGAAGTTGTCCGGGTTGATGCGTCCGAGGAGGAGATTCACATCGGTGATCGTGAGCGGACCGCCGAGACCGTAGCAGGCCGGTCCGGGCGAGGCTCCGGCGGATTCGGGACCGACGCGGAGACCGCCGTTCTCCCAACGGCAGATGGATCCGCCTCCCGCCGCGACGGTCTCGATGCGCAGGGCGGGGGTGAGGACGCGGGCCGGGCCGACGCGCTGCTCGAAATCGTAGGCGAAGCCGCCGTCGTAGCGCGCCACGTCCGTGCTGGTGCCGCCCATGTCGAAGGTGAGAACGCGGGAGAAGCCCAGTTCCTCCGCGATCGCCGCGGCTCCCGAAACCCCGCCGGCGGGGCCGGAGAGGAGCGAATCCTTCGGACGGAAATGCTCCATCGCTTCGAGGCCGCCCGCGCTGCTCATCATGAGGAGGCGGCTTTCCCCGGAGAGGCGCTCGCGGTGGTGGTCGACGAAGTTCTGCATCACCGGTTGGAGGCAGGCGTTCGCGACCGCCGTCTCGGCGCGGGGGAGGATCTTCACGAGCGGGGCGAGCTCGGCGCTGGTCGAGACGTGGGCGAAGCCGAGGGCGAGGAGCCAGTCGCGCAGGGCGATTTCATGGGCTGGGTTGCGGTAGGCATGGAGGAGGGCCACGGCGGCGGTGGAGACCCCGGCGGCGAGGCTTTCGCGGGCGGCTTCCGCGAGGGCCTCGTCGAGCTGCAGCTCCGTCAGGATGCCTCCGTCGGCGTCGAGCCGTTCCCTCACCTCGAGGACTCGGGTGTAGAGCGGCTCGGGACGCTCGTGCTTCAGGGCGAAGAGATCGGGCCGCCGCTGGTCGCGGATGACGAGGAGATCGGCGAAGCCTTCCGTGACGAAGAAGGCCACGGGTGCGCCCTTGCGTTCGAGGAGGGCGTTCGTACCCCGCGTCGTGGCGAGGCGGAAGTCCATCGCGGGGAAAGGCTGGTCGAGAGATGTGCCCGTGAGGAGACGGGCCCCGAGCACCGGAGCCTCTTCTCGGGTGAAGAGATCGACGGACTCGGCCCTCCGGACGGAGCGGGAGAGGACGATCCTCCCCAAGGCGGCGTCGAAGGAGAGGACGAGTGCGGTTTCCCCGCCGGATTCGAGCTTGTAGCCCGTGAAGAAGGCGTCGCCGACGCGCCAGGAAGGGGGAAGGTCGAGGGCCAGTTCATTTCCTCCCGTCCACTCCCGCACCGCGACGCGGAGACGTCCCGAGGAGAGGACCTTGGCGAGGCGGGGCGTTGTTTCCCCCTCGGCCAGGCCCCAGCAGTCGGTGAAGGTGCCGCCGGTATCGGCGCGGAGTTTGAACATGACCGCTACCTTGGCCTTGTGCGCCGCTCAAAACAAGCCTGTCTCCAGCATCACGAGAGTGCAGGCCTCGTCGTAGGAAATCCCCGCCTCGCGCAGTCTGGCCTGCACGGAAGCCGATTCGGTGCCGGGATTGAAAACGACCCGTCCCGGCCGCAGGGCCACGATGGCGTCGGCAAGGGGTTCGGAGGTGGCGGGGCCGACGTAGAGAGTGAGGGTGTCGATCGGTCCCTCGATGGAGGCGAGGTCGGGCAGCACCGCGACGCCTTCGATCTCGCGCAGGGCCGGATGGACCGGCACGACCTCGTGGCCGTGCTTGCGCAGGAGGCGGAAGGCGCGGTGGGCGTAGCGATCGGGCTTGTCGCTAGCGCCGAGAATGGCGACTCGTTGGCTCATAGGACAATGTAGCCGATGTGTCCAGGGCGACGCGTCCGGCCGTTGGCGAAGAGGAACGGGACGCGCAGGCGCCCCCGCCCGGCGGTGGCGACTTTTCGCCAAATTCAGGGCTTTTCCAAAAGGAGGCCTTGCGCCACAATGCGGCCATGAAACTCTCAGGATCGGCTTTTCTCCTCGCTCTGCTGGCTCTTTCTTCCGCGTTTGCGGAACCTTCCCGCGTCTATTTCGGCACCTACACGCGGGGAAGCGAGTCCAAGGGGATCTACTACGCGAGCTTCGATGCGGAAAGGGGCAAGCTGGGCGATCCGGTCCTTGCGGCGGAATCGGAGAATCCGTCCTTTCTCACGATCGCCCCCACGGGGGAAACGCTCTACGCGGTCTCGGAAGTGGCGGGCGCGGGCGGCGGAATCGTGACGGCCTACCGCATCTTGGAGTCGGGAGCTTTGGAGAAGATCAACGAACAGCCGAGCGGCGGGGCGGGACCCTGCCATGTCTCGACGAGTGCCGACGGGAAGATCGTCGTTCTTGCGAACTACGGGGGCGGCAGCGTGGCGAGCTACCGGGTCGGCGGGGATGGTTCCCTCTCGGAGCCCGTCAGCACGGTCCAGCACACCGGCAGCAGCGTGAATCCGAAGCGGCAGAAGGGGCCGCATGCGCATTCGATCAACGTCTCGCCGGACGGCCGATTCGCCTACGCCGCCGATCTCGGGACGGATCGCGTCTACGTCTACGCCGTCGATGCGGGGACGGGAGCGCTTTCCCGCGTGGGCGAGACGGCGGTGGCGCCCGGCTCGGGGCCGCGGCATTTCGCCTTCCGGCCCGACGGAAAGTTCGCCTACGTCATCAACGAGATCCTCCTGACGGTGACCGCCTTCCAGGTCGATGCGGCGACGGGTGCCCTGACGGAAATCCAGACGATCACGACCCTGCCGGAGGGGGAGGAGCCGGTCGGATCGACGGCCGAGGTGGTCTGCCATCCCTCGGGACGTTTTCTCTACGGCTCGAACCGCGGCCACGACACCATCGTGGTCTACCGCATCGACGAGGGAGCGGGCACCCTGACCTATGTCGAGCACGAGCCGATCCGCGGTGAGACACCGCGCAACTTCGCGGTCTCGCCGGACGGAAAATGGCTGCTCGCCGCAGGGCAGCAGTCCGACACCGTGGCCGTCTTCGAGATCGATGCGGAGACGGGAGCGCTCGAGTTCGCGGACTCGGAGATCAAGCTCGCCCGTCCCGTTTGCATCCGTTTCGTGCCGGAACAGTGAAGTCCGAAACCAGAAATCCGATGTTCGGGTTTCGGATTTCGAGCTTCGGATTCTTCCCCGTCATGCGCATTGGTATCGTTGGATTGTTGCAGGAATCGAACACCTTCATCACGGAGCGGACGTCGCGCCGCCACTTCGAGGAGGATCTCCTGCTGAAGGGGGAAGCGATCCGCGCGGCGATGGCCGATGCGCCGCACGAGGTGGGCGGATTCTTCGAGGAGCTGGACCGCGCCGGCGCCGAGGCGGTACCGATCTTTCTCGCGAGGGCGCTGCCCTACGGCGCGATCCAACGGGCGGATTTCGAGCAGCTCGTGGATGGGATGCTGGAAGCGGTTGCGGCGGCGGGGCCGCTCGACGGCCTGCTCGCGGCACCGCATGGGGCCACGGTGGCGGAGGGGCATCCCGATGCGGATGGCTTCTGGCTGGGACGCTTGCGCGCGGCGCTGGGGGCCGCCGTTTCCATCGTCGGGACCCTCGATCTCCACGCGAATCTCTCCCCGTCCATGGTCGCGGCGACGGATGCGATGGTCGCCTACCGCATGAATCCCCACCTCGACCAGCGCGAGACGGGAGTGCGGGCGGCCCGCCTTCTCGTCTCGGCCCTGGAGGGAAAGGTGAAACTGGTTCAGGCGGCGGTGTTCCCTCCGATGGCGATCAACATCCGCACGCAGAACACTTCCGAGCCTCCGATGCGGGACTTCTACGAAGAGGCGGCGGGGCTCGTGGACTGGCCCGGGATCCTGAGCCATTCGATTCTCCATGGGTTTCCCTACGCGGATGTGGCGGAGATGGGCTCGGCCGTTCTCGTCGTCGCGGATGGCGACGAGGCTCTCGCCCGCAAGGCGGCCGAGGCGATCGCCACGAGGATGTGGGAGAGGCGCGAGGATTTCGAGCCGAGGCAGCTCGATGCCGCCGCGGCGCTGGCGCTTGCGTCGGAACGAAGGGAGGGCCCTGTCGTGCTCCTCGACATGGGCGACAACGTGGGCGGAGGCTCGCCCGCGAACGGCACGGCTATCGTGCGGGAGTGGTTGCGCCGCGGAGCGCCGGGCAAGTTGTTCGTCTGCCTTCACGATCCGGCGGCGGTGGAGGCGGCCGTCGCGGCAGGGGAGGGTGGCGCTTTCGAAGGGAGGCTCGGCGATCCGGCGGAGCCGGTGGAGGGGCGCTTCCGGGTGCGTTCGCTGCACGATGGCGTCTTCCGCGAGACGCAGGCGCGGCACGGGGGATTTTCGGTCTTCGACCAAGGGAGGACGGCGCTGCTGGAGTTGGACGGAACCGGGCTGGTGGCAATGGCGACGACGCGGCGCATGGCTCCCTTCAGCCTCGCCCAGTTGACCTCCTGCGGCGTCGATCCGGCGGATTTCGACCTGATCGTGGCGAAAGGCGTGATCGCCCCCATGGCGGCCTACGCGCCGGTGGCGAAAGGCGGCTTCCTCCACGTCGACACGCCCGGCGCGACGCGGGCGGATATGACGAAGCTGGAATATCGCGAGCGGCGGCGGCCGATGTTTCCTTTCGAGAGGGATTGAGAAGGTGTCCTCGCTCTCGACTCAGAGAATGCCGTGCTTGCGGAAGACCTCGCTCACGGGCACTCCGGCGGCGAGTTCCTCGCGTACGGTGTTTTCGCCGGAGACTTTCTCCTTCGCGGCGGCGATGACGCTGGCGGCGATCTCCTGCGGGATGACGACGACACCATCGAGGTCGCCGAGGAGGTAGTCGCCCTGCTTCGTCAGAACGCCGTCGATCAGGATGGGTTCGCGGATGGCGACGACATCGACGCGGCCTTTGCTGTCGGCGGGCGAGGCGCCGATCCCGAAGACGGGGAAGTCGAGCTGGTTCAGTGCCCAGAGGTCGCGGGTGCAGGCGGTCATGACGACGCCGCGCACGCCCTTGGCGAGGCAGGCGGTGCTGAGGAGCTCGCCCCAGAAGGCGCACGTCGTGTCGTAGTTTGCATCGACGACGAGAACGTCGCCGCGCTCCGCCGTGTCGATGGCCTCCATCTCGAGGGCGTAGGGATGCTCCGGCACCGCGTGGACGATCTCGGCCTTCACCGTGAAGACCCGCCCCGAGACCCGTTGCGTGGGAGTCAGGGCACGGACCGAGGGCCCGAGTGTTTGATTCGGGTAGCCGTGGGCGTCGAGGACGTCGGCGACGACGGCGGAGTAGAGCGTGGAAAGATCGTCGAGAAGCGAGGACATGGATAGGGTGGGTTTGGTGAAGAGGGATGGTAGAAGGGAACGTGCAAAATGGAAGGGCGTGAAAAGGGGATGAGCGGGTTTTTCTCCGTGTTCGCCGCCGGCCTTTCCAGACCACGGCGAAAAGCGTCGGCGACACCGATGCCGGCACGCGGGATTTCCCGCAAATCGCCTCTTGATCGGTGGGGCATCGCAGTCAGAGTGGGGCATGTCCGCGCCCGACGACCATCGCCTGCACCGCTCCATTTCGGCCTGGCAGGTCGCTCTCTACGGCCTTGGCTCCATGCTCGGGGCGGGCATCTACGCGCTCATCGGAAAGGCCGCCGACACCCTCGGCAACGCGATCTGGCTCGCCTTCCTCGCCGCGATGGTCGTGGCTCTGCTGACGGGCCTCTCCTATGCCTGCGTCGGAAGCCGCTATCCGAAGGCCGGGGGCGCGGCCTACGTCACGCAGCGGGCCTTGGGCAAACCTTGGCTCAGCTACGTCGTCGGGATCTGCGTGACGATGAGTGGACTGACAAGCATGGCGACGGGTTCCCAGGCCATGGCCGAGACGATCGGAAAAGGGTTCGGGCTCGATCTTCCGGTGAAGCTCGTCGCCATCGCCATCGTCCTCCTCGTCGGCCTGCTCATCTACCGGGGCATCCGCGAGAGCATGTGGGCGAACATCGTCTGCACCGTGGTCGAGGCTGCGGGGCTCCTTTTCATCATTGCCGTGGGGATGCGCTTCTGGGGTGGGGTGGACTATTTCGAGATCCCGTCCCGCGCCGAGGGGGGCGAGACGGTCGATGCCCTACCGCTACTCCTCATCCTTCAGGGCGCGGTGGTGATGTTCTTCTCCTTCATCGGGTTCGAGGACGTCCTCAACGTAAGCGAGGAGGTGAAGAATCCGCGACGCGACGTACCTCTCGGCATCGTCGGGGCGATGGTGGCGGCGACGCTCATCTACATGGCCGTCGCGGTCACCGCGGTCTCGGTGATGCCCTGGCGGGAGCTCGCCGCGAGCAAGGCTCCGCTGATGGACGTGGCGAAGGCGGCGGCCCCGTGGTTCCGCAACATCGATTCGGTCTATCTCGTCATCACCCTCTTCGCGATCGGCAACACCGCCCTGCTCAACTACATCATGGGCTCGCGCCTGCTCTACGGGATGAGCCGGCAGGGCCTGCTGCCCGCGCTGCTGGGCCGGGTCCATCCGAAGCGACGCACGCCGCATCTCGCCATCGTGGTGCTGTTCGCCGTCGTCACGGTCCTGATCCTTTCGGGCGGAGTGAAGCAGCTCGCGGAATCGACCGTGCTGCTCCTGCTGATGGTCTTCGCGGTCGTGAATGTCTCCCTCGTCGTCCTGAAGCGGAGGCCGGACGAGCCGAGGGGCTCCTTCGAGGTGCCGCTGTTCGTCCCGGTGCTCGGAGCCGTCACCTGCCTCGTTCTCATCGGGGTACGGGTGGCCTCGGCCTGGAGCGGAGAGGGAGGCCACATCGCTCCCTTCGTCGCGCTGGCCATCGTCGGGGTGGCCTTTGCGCTCTATTTTCTGACCCGTCCGGCGAATCCGGTGGTGGAGGAGTGATTGGCTCGACGCCGGGCGGGAATGCGGGTAGCTTGTCCGCGCCTATGCAAGCATTGACCCGGGAAGAGATCCGGCATGGCCTCGGGAAGGTGAATGCCTATCTCGCGGAACGGGGCATTCGTGGCGAGCTGTGCCTCTACGGTGGCGCCTGCCTGTGCCTCGCGTTCGCGGCGCGGAATTCGACGAAGGATGTCGATGCGGTCTTCGAACCTGCCGCCATCGTGCGGAAGGCGGCCTTCGAGGTGGCGGTGGAAATGGGCTGGCCCGGGAATTGGCTGAACGACGATGTGAAAGGGTTTCTGTCCATCCGGGGGGGCGAAGGCATCGAGATGCTCGATGCGCTCGAGTTCTCCCATCTCCGGGTCTATGCGGCGAAGGCGGAGTATGTGCTCGCGATGAAATGCCTCGCCGCACGGATGGGGGGAGGCGACGAGGAGGATTGTTCGCCGGATCTCGACGACGCTTTCTGGCTGTGCCGGCATCTCGGGGTGGACAGCCGCGAGGGGATCGCCCGAATCGTCCTGAAATACTTCCCCGACAAGGCGATACCGGAACGGACTGGCTTTTTTGTCGAGGAGCTATTGCTCCGGCTTTCTAAACCCTGATGGAACCCCGCCCGGACTCGCTTGCCGAAGTGGCACGCCGCGTGCTGCGGGGTGGGAGCTTCCGCATGGAGTTGGCCGACTTCCTCGACGACTTCCGGGAATCGCCGGGCGACGGGGCCTTGTCGGAGCCGCCGCCCTTGCTCGCCGGCACGGTGGGGAACGGAACATGGAAGGACGCCTACCTTGCGGCGACGGCGGAGTTTCTCGCCATCCGCCACCAACTGGAGAGGTGGGCATGGTTCTACGAGGCGGAGCGCTCGCTCGACGAACCCGCTTTCGCCTGCCGCTCCCGCGCAGGGCGCTTGTTCCTGCTCAAGGACTCTCCGGCCGCGTTCAAGTCGCGGAACCTGTTCGTCAGCGCGAATGCCCTCGACCGGGTTTGAGGGTCAGGCCGGGAGACGCCGGAAGCGCCGGATCGTTTCCAGCACGGTGACGAGCAGGGAGGGGAGGAAGGTCAGGGTGACGACGGTGGTGAAGCCGAGACCGAAGAGGACGATCGCCCCGAGGCCGCGGTAGAGCTCCGTGCCGGCCCCGGAGCGGAAGACCAGGGGAGCGAGGCCGAAGAGGGTGGTCGCGGTGGTCATGAGGATGGGGCGGAGGCGGGACTGGACCGCGTCGCGCACAGCCTCGAGGGGCTCGAGGCCGTCTTCCTTGAAGTTCTGCACGGACCGTTCGACGATGAGGATGGGGTTGTTCACCACGGTGCCGAGGAGCACAAGGAAGCCGAGCATGGTGATCATGTCGAAGGGCTGCCGGATCGCGGCGAGGCCGAAGGCGGGCAGCATCGCTCCGAAATAGTTCAGCAGCCAGAGGCCGACGATGCCGCCGACGATGCCGAGAGGTACGGTGAGGAGGATGAGGAAGGGGAAGCCCCAGTGGCGGTAGATCACGACGAGCTGCAGGTAGCAGAGCACGACCGCGATCCAGAGGTTCTGGGAGAGGGAGAGACGCGTGGCCTCGAGCTGGTCGCTCGCTCCGGTCAGCTCGATCCCGGTGCCGGGTGGGAGCAGGCCTTCGTCCCGGAGGGGGCGGACGACTTCCTCCCGGACCCGCTCCACCGCTGTCTCGAGGGGGAGGGAGCGTGGCGGCACGACGTAGAGGGTCACGGTGCGGCGTCCGTCGACTCGCCGGATCTCGGCGGTGTCGACGGTCTCGCGGATCTCCGCCAGGGCGCCGAGGGGCATGGTCGTGCCCTGCGGAGTGAAGATGGGCAGGCTGTCGAGCTTGGCGAGATCCTGCCGGTCTCCCGCCTCGTCGAAGAGAAAGATGTCGATCTTGTCGTCGTCGAGATAGAACTCGTCGACGAAGGCTCCGTCGCTGAGGGCGGCGATGGCAAAGCCGAAGTCGCGGGTGCCGAAGCCGAGTTCCTCCAGGCGCTCCCAGCGGGGGCGGATCTCGAGGAGGGGCTGGCCGAGGACGAGGGAGGAAGGGGCGGAGTTGATCTGGGCATCCTCGATCACCTGCCCGACGCGGCGGTAGACCTCGGTCGCGGCGGCGTAGAGGGCGGGCATGTCCGGGCCGCCGATGTCGAGGGCGACGGCGCGGGTGCCTCCGTCGTTGCTGGAGATGATGGAGCCGCGGGAGGAGAACGCCCTCATTCCGGGGTAGCGTTTCAGCCTCGTGTTCATCCATTCGATGAAGGCGTCGATGTGGACGGGGTTTTTCGTCACGGCGATCACGAGCATCGTCTCGGGTTCGACGATGTAGGTGAGGCGGCTCAGCGCGGGGATGGCGTCGCGGCCTGCGTCGAAGTCGGCGGGGTCGCCCTCGAGGGCGGGCAGCGTCTCCTCCTGCAGTTCGAGGGCGATGGCATCCATCTCGCGGAGGCTGTAGCCGGGCGGAGCGATGAGGGTGGAGAAGGATTTCGCCTCCTCGCCTTCGGGGAGGTATTCGGCGGGCGGCGTGAGATAGGCGAAGGCGCCGAGGGAGAAGAGAAGGGTCGCGAAGAGGCAGAGCCCCCGGCGCCAGGGTTTTGCAAGGAGCCAGCCGATGGGGACGAGGAGCCGTTGGCGGCGGGGCGGCCGCGGCTCCCCTCCGCCCAGCCGGACCGGCAGGTTCGCGTAGGCGACCGGCACGATCGTGACCGCGACGAGCATGGAGACGAGGATGGAGGCGGAGATGGCGATGCCGATGTCGGAGAAGAGCTGGCCGGCCTCCTCCTTCACGAAGAGGAGCGGCAGGAAGACGAGCACTGTCGTCAGCGTGCTGGCGAGAACGGCCGTCCAGACGTTCCGCACCCCGTCGAGCGCGGCGGCGAAGCGGCTCTTGCCCTTCTGCCGTTCGATCTCGATGCTCTCGAGGACGACGATGGTGTTGTCGATCGTCATGCCGATGGCGAAGGCGATCCCGGCCATCGAGATCACGTTGATGGTGCGGTCGAGAAGGAGCAGGCCGATGAAGCCGGCGACGATGCAGACGGGCATGCCCGAGATGCCGATGAGCGTGGTCGAGACCGAGCGGAGGTAGATGAAGAGGACGAGCGTCGAGAGGATGGCGCCGAGGAGGATGTTCTGGACGACATTGGCGATGGATTCCTCGACGTAGACGACATCGTCGTTGCTGACCTCCATGCGGAGGCCCTCGGGCGCGAGAAGGTCGCGGTTGAGCCGTTCCATCACGGGCAGCGCCGCCTGCTTGATGGTGATGACATTCGATCCGGTCTGGCGGACGAGGCTGACGCGGATGTTCGCGTCGCCGTCGGAATAGGACAGGTTGCGCAGCTCGGCGAGCGCGAGGTCGACCGTGGCGACGTCGCCGAGCCGGACGATGGCGTCGCCGCGCCGGACGAGGATGAGATCCTCCAGATCCGCAACCCGTTCGAAGCGGCCCACGATCCGGAGGAGGTAGCGGCGCTTCCCGCTGTCGAGGTCGCCTCCGGAGACGTCGAGGTTGCGGTTGCGGATGGCGTCCCGAACCTCGCCGAGGGTGAGATGGCGCTCCGCGAGCTTCGCGGCATCGACGCGTATCCGGATCTGCCGCTCGGCTCCGCCGCCGAGGCGCACTTGCGAGACGCCGTCGATGCGCTCGAGGGTGGGGCGGATGTTGTCGTCGACGAAGTCGAGGAGGGCGTTGACGTCGTGCCCCTTCGGATTGCCCGGCATGGGAACGATGCGGAAGGACAGGAAGGGGCTGTAGGAGAAGGAGTCGCTGCGCAGGACCGGCTCGTCGACGTTCTCGGGGTAGGAGGGGACCTGGCTGAGAGCGTTGTTGACGAGGAGGAGCGCTTCGTTCGCGTCGATGCCGAAGGGGAATTCCAGCTCGATCTCGGCCCGGCCCGTCGAGGCGAACGAGGTCATCCGCTTCAGGTTCGGGATGCCGCGGAGATAGTCCTCCTGCTCGACGAGGATCTCCTTCTCGATATCCTGCGGCGTGGCACCGGGCCAGTGCGTCCCGACGGAGATGATCCGCGTGTCCAGGTCGGGGATCATCTGCACGGGCACTCGCGTCGCGGCGACGATCCCGAGGATGAGGATCATCATCACGACGACCGTGACCAGGATGCCGCGTCTGAGGATGCTCTCGATCATGCCATCCTATGGGGGCGCCAGCTTGCCTCCCTCTCCCGCGACGGCGACGGCCTGTCCTTCGCGGAGCCCCTCGTTGCCTTTCAGCACGATCGTCTCGCCTCCGGAGAGGCCTTCGAGCACTTCGGCGGATTCGCCGAGGGCGGTTGTCGTGCGTACGACGCGGGAATCCACTTTGGCGCCTTCGCCGGTGGCGGTGACGATCCAGACTTTCACGGTGCCGTCGGGATACCGGACGATCGCATCGCGGGGAATGCGGACGGAGCCTCCATGGTCGGAGCGGTAGCCGATGACGGCTCTGCCCGACATGCCCGGAGCGGCGAGATGGCCGGGATCGGAAAGCCCGAGGCGGGTGAGGAAGGTGCGGGAAGCCTCGTCCTTCACCGGGACCATCGCGTCGATCTGGGCATCGAGGGCTTGGGCGGGAAAGGAGTCGAGAACGACGCGGATGCTCGAGGCGGAGGAGACGCGGGCGAGGAATTCCTGTGGCACGCGAAGGTCGAAGCGGGGAGCGTCCGTTTCGACCAGGCGTAGGACGGGAGTGCCCGTCTCCACCCATTCGCCCGCTTCGGCGAGCTTCTCGACGATGACGCCTCCAAAGGGGGCAACGAGGCGGTGGCGCTCGATCCTCTCCAGTTCAGCCGCTTCGTGGACCCTGAGTCGGGCCAAGGCGGCCTCGCGGAGATTCACGGTGCTCTTCCGCGTCTCGGCCTCGGATTTGGGGAAAGCGCCGGTCTTGCTGATCTCGCGCACCTCCTCCTCGCGGCGGACCGCTTCGGCGAGCTCGACCTCCGCCTGGGCAATCTCGGCGCGGATCAGGTCGAGGGCGATCTCGGCGAGCCGGGTGTCGAGGGTGGCGAGAACGTCGCCCGGCTTCACGAGGCTGCCTGCATCGACGGCGACGGCGGCGACGAGGCCATCCGTCCGCGCGGAGAGCCGCGCGTCGCGCCGGGGCGTGACGGTGCCGGTGAGAGTGAATTCGCGCTCCATCGAATCCACTTTTTCAGCGACGACGGTCACGACGCGGGCGGGAACTTCTTCGGCGAGAAGCCCCGCTCCGAAGGTCGCCGCTAGGATGGCCGACAGCGGCGGCAAACGTTTGGCAAGACGCGAGATGGAGAGGATGGCATGGCAGGTTCGTTGCGTCATTCGCTCGGAACCCTAGGATGGCATGGGTTTTTCCCAAATGCTATCGCGTGAATGCGATGGAAGGCACGAAAGATGGATGCCCGGGGTGTCGCCCGCAGTGAGATTTCCATCCTATCCGTCCGCGAGCGGAGCGGGAAGCCGAAGGAAATCAGATTTTGACCCGGTAGCTGCCTTTCCCGCGGATCTGCTGCTTCTCGTTGCGGTCTCCGTCAATGGGGCGGTTGAGGGTGACCCGCCCTCCGGGGAAGGTCACGATTTTGCCGTTCTTCACTTGGATTTTGGTGTTCACGCTGCGGCGGATCAGGCGTCCGCGTACACCGCTCCGGTTGGAAGTGCGCGTGTAGGTAGTCAGCCGACCACTGAAAGTGGTGTTGGCGAGGTCGCTGCTGGGGGTGCGGAAGAGCCCTCCTCCGGTGACGTTCGCACGGTAGCCCTCGGCGTCCCTGACCTGCCCGCGGAAGGTGAAGGAAAGCGATCCGGGTTTGGCCAGATCTTGCATCTCGCCCTTCAGGTTGATGCGGCCTCTGTAGGTCTGCGCTTCGAGGGGAAGGGCAGTGGAAAAGACGAGCGAGGCGATGGCTGCGGTACGGAAAAGACGGATCGGGTTCATCGGGGGTGAGGGCTTGAAAAGAGTTCCGGAAACAATCGACGGATGTTGAACGAGGAAGCGATGGCTGACAAGTACAACTTGTCGTCGATGTGACGCCGTGTGACCTCCAGAAGAGTGAGGGAAGGTTTGTCGGAAGCGATGAGCCGGGGCATGGCAATTATTTAGGAGTCATTAATAATTGATAATTACAGAATTTGTGATAAACTCCGATAAATTTCAGAGTCATCGAATGATTCGTGTTCCCTTTTTTCCACTACCTCAAAGCAAATCCGAACTGGACCCTTCGAGCCGAGAGTTGCGGGACGAAACGCCCGCGCTTGAGAATACCGCCGCGGAGGATCGCATCGAAGCGCGTCTTTCCTCATTGGAGCTTCGACTGGTGGCTCATGCCGAAGAGTTGAAAATGCAGGTTTCCCAGCGGGTCATGAGAATTCAAAGCCGGGTCGAGAGGGCACTGCGCCCTTTTCAACCCGATTCCGAACGGAAACGGGTCGAACGAAGCGCCGACAACATCATCGAATTCGGTGCCGATGTGCTCGGCCCGGATTCGGATTCCAAGCGTCTGCTCCATGCCCGCAACGCACGCGCGGCAATGCACGAACTGAACGATACGCTCCGTCTTACCCAGGAGCACCTCGAGGCGCTCTCGGGCAGCATCGAGAGGATGCGGCGATCGGTGGCGGGGCGGTGAGCTTTCCGCTTATTTTTTGCTCGTCTCGACCGCCTTTTTCAGTTGATCGAGAGCCGCTTTGGTCTCGGCGGCGACGGCGGCAGCTTTTTCGGAACTGGCCTTCAGTGCTTCGGCCCGTTTCGTGGCCTCTTCGACGGTCTTGATTGCCGCATCGAAGTCGACTTTCGCTTGAGCCGCCCGTTTCGCCGCTTCGGTAGCCGCTGTCTCGACTTCGCTCACAGCCTTTTGGAACATGGGATCGATCGATGGTTGGGCAGGGGCAGGGGCAGGGGCGGCGGGAGCCGGTGCCGGAGCAGCTGGCGCTGGAGCGGCGGGCTTTGCAGGAGCAGGGGCGGCAGGAGCTGGCGCCGGAGTGGCGGGCTTTGCAGGAGCAGGGGCAGCGGGAGCCGGTGCCGCAGCGGGGGCAGGGGGGGCGGGTTTCGCAGGAGCAGGCGCGGCAGGAGCCGCCGCTGGAGCGGTGTTCGCGGCAAGCACCGCCGGCTGGGCTTGGGCTTCTTTCCAACCGGTGTTGATGTCGATGCCGGGAATGGCGGCGGCGAGTTTCGTTGCCCCGGCATCGGTGACTTTGCTCTGCCAGACGAAGAGTTTCTTGAGGTTTTTCAAACCGGAAAGCTTTTCTAGACCGGCATCGGTCACTTGGGTACCATAAAGGTTCAGATACTCGAGTTGGCCGAGGCCTTTGAGGGCATCGAGTCCGGCGTCGCCAACCGCCGTGTTTTCGAGGTGCAGGCGGGTGAGCGCCGTCATTCCTGAAAGATGGGCGAGACCTTTGTCCGTCACTTGGGTGCGGGCGAGATCGATCCATTTGATTTGGGAGGCGACCGGCTTCAATTCAGCGAGCTTCTCGTCGGTGAACTCCTTGCTGACGTTCAAGGCGCTGAAACGCAGTTCGGGAGTGTCCTGTGCGATGGGCATGAGCGAGGCACCGCTTTTCTCGATCCGTCCGATGGTCTCGGCGACGAGCTTCTGCATGGCGGGATCCACCTTGGGGGCGTCCGCCTTGGCCACGGTGTCGGCCTTCGGCTTGGGCAGGTTGGCGAGGACGTGGTTGGCCGCGGCGAGAGCTTTTTCGTCGGGCTTCAATTCGGCGACGGTGCCGGTCTCCTTCGCGCCGCTCGCGATCCAGAAGGCAAGGACGGCGGTTTCCTGCTCGCTCAACTGCTCCTTGTCCTCCGGCGGCATGTGCTCGTCGTCGTTCAATGGCAGGTAGACACGCTGGATCAGAGGACTCTCGTCGATCTTGCCAGCGACGACGGACGACCCTTCGTTGCCTCCTTTGAGAATTGCCTCCAGCGAGTCGACCCGCAGTTTCCCCTTCGGTTTCTCGGCCCCGTGGCAGCTTGCGCATTTGGCGTCGAGGATGGGAACGACGAGATCTTTGTAGAGCTGGCTCTTGGTCGCGTCGGCGGCGAAGACGGGGCTGCCTGCAAGCGTTGCGATCGAGAGGAGGCTGGGAAAGAAGGCGTGTTTCATGAGAAATGGGAAACTTTTTAAAAGTTTCCAGAAGGGTAGCCTGCACGAGGGGTTGAAATCAAGTCGCAATGCGGTAGGTGATCGCGGAGGAAAAGCCGCGTGATTCCGGTCATGCGATCCCGTTTCCTGTCGCCATGGAAGCGCTTGTGATGACGGCTCTGGGAGAAGAAGGGTTCGCCCGTCTCGTGGCCGCGTTCTATCGCCGGGTTCGTGCGGACGATCTCATCGGGTCGATGTATCCGCCCGATGACTGGGAAGGAGCGGAGCGCAGGCTCGCCGATTTTCTGATCTTCCGTTTCGGTGGATCGGACCGCTACCTTCAGGAGAGAGGCCACCCGCGGCTGCGGATGCGGCACGTCCCTTTCTCCATCGGCGAAGCGGAGCGCGATCGCTGGCTCGCGCTGATGGAGGCGGCCATGGACGAGGTCGGAGTGGTCGGCGAGGCGAGGGAGTCTCTCGCGGCCTTCTTCGCTCAGGTGGCCGATTTCATGCGCAATCGCGAGGGGTGAAGGACGGTTCTCGCCGAGCATCCGTCACGCGATGGCGCGGGAAGGCAGGCGCGGGGCGCTCCGCTACAGTTTCACCATGGACTTCCACCGCACCCTTTCCCGCCGCCGCTGGCTCGGCGGCTCCCTTTCCCTCGGCGCTTCGCTGCCCTTTGCTCCCTCTGTCTTCGCCACGGAGACGGAGGGACTGCGCATCGCGACCTTCCGCTACGACGTCACTCCGCCCCTCGGCCATCCGCTCTGCGGGGGCTGGATCGCGCCGGTGAAGTCGGTCGCCGACTCCCTCGAGGCGATCGGGTTCGTCCTCCTCGGGGCAGGGGCACCCATCGTCGTCTGTGCGGTCGACTGGACGGGGCTGCTCAACGAAGCCCATCTCCGCTGGCGCATCGCCCTCGCCGAAGCCGCCGGAACGACGCCCGACCGGGTCGCGGTGCAATGCGTCCATCAGCACGACGCGCCCTTCGTCTGTCTCGCCACCGAGGCGCTCCTCGCGGAGCAACAGGCGGGTTTGAAAAACATCGACCTCGGATTTTTCGACGCATGCCTGGAGCGGGGCCAGGCCGCCGTGAAGGCTGCCATGACGGAAGCCCTGCCACTGACTCATGTGGCTTCCGCCGAGGCGACGGTCGAGCGCATTGCGGGGAACCGCCGCGTCGAGATCGGGCCGGATGGCAAGGTGGGGCGGATGCGGGGGAGTTCGTGCAAGGTTCCGGAACTGATCGATTTACCGGAAGGACTCATTGACCCTCAATTGAAAACGATCGCTTTCTACAGCAAGAGCAAAAAGGTCGCGGCCTGCCACTACTATGCCTGCCATCCCATGAGCCACTACGGAAAGGGAGAGGTCAGCAGCGATTTCGTCGGCCTCGCCCGCAAAAGGATCCAGGAGGTCGAGCCGGGATGCACTCATCTCTACTTCAACGGTTGTGGCGGCAACATCGGGGCGGGAAAATACAACGACGGCTCGGCCCAGGCGCGGATCGAGCTGACCGACCTCCTTCATGCCGCGATCGCCGAGGCGTCCGGGAAGCTCGCTCCTAGCCCCTTGCGGAAAGTCGAGTGGCGTACCCACGAACTCCTGCCCGAAGTGAATCCAGCCTTCAGCGAGGAAAGCGAACTGGCTCAAGTCCGCAATCCGGAGAGCGCTCCGGCCAACCGCATCCGACCGGCGATGAGGGCGAGCTGGATTCGCCGGATCGCGGCCAGAACCCCCATCGTCCTGAGCGCCCTGCATCTCGACGACATCTCCATGCTGCACCTCCCGGCGGAGAGTTTCATCGAATATCAGCTACGGGCCCAATCGATCGCTCCTTCGCGCTTCGTCGCGACGGCCGCTTACGGAGACGGTGGCGCTTGGTACATTCCCGTCGCGGAAGCCTATCCGCAAGGCGGCTACGAGGTCAGCGTGGCCAATTGCGCGCCGAGCGTGGACGACGCGCTCGATGTGGGGATCCGCGAACTGTTGGCGGCAGGGTAGGAGAGGGAGATGAAACCAGCCCATCGGCGGTGGGTCCACAGGCCCGGCGGTGCAAACTTCTCGAGAGGTGGCGGTGGACACGTGTTTGGGCTTGCCGCCGGGGACGGGAATGGCTACAACTCCTTTCGATCCCCTCTTTTTCGTCTCATGAGCACCTCATCTCTCTGGAGGACGCCGCTTCGGTCGCTTCTGGCATCCTCCGTCATGGTCTTTCTCTTCGCGACGGTGGAGCCGCTCCCGGCGATCCCTCTCACGGGAGCGAATGGCCGAGCGGTCGAATTCCATCAGATTGAGTCGGCCTCTCCCAAAGGCTTGGTCGTAAAAATGACGGCGGACAGCCCCGCTATCGGAATCACATGGGACAAGCTCGATCTGGCGGCGCTTCAAAAGGACCATCCCGAAATCCACGCCGCCTATCTTCGTGCCCAAGCCGGCGAGACCGTTGCCCTTGGCATGGAAGGGGCGGGGGCGGCGATGAAGGAGGAAGCGCCCGCTGCCCCCGCTCCCGAGGAGCCGAGGTATCCGGGATGGGTCGATACCAAGGTCGGCAAGGTGGAGTACATGCTGCAGATGCCGGCCTCGAAGCCGCGCGGCATTCTCCTCCTCTCCCAGGACGATTTTGGCGACGCCTTCCGCTGGGTCATGAACCATGAGCGTGGAACCGGCCATTGGGGAATCTTCCAGACGAAGTTCGACATGGCGTTGCTTTCCTACATGACGGGCGATCCGAACCGTGACCCCACCAAGGTCGAGGATTTCCTTTTTCCCGAAAAGGGCAGTGGGAAGGCGCTTTTCACCGCCCTTTCCAATTTCGCGTCGAAGCTGAAGCAGCCGGACCTCGTCGATCTGCCCATCGCCATCTATGGAACGGAGCGTAGTGGGGCAGCCTTCGGCTATAATTTTGCCCAGCAACACTCCGAACGCATCTTGGCTGCCGTCTTCTACGACGGTGGATTCTACGACGCCGAGCCGACGGAAGCCTCGGCAAAGGTTCCGATGCTGTTCATGTGGGGGCAGTACTCGAACCGTCCGGAACTGTGGGGGACCAAAAACACCACGGCTCCCATTCTTGCCAAGGCGGCACCCTTGAAGCCGCTTTGGACGAATGCCCGCGAGTTCCGTGGACGTGGTGTGATGAATGCCGTGGTCGAACATTTTGGTAAGCAATACCTCATTGCCATGGTCGAGGCGCGGATGCCCAAGGACGTGCCCGCGGCACCGCCCGCCGCTGATCCGGCAGAGGAAGGGGCGGGGGAAGCCGCTCCTTCTCCGGCCGCGGCTTCGTCCGGGGGCGTGCCCATCTTGCCCGAACTCAACCGCGCGGAAGGCTCCATCGGCAACGTCCTCACCGGCGAGGTGAAAAAGATCACCGATCCCGATGCCGTCCTCGGCGAGGACGAGACCTTCCTGCCCAATGCGGTCGTGATCCGCTACTGGAAGGAGTTCGTGCTCGGCGAGCTCACGGCGCCTGAGAAATGAGCGTCGGCCACTCAGATTTCGTATTCCACCAAGGGAGTCGGTTCCTTCTTTCCATGAGGCGGCTGGTCGAGCAACGTCTCCGCCACGCTCCGCGCTTGGCTGCGAAGTTCCGGGACCGCGGTGCTTTCCCAAAGAGCGCCGCGCAGGAGAGGACCCAGGGCCAGGAGATGGGGCGAGCGGTTTCCGTTGCCATCGATCACGGTATGGTCCGCGTCTGCGAGGAGCCCGAGATCCAGCCGGTCCGGTGCGACGAGGCCTCGATTCAGGAGATTTTCGAGCAAGGGGGAACGCGTTTTGGAGAAGCGAAGGTGCGGGCCGGTGGCGTTGACGACGAGATCGCTTTCCAAGGCGTCGCCTCCACCCAGAACGGTGCGAAGCCGAGTGCCCGTGGCTTCGATCCGTTCGATGCTTGCCGCGTGGACCTCAAGCTGTCCTGTCAATTCCATGCCGACGAGCTGGGCATGGATTTGGGGCGGGATGCGGTGCCGGAGCACGTTCCAGCGGCTGGCGTGCTGCGACAGGAAGGCGCGTTGTTCCTCGAGGGAGAACTTTCGCCAGATCTGTTGGGTGTAAGGACGCAGCTTGTCCACGATGATGGCGGGGTTTGCGCCCGCTTCGCGCAGATGGGCGCAGTGTCGTTCCATCAATGCGAGCAGTCTTTCCAAGCCCAGTTCCGTCAAATCCACGCCCGCAGGGGGGAAGGCGGGGTATTCGATGCCGCGGAAGTGCGCGTGGGGCAGCCAGCCGTGGCGCGAGACGGCATGGATGGTTCCTCGCCATCCCAGATTCCGAAGGGTGATGATGGCGTCCGCCGCCGTCAGCCCAGCTCCCAGCAGCACCGCGGTCCCATCCGTGGCGGGCAGCTTTTCCGGCCAGTTCTTCCAGGGGTCCTCCACCCACGCGGGATGGTTCCGGATGGCCTCCGCTCCCGGAGGATTCGCCGAGACTTCGCTGCCGGTGGCGAGAACGATCCGGGTGGCGGCCACCTCCCGTCCTCCTTGCAGGCATACAAGCATTCCGGATTCGGTCGGGACGACATCCCGAGCCTCCTCCTCGACGAACTCCGTCTGGACGCTGCCGTGGCCGCTTTGCAGATAGTGATGCAGGAGAGACCGCAGATAGTCGCCGTAGATCATGCGGGGAATGAACCCTTCCCGGAGGTCGCGCTCTGGAGTCAGATCGAACTCCGATCGGGTGCGCAGCCATTTCAGAAAATGGTCTGGCAGATCGGGAAAGGCGGACATGTTCCTTGCGGGCACGTTCAGCAGATGTTCCTCGCGGCGCGTGCCGTAGGCGACGCCCCTTCCCAAAGGATGGCCATGGTTGAGGATCGTGACATGGATCGGCCGACGAGCGAATCGGGCGAGATTCACCGCCGTCATGAGGCCGCTGAAACCGCCGCCGATGACGACGACTCGTTCGAGGGGGGAGGACTTCATGGGAAATGGGATTGCGGAAACGGTCGGGCCGGCGCGGAATCTACTCGCGGGTCTCCATGTCGCGGCTTTCGAGCCGTTCCATCCAGGTTTTGACTCCCAGGGTGAGGATCGCGAGCCAGGTCAGCAAGGAGGCCACCGCGAAGGCTCCGGTCTGCGAGCGGTCGTTGAAGAGCAGTTCGATCTGCAGCGCCATCGTGTTGGTCCGTCCCCGGACCGAACCGGACACGACCGCGACCGATCCGAACTCTCCCAGAGCGCGCGCGAAGCAAAGGCTCATGCCGTAGATCAGCGCCCATTTGACCCCGGGTAGGGTGACCCGGAAGAACATCGTGCCGCCGCTAGCGCCAAGCGTCGCCGCCGTCTCCTCGGCGGAGCGGCCCTGCGCCTGCATCAGGGGCAGGACCTGCTTGAAGACGAAGGGGGCGGTGACGATGGTCGTGACGATCACGATGGCGGTGGGATTGAAGACCAGCTTCACCCCCCGCTCCGCCAGCCAGGGACCGAAGAGGCCCTGCATGCCGAAGACGAAGAGGAAGGCGCTTCCGATGATGATGGGGGAGAGCGAAAGGGGCAGCTCGATGACACTGACGAGCAGGTTGCGTCCGCGGAATTCGAATTTGGAGGCCAGCCAGGCGGCCGACAGGCCGAAAACGGTGTTGACGAGCAGTGCGGTTCCGGCGGCGGAAAGGGACAGTTGGATGGCATGGACCGTGGAGGCGTGGGCGAGGTGGTCCAAATAGGCCGGCCAGCCGTCGCGGAGCGCGTGGTGGAACACGGCGGCCACGGGAAGCAGGATCAGGAGCGCTCCGAGACCTCCACCTGCCACGGTCAGAAAGAGGCGCCCCGGAGTGGTCCGGTAGGAGACTCTGCGGCATCGGTCGTTCGCCTGGCTCATCGTTTCAGGAAAGGGGGATCAGGTCCGGCCGTGCGCCCGACGGTGGAGATAGGCCTGGAGGAGATTCGTGGAGAGCAGCAGCGCCAGGGCGAACGCGAGGATCACGGAGGCCAGCGCGGCGGCGCGTCCGTATTCGAACTCCGACATCCGGATGAAGATGAGCAAGGAGGTGATCTCGGTCCGGAAGGGAAGGTTGCCGGAAATGAAGACGAGAGCGCCGAATTCGCCGAGGCTGCGGGCGAGCGCGAGGCTGGAACCCGAGACCAGTGCCGGGAGAATCGCCGGGAGGACCACTTTCCGGAAAGCGAGCCAGGGACGCGCGCCGAGCGTCTGCGCCGCTTCCTCGAGAGAAGGATCCAGGTCCCGCAGCACGGGCTGAACGGCCCGCACGACGAAGGGGAAGCTGGTGAAGGCCATGGCAAGCACGATGCCGGGGAAGGCATAGGCGACCTTGATTCCCAAAGGAGCGAGAAACGGTCCTGCCCATCCGTTCGGCGCGGTGATCGCGACCAGGCTGATCCCCGCGACGGCGGTCGGCAGGGCGAAGGGAAGATCCACGGCGGCATCGAGAAGGCGGCGTCCGGGGAATTCGTAGCGGACGAGGATCCAGGCGATCACGAGTCCGAGAACGAGATCGACGAGGGTCGCCCAGAGGGCTGCGGAGAGGGTCACGCGATAGGTGGACATCGCGCGAGGATCGCTGACGATCTGCCAGAAGTCGGCCCAGCCCAGCCCCAGGGTTTTCAAGAGCAGGGCCGACAGCGGCAGGAGCGTGGCCAAGCTCAGGAAGAGCAGGGTACCCCCCAAGGTGGGAACGAAACCGGGGAGCACCCTGGGACTCATCGGAGAGGAGGATCAAAGCGGACGCCCGATTTCGGCCAGCAGCTGATCGATGAGGCCATCGGCTCCGAAGAAGGTCTCGTTGACCTCCTTCCACGGACCGATGGTCTTCTCGACGTCGGCGAGTTCCACCGGTGGCAGCGTTTCCGCGAACTGGGCGGCGATCTTCCCGTCGACCGGGCGGTAGAAGTTTTCCGCTGCGATGGTTTGCCCTTCGGGCGTGTAGAGATAGTCCAGATAGCCTTTGACGAGTTCGGTCGAACCGCGGACCTTGGCGACTTTCGACACGGCCGCAACGGGAAATTCGGACCGCACCGTGACGCTGGGAGTGACCACTTCGTATTTGTCCGGATGCTCGGAGGCGAGGAAGCGGACTTCGGATTCGAAGGTCACCAAAGCGTCGCCCACTTCCCGCTCCGTGAAGGTGGTCGTCGCGGCGCGTCCGCCTTGGTCGAATACCGTCACGTTGGCCAGCACACCTTTCAGCAGGTCGCGGGCCTTGGCCTTGTCGCCGTTCGAGGCCTTCAATCCGGCGACGTAGTAGGCCAGTGCCGCGTAGCGCCCGTTGCCGCCGGTCTTTGGATTCACCTGCACGATCTCGACGCCGGATTTGGCGAGATCGGCCCATTCCCGGACGCCTTTGGGATTGCCCTTGCGCACGAGAATGGCGTGTCCGGAGACGAAAGGGGAGGCATGGTTGGGGTATTGCTCCGCCCAGTCCTTGTCCACGTAGCCGTGCTCCACCAGGAGGAGGATGTCGTTGACTTGGTTGAAGGTGACCACGTCGGCCTCCAATCCTTCGATGATGGCGCGCGCCTGACGGGTCGAACCGGCATGGGACTGGTTGATGGTGACGCTCTGGCCGGTTTTCTCCTTCCAGTAGGGGACGAACTTTTCGTTGTAGCTGGCGAAGAGCTCCCGCGAGATGTCGAAGGAGGCGTTGGTGATCTCCTGCGCTTGCAGCGCCCCGCCCGAGAGGAGGGCGGCGGCGAAGGCGGGAAGGAAACGGGTGGCGAGGTGGGGGGATGCGTTGAATTTCATGGATTCGGAGGGTTCGAAGAGGACGCAGGCGCCGCAGGGCAGGGTGGCGTGCGCAAAGGGCTTGCGGGTTTCGATCTCTCCGCGGATGGCGGTCGAGAGGGATGGGGAGATCAGGGATGGGAGGCGGGGCGACGCGGGGAGCTGGGTGGGGCCGGGCGGAACTTCTCCGTGGCTTCGATTTGGGTGACGCGCCCCTCGTGGACGATGATCTGAACGGAGCCGAAGCGCATGGACCGGGTTTTGTCGTTCACAAGATCGAGCCAGGACGAGGAGGCGGTGGATTCGACGGGTGGGGTGGTGAGGGTGGTGGAGGACATCGGATGGGATGGTTTCGATGGTGTGGGGAAGTGTTATTTCATTAATCTACACTTGTCTAGTGTAGATTTTAAAATCAAAGTAACTGCCGGATACGGAGGCTCTGCGGCCCCTCGATTCCCACGCAAGAGGAAGGGAAGCGGAGAAGTTCCCGCAGGCTTCTCTACTTCCGGCGCTTCAGCGGACGCTCGTCGGAAGGGCCGCGGATTCCGAGACGGATCCGGCACGCCGATGGAAATGGCGGGAAACCCCTTGCTTCAAAGGTTTTCCGGCTCCTGGAGGAGCTGGCCGATGCGTTGCAGGAGCCTGCCTGCCGCTCCACCGTCGAGGATGCGGTGGTCGAAGCTGAGGGTGAACTGGGACTCCATCCGCGGAACGAAAGCGGCCTTTTCCTCGTCCCACACCGGCATCTTGCGTCCGGCCATGAGACCAAGGACGAGGTTCTGCTCGGGCAGCGGGATGGGGCTGGCGGCGGTGATCCCGAAAGGCCCCACGTTCGTGATCGTGGCGATGCCGGCCCCCATCGCATCCTTGGGGACGCGACGGTCCCTCGCGAGATTGACGAGGTTCTCGTAGGGCGATTGCAGGTCGGAGAGCGTCTTCTGATCGACTTTCCGGATCACGGGGACGAGTACGCCGTCGTCGGCTTCGACCGCGAAGCCGATGTCGATGGCGTTCGGATGGACGATCTTCGTGCCGATGAGACGGCCCGCCACGGCCGTGTTCTCGGAGAGGGCGATGGCGAGCGCGCGCATCGCGTAGAGCGTCACCCCCGGTTTCGGCTCGAGCGATTTGCGATGGGCGAGGACGGCGTCCATGATGACCGGCACGGTCACGCTGGCGAGAGGCCGCGTCCAACTGCGGCGCATCGAGTCGGCCACGGCGATGCGCATGGGCGAGGCGTCGGTCATGAGGCTCTGATCGAGAGCCTGGATGAATTTCTCGAAGTCCTCCACGGTGACCCGCCCGCCCGCTCCGCTGCCGGGCAGACCGGCGAGATCGGCGGAGTTCAGCCCCAGTTCCTCCATGCGATGGCGCAGGCGGGGACTGAGGTAGACGCTGGAGCGGACCGGCACCGGCAGCCCGCCTTCGACGGTGGGCTTGACCGCGGCGGGGGCGCTGTGGTCGATCACGTCCTTCTCGTCGATGGCGAAATGGAGGTTTTCCACTGCCGCGGCGCTTTCGGATCCATTCCCGGCGTTTTCGCTGGGGCGGATGAGGCCTGCCTTCAGAGCCTCCTCCTCGCTGGCCTCGATGACGGCGATGGGCGAGCCGACCGGATAGCTGGTTCCGACGATGGCCGTGATTTCGACGATGGCGCCGCTGCAGGGGGTCGTGACCTCCATCATCGCCTTGTCGGTTTCGACTTCGAAGAGATTCTGGTCCGCCTTCACCTCGTCGCCGGCGGCGACGAGGATTTCGCGGATGGTCGCTTCGGCGATGGACTCGCCGAGCTGGGGCATCTTGATGGGGAAGCGGGGCATGGGGGCGAGGGTGGACCTCCGCCGGAGGACCATCGGTTGCCCGACGGTGGGCGGTGGGGATTGTTTGCTCCACAGTGGAGAGAAATGAAGGCGCTGCAAGTACCCAGAGAGGAAAATCCCGGCAGAAGGCGCCGGTGCCGCGCTCCTTTTTCCCGGCGGGGCCACCCTGTTGGGTGAAGGGGGGGACAGGGTGCGATGCATTGGCAATGCACGAAAAAGGGCGGTCCCTCGTGGAACCGCCCTTTCGGATTTCGAAATTCGGACTTCGCGTCCGCGCCTCACTTCCGCTTGGCAGGGCTCTTGGCCGGTGCGGCGGCGCGCTTCTCCTCGATCGCGGCCTGGGCCGCGGCGAGGCGGGCGACGGGCACGCGGTAGGGCGAGCAGCTCACGTAGGCGAGGCCGACGTTGTGGAAGAACTTCACGCTGTCCGGATCGCCGCCGTGCTCGCCGCAGATGCCGAGCTTGATGTCGGGCCGGGTCTTGCGGCCCTTCTCGATCGCGGTCTTCACGAGCTGGCCGACGCCGTCCTGGTCGAGGGTGGCGAAGGGGTTCTTCTTGAAGATCTCGTTCTCGGTGTAGGGCATCAGGAAGTTGCCCATGTCGTCGCGGCTGATGCCGAGCGCGGTCTGGGTGAGGTCGTTCGTGCCGAAGCTGAAGAACTCGGCGGTCTCGGCGATCTCGTCGGCGGTGAGGGCGCCGCGCGGCACCTCGATCATGGTGCCGACCTGATAGCTGAGCTTGACCTTCTTCTCCTTCTGCACTTCCTCGGCGACGCGGTGGACGATGGCCACCTGGAGGTCGAGCTCCTTCTTGAAGCCGACGAGCGGGATCATGACCTCGGGCTTGACTTTGACACCCTTCTTCTGGACCTCGGCGGCGGCCTCGAAGATGGCGCGGGCCTGGGTCTCGGTGATCTCGGGGTAGGCGATGCCGAGGCGGCAGCCGCGGTGGCCGAGCATGGGGTTGAACTCGTGCAGGGCGGCGACGCGGGCGGCGACCTTCTCCTTGGAGACGCCGAGTTTCTTGGCCAGTTCGCCCTGGGCCTTGTCGTCGTGGGGGACGAACTCGTGCAGCGGTGGGTCGAGCAGTCGGATGGTGGCGGGCAGGCCCTTCAGCGCCTTGAAGATGCCGACGAAGTCCTCGCGCTGGTAGGGCAGGATCTTCGCGAGGGCGGCGCGACGGCCTTCCTCGGTCTCGGCGAGGATCATTTCGCGGACGGCGTCGATGCGGTCGCCCTCGAAGAACATGTGCTCGGTGCGGGTGAGGCCGATGCCCTGGGCCCCGAAGGCGATGGCCTGCTCGGTCTGCTCGGGGTTGTCGGCGTTGGTCCGGACGGCGAGGCGGGTGGCCTTGGAGCACCAGCCCATGAGCTCCTTGAACTGCTTGAACTTCTCGGTCGAGGCCGCGGCCTTGTCGCCCTTGAGCAGGCCCATGACGATGCTGGACGGACCGGTCTTGACGAGGCCGCCGTAGATCGTGCCGGCGGTGCCGTCGATGCTGAGGCTGTCCTTGCCTTCGTGGAAGACCTGGCCGGCGATGGTCACGGTCTTCTTGTCGTAGTCGATCTCCACGGCGCTGGCGCCGCAGATGCAGACCTTGCCCATCTGGCGGGCGACGAGCGCGGCGTGCGAGGAGACGCCGCCCTTCGCGGTGAGGATGCCGGCGGCGGCGATCATGCCGCGGAGATCCTCGGGCGAGGTCTCGTTGCGGACGAGGAGGACGGTCTGGCCCTTCTCGGCGGCGGCGGCGGCGCGGTCGGCGTTGAGGTAGATGATGCCGGAGGCGGCGCCGGGGCCGGCGGGGAGGCCCTTGGCGAGCGCCTTGGCCTTCTTGATCTCGGCGGCGTCGAAGTCGGGCGCGAGGAGCTGCTCGAGCTGGTCGGCGGGGTTGCGCAGCACGGCGGTCTCCCAGTCGATGAGCTTCTCCTTCACCATGTCGGAGGCGAACTTCAGCGCGGCGGCGGCGGTGCGCTTGCCGTTGCGCGTCTGGAGCATGAAGAGCTTGCCGTTCTGGATGGTGAACTCGACGTCCTGCACGTCCTTGAAGTGCTTCTCGAGCGTCTTGCGGACGTTGAGGAGGTCCTTGTAGGCCTTGGGCATGACCTTCTCCAGTTTGGCGACCGGGTCGGGGGGGCGCCCGCCCGCGACGACGTCCGCGCCCGGGGCGGTGATGAGGAACTCGCCGTAGAACTCGTTGACGCCGTTGGCGGGGTTGCGGGTGAAGGCGACGCCGGAACCGGAGTCGTCGCCGGTGTTTCCGTAGACCATCGCCTGCACGTTGACGGCGGTGCCCCACTCGGAGGGGATGTTGTACTTGCGGCGGTAGACGATCGCGCGGTCGTTCATCCAGGAGCCGAAGACGGCGCCGGCAGCTCCGCGGAGCTGCTCCCACACGTCGTTGGGGAAGCCCTTGCCGGTGCGCTCCTTGACGAGGGCCTTGAAGCGTTTCACCAGTTCCTTCTGGTCGTCGGCGGTCAGGTCGGAATCGACGAGGTCGCGGTGGTACTTCTCGTGTTTGAAGCCTTCGATGACGACCTCGAAGGGCTCGTGGTCCTCGCCTTCGCGCTTCTGCACGCCGAGGACGACGTCGCCGTACATCTGGATGAAGCGGCGGTAGCAGTCCCAGGCGAAGCGCTCGTTGTTCGTGGCCTTGACGAGGGCCTCGACGGTCTGGTCGTTGAGGCCGAGGTTGAGCACGGTGTCCATCATGCCGGGCATCGAGTCGCGCGCGCCGGAGCGCACCGCGACGAGCAGGGGCATGCCGTCGGTGCCGCCGAACTTCGCACCCATGATCTTCTCCATGTTGGCGACGCCCGCCTCCATCTGGCGCTGGAGGTCGGCCGGATAGGTGCGCTTGTTGGCGTAGTAGTAGGTGCAGACCTCCGTCGAGACGGTGAAGCCGGGAGGCACGGGCAGACCGATGAGCGTCATCTCGGCGAGGTTCGCGCCCTTGCCGCCGAGCAGCGCCTTCTGCGAACCGTTGCCGTCGGCCTTGCCGGCGCCCCAGGTGTAGACGTACTTCGTGGACTTGCCTCCGGCCTTCTTGGCGGGAGCCTTTTTCGCGACCGCTTTCGTGGCGGGGGCGGCTTTCTTCGCGGCGGGTTTGGTCGCCGCCGCTTTCTTCGCGGCGGGTTTCTTGGCGGTCTGCTTTTTAGCCATGGTTTTTGGTTTGGATCCAGGTGGTTTGGTCTTGAGAGAAAGCGCGAAAAGCGAAGGGGGAAGCGGCCTCCGGGAATGGGAAGGCGGGCTGCGACCGTACGGGGGCGAACGGGGAGGGACAGCCTCGACGCCGAGGCGCGCAACTGTAAGCGATGGGAACAGGGTGTCAACGTGGAAGCGGCAGGGCGGCCGATGCGCCGCCCGCGCCGCTCCTGTGGATGGAGACGGAACCCGGTTCAATCGTTGCCGCCCTGGCGGTGTGCGACGGTTTCGTCCGTGACAGGGGACGAGCGGAGCCGCTGGATCACGAGGCCTTGGCCTGGACTGAGCAGCCAAGCGAGCAAGAAGAGGAAACCGGTGGTTGCCGCCATCGTTCCGGAGGTGCTGGTGCTGTCGAAGCCGAGCCAGGTGGGGACGGTGATCGCGAGAAGATGGCCGAGAAAGGCCGAGAGGACGCCTACCGCCGAGGCGATCACCAGCATGGGGACGAGGCGACGGGTGAGCAGCAACGCGGTGGCCGGCGGGACGATGAGCATGGCGATGACGATGATGCTGCCGACGGCTTCGAACGCCGCCACCGTCGTCACCGCCACCATGGTCATGAGCAGGTAGTGAAGAAAGTTGGAGGAGAATCCGAGCGTGTCCGAGAGGCTGGGGTCGAAGGAACTGATCCTGAATTCCTTGAACAAGGCGACGATGATTGCCAGGTTGGCGAGCAGGACGGCGCCGATGCTGAGCGCCGCGCGGGGGACGTCGGTCCCGAGGAGCGCGACGGTGTCGAGAGGGGCGAGTTCCATGGCCCCGTAGAGGACGCAGCCCGGATCGAGATGGACGTGGTCGGCGGCCTGCACGATCAGGATGAGCCCGATGGCGAACAGGGTGGTGAAGACGATGCCCATGGCCGCACCCCGGTCCACCCGGCCGAAACGGCTGACCCATTGGGTGAACAAGGTGGTCAGAATTCCCGTGAGGGCCGCTCCGACGAACATCGGCACGCTGGCGCGGGAGTGGGTCAGAAGGAATCCGATGGCGATGCCGGGCAGGACGGCATGGCTGATGGCGTCGCCCATCATGCTCATCTTCCGGAGGACGAGGAAGCATCCCGGCAACGCGCAGGCCACTGCGGTCAGGATTCCGACCACGACGATCCAAGTGTCGAAATCCGTCCAGTTCATGTTGGGGAAGAGCCGGATTCCGGAGAAGGGGGGATCCGGTGCGGGCTGGGGATCCACCCGGAGTGGTCCTGGAGATGCGTCTCCAGTTGTCTTACGAGCTCGGCTTCGAGGACGTGCTCGATCATGTCGGCGTCGCGGTCCACGTGGCTCGGGGCGATGTCGGCGTGGGTGACGAGATAGATCTCCCAGAGACGGTGGTTGCGGGTGATGCGCGCGGCTTCACCGAAGCCGGCTTCGGTGAGGCGCAGGTCGCCGCTCCCGGTTCGTCCGAGGTGGCCGTTGGCGGTCTCCTTTCGGAGAATGCGGTCGAGCTGGGGAGGCGTCCACGTGCGCTTCGCGAGCAACTCCGCCTGGGAGAAGGGAAGGTTCGCCACCTGCCGGGAATCGGCGGATTTTGCTTCCAGCAGCTCGAACGCGGCGCGGAGGAGGTGCTGGCGGTCGACCTTCAGCTTCAGGCTGCGTTGGCGCAGGTGGCGGGCGAGAATGCCCCGGTTCGGTGCGAAGACCATGCTCGCCAGGAAGATCGCCGAAGTCACCGCCACGATGATGGCGCCGGCGGGGAGACGGGGAAAAAGTGCGCTCACCGACGCGCCGAACCAGCCGCTGATCGCCCCGAAGGCCGCCGCGAGAGCTGTCATGACGGAAAGACGGTCGGTCCAGAATCTCGCCGCCGCCGGGGGGGTGATGAGAAAGGCGATGATGAGGATGAGCCCCACGGACTGCAAGCCGATCACGGTCACGGCGGTGACGAGTCCAAGCAGCAGGATGTCGAGGGCGAGGACGGGCCAGCCCTCGGTCGAGGCAAAGCTCTCGTCGAAACAGAGCAGGGTGAACTCCTTGAAGAGCAGGATCGCGGCGAGGGCGGCGCAAAGGGCGACTCCGGCGATGAGGTAGAAATCCTGGCGCACCATCGAGGCGGCCTTGCCGTAGATGAACGATTCCAGGCCGGCGGCGCTGGCTTGCGGCATGGCCTGGATCATGCCTAGAAGGGCAACGCCCAGACCGAAGAAAACGCTGAGGACGAAGCCCATCGCGACGTCGTCCCGCAGCAGGGTGGTGTTGCGGATGGCCAGCATGACGAGGGTGCCGAGCACGCCGGCTACGGCGGCTCCGGCGACGAGCCCGGGCAGCGACTTGCCGTCTCCGCCCAGCGAGACCATCACGACGAAGGCGATGGCGATCCCGGGCAGCGTCGAATGGGCGAGCGCGTCGCCCATGAGCGAGCGCTTCCGCAGGAGAAGGAAGGCGCCCACGAGGCCGGCGGCAATTCCCAGAGCGGCGGTGGAAAGGACGACGAGGCGGGTGTTGTAGTTCTTCAGCAGGAGCACGTCGACGACGTCGTGGGACGCGGGCCAGGACCGCGTTGTCCGCGACGGCGAAGCGCCGGCTCCGTCGGCGCAGGCGGACAGCAGCAGCACCGGCAGCATCGCGAGGAGGAGCGGCGGCGCGTTGCGGCCGAATCTCCACGACCATCGTCTCCGCTGGCCGCCCATGGCTGGATCAGGACACCGCATGGGCAAGCGCGAGAGCGGCGTCGTTGAGGAGGCTGAGCCGGCCGCCGTAGGTTTTTTCGAGGTTCTCCCTCGTGAAGATCCGAGCGGTCGGCCCGGAGGCGACGACGCGCATGTTCAACAGCACCACCCAGTCGAAATACCGCGAAACGGTGGCCAAATCGTGGTGGACGACAAGGCAGGTTCTCCCTTCGGCGTTCAATCGCTTGAGGATGCGGACGATGGCCTCCTCGGTGGCGGCATCGACGGCGGCGAAGGGTTCGTCCATGAAGTAGATCCGGGCGTCTTGGGCGAGGGCACGGGCGAGAAAGGCGCGCTGCTGCTGGCCACCGGAAAGCTGGCTGATCTGTCGGCTTGCCAGATGGGCGATGCCCACCTGCTCCAGGGCGTCCATCGCGACCTGGCGCTGGTTGCGGCCGACCCGCCGGAACCAGCCCAGTTTCCGATAGGTTCCCATCGTGACGAGCTCGAGCACGCTGACGGGGAAGTCCCAGTCGACGCTTTCCCGTTGGGGGACGTAGCCGACGAGATGGCGTTGCTGCCGGTAGGGTTTGCCGTAGACTCCGACTTCGCCCGAAGCCTTCGGGATCAGGTCGAGACACGCCTTGAGCAGGGTGCTCTTGCCCGCGCCGTTGGGACCGACGATGCCCACCAGCTTGCCCTCCGGAATATCGAGGTCGACGTCCCAGAGGACCGGCTTGCGGTGGTAGGCGACGGTCAGGTCGTGGACGGCCAGGGGAGCGGTCTCCGGATGATAGGAAAGATCTTCGCCGGTGGCGTCGCCGGGAGGCGACATGGACTTCAGCACTTTCTCGCTCATTTCGGCAATGAAACCGGGGACCGGGACAGCATCAACTTCAAAAGCGTTCCGTGAAACCCGACATCGTCATTGGTTATCGCACTCCGTTGAAAAGGGAGCGCAACGCAGCCCATCGAGCCGGGGAACCCTGCCGATGAGGAAGGGCGTCGTTGCTCTCCGAAGGAGGAGTCAGTGGGAAAGCTTTCCGTTGAGTCCCTTCTCGGGCACCTCGCCGCCCAGGGCTCTCGCGATGGTGGTGACGTTGTGGTCGATCATGCCGACGTAGGTTCCCTCGTAGGTGCCCGCGACCCCCATGGCGTCGGAGAAGAGTTCTCCCCCGATGGTGACTTTGTGCCCGCGGGCCGCGGCTCCCTCGGCGAGAGCCTTGATGTTCTTGCCCGACACCGATGTCTCCACGAAGATCGCGGGGATCCTGCGGTCGACGAGGAAGGAGACGAGATCCTCGATGTCCTTGACGCCCGCTTCGGATTCGGTGGTGATCCCCTGGATGCCGCGGACCTCGATCCCGTAGGCGCGGGCCATGTAGTTGAAGGCGTCGTGGGCGGTGACGAGAACCCTCCGTTCCGCCGGGATGGAGGCGATCGCTTTCTTCGCATAGGCGTCGAGCTTCTCCAGCTCCGCTTTGTAGGCGGCCGCGTTCGAGGAGTAGGCGGCGGCCCCTTCGGGGTCGAATTCGGAGAGCGCTTTCGACACGACGTCGGTCGCCTTGATCCAGCCCCTCACGTCCATCCAGACGTGGGGATCGTAGTGCTCCGCCTCGTCGGTCATGACGTAGTCGCCTTGGTCGAGGATCTCCTCGGTCACGGCGTAGACCGGCTTCCCGGAGCGCGCCATGCGGATCAGCACGTCGCCCATCTTGCCCTCGAGCATCAGCCCGTTGTAGAAGATGATGTCCGCGGACTGAAGGGCCTTGATGTCCGACGCGGTCGGCTTGTAGAGATGGGGGTCCACCCCTTCGCCGATGATGCCCTGGACCTTGGCCCGGTCTCCGGCCACGCTCTTCACGATGTCCGAGATCATGCCGACGGTGGACACCGCCCGGAATTTGCCGTCCGCGGCGAGGGAAGGGTGGGCAGCGGCCGCGAACGTCAGGAGAAGGGAAACGGAGAGGAAGGGCTTGAGGAGGAATCGTCGGGTTGCCATGGTCGTCGATTGAGATTGAGGTTGGAAAGAGATTAACTTGATTGATCAAGATGGTTCGTTTGTTTGAGTTGTCAAGATGGTAAATTTGATTGATCGAGGGAAGGGGGTCGGGTAGTTTTGGACCGATGCCATCCAGCACCGTCGAGAACTATTTGAAAGCCATTCTCCATTTGCAGGGGGAGGGGAAAGGCACCACCACCGTGGGCGAGATCGCCCGCGAGCTGGAGGTGACCCCGGGTACGGTCACGACCATGATGCGCCAATTGAGCGAGCGTGGCCTCGTCGACTACGAACCGAGGCGCGGTCTTTCCCTCAAGCCGAGGGGGATGACGGAGGCGATGAAGGTCGTGAGACGTCACCGGCTCATCGAGCTGTTTCTCGTGAAAGTGATGGGATTGGACTGGTCCGAAGTTCACGAGGAGGCCGAGATCCTGGAGCATGCGATCTCCGACCGTCTT
Source organism: Verrucomicrobiales bacterium (assembly GCA_037190325.1). Classification (GTDB taxonomy): domain Bacteria; phylum Verrucomicrobiota; class Verrucomicrobiia; order Verrucomicrobiales; family DEV007; genus Arctic95D-9. The sequence goes on along the minus strand of JBBCIU010000026.1, from coordinate 18,000 downwards.
CTCGACCGCATCGACGAGATGCTGGGGCAACCGACTCACGATCCCCATGGCGATCCGATTCCCGACCGGCTTGGCATGGTTGCCAAGGATCGCGCCGTGCCCCTGCTCGAGGTGGATGCCGGACGCTACCGCGTGGTGCGGGTCTCCGACGGGGATTCCGCTCTCCTGGGTTGGCTGAACGAGAAGGGATTCAGGATCGGCGAGGAGATCGAGCTTTCCCACCCGGATCGAGTCGCAGGCGTGTTGGAGTTGTCGAGAAGCGGAGGCGGCCGCCTCCAGTTGGGGGCGGAGGCTGCCGGACAGGTGTTCGTCGAGGCGGTGTCGTAGCGGCTTACGCCCTCGGTTCGCGGGGTGCCTCGGGATCGGAGATGTGGACCCAGGTGTGGACGTGGGGGGCGCCGCGGAAGTACCACACCATGTGCGGTCCCTCGAGACGCCAATTGTCCCAGACGCCGTCGTTACCAATGTCGCCGGACCGGTAGAAGACGAGGTGCAGCTCGTCGAAGCCGGCTTTCTCCACCAGCTTCATCGACTCGGCGCGGTCGACCTCGCGGAAGGGCATCAGCAGATCCTCCAGCACGCCGCGGACCGCCTCCTTCTGGTCGGCGCTCATGTCCGCGACGGCGAGGCCCGGCAGGTCCCCGGCCTGACGCTTGAGTTGGATGGTCGAGGCGTTGTCCGGCGGCGCCTTTTCGGCGAGGGCGGTCTCGCGCTGCTTGCCGTCGAGCATCTGGAAGACGCGGTTTGCGCTCAGCGCTTGGAACCAGTAGGCATTGCCTTTGTGGTCCGCGCTTTCGTTGAAGCTCTCGGCGGCGTGACCGTAGAAGATCGGCCCGCCGAAGGCTTTGCCGGCGACCGAGTCGCCGTCGACGCGGCGGGTGCAGTGGCGTCCGGTGAGGACGAACTGGAATTTCCCCGTCCCCGGCTCGCCGAAGATGGCGATGGAGGAGTCGCCGAAGCCGGCGCGTCCGCTGTCTTGCTCGACCTGTTTGAGGACGGTTTCGGCGTATTCCTCGCTATGGGCTTTCAGGAAGATTTCGCGCACCATCGCGTTCTGGTCCGCGGTGAGGAAGCTCCCGATGCTCGGATCGGTGATGTGCCAGTTGTTCGCGACCTTCGTTCTCAGGGGATCGTCGAAGCCGAAGACGAGGGCCGCCCGCTGCTCCTCGCTGAGGGAGTCGTAGAGCGTCTTGACGAGCGTTTCCGAAGTCGCGGACGTTTCGGCGGAGAACCCGGGGAGAGGCACGGCGAGCGCGGCTCCCGCGCAGGCGGATTGGCGGAGGAAGTCGCGTCGGCTGATCATGGCGGGATGGGGTGGGGGTTAGTCGGCGAGGCTGTCGAGAAAGGTGGCGAGATGAACGAGGTCGGAGACCCGGAGCAGATCGCCGAAATCCGGCATGGGCGAGTTCTCCGCTTTGAAGTTGTCCCCGAGACGCATCATCGCGATGCGGTAGTCCTCCGAGACGAGGTGGTTCGGGTCCATGATGGCCCGGGCGTAGTCGTCGCGGGTCCATTTGGCGTGGAGATCGCCGCTCAGTTCGATGACGAGGCGGGGGGCGAGATCGACAGGCGGCAGCTTCGTCGCGCCGACGGTGTGGCACTGATGGCAGCCCTTCTCGACGAAGAGCGTTTGGCCGGTTTCGGGTTTGCCAGCGGGGAGGACGGTCTTCGGGGCCTGAGCCGGATCCTGTCCGACGAGGGAAGGACCAGTCAGGAGCGCGGACGCGAGGAGAAGGAGGCAGGGGACGTTCAAAGACATCGTTGTCATCGTAGCGGATTCGCCGCGCTTCGTAAATGCGGGACTCGAGGCATTTGATGCGCGATGGCGGGATCAGGGGGCTTGGATTTCCTGAACATGTCCGCCGACGTAGCCGACGATGCGTCTCGATCCGAAGCGGATGGGGTGTTCGATCAGGAGGGCGCGGGGATCGTCGGTGGCCTTTCGGTCCGGATGGTAGATGATCGGGATTCGGTTTCCTTGCTTGTCGAGCGCGTAGAAGAGCCTCTCATCGTCGATGTAGCTGGGATGGAGGGCGTCGAGCGACGGGGGATAGGCCCTATCGTGGTCGGCGGCGTAGGCCCGGCAGGCGAAAACGAGGGATTTGACTTGGTTCAGGGCGAAGGATGGCTCTATGCGAGCGCTGATCAGCTTCGGAGGAAGGAAGTTCAAGATCAACAAAATGGCGAGGATCGGAAGGACGAGCCACGCGAAGGTCCGGGCGGAGCGGTTTTTCCTTTCTTCCTTCATCCCCGCCATTTCACCCGACCCGCCCGGTTCCGTCAAGCTCGAGCCGCTTCCGGTGCCGCTGGGATGGGGAGAAGATGGGAACTCTGGCTCCTACTCTTTCTCCTGCTCCTACTCCTCCGAGCGTTGAGGGGCGGCCTTGAGTAAGGAGTAAGAGAAAGAGAAATTAGAGCCCAACAGCTCCAAAGGCGATTTTTCCCCATTTTTCATTTGTTCGGACGACTTAACTACCTATTCTGCCTGTCATGCTTCATCTGGCGATCCTCGGCAGCGGCAGTTCGGGCAACAGCGCCCTTGTCTGCCACGAAGACACCCGCATCCTCGTCGATGCCGGGTTGTCCGCCCGCCAGCTCTGCGTCCGGCTCGAGGGGCTCGGGGTCGAGCCCGACAGCCTCAGCGCCATCGTCCTCACCCACGAGCACGGCGACCATGTCCGCGGGTTGGAGGTCTTCTGCCGGAAGCGCGGCATCCCGGTCTTCGCGACCCTCCACACCTGCGCGGTCGTGCGCGAGGGCTGCGCCTCCGCGGTGGCGTGGCGGCAGTTCGAGGCGGGGGCGTCCTTCCGCGTCGGCGGAGTGGAGATCCATTCCTTCTCGGTGCCGCACGACGCGGTCGATCCGGTGGGCTTCGTCTTCGACTGCGGACGCAGCCGCCTCGGAGTGCTCAGCGACGTGGGCCACGTCACCCGCGTGATTCTGGACCGCCTCAAGGGGGTGGACACCCTCTTCGCCGAGGCGAACTACGACGAGACGCTGCTGATGAACGACATGAAGCGGCCGTGGTCGACGAAGCAGCGGATCAGCAACCGGCACGGGCACCTTTCCAACGAGCAGACCGCGGAACTGGTCGCGGAGATCGCGGGGCCGAGGCTGCGCCGGGTCGTTCTCGGGCACCTCAGCAGCGACTGCAACACGCCGGAGATCGCGGTGGAGGCGGTCGCGAGGCGTCTCCGCGCCGGGGGACGGGAGGACGTCGAGGTGGAGTGCGCGGGGCGCCATGCGTCGACGCCCTTGCGCCCCGTGGCCAGGGAAGCCGCGCCGGTGCAAGAAATCGCTGCGGATTCGCCGAGGGTGTGCGAACCTAGCCGCCCGGCGGCCGTCCCGCCCGCTTCCGCCGCTTCGGAATGGAGCCAGGCGGAGTGGGCGTTCTGAGGCGATCGTCTTTCGCCCCTTTCCCCCTTTGTGTGATGACCGTCTTGAAACCGTCCTTCGAGGATTTCGTGTCGCTTTCCAAAACCGGCAATCTGGTGCCGGTGTGGACGGAGCTGGCGGCCGACTACGAGACGCCGGTTTCGGTCTACCAGAAGCTCAGCGAGGGACAGGAGACGACAAGCTTCCTTCTCGAATCGGCGGAAAACAGCGATCAGATCGGCCGTTACTCCTTTCTCGGCACCCGCCCTCGCCTGGAGATCCGGGCCCATGGGCGCACCCTCTCGCTGCGCGAGCGCGGGGAAGGGGAGTTTCGCACGCGCGAGCTGTCCGAGGGCGAAGGCGATCCCCTGCACGAGCTGGAGCGGATCATGGAGCGCTTCCGCCCCGTCTCGGTCGAGGGGCTGCCGATCTTCGCGGGCGGCGCGGTGGGATTCCTCGGCTACGACATGGTGCGCTTCTTCGAGCCGACCGTGCCAGCCCCGCCCGACGGAGGGCTTGGCCTGCCGGACATGGCCTTCGTCGTCACGGACACGCTCGTGATCTTCGACCACCGCTTCCGCAAGCTGCAGGTCGTGGCGAACCTCTGCACGGACGACTTCCCCGATCCCGGGAGCGCCTACGCCGCCGCCCGCGAGCGCATCGACGGCATCATCGAGGTGCTGCGCAGGCCGCGCACCTTCACGCCCTTCCCCCTGATGACGGAGCCGCCGGAATCTCCGGTGCGGAGCAACACGGAGCGGGCGGAATACGAGGAGATGGTGCGCCGGGCGAAGGAATACATCCTCGCGGGCGACGTCTTTCAGGTGGTGCCCTCGCAGCGCTTCGAAAGCGACTACGAGGGGCGGCCCATCGACCTCTACCGGGCGCTCCGTCACGTCAACCCTTCGCCCTACATGTTCTGCCTCCAGTTCGGCGAGGAGTTCGCCCTCGTCGGCAGCTCGCCCGAGGTCCATGTCCAAGCGATCGAAGGGCGCATCCGCATCCGGCCGATCGCGGGGACGCGCGTGCGCGGGAGGACGCCGGAGGAGGACGAGGCCCTCGCCGAGGAGCTCCTTTCCGATCCGAAGGAGCGGGCCGAGCACGTTATGCTCGTCGACCTCGCCCGCAACGACGTCGGCCGTGTCGCCGACTACTCCTCGGTCGAGGTCAGCGAGTTCATGATCGTGGAGCGCTACAGCCACGTCATGCACATCGTCTCGAACGTGCGGGGGCGGCTCCGCGCCGGGCAGAGCGCCTACGACGTGATGCGCGCGACCTTTCCCGCCGGAACCGTCAGCGGCAGCCCGAAGGTCCGCGCCATGCAGATCATCAACGAGCTGGAGAAATCGAAGCGCGGAGCCTACGCCGGAGCGGTGGGCTACTTCGGTTTCGACGGCAACCACGACAGCTGCATCGCCCTGCGCACCGTCGTCCTCAAGGGGGGCAAGGCCTATGTCCAGGCGGGGGCCGGTGTCGTCGCCGATTCGGTCCCGGCTAGCGAATACGAGGAGACGGTGAACAAGGCGAAGGGCATGATGAGGGCGATCGAGCGGGCCAAGCTGTTGGAATAGGTCACGAGTCACGGGCGGAGGGGGCGGATTCCCAACCCGTGACCCGTGACCGCTGCCCCCTTGTTTCCGGCGGCGCTTTCCGTTAGACTTCGCTTCGTGTCCTGGTCGTCGCTCCGAGATCGAATCTTCACCCGCCTTTCCTTGGCGGCGGGGGCGGCGTGTCTTTTCTTCCTCGGCCAGGCTTCTGGCCAGGAGGAAGGGGCCTCCGGGGTGGGAAGCGAGCGGGCAAGGGCAACGGTGGAGACGGTGCCCGCGGCGAATTGGAGCAAGGAGCAGCAGGTGAGGGTGAAGGGAGGTGATCCCTATACCCGGGTGAAGTTCCTCGTTTTCGCCGAGGCCTTGCGCGAGGATTTCCGGCGCTTGCTGTTTCCCCATCGTGTCGGCGATCCGATGCGGGCGGGCGAGAGATGGAGCATCCCCATCCAGTTGACCCTGTGGGGGACTTTCCGCGATGTCCATCTGGGGCCCGACGTGGTGAAGCGGGTGGATTTGCCGGCCGACAACCGTCTCGTCATCCACGTCGAGGTGAAATTGCACGACCGCTTCGACGAGGACGCCTTCCAGCTCGAGCTCATCCGCGTCCTTCTCATCGAGCAGATTCTCTCGCCCTACGCGGCGAGGCCGGGGGCTCTTGCCATCGAGAGGGTGAAGCCGCCCGAATGGATCGTGCATGGCGTCGATCAGATGGTGCGGCATCGGCGGGGCGGGCGTCCCAGTGCCTCCTACCGGGGATTTCTGGAGAGCGGACAGTTGCTCAAGCCGCTCGAACTCCTCGCGGTGGAGGAGGTCGATGGGCTCGATCCCGTCCGCCATGCCATCTATCGCGCTTCCGCCTCCGCCATGGTCGAGGCTCTGTTGGGACAGCCGGGCGGCGATCTCGGCCTCCGCGGGCTTCTCGGGGATCTTGGGCAGCCGTCTCCGCCGACGGTGGAGGTGCTGCTGCGCCAGCATTTTCCCGCCTTCCGCGAGATGGACCAAGGATTGGAGAAATGGTGGGCCTTGGAGCTCGCGGCCCTTGGCCAGCGACAGGGCTTCGAATACCTTGGACGGGAGGAGACGGAACGGCTCCTGACCGAAGCGATCACGCTTCGTTTCGATGCGGCGCCACCGGTCGCGACGCCGGTGGAGGAGACGGAGAGGAGGAAGGGATTTTTCAGTTTCCTGAAACCGCAGGAGACGGCACCGCCTCCTGCATCCGAGGCTTTCGTCGGCACGGTCGATCAGTTCGAGCAATACCTGAAGCGGCCCGGGGCGAAGGAGCGGCTCGCCGCGGTCCACGATCGGCTTCAGAATCTGAAGCGCGTCGGTTTCCCGCTCTACCGCCCTGTCTTCGCGGCCTACGAGAACGCGGTGCGGCGGCTCGCGGAAGGCGATACGAAGGATCTCGCTGCCGAATTCGCCTCGATCGACGAGATGAGGTCCAAGATCCGCGAGACGTTGACCCGCGCCCGGGATTATTTGAACCACTTCGAAGCGGCGCGGGTTCCTCAGCCCAGCGGAGCCTTCGACGGCTATCTGAAGATGCGGCGGAATTTCGACCGGCAGGAACCTCCCCGCCGGCAAGACGCGATCAGCCGCCATCTCGATGCGCTGGAGAAGGAGTTCCGGTGAGGGGAAGGGACGATGGCGGCGCCTCGCGTTCGCTTCCGTATGCGGGCCGGGCGCGATGGTGGTCCGATGGGTTCGGCAAGCCGGTCACTTGCCTCCCGCCAGCACGATGAGGCCGGCCACGACGAGGCCGGCTCCGCCTACGAGCCTCCAGGTCAACGGCTCGCCGAGGAGGAGCACGGAAAGGACGAGCGTGACGAGGACGCTGCCCTTGTCCACGAGAGAGACATAGGAAACGGTTCCCTCGTGGATCGCGCGGTAGTAGCAGATCCAGGAGAGCGTGGTGGTCAGGGCGGAGAGGGCGAGCAGGGCGATGGTCTTCCCTCCGGCGGTTTGGAGGGTGATGGCGGTCTTGGACAGGTCGATCAGGAAGACGGCTGCGGTCAGGGTGAAGACGAAGACGAAAGTGGTACGCACGGCCAGACCGAGATCGGGACCGATCGTTTTCAACCCCGCCTTGGCGACGACCGAGGTCAGGCCGGCGAAGAGGGCGGCGGCGAAGGCGTAGAGTTTCCAGCGTTCCATGCGGCGAGGGTCGACGACGAGAGGAGGTCTACAGACTTCCCATCTTTCTGGAGGCATCCGATTCCTTGGGGGCCGAGGCGGAAGGCAGGGACACGCTCACCCGGGTCCGGCCATCCGGAAGCACCTCGTAGGTGATCTTTCCTCCATGCGCCGCGACGATGGACCTCGCGATGCTGAGGCCGAGACCGCTGCCCTCGATGGCGGAATGGTGCGCAGGATCGCCGCGGAAGAAGCGGTCGAAGACCCGGGGCCACAGCTCGGCCGACAGGGCCTTGCCCGTGTTCGTGATGACGAACTCCGCCCCTCCCTGCGTGCGGCGGAGCCCCAGCTCGATGGAGCCGCCCGCCGCGTTGTATTTCACGGCATTGTCCCCGAGGTTGAGGAGGAGCTTGCGCAAGCTCCTCCGGTCCGCGAGGACCACCGCAGGCTCGCAATGGGGCATCGTCACCGAGATCTCCATGCCGGACGCGAGGATGGGGAGCTCCTCCGCGAGATCCTGCGTCAGTTCGTGCAGCGCGACGGGTTCCCGGTTCAGAGGCATCTGTCCCGCATCCGCACGGGAGAGGAAGGAGAGCTGCCCGACGATGGAGGAAAGCCGCTGCACCTCCTCGAGCATGGAGATGGCGCTTTCGCGCTGTGCCCCCGTCGCCTCCTCGCGCGTGATCATCCGCTCCAGAGTGGCGTGCATGATCGTCAGGGGCGTTTTCAGGGCATGGGAGGCGTTCAGGGTGAATTCCCGCGTCTGGATGAAGGAGAGCGAGAGGCGCTCCTTCATCTGGTTGAAGACGACGGCCATCCGGTCCAGTTCGTCGCCCCTGCCGCTGACGGGGACGGGGACCGGATCGGATAGGTTCGAGATATCGATTTTTTCCAAGGCGTCGGTCAGGGCCGCGATCGGACGCAGGGAACGGGCGATCAGGATTCCCCCTCCGACGATGCCGAGCAGGATCGCGGGCACGCCTCCGTAGAGGACGACTTCGATGGTCTCGGAGAGGATGTCGTGCTCCAACGCCGCCTGCACTCCTTCCTGCACGAAGATGTCCCGGTGCTCGTTGAGTTCGAACCAGCTCCAGAATCCTATGATCGCCAACGCGAGGCAGAGCGTCGCCGAATAGTAGAGAAAGATGCGGCGGTGCAGACTCATGGCTGGGGCCGGAGCGCGTAGCCGAAGCCGCGCACCGTTTGGATGAGCTTGTCGGGAAAATCGCGGTCGACCTTTTCCCGCAGCCGTCGGATGTAGACTTCGACGAGATTGGTTCCCGGGTCGAAGTCGTAGTCCCATACCGTCGTGATGATGTCCCGGCGACTGACGACGCGCCCCTCCGCGCGGAAAAGGCATTCGAGAAGCAGGTTTTCGCGGAGCGACAGCTCGATGCGCCGGCCTCCGCGCCGCACCTCCCGCGTGGTGGGATCGAAGGAGAGGTCGGCGAGCGCGAAATGGGTGGGTTTCTGCAGGGTGCTGCGTCTCACCTGGGACCGAATCCGGGCGATCAGTTCCGACATCGCGAAAGGCTTTGGCAAATAGTCGTCGGCTCCCGCATCCAGTCCTTCGACGCGCTGCTCCACCTCGCCCCGGGCGGAGAGCATGATGACTGGCGTGGCGTTTCCCCTGGCTCGCAGAGCGCGCACCAGGCTGAGACCATCGAGGCCCGGCAGCATGATATCGACCAGCAACACATCGAAGTGGTTTTGCAGCGCCATCTCAAGTCCCCGGTGACCGTCGTCGGACCAATCCACCTCGCCTCCCTCGTCTCTCAGCGTACGGCTAAGCAAAGCGGCGGTCTTTGGTTCATCTTCGATGATCAGAAGGCGCATCCGACATCAGGTCAACCTCGCGCAAGGCGGGAAAAAATGAAAAAGTTGTCATTATCAATACTGCTTATCTTTTGGGTTTTCGTCTCCGATGACCGGCAACGACCTAGCCATGGATAGGGTGGAGAAAATGAAGAAGTTGTCATTATCAATCCGGCTTATTGACGAAAATGAGACGCGGTATCAAGTGCTGAATCGAGGAGAGCCGACGACGGCGCGACGCGAAGGATTGATTCACTGGATTTGGATCATGGGCGCGCACCTGAGGATCTTCTTCCCATCGACCACCACCCGCAAACCACTCGAATGATAATGAAAAGAGTTGAAGATGTAATGAAAAAGGAGCGACCGGGCACAGCTTCCGGACGTTCCGGTGCGCCACGATGTGCCGCGCCGAAACGGAGCGAAACCTCCTTCTTCCGCCTTGGCCGTGTGGCGGCGTGCGCCCTCGCCGCCTCCGGAATCCCTCTTTCCCAGGCGCAGGACACGACGGCTCCTGCGGCTCCCGTGATCGACGACACGACGAACGAACTCGACGCGACCATCGTCACCGCCGCCCCGGCGGCTCCCGCGAGTGCCGCTCCCAGCCAGAGGGTGCGCCCTGCGACGGCTTCGCGTCCCGTCGAGGTCGAAGTCTACAGTACGATCGAGCCCGAGGTCATTCTCGGCGGCCCCGCCGAGACCCACGCCCTGCCCGGCTCGGGCTATTTCGTGACGACCCAGGAGATCCGCGATTTCAACTACACCAACGTGAACCGCGTCCTCGCGGGGGTGCCCGGCGTCTACCTGCGCGAGGAGGACGGGGCCGGACTCTTTCCGAACATCTCCATCCGCGGGGTCGACGGCACCCGCAACGAGAAGATCACGGTGATGGAGGACGGCATCCTCCAGGGCCCCGCTCCCTACTCCGCGCCCTCCGCCTACTACTCCCCGAACGTCGCGCGCATGGCCGGTGTCGAGATCCTCAAAGGGTCCAGCCAGATCGGCTACGGCCCGAACACGACCGGTGGCGTGATCAACTTCCTTTCCACCCCCATCCCCGAACAGGAGCAGTTCTACCTGCGTTCGACCTACGGGAGCAATGCCACCGCGCAGATCCACAGCCACTACGGCGACACCATCGAGACGGAGGCCGGCCGCTTCGGCTACCTCGCCGAGATCTTCTACAAGCGTTCCGACGGCTTCCGCCGCGTCGAGGGGGCTCCGCTGGTCGGCATCCCCGCCTCCGACAGCGGCTATTCCATCCTCGAGCCGATGGTGAAGTTCTCCTGGGAGCCCAACAGCTACCTCGACCAGAAGTTCGAATTCAAATACGGCTACTCGGACATCGAGGCCGACGAGAGCTACCTGGGGCTGACCGACGCCGACTTCAAGGCGAATCCCTACCGGCGCTACGCAGGGTCCTACCTCGACACCATTCCTACGGAGCACCACCGCACCTATCTGAAATACAGCGTCTCGCCGAACGACGATCTCGACCTGCGCCTCGCCGGCTACTACAACCAGTTCGAGCGCAACTGGTTCAAAATCCGCAATGTGAACGGCAACGCCCTCCACACCGCCCTCGGGCCCACCGGCGATCCGCTCGATCTCCTCACGTTGAAGGGGCTTGCCCCGGGCAATCTCGGCTACCGGCACAATGCCCGCTCCTACGAGTCCTACGGCGCCCAGTTCTCCGGCGACTACCGCTTCGAGACCGGCGACATCGGCCATACCGTCAACTTCGGCGTGCGCTACCACGAGGACAGCATCCGGACCTTCCAGGAGAACACCAACGTCACCCTCGTGGCGGGAGGCCGCCCCATCGTGACGGACCTCGGCCCCGGAACGGGCGGCAATTCCTATCAGGACTCGACCGCGACGGCCGTCTGGATCAAGGACGACGTGAAAATCGGCCGCCTCACCGTGACCCCCGGGATCCGCTACGAGAGCGTCGATCTCCACTACACGAACTACGCCGCCGATGCGACCAACACCGTCACCGGGACGGGCTACGGCGACATCGACTGGGTCGTCTCCGGCATCGGCCTGAACTACGAGCTCAACGACGTCCATTCGGTCTTCGGCGGCGTCCACGAGGGGATCGCCATCCCCAGTCCCGGAGATTCGCTCGCCAAGCCCCCCATCCTTCCCGAGGAGAGCGTCAGCTACGAGCTCGGCGTGCGTCATCGCAGCGGCAACTTCAACGCGGAACTGACGGGATTCCTCACGGACTTCTCGCAGATCATCAGCACCAGCACCGGCCTTGGTCTCACCGGTCCGGTGAACAATGCCGGTACGGGCCAGGTCCATGGCATCGAGGCCCTCGCCAGCTACGATCCGCTCCAGGGCAGGGATCTCCGCCTGCCTCTCTTCGTCAGTTCGACCTGGACCAGCGCCACCCTCGACCAGTCGCTCGACAGCGGAGCCGGCGAGAACATCTACGGCGACGGCGACGGGGGGCCCGGCATCCCCGGGGCCGAGATGCCCTACATTCCCGAGTGGAAGGTCGCCGTCGGCGTCGGTCTCGAGACGGATCGCTGGGGCGTCGATCTCGCCGCCACCTACGTGAGCGACACCTTCGGCACCGCCCTGAATTCGCCCGTGCCCGTGACCTCCTCCCGGCAGGGCGAGGTCGACGGCGGGGTGATCGTCGATCTCGGCGCCTACTATCAGATCAACGAGACGACCAAGCTGATCGGCGGCGTACACAACCTCTTCGAGGAGGTGATGATCACGAGCCGCGTTCCCGAAGGCGCCAGGGTGAACGCTCCCCGCGAGTTCTACATCGGCTTCGAGATGCTCTGGGAGCCGCGGGCCGTTCCGGCCGGCGGCAAGTCGGTGGTCTCGAAGTGATCCTGTTTCCCCTTGGTGCGACGTGGCACCGAAGACTCCCACAGTTCCTTCGTCCGGTCCATGCGGCCGGACGAAGGGCTGTGGGAGTTGCATTTTAGGGTGTCGTGGTTTCCTCTCGGGAGGCGGTCGTCTCTGCGATTCTCCAGCTCGGGTTCCGGCCGAGGCGGAAGAAAAATTACAGAAGTGTAATATTTTCGATTGCACGCCCAAAAAGCCTACGCTAGGAAATGAGAACGGGTCTCAATATCTCGGGTATTCCAGGAGACTCTTCACCAACCAACCACTCCGCCAAGCCACGAACGAACGATGAAAAGGAAACGACCAATCGCCAACCATCATCCCCGGCGCACGCTGGGCCGCGCCGAGGGGTTTGCCCTGGTGGCCGCCGCTTGCGCTGCAGGGGGCGCAGAGGCCCAGGACAATGCCGCCACCAGCGGAGAGGCGGCCGGGACTCTTCCGCCTGAAGAGGTGAGGGCCGCAGCTCCTGCTCCCGCCCCGCGTCCGGCACCCCGCCCGGCGCCTCAGGCACCCGCACCCGCCCCGGCACCCCTGCCGGTGATCGAGCCGGAACCCTTGGTCTTCGACGATTCCCTCTACCAGGTCAAAACGCTCTCGACGACGAAGTATTCCGTGCCGCTCCGCGACGTGCCGCAGACCGTTCAGGTCATTCCCGAGGAAGTGACCAAGGAGCAGGCCGCCACGACCCTCCGGGATGTGCTCCGCAACGTACCGGGCATCACCATGGCCGCCGGCGAAGGCGGTGGCGGTGCCCAAGGGGACAACTTCCGCATCCGCGGCTTCAACTCCCGTTCCGACATCTTCGTGGACGGCGTCCGCGACTACGGCATCTACAACCGCGACCCCTTCAACTACGAGCAGATCGAAGTCTACAAGGGACCTGCCTCGTCGAACAGCGGCCGCGGCTCCGCCGGGGGATCGCTCAACCTGGTGACCAAGACGCCCAAGCTGGACTCCTTCACGAGGGTGGACGGCATGGTCGGCACGGACGATCTCTACCGCGTCACGCTCGACATCAACGAGCCTCTCTTCCGCAATCAGAACTACGCCTCTTCCGGAGGCAAGGGCTCCTACAGCGGCAAGGGTTCCTACGGGAAGCAAGGCTACGGTGGCAAGAGCGTGCTGCTGGACGACTCCGGCGCGGCGTTCCGCCTGAACCTCCTCTACCACGACCAGGACGCTCCCGGCCGCGACGTGGTGGAGCAGAACCGCTGGGGAGTCGCCCCGTCCGTCGCCTTCGGCCTCGGTACCGACACCCGGCTGACGCTCTCCTACCTCCACCTGGAGGAGGACAACGTCCCCGACTACGGGCTGCCCTTCGTCCCCTACGACGCGACCCATCCGGCCTTGATCGGCCACGCCGGCACCGTGCCTCCGTCCAGCTTCCACAACTTCTACGGATTGCGCGGTCTGGACTTCGAGGACATCACCACCGACATGGTCGGCGTCCTCTTCGAGCACGACTTCAGCGACGACGTGAAGGTGCGCAACTTCACGCGCTACTCGAAGAACGACGTGCAGTCCTACATCGCCGCCCCGCGCTTCACCAACCCGCGCGTGCCCGGAACCATCAACCGCGACTACAAGGCGCGGGATCAGGTGTACGAGACCTGGAGCAACACGACGGACTTCACCTTCGAGTTCGAGACGGGTGCGCTGGAGCACACCCTCGTCGCGGGCTTCGAGTTCATCGCCGAGGACCAGGTCAGCGGATCCTTCACGGGGAACTTCCTCGGATCCACGACGGCCAACCGCGCCTTCCCGGCGACGAACCTGTTCAACCCGAATCCGAACGATCCCTACTCCGTGACCTTCACGCGCGGGCTCGACGAGTTCGCCACGGTGGACACCCGCAGCGCCTACCTCTTCGACACCGTCGAGATCACCGACTCGCTCAAGTACATCGGCGGTCTCCGCTACGATCACGTCGAGCTGGAGATCAACGACCGCGTCGCCCCGGTCGGGCGCGTCGACGAGTTCGTGAGCTGGCGCTCCGCCTTGGTCTACAATCCGGTGGACAACGCGAGCGTCTACTTCGGCTACGGGACCTCCTTCTCGCCTTCCGGCGACTCGGTGACCGGCCTCTCGCTCTCCACCCGCGACGAGCGGAACGCGACCATCGATCTGACGGACGTCGATCCCGAGAAGTCGCAGTCCTTCGAGCTGGGCACGAAGTGGGACGTCCTCGAGGACAAGCTCTCCTTGACGGGGGCTCTGTTCCGCACGGAGAAGACCGACGCCCGTACCCAGGATCCCGTCACCGGCGACATCACTCTCGATGGCGAGCAGGTGATCCAGGGCTTCGAGCTGGGCGCGGTGGGCAACATCACCGACTCCTGGCGCATCTTCGCCGGGTACGTCTACACCGACAGCGAAGTGACCGACTCCCTCGACCCGAGGGACATCGGGAAGCGCCTCGGCAACACCCCGCTTCACACCTTCAACATCTGGTCGGTGCACGACCTTCCCGGAGGCTTCCAGGTGGGGGTCGGCACGCAGTACATCGACGAACGCGTGAACAACATCGACGCCCTCTACTACATGGAAGGCTACTGGCTCGTCGACGCCATGCTGGGCTACCAGGTGAGCGACAACCTGACGCTTCGCCTCAACGTCCACAACCTCCTCGAAGAGGACTACGTGGACCGTCCGAGCGGCAACCACTTCGTGCCGGGTGCCGGACGCGCCGTGTCGCTGTCCGCCTCGATGGAGTTCTGATTCCGATTCGTTCCGTAATAACCTGAATCGCAAAGGCTGTCCGGGGTCAAATCCGGGCAGCCTTTCTGCGTAGGCGGGGAAGGGGAGTGCGGACTCTAGCCTGTCCGCAGCGGATGCGGGCGAGAGCGTGCGCGCTCCCTTGCGCTTTCAACTATGCTTCTCTGCGTCGCTTTTCCGGATTCCGGAGCCGTAGGGAAGTCCGTGAGAGCTTGCTCCCAAAAGGGACCTTCGTCGAAGCTCTCGCGGACTTCGCTGCATCGGTCTCCGCTGAACGAAGTCGATTCCCGGAATGCGAAAGGATGGTGCAGAGGGGAATCACCTTCTCTCTGCGCGCCCTACAGAAGCGTCTCCACGAACTCCGTCGGGACGAAGGCCTTGAAGTCCTCCGCCTTCTCCCCGGTGCCGATGAAACGGGTCGGCACGCCGAGTTCGTGACGGATCGCGACGACGCTGCCTCCCTTGCCGGAGCCGTCGAGCTTCGTCACGATCACGCCATTGAGGTCGAGGGCGGACTGGAACTCGCGGGCCTGGGAGACGGCGTTCGACCCGGTCGTGGCGTCGACGACGATCCAGCGCTCGTGCGGTGCGGTCTCGTCCTGCTTCGCGAGGGTTCGGCGGATCTTCTTCAGCTCCTCCATCAGGTTGTGCCGGGTGTGGAGCCGGCCGGCCGTGTCGCAGATCAGGTAGGCCGCGCCGGTGGCGATGGCCTTCTGATGGGCCTCGAAGCAGACGGCCGAGGGATCGCCCTGATAGTGCGTCGTCACCACGGGCACGTCGATGCGCTCGCCCCAGATCTTGAGCTGCTCGATCGCGGCGGCGCGGAAGGTGTCGGCCGCGGCGAGGACGACGCCATGGCCCTGATGCTTGAGAAACCGGGCCAGCTTCGCGACGGAGGTCGTCTTGCCGACGCCGTTGACGCCAGCGACGAGGATGACGGTGGGCTTTCCGAAAGGACCGGGGGGAGGCGGCGGCAGCGTTCCGCCGAGGATCGCGGCGATTTCCTCGCGGCAGGCGGAAGCGGCGGAATCGGCGTCGACCTTGCCTTTCCCGCGCAGCCGGTCCACGATCCCGGTGGAGAGACGCACGCCGAGATCGCCGCCGACGAGGGTCTCCTCGAGCTCGTCCCAGTCGACTTCCTTGCCCCGGAAGCGGTTGATGATCGATTGAAAAAGACCCATGGCTCAGCGTTTCAGGATTCGGTCGAGGATGCCGTTGACGAAGCGCGGCGAATCCTCCGTGCCGAAGCGCTTCGCGATCTCGATGGCTTCGTTGATCGCGGCCTGCGGGGGGATGTGGTCGGAGAAAAGGATCTCGTAGGCGGCGAGACGGAGGATGTTGCGGTCGACGGCGGCGAGACGGTGGAGGGAATAGTTCTCCAGCCGCGTGCGGATGGCCGAGTCGATCTCCCCGAGATGGGCGGCGACGCCGTGGATCAGCGTCTCGGCGAACTCCCGCGCGGCGGGTTTGGCCTCGCGCAAGGCCCAGAAGGCGGCGAGTCTTTCGGAAGAGGCGTCGACGACGGCGCTTTGCGTTTCGTTGCCGTAGAGGAACTGCACGGCGGCTTCGCGGCCGTCACGGCGGGGGGACGGCGCTTTCTTTTTCGGTTTGAGATCCCTGGGGGAGGGGGAATCCATCGGAGCGGAGGAAGGTTTCGCGACCGTCGCGAAGGACGACGATCTGGCACTCGATCCCTCGCCGATTGCGGATGAATTGCAAGCCCTCCTTTGGTCCCAGGAGGACGACGGCGGTGGAGTGGCTGTCCGAAGTGGTGGCGTCGGGGGCGATCACGCTCGCGCCGACGCGCTCGGTCAGGCCGAGGCCTGTCTTGGTCGAGACGATGTGCGAATAGCGCACCCCTTCGTGCTCGAAGTAGCGCCGCGTGTCGCCGGAGGTGGAGATGGCCTGGTTCACGAGCGTCACGGTCTGGAGGTCCTTCAGGTCGCGGCCGACCTCCAGGGTCTCGATGCCGATCCGCCAGCCCGGCTCGCCCGGAGGAGGCTCGCCGACGGCGATGTCGCCGCTGCCGGCGACGAGTGAGCGGGGAAATCCGCCCTCCCTCAGGATCGCGAGGGCCTGGTCGGCGGCATAGCCCTTGGCGATGGCCCCGAGGTCGAAGAGCATCCCCTCGACCTTCTTCGTGATGGTGCGACCCTCCGGATCGAGCACGAGGTGGTGGAAGCCGGTGCGGGCCTTGGCCGAGGCGATCTGCTCGGGCGTGGGAAGGGCATCGTTCTTCCGGCTCAGACGCCAGAGACGGATCAGGGGGCCGGCGGTGATGTCGAAGGCTCCTTCCGTTTCCTTCGTGAGCGTTCCGGCCTTCTCGAAGAGGGCGAAGAGATCCCCGCCGACGGGGATCGCCTCCCCGGCGGGGGCCTTGGCGAGGGCGTTGAGCTCCGATTCCGGAAGGTAGTCGGAGAGCGCGGCGTCGAGCGTGGCGATGCGGGCAAAGGCCTTCTGGCTCAAGAGGGTCAGGTCTTGCTCTCGACCCTCTTCGGCCCAGGCGCGGATGGTGAACTCCGTGCCCATGTGGGGTTCGGAGAAGGTGAGGAGGTGCCAGTCGGTGGCGTGGCACGGGGCGGTCGCCATCAGGAAGAGGGCGGGGAGGAAAAAGCGAAGATTCTTTGCGAGGCTGGCAAAAGCACTTCGATTTGCGACCCTTTCTGAATGGCTCGCGATCGAGGCGATGCTTTGGCCTCCTGAAGACATGGGACGCGGTGATCGGCAGGGACGGCTCGCCGAGCCGTCCGGCGAAGGGCCGTGGGGGCCTCCTTTCGGCCACTGCGGAGGCCCCGGCGATGCGTCCCTGCCACCGGGGCCAGCCGGCTGCGTGGAATGCCGCGTCGGCATCGGAATCGTCCGGAAACCGCGGCATTCCCGGAGGGGCCATTTCACGGATAGACGCCTTGGCCCCGTGCCATTCGAGCCATTTCCGTTTCGGCGGGAGTCTCTGCAGACGTCCTCCGTTTTGCGGATGCCACGGCTTGCTTTCATCGCGCAGATTCGGGCGTCCGTGCCATCCGTGGAAAATATGCGAATATTTGTGTTTGAACCCCTTTCAGAGGAATTTTACGCAAATTGGATCAGTTGGGGTCGGTTTGGAGCGAAGTCCTCTGGAGAGAGGCGGATCAGTTGCTGTCGACCAGACCGAGATTCCAGAGTTGGTGCATCCTTTCGGCCTCGGGTACTTCGAGGGGACGGACGAGGCGGAAGCCGAGCCAGTGGGCGTCGGTGTGATACCAGATCGACTTGGGAAGCTGGGGATCCTGGACCTTCCAGTTCTCGTTCGAGGCGACTCGGCGGGCGGAGCGGAGCTCCTCCGGCGGATCGTACCAGGAACCGCCGCGGGCGACGCGGGGATAGAGGGTCGTGGGAATGGCCAGGGGATTCTCGGTGACCCTGCCCTCGCGTCCGGCGTAGCCATCGGCGAGATACTGGTCGAGGCACCATTCCATGACGTTGCCGTGCATGTCGTGGAGGCCCCACGGATTGGGCTTCTTCGTGCCGACCTTCTCGTAGCCGACGCGGACTTGCTCGGGAT
>JBBCIU010000025.1:0-110257 GCA_037190325.1 Verrucomicrobiales bacterium | reverse complement strand
CGCCGACGAGGGCGGTGTCTCCGTCCAGCGAGACGGAGGGGCCGAAGTGGTCGCTGGGGGCGGCGGCGCCCGCCCGGAGCCGGGCCTGGTGGTCCCAGGCGTTGCCGGAGCGCACGAAGACGTGGGCGCTGCCGGCGTCGGGGCCCGCGGCCGTGTCGTCTCCCTGGGCTCCGACGAGGGCGGTGTCTCCGTCCAGCGAGACGGAGTAGCCGAAGTAGTCGCAGGCGGCGGCGTCGGGGGCGAGGAGGAGGGCTTGGTGGGTCCAGGCGTTGCCGGAGCGCACGAAGACATGGGCGCTGCCGGCGTCGGTGCCCGCGGCCGTGTCGTCTCTATAGGCGCCGACGAGGGCGGTGTCTCCGTCCAGGGAGACGGAGGAGCCGACGTAGTCGTGGGCGGCGGCGTCGGGGGCGAGGAGGAGGGCCTGGTGGGTCCAGGCGTTGCCGGAGCGCACGAAGACGTGGGCGCTGCCGGCGTTGGTGCCCGCGGCGGTGTCGTCGTAGTAGGCACCGACGAGGGCGGTGTCTCCGTACAGGGAGACGGAGGAGCCGAAGTAGTCGCCCGCGGCGGCGTCGGGGGCAAGGAGGAGGGCTTGGTGGGTCCAGGCGTTGCCGGAGCGCACGAAGACGTGGGCGCTGCCGGCGTCGGCAGCCGCGGCCGTGTCGTCGTAGGGAGCCCCGACGAGGGCGGTGTCTCCGTCCAGCGAGACGGACCGGCCGAAGGAGTCGTAGGCGGCGGCGTCGGGGGCGAGGAGGAGGGCCTGGTGGGCCCAGGCGGTGCCGGAGCGCACGAAGACGTGGGCGCTGCCGGCGTCGGCAGCCGCGGCCGTGTCGTCTCCATAGGCACCGACGAGGGCGGTGTCTCCGTTCAGCGAGACGGAGGAGCCGAATCGGTCGCCCGTGGCGGCATCGGGGGCGAGGAGGAGGGCCTGGTGCTCCCAGGCGTTGCCGGAGCGCACGAAGACGTGGGCGCTGCCGGCGTCGGCACCCGCGGCGGTGTCATCGGAGAAGGCGCCGACGAGGGCGGTGTCTCCGTCCAGCGAGACGGAGTAGCCGAAGAGGTCGCCCGCGGCGGCGTCGCCCGCCCCGAGCTTCGCCTCCAGCGAAGTGACGAGGGGATCGATGGTCACCGGGTAGACCGCCCCCGCATCCGCCACGAGGATGCCCACGCGGTCCTCCGAGACTTCGTAGCGCGCCGCGAGGACCCGCCCCGCCGCATCCCAGGCCTTCACCTCCCCGTAGCGCAGCACGGGTGCCCCGTCCTCCGCGAGGAACTCCAAGGTGCCGGAGCCGCCTTCCGCCGGCTCTCCACCCCGGCGGGCGGCGACGCCCGAAAGCTCCAGGTCGAGACGCAGGGCCTCTCCCGGGCCCGCTGTCCGGCGGGCCACGGTGAAGGCGTGCTCGATGCCCTCGGGACGGTTCTCGTACCATTCGGTCACCCCGTGGGCATGCCGGTATTCGACGCGTCCGTCCACGAGAACGGGCGGGGTCGCGCGCCCGCCGGCGAGGGCGAGGGTGGCGGTCCATTCGCCGCCCTGCCCGGAGCCAAGGCGCATGGCGCCGTCGAGGAAGCGGGCCGTGATCTGCTGTCCCGGGTTTTGGGCGAAGTATTGGACGCCCTCGTTGTGGGGGAGGGCGGCCTCGTGCGCGGTGAGGGGGAGGACGGCCCTGCGTGCGGCGTGGAAGGCGTTCCAGAGGGAACGCTGCTCGGAATCGGGGAGGGCGGCGAAGTCCTCTGAGGCTTCGTCGACGGACTCCGCCGGCGGAGGGGCGGCCTCTGCCGCATCGGCCGGCGGGGCGGGCGCCTCGGCCAGAGTGATGGGGGCGGCGTCCGCGGTGCCGTCTGCCGGGCGGGCCGCTGCGGCGGGAACCGGGAAGTCGTCGCCGTTCCCGTGCCGGGGCTTGACGCTGCGCTCCGGCCGGAGGAGGGAGAAGGCGGCGAGGAGGAGGGCTGGCAGGGCGAGGGCGGCGAGAAGGCGCTGTCGGGTCATGGCGGCGGGAGGGATGTCGGTGCGCAGGGTGTAGCCTCCAAGTCAATGCCGGATCGGGGTGGGAGTCAAGTCTCTTGCGCCTCCGCGCATTCGTGCGTCGGCCCTGACGGAAAACCACCCGGCTCCGTCTTCGGAATTGACCAACCTCATGGAATCCCGCACCATTGGAGGAGTTTTTCGTCGCTTCCATGATCCCGCTTTCCGCCTTCCTTTGAGCCGTCCTCGCGTCCGGGGTTCCGGTCGCATTTTGTATGGGACGACGCGCTGAGCGGCTTGCGGCGACTTACCTTTCCCGGCTTTATGATGCCCGAGGAAGGGGAAGAGGCGCGGGGAGCGTCCCGGCGTGCCTTGCTGGAGACTCTCCACCTGGCGCGCCGCGCCGCGCGAACCCGCGCCGCGGCATAGCGTGTCCTCTCCTGGGATCCCGAGGATTGCTCGGCTCACGACTATGCCGTCCTCGCCCGGATCGAACTCGGTGGGAGATCTACCGGATTCCCGACTAGAGTCCATCCCGTCAATTCTTAGATCGATCTCTTCGCATGCGAGGTTGAAGAAAGAGGCGCTCAGACGTCGCCTCCGCATCGCCTGGAAGTTCATCGCCCTCAGCCAGGGGCGGGTTCGGCCCGCTGGTTTTCCTCGATGGCGATGGAGGTGATCCACGTCGGCCCCTCGCCCCGGCTCAGGCGCTCGGTTTTCAGTGCGGGACGCACCCACTCCACGGCGTGCTTCTGCACGGCGCTGGCGAGCTTGCGCAGGCCGGTGCCTTGAAGGCGCACGCGATGGGTCGTGAAATGCAGCTCCAGGACTTCGGCTGCCGTGACGGGCGGCGGCAGCCACGCGTAATCCAGCGCAGCGTAGGGCAGCATCAGCCACGAGCCGTCTTCCAGCTCGAACCGGACCAGAGAGCTGACTTCCCGCCCCCAGCACGGTTCGCGGTCACTCGATTTGTTGGGATTGTCGGATTTGATCATGGGTTTGTTGGGTTTGTTGGGTTTGTTGGGTTTGCGATTCCAGTTTTCGTTGAGAGGCTTCGAAGGCCAGTGCCGTTTCAAAACGCTGCTGCCGTTTGCGCCGCCATTTGAGGTAGTCGGGATGGGTGATGGGCACGATGCGATGGCCCATGCGGACCATCGGCACCTTCTTGGCGGCGATGTCCATCGCCAGCCCCTCCTGGCCAGGGCGCGCGACATTGCGGCGCAGCGCCTCCTTGTCCGATGTAAAAATCCTTACCCCTACGCGAGCACGCGAAATGGTCACATACCATTGCTGGTCGTTGATCGCGGCCTTGATGTTCGAGTCCGAGAAAAGGACATGATCCACGGTCTTGCCCTGCGAGGCGTAGGAAGTGACGGCATAGCCGCGCACGAACTGCCGATACTCGGGAGGGAGCACGCGGCCGTCCTCCAGATGAATCTTGCCGCTTCGCTCCACCTTCTTGACCGTCACCAGCTCGCCGTTGACGAGCCGTTTGCCTTCCGGGGTTTGCGCATTGGCTTTCAGTTGCAGCCGGTCGCCTTGCGTCAGCTTCATCTCCTTCTTCTGGCACACGGTGAAGCGGCTGGCCTGCTCGAAGGGCAGGGAGCGAATGCGTCCGGCGCCCTCCACGATGATGGATTCATCGGTGATGGCGAGGAGTTTGCCCATTGCTCCCTTGGGAATGCGCCGGCAGGGTTGATTGAAGACAATGACGTGTCCCTCTTCGTAGTAACGGGCATCGCGCTTCTGCGCGTCGGTCAAGTCATTGGCCTGCAAGGCGGTCACCGGCCAATCCTTCCGGCCGATCAGTCCGGCGGCCTGCAAGTTCTGCCGCACGGCGTCGTTCACCCGGTGAATCTCCCCCCAGGTGGGGGAGACCACCAGCGCGCTGCGACCTTGGCGCACCAGTTCCAGATAGTGCTCGGCCAGTTTCTGCTGCTTCTCCGTGATCTTGCATTCCACCACGGCCCCAAGCTCGTCCAGGCGGTCGAAGGATTGGGCAATCCTGCCTTTGGACGCCTCTTTCACGGCCTGCCTGTATTCCTCGATCCAGCGCCTCTCCTCCTCATCGCGGGCGCGCGCCGGGTCTTGACGGCGGATCTCGTTGAGTTCGGCGATGTGCAGATGCCCGTGCTTCTCCAAAGCCACCAAGGCGTCCGATACCTCCACGGGGCCATGCTGCCCGGTGTCGCCGGATAGAATGACGCGCCCGTGGTTCTCCTTCGCGAAGGTGAGCAGCGCCAGCATGTCCTTGCCGCCAATCTGTCCGGCTTCATCGACGATGAGGACCGCGCCGTGTTCCATGCGGCGGCGCGTCAGGAAGGCGCTGAGGGTCTGTGCGCCTTCCATGCCATCGAGAATCGAGCCCTCCACCTGCTGGCGCTGGGGGGCGAGCACCTGCACGGCATAGCCTTCCGTTTTCAGCACGTCGTGCACGGTTCGCAACGTAAAGCTCTTGCCGGTGCCGGCGCGGCCACGAAACAGGATGATGGAATCTCCCACCCCAAGGAGGGTGCGCGCGGCGTCCGCCTGTTCCGATCCCAGCCGCTCGTCGCCCGGCCAGTCCGGCAGCAGAGGAAGGAAGGCCCCGGAGCCCTCGCGGGCGAGATGCACAATGGCGTTTTCCCGATCCAGCACCGGCTTGATGCTCAAATCCTTGAGCTTGTCCGGATCGCGGATGTAGGGTTTGCCGTCGGTCGCCTCCTTCAAGTCATCCAAGGCGAAGGATTCGCCTCGAAGGCGTTCCAGGGCGTAGGCCCACAGGCGATGCTCGCGCACCATCGTGTGGCGCTCGAAAACGTGCTCCTCCGCCCAGCGCAAGGCGGCCTCCACGGTGAGGTCCGGCGCGGGCTCGGGCGGTTCCGCCCCTTCAGCGCGTGCTTGTCCAAGGTCCTGGAGGGCCTGACTGTCCTTCTCACTCAACTCCTCCTGCCACCAGTCGCGCAAGGTTGCGAGCGGGACATCATTTGACTTCCAGGGACGCTTGGTATGGGCCAGATGTTCGCGCACTTCCGCGAGGTTGCCCCCGGCCAGTTCCGGCATCCTGGCCAGCAGTTCGCGGGTTTGCTCGTCGATCTGGCGGTGCCGTTTGGAGAAGGTCCGCACCATGGCGGGCGAGACGCCTTCCAATTCAAAATCCCCTCGGGCCTTGTTGACGATGCGATACCCGAAGCGGCGCAAGTCCTTCGCCAGTTCGTGATAATAGACGTTCTCCGCGTATCGGCGGGCGTTATACATCTCTTCGGCTTGCAGCGCCTTCCAGCGCCCCTCCTCTTCATCATAGGTGGCGTTGAACATGATGCAGTGGCTGTGCAGATGCGGATCGAGTGCCCGTGAGGTGTCGTGGCGGAAAATGGCCGTGACGATATTGCCGGTATCCCGGTCGTTGTTGCTGCCTCCACGCCGCACGCGGGTGGCGGCGTATTGCTCCAGTTCATGCAGCATCACGCGCAGCGCGCGTTCATGAGACTCGACGATGCGCGCATCCCCCTTGACCAGCGCGGCGATGGAAACGGACTTGGGCGGCGAAATGGTGAAGTCGTAGAAGACGCGGCGATTGGCGACCTCGCGCCATTGGCCGTCGTCCCCGCGCTCCTGCCGCGTCGTTTTGAAGCACGGGGTGAGCTTGTCGCCGGTGAGGGGATGAAGGTTGTGACAGAGGGCCACGAATGCCTCCTGCCCGACCACGCCGGACAATCCGAGCCGATGCGCGCCCGCGCCGAACCACTCGCCGCGCACGGCCTGATGCTCGCTGTAGTAGTCGCCCACAGCCAGATGCTTCTCAAAATAGGCCAGAGCATTGACCAGATTGCTATGAGGTTTGGGGTTAAGCATGGCGTGAAAGGGGATCAGTTGAGACCAAGGGGGGCTTGACGTGACTGCGCGGCCAGGCGTTCCCCGGCGTGGAGCCGAAGACGCTCTCTGATCAGCCCGTCGATCCAGAGCCGCGAACGGATGGCGTCCCGGTAGTCGATTTCGGCACTCTCCGTCTCCGCCTCCATCTCGGAGGTATTCAACTCCCGCCACTCTTCTTCCGGCTCGCAATAGGTCAGGTTGAAGAGAAGCAAGTGGGTGTTGAGCCGGCCCATGCCAAGACGCGTGCAGCATCGCTCGAAGGTCATGGCCACGACATTGCCGGTGGTCATCAGGAAGCCCGTGGGACCCATCTCGGCACAGGCAAACATCTCCAGGCAACTCATGGCAGCCTCCGCTCCGTGCCAGTGGAGGAACGATGCCTCGGAGTTCTCCCGCAAAGCCAGGGAAGGCAGAAGCTCGGACGAGATCACGAACTCGGTGAGCCACGGCGCGGCACCGGCTGCCTCTTCATGCACCCGCACCCGCAGCGGACGGCCCTTCACGGGATGGCGCTTCTCGAACAAGGCACGCACCTGTTCCAGGCGCACGAGGCCGTGCAGGCCGAGCCGATGCGCGCCTTGGCAAGCCCAGCCGGAATCCTCGGCGACGCCGTTGCCGTCATTTCTGCCGCTGAGCCGTTTCTCGACATAGGCCAGAGCCGCGGCTCGATCATGGTAGTATTTGAAAGTAATCATCGCACCATGATGCGTCACCGAGCGCGGGATCAGGGTTCCGGATCGGGAGCAACGCCCCTCCGCCCCCCGGCGGCGTCAGTTCCCGTTGCATGGACGGCGGAAATCTGGCAGAAATCGGGATGCGATTCGTCTTCACCCACAGCCATGCGTTTCCCAAGGGCACGGTCGTCGTCGAAGGCGATGCGGGGGGCGGGTCCGACGGTCTGGTGGAGTTCGCGGACGGCGTGACCCTGATCGCCGAATGGTGCCGGGACGGCGAGGAGATCCTCCTCGACATTCCCTCCTACCGGACCGCCAAAGGCACGGTGGTTCGTCCGCACCGATGGCGGCTCACCCTGAGACCGGATGGAACATGGCGATCCGACCGGGAACCCTGAGCCGATCCTTCATGAAGTCCCGCGATGCACCACCCGACACGCCGAAGGAGCGACATCGCCCGATGGGAGGCGCGCGGTTCGCCACCACGCGCGGGCGGCTGATGGGGCTGCTGGTGGCGTTCATCGTCGGCTGGCTCACGATCTCCTACCTGCTGCTTCCCGATTGGTGGAAGGACCGCGAGGCCGGACACCCCGCCTTGCTGGACGCGCCCCGAGTGACGGTCACGGCGGCGCAGATTCCGGGCGATCCGCTCAATCTTTTCGTCATCGCTTCGGAGCGCCAACTGGTGGCGGCCATGCTCGCGGCGGGATGGCATCCCGCCGATCCCATCACCCTGCGCACCAGCGTGCGCATCGTGGAAAGTTCCGTGTTCCATCGCCCCTATGCGGACGCGCCGGTGAGCAACCTCTTCCTCTTCGGACGCAAGGAGGACCTCGCCTTTGAGAAACCGGTGGGCGACGATCCGCGCCAGCGCCATCACGTGCGGTTCTGGCAGACGGCCGAGAAAGACGAGAAGGACCGGCCGGCGTGGTGGGGAGCGGTGACGTATGACCACAGCGTGGGATTCAGCCACACCACCGGGCAGATCACCCATCACATCGCACCGGACATCGACAAGGAACGCGACGGCTTGATGAGCGATCTCGGCCACACCGGAAAAGTTCTCGACAGCCAATGGAGGCCGGGATTCCAGCAGCGCGAAGGCCGCAACGGGGGTGGTGATCCCTGGCGGACGGATGGCCGGCTTGGGATCGTGGAGCTCCACGAGTGATGCGGAATGGGTGCAGGGATCCCTTTGTGGTGGTAGAGTATGCCGTGGACGATGACCTCGAGCACATGTCGCGGGAGGAACTCATGGCTGAGATCCAGAAGCTGCGGGCGGGAATTCGCGCTCACCGGGACAGCACCGAGCACGAACTCTGCTGGCATCATCCGCAACTCTGGGAACTGCTTCCAGAGAAGCTCGATCCCGACCTCGCGGTTCCCGAGTGGCCGCAGTTTTTGCGCGGTTGCCTGAAGTATCGGGAATCGCTCGATGCGCAGTTGCCCGATGCGCCACGAGTGCCGGTGGAGTTTGACGGAAACGCACCGGAGTGACGCCAAACTGGCTCCGCAGCGGGACGTTATCTATCGATCCTGCCCATGCGCACCCAACGGACGGCCGCGTCATCCAGAAGGGATGAACGGCACGGCATCGGGCGGGGCGCATCGCCGCATTCCGCAACGCAGAAATCGCCCCACCAAAACCGCACAGTCGTGCTGCGCTGCTCCCAAACGGGAACTCGGAATCGAGGGCGCGGTGTCATCATGCGAGACACCGCGTTTCAGGAAGAGACGCCCATCCCCTGGCTCACGCCAGGACCAGCTAGACGCATCAAACACCGATCAGACAAGCCATGAACACCGATCAGACGCCGACCGAACGTCAGAAACTCGTCGCAGCCGCGGCCGAGTCATACACCGCCCCGCCACCGCAAAGCCATACGATCCTCATGCCTCTCCGCGACAGTCTGCTGACGCTGCGGCGCAAGGGCGCGTCCTACCGGACGATCTTGCGGATTCTCCGCGAGGTGGAGATCCAGGTGTCGCTCGACACGCTAGCACGCTTCTGCCACGAGCACGTCGAGCAGCCGCCCGCGAGCAAGGAGAAACGCCGGTCCACCATCCGGACGGCCGCCGACCGGACGAAAGACGCGTCGCCGCCCGTGCCGCCGGCTCCGAGCCCGTCGGGCAGTCCGGCGTCCGCCAAGCCGCCCGAGGAGGAGGACAACCACCCGCCTGCCCGGGGGAAAGGCCCCCGCATCGCCGATCCTTCCAGCATCTGACGCGGCACTGACAACCGCGCAACCACCAGCCCATGAACAAGAAACTGGTCTTCATCCTGAACGGCAAGGGAGGCGTCGGAAAGAGCTTCTTCGCCGTCAACTTTGTCCAATACCTGAAGGATCGGAAGCACGACCACCGTGCGGTGGACACCGACAACGAAAACTCCACCCTCAAACGCTACCATCCTGAAGCCGCGTTCGCCGACCTGAACGATCCGCGAGGGCTGGACAGTCTGTTTGCCACCTTGGAGAATGCCCCGCTGGTGGTCGTGGACGGCAGAGCGGCGTCCACCGACTTGGTGCTCGACTACTTCGCCGAGGTGTCGGCCTTCGAGTTGCTCGACAGTCTGGACGCCAAGCTCACCGTCGTGATGCCGGTCAACCACGAAGCGGACAGTGTGACGCAAGTCAAGGTGATTGCCGATGCGCTGGCCGACCGTTGCCGCTACGTCATCGTCAAGAACCAGGCCCACAGCGAGCAATTCACGTTGTATGAGCGCAGCAAGACACGCGCGCGGCTGGTGGACGAACGGCACGCCGGGGAGCTCGTCATGCCCCGCCTGTATGACTGGCTGGTGGCCGCGCTCAATCAGCACAACCTGACCGCCACCCCGGCGCAAGGTCATCCGGCCTTCAACGTGGTGGACAGGCAACGATTGCGGAACTGGCAGAAGACCTTCTACGCCCAGGTGGACGCCCACGCGGATGCCTTGCTGTCCGAACCTCAACCCGCCACACGCCATGAGTGACGCCGCCCCGGCCTCCGACTTGCAGGCGGCCATCGCCCGCTGGCAGCAGAAGCACGGCATCGGCGACGACGACCCGGCGCTGGCCTGTGTGGAGTTGTTCGAGCTGTATGTCTCGTCGCTCCGCTCCCGCGCACCGGACCGTCCGCCGCTTCGCTTCGAGGAATTCCGTTCGACGCTCGAACTGCTCGACGCCCGCAGCAAGACCTTCGTCAAGCACGCCAGCGAACTGACGCACGAACTTCGCCAGACCGCGCAGACGCAGCGCCAGTTGCGCCGTGTCGGCTTGTTGTCCCTCCTGCTCACCGCCTTCGCCACCTTCACCGCCGGGCTGCTGCTTGGCCGATTCGTATGGTAATCGTCCGCCCCCTCATCGCCACCTTGGCCGTGGCCGCCGGCTGGTATGGATTCATCCGCCTGTCCGAGCCGTGGCCGGCCATCGCCCTCAGCGTCGGCGCCGCCTTCGCTGTGTGCCTCGTCCTCCTGCCCGGCGGCCCGTCCGTCTGGCGCTCGCCCGTCGTGGCGAGGCTCGGCGGCATGATGTGGCGCATGGAAGACTTCTGCCGGGGCTGGCTCATCACCGGGGACACCGGCTCCGGCAAGACACGCTCCGGCATCACGCCCCTCCTGTATCAGGTCTTCCAGAACTGCCCCGGCTGGGGCGGTCTGTGCATCGACGACAAGGGACTGTATTGGGAAACCCTCTCGGCAATGGCCGGACACTTCCACCGCGAGAAGGACCTGATCTTGCTGCAAGTGCGACCGGACAGCGAGCTTTCCGGCTGGACGCCCACCCACACCTTCAACCTCACGTCGGACCGGGGCATCCCCTTCGGCACGTATGCCAAGTTCGTCGTGGACACCGCGGCCAGCCTCGGCCAGCAAGGCGACAAGGGCTTCTTCAAGAGCCAGGCCCATACCCACATCGCGGCGGCGCTCGAACTCCTCTACGAGATCGGCGCGGACGTGACGCTGGAGAACGCCTATCACTTCCTCCTCAACCAAGCGGACATGGAGCAGGCGCTGGAGGAGCTGGCCCTCGCGGAGCCGACCGGACGCCGCCACCTGTTGGGCGAACACTTCATGCACCGCTTCCTCAGCCAGCCGCCCGAGCAGATCGGCGGCGTCAAGGAGACCATCGCGAACTACCTGCAATACTTCCTCACCCCGGACATCGCCCAGGTCTTTTGCCCGACGGAAAACACCTTCGAGTTCTCGGACATCGACCGGGGCAAGATCCTCTGCATCGCCATGCCGCAGAAGTTCCAGACGGAACGCCGCTACGTGAACACCTTCCTGAAGATGCTCTTCTACACGCATGTCCTGCGTCGCTTCGACAAGCCGAAGCACGAACGGAAGGACGACAACCTTCTTGTTCTGTGGGCGGACGAGGCGCAACGCTTCGTCACCGCCAGCGAGGACGGCATGAGCGACTACAATTGCGTGGACGTGATCCGCGAGGCCCGCGCCACGGTGGTCGCGGCGGCGCAGTCCTCCAGTTCGTTCATCCCGCCCTTGGGCCGGGAGAAGGCCCGCGTGCTCACGCTGAACTTGCGCAACCGCATGATCTTCCGCGCCGCGGACGAGGAGGGGGCCAACGAGAGCGCCGATTTCCTCGGCAAGAAGAAGGTCATCAAGCGTTCCTGGGGCTATTCCAGCGGCGGACAGTCCAGCAACTATTCCGAGCAGGAGGAACACAAGATCAAGCCGCACATCCTCCGCAGCCTGCCCAAGCACCATGCCGTGCTGGTCCACTGCGAGCGGGGATACAAGCGGACCCTGCTACCGCCGATTGAACCGGACGGGCGGGTTTCGCCGTGGTTCCGAGGGTAAAAGCCGCAAAGAGGCGCTGTCATGCCAATGACGTGGTCAAACGGTATGCGATCAGGGCATGGAGGCGTCTGAAGGACGCCTTGATGCCCCTAGTATTTACGGGGTGGGAACGGCAATCTCCGCCAGCGTCAGCGGCGGAGTTTGCCGGGGTGGGCGCAAACCCTCTTCTCGGGTGCGGGATACGCCCCTCATGGAGGCGCTCCGCCGGATTCTGACGGTGCGGGCGCGGAATGACGGTGGGGTGCGCTGCACCGCTTCCGACCGGCTGCCGTGCAATTTGGCCGCGCCTGAAGGCCCATGGCGCGGCAAGGAGGCACGAGATCGGACAGGTATCTTGTTCAGCCGGGCGGCATTGCCGAGCGTGCGATTCCTATTGCCGTTTCAGCAACGCAAGTTGCGATCATGACAATATAGCCATGCTGAGCGAAGCATTTGTTTCGTCTCATTTTTTTTGACGGTGCGGCAAGGCCGAGGATCCCGCCAGATTGCACGGCAAGGCGGCGGGAACGGCAAAGCGGTCCGCTTCGTTATTCCGCGCGCGCACCGTCAGAGTCCAGCACATCGCCGCCACGGCGTGCCGATCACCCGCCCTTCCGGAGCACTCGCGCCCACCCCGGCAAACTCCGCCGCTGACGCTGGCGGAGATTGCCGTTCCCTCCCTTGAAAAGCCGGGGGCATGGAGGCGTCTTTCAGACGCCTCCATGCCCTGATCGCAAGTCTCGTTTCTCGCGGCGCTCCGGTGACCGGGAGCGGCCCAAGACAGTGCGGCACCAGAGAATGGCCTTCGATCAAGCGTGCAACACGTCCTTTTCGTCAAAGCGAGGGATGGAAATGTCTCCGTTGGAGTAGCCGGAGACCGCATGAGCAATTGCGACTGCGGATTTTCCATCGCAGGATTGTCTGCGGCAACCCGATGGTGTAGGCTGGATCAGAGATTGTCGATGGGGACTCGATCACAAAGCGGCAACACGTGCTTGCGCGTTGACAATCGAAACGCCTGAGTTTTTCGTTGTTATGAACAGCTCCATTTTAATGAATCGCCCGATCACGAATCAACTGAGAGAATCAGATTCTATCCAACATGACGATATCCCTTCAACTTCTCGCCCCGTCTCACGTCTCAAAACTAGAACAGATTGCTCGTCATCCAAAAATTAGCCAGACCAGCTCAGTTCCGCCAGCTTGTGAGCGCTCACACATCGAAGCATGGCTCACAGATAGTCATTCTTGTCCGCAGGAAAAAATCACCTTCGTCATCACGGTGGACCAATGCGTAGCTGGTTGTTGCTCGCTAAAGAAGCTAGATTGGAATGGCCAGCATGCAGAGTTGTCATATTGGCTCGGCGTCGATTATTGGGGAAAAGGCATTGCGGCCAGGGCGGCCGCTCTCCTTCGTGACTTCGCCTTCAGCTTTTGCAATTTCAGTCATCTTCATGCCCACTATCTAAAGTCCAGCAATCCAGCTTCTGGGAAGATTTTAGCGAAGTTGGGATTTTCCCCAGACACCTCCAAACCTGATCAACCTGTATCTGGAAGATTTGAATCCCTTTTTCCTGACGTCTGGACTTTCTACATTTTGGAGAAAATTCGTTGGCGGCAAAACACCTTCCCTCCATCATGGCAGTTGACATCCGTGACGAACAGATTTCCCTGTAAGGCATCCGAAGCGGATGCCGGCGACCCTCGTTCCACCAGTGCCTGATCCTTGACCGCTAAACCGGAAAAAGGCCGAAGCTTATGCGAAATAAGATTGTGGCAACAATCGGAGAGCTGCTTGGATCCTTGGACTAACAAACGCATGGAGAGGAGCGACTGACTTAAACTCGAATCATTTTCTTTAACTTCAACTCTTGCCTTGCATTGGGCACGCTCTCCCGGTCAGCCGAGTCTCATGCTTGACGTTCCCAAATACAATACTACTCAGGCTAATGGCACTTATATTCGAAGGCTCCAGGTGCGCCATCTGCGGAGAGCTTGTGCAGGGCACGGATTACACCGCGACCTCAGGAGTGGCTTTCCCGCCGGGTGATTGGCTTTACGAGTTTTGCGATGCCCCATTGCATGTAGCCTGCGTGGACGGATGGGAGCATCGCGAACGATTTTCACGCGGATACTATGAGAGCATGCTGAAGACCCATCGCCTTTGTTCCGGAGTTCTCATTGAAATGCCGAATTGGTTCCTAGGGGTTGGCCCGGCACCCCGAGACAAGGAACCATACTACTTCCGCATCGCGGTCAGAGACTGGCCGCGCTTTATCCACACGCACTATGCCGATTACCAGAAGACCGTCTGGGCAGCGGATACCGGATTGACCGGCACCGTTGTTCCTTTGATGGAGGACATATTGTCCTTTCTTCGTGCCCACGTTCCGGACATGCGAAGTTTGGCGGAACTCAGACGATTTTGCTTGGACGGCCAGACTGGACACCAATGGCTGGCGCAAAGGCCATTGCCCTAAGCAAACCGCAAATCCTGCGCAGCCTGCCCAAGGGCCATACCGTGCTGAGGCATTGCGAACGGGCTTCAGGCACACCTTGCTGCCGCCGATCGAGTCGGATGCGAGAGTGTCTTATCGGCCAGGCGCCGGAGAAGCGATGAAGGCGGATTTGATGAGCGCGCCATAGCCGAAATGCATCACACTCCCGGTAATGGCTTGCTTATTTCCCTGTCTTCCGGACTGCCTCTTTAATGAATGGAACCAGTGGCGGAGCGACGCTGAGACAGCGAATGCCGTCCTTTACAAGGGATTCAACCATGGATGGATTGCCCGCCAGTTCACCGCAAATCGAGACCGGAACGCTTTCTGCGTCGCACAGGATGATTCTGATCAGGCGGAGCACGGCAGGATGATTATCCATGAAATAATCGTTAACCAGCGGATTTTCCCGCCCTGCCGCCATGGTATATTGAGTCAAATCATTTGTGCCGATACTCAGGAAGTCCGCATGCTTTAGGATGTCGGGGACACTGAGCGCAGCAGCGGGGGTTTCGATCATCGCGCCGATGGGAGGAATAATATCTACCCCGCATTCTGAAGCAAGTGAACCGACCCGTTGCCTCACTTGAGCCATATCCATTTCTGTTGTGACCATAGGAACCAAAATGCGAATGGGGTGCTCAAGAGAAAAACATAGAATGGCGGCTAGCTGTGCATCGAGCAGATCGGGGTAACGAAGAAGCAGCCGAACTCCCCTGCAGCCAAGGAAAGGGTCGTCTTCGACTGGAAAATTCAGGAAGGACACAGGCTTGTCCGCGCCGAGATCTAAAAGGCGTATGGTGGCCTGTTTCCCAGCCATGGGGGAAAAAATAGCTCGAAATTCAGAAATAAGTTCGTCTTTGGATGGGGGTGTCGTTCTTCCGAGATAAAGTTGTTCGGTCCGAAAAAGGCCCACTCCTTCCGCACCGCATGCGATCGCTTCAGTCACATCTTCGGGCGAGCCTATGTTGGCCATCACGGAAACTTCCACTCCCCCTCTGGTAATGGCGGGTCCCAAAGCTTCGCGTCTGGCCAGTTCGCTTTTTTGTCGCAGGCTGAAGAGCTTGCGTTGAAAAACGCGGATGACCTCAGCGCTTGGATTCAAAATGACCTCCCCTTCGGAGCCATCCACGATTATATCCTGCCCGTCGGCTATTCGTTCCAGCGCGTTGGGTATCTGAGCTACTGTAGGTATGCCTAATGCGCGAGCTAGCAGGGCCGCGTGAGACCCCGGTCCGCCAAACTCCAGAACAATGGCTGCCACTTGCAACTGGGGCAAGGCGACCGTTTCCGAAGGCAGGAGCCGGTGGGCCACCAGCACTCTGGAACGAGGCATCGTCTCCAGGAGCGTGGTCTTTACCCCGGCGATTTGACGCAAAAGCCGGCCCTCGAGATCTTCAAGATCATCGGCCCGCTCCTGCATCCATTCCTCGGGCTTCGCCCTGAACTTGACCTGCCATTCCTGAAAAACCCGCGCGAGCGCCTGCGCCGCGCCAATCAAATTCTGCTCGACCTGTTTGAAGATTTCGCCACGCAATCCTTTATCTTGCAGCATCGCCTCATGGGCACCGAAGATGGCGGAGAGCTTCGGGCCAGTTTGAGACTCAATCCTCAATGCTGAGAGCTTCAGATCCGCCAGCACAACCTCCAAGGCACGGTCAATGCTGGCCAGTTCGGCGCTCACTTCATGCCGACCGATCGACTTGGAGGTGGAGAGCGCATCGAGAAGATTGCGATGCACGAATGCGGGAGCCCTGGCAAGACCAGGAGATGTCGCGCGACCACCTATCCTGATGTTGGCGGTCCCATTCATGGACACTGATCGCACCTTTCCTGCCGAGCACCACAGAAATAAACTGCTGCCCCACAGTGAGCAAACCGAGCTCACGGCAGCCGAGCCGTTTTGCCCGGCTGGCGCAACAATTCACTTCGCTGATGTTGCTCTTGTGCATCTACGGATTTTCCGTTGTCAATCTCGACATTTCTGTAAACCGCTTCGCAAAGCATCCGCCAGCTGGCGTGCCGATGGCAGCTTGCCTTGCAGCTGGGTGGGCAGCTCGCTCTGAAGCTTGTATTCCGCGACTCCAATGGGATTCATCTTGGATTTCAGGGCAAACTCGACTTCCACGTCGTTCTTTTCCGCGCACAGGATAATGCCGATGGAGGGACGGTCATCGGAGGCGCGTTCCGTTTCATTCAAGAGGTTCAAGTAGAAATCCATCTTGCCCGCGTGCTCGGGCTCGAAGCCTCTGACTTTCAGGTCCACCGCGACCAAGGTCTTGAGGAAACGGTGGTAGAACAGAAGATCCACGAAGTATTCCTTCTGCCCCAGCGCCAGCCGGTATTGGCGACCGATGAAGCAGAAGCCGTAGCCCAGCTCCAGAATGAACTGCTGCACCCGTTCGATGAGCCGTTGCTCCAGGTCGCGTTCCTTCATCCTTCGCTTCACGCCCAAGAACTCCAGATTGTAGCGGCTTTTCAGCACTTCGTCCGCTTGCTCCGCAAAGTCCTCGGGAAGGGCCATCTCAAAATTGTGCGCTTTCCTCTCCAGCAGCGAACGTTCATACGTGTTGGCCTTGATGTGGTTGAGCAGCACGGCGCGGCTCCAGCCGAAGCGGGCGGTTTCCCGCAGGTAGAAAAGGCGCGCGGCGGCATCCTTGATCTTGCCTTGCAGGAGCACATGATGCCCCCACGGCACGAGGGCCACCAGCGCCCTCGCCAGTTCCGGAAGGTGTTCAGGCAACACTCGTTGCAACGCTTTGCCCGAGGCGGGCGTCAAGAGTGCAACAGCCTGTTGCACTATTCCCGACTGACCGGTTTTGGCCTCCTCCTCAAAAAGTGCAACAAGCTGTTGCAGTAATTCCGGCTCGGTCCAGGCGAGGTAGAACCGCTTCATCTCCCACAGGCTGCGCGCCGAGAGCCCCGTCATTCCAGGGAATTCCGCGCGCAGATCGGCGGCCAGCCGTTTGACCACGGCGTCACCCCAACCGGATCGTTCCTGCTTCTCCAGGATGCCGTGACCGATGTCCCAATAGAGCAGCACCAACTCGCGGTTGACGGCCCTTCCGGCTTGGACACGC
Source organism: Verrucomicrobiales bacterium (assembly GCA_037190325.1). GTDB lineage: Bacteria > Verrucomicrobiota > Verrucomicrobiia > Verrucomicrobiales > DEV007 > Arctic95D-9. Next base: position 93,404 of record JBBCIU010000025.1, on the reverse strand, counting down.
GCGGTCTGAACGCGCGTGGTCAGCTCCGACAGGAATTCCTGATATTCGGCTTTTGTGACAGAATTGTTTTCCATTGCGTTATTGTGATTTATTGAAATTATAATTAGATGTCGAACTGTCAGGCCCGGCGGCGCGGGGCATGGCCTCTGAATTGCTTTCTTCTCCCCATCCTCTGCCGGGCGACGCCTTGTCTCGACCGGCGGACCAACACGCATTTGGCTCATGAGTGAAAAGAAGAATCTGATCGGCCCGAGGGTCCGCGAACTCCGGGAGGGGAAAGGCTGGACGCAGGCGCAACTGGCCGCCGAGCTTGAGAAGCGGGGCTGGACATGCACCGCCGACGACATCGCCGCCATCGAACGCCAGGAGTCGCCCGTGCCCGACATTCACTTCCTCATGCTCGGCTTTGTCCTGGAAGTCGATCACACCGACCTGTTCCCGGAGGACCTCGCCAAGCAGATTCCCCGGGGCAGGAATCCCGACGAGGCGTGACCTGTCGTGATTGGCGGTCGTCGTCATGGCTCGCGGCGGACGGCTTCCAGCGATTGGGGATCGGCAAGCGTGGTGTCTTCAGTGCCGGGGAGCGGTCCCGCCTTCACCCGCAAACGCCGGTCATCGCGCAGCGCCAGCCGCCCGCTGCCGGAACCGCACTCCAGGAGACTGGCGGCCACGGCGTCGCCAACAAGGCGTTCGATGGTGTCCCGCAGCGGACGCGCCCCCAAGCGTGGATGAAAGCCATGCCGGATGAGGAAGGGCAACACGTCCGGCTCCGCGATCAGACAGTGGCCTTTCGCTTCCAGCATCAAGAGATGCCGCACCAGCATGAGGCGGGCGATTTCCATCTGAATCTCATAGCCGAGCCGCTGGAAAACCAGCTTTTCGGTGATGCGGGCATACAGCTCGGGCCGCAGCCATTGCTGGGCACGGGCCAACACGTGCCGTTCCATGGTCGCGAAACTGGAATGCTGCCAGTCCAGCAGCTCGCCCGAAGCGATGTTGGAGGTGAAGACCACGTAGAACCCGCCCAAGTCCGCCGTGGTGCCGTCGGCGAAGGTGACGCGGGCGGCGTCGAGGATTTGTAGAAACACGTCCATGATGCGTGGATGCGCTTTCTCAATCTCGTCGAACAGCAAGGTGCCCGTTGCGGCATCCGTCACGCACCGGCCCAGGTGGCCGCGCTCCTGACTGTCCGCTCCAAGCAGCAGGCTCAAACTGTCCTGCGTCTGATACTCCGACATGTCGAAGCGGAACAGACGATCATCGCCCATCAGATAGCGCGTGAAGACGACCGTGGATTCGGTCTTTCCCACGCCCGTGGGTCCGAGCAACAGAAAGCTGCCTTTCGGGCGATGGGGCGCACACAGGCCCAGCTCGCCGCGACGCAGCACGGACGCCATGCGGACAAGGGCCGCGTCCTGTCCACGGATGTTTTCGAGTAAATGCGCTTCGAGGTTCAGGAGCAGGCTGCGGTCCCCTCGGGCGTCGTGAATGGAGTCGGTCGTCGTCGTCATAACCAAGTGACGGACATCCTCTCCCATCGCCGTAACTTTGCTGCTCCCGGCCGGGAGCTGAGTTATTCGCGGGTCGTGTTACAAGGGCGGTGCTATGAATGCGACCTACCTTGTTCTACTCGCCAAAACGTCTCCGCTGCTCGCCCAAGCCGGAGGTCTCGCCGATGGGGCCAGCAAAGCGATGGGCATCGTCATGCTCATCGGTTTCATCTTCGGAACCATCTGCGTCGTCGGCGGAGGCTTTGCCATCCGCCGGGGTGACACCGACGCCGGAAAGCTCTCCATCATCGGCGGCCTCATCATCGCGGGCGCGCCGGTCATCGTGAAGGCGCTTTTCACGGCCTTCGGTCTGGACAGTTCCACCGTAGACGTGGGGGCCTTCGAATGAGATCCCCGTCTTCGGAACTGCGCCTGACGGAAACCAATAGCGCGGAGGATTCCTCCGGGCGGACGTGGGGACTGGAGGGCAACCTCTTCTGGCACGTCACCGGCGGCGTCTTCGCCGCCGTGCTGACGTTGCTGCTCTGCTTCAGCGCGCTGCGCTGGAGCTTCACGGCATCGGCGGCGTTCGCCGCCGTGCCGCTGGGGCTCTCCCTCCTCTATGTCTTCGGCCTGCGCCAGGGCAAGCCGCCCGGCTATGACCGCGACCTGCTCGACGGCTGGCTCCACGGAGCCGGATTCGGTCCCGATCCTCTCCAACAACCCGAACACCCTTTCACCGACGATCCCCATGCCACTGCTTGATTCCATTTCCGAAGCCTCGCCCAATGGCTTCTTCCTGCGCGATCTTGTCGTTTACGGCAATCTGCGCGCCGGGGGAGCGGTGGCCAAAGGCTTCGTCTTTGAGCCGCCCGACCTCGCCAATGCCGCGGTCTCGGAACTCAATGCGTTCCAGAACCAGCTTGCCTTGCTGCTCGCTTCGCTGGGCGACCACCAGCGCCTGCAAGTGCAATGGTATTGCGACTCCGACTATCGCCGCGAGTTGCTGGGCTACCATGACGAGACCCAGCGAGCCGCGAATCTCTGGACGCGCCGTGTCCGCAACGAGCGGTTCAGTCGCTACTGGTCGGCGATGACCGACCGCCGGCTGCGCCGGCAACGCCTCGTGCTTTGGATCGGAAGCCGGATCGACTCGTGTCCACCCTCCAGTCTTTCCCGCGCGGCCCTGACGCGACACTACGAGCACCTCCTTGACCAGCTCCAGCAGGAGTTCGCCCACGTCGAGGAAACCCTCCGCCACATCTTCAGTGGCCAGGGGGCTCGGCTCCGCGCCATGTCCGACGAGGATCATTACCGGCACTACGCCCGCTTCCTCAATCCCTCCTATGCGGATCGCTTCGACTTCGACCCACTGACCACCTTCGAGCCGCAACTCTCCATTCAGGAGAATTGCTGGCACAGCGAAGGCCATGCCTTGCCGGACTCCGGTTTTTGGATGGACGGGCACTATCACTCGCTGCTCGTGATGAGCCGCTGGCCGCGCGTGACCTTTCCGGGCATCGTTCACCGGCTGACCCATCTGCGGCTGCTCGACTACGCCATCACCGTCAACGTCGAACCGCTCTCCGTGCGCGGTGAGATCATCCGCGAAGAGAAGGCTCACGACCGTCTCACGGGCGACTACGCCAGCGAGAAGAAGGTTTCGCTCCTGACGGCGATTCAGAAGAAGGAGCGCAAGATCGCCGCCCTCATGCAGGGCCACACGCTGCCGTTTCAGGCACTTTTCGTCGTCCACGTTTGGGACAAGACGAAGGCGGGCATGTCCGCCAAGGCCACGGCCATCAAGAACGCGATCAACTCCATGAACGGTGCGCAGTATGTGGAAAGCAGCCTGCCCGCGACCACGCGCAAACTCTTCTACCAGACGTGGCCCGGCTGGCTGTGGGGTCGCTACGACTACCGCAAGCTCTACGCCGAGCACACCTATCTGGCGGACATGCTGCCGGTCAGCGCCACCTTCACCGGGCATCTCGACGGTGCGGAGGCCCTCTACGACGGCAACGCCGACAACCTCGTCGGCCTGCGCACCTTTCTGGGCACCAGCGGTTCGCAAACCCCGCAGCACGCCGTGGTTCTGGGCATGAGCGGAGCGGGGAAGTCCGTGACGATGTGCGATCTCCTTTCGCAGACCGAACTCTATTTCGACTACACCGTGCTCATCGAAGAAGGGCTTTCCTACGGCATCTACACCAAGACCGTGGAACCCGGCGCGGAACCGATCATCCTGCAACCGGACGGCACGCACACGCTGAACTATCTGGATACGGGCGGCCTGCCGCTCACTCCGCTCCATCTTTCCACCGCCACCGCGCTGGTGGCGCGCATGGCGGGACTGCCCGCCGACGAGGACAGGCAGCGGCTGCAACAGGCACAGATCGCCCGCTACCTCAACCAGCTCTATGAGGACGCTTTCAACGAATGGAGCCAGCGGCATCCCAACCGGCTCCTTCCGATTGCCCGTCACGCGCTGGCTCTGGCCGCGTATCGGCATGACAAGATGCCGCCCGGAGCATCCTCCCTGGAAGCCTTCGCCGACTTCCGGGATTGGGCCGCCGCCCATTCCGACGAAGCGAACGCCTATCTTGAAGGCTTTCCGGAAGGCGACGTGCTGCGCTTCCTCAAGGACTCGAAGACCAACCGCGACGTTCGCAACCTTGCCTTCGCTTCCTTTCTTCCCTCCGAGCATCCCACCCATCAGATGCTGCAAGAGTTGATGCACCTGGAGGCCCACGGGCCGGAGCAGGAGGCCGTGCGCCAGATCGCCACCCTCCTGCAACCGTGGTGCCGCAATGGCTTGTATGGACCGCTCTTCGACGGGGAGACCAACCTCTCCCTCCACGGGCGCATCGTTCACTTTGAACTCGGCTCCATCCCCGAATCGGCTCCCGAGCTCAAGGCCGCCGCCGGCTTCCTCATCACCCACCACACGCGCCAGCACCTCGTGACTCTGCCGCGCTCGCAGCGCAAGCGCATCGTCTATGAGGAAGTGGCCCGCTTCCTCGACATCCCCGAAGGGGAGAAGATCGTGCGCGAGAGCTACGCGCAGATGCGGAAGTTCAATTGCTGGACCGTCTCCATCGTCCAGCAATACGCCCGGTTCAAGGAGAGCCGCATCCGCTCCACCGTCTTCGGGAACAGCCGCCAGTTCATCCTGCTGCGGCAGAACGACCGGGCCGACCTCGAGGACATTGCCCAGGACATCGAGCTGCCCGAGATCACCCGCCAGCGCATCATGGGCTATCCGCTGCCCGACCAGCAGCCGGGCCGCAAGTTCGCGGCCTTCACCTACTTCCACCTCGACACCCCGCGCCCGCTCTGCGGGACCGTCCACAACCTCGCCTCGCCCGAGATGCTGTATTGCAGCAGCACGAGCGGGGAGCACTTCGAGCGCCGCGCGCGCCAGCTCAAAGCCCACGGCGACCTCGTCGAGGGCATCGCCATCGAAGCGGGCCGCCCGCCTGCTGAATCCACCACCAACCCCGCACTGCCATGAAACCCCGATTGCTTCTTCTCGTTCCCCTCGCGCTGGCGCTGGGTTCGTGTTCCAGCCCCTCGCGCCTCGTCACCAACACCCTCGCCGCCGGCGGCGGAGCCGCCTTGGCCCAAAGCCTCGGCGACGGCAATCCGCTCATCACCGCCGCCGGCGCGGGCGGCGGCCTCCTTCTCGGCGAAGCCCTCCACAAGGCCCAGGACCGCAAGGTGAAGCAATCCTTCACCGAAGGCTACGACAAGGGCCGAAGCGACGCCGTGAAGCAGCAATACTGGCTCCTCGTCGATCAGCAGAAGCCGGCCAGTGGCTACGAGCCCGACGTGAGCCTTTTCCATTTTCCACTGCCGGGGAGCGGGCCGGATGGCGCGCTCTTTCATCCCGGCTCCACCCGAACCCTCCGCATCGAACACTGACGCCATGATCGAACCCTACCAACCCTACGAACCCCATCTCGACCGCATCGGCGACGCCGAGCAAATGCGCCGCGAGCGCGAGGAGCAGTTGCGCCAGCAACAGGAACGCCTCCGCCAGCAGGAGCAGGAACGCCTGCGGCGGCAAGAGGAACAACAGCGGAATTCCATCCATACCTAACCCCCCCTCCACCAACCCGAACCCGAACCAAACCATGAAACGACTCACTCTCATTCCCGCCATCGTCGCCCTGGGCCTTTTCCCGGCCTGGAGCCGCGCCCAGCTCATCGTCGAAGACCCTGCGGCCATCGCCCAAAACGCGACGCAGCACGCCATCGACCTCGCCAAATACGTCGAAATGATCTCCAAGCAGGTCGAGCAGATCAACCTTCTCACCTCGCAGCTTCAACAGGTCACCGCCTATGTGGAAGCCTTCGGGGATCCCTCGTCGCTCCTGCGCATCACCGGGGCCGACCGCATCATCGACCAACTCCAACGGCAGCCCGCCGGGCAACTGCTCGGCGAACTCCAACAGACCGCGTCAGGCGTGCAGTCGCTGCGCCACAACGCCAACGGCCTCTACCGGAGGATCGAGAACATCTCCATTTCCGGGGTGGAGATTCCCCGCGCGGAGTCGCTCTACCGGAAGTTCGGCGCGCTGGAAAACACCGTGGACAACTTTCAGACCGTCCACCAGCAAACCCAGGGGCGCATCCAGTCGCTCAAGCGGGACATCGGTGCCACGACCACGGCCCTGCAAGCCGCCACCACCGACGCGGAGGTGCAGAAACTGCAAGGCGTGCTCGCCAGCCAGCGGGCGGAACTCGACGCTCTTCAGGCAGAAGTGCAGCAAGCGGCTGCCCAGGTCGCGGTGCAGGACACGCTGAACCGCAACGACGAGGAGAAGCAGGAGCAGGCCCAGCGCGAGCGGGACGCCGCCGAGTGGGGCATCACCAATCGGCAATTGGACGAACTCCTCGTCATCCCGATCCGCCCCCATCGCTGAACCCCGCCATGAAGCCCATCGCCCTCATGCTCTTCCTCTCCGTGATGCTGGCCTGCTTCCTCGCGGGCTATCTCACCCGCGCGCTGACCCATCCCCACGACGCCGCGGCCGACGCCGAGGAGTTCCGCCAGGCGGAACAAGCCTTGGACAAGCTCTTCTCCATCGACCCGCAACCCCGCACCCGGAAGCAGCCATGAACGAATTCTTCACCCGTCTCGACGAGAAGGTGGACGCCATGTTCACCACGCTGCTGCCCGTCACCTTCGCCTTGCTGGTTTTCTCACTCTGGAGCCACATCAGCAACGGGCACCGTTCCGCGACCATGTATCTGCGGGCGCTCGTCAGTGCCATCGTCATCGTCATCGTGGTCTCGCAGTTTGGAAGCTGGCTGGACCAGGGCAAGGAAGTGGTCCACGGGCTGGTTTACGACACGCTCGAAGCCGACCCTGGTGCGGTTTACGAGAAGTATAAAGCCATGACCGCCGCGTCGTCGGACGAGGCGGAGGGCGGCGGCTTCTGGCATACCATCTTCAATCTGTCCGAGAAGCAGCTCTTCAAGGGGCTCATCACCGCGATGCTCTGGACGATCCAGTGGATCGCCAAGTTCGTCGTCTTCATCGCCGATGTGATCTACCATCTGGCTCTGGCCTTCGCGCTCGCCGCCAGCCCGATCTTCATCGGCTTTCTCGCCGTCAGATCGCTCTCCTCCATCGGATTCCGGTTCCTGCTCACCACCGTGGGCATCCTCCTCTGGCCGCTCGGCTGGGGCTTCGCCTCGCTGGTCACGGACACCCTCCTGGAGATCATGGCGGAGGAAAGCTTCGTGGAAGCAAGGGGCATGGAGGAACTGAAAAACCTCCTCGCCGTCGCCGTGGCGGGACTGTGGATGGTCTTCAGCACCATTGCCGCGCCGATGGTCATCAAGGGCATGATCGCCGAAGGCATCAACGCGGGCACCGCCTTCCTCTCCACCGGCCTGGGCGCGACACGCGCCGGAGTCCACAACGCCGCGAGCACCGGGGCCACCCTGGCCGCCAGCGGCGTCGCGTCGCCGCTGGCGCTGGCAGGTGCCGCCGGGGCCGGGGCGCTCGCCTTGGGCTCCGCCTCCATGCCCGGCAGTGGAGGCTCTTCGGGCATTTCCGGTCTGGTCCGCGCCGCCACCGAGTGGAGCAGCCCCCGCCCCCGCCCGTCCTACGATCCGAAAGACCCCGCCAACGACAAACAAGCCGCCGCTCTCGTCGGCGAATCCCGCAAATCCAGAAGCCAATCCTCATGACCGCGTCACCACCCACCGAAACCCTCCGCGAAACGCCCGTCAGCGCCGCGCGCCTGCGTCCGGCCAAGCCGCCGTTCAATCCCGTCCGCCTCTTCGTGGACAAGGATCGCACGGCCTTGCTGTGGTTCGCCCTTGCGGGCCTCGCCGTGGCGGTTGCTCTCATTCAGCCTCACTTGCTCATCCGGCAACTGAAGGAGAGCGAGCGCGTCGTCATCCTCGATCTGGCGGGCACCTACCATGTCTCGCCCCTCTTGAGCTTCCAGGAAGCGAAGGAGTTCCACGCCCAGCAGAGCACGCTGGTGGTCATGGCCTTTCTGGAGCGCAGCCCCTCGGGCGTCGATCATCCCGAACTGCTCAAGCAACTTCTGCTGAAAGCCGCCTACGAGAAGGCCCTGCGCCAAATCTCGGCGGAAGCGCCGGAGTTCAAAGCCAAGCAGCAGCACCAAAAACCGGAAGTCGCCAAGATCGACGTTCTGGAAACCCGTCAGGACTTCGTGCTGACCCAGGTCACGGGGCAACTGCTCCGCACCGGCGTCTTCGAAGGCAAGGTCTTCAACGAAGTCGTCCCCTTCAAGCTCGCGCTGAAAATGCGCCGCAATCCCGATCTCGTGCAAAACGGGCGGTTTCCGACCGCCGTCTCCGACTTCAAATATGAACCCGCTCTCTAACATCCTGATTCACCACGGTCTGGTCCTCCTCCTGACCCTGTCCGCGACCGGCCAGGCCGCCGAAGACCCGCCCAAAGCCATTCACGAACTGGCTCTCGACGAGCATCGCGTTTACACCGTGCCCGTGTCCGTGGCCCGAGTGACCACGGTCTCGTTTCCGTCGCCCATCGCCGCCATCGACGCGGCGATGGTCTCCACCGACGACAAGACGCAGGGCTTGTTCCAACTCGCCCACCAGCCCGGCACCGCTTTCTTCTCCGTGCGCAGCCTCACCAAGGATGCGACGACCAACGTCAACGTGCGCTGGAACAACAAGACTTACGTGCTCGCACTCCAAGACAGTCCCGCGCCGGTGCTCTCCCTCATCTTCCAACCTCCGCCTGATCCGCGACTGGAGGCCGCTAGGCGGCGGCAGCCCGTGACCCCGGTCAGGTTATTGGGATTGCTCGACACCGCCAAAGCCTACCCGGTATTGAAGGAGAGCCATCCGCTCGGGGTCAAGGAAATCGCCTTCAAGGACTACCGGCCCAAGCCGCCGGTCATGGATCACGGGCACTTGCACATCCTGCTGGAAGAAGTCTTCCGCTTCGACCCGCAAGACACGCTGGTCTTCCGCGTGACGCTTCGCAACACCACGGAGAAAGAGCTTCGCTACGATCCGGGCGCGTTCGTCCTCAAAGTGGGCGAACGCCGCTTCAACGCTTCGATCAGCGACGCCGCCGGCGTCCTCCCGCCCAAGAAGGACGCCGTGGCCTACTTCGCTGTCACCGGCACGCCGGACGGCGGGCGCAACGACCTCTCTGTCGAGAACGATTTCGTGATCGTGCTCGAAACGATGGCTGCTCCCAAAGCGGAACAGGCCAAGGCCAAACCTTCAACCGGCAAAGGAGGCTCGAAATGAACCCGCGCGATGCCGTCTCGTTCCTGAAATCGCGCACCGGCGCGTTTCTGATCTTCCTCGCCTTGTGCGTGATCGGCTACTTCCTCATCCGGGGATTCCTGCCGCCGGTTGGAAAGGAACCGCCGCTGGAAGCCCCGGCGAAGCAGCCCCCGCAGGTCGTGCAATCCGTGACGAAGGACATGACTCCGTTCCGTCCTCCGCAGGAGACCACGAAACCGGAGCCTCCCCCGGTATCCAAGCCGGAGCCTCCGCCCAAACCGCTGCCGCCGCTGAGCTTGTTCGCCCAAGTGCCCACCCGTTCCGATCCCAGAAGCGAACTGAGCATGGACTATGCGCCCTTCGGCCGTCTCATCTCCTGCCAGCTCGTCATCACGGTGGATTCCTCCGCGCTCGACACGCCCATCGTCGGCCTCGTCACCGAGGACGTGTGGCACGACGGACGCCTCATCGTTCCCGTCGGCACCGAAGTCCACGGCACCGCCCGCGTGGACCGGATGCGCGAGCGCATCGCCAGCCAGGGGCAATGGACGCTGGTCTGGCAGGACGGGAAGGAACTGCGCCTCTCCGGCCTCGCGCTCGACCGCGAGAAGGAACCCTCCGGCGAAGGCTGGGCCATCACCGACGGCAGTGCCGGACTGCGCGGCCAGCTCCTCAAGAGCGACCAATGGGCCGAGGTGAAGTTGTTCGCCAGCACCTTCCTCAGCGGCGCGGCGGGAGCCTTCACCGAGCGCGAGCGCACCCTCCTCGGCTCCCAGGCAACCGCCTCCACTCAGAACGCCGCTCTCGCCGGGGCGCAGGAAGTCCTCAACACCTACGCGCGGCAAATCCTCGACACCATCGAGCGCGAAGGCTTCTACGTCCGCGTTCCCGCCGGCAAGCAGTTTTACCTCTACGTCACCGAAACGATGGACGCCGCCAAAGCTGCCGCGGGCGGCACCCGCCAACCCTTGACCACCGCCACCCCATGAAACCCCATCTCTTCACCGTTCCCGTCATCGTCCTGCTTGCCTCGTGTTCCAGCAAGCCCGCACCGCGCGTCGTGGTCGTCGGCCCGGAATCCTCCGGCAAGGTCATGAACCGCGGCGAAGCCGCCACCGTGCGCCACCCGGAAACGATCAAAGCCTATCCGGTGGGGCGCTACGTCGAACCCCGCCACAAGGGCGTCATGCACGAGGCCCACACCCTCTATCGCGTCGAACAGACACCCCGGTGGAACCTCGCCCGTCCGGCAGGGGCCGTGACCACCCCCGCGCTTCCTCTGTCGCGCGCTTCCACGCCTTCCGGCAGCGAGCTGACGGTGGAGTTGAACCGCCAGCGCCAAGCCACGCAGGCCGTCATGCAGAGCGGTCAGGTCGTTTCCGACAAACTCGCCGAGATGACCGCCGCCTTGGAAGGAAACCGCGTCCTGGCCGAGCAGAACGCCGCCGTCCGCGAGGAGCTCCACGCCACCCGCCTCCGGCTGGAAGCCCTCGAGAAGGAGATGCGCTCGCGCCCTGCCTCCGCTCCCGCGAGCAGCCCGCCAGAAGAGGAACCGTGGTGAGCGCCGCTCGCCTCCCTTTCGTTCGACCCTCGAACCGCAACCCAACCCCAACCCGATCCAGAAAGGAAACACACGCCATGATCAAGAAATCCAAACCCAACGACGCCCAAGGCGCTACCGGCACCGGGGAAACCGCTCCCGTCTTCCGCGAGAACGCGGAAGTCAACGCCAGGATCGACGCCTACATCCAGCAGAATCCCGATTATTGGGGATACTTGCAATCCATGCCCCGCGAACGCCTCGAGCGGGCCATGGTCCTGACGAAAGTCAATCAGCAGGAGCGCCAGAAGAAACTCGACAGGGGAGTGATGCGCAAACTGGACGAGGATCCCGAGTTGAAGCAATCCCTGGAACATCTCGTCAAGGAGCTTCCCGAAGATCAGCGGGAAAACGCCCTCGTGAGGATGGGAAGCAAGGTCCTTCGCGACATGGGCTTTTTCAAGAAGCGCGCCGAGGGCAGCGTGAAGGTCTGACCCTTCCCGCCGCACCAAGACTGCGGCCCCGTCCGCTTCGGGCTTCCGCTCCGCCCGCCCGCGCGCTCCCGGCACCGCAGACTTGGTTCTCCTCCACCCCCCGCTCACACGCCACCGCCCGGAGATTCCTCCGGGCGGCCGCGTTTTCATTTTTTGGGTGCTCCCAATCGGGAGCGATTTCCCCTCTATCCGATACGCGCCGAGGGGCGCGAAAGCGGCTCACAGAAGGTCCGCGCCAGACCGGCGAAAGCCCGACCGCGCCTCCACACCAAGACTGCGGCCCCGTCCGCGTCGGGCTTCCGCTCCGCCCGCCCACGCGCTCCCGGCACCGCAGACTTGGTTTTCCTCCACCCCCCGCTCACACGCCACCGCCCGGAGATTCCTCCGGGCGGCCGCGTGTTTATTTTTTGGTGCTCCCAATCGGGAGCGATTTCCCCCCTCGATCCGATGCGCGCCGAGGGGCACGAAAGCGGCTCACAGAAGGCCGCGCCAGACCGGCGAAAGCCCTACCGCGCCTCCGCGCCAAGACTGCGGCCCCTCTGCTCCCGGCTTTATGCTCCGCAAGCCGTTCGCTCCCGGAGCCGCAGACTTGGCTTCTCCTCCCCCCGCCACTTCTCACGCCGCCGCCCGGAAGAAACCATCCGGGCGGCCACGTCTCAGTCTTCGGGGGGGCGAAAGCGTGAACGCAGTTCGTCAGAGATCAATCTGACCTCTTCGTCATCCGGACCGAAGCGCAGGATGACGCAGTGCCAGGAACCGATGCGGGCGTCGATCACCGCGTGCCCCTCGCTTTGCAACCGATGCACCAACCCCGCCGGCTGGCGCATGGTCCAGATGGAAGTGCCGTCCCCGCACAGAACGGCGTGCTGGCACGCGGTCGTCTCCGAGGCCGTCCACCCTTCGAGCGATTCCTGGGGAGGCGGCCCCATAATGAAGAAGCCGCGAAACTCCGCCGCCAGATGCGTCAGGAGCTGCGCCAGCTTCACGGCAATGTGTTCTTGGCTGTGCATCACTCGACGGGTGGCGGATGGTGGCGACGCCTGCGGAGGAATACGATGGAGGCGGCTGCGCCCAGCAGCAGCGTGGATGGTTCCGGCACCTCCCCGGCGAAGATGGGCTTGTTGGGTTCGGTTTCGTAAGCCCAGCCGGTGACGTCTCCCGTTCCACCGAGAAAGGAGAGTTTGATCCCGATCCAGCCATAGTGAATCTGGCCGTCAAAATTCAATTGGACGCCGACGTAGAGTTCCTCCTGCGTTGCTCCCCAAGGATCGCCCAAGCTATCCCACAAAACAGGCCCGTAGTCGAAGCTGTTCCTGCGATCGGCAATGCCCCACCAGGTCTCCGGTGGAATCGGCGCACCGATAACGTCTCCAGGATGCAACTGCACCGCATACTGACCTGATTCGGGAGGGGCGATTCTAATCGCCAGCACCCGATGTTCCGTCTCGGGAAATGGAATCAAACGGTAGGCGCTGCCGATGGTGGAACGGAAATAGAGATCAATCGAGCCATCCCCATTGAAATCCAAATCCTGCACCAATGTCCCTCGACCTGGAAGTCCTGAAGTCACTTCTATTCCCATGCCGGGCGTATAAACAATGGCGGCACGGGCCGCCGGGAGGGTGGCGGCCACGCCGAGTATGAGCAGTTGTAGAGCTTTCATAAGACCTTGCGCACACGATAGTAGCGCTGCGGCTGGGAGGGCGTGGTGGTGATTGGCCGCGAAATCAACGCCGCCTGAGCCAGGATGTTGGTGTGGCCGGAGAGCGTGGTCCACGTCGCCAGATTGGTCGAGGTCTCGACCGTGTAAACACTGCCGATGGCCGCGGGCCAGGCAATGGTGAGTTGATTTGTGCCGGTGCGGGCAATAGAAGTAATATCGAAGCGCGGCACCGCCGCGCGTTGCGCGCCTGAAACGAAGAGCGCCGCTTTCTGAGGAGCCAGCACACCATACTCATTGCGTAATTGCGCAGCCGGAGTGCTGCCAATGGCCGGGCGGGGTTGAATCTTGATGGTGTAGGTCGCCCCTGCCGTCGGGCTGGGGATATAGACTTGCTCCACATTGTCCCGGTTGTTGCGCAAGGGTAGCCGGGTGACGAACGTGCCCGACTTGTTATAGGTCTGGCCGTTGCGCGTGTGGTCCCTCTCCGCCGCCGCGCCGGGATTGGCGGGATTGAGCACCCACGCGAAGTATTCATAGGACACTCCGCCGATGGTCGCCGTGACAGTTAATTCAAGATCGTTCTTGAGCATGAGTTCCGGCGCATCAATGGCGCGCGCGACCGGGTCGCCGGACGGGTCGGTCCAGCAGAGCGTCACCCACAGCGGCTGGCCACCGATGGCCTTGACTTGGGTAAGCAGGGTGACACCGTTCGCCGCCTGCACCATGCGGGCGTGCGCCCCGTGCGCGCTGCCTTCCAACGGACTCAGTATCTGGGCGAATCGCTCCGTGTTGAAAAGGCCCCAGCCGGTGCGGTAATCCGGTCCGGCCGTGAGCAGGCCACCGACCAGATCGTTGGCGGTATGGATGGCTGCCCCCTTGAGGAAGGAAGCATGAGGCCGCTGGTCGGCACCGTGATAGCGTTGCCAAAGCTCCACTTGGAGGCCGAGGCTGCCCGCCACCGTCGGCGCGGCTTGGCTCGTGCCCGACAGATTGGCGTAACCCGAGGTGCTGGTGGAATACACGACTTCCCCCGCGGCGACCAGATCGGGCTTGATGCGCCCGTCATCGGTCGGTCCAAAATTGGAAAACACGCTGGCGTCCGTAATGGCTCCGGGAGTGAACCCACCGGTCAAATCCCTCACCGAGCCGACGACGAGACCGTTTTTGGCGGCGGCATCCGGGGGGATGGTGTCATACCCCGTCGCCCCGCCATCGGGCTGGCGGGTCAGATTGGTCCAGGCCCTGCCGGCAGGATGAATTCGGCTTCATACACGGTGCGATCCCATTCTTTGGAATAATCATCGTCATAGTATCCAAAGCGATAGTCCTCAATGTCTGGCGACGTGAAGGGCGTGGAACCGATCACATCCGATGTGAGCGTGCCTCCCCACGAGGGATACTCCGTCGTGCCGATGGAATAATACCCAAGCGAGCCGGTGCCCGACTGGTAGAACTTCAATGATGAACCGAGGAATCTGTCTTTGAACCAGCCCGGATTGACACCGTAGGAGTGATTTGTCAAAAACAGATCGGTGGAGGGATCGCCATCGGTCAGGATTTCAGCCAGTTCACCGACGTCATTGAGAGAATCCCGCACATGCACCTGCGCCTGATATGCCATGCCCTTGGCGGAGGAACTGCTGCCTGTGGCGGCCAACGTGCCCGCTACATGGGTCGCGTGTTGATCCGCCGGGGGATATTCTCCATTGGCGTCCAGGTCCAGGACACGGCCGCCAAACTCGGGATGGGAGAGATTGACCGTGCCGGCGCGGCTGAATCCACTGGTCTTCGTTCCCACCTCCCACAGCCCAAGCCGGACGCGCGGCAAGAGTGGATTGGAGGGCAGACCCGTGAGGCTCAGACCGGTGCTCCCGCCCGGCCAGAGCTTGTTGGTGGAGATGGTCTGCGCCTCCGGCAGATTGCGCGGCACATGATACTCGGGGAGGCCATTGTGAACCCCAACCAAAATGGCCTGCCCACTGCCGTAGGGAATGGTTTCCGGCCAGCCCAACTGCTTGGCCAGTGCCAACCCTTCCGCTTTTCGCCTAGCCGCGGCTTCTCTCAGCACCGGGACTCGCTGGCGGAGATTATCCAGCTTCACCTCCTGCTCCGCCTCCAACGAGTATTCCTCTCCGGTCGCGGTCCTCATCTCATCATGGTGCCACGGCTCCAGCAAGGCGCGGGCGGCGGCGTATCCCGCTTCCCGGGCGGCGGCGGCAACGGCCTCCTGCCGCGTCAAGGCTTCGAGTTGGGCCAGCGTTTCCTGCGGCGTGAGCGGGCGCTCGGCCAGCATTGGATCGGTGAAGAGAATGGCCTCAACCAGATCGGTCTTGCCATCGCCATCGGTGTCGCGAGCCGCGGCTTCTTCGGCGGTGAACGGAGGGAGGTAGTTTTTATGCGCGCCCGTCATCACGTCCTTCCAAAGGTCGTAGTGCGAGGGAAAGGCGAGCTCCTGCGCGGAAAGCATGGTGGCGGTGAGCCATGCGGCGAGACCGGCCGAATAGAGGACGAGGGAGCGGTGAGAATGATTTTCAGGGTTTGGGTTATTCATGGTGTGGTTGTGGTTTGGGTTTGGTTCAGCTCATTGAGATGTTGAGGTTGTATTTGTTAGGTTGGTTGGTGGTTGGATTTCATGGTTGTGTGCAAGAGGTGGAAATTTCCGATGCTCATACGAAAAATTTCAAGACGGCAGGAAGCCGACTGAAACCAAGATGGCGTGCATCAACCGGGTGCTGCGCAGTTCTAGACAGCAAAGAGCGCGGACTTGATCCACGCCCACCTCCAGGCACCTCGAAGCGCCTCTCAAGAAAGCGCGGCCAAGCCGCGCCATTCGGCGCGACAGGCTTAGTTTTCTTGAGGTGGGCCGATTGAAATTCGAGGTTTCGGAGGTGGCCCGGAAGCCCTTTGGTCGCAAAGGGTTCGCTGTGAAGTTGCGGATTACTGCACCGTTTGGAAAGAAGTGGGTTGGCGTGAGGGGAGGCGCGCCATCACTATGCATATTCAGCGACGATGTGAAGATAAAAATGAATCATTACAAATTATAATCACATATCATTATGAATAATAAATTCTCATCTATGTGATGCTTGCTCCCAGCCAGGAGCGGAAGGTTCGGAAATCTTTTTTAATCTGGTCCGAAAAAGGCCATGATTAAGCGCAACGGAAAGGCCACGCCCAAGCGGCAGGCCGAACAACTCGACTTCTTCGATCTTTTCCAATCCCATGAACGCGGCGAAGAAAACCTATCCCATCAGCGCCTACGGCCTGATGGCCGAGAAGCATTGGCGCGAATTCCGTCCCCGCATGGTCCAGGAACTGGAAGCGGCGGGCAAGTTGGAGGAAGCCCTCCACGAGGCGCAGGAGCAGACGCTGGACGAACTGCTGGCCTTGGAGGACAAGCTGCTGGCGCAGGGGTTGACCCACCAGCAAGCCCACGACCAAGCCTGGGAAATGGTGCGGGAGAGCTACATCCTCCTGCCGCCGGAGGACGAGCAGGAGGACCAGTAGCCCGCGCGGAAGATCATCGCATCCTCCCCGGCGACCGCTTGGGCGCGGCCTCGCTCAAGGCGAAGTGCCGGGCCAATTTCCGCGCCATCGAGATTCTCCGCGAGGTGGAGGACGCTCGCCGCAAGGCCACGCGGGAGGAGCAGCAAGCCTTGGTCCGCTATGTCGGGTGGGGCGGTTTGCCCCAAGTCTTCGCCACGCATGAAGACAGCACTTGGCAGGAGGAGCGTGCTCGCCTGCGGGAGTTGCTGACCCCGGAAGAATACCGCTCCGCGCAAGCCACCACGCTCAACGCCCACTACACGTCCACCACCGTCGTCAGCGCCATGTATGATGCCGTGCAGCGGTTCGGCTTCACGCATGGCCGCATCCTCGAACCCGCCGTGGGACTCGGCCATTTCTTCGGCCTCATGCCGGAAGCGATGCGCGCGTCATCAACGCTCACGGGCATCGAGATCGA
This sequence comes from Verrucomicrobiales bacterium, assembly GCA_037190325.1. Lineage (GTDB taxonomy): Bacteria > Verrucomicrobiota > Verrucomicrobiia > Verrucomicrobiales > DEV007 > Arctic95D-9. The sequence goes on along the minus strand of JBBCIU010000025.1, from coordinate 76,501 downwards.
TTCCCTGACCTCCCGCATCGCCCGGCTGCTCTATCCCAATGCCAGCATCCGCCAGCAGCCTTTCGAGCAGTCCCAGCTTCCCGATGCCGCGTTCGATCTCGTCATCTCCAATGTCCCGTTCGGCAACTACAAGGTCTTCGATCCGGAGTTCAACCAGCACAACTTTCTCATTCACGACTATTTCTTTGCCAAGTCGCTGCAAAAGGTCCGCCCCGGCGGGCTGGTGGCTTTCATCACCTCGAGGGGCACCATGGACAAACGGGATTCCGGATTGCGGGATCATGTGCGTGAGCGCGCCGAACTGTTGGGGGCCGTCCGGCTGCCCAACACGGCCTTCAAAGAAAACGCCAACACCGAAGTCACGACCGACATCATCTTCCTCCGCCGCCTGGAACAAGGCGAAGCACCGACAGGCCATCTGTGGAGCGAGCTGGCCGAGCACGTAAACGCCGAAGGCGTCGCGTTCCAGATCAACCGCTATTTCGCCAATCGCCCGGCCATGCTGTGCGGCCGCATGGCGGAAGCAGGAACGATGTATGCCCATGGGGAACCGGCTCTGGTGCCGGATGATCGGCCGCTGCATGAGGCGCTGGCTCAGGCCATTCGATGGTTGCCGCAGTCTGTTTATTACCAACCCGAACGGCAGTCCCCCGATGAAAACGAAGTGACGGACGAAATTCCCGCGCCGGAAGGCGTCAAAGAAGGAGCCTTCGCGATGCACGAGGGGCAGATTGCGAAGCGGGATGCCGGCAGTCTGGTTCTGGTCAAGAATCTGCCTGCCGAAACCATCCGCCGGATTCGCGGGCTGATTCAAGTCCGCGACGCCGCGCGCGACGTGCTGCGCACGCAACTGGAGGAGAGCGGCGAATCCGCCATCCTTGACGCCCGTCAGCACCTCAACCGCCGCTACGACCAGTTTGTCTCCCGTTTCGGTCCCATCAACACTCTCGCCAACCGGCGCGCGTTCGCCGCTGATCCCGACTATCCGCTCTTGTGCTCGTTGGAAAGCTACGACCACGACACCAAGCGCGCCAGCAAGACGGCGATCTTCCGCGAACGCACCATCCATTCCGCCGCTCCCGTCCGCACGGCTGAAACGGCCAAAGATGCCCTCGTCATCACGCTCAATGAGCGCGGCCACGTCGATCTGGAGCGCATGGCGTCACTGCTTGGCAAAGAGGTCGATGACCTCGTGCCGGAACTCAAGGGCTTGGTTTTCCTCGACCCGGAAACCGACCGATGGGAAACCGACGACAGCTATCTGTCCGGCGATGTGCGCGAAAAACTCGCCATGGCCCGCCGCGCCGCCGGGAAGGATCCCCGATTTCAGGAGAACGTCGAAGCCTTGCTGGCCGTGCAGCCCGAGGATTTGCCGCCTTCGCAGGTAGAAGCCCGCCTCGGTTCGGCGTGGATTCCCACCAGCGACGTGGAAGCCTTCGCCTCCTCCCTCCTCGGCGACGCAAAGGTTTCCATCGCTCATTCCTCCATCGTCGGCGCATGGTTCGTGCAAGGCGGTTATTCCGCAAAGAACTCGGTGGCCAACACCACCGAGTGGGGCACCGCCCGCTATCCCGCCCTCGAGCTCATTCAAGACTCGCTCAACCTCAAAACTCCCACCGTCTATGACCGCGATTCCAGGACCGGCGAAACGACCGTCAACGCCAGCGAGACCGAGGGCGCGCGCGACAAACAGGAGAAGATCAAGGAACGCTTCCGCTCCTGGATTTGGGAGGACGAGGAGCGCTCCGAACGCCTTTGCCGTCTCTACAACGACCAGTTCAACTCCGTGCGGCAGCGGCAGTTCAATGGCGATCATCTCACCCTTCCCGGAAGCAGCCGGCAGGTCGTCCTGCGGCCCCACCAGAAAGCGGCCGTCTGGCGCAGCATTCAAGGCCCGAACACCCTGCTTGCCCATGCGGTCGGCGCGGGGAAAACCTACACGATGGCGGCGGCCGCCATCGAAATGAAGCGCCTCGGACTGGCCCGCAAGCCCATGATCGCCGTGCCCAACCACATGCTGGCGCAGTTTGCCACCGAGTTGCTGACCCTCTATCCCACCGCCACCATTCTCGCGGCGGGCAAGGACGATTTCGAGAAATCCAAACGCGCCCGGCTCTTCAGCCGCATCGCCACGGGCAATTGGGATGCCGTCATCGTCACCCATTCCAGTTTTGAAAAAATCCCACTTTCCTCGCACGCGCGTCAGGACTTCATCGCCGCTCAGATCGCCGAGATCGAGGAGGTGATCCGCGAACAGAAATCGGCGGCGGGCGGCACCCGCTTGGTCAAGGAATTGGAGCGCGTGCGCAAACGTCTCGAGTTCAAATTGGAATCCCTCTCCGCCGACGAAAGGAAAGACCTGACGCTGACGTTCGAGGAATTGGGCGTGGACCGTCTTTTCATCGACGAAGCCCACAAGTTCAAAAACCTGTTCTACGTCACCAAGATGACCCGCATCGCCGGCCTGCCGCAAACGGCGTCCGAACGCGCCTTCGACCTCTTTCTGAAAGTGCGGCACATCCAGCAGCGCAACGGCGGGGGAGGCGTCGTGTTTGCGACCGGGACACCCATCTCCAACACGATGGCGGAAATGTTCACGATGCAGCGTTATCTCCAAATGCCTTCGCTGCGCCGCCTCGGTCTCCAGCATTTCGATTCGTGGGCCGGAACCTTCGGCGAGACCGTCACCGCGATGGAATTGAGTCCCGACGGCTCCGGCTATCGTTTGCAGCACCGCTTCGCCCGTTTCGTCAACGTGCCTGAACTCATGCAGCAGTTCCGCCAGGTCGCCGACGTGCAGACCGCCGAGATGCTCAAGCTGCCGATCCCCAAGCTGGACACCGGACGCCCCATCGTCGTCAGCGCGCCGTGCAATCCTCGGCTCAAGAAATTCGTCGAGCATCTCGTCCAGCGGACGGAGAGGATCAAGGGCGGCAAGATTCACCCGGCGGTGGACAACATGCTCAAGATCACCTCCGAAGGCAGGTTCGCCGCCCTCGACATGCGGCTCGTTTTCCCCGCCGTCCCCGACGAGCCTGATTCCAAGGTCAATCTGGCGGTGGAGAGGATTCACGGAATTTGGCTGCACTCGGCTCCGCAGAAAAGCGCCCAGCTCGTCTTTTGCGATCTCTCCACGCCGAAGAAGGGGAAGCGGGAGTTCTCCGTCTATACGGACATTCGCGAAAAGCTCGTGGCCCGTGGCGTGCCTGAAAAGGAAATCGCCTTCATTCAGGACTACGACACCGACGTCGCGAAGGCGGGTCTCTTCAAGGCGGTGAGGGATGGCACGGTGCGCATTCTTCTGGGCAGCACGCAGAAAATGGGCGAGGGCACCAACGTGCAGGAACGGCTCATCGCTCTCCACCACCTCGACGCCCCGTGGCGGCCCTCCGACATCGAGCAGCGCGAGGGCCGCATCCTCCGGCAAGGCAACACCAACGAGTTCGTCAGCATCTTCCGCTATGTGACGGAAGGCAGTTTCGACGCCTACATGTGGCAGACCTTGGAAACCAAGGCCCGCTTCATCGCCCAGGTCATGACTGGCGACGCCACGATGCGCAAAGCGGAGGACGTGGATTCCGCCGCCCTCAGCTATGCGGAGGTCAAAGCCATCGCCTCCGGCAATCCGATGGTGATGGAAAAGGCCCACGTCGATGCCGAAGTCATTCGCCTCAATCGGCTCAAGCGCCAGCACCAGGACAGCGTTTACTCCATCCGGCGGCGCATTGCCAGCACGAGAAGCGAGCTCCATGCCACCGAGACATTCATCGCAAATCTGCATCGCGACCTTTCCACGCGCACTGCCACCCGCGGCGACCAGTTCGCCATGACCATCAAAGACCGGCATTTTGAAGATCGCGTCGAAGCCGGACGGCAACTGGTCTTCATCGGCGCGGCTCTCAAGCCCTTCCAGGAAACCCGCAAGATCGGTTCCATCGCCGGATTTCCTTTTTCCCTTCGCCGCCTTGAAAACCGTGTCGAACTCCGCCTCCACGGCTTCAACACCTACCACGCCACGGTCAGCGACAGCCCCCAAGGGTCGATTGCCTCCATCGAGCATACCCTCGCCGGTATGGAAGCGAAGGGGATGGAATCGCGCCAAGACCTCGAAAAGCTGAACACCCGCTTGCAGGAATTGCATGTCCAGGCCGAAACCCCGTTCGAGCACCACGAGAAGCTCGTGGAGGCGGAGGCACGCCAACAGGAGATCGTCGCCGCATTCGAACTCGCCGAGAATCAGGCCAGCCCTCAGATGGAGGAGACGCCAGACGGCGAAACACAAACCCCCGTTCGCTCTCTTCGTCGAGGGGTGAAAGTCTGACCTCGTTCGGACTCCAGCGCTCCGCTCCGGGCAAGGGGAAAGCCGGCATAACTCCGCTCCGCTTCGCTGCGCTCCGGCCTTCGGCACTTATTCCGTTTTCCCCTTGCCCTCCGCTGCACGCTGGAAAGAAGGCTTCTAGGAGCTTTTCCCTGGGAAAAGCTCGCGGGGGGCTTGCTTTTCAGAACCGACCGGACATGTAGCGGGAGAGAGTATAGAACATGCGCGGGTCCTGGGTGTCGATGGGAGGGAAGAGCTCCGCCAACGACACCCGAAGCGCCTTGGTGAAGAAGAACAGCTCGAAATCGCCCACCCATAGGAGCCGCGCTTCGATCTTGGCGAGGGTGCCGCGCGAGCGGTCATAGCCTTCTCTTTGCAGCTTGATGGCGAGTTGCTCCTGCGTCATCTCGCGTTGATAGCGGAGTTTTCTCACTTGGGGTCCAATCAGGTTTCGATTTTTCATGGTTTAGTGGTTTTTGGTTAGGACCTGCATCGTATTTGAATCACCGTTTCGATTTGCTCCCTTTTGAGAGCATCGATTTTCCCTTCATGCTGCTTTCAGGCAGTCCCAACGCGGCATCGCCGCTCATCGGAGGCGGCCATCGTCGGCTTCGCCGCCTCATGGCGGCCGCACCCTTCGCGATCCCATGAGGGATGGGGGACGGGGTGGCCGGCCTTCGCCTTTTTCGGTCGGATCGCGGACGAATGGGTGCGGAATTTTCTTGCGTTTGTCGTTGATGTTGATATAGTAACGTATATCGATGCTCCGCTTTTGAGCATCCATCTTTCCCGGCTCGACTGAAGCCCATCGCCTCATGGCCGCCCCGGTATTCGGGGCCACTCCGCTCCCAATTGGGACCACCACCTGCGGCTTCTTCGTGGACAATGGCCGTCCCGAGTTCTCGCGCCGCCCCAGGAACTGACCTGTCGGCACCAGCGCGCCAACGCGGTCAACTCCATGCCCCAAGCCAGCCCATGAACCAACCATCCACCACCGCCGACGATGACCGTCTCATCGACTTCGAAGAAGTCTCCCGCCTTCTTGGCGGCATCTCCGAGCGGACCATCCGCCGCCTCATCGCAGCGGGCGAACTGCCCCAACCGGTCAGGATCCGACGCTCTCCCCGGCTCTACCACTCCGAAGTGGTGGCCTATCTCGAACAACTCAAACACAAACGCAACTCCAAACCCAAACACCCATTCTCGCCATGATCTTCACCATCTTCCGCCCCAAACGCATCAAGAACGGCAAGCCCTGCGTCGCCCGCAGCTACCGGGGCCGCTACCGCCTCGACGGCCAGGACAAGATCGTTGATGTCGCCCTCTATACCACGGATAAGAGGGTGGCCCGTCAGCGACTGGAGCAGATCGTCAAGGAGAAGCAGCTCGAAGGCACTGGCGCCCTGCCACCCGAGAGCTTCCGCAGCGCGGCCAAGAGTCCCCTCGTCGAGCATCTCGAAGCCCATCTCGCCGACCTCCACGCCATCGGACGGGACAAGCAATACCTTCACGACGTCAAGAGCCGCATCGAACGTCTCATCAGGGAATGCCGCTGGGAGCGGATCAGCGATGTCACCCCCGCCGCCTTTCAGCAGTGGCGCGCCTCCCAAACCTGTGCTCCCAAGACCCTCAACGAATACCTCAAAAGCATCCGGGGATTCTTCAACTGGATGCTCAAACGCGAACTCATCGGCCGCAATCCGCTTCAGGCTGTCGAACTCATCAAGACCCACGGCAAACAGAGACGCCCTCGCCGCGCCTTCACCAAGGAGGAGCTCCCCCGCCTGCTCGGCGTGGCCGGCAAATACCGTCCCGCCTACGTCACCGCCGTCTTCACCGGCCTGCGCCGGGGCGAGCTCGCCGCCGTGGAATGGGCCGACGTGCATCTGGACGTGCCCAAGCCCTACCTCTACGCCAGGGCGTCCATCACCAAGAACGACAAGGACGCGTCCATTGCCCTTCATCCCGACGTCGTGGCCGAACTACGCGCCTTGAAAGCGCTCGAGCCCAGGGAGCCTCAAGAGAAGGTCTTTCACAAGCTCCTGCCCAGCATGAGAGTGTTCCGCGGACACTTGAAAGCCGCCGGGATCGACTTCGTGGATTCCCGCGGCTACAAGGTCGATTTCCATTCCTTGCGGCACACTTTGGCGACCAATCTGAGCCTGTCCGGCGTCGCGCCCCGTATCGCCATGGAAATCATGAGGCATTGCGATATCCGGCTAACGATGCAAACCTACACCGACGCCAGCCAGCTTCCCGCCGCCGATGCCATCGCCACTCTGCCTTCCATCGCCTCGGTTCCCGAGGGAGACTCACAAGGAGCCTCACAAAATTCGCCCCCGGCCTGTCCGGACGAGGCCGGAATGGACCGCAAAAACGCCTTCTTTGATGACGCGGAACACGTTGAAAATGAATTAATTGAGTGGTTACAACCCACCCCTGACCGGTCTGGCCCGGACAACGCCCAATTAGGGTGTAAACGGGCTGGAAGCCTGTGTTCCCCATGCACGCCTATACCCTCGATGACCTCCGAAACTGGCCCGAGGCCACGCGCGGTCTGAAGCATCCGGCCCGCCTCGCGGTGATCGGATATCCGGTCGCCCACTCGCGTTCCCCGCAGATGCAGAATCCTGCCCTTCGCGCGCGCGGGATCGACGGCGAATACGTGAGGCTCCATCTTCGCCCCGAGGAGCTGGACGAGGGGATCGCCCGGATGAAGGCGTCCGGCTTTCTCGGCTTCAACGCGACGATCCCTCACAAGGCCGCCGTGTTCGACGCGGTCGAGGAAAGGACCGAGACCGCCCGACGCGTCGGGGCGGTGAACACGGTCGCGATCCGGGACGGGCGGCTCTTCGGACACAATACCGACGCGCCCGGACTGGGACGGGCGGTGCGAGAGGCCTTTTCGAGGAATCTTTCCGACCTGAGGGTGATGGTCGTCGGCGCGGGCGGTGGCGCGGGGAGGGGGGCGGCCGTGCAATGCGCGATGGACCGCTGCCGCCGCCTGGTCCTCGTGAACCGGACCGTGGAGAAAGCCTGCACGCTCGCGACGGAACTGGAGGACGTGTTTTCGGAATCGGGCTCGCTCGCGGCGATCCCGTGGAACGAAGAGGCGATGGAGCGGGAGCTCGATGGAATCGACCTGATCGTCAACGCGACCTCCGCGGGGATGAAGCCGGACGATCCCGAGGTCGTGCCGCGCCGTCTTCTGCAATCCCGCCATCTTGTCTACGACATGGTCTACTCCCCGGCGCGGACACGCCTCATGGACGAGGCCGAAGCGGCGGGCGCGAAGGTGGCGAACGGAGAGGAAATGCTGCTGTGGCAGGGAGCCCTCGCGTTCGAATTCTGGTTCGGCGGGGCCGCGCCGATCGAGGCGATGCGTGCGGGATTGGCGGGGTAGGCGTTTCCAGGTTCCGGCGCAAGCCTTGCATAAGGGCGGAGGGGGCTTCGTCATTCCGTCATCGCTGAAAGGCTCAGAGTGCTTCTGGAACCCGGCGACATCATTCGATCCTCCCAACAACACTTGTCATGAAAATTGCAGTTCTTAGCATCGCCGCCGTCGCCTTGATCGGAGTCTCCACCGCGGAGGCGGGTCCCCACTTCAGAGTCAATTGGCATGGCGGAGGAATCGTCATCCACGGCGGCCACGGACATGGGGGCCATGGTCATGGACACAGAGGCCACGGACACAGAGGTCACGGGCATGGTGGTCACGGGCATGGAGGCCACGGGCACGGAGGTCACGGACACCATGGGCATTGAGGCCTGACACCATCCCCGCCAGTTCTGGCAGCAAGGCAGGGCATCCCGCATAGGGTGCCCTGTTTTTGTTTTGGATGCCTTGGTGCGTCTTTGAGCGACGAGAGGGCCGGGCTGTCGGTCGGCGCTTCAGCCACGGCCACGAGGCTGGATGGCTGCGGGCGAGGGAGGATAGGCGGAGCGTTGGACGGGACGCGGGGAGGCGGTGGCGGAAGGCCCTGGCAGATTCCGAATTTTTTCTTCGCCGCTCCTGCATAACCCGGTGCGGGCTTTCGTCATTCCGGCATCACCGCAAGTTCCGGATGGAACCCGGACGAAGGTGAAGCAATCAACCGACAACCAACCAACGCTCCCTATGAAACTCACCCTGCTTGCCACCGTCGCCGCTGCCACCCTTGCCCTGGCCGGAGCCACCACCGCCGAAGCCGGTCCCCGCTACGGGGGCGGTGGATCCGCCGGTGGAGGGGCCTACTCCAGCGGCCGCGGATACGTCGCTCCTTCCCATCGCGGCCACGGGCATGGACATGCCGGCTCCTACGGAGGGAATCATGGCCGCGGCCACTATCACCACGCGCCGGTCTACAAGGTGCGCACGGTCGAAGTGAACCGCCACACCCACTGCCGGACCGCCTACGACCACTGCGGCCGCCCCTACACCTACCATGTGACGGTGGTGACCTACTGCGACCACTACTCGAACGGCACCAGCCGCACCTGGACGCGGACCCTCTCGTGAAAGAGCGCCGCCGGACGTTCGAGCACGCTCGCAACCATCCGCCCGAAGAAGCAGGACACCCGCACGGTGTCCTGCTTTTTTGTACCGGGGCGGCTTTCAGGGCGAGTCCCGAAACCCGCAGAGGGGAAATTCAAGGCCCGCGAGGGTAGGAACGGAACGAAAGAGCTTTCTCCGACAAATGCCTCTTCCCGAGATGGCGGAGCCGGACGAAAGCAAAAAGCCTCCCCCGGGAGAGGGGAGGCTTCGCGGGTTTGGAAAGGATTCGGAACAGGGCCGGTGGCAAGGATCGCTCAGGCCGCGTCCGCGCCCTTGTGGCCAAGGATCTTGACGGTGCGGTTGAGCTGGTCGTACTCGATCGGCTTCTTGATCACCGTGACGGGGCCGCTGGAGAGGATCTTGGTGAGGATCTCGCTGTCGGGGTAGCCGGTGATGATCACGATGGGAAGGTCGGGATAGATCTTCTTCAACTTCGCGTAGAGTTCGTCGCCCGGAATGTCGGGAAGCTTGAGGTCGAGGAAGACGAGGTCGAAGCGTTGCTTCTCCGCGTAGGTGAGGGCTTCCGCTCCGGTCCCGACGACGATGCGTCCGAATCCGGCCTTCTTGAGGAACTGCTTGAAGAGGGTCTGCAGGGCCGGATCGTCGTCGACGACCAGCACGGTCGGCTGGCCGCCTTCATCGGTCTTGAGGATGTCGCGGTCGAGCAGGCTGCGCTTGATCCGCCAGCGCCCGCCGATCTGGATCGCAGGCAACTGGCCCCGCTGAACAAGGTAATACACCGTGGGCAGAGGGATCCGCAGGTATTCCGCGGTCTCTTTCACGGTCATCAATTCTGGTGCTTCGTCGTCTGCCATGTCGTTTTTTCAGGTTTCCCGGAAGGGGGTGAGCCGAAGTCGCCCGGGGCGGCTCAGATTATTGGTATAAAAAACCACAATCTTGAGGAAAAACATTCGGTTCTGGGAATTGTGGCCAAATTCACTAAAAACACAAGTGGAATTTGAGAAATATTTCAATTATGAGATTCAATCCGGCGATTTCGTCAAGTGGCGCTTCTGATTTTTCCAGCAAGCGAGGCACCGGAGAGAGCCGGGGGCACGTCGGGACGCACGGGAGACGGGGCATGGGAAACGGCGGGCAAGGCGATTGACTTGTGGGCGAATTGCGCTTGGTTTCGCGCGTTTTCCGCGCCGCATTTTCGAGAGTACGGCCTAAGTTTCATTCGTCGCCGGACGTTCAGAAATCCGTCCGCGGCAAACAGACTTCCCTCTTGATGGTCGAACACGACAGACGAAAATGCGCTCCCCGTTGGGGCCTGGCGGTGGTGGCGGCTTTTCTCTTGGCGCAGGGGGCTTGGGACCATTGCCGGGCCCAGTCCTACACGACGACGAGGTTGGCCGACGGCTTCGACTACCCCGTGGGCAAGCCGAACGGCGACGGCTACTACATCTTCCGCGGGTTCACGCAGAACGGTCACCTCGGGGAGGATTGGAACGGCAACGGGGGAGGCAACACCGACGAGGGCGATCCCGTCTACTCCATCGCCCATGGCGTCGTCGTCTTTTCGGAGGACTACAAGCGGGGCTGGGGGAACGTCGTCATCGTCCGCCACGCCTACCGCGAGAACAACGGCCAGATCGCCTTCGTCGATTCGCTCTACGGACACCTGAAGGTGCGTTCCGTGAAGCTGGGGCAGCAGGTGGCCCGCGGGCAGGTCGTGGGCACGATCGGTCGCGGTCCCTACAACATGTACCAGGCCCACCTCCATTTCGAAATCCGGAAGGATCTCCGTGTCGGGATGCGGCGGGAGCTCTACCCGCGCACCTACCAGACCTACCATGTGCCCAAGGCCTTCACCGACACGCGGCGCAATCTGCGCTTCGAGGACCGGCTCGTCCGGGTGCCGATCAACACCTTCCTCAAGAGCAACCCGAACCGGCTCACGACCGAGGAGGTCGATCTTCCGAATCTGACCGCGGTGGATTCTCCCGGCCCCGCGGAGGGTCCCTCCGACGATGTCCCGGCCCCGGCCATGACCGAGACGGTCCGCCCGAGCGTGCCGGAGGAGGTCGAGACGGTGATCGAGGCGGAGACGAGCACGGCGGCGGCGACGCCGGAGAAGTCGAAGACGTTGTTCGAGCAATTGCTGAAAAAGCTTCAGAATCCTCAGTGAGCGCCCGGCGTCTGGGACGAGGCCCGTTTCGTGAGGAAGTATTCGACCGAATCGACGAGGGCGCGCCAGCTGGCCGCGATGATGTTGTAGCTGACCCCGACCGTGCCCCAGGTCTCGTGGTTCGCCGAGCTGAGAATGAGGACGCGGGTCTTCGCGGCGGTGCCCATGTGGCTGTCGATGATGCGGACCTTGTAGTCCTGCAGCTCCATCTCGTCGATGTGAGGATAGGCGGGGCGCAGGGCCTTGCGCAGGGCGGCGTCGAGGGCGTTGACGGGACCGTCGCCTTCGGCGACGCGGTACTCCTCGACCCCGTCGACGACCAGCTTCACCGTGGCGGAGCAGCTCTGGTAGTCGCGCACGCCGTCGCGGCGGAAGGTGCAGTGGTACTCCTTCAGCTCGAAGAAGGGCTCGTAGGTCCTCAACTGCTGGCGGATGAGAAGCTCGAAGCTCGCCTCGGCGGCCTCGAACTCGTAGCCCTGCTCCTCGAGCTCCTTCAGCCGCTTGAGGATTTCGAGAGCCTCGGGGCTGCCCTTCTCGACCTCGAGCCCCAGCTCGGCGGCCTTCATGAGGACGTTCGACTGGCCCGAGAGCTCCGAGACGAGGATGCGCTGGCGGTTGCCGACGGTGGCGGGAGCGATGTGCTCGAAGCTGTGGGCGATCTTCTGCACGGCGTTCACGTGCATGCCGCCCTTGTGGGCGAAGGCGGTCGAACCGACGTAGGGCGCCCGGATGTTGTGGGCGCTGTTGGCGAGGTCGTCGACGAAGTGGGAGAGGTGGGTGAGCTGGGAGAGGTCCGCGACGACGGGACGGTCCATCTTGAGCTGGAGGTTCGGGATCACGGTGGTGAGGTTGCAGTTGCCGACGCGCTCGCCGTATCCGTTCATCGTTCCCTGCACCTGGGTCGCCCCGGCGTGGACCGCCGCGAGGGCGTTGGCCACGGCCACGCCGGTGTCGTCGTGGGTGTGGATGCCGACGGGAATGCCGAGAGTCCTCACGACGGTTTCGGCGATCGCGGCGACTTCGTGGGGCATGGTGCCGCCGTTCGTGTCGCAGAGGACGAGCCAGTCGGCTCCGCCCTCCTTCGCCGCCGCGAGGGTGGCGAGGGCGTGCTCGGGCGAGTCCTTGTATCCGTCGAAGAAGTGCTCGGCATCGTAGACGACCTCGCGGCCGTGCTCTTTCAGGTAGCGGGTCGTGTCGCGGATCATGGCGCGGTTCTCCTCCTCCGTCGTGCCGAGGATCTCGGTGACGTGGAGGAGCCAGCTCTTCCCGAAGAAGGTGACCACGGGCGTCTTCGCCTCGAGCAGGGTGCGCACCTGGGGATCGTCCTCGACCGCGATGTTCTTGCGGCGGGTGCTGCCGAAGGCGGCGATGCGGGCGTGCCGCCACTCGAGATCGGCGGCCTGCTCGAAGAAGGAGACGTCCTTGGGATTGGACCCGGGCCACCCGCCCTCGATGTAGTGCATGCCGAAGGCGTCGAGCTCCTTGGCGATGCGGATCTTGTCGAGCGAGCTGAAGCTCACGCCTTCGCCCTGGGTGCCGTCGCGCAGGGTCGTGTCGTAGAGTTTGACGTCGGAATGTTTGCTCATGGAAAAGGGAGTCGGGGAAGGGTGACCCCGACTCGGCTTTCCGGCATGTGGAAACAGTGGACCGATTCGCAATCACCCGGCGGGTCAGCCGATGGTGATTGCGATTCGAATGGAAATGCTCGGAAGGAAGCGGTCCATGCCGTGGCGAGGGAGGCAAGGGTAAGCGAGCACCGGCGGAGGCGCAACGGCTTATTCGCCGACCGTACGGGCCTTCTCAGAGGCACGATCCCCAGCGTGGGAGCGGCAAGCGGACGCGAAGGAAGTTCGTCCGCTTCTCGATGGGCAAGGCGAGGCGGCGCCGGATCCGGTCCTCCAGTTCCAGATCGGATTCGGCCCGCAGGGCTTCGAGGCGCTTGCGGCGGCTCGGGGCTTTCTTGGGTGCGGGCGATGGATCAGGACTTTTCATCGTTTCGTCGGGTTTCCCGCTGGGGAAAGGATCATCGAGGGCTGGAAGACATATCATCAGGCTGGGCCTGAATGGCACGGGATCGGAAGCCTGCCTCCGATCCCGTGCCATTCAGACTAGACCTACCTTCCCACCTTTCACGGCGGCCTTTGGCTGCCCAGAGGTCCGCCCTACGCAGGCCTTTGCCCCGCCAGCTCGCAGAGCCGCCTTTTCAGGTCGTCGAGCCCCAGCCCGGTGTCGGCGGAGATGGGCAGGATCTCCTGCTTCGGGAAGCGGACCTTCAGGGCGTCGAGGCCGTCGGCGGCTTCGGGCAGGTCCATCTTGTTCGCGACGATCAACCAGGGACGCTCGGCGAGGCGTTCGTCGTAGAGCTTCAGCTCCTGCCGCAGCACCTGGATATCGGCCACGGGATCCCGCTGGTCGACGCCCGCCGTATCCACCACGAAGAGGAAGATGGAGCAACGGCTGATGTGGCGCAGGAAATCGTGCCCGAGTCCGATGTTGCGGTGCGCCCCTTCGATGAGCCCGGGGATGTCGGCCACGGTGGTGCGGTAGAAGCCGGGGAACTCCACGACGCCGACCATGGGCGTGAGGGTGGTGAAGGGATAGGAGGCGACCTTCGGCGCGGCGTTCGAGAGCGCTCCGAGCAGGGTCGACTTGCCGGCGTTGGGGAAGCCGACGAGGCCGATGTCGGCGATGCGCCGCAGCTCGAGGTAGAACCATCCCTCCTCGCCTTTGGTGCCCTCGGTGAATTCGATGGGGGCTTGGTTCGTGTCGGTGCGGAAGCGCCAGTTCCCTTTCCCGCCCACCCCTCCGCGGCAGAGAGTGACTTGTTGTCCCGGTTCGGTGAGGTCGGCGACGACTTCTCCGGAAGTGGGATCGTCGGCGGCGAAGATTTCGTCCCCCTCCGCGTCCACTCCCGCCGCCGGATCGTCCAATCCGTCGGCATCTTCGGCCGCGAAGTCCTCGAAGGCGTCTTCGTCGGCCTTCCGTCGCTTCGGAACGGGGGCTCCGGTGCGGTAGACGACGGTTCCGGGCGGGACTTTCAGCACGAGGGGCCTGCCCGAGCGCCCCGTCATCTTCTGCCCTTGGCCGTGGGCGCCTTTTTCGGCGAGGTAGTTGGGCTTGTAGAAGAAGCTCCGCAGGTTGTCGGTGTGGGGATCGACGAGGATGACGACATCTCCGCCGCGGCCGCCATCCCCGCCGTCGGGACCGCCTTTCGGCTCGAACTTCTCACGGCGGAAGCTGGAGCAGCCGTGGCCGCCGTCTCCGGCTTTGGCGAAAATGCGGATGTGGTCGACGAACATGGCGCGTGGGAAGGAACGGGGTGGGGGAATCGGAGGAAAGCCGCACCGATACCACCGATTTGCCCGCTTGGAAAACGGGATGGGGAGGACAACGGCGGGATTTTTGGCTTTTTTCCAGAGTTGTTCACAGACTTATTCAGTGGTTTTTCCTACGTAGGACGAGGATTCCAGCCTTCGACGCGGGTTGTTCACAACGTTATTCACAATGTTTTTCACATGGTGGGAGGGAATGGCGCGGGACCCAGCGGGGCGGTCGACCTTCCGGCGTCATTCCGATTCTGGCAGGTTCGGCAGGGACGCCCCGGCGGTGCATCCCTGCCGCATCCAGGCCGGTCGCCATCCCTGGTTTCGTCGGAAAACGGTGCCCTTCCGGAAAATCGGGGAAAATCGTCTTTGCCACTCTTGGCGAGCCGCATGTAGTGTCGCGGAGCCGCTTCCTTCGCCCACGACCATGGAATCCTCCCACGTCCCGTCCGAACCGAAACCGGTTCCCTCGCTTTTCCAGCGAAGGGCGATGTGGGGCGCGGTCACCGCATTCTCCATCGTCGTGATCGGCGCCATCGCCGTGGGGCTCGTCGCGCTCTCGGCCACGGTTCTGAGCTATCTGCAGCCCATCCTCGTGCCTCTGGCCGTGGCCGGGATCATCGCCTATCTCCTCGAACCGGTCATCGGATGGCTGATGCGGCGGGGATGGGGCCGGCGGACCGCGATGCTCTCGGTCTACGTCTCCTTCGTCGTCTTCGTGGTCCTCCTCGTCGTGGCGGTGGTCGTGCCCACCTTCGGCCAGGCGCAGGAGTTCTACGAAAAGCGGGAGGCCTACGGCAAGCAGGCCACCAGCCTGGTCAAGCGGGGTATCGCCTCGCTCCAGGGCTATGTCGAGACGGGGATCGCCCGGGACTACTACGACCGCGGGGTCGAGTGGCTCTCCACCGAAGGTCCCAAGATCGCGAAGGATCTCGGCCAGGGGATCTGGTCGCGCGTGCGCGGTGCCTTCGGCTTCTTCGGCTATCTGCTGGGCCTGCTGCTGGTGCCCATCTACCTCTACTACTTCCTGCAGAACGGGCGGAAAATCGCGGAGTCGTGGTCCGACTACCTGCCGCTCAAGGCGTCGAGGTTCAAGGACGAGGTCGTCGGCACCCTCACCGAAATCAACGGCTACCTCATCTCCTTCTTCCGCGGGCAGATGGTCGTCAGCCTCATCGACGGCGCTCTCGTCGCCGTCGTCCTTTCGATGATCGGGCTGCCCTACGCGCTGCTCATCGGCGTGTTCCTCGCCTTGCTGGGGCTGATTCCCTACATCGGCAATCTCCTCGTCATGATCCCCGCGATGATCATCGCGCTCGTCCATTTCAGCGCGACGTCGTGGGGGGCGGTGGAAGCGGGATCGCCGGCCGTCGTCGGCGAGAAAGCCGTCGTCCTCGTCGATGGCGCGAAAAAGGCCGACACCTATTTCGTCTCCCAAGTCTCCGAGGACGGGACCCGCGCCGAGGTGCTCCTGAACGCCTGGACGCTCATCCCGCTGCCCAATGTCTGGGCCTATCCCGTGATCGTCCTCGCCATCTTCGTGATTCTGCAGCAGATCAACGGCCTCGTCACCGCGCCGAAGATCGTGGGCGACTCGGTCGGGCTGCATCCCCTGACGGTGATCTTCTCCGTGATCTTCTGGTCCTTCCTCCTCGGAGGGCTCCTCGGGGCGCTCCTTGCCGTGCCGCTCACCGCCGCGATCAAGGTGCTCTTCCGCCGCTACCTGTGGGAGCGCCGCCTCGAGGCCGCCATGGAGCGTCGTCTCTCCGGGCTCGGGGACGGGGATGGAGAAAAGGAGGTTCCTCCGTCGCCGGACGAACCGGAAAGTCTCCCGGCCGGGGCCTGAGGCTTCGCGCGCCCGGCGCTATCGCCCGCCTAGCGGCTTGCGCCGTCGGGAAATCCGTCCATGCTATCGCCTTTCCATTCCCATGCACAAGGTCGATACCCAAAAGCTCGCCGAAGAGATCCAGAAGCAGAACGTCTGGGTGGAGGCGGTGAGAGAGGAGATGGGGCGTGTCGTCGTCGGGCAGAGGGCTTTGATCGACCGCCTTCTCGTCGGTTTGCTCACCAACGGGCACGTCCTTCTCGAGGGCGTTCCCGGCTTGGCCAAGACGTTGACGGTGAACACGCTCGCCGGGGCTCTGTCGGCGCAGTTCCAGCGCATCCAGTTCACGCCCGACCTGCTCCCCGCCGACCTCATCGGGACCCTCATCTTCAACCCGGGCACGAACGAGTTCTCGCCCAAGCTCGGCCCCGTCTTCTCGAATCTCGTCCTCGCCGACGAGATCAACCGCGCCCCCGCGAAGGTGCAGAGCGCCTTGCTCGAGGCGATGCAGGAGCGCCAGGTGACCATCGGCGACACCACCTACCGCCTGCCCGATCCCTTCCTCGTGCTCGCCACGCAGAACCCCATCGACCAGGAGGGCACCTACCAGCTTCCCGAAGCGCAGCTCGACCGCTTCCTCTTCAAGGTGATCGTCGACTATCCCTCCATCGAGGAGGAGCGGATCGTCCTCGACCGCATGGCCACCTCCGCGCCGAAGCTTCGCGTCCGCGCCATGGTCGATCCGAAGACCGTCGTCGCCAGCCGCGAGCTGGTGAACTACATCTACGTCGACGACGGCGTGAAGGACTACATCGTCCGTCTCGTCCATGCAACCCGCTTCCCCGGCGAGATCGAGCCCGCCCTGCAGCCGCTCGTCCGGGCCGGAGCCTCGCCGCGCGGGACGATCAACCTCACCCTCGCGGCCAAGGCCTCGGCCTTCCTCAAGGGGCGCGGCTACGTCGTGCCGCAGGACATCAAGGATCTCGTCTACGACGTGCTCCGGCACCGTATCCTCCTGAGCTACGAGGCGGAAGCCGAGGAGATCACGAGCGAGCAGATCCTCGCGACGATCCTCGACCGGCTCCCCGTGCCGTGACCGCACAGGGTTGGATCGTCCGTCCGACCCGGTCGGGTTTCGAGCTTCGGATTTCGGGTTTGTGCCATGGCGCATGGGGCCGGACTGGAGTAGAGTCCTGCGCGGCGCGGCGCGCCGCCGTCATTCCATGAAACAAGCGGCTCGTGTCTCGGTAGTGGTGTTTGCGATCATCGCGGTGATCGTCATTCTTGGATTCTGGAAAAAGGCCGACCGTTCCCAGGCCATCGCGGAATTGGAGAAGCGTTTCGAGGCGCAGCTTTCGATCAACGGCGAGGAGTTCTATCTCGGTTGCTCCAGCCCGCGCCTGGAGGACCTGAAGGAATTCGCCGCCCTTGCGAAACGGGTCGGCGATCCCACCATTCTCGATCTCACCGGCGCTCCGTCGCTGCGGTCGCTCGCCGGGGCGGAGCAGTTGGCCTCCCTCGTCTCCATCGTGGCGATCGATTGTCCCGCCTTGGTGTCGCTGGAGGGGGTGGCGGGCCATCCCTCCCTGACGGAACTCGTCTTCACCGACAGCGCCGCGCTGGCCGACGCCTCCGCGGTGCGGGGGCTGTCCCATCTGAAGACGCTCGATTTCAGCGGCTGCGTCTCTCTGGAATCGATGGGAATCTCCGATCTGCCCTCGCTGGAGAATCTCTATCTCAGCCGCTGCCGGAAGCTCCGGGCGCTCGACGTCGCTTCCTTGACCGGACTTCGCCAGCTCTACACCGACGGCTGTGCGGGGCTGGAGGACATCGCCGGGCTCAAGCTTCTCACGAAGCTGACCGACCTCGACGTGAGCAACGCCACCGCGCTGAAAGGGCTTTCGGAAGTGGCGGGGCTGGCCGAACTCATCGTCCTCGACATCCGCAACGTCGAGATCGAGGATTTCTCCGGCATCGCCGCTCTCCCGAAGCTGCGCGTCCTGCGAATGGGCGGACAGGAGAGGATAGAGACGCTCGAGCCGCTCTCGCCGCTCGTCTCCCTGCGCGAACTCCATCTCGAGGCCTGCCCGAATCTGCGCTCTCTCCAGGGCATGCCGTTGGGCGTGTCGCAGTACGCCGGTTTCACCCGCTGTCCGCAGCTCGAGTCGCTCGCAGGGATCGAGGCGGCGACAGGGCTCGAGCAGCTCGATTTGACCGGTTGCGAGAATCTCGTCGACATCGGCGCGGTCGCGAAGCTGTCGGGTCTCATGCAGCTCAGTCTGGTGAAGTGCGCCAAGGTCGTCCAGATCGACGTCGTCGCCGGCTTGCCGAAGCTCGTCATCGTCATGCTCGGCGGCTCGGGCGTTCCCCCCGTTTCGGTGGAGAAGCTGGAGCCGGCGAACAGGGAGCTGATCTTCGATTTCGCGGTCGCCGACTGAGTCTCCCCCGAGGGAGGGACGGTCACCGGTCGAGCAGCGGGCTCTCCGCCGGGATCGGCAGCGGGGACGGCTCGGGATATTCGAAGGTGCGGCCTTCGAAATTGCGGATCAGGGTGCGCTCGGGGGTCCGTTGCAGCACGTAGTCCGGATTCACCGGCACTTTGCCGCCACCGCCCGGGGCATCGATCACGTACTGGGGCACGGCGTAGCCGGTGGTGTGGCCGCGCAGGCCCTCGATCAGTTCGACGCCCTTCCGCACCGGCACCTCGAGATGGGAGGACCCCTGGATGAGGTCGAGCTGATAGAGGTAGTAGGGGCGCACCCGGCACATGAGCAGTTTGTGGACGAGCGCCTTCATGGTATCGAGGTCGTCGTTCACTCCTCTGAGGAGGACGCTCTGGTTGCCGAGAGGGATGCCGGCGTCGGCGAGGCGCTCCAGAGCCTCCTTCGTCTCGAGGGTGAGCTCGCGCGGATGGTTCACGTGGACGCTCATGAAGAGCGGGTGGAATTTCCGCAGCATCGCGCAAAGCTGCGGGGTGATGCGCTGGGGAAGGAAGATGGGGACGCGCGAACCGATGCGGAGGAATTCGATGTGGGGGATGCGCCGGAGCCGCTCGAGGATCTTCTCCAGCTTCCCGTCGGAGAAAAGCAGGGGATCGCCGCCGGAAAGAAGCACGTCCCGGACTTCGTCGTGCTGCTCGAGGTAGCGGAAGGCGGCCTCGAAATCCGTCTCCAGCTCCTGCTCGCCGGCTCCGCTGACGACGCGGCTGCGGGTGCAGTAGCGGCAATAGGAGGCGCAGCGATCCGTCACGAGAAAGAGGACGCGGTCGGGGTAGCGGTGGACGAGGCCCGGCACGGGCATGTGCGAATCCTCGCCGCAGGGGTCGGCCATCTCGTAAGGGGAGACGAGGGTCTCCTCGACGCGGGGAACCACCTGTCGGCGGATCGGACAGTCGGGGTTCTCCCGGTCGATGAGATTGAAGAAATGAGGGGTCACCGCCATGGCGAGCTTCGTTCCGGAGAGGATGACCCCGTTCCGCTCCTCTTCGGTGAGACGGAGGTGCTCTTCCAGCTGCCGAAGCGAGGTGACTCGGTTCTTGAGCTGCCAGATGTGGCTGTTCCAGTCTTCGGGAGGAACGCCGCGGCCCGCCCAGTAGCCGGGCGCGTGGCTGCGGAAGGCCTTTTCCAGATCGGATTCGCGGGAATGGTGCATGGATGGTGGGCGGGAGCCGCCGCATCGGAAGATGCCACTCGATGGGACGGTGGCGGACTCCGATCCTTACTGCAAGTCAAAGGATAGGACCGCGGGGGACAAAGTCAATTTTGTCCTTTTTTCACGAAAGGCGTGATTATTTATCCGAACTCCTTGAAAATGGGCGGCACCAAACCAGATTGGCGGAACCTGCCCCGCCTTGACCCGGGCGTGTCCTTCGCTATGCTCCCAGCCCTCTGATTTTCCGCCATCCTGCCGTGAGTGCCTCTTTGAAAATCCTTCGCCGTCTCTCCAAGCCGCATTGGTTCGACATCCTGGAGCTGATCAAATGCTCGGGCGGCCTTTCCGTCGGCGAACTCGCCGAGGCCCTGGGGATGAGCTACATGGGGGTGAAGAAGCACTGTCTCGCGATGCAGAAGCTGGGGTGGCTCGACACCTGGCGCAGTCCGAAAGCCGTAGGCAGGCCCGAGAAGCTCTATCGGCTCACGGAAAAGGTGGCGCCGCTCTTTCCCCGGATCGGCAACGAGGTCTGTCTCGCCATCCTCGAAGCGGCCGGCCAGTTGGAGACGAACGCGGCGGAGAAGCTGCTGCTCGCCTTCTTCCGCGGCCAGACCGAAAGGCTGGGGACGGCCGTTTCGGGAGACTCGGTGCAGGAGCGGGCCGAAGCGCTCGCCAAGACGAGGAACGCGTCGGGGTACTATTCGCGTTGCGAGTGGTCGGAGGACGAGGGGCTCCGCATCGAGGAATACCACAATCCGCTCCAGCCGCTTTTCGACCGCTACCCCACCTTGGAGAGAATGGAGACGCAGATGTTCGAGCGTCTCCTCGGGGCGCGCGTCGAGCGGTCGGTCTCGCGCACCGCGGGCTTGGCGAGATACCGGTTTGACATCCTGCCGCGCTAGTGTCGATTGCCCGGCGATGGGAAAATACGCCGACGAAAACGTGCTGGTGGTCTCGCGGGACCTGTTCGACCGCCTCGGAGCCTTCGAGGGAATCACCTTCGAAACGGAGCGCTATCTGTCATGTTTGCTTGATCCTGCAAACAACTATTTCCTGAGCCGCGATCTCGCCGAAGACGATCCTTCGCACAAGCAGATCATTCCCTATGCCATCTTCCGGCACGGCGACCGCTACCTTCACTATGTGCGCGGCGGTGGCGGTGGCGAAAAGCGGCTTGCCGCGAAAGGCTCGATCGGCATCGGGGGGCACATCAACGACGCCGATTACGCCGCCGCTTCGCTGGACAAGGACACCTACGCCACCGGCGTCGAACGGGAGATCGACGAGGAACTGAACATCGCCGGCGGGCATTCGCAGGAGATTCTCGGGCTGATCAACGACGACTCCAACGACGTCGGCCGCGTCCATCTCGGGGTCGTGCATCTCTTCACGCTCGAGCGCGACGAGGTCACCGCGGCGGAGGACAACATCGAGGATCTGCGCTTCCTCACCCTGGAGGAGCTGTCGGAGCGCCGCGAGTCCCTGGAGACCTGGTCGCGCATCTGTCTCGACGGACTGCTTCAGCGCCGTGGCGGAGAGTGAAGAAGGCGCGCGAGCCCGTAGCCCAGGCCCAGTCCGTAGAGCAACCCCCAGGCGAACCGCGCCAGCGTCGTGGTCGTCGCGGCGTCGAAGGGAAGCGTGGCGGGGAAGGCACCGCGACCCTGCAGCGTTTGATAGGCGAATCCTCCGGCATAGTAGCCGAGCGTGTGCCAGAGGAAGACGGTCGCGATGGCGGTGAGAAGGGCGGGGGAATCCTTCCGGCCGCTTTGCAGAACCGCCGTCAGCGCGAGCAGTCCGAGGAAGGAGCCGACGGTTTCGCCGAAGGTGTCGCGGAAGGTGAACCAGGCGATGGACCATGCCACGGCGTAGAGCGAGAAGCCGAGGGCGAAGCGGAGACAGAATCCCGCGGCGCGTCGCCAGGGAATCCCGGCTGCGGGCACGAGGGCGAGGCCGCCCCCCACGAGAAAGACCACGGCGCAGGAGGCATACATCTGGACCTCCGAGCGGTGCCAGCCGGAACCGAGCGCCCAGACCGCGAAGGAGAGCAGCGCCACGCAAGCGAAGAGCAGAGTGGAGAGAAACATGCGGGGATATCGGTTCGATAGTTCCTAATGAAGGGGAGTTCCGTTTCGTTTCAATAGTCAAATCGCTTTACATTTTGAAGCCGAGAAGTAGCTTCACGGTTTCTCAAGGGGGGAACAACCCAAAATAATACACACCTATGGCTGGCAGATACAATCAGGAAACCAAGGATGAAGTCATCGCCTTCATTCAGCAATACAACGAAGAGAATGGTCGCGGCGGGCAGTCGGCAGCGGTCAGCAAGTGGAATCTCAATCCGGTGACGGTGAAGTCCTGGCTGGAAAAAGCCGGCATCGCCACACCTGGCCGTGGTGGCAGGAAGAAGAGCAAGCCCGGCCGTCCGGCCAAGTCCGCCAAGTCGGGCAAGCCCGGTCGCAGGCCTGGCCGCAAGTCCGCGGCCCCTGCTCCCGCGTCTGCCGCCGCCGTGGGCGACCTTTCGGCGATCCTCAACCGCATGGTCGCGGTACGCACCCAGATCGTCGCCCTCGAAGACGAATACGCCCAGCTCAAGGCGAAACTTTGATCGAATAGCCCGAACCGATTCGAAAAGCCGCGGCGGGTCATCCTGGCGCGGCTTTTTTGTTTTGGATGTGTTGTCAGGTATGGAATTTCGTTTTCTGCGGATCGTCGGCGCGCTTTCCATGATGATGGTTCCTCCCAGCCCGAAGGCGGCCGAGGCCTGGTTGGTCGCCGATCAGGCGACTGGGCACGTGCTCGATGCGAAAGAGGCGGAGACGCCGCGCCAAGTGGCGAGCCTCGTCAAGATCGCCGCCGCCCTCGTCGTGCTGGAATGGGTCGAGGCGAATGGAGGCGACCCCACGGCCCATTCCGTCGTCGTTCCACGGGAGGCGTTGCGCGGAGGGGCGAATCCGCTGGGGCTCCGTGAGGGAGACGACGTGCCGGTCGATACCGCGTTGTACGCGGCGATGATGGCCTCGGACAACACGTCGACCTATGCCCTGGCGGAGGCGATCGGACGGAGGATGGAGGCGACAGGGGATAGTGGAGTGACGGTTTTCGTCGCCCGCATGAACGGGCTCGCGACGCGTCTCGGGATGGCGCGGACTCGATTCGTCAACCCGCATGGACTCGACGAGGGGACGGATTTCGGCGTTTCCACCGCCTCGGACATCGCCAGGCTCGCGATCCATGCCCATGACCGGCCGGATTTTCTCCGCTACGCTTCGGAGAAGGAACGGAACGTCTCCTTCCGGCGCGAGGGGCGGCGGGTCGAAATCCGACTCGTCAACACGAACGAACTCGTGGGATCCCGCGGCATCGACGGGATGAAAACGGGGACGACCCGCCGTTCCGGTCCTTGTCTGGTGGTCACGGCGACGCGAGATCTTCAGATCGGGGGGGACCTCGTGAACCGGCGCCTCGTCGGCGTCGTCCTGGATTCGGAGGATCGGTTCCGCGAGGCCGTTCTGCTGCTGGACCGCGCCTGGCCGGCGTGCGCGTCCTGGCTCGGGAGCGGAGGCGGAGTCGATCCCAAACAGCGCTTGCGAAAGGAGAAGGATTAGTCCTCTGTTCCGCTCCATGAGAATCGGACTGCTCAACGGAGGAGGGGATTGCCCCGGGCTGAACGCCGTCACCCACGGAGTCGTGGGAGCGGCGACGAGGCTCGGTTGGGAGGTTCTCGGCTTCCGCGACGGCTACGAGGGACTTCTCTCGCCCGGCGACTACAAGGCGCTCCGGGTCGAGAAGACCGAGGGCATCCTGAAGCTGGGGGGAACCATTCTGGGCACCTCCAACCGGGGGCATTTCGCCGGCAAGGTGGGCGAGGGCGGGGTTCGTCTCATTCCCGCCGAACTGATGGACGACGCCTTCCGCACGTTGCGCCGTCTCGGGGTCTCGGGCCTCATCTGCGTGGGCGGAGACGGCAGCCTCACCACCGCCTTGCAGTTCCACAACGAAGGCTTCCCCGTCGTCGGCGTGCCCAAGACGATCGACAACGATCTCGGCGCCACGGCGATGACCTTCGGCTTCGACTCCGCGATCCAGGTCGTGGCCGATTCCCTCGACCGTCTCCACACCACCGCGGAAAGCCACAGCCGCGTCATGGTTCTCGAAGTGATGGGGCGCCATGCGGGCTGGATCGCCCTCTACGGGGGCATCGCCGGCGGCGCGAGCGCCATCCTCATTCCCGAGATTCCCTTCTCGCACGAAAAAGTCGCGGAGGCCATCCTCGAGCGCGAGCGCCAGGGATTCCGCAGCTCCCTCGTCGTCGTCGCCGAAGGCTCGAGGACGGTCGGAGGTTCCCTCGTCGTCGAGGACGCGGGCTGCGGAGGCGAGGTGAGGCTGGGCGGGATCGGCGACGTCGTCGCGAAGCGCCTTTCCGAACTGACCGGCAAGGAGACCCGCTGCACCCGTCTCGGCCACATCCAGCGGGGCGGCAGCCCGACCTGTCTCGACCGCGTCCTCGGAATGCGTTTCGGGGTGAAGGCGGTGAAATTGATAGAAGAGAGACGCTTTGGCCGTATGGTCAGCTACCAGCAGTACCACGTGGGCTCCGTCACGATCGAGGAGGCCGTGCGAAAGCTGAACCTGGTCAATCCCGAGGGCGAGATCGTCGAGGCGGCCCGTTCGATCGGGATCAGCTTTGGCGACTGAGACGCCGCAACCCTTTCCCATCGACTCCGTTACCCTGACATACTTTCTATGGACGCCCTTTTGGAACTCTTGCAGCAGGACGCTCGCCTTACGACGGCGCAGCTCGCGGAACGCCTCGGCCGGTCCGAGAGCGAGATCGCCGCGATGATCACCGGATTGCAGGAGAAGGGGGCCATCCTCGGCTACCACGCCGTCGTCGATCCCGAGCGGGCCGGGCAGCGTCACGTCTCCGCCCTCATCGAAGTGAAGCTGACGCCCGAGCGGGACGGCGGCTTCGACCGGCTTGCCGAACGCATCGCCCGCTTCGACCAGGTGCGGAGCTGCTATCTCATGAGCGGCGGCTACGACCTCGCCGTGTTCGTCGAGGGCGAGGACCTGCGCGAGGTCGCCCGCTTCGTCAGCGAGAGGCTCAGCACGCTCGACGGGGTGATCTCCACGGCGACGCACTTCCAGCTCAAGGTCTACAAGCAGAGCGGTTTCACCGCCGGCGAATCCCACGCCGACGAACGTCTCGCCGTCACCCCCTGAACCCTTTCCGGGCCGCGTCGGCCTCTCTGCTTGAAACAAGTCGGGGGCGGGCGATGCGGCTCCCCACTTCCGATCCATCTCCGTCTTCATGAAACCTTTGCAAGAACGCATCGCAAAACACGTCCGCAGTATTCCTCGCTCCGGCATCCGTGACTTCTTCGAACTCGTCGTGGGCCGCGACGACGTCATCTCCCTCGGCGTCGGCGAACCCGATTTCGCCACCCCCTGGCATATCCGCGAGGCGGCGATCTTCTCCTTGGAGAAGGGCCAGACCAGCTACACCTCGAACCTCGGGCTGCTCTCGTTGCGGCAGGCCATCGCGGAGTATGTCGAGGGGCTCTTCAAGGTCTCCTACGATCCCGCCAGCGAGATTCTCGTGACCGTCGGCGTGTCCGAGGCGCTCGATCTCGTCTTCCGCGCCCTCCTCGATCCGGGCGACGAGGTGATCTACCACGAACCCTGCTACGTCAGCTACAGTCCCAGCATCGTGCTCGCCTACGGCAAGGCGGTGGCGGTACAGACCAAGGTGGAAGACAACTACGCGCTTCGCGCCGCGGACGTGGAGGCGGCGATCACCGACCGCACGCGCGTCCTCCTCCTCAACTTTCCCACGAATCCCACGGGAGCCGTCGAGCCGGTCGAGGAGCTGGAGAAGATCGCCGCCCTCGCGGTGAAGCACGATCTCATCGTCGTCTCCGACGAGATCTACTGCGAGCTGCTCTACAGCGGTGCCGACGGAATGCAGCCGGGCGAGCACACCTCCATCGCGAGCCTGCCCGGAATGAAGGAGCGCACCGTTCTCCTCCACGGGTTCTCCAAAGCCTTCGCGATGACCGGATTCCGTCTCGGCTACGCCTGCGCGCCGACCGTGCTGACCGAGGCGATGATGAAGATCCACCAGTACTCCATGCTCTGCGCCTCCATCATGAGCCAGTACGCGGCGATCGAGGCGCTGAGGAACGGAGCGCCGGAGATCGAGCGCATGCGCCGTGCCTACGCGCAGCGGAGAAACCTGATGCTGAAGCGCTTCGCCGAGATGGAGCTGCCCTGCTTCTCGCCGGGCGGAGCCTTCTACATGTTTCCCGATATCCGGAAATACGGTCTCTCGAGCAAGGAGTTCGCCCTGCGCCTTCTCGAGGAGGAGAGCGTCGCCGTGGTGCCGGGAAGCGCCTTTGGACCGGCGGGCGAAGGCAGCGTGCGCGCCTGCTACGCGACGGCCTACGACAAGATCGAGATCGCGATGGACCGGATGGCCGCCTTCGTGAAGCGTCTCGGTTGATCCTCGACTTCATTCCGACCATGAGCCAGACGACCAAAGCCGTCATCCTCGCCGCCGGACGGGGCACCCGCATGAAGGAGCTCACCGACGAGCTGCCCAAGCCCATGGTTCGGGTGAAGGGCACGCCTATCCTCGAGTCCATCGTCCGCGGTCTCGTCTCGAACGGGATCGAACGCATCCTCGTCGTCGTGGGATGGCGGAAGGAGGTCATCGTCGATCACTTCGGCGACGGCTCCGCCTTTGGCTGCTCGATCGAGTATGTCGAGCAGGTCGTGCAGGACGGCACCGGGCGGGTCGTCGAGCTGGCGAAGGACTTCGCCGGGGACGATCCCTTCATCCTCAGCTACGGCGACATCCTCGTGCCTCCGTCGTCCTACGCTCCGCTGGCCGACTTCACCGGTGTCGACGGCAAGCTGACGGTGAAGATCGACGAGGACGTCCGCAAAGGCGGGGCCGTCTTCGTCGAGGACGGGGTCGTCACGGACCTGATCGAGAAACCCGCCGAAGGCCAGCCGACGAGTCCCTACTACAACGCCGGGATCTACGCCTTCTCACCGCGCATCTTCGACTACACCGCGAAGCTCGAGTTGTCTCCGCGCGGCGAGTACGAACTCACCGACGCCATCGCCGCGCAGGTGCGCGACGGACTGAGGATCGAGGCCGTCGAACTGGCCGGCGAGTGGGCCGACGTGCGCGATCCGGAGGTGCTGCGCGAGCTGAACGAAGGGTGAAAAGCCGAAATCCGAAGCCCCAAGATTTCAAGCTCTCTCGAGCGCCAACCGGAGCAGGGCCATCACCGAGATCGCGTCGGTGATCTCCCCGCGTATTGCCATCCCGACCGCTTCGACCAGCGGCAGCCGCCAGATGCGCAGCTCCTCGGTGTCCTCCGGCGAGGCTTCTCCATGCGTCAGCTCCGTCGCGACGAAGATCGTGGCACGCTCGTCGGTGACGGAGTTCGACAGGGCCACCCCGTCGAGGAGGATCCTGTAGTGCCCGGCCACCAGTCCGGTCTCCTCGCCCAGTTCGCGTCTGGCGGTGTCGAGGGACGGCTCTCCCGCCGGGCATCCGCCGGCGGGAATCTCCCAGCTGTATTCGTCGAGGGGATAGCGGTACTGGCCGACAAGCCAGGTGTGGCCCTCCCCGTCGATCGGAACGACACCGACGGCGCGGTTCTTGAAACGGACGACGCCGTAGAGTCCGGGATTGCCGGAAGGATTCGTGACCTCGCTTTCCTCCACCCGGAGCCACGGATTGTCGTAGGCAATGCGGGTGCGATGGGTGTTCCAAGGATTTTCGGAAGGGGGAATCATGCGGCGTGCACAAGGAGGCTGGAATGGAGATCGTGTCCTTCGCGGAGCCGGCTTGGCTGAAGGGAGGGGTGGTCGCAAAGCGGCCCGATTCTCCGGGTTCATCGTGCCGGGACTATGCCTGCCCCCGACGCGTTGTAAAGAAAGCCGCAACCCCTGCGGGCAGGGGGCGTCCCCGGCCGAGGGGCGGCTGTGCATTTCCGCTTGCCACCGGGGGCCTTTTGTCCTTTAATGCCGCCCTTCGCAGCAAGCGGATCGATTTTCAACACTCCATGGGCAAGCAACACAACAAGGTGCAGAAGCGGGTTCGCCGCAAGGGTTACCTCAAGCGCAAGGCCGAAGCCGTCAAGGCCCAGGCCGCGCTCGGCAAGAAGTCGCCTTCGAAGAAGAAGGCCGTGAAGGAAGAGGTGGTTCCGGGCGAAGCGACCGAGCCGGCCGCAGCTCCGAAGAAAGCCGCGGCGAAGAAGGCACCTGCGAAGAAGGCTCCCGCCAAGAAAGCGGCAGCGAAGAAGGAGACCGCGGCCCCCGAAGTCTCCGAGACTCCCGAAGCTTCCGAGGCCTCTCCCGCCCCTGCCGGCGAGGAGTGATTCGCCTCTTCCGAAAGAGATCCGGACCGGGAGCGGAACGCTTCCGACCGGAGAAAAGAGCGGCTCTGATCGGAGTCCTTGCGACGGTGCGCACCGCACCGTAAGCTCCTGCAATGACCCAGGCCGTCCTTGAGCAAGTTTGGAAGCGCCGTGCCCTTTCGCTGGCGAGGCGTCTCAACTTCGCCTGGTGGTTGGATCGCTTCAATGCCTTGCTGATCGGCGGCCTGCTGCTTTTCGCGGTGTTCCTCCTCCTTGCGAGGACATGGCGGCCGGGATGGCTTTCGCCGACGACTGCTGGCCTTGCCTTTTCGGGAACCCTGACGGTCTTGGCTCTTGCCGCCTGGTGGCTGGCGAGGAAGCGCTTCGTCGGCGTCGAGGTCGCCTTGACGAGGCTCGACGACCGGCTGCGTCTGCACAACCGGCTCGCATCGGCCTCCGCCCACGTGGGGCCCTGGCCCGAGCTGCCCGCGGATCGCCGCGACAACGCGGGGCTCCATTGGAACCTCGCGAGAGTCTGGCTCCCGGGATTCGCCGCCCTGCTCCTCGTGGCGGCGGCCTGGTGGATGCCTCTTCCGGAAGCCAAGCCGATGTCCGCGAGGGCGGCGGAACCGGGGGCTTGGCAGCAGATGGAGGATTGGCTGGGAACCCTCGAGGAAGAGGGCCTGATCGAGGACGCTTCGATCAAGGAGCTGGAAAGCCGCGTCGAGGAGTTGAGGAACCAGCCCGAGGAAGAGTGGTTCAGCCACTCCAGCCTCGAGGCGACCGACACCTTGCGGCAGTCCTTGGGAATGGAGATCCGGGACCTCGCGGCGGAAATGGACGCGCTGGAGCGCCAGCTTTCCGCCTTGCAGTCGTTTTCCTCCCAGATGAGCGAGGCCGCGAAGGAACGGCTCGCGAAGGAATTCCAGCAAGCGCTCGAGGCGCTCGAAGGAAGCGGCCTGTCCCTCGACCAAGCGCTGATGAAGCAGCTCAAGGAGATCGATCCGGCCGCGCTGGGGCAAGGCACGCTGAGCCAGCTTTCCGCCGAGCAGCTCAAGGCCCTGCAGGAGCAGCTCCGCAAGGGCGCCGGGGCTCTCGGAGCGATGGAAGGCCTTCCGGCGCTGGGCGAAGGATCGGAAGGGGGCGGCGAGGGGGAGATCGCGGGAAGGTTCGGGAACGGGCAGGGGGATGGGACGGGCGGCGTTTCGCGCGGACGCGGCGACGCTCCGCTGTTCTTCGGCGACAAGGAGCAGGACCTCGGAACCTCGAACCTCGAAGGCATCGCGAACGACGATTTTTCCAAAGCCGCCGTCGGCGAGGTCCTCGGTCTCGGGGAAACGGAGCGGAAGATCGAAAGGGCCTCGGAGGGGGCGGTCTCGGGAGGGACGGTGGGGGCGCTCGGGCAAGGCGGCGAGGCCGTTTCGCGCGAGACACTGCTTCCGGACGAGCAGGCCGTGCTGAAGCGCTATTTCAAGTAGGTTCCCGGTGTCGTTCGCGGCCCGGCTCCGATTCCGAGGCAGGCGGCGCTCGACAGGGCGGAGTTTCGGTAGTAAGGCGGGCAAGCCATGCACCGCCAAACCCTGCTGGGCCTTCTCGACGCCTATGCCTCCGCCCACCCCCACGAAGCGGACGGAATCCGCCGCTTCCGGGAGTTCGTGGAACGGAACCCCGCCTGCTTCGAGAGAAGCTTGCGGGAAGGGCATATCACCGGATCCGCCTGGATCGTGGACCGTGCGTGGGAACGCGTTCTCCTGACCCATCATCGCAAGCTGGGTCGGTGGTTGCAGCCCGGCGGCCATGCCGACGGCGACCCCGACGTGCTGGCCGTCGCTCTGCGGGAGGGATTCGAGGAGACCGGGCTCACCGGCCTGGAGCCGGTGGGGCAGGGGATCTTCGATCTCGACATCCATGCCATCCCCGTCCGGGGGGACGAGGCGGAGCATTTCCACTACGACGTGCGCTTTCTCCTGCGGGACAAGGGAGAAGGCGAGTTCGTCGTCTCCGAAGAGTCCCACGAACTCGCCTGGGTCCGGCTCGGGGAGCTGGAGCGCTTCACCCGGGAGGAGTCGATGCTCCGGATGCGGAAGAAGTGCGTCGCCCTCCGTCTTCCGTAGGCAGGGTTTGACGCCTTCCTGCGTGCCCCAAGGAAATCCGAAGCTCGAAATCCGAACTTGGGCATGGGGATTTGGGATCGCTGATTGACGCTGATTTGTGCTGATGGTTGGAGAGAGCTTCGGATTTCGGATTTCGAGCTTCGGATTTCACCTTGCCCCCTAGGCAAATCCGGCGATCTTCCCCGCTCGCGAATTTCCCCATGGCGACGAGTTTCCAGCAGCAGATCGAGAAGGCGGCCGTCCTTGTGGAAGCGTTGCCCTACTTGCAGCAGTTCCGCGGCCACACCTTCCTCATCAAGGTCGGGGGCAGCGCCATGGACGATCCGGATCTGGTGAAGCGCCTCCTCCGCGACGTCGTCTTCATGGAGGTGGCGGGCATCAATCCCGTCCTCGTCCACGGAGGCGGCAAGGCGATCTCCGCAGCGATGAAGTCCGCAGGGCTCGAGGCGGAATTCGTCGGTGGCCTGCGCGTCACCTCGGACGAGGCCATGGATCTCGTCGAGCGCACCCTCAGCCGCGAGATCAATCCCGGCCTCGTCGAGGGCATCGAGGGCTACGGAGGCCGCGCCCTCGGCGTCCCCGGCAACGAGGCCTTCATCGGCGAGCGCATCACCGGCTGGTCGCAGGAGCAGCGGCAGGAGGTCGGCCTCGGCCGCGTCGGCCGCGTCGTCGGCTTCGATCTCTCCAGGATCCAGGCGGCCATCGCCAGCGAGATCGTGCCGGTGGTTTCCCCCATCGCTTCCGAGAAGGGCACCCTGCTCAGCCTGAACGTCAACGCCGATCTCGCCGCGAGCGCTCTCGCCGCGGAGCTTAAGGCGACGAAGCTCGTCTATCTCAGCGACGTGCTCGGCCTGATGAGGGACCCGAAGGACGAAAGCACCCTGATCCATTCGCTGAAGGCCGACGAGGTCGAGGGCCTGATCGCCGACGGCACGATCGGCGGCGGCATGATCCCGAAGGTGCGCTCCTCGGTCGAGGCGCTGCGGGCTGGCGTGGGCAAGGTCCACATGATCGACGGACGCATTCCGCATTCTCTCCTTCTCGAAATTTTCACCACCGAGGGCATCGGAACCGAAATCGTGAAATGAGCGCCGCTGCTCCCATCGACGTCTCCGCCGGAGCGGAGGAGCTCACCGCCCTTTCCACCGAGGGCCTGATGAAGGACTACATCCTCGGCAACTACGGGCGTTTCCCCATCGCCTTCGCCCGCGGCGAGGGGGCCTGGCTCTGGTCCGAGGAGGGGCGGCGCTATCTCGACTTCTCCTCCGGCGTCGCCGTCTGCTCGCTGGGACACAGCCCGCGGGCCATGGTCGAGGCGCTTTCGGCGCAGGCCGCCAAGCTGATCCACTGCTCGAACCTCTACTGGGTGCGGGAGCAGGCGGAGCTCGCCCGTTTCGTCGTCGAGAAGATCGTCGGTCGTCCCGGCAAGGTCTTCTTCTGCAACAGCGGAGCCGAGGCGAACGACAGCCTCATCAAGCTCGCGCGGAAGCGGGCCTGGGAGAAGTACGGAGCCGAGGCAGGAAAGAACGAGGTCGTCACCTGCCGGCAGTCCTTCCACGGGCGGACGCTCGGCGGCATCGCCGCTACGGGGCAGGAGAAGGTGAAGATCGGCTTCGATCCGCTCCTGCCGGGCTTCCTCCACGTGCCCTTCAACGATCCCGCGACCCTGCGCGAAGCGGTCACGCCAAAGACCGCCGCGATCCTCTTCGAGCCTGTCCAGGGCGAAGGCGGCGTCCACGTCGCCACGCCGGAGTTCTTCGCCGAGGCGGCCCGGCTGCGGGACGAGTTCGACCTGCTTCTGATGTTCGACGAAGTCCAGTGCGGCGCGGGACGGACGGGCGACTGGTGCGGCTGGCGTACGGTGCTGGCGGACAGCGGCGTGGCCGTCGAGCCGGACGCCGTGAGCTGGGCGAAGGGTTTCGCCGGCGGCTTCCCCATGGGCGCGATCTGGACGGCCGACGAGCACGCCGCCGCGCTGGGACCGGGCACGCATGGCTCCACCTTCGGCGGCACGCCGCTGGCCTGTGCCGTCGCCCTCGCCGTGCTCGGCGAGATCGAGAGGGGCGGCGTCCTCGGCAATGTGAAGCGGCAGGAGTCTCGCATCCGCGAGGCCGTGGCGATGTGGAATTTCCCCGTCCTTTCCGGCTTGCGCGGCGTCGGGCTGATGCTCGGCTTCGTCCTCGATGGGAAGGCGATGGCCTCCGTCGAGGGCTTCGCCGGATCGGGCAAAACGCCGTCCCTTTTCGTGGTGAACGCCGCGCGCGAGGCCGGACTCCTGACCGTTCCGGCGGGGGAGACGGTGGTGCGCTGGCTGCCGCCTCTGAACGTGGCCGATGCGGAGGTCGACGAGGCCCTCGCCCTTTTCCACGGTGTCCTTTCGACCCTGTCGGGCCGTTGAGATCAGAGGGTTTGGTTTGAACCACGAATGGGCACGGATGCACACGAAGGGAAAGCGGACGGACACGGGAGCGATCTGTGTCCGTTGGAATGGATGAGAACCTGACAAGACCATGAAGCACTTCCTCGGAATCGAGCAGTTGAGCGCGGACGAGATTTTCTCCCTCGTCGAGCACGCCGTCGACCTCAAGTCGGAGCGCCAATGCGGACGCGTCGGAACCGAACTCGCCGGGGAGACCTGGGCGATGATCTTCACGAAGTCCTCGACGCGCACCCGCGTCAGCTTCGAGGTCGGCTTGACGGAGCTCGGAGCCCGTCCGCTCTTCCTCAACGCGAACGACATCCAGCTCGGCCGCGGCGAGCCGATCCGCGACACCGCCCGCGTCCTCGGGCGCATGGTCCACGGTGCCATCATCCGTACCTATGCCCAGCAGGACGTCGTCGATTTCGCCGAATACGGGAAGATTCCGACGATCAACGCCCTCACCGACGAGGAGCATCCCTGCCAGATCCTCGCCGACCTTCTCACCATCCGCGAGCGCCTCGGCGGCTGGGAGGGAAGGAAGATCGTCTTCTTCGGAGACGGAGACTGCAACATGGGCCGTTCGTGGGCCTGGGCGTCGAAGCGTCTTGGCTTCGAGTTCGTCATCGCCGCGCCGAAGGCCTTCCAGCCCGATGCGGCCTTCATGGACCGTCTCGGCGAGGCGCCCGTGACCCTGACCGAGGACGTCGAATCCGCCGCGCGGGGGGCCGACGTGCTCTACACCGACACCTGGGTGAGCATGGGCCGCGAGGCCGAGGCGGAGGAGCGCCTGAAGATCCTCGCCCCCTATCAGGTCAACCAAGGACTCGTCGGCCTGGCCAACTCCGGGGCCATCGTGCAGCACTGCCTGCCCGCCTACCGCGACAAGGAAATCTGCGGAACGCTCTTCGAGGAACGGGCCGACGAGATCTTCCAGCAGGCCGAAAACCGCCTCCACGCGCAGAAAGCGATCCTCCTCGCCTTGGCGAAGGGGATCTGAGGAAGGCGCTTCGCCTTTCACGAAGGCGGGATGCCGTTCCTCCCTGCCGGTTCGGGAGCGCTGCGAGGAGGCTCCTGGGGGCTTATCCGTGAAAAGTATCAGGGAAAGCCCCGTTGATGTCATTGTGGCCTCTTGAGCGAGAGAGGAGGGAGCGGGACCGTTGCTCCGGTTATGAAAGATCCGACTTGCGAATACGGGACTGCCGCCGGGCAGTTGCCGCGGAGGGCGAACGAAACGGCGATGGCGGTTTTGTTGGCGATCAGCTTTTCGCACCTGCTGAACGACACCATCCAGGCGCTCATTCCCTCCTTGTATCCCCTCATCAAGGAGGAGCTGAAATTGTCCTATGCGCAGCTCGGCTTGGTCACGCTGACCTTCCAATGCACGGCGTCGCTGCTGCAGCCTTTGGTGGGCCTGGTCACGGACCGGCGGCCGATGCCCTATTCCCTCTCCATTGGGATGGGGTGCACCCTGGTGGGATTGCTGCTGCTGGCGTCCGCCCATTCGTTTCCGATGATCATCGCCGCATCGGCCTTGGTCGGATTGGGCTCGTCCGTGTTCCACCCCGAGGCCTCCCGCGTGGCGCACCTGGCATCGGGCGGAAAGCGGGGCATGGCCCAGTCGCTTTTCCAAGTGGGCGGAAACGCGGGCAGCGCCATCGGCCCCTTGGCGGCGGCGCTCATCGTCATGCCGAACGGACAGAGCTCGGTCGCCTGGTTCTCCCTTCTGGCGGCCTTGGGAATGTTCGTGCTCTGGCGCATCGGCGGGTGGATGGCCGGCCGCCTCCAGGCGGCTGCGGGTGCCAAGAGCCAGCGGCTCTCGACCGTCCCGGCGCCCCGCCTGCCCTTGGGCACGGTGGTGTTCTCCCTCTCGGTCCTGGTGGTCCTGATTTTCTCGAAGTACGTCTATCTGACCAGCATGACGAGCTACTACACCTTCTTCCTGATGGAGAAGTTCGGCGTCGACGCCACCCGCTCGCAGATCCTGCTTTTCGTGTTCCTCTTCGCCGTCGCCGCGGGCACGATTCTGGGGGGACCGATCGGCGACCGCATCGGAAGGAAGCCCGTGATCTGGGCGTCGATTCTGGGGGTGGCCCCCTTCACGCTGTGCCTTCCCTACGTGAATCTGGCCACGACCGTGGTTCTCAGCGCGCTCATCGGCGTGATCCTCGCCTCCGCGTTTTCGGCGATCCTGGTCTATGCCCAGGATCTCGTTCCCGGCAAGGTGGGGTTGATCGCGGGATTGTTCTTCGGACTGGCCTTCGGCATCGCCGGCATCGGCTCCGCCGTGCTCGGCAAGATGGCGGATGCGATCGGGATCGAGGCCGTCTACCGGCTCTGCGCCTATCTGCCGCTTCTCGGACTGGTGGCCGTGTTTCTCCCGGGCACCCGGAAGATGAGGGGCTCCGAGTGAAGCGGTGGCCGGCTCAAGCCCGAACCGCTTGGGCAGTGGGAACAACTTGAAGCGAACCCCAAATCCTGATCGACTGATCCTCCCATGGAAGGCGTTGCAGCCGACCGCCGGGGCCGCTTTGTTTCCCATGTTTCCCCCAACCCTCACCCGCCATTCGCGATCCACGTCCGCTCCTGCGGTCGGCCGACCCGGATCGCTAGGCAAAAGCAGAATGTCCCAAGAACCGTCCGTCGCTTTCGACCAGGCCCATGCAGCCGCATACGACCAGCGCTTCGCCAAGCTGGCTCCCCTGCGGGAGGCCTTGCACCTGCTCATCGGTGCGGTGTTCGCCGATCTGCCTGCCGAGGCAAGGATTCTTTGCGTTGGCGCTGGAACCGGCCATGAGCTGATTTACCTCGCCCGGAAATTCCCTCAATGGCGGTTCGTGGTGGTGGAGCCTTCGGCACCGATGCTGGAGGTTTGCCGCCGGAAATCCGAGGAGTACGGCATAGCGCCCTGCTGCGTCTTTCACGAGGGATATCTGGACTCGCTTCCTCCTTCGGAGGCTTTTGACGCGGCGACTTCGCTGCTCGTGTCCCAGTTCATTCTCACGCCCGAAGCCAGAGCCGGATTCTTCAGGGCCATCGCCGAGCGATTGCGGCCGGGCGGGTACCTGGCGAGCGCGGATCTGGCGTCCGATACGGCTTCCGCCAACTACCGGGCCCTGCTCGACGTCTGGCTCCGGTTGATGCGGGAGACAGGATCTCCGCCGGAGCAGATCGAGAAACTCCGTACGACCTACGGGCGGGAGGTGGCCCTGCTGCCGTTGGAGCAGGTCAGTTCGATCATCGCCTCGGCCGGCTTCGAGACGCCGGTGTTGTTTCTCCAGACCGCTCTCATCCATGCTTGGTACACCCAGCGAGTCGACGGAGCCGGCCTGTAGGCCCCTCGAGGCAACGTAACATCCGCTGGCTCACCGGCCTGTGCGGCGGCGTGGCAGCCTCGGAGGAGCTCGTTCCAGCGTCCCTGCATCGGTCGTCTTTGGGAAGCTTCGGTGGGGACGGACGTCCGTCGGATCCATGACCGGGCGGAACCCCCTGGCTTCCGCGGGGTTGACTCCTCCTCCGCTCTCCTGTCAGTATTCTTGCCAATGTCCCTCATTCCTCTCCTCGCCCGAGTTTCGCAACGCAGCGGTTGCGCCGACGCCCTGCGCTGCGAGGCCGTTCTCGCCGAGGCGGCGTCGCGCCGCGTCCCTTTGATCGATGCGCTCTACGACGCCAATCTGGTCGACGAGGAGTCTTTCGCCCGTCAACTCGCGGAAGAGGCGGGTCTCCCCTTCCAAGCCGAGTCCGAGCTCGACCTCACCAGCGCCCTGCATCGACGTTTTCCGGCCAAGCTCGCCTTGCGTCATCGGCTCCTCCCGGCCCGCATCGACGAGGACGGCATTTGCCTGATGACCTACGATCCCTTCGACCTGGAGGCTCGGCAGGCGGTGGGGCGGGAGCTTGCCACGCCGGTCTCCTGGGCCGTGGGGACCCGCTACCGCATTCTCGAAGGCCTCCGACAGGGCTACGGAGTGGGGGCCGAGCAATTCGACGAGCTCATCGAAGGGCGCGACCCGGCGGGCGACGACTTCGAGCAGGAGGTGACCCAGCTCGACGAGGAGGAGGAAGAGGCTTCGGTGATGAACTTCGTGAACCAGATCTTCCGCGAGGCGCTGCGGGAACGGGCCACGGACATCCATATCGAGCCGCTCGAGAAAAGCCTGCGCATCCGCTACCGCATCGACGGCACCCTGCAGGAGATCGCCGTGCCGCCCGACATCCGGGCCTTGCAGGCCTCGCTCGTGTCGCGGCTCAAGATCATGGCTCAGCTCGACATCGCCGAGCGCCGCCTGCCGCAGGACGGCCGCATCAATCTCGAACTCGACGGCGCCCCGGTCGATGTCCGCGTCGCCACGATTCCCTCGGTCAACGGCGAAAGCGTCAGTCTGCGTCTCCTCACCCGGCAGAATTTCGACATGTCCATGCTCGGCCTCGACGGGCGGACCATGCAGGTGATCGAGGGGCTGCTGCGCCAGCCGAACGGGATCATCCTCGTGACCGGGCCGACCGGATCGGGAAAATCGACGACGCTCTACACCTTTCTGAAGCGCCTCAACACGAAGGAGACCCGCATCGTCACGGTCGAGGATCCCGTCGAGAACCGTCTCGACGGCGTCGTCCAGATCGCGATCAAGCCCGAGATCGGACTGACTTTCGCGAGCGGTCTGCGCAGCATTCTCCGCGGCGATCCGAACATCATCATGGTCGGGGAGATGCGCGATCTCGAGACCACCGAGATCGCGATCCGCGGCGCCCTCACCGGTCACCTCGTCTTCAGCACCCTGCACACCAACGACGCCGTCTCCGGGATCACGCGCCTCCTCGACATGGGGATCGAGCCTTTCCTGATCGCCTCGTCGGTGCGGGGCTTCCTCGCGCAGCGCCTCGTTCGCCGGCTCTGCGAGCAGTGCAAGCGCCCCGCCGAGGTCGACCCCGCCTATCTCTCCGAAATCGGCTTCCCTCCGGCGAACCGTGCCGGCATCCACGAGGCGGTGGGGTGCCGGGTCTGCCGCGGCACCGGCTACCGCGGCCGCATGTCCATTCTCGAGATCTGCCTGATCGATCCGGCCATGTCCGAGCTGATCACCACGCACGCCAGCTACGCGCAGTTGAAGCAGCAGGCGATCCAAAACGGAATGCGCCCCCTGCGGGAGTATGGCTGGGGCAAGGTCGCGTCCGGCGAGACGACGATCGAGGAGGTCCTCAGCAACGTGGGGCATTAGAGCGGCCTTGCTTGAAATAAAGGATGGCCACAAGAAAGGCACGAGAATGGAGAGGGCTTTCGACGAAACAAGGGGCGTGGTTCGGGCGCGAAGCGCGGTAGGGGCGCTCCGCCGGGGCGTCCGCGCCGGGTATTCCGCCTAGCGGAGTACCGTTCACTCTAGCTAGGCATTTTCCGTCCTGCGAAAATCGCCGCGCATACGGGTCCGGACTCGGGCGGCAGAGGTAGGGGTTCCAGATCGTTCGGCCGTCGGATCGACTCGGAAGGATGGAGGATCGACCTCGCCACCACAATGCCGCCCGGCTCCAGGCGGCTGGCGGCGATGTCGAGAAGATCGTCCCGCTCAGTGGCGTCCATCGTGTCGGCGATGTTGCTCAAGGCGATGAGGCTCCAGCGTTCATCCGGACGATCCTTCAGGAAGCCAAAGAGGTCTGTGCGGACGAGTCGGAGTCTTCCCAGATTCTCCATCACGCTCGCTGCCCTATCGGGGTGGTAGAGAGGCAGTCCGTCGCTCCCGAATCCCAGACCCAGCTCCGCGAGCACGAGCGGAGGATGCGGTGGCTGCCGCAGCGACCGCGCAATCCGCGTCATGAGGCGGGCGGTCCAACCTGCCGGCAGGGTCCGGCGGAGCCGACGCGAGTAGCTGGTCGCGACGGCGAAGCGCAACAGGAGCCAGCCGATCCTCCAGCGCAGCCCATCCGGGCGTTTCGCGAACCACCGGAGCAAGGGGCCTAGGAAACGGGTGCGTCGTTCCACGATTCCGGAAAAACAAAGTCCATGGCGAAGCACCCGCGCCCTGCGCTGCCAGAAAGCGGCCGTGGAATCAGGCAGGGAGGCTGAACGGAGAAGTTGCTGGGCGTTCCCGTCCATCCAGTCGAGCCGGCCCAACCGGATCGCCTCCTTCTTCGACTCGATGAGTTGAAGCTGGGCTGGATTCACATCGACGGCGACGACCTCCGGTGCTCCTGCAGCGAGAAGGGAGAATGCGGTTTCGCCTCCGGAGGCGACGCAGAGCGCCCGCCTTCCCATGGTTTTTGCCAGCAGTGCGACTTCGACGGAGGCATCCTCGTGCTGAAATCCGAAAATCACTTCGGAACCGCCGTTGCCCCGAAGCCTGCCTCGGTCCCAAGCCGTGTCATTCGCGTCCATTTCTCCAGACGTCTCCCGCGCCAAGAATCGCGAGGGCGAAGACGGCGTTCATCAACACCATTCCCGTCGGGTCCGGGATGTCTCCTCCCGACGAGAGGATGCCTCCTGCGTTCATCGTCACGAGAGCCGCGATCTGAATCCAGGCGCACAATCGCCTCCTCCACCCTGTCAGGAACCAGATGGAGAGGAGGCATTCACAGACTCCGATCACCCCAATCCAGAGCCGGGCTTGCCCAAAAGGCACCGCTGCCTCCACGATGGAGAGATGGCGTGGGTCCACCGCGATCAACTTGAGCCAGCCGCCTTGATAAACCCACACGAAGGCGATCGCGAGGCGGAGCCAAAACCAGTAGTTCCGCAATTTTCGATTCATCCGATCAGCCAGGCGAATCCTGGAATGCCTGAAGGTTGCGCCGGGGGGAGGAAGCATCCTACTCGGCAAGTCCGCGAAGACAAGGGGCTGCTAGACTTGGAACAGGAATGGCGGATGCTCAATCCCCCTGTCTGTCGTCCGCAGCTCCCGGAGGCGCTTCCTCGGATGGAGCCTCTCCCCAGCTTCGGTCCCGGGGTGGGCGGCCGTGATAGCGGAGAAGGACCGTGGCGACGAGCGCGAGCAGGCCGAAGGCCCCGCCAACGATGGCGCCGGCCTTGCTGCGGCGGGGCGGCAGATCGGGAAAGACGCGGGCCTCGGATCCGGCCAGAAGTTCGAAGGAATCCTTCGCCGAAGGGACCCAGTAGCCTTCCTCGTTCCACGCGAGCCTGGCGCGGAAGCGCGCCCCGTCGGCGGGGATCGGGAGGTGGCCGTCCTCTCCCTCGCGCCAGCAGCGGATGTCGAGAAAGGGGGCCCCTCCGACTCGTTCGGCCCCCGTTTCGACCGCTTCGATTTCCATTTTGAGACGGACGTAGAAGAGGGTGGTGCGCGGCTTGCGATGGACCATCATGCGGGAGTCGGCCACTTTCCCCACGACGGTGGCGTCGATGGGGAAGGGGGATTCGTCGGCATCCGACGGGGTGGAGACGAGCAGCAGGAGCGAAAGCAGGACCGTCCTCATGGCGCCGTCCGGCAGGTTTCGTCGCAATACAGCCCGTAGCTCTCCCGGCAGGCCGGGCAGACGAAGATCTGCGCGTTGCACTCCGGCAGGCGACAGTTGGCGTAGCGGAGCTCCTCGATTCCGCAGTGTCGGCAATGCGAGATGATGCGGCGCGTCTCGGTGCGGTTCACCTCGACCCCGATGCGCTCGTCGAAGACGTAGCAGAGCCCCTCGAAATCCCGGCCCTGCACCTCCGGGTCCTTGCCGTAGCTGACGATGCCGCCCTCGAGTTGGCAGACGTGGTCGAAGCCTTCGCTCTTCAAGTAGCCCGAGAGCTTTTCGCATCGAATTCCACCGGTGCAGTAGGTGAGGATTCTCTTCCCGCGCAGTTCGTCT
This sequence comes from Verrucomicrobiales bacterium, assembly GCA_037190325.1. GTDB lineage: Bacteria > Verrucomicrobiota > Verrucomicrobiia > Verrucomicrobiales > DEV007 > Arctic95D-9. The sequence continues at coordinate 36,017 of JBBCIU010000025.1, read as the reverse complement.
CGGTGCTCGCGCAGCCAGGCGGGGAAATCCCGGAAATTTCCCACAGGCGGACAGATCGCGCCTTTGAAGCGGCCCAAGGCCGATTCGTAGTCGTTGCGTCCGTCGAGGAGGACGGTGTCCGGCTCCTGCATCGCGACGAGAAATTCCTTGGGGGAAAGGCGTTCGCCCGTCAGCTCGTTCGGATCGATGTCGTGTTCGCGGGACAGGCCGAGGGTGACGATTTCGGGACGGAGCTTGACGGAGAGCTTGGGGAACACATGTCCGTCGCTGGGATCGGCCTTGAAGACGATACCGGAGGTGAGGGGATCGTCCCGCAGGGCTTCCATGTAGGCTTCCGTCGCCGCCGTCTCTCCAGAGACGGTTCCGTTGAGGCCCTCTTCGCCGACGAGGATGCGTCCGCGCAGTCCCAGGTCGGCGCAGAGGCGCCGGTGTCGGTCCACGTAGTCCGCCGCGCCGGGAATGGCGACGTAGAGGTAGTAGAGCAGCACTTGGTAGGGAGGAGCGGTGACGGAATCCACGGCTTCAGTCTAAGGGACATTGGAGGAAGCCTCAAGACGGATGGACAGGGGTTAAGGGTGGAAGTTTTCTCAAAAATTGGACTCATTTTCTGGACGGAGTCGCATTTCTTGCTCTAATCGAGGGGTGAGCACCTTGGGATTGACCTTTCGGGAGCGCGTGGGCAGCCGTCTCGTTTTCTACGGGGTGGTCGTGTCCGGGCTGTGGGGAATGAATCGCCTCGTGCCCGATCCGTCCGCCGTCGAAGCGGCGAAATGGGAATCCCTCGGTGTCGCCCGGGCCTACATCGCGGTACCCGTGGAGGAGGTGGAGCGGCTCCTGGTTCGCGAAAGCCGCTGAGCCGCCATATCCGTCCGGCTTGTGGAACGGGGCCTGGGGGCGCTTCCCGTTCACGGATCGTCGGCGCTCTCGACAGGGGCGGGTCGGTCCCTGGGCAGGATTTTGACCACGAGCGGACGGTGGTCGCTGGCCTTGTCCCAATTGTCCCAATGATGGATGTGCGACGCTTTCCGGTCGATCTCGCCTTTCATCCCTTGGCTGTAGAGCACGTAGTCGAAGCGGGCGTAGGAATCGGCAAAGGACCAATGGTGCGTCCAGCGGAATCCGAAGGCGTCGGACAGGGTCAGGGCGGTGAGGTAGCCCTGTCCGCCGAAGCCTCCTTGCAGCGTTCTCACCGGCGCTTCGTTGCGGAGATCGTTGAAGTCCCCGGCGACGATGAGATTGGCCCCGGGTTCCGCCTCGAGGATGCGGTCGATGTGCTGCCGGGCGAGGCGTGCCTCGTTCAGGCGCATGAGCCCCTGGTCTCCTTCGGGAACTTCGCGCTTGGATTTGAGATGGAGCCCGATGTAGCGGAGGTGGTAGCGGGAGGAGATGGCGACTTTCACGTCGAGGACGCCGCGCTGGAAGGCGTGCCTCGTACCGGCGAGCTCGTAGGTGTAGTCGTCGCGGGAGCGGGTCGCGACGATGGGAAAGCGGGAGAGGAAGGCGGTGTTGCGGTTCCAGCCGGCGGCGTCGCGCACCAGTTCGGTGTGGGGTAGGTCGATCCCTTCGGCTTTGAGACGGGATTGGAGGTCCCTCAGGAAAGTGTCGTCGCCGATTTCGCAGACGCCGAGGAGGTCGGGACGGATGGCGGCGAGGCCTTCGATCACCGCACGGATTTCGCTTTCGGGCTTGGGGGCCTCGGCGATGGGCTCCCCGCCGAGGCGGCGTTCCATCGAGAGGTAGTTCTTGAGGTTGTAGACGGCCAGGGTGACGGACTCGGGCCCGCTTTCCTCGGCCGCGGCGATGGCGAGGAAAAGAAAGAAGACCGCCGGGAGGGCCACGGCGGTCTTTGCGGGGATCGGGCGCATGGAGGTGCGGTCCCGGGAAAAGCCGGATCGTCGATGGATCAGTCTTTCGGCGCGGTGTCGGAAGTCTGCTTGCGTTCTTCGGTCACACGGTCCCACTCGCGTTTTCCCTCTTCCTCGCCCATGTGGATCTCGCGTTCGAACTCGTGCTTGGCCTTTTTGAACTCGCCCATGCCTTTGCCGATGCCCCGGGCGAGCTCGGGGATTTTCTTCGCGCCGAAGAGGAGAAGGACGATGAGGAAGATGACGATCATCTCCTGCATGCCCAACCCGAAACCAAGGTAAAATCTTTCCATGGGAGAGCGTAGGTCCGGGCCGGATGCCTTGCAAAAGGTATTTCCCGACTTCTTCGCGTGGCGTGATCGCGCGATGCCGGAATCCGTTCGGGAGAAAGGGAAATCGGAAAAGGGTGGAAGCGGCGAACGCCAGGCGGGGCGCGTCGTTTGCCGGACTGCCCCAATCGTAGATTGACATTCTTCGTCCCGCTCCTTCAGTGGGGCTTTACGTCCTTTCATGACTGCGAATCCCGCGACTCTGGATCCTTCGAATGGCAGCGAACTTTCGCCGTTCGCCTTCCTCCGCCCCGAGCTGGACCGGGTGGAGTCCCGCATCCGTGAGCAAGCGTCGTCATTCGACCCGGCGGTGGAGCCGTATATCGCCTACATTCTCAACACCTCGGGCAAGCGCATCCGCCCGGCTCTGGCCTTTCTGGCGGGCGGGGCGACGGGAGGGGTGAGGGACGACCACCACAAGCTGGCCGTCACTCTGGAGCTGATCCATGTCGCGACCTTGGTCCACGACGACATCATCGACGGGGCCACGATCCGGCGCCAGGCGCCCACGGCGAACGCCAAATGGGGCAACGCGCTCAGCGTGCTGCTCGGGGACTGCCTCTTTGCCCACGCTCTCGCGCTTTCGACGGAGTTCGAGGATACCCTGGTCGGAAGGAAGGTGGCGATCGCCGCGAACGAGGTCTGCACGGGAGAGATCATCCAGACGCAGCGCCGCTTCGACATGCAGCTGAGCCGCGAGGACTATTTCGACATCATCCGCAAGAAGACGGCCGCCCTCTTCGCCTCGGCGATGGAGCTGGCGGCGCGGCTCAACGGGCAGCCGACGGGGACCTGCGAGGCGCTGCGCGATTTCGGCTACGACATCGGGACGGCCTACCAGATCTACGACGACTGCGTCGATCTGATCGGCGACGAGCAGGAATACGGAAAGACTCTGAGAACCGACCTGCACAAAGGGAAGCTCACCCTGCCCATTCTCAACCTGCTCGCCTCGGCGACGGAGCGGCAGCGGGAGCGGCTGAACCGCCTTCTCCTCCAGCGGGAGCCGATCGACCTCTCCGCCCTCGCCAACATCGCCGACTACGTCGGGGCGATCGAGGCGGCGGTCGATACCGGCCGCGAGCTCGTCGGGCAGGCCCGCGACCGGCTCGCGATTCTGGACGAGGGCGAGCACAAGTCCGCCCTCCTCGGCATTGCCAGCTTCCTCGACCTGCTCCTCGAGGGATGCCGGCAGTGATGGGGGGGACTTCGGAATTGTTGAGCGATATTGTTGACAAATGGCATGGAACTTGCTTTTCTAGGCAAGCGGTTCCTCAACCCGAAGTACACGATCTGTAAGGCGTCGGACGCTCAGGCAGTTGCAAGGCTTCGAATCCAAAAATAAAACGAAAAGACAATGGCTAGACTCAAACTCGAATATATCTGGTTGGACGGATACGAGCCCACCCCGAACCTCCGCGGGAAGACGAAGATCGTGGACGGCGACCCCGCCTCCTTCACCCTCGCCGACTGCCCGCTGTGGGGATTCGACGGCAGCTCCACCCGCCAGGCCGAGGGGAAAAGCTCCGACTGCATGCTCAAGCCGGTCGCCCTCTACCCCGACGCGACCCGCACGAACGGATTCATCGTCCTCGCCGAGGTCATGATGCCCGATGGCACCACCCCCCATCCCTCGAACTCCCGTGCCACCATTCCCGACGATCCGGGGCTGTGGATCGGGCTCGAGCAGGAATACTTCCTCTTCCAGGACAACCGCCCCCTCGGTTGGCCGCAGGCGGGCTATCCCGATCCGCAGGGCGAATACTACTGCGGTGTCGGGGGCAAGCAGGTCGGCGACTTGGCCCGCTCCATCGTCGAGGAGCATCTCGACGTCTGCATCGCGGCCGGGATCAACCACGAAGGCATCAACGCCGAGGTGGCGAAGGGCCAGTGGGAATTCCAGATCTTCGGCAAGGGGGCCTGCACCGCCGCCGATCAGATCTGGGTGGCCCGCTATCTCCTGGCGCGCATCTGCGAGAAGTACGGCGTCGACGTCGTGTTCCACTGCAAGCCGTTCCAAGGCGACTGGAACGGATCGGGGATGCACTGCAACTTCTCCACCGAGTATATGCGCGAGACGGGCGGGAAGGAGTATTTCGAATCCCTCATGGGCGCTTTCGAGAAATACCGCGACGAGCACATTGCCGCCTACGGACCGGACAACCATCTGCGTCTCACCGGCCTCCACGAGACTCAGTCGATCGACAAGTTCAGCTACGGCGTGGCCGACCGCGGAGCCTCCATCCGCGTTCCGCATTCGTTCGTGAACAACGGCTACAAGGGCTATCTCGAAGACCGCCGTCCGAATTCGCAGGCCGACCCCTATCAAGTGGTCGCCCGCGTCTCCAAGACGATCGCGACGGTCCCGACGGCCTGATCGGTTTCCCATCCAGTCCATCTCTTTCGAAACGCCGCAGCCCCCGGGCTGCGGCGTTTTTCGTTTTTTTGATGGGAGGCGGGCGGGGGAAGGGGATGCCCGTCCAGACGTGGCATGGGGCACACGTCAGGACAGCCAGCTTCGCCGCCTGCGGTCAGTCCGGCGAGCGCGTCAGCGCTGGAGGGGCACGACGCTCCCGCGTGCCCGCCGAAGCTCCTGGGACGACGCAGGAGCATGCCTCTCCACTCCCTCCGGACATGCCGCCGCCGGCGACCGTCGGGATCGCATCATTCCCTCGAGTGGCGGCGGGCCAGCTCGACGAGGCGCTCGTCGAGGGAGACGCGACGCCGCTTCGCCCGGCGGAGCCATTTCATCGCCTCCTTGGGACGGCGGCGGATCTGCGATTCGATCCAGATCATCTTTTCGTAGGCCTCCGGTTCCCGGGGATGGTGCTTGAGGATTTTCAGATACTCTGCGGAGGCCTCGTCGTAGCGCTCCTCGTTGAGGTAGTGCATGGGGAGCTTCAGGTTCAGCACGGGTTTCCCGAGCCGCCCGCCGGGCGAGAAGACGAGGTCGATCAGGGAGAGAAAGGGGCGCGTCGCGAGATGGAACAGCGTCGGCCACAGCAGGACGATCCCGACGAGGAAGGCACCTGCCCCGAGGAGGATGCGGGGCAGGTCGATGGCTTCCTCCTGTCCCTGCGTGGCGAGATACCAGGCGCTCCAGAGGAGGGCTCCGCCGGCGCTCCAGCGGAGGACGGTGAAGAAGGCGTTGGAGGTCATCGGCGACGGACGGGCGGCGACAAGGCGGTTTTCACCACCATAGCAGCGCGCAGACCATCATGACAAGGCCGTAGACCGCACCGGCGGCGGTTCCAAACTTGTAGCGGGATTCCTTGTCGAGCACCCAGCGGATCAGATCCCGGAGGAGGTAGGGCATGCCCACCCAGAACATGCCGGCGAGGGCAAGGGCGTAGGCGAAGGCGACGAGGAGGAGACGGGACTGGGGATCCTTGAGAAAGGCCGACTCCAGCATCGGCGCCGCGGCGAGGATCATGAGGAAGCCGAGGGCCCTCACGGCGAGAAACTCCTTCACGTAGACGATCACTCCCACGCACATCCCGGCGATGAGGAGCTGCACGGGGCGCTCGAAGCGGAAGAACTCGCCGAGATCCATGCAGGTCCAGATGACGAAGGACCAGGCGAAGGCGATCACCACGAGCACGGTGCCGACCTGCTCGTTGCGGGGGAAGCGCGTCAGCCAGGGTTTCACGAGATCCGGCTTCGCCAGCGCGAAGGCATGGGAGGCGACGAGCCAGAGACCGACGAGGAGCCCCATCAGCTTCAATGGGAGTCCCGGCTCGTAGAGCAGATTGTAGAGCGCCTGCATGGGGGAAGGAGACGCTCAGGTTCCGACCGAATCGGCCATTTGCAAGACCGGATGCAGCACGGGATCGCCGTAGAGGGTGTAGCCCGAACTCTCCGTGATCTGCACGTCGAAGAGCTGGCCGGCCATGCGCTGCGCGTCGCCGTCGAAGATGACGATGCGGTTCGTCCGGGTGCGCCCGGAGAGGCGTTCGGCGTTGTAGCGGCTCGGTCCTTCGCAGAGCACCTCCTGCGTCGTGCCGACCTGGGCGTGGTTCTTGCGCTCGACGATGGAGTCCACGAGGGCGAGGAGATCCTGGTTGCGCTCCTCCTTGACCCGCTCGGGAAGCTGGTCGGGCATCGCCGCGGCGGGGGTGTCCTTGCGCGGCGAGTAGCGGAAGACGAAGGCCTGGTCGAACTGCACCGTTTCGACCGCCTTCCTGGTCTCGAGGTAGTCCTCCTCCGTCTCGCCGGGGAATCCGACGATGATGTCCGTGGTGATGGCGATGCCGGGGCGGGCCGCCTTCATCCGCTCGCAGATCTCGAGGAACTTCTCCGCCTTGTAGGGGCGGCGCATGAGCTTGAGGATGCGGTCCGACCCCGACTGCATCGGGAAGTGGACGTGGTCGACGAGCTTGGGCAGGTAGGTGAAGGCCTCGATCACGTCCTCCTTGTAGCCGATGGGGTGGGGGGAGGTGAAGCGGATGCGCTCGATCCCGTCGATCCCGTGGACGGCTTCGAGAAGCTGCACGAAGGGGCTTTTCCCGTCGATCTTGGAAAACTCGTGGCGGCCGTAGAGGTTCACGATCTGCCCGAGCAGGGTCACCTCGCGCACGCCGTGGTCCGCCAGGCGGCGGCATTCCGCGACGATCTCGGCGATGGGACGGCCGCGTTCGGGTCCGCGGGTGTAGGGCACGATGCAGAAGCTGCACTTCATGTTGCAGCCCTGCATGATGCTGACGAACTCGCTCACGCCGTAGTCCTTCGCGACGTGGTCGCGGATGGTGTTCTGCGAGCCTTCCTCCTCCTCGACATCGACGATGGGGCGTCGCAGATCGTCCATCTCCGCCTCCTCCTTGGCGCGCATCAGCTCGACGCAGTGGTCGACGACGCGGTGGTATTTCTGCGTGCCCGCCACGAGGTCGAGATGGGGCACCTCCTCGAGGAGCTGGCTGCCGCGGCTCTGGGCCATGCAGCCCATCATCCCGAAGACGAGGCGCGGATTGCGCTTCCGGAACTTGCCGAGATGCCGCATGTTGCCCAGCGCCTTCTGTTCGGCCTGGTCGCGCACCGAGCAGGTGTTCATGAGCAGGACGTCCGCATCGTCCGGCTTCGGCGTGACCGTGAAACCGCGCTCGACGAACATCTGCGCGACCTGCTCCGTGTCGCGCTCGTTCATCTGGCAACCAAAGGTTCTGAAATAGACTTTCGGCATGGGAGGGGCGGAAGGTAGCCGCGATTCGGGGAGGAGACAAGAGGCCGCGTCGGTGCGCTCTCCGGAGGGATTCGCCCTGCGCCCGATTCCCGTTTGCCGCCATCGGCCGGGAGACTTACTCTCCGGCCCATGAAGACTGCCTTCTCCCTTGGCTTCGGATTCGCCCTCTCCCTGCTCGCCGTCTCGGGGACGGCGCAGGATCCGTTCGCGTTCCCCTCGCTGGAAGCGGAGGCGACCCTGCCCGGGGCCGGGCCGTTGCGGCGCTACGAGGGATTGATGAAGCGATGGCCGGAGATGAGGGCGAAATGGGCGAGCCAGGTCGAAGCCGACCAAGGGGCGGTCGTTTTTTTCGGCGATTCCATCACCCAAGGCTGGGGCAGGACGCTGCCGGACCGTTTTCCCGGGATGAAGAGCGCAAACCGTGGCATCGGGGGAGACACGACGCGGGGAATGCGAATCCGCCTGCAGGAGGACGTGCTCTCGCTGAATCCGGCCGCCCTCGTCATGCTCATGGGCACGAACGACATCGAGGTGGGACTCGAGCCGGCCATCGCGGCGGAAAACATGGGGCAGATCCTTGGCGAGATCCGGGCTCATGATCCGGAGATTCCGGTGGTGCTTTGTCTCGTCTTTCCGAGTTCGCCGGAGAAGCAGCGTCCCCGGGAGAGGATCGAGGAGTTGAACCGGCTCTACGCCGGCCTGGCGAGAGGCAACCGGCAGGTGACGGTGCTCGACACATGGACGCTCTTCGCCGGTCCGGATGGCGAGGCCGATCCGAAGTGGTTCGGCGATCTCCTCCATCTCAATGCGGCGGGATACGACCGCTGGGCGGCGGCCTTGCGTCCGATTCTCGCGACGCTTGGCTTCCTTGAGACCGAGAGGGTCGGGTCACCTATGGAAGAGGGGTTCGTCAGTCTCTTCAACGGGAAGGATCTGACGGGCTGGGGGTACCTGCCGACGCCGCCGCGCAAGCAGACGGCAAGGCCTCTCCCGCCCGACGCGCCGGTGGAGATCGAGGTGAAGGAGGCGGTGACCTTCGATGGCAGGACCGAAAGCGACGACGGGCGTTTCGCGGCGATCCACGGACGTCTCGTCGTGAAGGCGCATCCGGGGGGGCGCCGCATCCAGCATCTGTGGACGACGGAAGCCCTCGACGGCGACTTCGTCCTCAAGCTCGAGTTCCGCGCCACGCCGAACGCCGACAGCGGCGTGTTGTTCCACCCCGCGCCAGGAAGCGAGGACGGGCCGGTTTTCCGGCGTTCCCAGTTGCAGTGCCGCGACTATCCCCTCGCCGGTCCCTACAAGGATCTCCAGCGCTACCGGGCGCAGGACTGGAACGAACTGGTGGTGACGGTCCGCGGCGGCAAGGCCCGGGCGACCTGCAACGGCGAAGTCCTCGAGGAGGCGATGCCGCTTCCCCCGAAGCGCTTCATCGGGTTGGAAGGCGACCGGGGACAGATGGAATACCGGTACCTCCGGGTGAAGAAGCTGAACTGAGAGTTTCCTTTTCCGATGAAGCCCACCCTGACTCTCGGCGAAGTCCGCACGCCGGACGGCTCCAAGTTCTCCCTCCACGAACACGACGGGGACTATTTCCTGAAGCTCGACGGAACGCAGTTGATGAGCTCGACCTGGACGCTTTCCGAGCGCGTCCTCTCCGACTTGGCGTGTCCTGACAAAAACGCCTTCCCCAAGGCGAGGATTCTCATCGGCGGCCTCGGCCTCGGCTACAGCCTCCGCCGCGTTCTCGAACTCGCGGGGCCGGGATGGGAGGTCGTCGTGGCGGAGCTGCTGCCCGAAGTCGTGAATTGGAACCGCGAGCATCTCGAGGCCTTGAACGGTGCCCTGCTCGACGACCGCCGGGTGGCCGTCCACGAGGGCGACGTCCACGACCGCATCCAGGCCGCCGCGATGGGGAAGGAGTCGAAATGGGACGGCATTCTTCTCGACACCGACAACGGGCCGACCTCGCTGGTGCAGCCGCAGAACCGCCGCCTCTACGGGCGCGGCGGGTTCGCCACGATCCGGGAAGCCCTGCGTCCCGGGGGGCGCGTCGCCTTTTGGGCGGCAGGGGAGGAACCGGCTTTCGAGCGACGGCTCCAGCGCGACGGCTTCCGGACGGAGCGCCACGCCATCAAGGCGCACGAGCGCGCCAAGAAGCCGATCCACCGCGTCTACGTCGGCGTGAGATAATCTTCCGCATGAGACTCCATCAAAACCAACTCTGGCAGCAGGGCGTCGAACTCTACCGCATCGTCCATCTCGAACGGCTTTCGGTCGAATACAAGAAGCTCGACCCGTCCGATCCCTCCAAGGGAACGCACCACACCGCGACGAAGAAGGAATTCTGCCGCCTCATCAAAGGCGCGGTCGAGGTGAAATGATCTGGGAGCGTTGTTTCGGATTGCGGAGAGACCGTCGAATGATGCCGTAGAGAATACGCGCAGCGGATAGCCGTAGGCAAATTCGTGAGAACTTCTCCCGTGCGGCGCTTCAAGCGGCATTCGTCGAAATTCTCACGGACTCGACGCCGATGGCCTGGTAGCCCATGTCACGGCCAAGCCTGCCGCAGAGTGCTGGCGATGTCGGGAACGATCCCTCATTCACAGCCCCCGGCTTCGCCGGAAGGATCCGCTCCCCAGTGCTCCGCGATCTTTCTCCGGAGGAACGCCACGCTCCGCTCGAGCTGCTCCATGCCGTCGACGCCGTCCTCGATGCTGATCCAGCCGTCGAAGCCCTTGCTCCTCAATTCCGAGAAGATCGCGTCGTAGTCGTTCAGGCCTTTCCCGATCTCGCCGTGGCGAAGGCGTTTGGCATAGCCTTGTGCGCCGCCCTCCTCGCGGCGGAGATCCTCGATCGTGCCTTCCGCGAGATAGCGGTCGCTCGCGTGCATCGTCACGACGCGATGGGAGACGCGCCGGAGCAGCTCCAGCGGATCTTCCCCGGCGAGGTAGGTGTTGCTGGGATCGTAGTTGACGCCGAAGTTCGGATGCCCGACCGCCCCCACGAGCTGGCAGAAGACGTCCATCCGCTGGGCGAACTCGGGATATTCCCAGAAGTCGTCCTTGTAGTGGTTTTCGAGGATGAGGACGATGCCCCGCTCGGCGGCGTAGGGGAGGCAGGTCTGGATGGAGTCGGCGGCGAGCTTCACGCCCTCGTCGATGGAGAGCTCGGGCCGCCGCTGGCCGCTGAGGACGCGGCAGTAGGAGCCACCGAGCGCATGGGTCATGTCGATCCAGCGTTTCTGCTTGGCGATCTCCCGGTCGCGGAAGGCGGCATCGGGATGGGTGAAATCGGGCGAGCAGCACATCATGGGGATGGTCCGTCCCGTGTCCTCGACCTCGCGTCGGAAGCGCGCCCAGTTCGATTCATCGGCCATTTCGAGAAAGCCCGCATACCATTCGAGTCCCTCCACCTCGAGAGTCGAAGCGAGGCGGATCCACTCGGAGACGGTCATGCTTCCGTCTTTGCAGAGGGCCTGCATGAAGGCTTTCGGGAAGGCGGCGAGCTTGGGCATGTCGATAGTTGGTAGTTGAGAGTTGAGAGTTGAGAGGGTGGAAATCAGCTGCTTGCACCGGAATCTGGACTCACCCGTCGGGTATCGGCGCAAGCCGCTCCTTTCTGATTCCGAGACTCTCAACTCTCAGCCCTCAACTATCATCTTCCTTTTTACCGTTCCATCGCTTCGCGCATCAGGGCGGTGCTGGCGTTGCCTCCGCTGAGGACGCAGGCGACGCGCTTGCCGCGCCATGTATCCGGTCTTTGCTTCAAGGCAGCCCAGGCGAGGGCTCCGGCGCCTTCCGCGAGGTTGTGGGTGAAGCGCAGCAAATCGCCCATGGCGGCGATGGCTTCGTCGTCGCCCACCGTCGCGATGTCGCGGGCGTGGTGCTGGATGATCGCGAGGGCTTCGGGATTCGGCGTCTTGCAGGCGACCCCCTCGGCCACGCGGGTGCGGCTCGGCTCTTCGACGAGTTTCCCCTGACGGAACGACAAGGCGTAGGCCGGGGCCTGGGCGGAGACGACACCGATCAACTCCGTCTTCAAGCCGAGCACCTCGCGCGCGGCGGCTATCCCGCAGAAACCCGACCCGAGCCCGATGGGGACAAAGACGGCGTCGAGGTCGGGAACGGAGCGGAAGAGTTCCAGTCCGTAGGTCGCGACGCCGCGGACGAGCCAGGGATGGAAGGACGGCACGGGGTGCAATCCCTCGCGGGCGGCGAGTTCGCGGGAGAATTCCAGCGCTTCCTGGAACTCGCGGCCATGCTCGACCAGTTCCGCACCGAGCGAGCGCATCGCGGCGTTCTTTTCGGGATTGTTGCCGTGGGGCACGACGATGACGGCCCGCAGTCCATGCTCCCGCGCGGCGTAGGCGATGGACTGGCCGTGGTTGCCGGTGGTCGCGGCGATGACGCCGGATGTGTCCGGCTCGCGACGCTTCAGTTCGTCGAGATAGACCAGCCCGCCGCGGATCTTGAAGGCACCGACGGGAGTGTGGTTCTCGTGCTTGATCCAGACTTCGGCACCGAGAGCGGATTCGAGCAAGGGCCAGCGGTAGGCTGGCGTCGGTGGGACATGCGGGCGGATCCGCTCTGCGGCGGCCTCGATTTCGGCCAAACAGGGGAGAGCGAGCGCGTTCACGAGAGGGATGGGATGCCAAGACACAGAGCCTACCCCGGCCCCGCTTATCCCGATGGAAGGCTTGGGAAAGTCTCTCCTTGCCTTGCCCGGGATCGCCAGCGACCTCACCCGATCTGGGAGAGCCGTCCGGTCGAGTCGCCGAAGCGCTCCTCCTTGACCCCGACGCGGTCGAGGAGGCTGAGGAAGAGGTTGCTCATCGGGGTGTCCGGCGCGAGTTCGCTCCGCAGACCGGTCTGGATCGCCCCGCCGCCGTGGCCGGCGAGGACGATGGGCAGGTCGGTGTGGCGGTGGCGGTCGGGGTCGGCGAGCCCACTGCCCCAGACGACCATCGAGTTGTGCAGCAGCGAGTTTCCATCCACGTCCTTGCGCGATTGGAGCTGCTCGAGGAAGTAGGCGAACTGCCGCGAGTAGAAGAGGTCGATCTTGGCGAGCTTGTCGAGGGCCTCGGGGTTGTTCTGGTGGTGCGAGATGGAATGGTGTCCGTCCGGCACGCCGATCTCCTTGAAGCTGCGGTTGCTGCCGTCGTGGGCGAGAAGGAAGGTGGCGACCCGGGTCGAATCGGTCTCGAAGGCGAGCACCAGCATGTCCATCATCAGGCGGACATGCTCCTCGTAGCTGCCGGGCACGCCCGAAGGCGCCTCGATGCCGGGATCGTCGGGCAGACCGAATTTCTCCGCCTTCTCGATGCGGCGTTCGATCTCGCGCACGCCCGTCATGTACTCGTCGAGCTTGAGCTGGTCGTTGCGGCCGAGCTGGTGGTTCAAAACCTTCGCGTCCTCCATCACGAAGTCGAGGATGGAGCGCTGGCGCTGGTTGCGCAGGGCGAAGCTCTTCTCCCGCTCGCCTTTCGGACCGGCGCCGAAGAGGCGCTCGAAGACGTGACGGGGATTCGATTCGGGGGTCATCGGCGTGGTGTCCGAGCGCCACGAGAGATTGAACTGGTAGGCGCAGGAATAGCCCGAATCGCAGATCCCGCTCTTGCGGATGCCGTCGCAGGAGAGCTCCAGGGAGGAGAAGCGCGTCTTGTCGCCCACGGCATTGGCGATGACCTGGTCCACGGAGACGCCGAGTTTGATGTCGGCCCCGGCCGTCTTGCGCGGACGTGTCCCCGTGAGGAAGGTGGCATTGGCGCGGGCATGGTCGCCGGCTCCGTCGGGACCGCCGGTGCCGTTGAGGTGGGCGAGATTGCCGAAAACGTGGAGATGCTCCTTGAACTTCGCGTAGGGCTCGTGGGTCGCCGCGAGAGAGAAGTCGGATCCCGTGCCGGAGATCGCCCACTTCTCCATGTTCATGCCGTTCGGCTTGTAGAGGAAGGCGGTGCGCAAGGGAGCGCCGGTCGCGGTGGTGGCGAGGCCCTTCGCGGCCGCGTGGGCGGCGGAGGTGCTGAAGAAGGTCTCGAAGGACGGCAGGGCGACGGCGGCCCCGAGGCCTTTGAGGAATGCGCGGCGGTCGTGGGTCATGGCTGGAGAGGGCGAGTGGAACGTGGGCAGGGGCTTTGACAAGTTACGTCTGCCGTTCGCTCGAACAAATCACGCATTCAAGGCGGTCTCGGAGAGCTTTCGGGCCATGGAGTGCCGCGCCGAATGCGGAATGGACGGCCGAACGCGCTCTCCGCTTCCAATGGAGCCAGACGCGCCTCCGTAGCCTGCGGGACATGCCATTCGCCTCAAGGAATGAGCATTCCTTCCCACGTCCGCAGAAGAAAAAGCCTTCCCGCTTTTTGCTTTTCTTATCGGCCCAATCCTTTCGGAGGGGGAGTGCCCTTCACGGCCGTTCGCTGGCGGACCGTTCCGGTTTCGTCCGGCCCTGCTCCTTGAGCACGCGCTTCACGAAGGCCTCGATGAAAGGGGCCGAGGCGGGGCCGATGGAGCCGTGGTCCTCGCCGGGCACTTCGTGGTATTCGGTCAGGGGATGGCCGAGATGGCGCAAGGTGACGGCCATGAGGTCGTTCTCCTCGACGCGGCTTTTGAATTCGATCTTGCGGTCGCCGACGACGAGGCAGATGGGCGACAGCGCTTTGGAGACGTGATAGAGGGGCGCGAACTCGTCGATCAGGGGACGGAGGGCCTCTCCGGTGTCGCCCCTGAGCCTCTTCACGTGGAAGTGCGTCGTCATCTGCGCGCTGACGGGAACGATGCCGGCGAATTGCCGGTGCGACAGGCCCTTGGCCTCCATCCAGCGCCCGTCCATCCCCACGAGGGCGGCGAGGTAGCCGCCGGCGGAATGTCCGGCGATGAAGACCTTGCCGGGATCTCCGCCGTAGTCGGCGATGTGGCGGAAGGTCCAGGCGGCCACGCTTGCAGCGTCGTCGAGGATGTCGGGCAGGATGGCCTCGGGCGAGAGGCGGTAGCCGGCCGAGACGAGGGCGATCGAGGGATCCTTGATCTCGGGGAACGCGCGTTTGCCCGCGGTCAGGCCGCCTCCGTGGAACCAGATCACGGTGGAAAATCCCTTCGTATCCTTCGGATGACGCAGATCGAGTTGGCAGCGCTCGTGTTGCGAGAGGTCGGGCTTGGCCTTGGGATCGGGGCGGTAGGGGATGTCCCGGATCTCCACCATACCCTCCGGCGCGCCCACCTCTTGGCCGAGCAGTCCCGAAAAGGCAGCGGGATGCCCGAGGAGCAGCGCGAGGCAGAGGAGCGTCGGGAGGCGCATGGCCGTGCTGCGGAAGGGGAGGGGCGGAGTCACTCCGCGAGCGCCTTCTCGATGGCGGCGACGACTTCGTCGGAATCGGGCTTCGTCCGCGTGCCGAAGCGGTGGAGGAGCTTGCCGTCCTTGCCGACGAGGAACTTCTCGAAGTTCCAGCCGATGTCGCCCTGCTTGTCGGGGTTCGCGGCGGTGGTCAGATAGGCGAAGAGCGGGGCCTTGTCCTCGCCCTTGACGGAGACCTTCGAGAACATGGGGAATTCGACGCTGTATTTCGACGTGCAGAATTCGGCGATCTCGGCGTCGCTGCCGGGCTCCTGTCCGCCGAAGTTGTTCGCGGGAAAGCCCATCACGACGAGGCCCTTGTCGGCATACTTCGCGTGGATGGCCTGGAGCGGGTCGTACTGGGGCGTCGCCCCGCATTTCGAGGCGACGTTGACGATGAGCAGCACCTTGCCCTTGTAGGCGGAGAGGTCGACCTCCTTGTCCTGGATGTCCTTGACCTTGAATTCGTGGACGGAGTCCGCGGCGAGGAGGGGGATGGCGGAAAGGGCGAGGGCGGAGAGAAGGGCGAGCGTTTTCATCGGCAGGATGGGAGAGGCGGTGGATTCGGATTCAGTTGCGGAGATTGAGGTAGCCGCCGTCGATGTTGAAGGTCTGGGCGGTGATGTAGGAGGCGTCGTCGCTGCACAGGTAGAGGGCGAGCTTGGCGACTTCGTCGGGGCGGGCCATACGGCCGATGGGCTGCACCTTGGAGAGCTTCTCGAACATCTCGTCGCGGTTGTCGGGATAGTTCTTCGCGAGGTAGCCGTCGACGAAGGGCGTGTGGACGCGGGCGGGGCAGATCGCGTTGCAGCGGATGCCGTGCTGGAGGTAGTCGGCGGCGATGGAGAGGGTCATGGTGTGGACCGCACCCTTGCTGGCGGAGTAGGCGAAGCGGTCCCGCAGGGCGGTGATCGCGGCGATGCTGGAGAGGTTCAGCACGACGCCGCCTCCGCCCGCGATCATCTCGGGGAGGACGGCCTGGAGGCAGAGATAGACGCCCTTCACGTTCACCTTCATGACGCGGTCGAAGTCGCTCTCGCTCGTGGTCGTGGCGGTGCCGATGTTCGCGATGCCGGCGTTGTTCACGAGGATGTCGATCTTGCCGAAGGCGGCCTTGGCCCCGTCCACGGCGGCCTGCACCGAAGCGGCGTCGGAGACGTCGCACCGGAGGAACTGGGCCTTGCCGCCGGACGCGGCGATGGCGGCGACGGTTTCGCCGGCGGCGGTTTCGTCGAGGTCGAGGATGCCGACGGAGGCGCCGGCGGCGGCGAAGGTTTCGGAGATGGCCCGGCCGATGCCCGAGCCTCCACCGGTGACGAGAGCGGTTTTGTGTTCCAGTGAGGACATGGGCGAACCGTGGACCGGTTCCCTCGGACTCGCAATGGCAATTGTATACCGTCTAGCAGCGCTTCGACGGGCTGCCTGCACGGCATTTTCGGCTTTTCTCGCGCCGGGCAGGTCCTAGAGTGTCCCGGATTCCCCCGGCATGACTCTCGCCGCCCCCCAGTTTCTCATTCTTCTGCCGATCTGGCTGCTCGCGGGATGGTGGTTCCGTCGTCTGGAATTGTGGCAGCCCCTGAGGATCCTCCTGCTCCTGCTCCTGACCTTGCTGCTCTGCGATCCCCGCGTGGTCCTGAAGTCAGGGGGCATCGACCTCTGGGTGCTATTCGACCGCTCCCGCTCGGCCCAGGATCTCGTCGATGCGGGAGAGCTGGAGTGGCGCACTCTCCTGGAGCGCTCCCGTCCCGGAGAAAGCCATCGGCTCCATGTTCTCGACTACGCCGCGGAGGTGATGCCTTCGGGCGGAAGCGAAGGGGCGATCTACCCGGGCAACCGTGACCGGACCCGCACCGCGCTCGCCCTCCACGAAGCGCTCGCCCGCATGGACGCGGAGCGCCACAACCGCATCCTTCTCTTCACCGACGGCTACAGCACCGAACCTCTCGCCGACGTGTCCGCGAAGCTGATCGGGGCGGGTGTGCCTCTCGACTACCGCCTCGTCCGCTCGCCGGACCGCGCGGACTGGCGCGTCGCCTCCGTTGAAATGCCGGCACGGGTGCAGCTCGGCGAACCCTTTGTCGTCGAGGTCGCCGTCGCCGGAATGCCGGACGGAACCGTGCCGATCGAGATTTTCCGGGAGGAAAGCCGCCTCTATCAGGGCGAGATCGAGGTGGAAGGTGGTCTCGGGCGCTTCCGCTTCTCCGATCGCATCGCCGAGCCGGGCGGGCATCGCTACGCCGTCGCGATTTCGCCGAAGGGCGACGCCCATCCGGGGAACAACCGCCGCGAGCGCTGGATCGAGGTCGCCGCAGGACCTCGCCTCCTTCTTGTCACCGCCTACCGGGACGATCCTCTGGCCTCCGTCCTGCGGGCGCAGGGCTTCGAGGTCCCCGTGGCCGACAACCCGCTGTCCTTGAATCCCGGCGTTCTCACGGGAGCGAAGGCGGTGATCCTCAACAATGTTCCCGCCTACGAGCTGCCGGGCGACTTTCTCGGCGCCTTGCCCTTCTTCGTCCATGACCAGGGCGGCGGTCTCCTCATGGCCGGGGGCCATCGCAGTTTCGGATCGGGCGGTTACTACGAGTCCGCCGTCGATCCGCTCCTGCCCGTCTCGATGGAGCTGAAGAGCGAGCACCGCAAGCTCGGCGTGGCCATGGCCATCGTCATGGACCGCTCCGGCTCGATGGGGGCGACGACTCCCAGCGGACACACCAAGATGCAGCTTGCGAACGAGGGCGCGGCGCGTGCCGTGGAGCTGCTCGGAAGCATGGACGCGGTGTCCGTCTACGCCGTCGACAGCCAGGCCCATCAGGTGGCCCCGCTTCTCAACGTCGGCCAGAGCCGGGGCGATCTGATCTCGCGCATCCGCCGCGTCGAGTCCATGGGCGGCGGGATCTTCGTCTACGAAGGCATGAAGGCCGCGTGGGAGGTACTGAAGAACGCGCCTCTCGGCCAGCGGCACCTCATCCTCTTCAGCGACGCCTCCGATTCCGAGGAGCCGGGCGACTACGTCGCGCTGATCGACGAGATGCGGGCCGCCGGCACCACCGTCAGCGTCATCGGCCTGGGCGGTCGGAGCGATCCCGACGCAAAGCTGCTGGAGGACATCGCGAGCCGCGGGGGCGGCCGCGTCTTCTTCACCGAGATTCCGGGCGAGCTGCCCAACCTCTTCGCACAGGAGACCGTGACGGTGGCGCGTTCCTCGTTCGTCGAGGAAGCGACCGGCACCGCCTCGACGGGCCGCTGGTACGAGCTCGCCCGCCGCGATGCGGAATGGCTTCCGGAAATCGACGGCTACAATCTCAGCTACCTGCGGGAAGGGGACGAGGCCGCTCTTGTCTCCACCGACAGCTACGCCGCGCCTCTCGTCGCCTTCGGTCGCCGCGGCATCGGCCGCACCGCCGCGGTCTCCTTCCCGCTTGGCGGCGATTTCTCCGAGCGCGTTCGCGCCTGGCCGCAGTACGGCGACTTCGTCCAGACGCTCGCGCGTTGGCTTATGGGCGACGAGGTGCCTCCCGGTCTCGGCGTGCGGCATCGCCTTGTCGGGTCGGAGTGGTCCCTCGACCTGTTCTACGAGGCCGATCCCTGGGAAGGCCGCCTTGCCGCCGTTCCACCGCGCGTCGTCGTGCAGAGCGGCTATCGAGATGGAAGACGCCGCGAACTCGTGTGGGAGCGTCTTGCGCCGGGACATTACTCCGTCTCCACCTCTCTGGACGAAGGAATTCCCGTGCGCGCCGCTCTCCAGGTCGCCGATGCCGCGATTCCCATCGGCCCGGTCGTCGTCGGATCGGACAGCGAATGGCAGTTCGACGAGGAGCGCGTCGCCGAATTGCGCGAGACTTCACGGGCGAGCGGCGGGGAGGAGCTTCTCGACCTCGGCACCGCCTGGCGCCGACCGCCCGCTCCAAGCGAGGAACCGATCCGCACCCCCCTTCTCGTCGCCATCCTCGTCCTCTTCCTTGCCGAGGCCCTCGTGACGCGGACGGGCTGGGGCCTGCCGCGCTTCCTGCCGTCCTTCGTCTTCGCGAAGCGCGCCGTTCGCCAGGTTCCGGCGAAGGCGCAAGCCGCTTCCCCAGCCTCCTCGTCTCCCCCAGCACCCGTCGGGACCGAACCGGCGTCCCCCTCGGATGGAGACAACCGGAAAAGTCGTTTCCAACGGGCGAAAAAAGGCCTTTGATCTTGTCCTTCCCCGCAGACAGCCTCTACATTCGGCATCGGCTCCTCTCTCATGAACAAACGCACCCTCCTCGCCGCCCTTGGCACCTTGGCCTCCGTCTGCTTCCTCGCTGCGCAGAATCAGAATCCCGCCCCCGAGAAACCCAAGACCTGGGAGGAGAAAGCCGCCGAGCGCTTCGGGGCCAACCCCACCGACGAGCACAAGGCCCAGATCGAGGCGAATCTGCCGACCGCGACCGCAAAGCCGGCCGAGCCGCGCAGGATCCTCGTCTTCTACCGCTGCGAAGGCTTCATCCACACCTCCATTCCCTTCGCCAACCACGCTCTCGCGAAGATCGCGGAGGCCACGGGGGCATTCTCCGCCGACTTCGCCGACCAATACGACGTCTTCACCAAGGAGAACCTCGGGAAATACGACGCCATCGTCTTCAACAACACCACCGCCTTGAATCCCGACGAGGCGCAACGCGCCGCCATTCTCGACTACATCCAAGAGGGGAAGGGGATCGTCGGTCTTCATGCCGCCGCCGACAATTTCAACGAATGGGAGGAAGGCATCGCCCTGATCGGCGGCATCTTCAACGGCCATCCCTGGAACGCGGGCGGCACCTGGGCCTTCAAGGTCGAGGACCCAGGACATCCCCTAAACGCCGCCTTCGGGGGCAAGGGCTTCTGGCACAGGGACGAGATCTACTGGTACAAGCCCGAGAATTTCCAGGGCCGCGAGAAGCTGCGCGTCCTCCTCAGCCTCGACATGGCGAAGGCCGAGAACCGCAAGCCCATCGAGAACGAGAAGGAGACGCCCAAGCTTCTGGGCAAAGCACCCGCCGACGTCGACGTGCCCGTCTCCTGGTGCCGCGAAGTCGGCCAGGGCCGCCTCTTCTTCACCAACCTCGGCCACAACGACCTCACCTTCGCCGACCGCGCCGCGCTTCAGCACATCCTCGACGGCATCCAATATGCGGTGAAGGACATCGACGCCGACGCGACGCCTTCGGGGAGCGTGAAGGTCGAAGCCGCCTCCGCTCCCGAGCAGCCCTGACCCGACCCTCTCTGTCAATGCTCCAAGACTATCTCCGTTTCGCCGAAACCACCGCCCGCGAAGCCGGCGAACTGACGCTGAAGTATTTTCTCACCGACGCGGCGCGGCCCGAGTTCAAGGCCGACGACACGCCCGTGACCGTGGCCGACCGCGAAGCCGAGGCGCTCATCCGCCGCCGCATCGCGGACGCCTTTCCCGACCACGAGATCGTGGGGGAGGAGTTCGGCGCGTCCTCGGGCGGGTCGGAGTTCCGCTGGCTCATCGATCCCATCGACGGCACGAAGTCCTTCAGCCACGGCGTGCCGCTCTACGGTGTCCTCCTTGCCCTCGAGATCGGTGGCAGGGTGGAGGTCGGCTGCGCCCACTTCCCCGCGTTGAACGAGACCGTTTCCGCGGCGACCGGGCACGGGGCCTGGTGGAACGGCAAGCCCGCCCGCGTCTCCGAGGTTTCCGAGCTGAGTCGTGCGGTCTGCGCCCACATCGACACGGCCTATTTCGGAAGGAACGGCAAGGGCGAGCCGTGGGATCGCCTGCAGCGGGCCGTCTACTACAACGCCGGCTGGTGCGACGCCTACGGCTACCTCCTCGTCGCGACAGGACGGGCCGAGATCATGGTCGATCCGGTCATGGCGGTGTGGGACTGCGGGCCGTTTCCTCCGATCCTCAAGGAGGCGGGAGGCTATTTTGGAGATTGGTCAGGGAACGAGGGCTGCATCGACGGCGGCGAAGCCCTCGCGACGAACGCGGCGCTGAGGGACGAAGTGGTGGCGTTGCTGAAGGGTTAGGGACTGAATGGCGTGGAACCGCGAACGAACATGAACGCATCCGAATCGAAGCGCACGGGCGCAGGGACAGGCATCTGTGTCATCCGTGGAAATCCGTGTTCATCTGTGTTCCAAATCGCTGCTAAAGCTTTCGACACGGGCGTTCACAGATTTCCACGGATAGCACGGATCACGACAACGGAGCCTTCCGTCCTATCCCGACTCGCTTCGATCTTCGCGACGCTGCTCCTCGCCCTGACAAGTGCCTCCGCCCGCGACTGGATCGTCCATCCCGGAAGCGGCGCGGACAGCAACGACGGCACCGCCTCCGCGCCCCTCGCTACCGTCCGGGCGGCGATGGACCGCGCCGGAGTGGGCGACCGCGTCGTCCTGCAACCCGCCGGGAACCGCTTCCGCCTCTTCCCCATCGGCCGCGACGCCTCCGGTTCGCC
Source organism: Verrucomicrobiales bacterium (assembly GCA_037190325.1). GTDB lineage: Bacteria > Verrucomicrobiota > Verrucomicrobiia > Verrucomicrobiales > DEV007 > Arctic95D-9. Next base: position 14,884 of record JBBCIU010000025.1, on the reverse strand, counting down.
GCTACTGGCCTGGGCGGAAGAATCCTCCTCCACCTCCCAACGGGTCATCCACTTCGGTGGGGAGTTCCCGAAGGAACGTTCCTCCGACCAAAACCGGCTCGGTCTCGTCGCTCCGCTCGACACCGCCTCCTTCCCGCCGACCGGTCCCGCCTTCGCGCCGGAGCAAGCCTCCGCCCACGTCATCTGGCGCTGGATCGGACTGACCGCGCCGGACGCCGTCTTCGTGCCCGACACGCCTGAAGGCCGGGCCCTCGGCGAAGCCCTGCGACAGCACGCGCCCGCCGGGGTGGGTTTGGTCGAGGCCTTCCTCGATCGCCCGGAGCCGGTCGTCCTGCCCCACACCACGACCGGCCTGCCCCTTGCGAAGGACGAGATGCGCGCTCGCGTCGAGCGCGGTCCCGCCGAATTGCTCGCCCAGGCCGCTACGCACTACGGGGACCGCTTTTCCGGCTCCTATATCGAAGCCCTCGCGGTGATCGCCCGGGCCGAGGGAGGCCTTTCCCACCGAGCTGCGGAGCTGGCCGAAGCCCATCTGGAGAAAAGTCCCGCCCTCCCCAAAAACGGCGGAGAGATCGCCGGCACCCTTCTCTACGCCAGGATCGACGAGCCCTGGGCGAGGGAGCGCGTCCTCGCCGTCGCCGAGATGGCTTTCGACGCGGCGGGCGAGCCGCTCGAGGCCATGCCGACCCACAACGAGATGAGCGACGCCGTCTTCATGGCGAGCCCGGTCCTCGCCCATGCCGGGCGGATTTCCGGAGACGGGCGCCACTTCGACCAGGCCCTGCGGAATTTCCGCTTCATCGCCGGGCTCTGCCGACGGCCCGACGGCCTCTACCGCCACTCGCCCCTCGACGAGGCGGCCTGGGGGCGAGGCAACGGCTTTCCCGCCCTCGGGCTCGCCCTGACATTGCAGCAATTCCCCGAAAGCCGCGAAGGCTACGGCGAGATGCGGGATGCCCTGTGCGACCACCTCGCCGCCCTCGCCCCGCACCAGGACGGCGACGGGATGTGGCATCAGGTGGTCGATCGTCCCGACAGCTACGCCGAGCTGACCGCCACCTGCATGATCGGCTACGCCATCGCCGTCGCCCTCGACGAGGGCTGGATCCAGGAGGATGGATGGCGCACCCGCCTTGAGACCACATGGTCGGCGGTGAAGAGGCACGTCTCGAGCGACGGACGCACTTTCGTCAATGTCTGCACCGGCACCGGCAAGCAGCCCAGCCTGGAGGACTACTATCTTCGCGAGGCCATTCTTGGTCCCGATGGCCGTGCTGCCGCCATGGTGATGCTCCTGGCGTCGAAACTGCTGGAGGGACAAGGGCCGTGAACTCCATCGAAGCACCCACCATGCCGAGCCTCATCCAACGACGGACGGGCCATCGCCTTCCCCTTCTTGCCGTCTTCGTCCTTCTTCCCTCGTTCGCCCCGGCCGAGGTGCCCGAGAATTTCCGCCGCGAGAATCTCGTCGCCTGGTGCGTCACTCCCTTCGACGCAAAGAAGCGGTCACCGCACGAGCGTGCCGAGATGTTCCGACGCCTCGGGATCCGGCGCGTCGCCTACGATTGGCGCGAGGAGCACGTGCCTGAGTTCGAAAGCGAGTTCCTGGCCTACCGCGAGCGCGGCATCGAGCTGCTGGCCTTTTGGCGGGGACATCCCGACGCGGACGCTCTCTTCGGGAAGCTCGACCTGAAACCGCAGATCTGGGTGCCCTTGGAGACGGGCAAGGGCCTTTCGAACGACGAGAAGATCTCCAGTGCGGCCGAGTCGCTCGTTCCCCTGGCGGAGAGCACGGCCGCACGCGGAATGGCCTTGGGGTTGTACAACCAAGGGGGCTGGGGAGGGTTGCCCGACAATCTCGCCGGCGTCTGCGAAGCCTTGCGCGAGAAGGGGTTCGGACATGTGGGGATCGTCTACAACTTCCACCACGCCCATCCCCGCATCGGCATGTTCCCCGACGATTTGAAAAGGATGATGCCCAACCTTCTCTGCGTGGCGTTGAATGGCATGGCCAACCCGTCGGTCGCCGACGTCTCCAAGAACGAGCACCGCATCAAGCCCATCGGCACGGGCGAGCACGAATCCGAGATGATCGCCGAACTGCTTGCCCAAGGCTACGGGGGCCCGGTCGCGATCCTCGGCCATATGGCGAACCGGGATGCCGAGGAGGTGCTGAGGGAGAATGCGGCGGGATTGGAGAGGATTCTGGCGGAGCGGGCCCCGTAGCGGATAGGGCTGGCGGGAGGAACCGCAGGGGGCCGGCCTTTCACCGCCGGAAGCTCAGGAGGAACGGCCCCGCCAGCTTCACCGCGGCGGTCAGGCCGCGTTCTTCGCGGAATTGCTTCAGGTAGGCGGCCTGCACGGCCGAGGCGACCTCGACGGGAGAGTTTTCCCCGCCTTTCAATCCGGCGTAGAAGTCGATCATGAACAGCACGGTCTCGCGGTCGGCCACGGGCCAGAGGGTGAGAAGGAGGTGCTCCGCTCCCGCCTCGATCAGCCCCCGCCGCATCCCGAGCACTCCTTCGCCGGAGCGGGATTCTCCCAGCCCCGTCTCGCAGGCCGAGAGCACGACCAGCCACGTGCCCGCGAGATCGAGCCGTGCCATCTCCTCCGCGGTGAGAATGCCGTCGTTGCCAGTCTCGAGGATGCGTCCGGCTCCCCATTCCTTCAGGGTCGCCTCGGCGCCGGAAAGGGCGACACCGCTGCGGTGCATGGGATTGTCGAGGACGACGTCGGAGAAGTTTTCCAAGGACGGGGCGCGGTCTCCCTCCTCGGCCGCGAGCCAGTAGCCCTTGGCCCGTTGAAGCGGATCGGTCCGTCCTGTCCGCGGCAGGTAGAAGCCGTGCGTGGCGAGGTGGAGCACGCCGGGGCGTTTCGCCGCGTAGACCGCCGCCTCGGTCGCCTCGCCTTCGAGACGGCTCGAAAGCTTCCATCGCCATTCTTTCGAAATCAATTCTCGCAGGGCCTCTTCCTCGGCCTTCGTCCCCGGCAGGGGAGAGAGGCCGATGCGTCCGAGGACACCGCGCATGGAGACGGCGGCGGCCCCGCCGAAATCGCGCGCCGCGGCGAGCTTGGCGGTGGTCGGTGTCTGGAAATCGGGATTGGCGACGATTTCGATCGAATCGTTCCGGGTGGTCCGCTCCTCGCGGAGGAGATCGCGTCCCGAAGAGACGTAGGAGATCGGCCGGACTTCGCCCACGAAACGGCCGTCCGGCGCGAGCAGGGTGGCGAAGGAGAGGAAGTTGAGGTCGCCGTCGGGGGAAAGGATCACCGGCTTGCCGGCCTCGGGAAGGTGGGGCGCGAGCGGATCCCAGACGCTCTTCCCGAGCGCGGCGAGGAATTTCCGCATCTCCTCGTCGTCCGCGTCGGCCCGCACCGCCTGCGCGTAGAGCTCCATGCCGCGCTCGACCGCCGCGGCGGTGTCGAGCGGAACGAAGGCGGCCGGAGCGCCGGCCTTCAGGACGATGGCCCCGTAGCGGGGAGTGAAACGTCCCGGCGCGGTGAAGGCCCGGTAGCGGATGAATTCGACGAGTACCCCGCCCTCGGGCAAGGCCGCGACGACTTCGGCGACAGTGGTGTCGATGGCCTTTCTCGCGCGTTTCACGTTTTCGTCCCGGCCCGTTCCGGCGCGCAGCTTCGTTTCCAGTGCGGCGATGCGCTCCCGCAGCGCTGCCGCCTGCACGTCGCCCGTGCGGGCTCCGCCGAGGAGGGTCTCCATGAGACGCCGACGCGCCGCGTCGAGCTGCTCCAGCGCGGTCGCCAGTTCGGGATCGCTCGCCTTGGCCGCGAGGCCCCGATCCTCCAGCAGCGATTCGAGGACGATCCCCTTCGTCCGCAGAACGAGTTCGGCGAGCGAGTCGGTGGTGCCGAGGCTGGCGTGGAGGCTCCAGAGATCGACCGAGGAACGGTAGGCGAGGCGCAGCGGCTCGTCGGCGAAGGAGAGGACCTCGACGAGATTGCCCATCCGTCCCCGCAGCACCTCGTCCGCGAGGTGCTGCGCCTGCGCCTCGTCTCCCTTCGCCTTGGCGAGGAGGGCCCGGCTCTCCTCGATCTCCAGCAGGGCGGGATGGTCCTCGGGGTAATGCTGCTTCGTCAGGGCGGCGGCTTTTGCATAGGCCTCTTCGGCTCCGTCGTGCTCGCCGAGAATCGCCCGGAGGTCTCCGACGAGCCTCAGGCTTTCCTCGGGACGGATCACGTTGTATTCGAGAGTGAGGTAGCGCTGGGGCGCGAAATCCTCGCCGCGTTTCGCGATCCCTTCGAGCATCAGATCGAGGGCTTCGCGCTCCTGTCCCGCCGCACGGAAGACGAGGGCGGCGCGTTCGTAGGCCAGGTAGTTCGTGTGGATTTCGACGCCCTCCAAGGTCTTCTGGATCGTCTCGGCGGGTACGATGCCCTCCTTCAGCGTGGTTTCGGCCCATTTGCGGTAGAGCGGCAGCATCTCGAAGGCGGCCTTGCGCGCTTCCCCGCAGAATCCCACGGCGTCCACGTGGTTCTCGCGAAGGCTCGCGACCTCGGCCAGCTCCATGAGCAGGTGCGAACGGCCGCGGAGGTAGTTCATCTTGAGCTGGTCGGTGAAGTCGCTCTCCACGCCGCCTTGGAAGCGGAGCAGCTTCCCCCAGGCGTCGTCGATTTCCTCGAGCCGCGTCACGATGGCTTCGGAGGCTTTCGCGTAGTCGCCGGTGGCGCGGTGGAAGGATCCCTCCATCGAGGAGATCTCCGCCGCGAGGATCTGGTAGCCCATCACCTGGTCGTTGTCCGCCTGCGTCTTCCAGAGCGGCTGGATCGCGACCGCTTCCTCGAAGCGCTGCGTCGCCCTCTCCAGATCGCCGGCGGCGAGGTGGAAATTCGTCAGCCCCCGCAGGCTGAGACGGAGCCGGTCGTCGATCATCGCCTGCAGTTGCGGAGCCGATTGGGGCGGCAGGCCGGGGATCAGCTGGATCGTCTTCGCCTGGGCGACGCTCTCGAGCAGGTCCGCCTCGGCTCCCGCGAAGTCGCCGCGGTTGTAGCGGATCGAGGCGCGGTTGTGCAGGGCCGAGTTCAACTGGATGCCGAAGGTGAAATCCGTGGCCACCGGGGCCATCGCCTCGATGAGCTTGCCCGCCGTTTCCTCGGCTCCGGCGAGGTCCTCGGCCGACCATTTGGCGGAGAGGTCGTCCCAGAGAGGCTGGAAGTCGGAGGGGGATTGGGCGGACGAGGACCGGGCGAGGAGGAGCACCCCTCCTAGAGCAAGAGCGGCGGCAGGGGGGAGGCGGAGCATGCTCCAGTCTAAGGGCATTCCGGCGCCGTGGGCAACGAGGGAATTGGAAAGCGGGGAGGGGACGCAAGACGGCGGCTTGATTCCGCTTCTTTTTTTGCGAAGATCCGGAACAGAGAGATGGCCATGTCCCCCATGCGACAAACCTTCCTCCTGTTGGGGGTATTCGCGGTCCTATGTTTCGGCTTGGCGTGGTGGTCGGCGAAGAGCGGAAATCCCATCGGGGCCGGGGTCGCCGTCGTCTGCTTTTTCCTGCTGTGGCGAGGAATGCGGAAAACGGGCGTCGTCAAGGCGAGGAAACCCTCGCGCCGCCGGCGCTTGTGAGATTGGCGCTTGCGCGGCGCATCCAACCCTCTTAGGTCTCCGGCCGGACCCCCTTCGCTCCCCGCCTGCCCGTTTCGGGAGCGCCTCTCCAGCATTCCCCATGACCGAGGCTTTTCTCTTCGACATCGGAAACGTCATCCTCCCCTTCGACTTCACGATCTCGGCCCGCAAGCTGGCGGCCCGGTCGGCGGTTTCGGCGGAGGAAGTCCTCGCGCTGGTCTCGCCGCTGACCGTCGACCTGGAATTGGGAAGGCTCCCGCCGGAGGACTTCATCGCCGCCGCCTCCGAACGGATCGGGTACGCGGGGGATCCCGGCTTCTTCCACTCCGCCTTCGCCGACATCTTCGATCCGAACCTGCCCATGGTCGCCTTCATCGAATCGCTCAAGGCGGAAGGCATCCCGCTCTACCTCCTCTCGAACACGAACGGGATCCACGCGTCCTTCTTCGAATCGGCCTATCCGGTCTTCGGCCTCTTCGACGGCGGCATCTACTCGCACGAGGTCGGCCTGATGAAACCCGATCCGGCGATCTTCGAATTGGCGAAGACGGCCTTGTCCCTCGATCCGGCCGCGACGATCTACATCGACGATCTCGCGGCGAACTGCGAGGCGGGCACGGCGGCGGGCTTCCGCTCCGTGGTCTACGCGAGGGACCGGCACGCGGAGTTCATCGAGGCGGTGGCGGCGATGCGGGAACGGCCCCCAAGGTCCGGGGAGGCGAGGTCCTCCCGATGGAGGAGCTAACGGAATCGGGAAATCGGGGACCGGTTACGGCAACGGACCGCAACCTCGCCGTGTTCTCTCCCGAGCTCCGCCCATGGGGCCGGTTGGGATGGCTCATCCTGGCCGTGCATGGACTCGCCTTCTCCGGAGGGGACGCGGCTCCGCCCCAGCTTCTGGCCGCGGACCCGCCTCCCGCGGCGGTCTATGGAGAGCCCTATGTCTACGATTTCGAGGTCGATTCCAGCGCGGAAGCAGTGTGGGTTCGCAACCTGCCTCCGGGCTTGGACCATGTTTCCTTCACCTCCATCCAGGGCACTCCGACGGTTCCCGGCGAATACGAGGTGGTGATCCATGCGAGGGGACTCGACGACGAGGAGAACGAGGTCGCCCGAAGGATCGTCGTCGGCCTTCCCGAGGATGTTTCGGAGCCGGAGATCGAGATCGTGAAGACGACCGTCCGGCCCCGCGGCGGCAAGCTCTACGAGTTCGAATTCCATTTCCAGGTATCGGACGATGTGGGCGTCGCGGGCGTGGATTACCGTGGCGCCGTGAACGGAGGCTCTTTCGATGGCTGGCGATCCTATCCCTATCTCGGACCGGACGTGCCTTTCCCGATCCTGCTGAACTGCACCACGTTCGACTTCGAGGTGTACAGCCTCGACAAGTCGCGCAACAAGTCGAAGGCCCTGAAGCGGACCTACACCGGGCTGCGCTGAAGCGATGCCGACAGGGCGGTTCCCCCGCATGGGAACCGCGTTCCCGCCGCTACTCCCTTTCCGCCACGACCACCCCGCGATCCCCGCCGGTGGGGCGGTAGCCGAGGCTGTGGAAGCCTGCAGCGGCGAGGAATCCCTCCATCTCGGACCAGGCGTAGCAGCGGCCCTGCGTCGAATGGGCGAGGATGCAGGAATACTCCGCGACCGGGAGGGGGCCGCGCTTGTCGGGATCGAGGAAGGCCTCGTGGACGAGCACCTTCCCGCCCGGCGCGAGGGTCTCGCGGCAGCGCCGCAGCAGGGCGAGAATCTCCGCTTTCCCCCAATCGTGCATGACGTTGGAGAAGAGATGCAGGTCGCAGTCGGACGGCCAGGCGTCGCGGAACATGTCGCCCGTCTCCACGCGCACGCGGTCCGCGAGTCCGCGTCCGGCGATCTTCTCGCGGGCGATGGCATCGACGGGGGCCTGTTCGAGGACGGTGGCTTCGAGCTGCGGCGCATTCGCCGCCAGGGCGCAGGCGTAGACGCCCGATCCTCCGCCGATGTCGAGGAGGCGTCGGCCTCCGGCGAGCATGTCCGGGACGGTGTCGGCCAGCCTCTTTCCGAGAAAGACGCCGCGGCAGTCCATCGCGGCGGTGAAGGCGCGGGCGAAGTCTTCGGAGAGCATGGAGCCGTGCCAGTCGTCGGAGGCCTCGTCGAGCCCGGCCCAATGCGCGGGGCGTCCCGTTCTCAGGACCCTGACGAAGTCCTGAACCACGGGACGGTCGCGGAGCGATCCGTAGTAGGGGGTGAGATTCCAGGGCGAACCCTCGCAGAGATGCTCGAGGGCGGTCGTGGTCGGCGAAAAGACGCCGTCCCCGTCGCAACCGAGGTAGCCGTTGGCGAGGCAGAGGGTGAGGAGGGCATCGGCGGGCCGTTCGTCCCAGCCGAAGCGCTCGCAGATCTCCGCGAGGGTGCCGGGATGCTCGCGGAGGACGTCGAAGATCCGGAATTCGGCCACGGCAGCGGTGAGCAGGTCGATGGCGTAGACGCCGTCGCGATAGCGCAGCAGCGTGGCTGGGTCGCTGGAAGGGAGCCGGTCGAGTCCGTTCATTGGATTGCGAAGAGGATGGGGAAAGGTGGCCTACGGAATACGAGGAAGACACGGAGGATTCATGCGCTTTTGCGGAAGGGCCCGATCCAGACGGTTTCCCGCTTTCCGTGGCTTCCGGGTGTTCCGCAGGCCACCCATCCCGATCCGGCCCCTCAGAGATGCAGCAGGTTCCGCAGGGTCTCGGCGATGCTGTGCGAGGTGGGTCGGTGCGCCTTCCAGAGATTGGGATGGTAGGGGATGGGCGTGTCGCGGCAGTTGAGCCGCTGCGGCGGCGCGTCGAGGAGGTGGAAGCCGTCGGTGACGACGCGGGCGACGACCTCGGCGGTGACTCCCCCCCAGGGGAATCCCTCGCCCACGCAGAGAAGGCGGCCGGTCCGCGCGACGGAGCCGAGGACGGTGTCGGTGTCGAGGGGCTTCACCGTGCGCAGGTCGACGACCTCGATGTCCCAGCCTTCGCCGGCGAGTTCGTTGGCCGCTTTGAGCGACTCGTGGACCATGGCGCTGTAGGTCACGACGGTGGCGTGGCGGCCGGGCTTTAGCACCCGGGCGCGTCCGGCGGGGAGAACGGGCTCGTCGGGCAGGGCATCGGCCTTCAGATGGTAGTAGAGGAACTTGTGTTCGCAGAAGAGCACGGGGTCGTCGATGGCGACGGCCTCGAGGAACATCCAGTAGGCGTCCTCCACCGTGGCGGGCGTCATCACGACGACGCCGGGGTAGTGGGAGTAGATCGACTCGAGGCACTGGCTGTGGAAGGGGCCGCTCCCTTCCGTGCCGCCGGAGGGCAGCCGCACCACGACGGGGCAGGGGACGCCGGTGCGGTAGTAGTGGGTCGCGGCGTGGTTGACGATCTGGTTGAAGGCGATGGAGGAGAAGTCGGCGAACTGCATCTCGACGACGGGGCGCATCCCCTCGATGGCGGCGCCGATGGCCGATCCGACCATGGCGTCCTCGCTGATGGGGGCGTCGAGGACGCGCCCGGGGAAGCGCTCGGCGAGGTGCTTCGTCGCCTTGAAGGCACCGCCGAAGGCGGCCACATCCTGTCCGTAGATGTAGACGGAATCGTTTTCGGCGAGGGCTTTGGCCTGCGCTTCGCGGATGGCTTCGAGATATGTGATCGGCATGGGGGGGGGCTTCTGCTGCGAACCTTGGCCCAAGTTGGCCGATGCGCAAGCGGGCGTGGTCGTGTGCAGGGGCTTGGCGACGGGAGGCTCTCAGGACTCCGAGGGCGGGGCGACTGTCTCTGCCCCGCCTTCGGGAGCGCTGGGCCGTTTCTTCGTCCGCCGCCGTACGCCTAGGCGTCCTCGCGCAACTGGCCGAAGTCGTCGTAGGCGTAGGCGACCTCATTGAGCGCGCTGCCGCCGGTGATCGCGTCGTGGCTGGTGACCCGGGCGACCATGCCGCGTACTTCGTACTCGGTGGCGATGCGTCTTACGGCATCGTCGATGCCGGGTCCGAAGGCGGTGACGGCGTCCCCGATCTGCCGTCCCAGTCTGTCGTAGGCGTATTCGTGGACGGTTTCATTTCCCAAGCAGGTTGGCATATCCAACGCTGTTGGTTGGAAGTTATTATTCACGGCCGATCTCCAGAAATTCATCGAAATTAAATCTAGGTATATCAGCATCATCGCGGTTTCTCTCGTATGGGTCCGCAACTTCAAATTTCCAAGCGCCATCCCCCGATTCAACTAATTGTCGAATGCCAGCCACATTTTGTTCGTAAGATTTCCACGTATCCGGGTCAATTTTACCATTGCACCCAGAGTTCACTAGCATAAGCGTCTCTGATAGCAGGCGTCCTACCGGGGAATCGCGGTAGGGATATTGAAGCCTTCCTTGCAATCCCCATCCCGTAACCATCATCCATGGAGAATCCGTCAAAATCCTCGCATCAAAATAGCCCGTGTTGGTTCTAAATAAAAGGTTTCTCCAAGAAAGGGAATACTGTAGTTCAAATGAATCAGGAATTTGAAAAGCTGCTACGTAAATTCCGGAATCATTCTCAGTTGATTCGCTGTATTTGCAAAACTCAATCCAATGCGCCACATGAGCTGGGTGCATTGAGCGGGTGCTCTCAGTAAAAACCGAGATGCGAATCGTCAGATGCTGATAAAATATATAAATACATAACTCCTGCGTTTTATTCAAGTGTTTTAGCTTTGAAATATTTTTAACGTCCTCGAATCGCCGGGCCAGATCTCGAAGGAACGCCGGGTCGTCAGGTGAATACATGGGCAGGAGGTCGTGGTGCAACACCTCCTCTGTGCGTGCCATGTCTTGGAAAATAAATAATCCGAGCAACAAGGCCCACATGGCGGTGTTACAGTGTTTCATTTTTTATAGACTATAGTGATCTCAATATTTCCGTTAAATACTTGAGTTCCTGCATTTGTTCCCGAGGTGAAATGCACTTGCGCTGCGGCGTTTTGCTTTCCCTCCATCTTTTTAATGTTATCATCTAAGGGGCCTGAATTGAACGCTGCGAATCCCCCTCCAGCAGCGACCTCGAAGTGGGTCCTGTTCCGATTGAAATACACATATGCCACTGCGTAGTCAGCCGTTCCCGGTGATCCTGGTTGACCCGAGAACGATCTTGCTCCAGGGTGCGAGTGATAGTATGCGTAGGACACGTCACCTTCGTCGCAGTTAAGGCTTGCGTCATGATGAACGTTGCATGTAGCCGGTGTCGAACCCGTGCCAGATGTGCCTAGCTCAGGTCCCGTCGAGTAAACCTCGGCCTCGTCATTGGTGCATCTAAGGCAGATGTTTCCACAGTATTCAGGTTGACCGGTAAGGTAACTCGATATGTACCCGATGGGCTCATTAATTGGAGTTGCTCGAGTCAACTTTAGTGCTTCGATTGATTTGGCGGATCCGACATCATCTAATTTTTTGATGGTAGATGGGTCTTTAAGCAACTTCGTCAGTTTTTCGGAGTTTGACTGTAGTCCCATCATGTCATTTCTATTAACTGCGCAATTATCAGAAAAAGCGTAAAGATTCACCCCTCCTTGTTCCTCTATCGGATCCTTGCTCAGCCACCGTCCGATTTGGGGCGAGTAGTATCGGTAGCCGTAGTCGTAATATCCCGTCTCCGCATCGAGGATCTGCCCGTGGAAGGCGAACTCGACTGCATGGGCTGAGGCGGTCAGCGGCGCCCAAGCCGCATTCATGACGGCACGCAGCCCGAAGGCGCTGAACTCGTATCTCTCCACCGCCTCACCCGAGGTGTCGGTCATCGCGATGGGGTCGTAGTAGTCCATCAGGCAGTAGAGCCGCTCGTCCAGAGTTCCCCCTCCGGTGGTGTCGCGCTCGCTGCGGACCAGCTCATCCCGGTGGTTGGGCCGCGCACCCCAGAGGTATTGCCGTGCCGCGTCCGTCGCGCTGCCCTCGCGTTCCTCGATCGCCTTCCACCGTTCGTTGTAATAGGAGTGGACGGTCGTCCCGTCGACTGTCTTGGTGATCCGCCGGGTCGTGCCTTCGTAGGCGTAGGCCGCCACGGTGGCGAGGCTGCCGTCCTTCACCTGAACGAGCCGTCCCCATGCGTCCCAAACAAGGTGATAATACTGGCCCCAGTCGCCGTTTGCATCCGGCGGCATTTGCAGGGCTTGGCCGGCCCGGTCGTAGAGGATGCCCTCGTTACTGCCGTCGAGCTGGGTGATCTGGTTGTCGCGGTTGTTCACCCGCGTTTGATCAAGCGTCTCGGTTCCGTCGGTGGCAGAGGTGTAGCGGTTCCAGTTCCCGGTGGGATCGTAGTCAAATCGCTCCTCGAAGGCGGGGATGCCGCCGATGGCGGTCTGGTTCAGGTTGAGGTTGCCGCGGGCGAGGTCGGTGACCTGATGGAGGGCGTCGTAGCGGAAGAACTCGTCGTGACCGGCCGGGGCGGCCAGGTCGCGCCGCCAGGTGCGGCTGCCCGAGCGGTCGTAGCCGTACTGCACGCGGTCGAGCATGGTGGCCCCACCGGAAGTCTGCCACTTCATGTCCACGGTGCGGCCGAAGCGGTCGTAGCCGGTGTAGGGATCGCCGGAGTCGCGCTCGGGCTCGCCGGGATTGACGACGTAGCTCAGCTCGATGCGGGGTTCGGGGTAGGCGATCCTCACGTAGCGGGCCTCGCCCACGTAGGAGTAGGTCGCCAGATCCGGGCCCTCCCCGTCGATCTTCAGGCCGGCGACGCGGCTGAGGTGGTCGTCGAGGCTCTCGGCGTCGCCGTAGAGGTAATCGATGACCCGTCCGTCGGGATAGGTCATGGAGAGGCGGCGGGCGGTGTTGCCCGTTGATCCGTCCCCGTGACCGCCTTGCCTGTTGATCCAGCCAGAAGGCCGTGCGATCCTACCGAAGACATCGCCGGACGAGTCGCGTTTCTTATTCACTTTGGCATCACCCGCGTGGCTGAAAGAGGCCTTAAGCGTGGGCTGCGGTTGGCGAAGACATCTCATGGAGTGGGTGGACCTTGAGTTGGGACGTCAGGATTGATACGAGAGGAGTTGTAGCCGCCATCGCGTCGGACCGCACCTCAAGAAGCTCGTCCGGTTTCAATTCCCAAGCAGGTTGGCACGGCCAACGCTGTTGGTTGCTAGTTATAATTTCCATGCAGGTTGGCGAGGCCAACGCTGTTGGTTGCCACTATTACTCCGTTAATATATTCTTTCTCCAGCCTCATCACCGAATACCCACATCCACACGCAAGAAGTAATCAGGATGAATTCTTTCGATATTCGAGAAGCCGAGGCCCTCCCATTGGAATCTTCATTGATCGCAAAGATGGGATTTCTTCTTTTCAGCTTCTTATACATTCCACCTTCAACTACTTCAATCGTCCACACGCTGCCGTCGGTTGCCGTGATGTCGCCATGCAATAAATCGTGAATATCCTTTTCAGGAAGGTTCCAAAAGTCGCATTGGGAGAAAATGTCCATAAAGCACTTAATCTGATTTGAATCTATATCTACAGCGCTTTTTTTTACAATCCTAGTGGGCTCAAGCGCTCCGTCAACCTCCTTCATTCCACGCTTTTGCACATAAATCTTCCCCTTTTTCGAACTATCCCAAACATGCAGCTCGAAAACCATTTCGGGATCAAACGACCGGTCAACGCTAACTCTATAAACTTGAATCTGGTTGTTTCTTTTCACCAAATCTGGTAAATCAATGAGTTCAAACGAGCCGCCATCGAGATCGGTTCCAAGACTTGTATTGATTGGGATTTGAATGAATGCGGTCAAAATCCCAAGCGTGTAGATAATTCTGCGAATTTTCATTTTTTCTTTTCCTCTTTTAGGATCGACTCCACTACTTTCCTCTGCCTATTTACGTTTCTGCGATTTAATGCAATGCTGCGGGCCGCGCCAAAATTAATATGCAAGAATGGTCATGGAACTTTCTATTTTTGCATTTTTGATCACTTTCTGATTCGCCCTTCGCTATGAGCCCGGCGCACATGGATTCCGGGGTGGGGAGGGAAATGCTGAATTGTCAGTGGCAATTTCCGGTGACCTGGCACTTGGATCAAAATTCCCGATGTCATTTTCACTGCTTCTCCTTTTGTCCAATCTGGCCAATTTTACGATAGATGGATCGACATGGTACCATTTTTCTCTTGCGACAAATCCAACATTCTTGTCGGACGCAATTTTATCTGCATCAGATATGGCCAGGCCGTTTGGATGACTATGGAAGTCGGCAACGCGACTCCACTTATTGCTTTCATCATTGGGTTTTCCGCATTGAGGAGTGGAGCACCAATCGTATCTGCTGTCGGTTCTTAATGCCGTGATCCAATAAAAGTACTTTTTCCCTCCATTTTCATCCTCGCAACATATCATGCATATTGACCCACAATACTCGACTTGTTTGTCACGGATGGCATTTGACCTTAGGGTTGCCGCCAATGCGTCTAGGGCACCCGCTGTTCCAAATTGATTCACAACTTCGGTGTCATTTTCTTTCTCATAAGGTCCTTCGATTCTGCCTTCGAGACCAAGGAAGTCCAATCCATTTCCCGCTGAATTTCCGACGAATATATAGATGTTTAATCCTCCTTCCTCCTCAATCGGATCCTTGCTCAACCACCGCCCGATCTGCGGCGAGTAATACCGATATCCGTAGTCGTAGTAGCCTGTCTCGCCGTCGAGGAACTGTCCGTGGAACGCGAACTCGACCGCGTGGGCGGAGTTCGCCAGAGGCGTCCAAGCCCCGTCCATGACGGTGCGCAGACCGAAGGCGCTGAACTCGTATCGCTCAACCACCTCGCCCGAGGTGTCGGTCATCGCGATCGGGTCATAGTAATCCATCAGGCAATAGAGCCTTTCATCCAGCGTCCCTCCGCCAGTGGTGTCCCGCTCGCTGAGGACCAATTCGTCGCGGTGGTCAGGCCTGGCGCCCCATACATACTGGCGCGAGGCATCGCTCGAGCTGCCCTCGCGCTCCTCGACGGCCTTCCACCGGTCATTGTAGTAGCAATGGATCGTCGTCCCCCCGACCGTCTTCGTGATCCGGCGGGTCGTGCCGTCGTAGGCGTATGAGGCCACGGTGGCGAGGCTGCCGTCCTTCACTTGCACGAGCCGTCCCCACGCGTCCCAGACGAGCCGGTAGTATTGGCCCCAATATCCGTCCACGTCCGGCGGCATCTGCAGGGCCTGGCCGGCCCGGTCGTAGAGGATGCCCTCGTTGCTGCCGTCGAGCTGCGTGATCTGGTTGTCGCGGTTGTTCACCCGCGTTTGATCAAGCGTCTCGGTTCCGTCGGTGGCGGAGGTGTAGCGGTTCCAGTTTCCCGTCGGATCG
>JBBCIU010000024.1:0-5344 GCA_037190325.1 Verrucomicrobiales bacterium | reverse complement strand
CAGGCCAAGGGTGGCGAACAGGTCCCGCAGCCACAACGCGACCTGGCAGCACTGCACGATGCTGGCGGGAGGACCGGGATCGAGATCGAACATCAGGGCGGTGGGCCGGGTCCGCGCCGTGGTCCGGTGCAGGAAGGGATGGAACTCGAGATTGGCGATGTTCGCCGCCCACACACGCGAGACGGCGGGCGAGCCTTGATTTCTCGAAATTCTGTTGTAGGTCTTGTGACCTAGTTCAAATGTCCGAGTCTCTCACCGCCCGTCAGCAGGCCGTGCTGAACTTCCTTCGGGATTTCATCACCGCGCATGGCTACGCCCCCTCCTCACGCGAAATCCAACATGGTATGGGATTTTCCAGCCAGAGTGTGGCGGATCATTATTTGACCGCCTTGGAGCGCAAGGGAGCCATTGAGCGCGCGCGCCGCAAAGCGCGCGGCTTGACCTTGAAAGCGAAGCTCGCTGAAACGGCACCGTTGTTGACCATTCCGTTCTATGGCACGATTCCCGCCGGACTGCCGGTTTTCTCGGAACAGGAGTCGGATGCCTGCCTCACCATCGACGCCGAAACGCTGGAACTGCCGGCCAATGCCCGCACCTTCGCCTTGCGTGTGCGCGGCGACTCAATGGTGGGCGCGGGCATTTTGGACGGGGACAACATCATCCTGGAGTTCCGCGATCCGCAGCACGGCGACATCGTGGCCGCGCTCATCGACGGCGAGACCACGCTCAAACGCTTTCTGGTGAAGAACCGCCGCCCCTACCTGAAAGCGGAAAATCCGAAGTATCCCGACCTCATCCCGGCCCAGGAACTCGTCGTGCAAGGCGTGATGGTGGGCTTGCTGCGCATCCCGCATTCCAGGAACCGACCCCGCCGATGACGCCATGCTCGTGCATCTGGATGCAGACGCCTTTTTTGCCGCCGTGGAGCAGGCGGCCGATACCCGCCTACGCGGCAAGCCCATCGCCGTAGGTGGCGAGCAGCGTGGCGTCGTCGCCTCCGCCAGCTACGAGGCGCGGCGGTTCGGCATCACCGGAGCCATGCCGATGGCTCGGGCGCGTAAGCTCTGCCCCAAGCTCATCGTCGTCCCGCCGGATTTCGAGAAATACGAGCTGTTTTCGCGCCGCTTGTTCAGCTATGCGCACGATTTCACGCCGATGGTGGAGGTGGGTAGCATCGACGAGGGCTATCTCGACGTGAGCGGCTGCCGGGGGAAGTCGCCCGCCGACATCGCCCAAACCATCCGGCGCGCCGTGGCGCAGAGCCTGAAAATTTCCATTTCCGAGGGCATCGGCAAAAACAAATTGGTGTCGCAAATCGCTTCCAAACTGCGGAAGCCTGCTGGTTTCGTGGAAGTGCCCAGTGGCCGGGAAACCGAATTTTTGCATCCGTTGGCGTCTTCATGGCTGCCGGGGGTTGGCCAAAAGCTCGGCGAAACCTTCCGCACGGCGGGATTGACGACCATCGCCCACGTCGCCGCTACGCCGCCCGATGTGCTCAGCCTCGTGGCTGGGGCGATGGCCCCGCAGCTTCACGCCTTCGCCCACGGGCAGGACGACCGCCCCGTCGTGCCCGATTCACCCGCCGCCAAGAGCTACGGCACGCAGGAGACGTTCGACCAGGACGCGACCGACGAGGCGTTCTTGCTCGCGAAACTGCGCGTGATGGCGGACACGCTGATGACGCGCGTGCGCGCCGATGGCAAGGCCATCCGCACCGTCGTGGTGAGAGTCCGCTACAACGATATGGCCGAGTGCCAGCGAAGCGAAAGCCTGGGCGAACCGACGGACTTGGAGCACTTGGTTTATCCCCTGCTTTCGCGCTTGCTCGACAAGGCTTGGGAACGGCGAGTCAGCGTTCGTTTGCTGAGCTTGCGTTTCCAGCAGGTTTACAAAGGCGCGCTCGTCATGGAACTGCCCTTGGAGGGCCTCAGCGTTTGCGATGAACGGCGACACCGGCTCGCCGGGGTCGTGGACGAACTGAAACGCGGCCGCTATTCCATCATGCGCGGACATGATTTCTGGCTCCGTCGCCAAGGAGAGCAGCCACGCCCCGCGCTGGTGGCTAAAGACAGCACGCGCCAAGCGCGGGAAAGCTCCACCAGCCGGGTATTGCGGGAACGTCCGCAAAGCGCGCCCGCCGTGGCGCGCCCAGCCAGCGCCACCTCGCTTCCCTTCGCTGCGTTGAACGTCAAGAGCGCCTACAGCTTCATGGATTCGTTGTTGACGATCCCGGCGTTGATCGAGGCCGCCGTGGCGCGAGGCGTGACTGCCTTGGCGCTCACCGACCCGAACTTGCACGCCGCCGTGCCTTTCTATCAAGCCGCCAAAGCCGCCGGCTTGCATCCCGTCATCGGCGCGGAACTGCAATGCCAGGGCGAGCGATGCAACGCCTACGTCGAAAATGCGACCGGCTACGCGAATCTCTGCCGCTTGCTTTCCTTCCGCAAAGGCGCGGCCGTGACGCGGGAAGAACTGCACGACCACCGCCACGGCCTGATCGTGGAGCCGTTGGGCGCAGTCGCCGCCCTGCCGGAAATCCGTTACGCCAAGCCGGAAGACCGCTTGCGTTACCAGATCGTGCAGAGCATCCGCACCCTGACGCTCTTGCGCCAAGCGCACCCCGACAAACGGCGCGGACAATTCCATTTTCCCGGCCAGGAGGAAATGCGACAACGCTTCGATGCCACGCCATTGCGCCGCGCCGTGGAGATTGCGGAGCGGTGCCAATTCGATTTCGATTTCAACACGCTGCGCTTTCCCCGCTACGCTCCCGAGGACGGCAGCACGCCGGCCGCCATGCTGCGAAGGCTGGCCGGGGAAGGCTTGCACAAGCGTTACGGGACCAAGGCGTCCACCCACCGCGCCCAACTCGACCAGGAACTCGCCATTATCGGCGAAGTCGGCTACGAGGAATACTTTCTCGCCGTATGGGATTTGCTCATGGAGTGTCGCCGCCGGGGCATCCATTGGATCACGCGCGGCAGCGCCGCCGATTCGCTGGTTTGCTACTGTCTGGAAATCTCCGACGTGTGCCCGATCCGGTTTGAACTTTACTTCCGCCGTTTCCTGAACCGCGACCGGATGGCATTGCAGAAGTTGCCGGACATCGACATTGATTTCGCGCACGACCGCAAGGACGAGGTGGTGAATCTCATTCTGGAACGCTACGGTGCGGAGCATTCCGCCATCGTCGGGGGATTCAGCACGTTCCAAGCCCGCTCCGCCGTGGCCGAGGTGGCCAAAGTGCTGGGCGTGTCGGAGCGCGACATTCGCACGCTCACCACCAGACTCCCGAACACGCACACCGACAATCTGGCCGAAGCCATCCAAGCGAATCACTTGCATGTGGATTTTCCCATCCACGAAGAGCCATACCGCACCGCGCTCGCCACCGCAGCGTTTCTCGACGGCTTCCCGCGTTATCCGAAGATGCACCCATGCGGCATCGTGGTGGCGAAAGACCCTATCCGTTCATTCACACCGACCTTTATTTCACACAAAGGCTGGCCGACCACGCATTTCGATATGGAGGCCGTGGAAGCCGTCGGTCTCATCAAGCTGGATATTCTCGCGCAAGGCGGACTGGCCGTGCTGCGCGATGCCGTGGCCATGCTCGCCGAACGCGGCATCACCGTAGATTTGGAGAACTTGGAGCCTTGGGAGGATGCCAGCATCTGGGACATGATCGCGGAGGGCCAGAACCGTGGCATCCACCACATCGAGAGTCCCGCCATGTGCAGCCTCGCCCGCATGGCGGGCGTGCGGGACATCGACCGTCTCATCGCTATCGTGTCGGTCATCCGCCCCGGTGCCGCCAACAGTTTCAAGAAGCTGGAATTCTCCCGCCGAGCCCAAGGTCTGGAACCGGTGAAGTATGCGCACCCATCCTTGGAACCAGTCTTGCGCAGCACCTTTGGCGTCGTCGCCTACGAAGAGCACATCCTGCAAATCTGCGACGCCTTCGCCGGGCTGGACGGTGGCCGCGCCGACGTGCTGAGGCGCGCGTTGGTGAAGTTGGACCAGCGAAAGATCGACGAAGTCGGCGTGGAGTTCGCGGCCAGCGCCCTCTCCCTTGGCCGGAGCGAGGAGGACATTCGCATCGTGTGGGACTTGGTGAGCGGCTTTCAGGGATATGCCTTCTGCCGGGCGCACTCCACCGCCTATGGAATAGAGGCGTATCAAGGTGCCTACATGAAGCGCCACCATCCGGCGGAGTTCCTCGCCGCCGTGCTGACCAACGGGAAAGGGTTCTATTCCCGCCTCGCCTATACGCTCGAATGCCGTCGCTTGGGCATCGGCTTCCGCCTGCCGTGCCTGAACGCGTCGCATGAGGACTACCACGTCGAGTATGAAGGCACCCAGCCCTTCATCCGCGTTCCGTTGCGTGCCGTGAAGTCGCTCGCCGAAACCATGCTGGCGCGTCGCGAGGAGGAGCGGAAGCGCGGCCCATTTCGGTCTCTGGCGGACTTCGTGCAGCGCGTCGGCCCCGCACCGGAGGAGATGCTCCAACTCATCCGCGCCGGAGCCTTCGACGCCTTCGGCGATTCGCGCCCCGCGCAATTCTGGCAAGCGCGCCGTCTTGGCTTGTGGCCGCAAGGCGAAGCATGGCTGTTTCCCGCCACCGGAGAAGTGCCCGGCCTGCCCGCCAACCTGGAATCGCCGGATGATCCGGCTCGAATGCGTGGAGAAATGGAATTGTTTGGCTTCACCGTCTCCGGTCATCCGCTCGACCTGCACTCCAGCATCGCCTGGGACAGTTATTGCCCGATTTTCCGTCTGGCCGAATTCCCCGGCCAGAGCGTCACCGTGTGCGGCCTCATCATCGAGGAACGGCTTCACCAGCAGAGCACCGGCGACGCCATGAAGTTCATCACCCTTTGCGACCACACCGGCTTCATCGAATGCGAGATATTCGCCGACGCCTATCGTCGTTGGGGACTCGCGACCGTGCGCTGGCCCGTGGTAGAGGTGCGGGCCACCGTCGCCATGTTCGAGAACGGCAACGGCCTCACCTTGAATGTTCACGGTGTCAGGAAGCCGCGCCTTCGTTCCGAAGGCCGCGGTAGTGTCCGGCATCTCCAGTCCAGCGTTTCCCCGGCTTGATTCCCTTGACCTGCCGATGCCCCACCTGGGAATGCCCGGCTTCGCGAGGACCGGATTCGCCCGCCCTCAGCGCCCCGCTCTTCCGAGCCACTCCGCGGCGGTGACCTTGCCGTCGCCGTCCCGGTCCGCCCGCGAGACCACCTTCCACCGGGTCTCGTCCATCTCCCCCGCTTCGAGCACGCCGTCGCCGTTCCGGTCGAGGCGCTGGACGAAAGACTTCGCCGTCTCCTCCGTCTCGCGG
>JBBCIU010000023.1:0-114614 GCA_037190325.1 Verrucomicrobiales bacterium | reverse complement strand
GAGCGGAGCCGTTGCGGGGGCCCTGTCCGCGGTGGGCGGCGCGGTCATGGGCGGCGCGCTCAAGCTGGTTTCCCGCATCCCGGGGGTCTCGCGGGCCATGTCGGCGGTGGGCGGTGCCCTCAGCAGCCTCGCGGGACGGCTAGGAGGCGGGGGTGGGGTGGTTCGTGTCCTCTCCCGTTGGCACAAGACAATGAACGCAAAATATTCGTGGGGAGCACCGCCCGGCGGGCATTGGACACAAGGAGTAAGCCACCAGCTACGCAAGAAGTTGAATCTTATCGGTAGCGGCAAGGAGCTGCATCACTGGTTGATTCCTCAAGGTGGTTGGGGTAAGCTAGTTCCAAACTATATCAAAAACCGGCGATGGAATATTAAGATTACGGCATCCCGAGCAGCGCATGCAAAAATCGATACTGCTTTTTCAGTGAAAGGCATCAAGCCTTACCCACTACCCCTTCGACCCTGGATGGCAATGCCCAACTGGGCGCGTGCAGCAACGGTTGGAACAGGAATCGGCGTTGGTTACGGTATTTCGGAGATATTTTATGATGAATGACGAGCGATTACCCCTTTCTCGTAACAAAGCTCGGCAGTTCACTCGAATTCGAATCGACAACATCGACGTGAACCCAAGCGAAGTATCTGTTGATGTGGCTGCTCGCATTGGAGATGGTCTCGGGTTGAAATTCGAAATTGAAATATATCGACCAGCTTTATGTCATGAGTTGCAGCAATCAGGCGCATTAGTCGAACCAGAGGATCTTCCTGCGTTTGTCGCAAGAGATCTATTCAACCACCCGCAGGAAGCCCTCCAAGGTTATTTAAGTGTTGTCCAAGGAATCTTTCATATTGAGACGAAGAAGCGAATTTGGTGGAAATTCTTCTCAAAAACGGAATTGAGACCTCCCCCAAAATGGACTCTCACGAAGGTCGAAAACGTTATTGATTCCCGAGAGAAAATAACCCTAGTCGGAGTAGCGACAAATAGTGCCAACCAATAGCGTTGGACATGCAATAATGGCAACTAATAGCGTTGGACATGCCAACCTCTTTGGAAGAATTCACGAGTCACCCATGCGGTGACGCGGATCAATCCAGCCGGCCTAGTTAAGCCAAGATGGTGGCGCAGTCCGTTTTCCCTCTATCAGCGCCTCACTGGCGTTCAAAGAACCTATGGGGCGGGAACCTATAACATACGCACAGGTCAGTTCTTCAGGAATCAAATTTACGATTCAAGCACTCAAACACTCCGAAGCATGTCACGCTGGGAACGATTTTCAGGCGGCATAGGTCACGATTTGCTTCTGGATGGCGTCGTTGGATGGGGTGGCACAACGGCCGCAGGATTAGGAATATACGATGCGTGGAATGAATGGTGAAAGCAAAGGCAGTTGGTGGTTCGAAATCGCTCTTGGCACCGCTTTGGTTATACCGGGGCTATGCAGTGCAGCAGGGATCCCATGGTTTTTAATCTCTTGGGCTCTTGCCTGCCTTGTCTTTGGATTGCTTCTTTTGTCGCTCGGGCGAGGAAGTGTAATTACAGCATTCTTGGCTACTTTCATTCTTGCGGTATTGGCTGCTTTTGTTCGCCGGATTTTTTTTTAATATTAAATGGTGGTTCCGGGGGCAGGTGACAATTCTTGACTCTATCATAACAACAAATCTCGGGTTTGAGCTGCCAACATCCGATCCCCTCCGCCGGGCCGAGGCCAGCCCCTGTCGAGCGCCCGGTCCGACAGGGTCCGCCCGCTTGCAATTCCCACCCTCCTCGCCTTTCTTGCCGCCGTCCCTCATCCGACGACCACCCTTGACCAACGCGCCCTCATCGCTCCCGCCGATCCTGCCTCTCCCGGCCCATCACCTGTCCGGGGTCACCACGGAGGCCGCGGCCTTGGCGAAGCGCCACCCCGCCTACGACCTGAGAGGGCGCCTCGCCGCGCAGAGCGCCAGGGTCGGCGCCCAGCAGCAATAGTGGCAACCAATAGCGTTGGACATGCCAACCTATTTAAAAAATTAAAACCCGGAGTCAGCTTTTGACTCGGCTTCGCCTCGCCCTTCGGGCTGCCTTCGGCAGTCTATCTGCACTTCGTTCCGATTCGCTATTCACGGCCCATCGAGCCCAAACGTTTATGGGATTCGGCTGGCTTTCACTTATCGTCCGAACGCTTCAACACACGGGCCACCCACATCCAGTGCTGTCCTCGCCAACTCTAGGGGCCCCTTCCGGGATTTTTCGCCCAAGGCCCCGACAAACAAGCGGTTAGAATCGGAGCAAAGCGGAGATAGACTGCCGCACGGCAGCCCGAAGGGTGACGGAGCCGAAGGCGGAGGAATCAAGCGCGACCGATCCGGCTCTGTCGTCCCACCGCTCGCTCTCCTCCGCACTCTCGTCAAACCCACCCCTGTTGACCGCCCAGCCCGACAGGGTCCACCCGCTTGCAATCCCCTCCGCCCTCGCCTTTCTTGCCGTCGTCCCGTATCCGGCGATCACCCTTGACCAAAGCGCTTCCATCGCTCCTCCTGGCGCTGTTTCTCCCGACCGTTGTCCTGCCGGACCACGACGCCGTCGGCAGTCTCCTCCTGGAGAAGGAGCTCAGCGCGGACTTCGACCCTCCCGGCACCTTCCGCAACACCTAGAAGGGCGTAAAGCAATTCTCCCAGAGGAACGAGAATGGAAAATACAAAGAATAACATGTCGTTCGATTGTTCCCAGTTCGTGTGCTTGCCACTCCCCAAATGCACTCCTCAACCAGTTGAGAAAAAATGGCGAAACGCTTCATATCTATCCATCGAAAGAGAGACCGATCAATCTAAGCTGTAATATATTAGAAACGTGATCCACGAACCGGATTTCAATCAGGTCTTTCGGATATCTGACGAAGAATTTCAGGGGGCGTTTGAAGATTGGGAGAACGCAGAATTTGCCCCAAGTGCGATCATGAGCCTCTCTTCCGGCGTCTCGCAACTGGTTGAGAGTTTTGGCAGAGTTCTAGTAATTACCCTCAACGGGGATCGAGTGTGGAGATCCCACGCTTCACGAGATAGTCTCCCCAAGGCGCTGTTTCACCGTTCGCTCTTTTCACACGATCAGGGAGCTGGCTCAGAAGTGTCGATTGTCTTATGCCAGTAAAACGTTTCCGCAGTGTCCGGCATAAAACGAATGTTCCGGGGTCAGGTGACAATTATTAACTCTATCAAAACAACAGAATCCGGGTTCAAGCAGCCAATATCCAATCCCCTCCGCCGAGCCAAGACCAGACCCTGTTGAGCGCCCGATCCGACAGGGTCCACACGCTTGCAATCCCCTCCGCCCCCGCCTTTCTTGCCACCGCCCGCACCCGACGCCCGCCCTTGACCAGCGCGCTTCCATCGCTCCTGCTGGTCCTGCTTCCCCCGGCCCAGGGCCTCGCCACGATCAACGCCTACGATGCCCTCGACCGCCTCGTCTCCACCGTGGATGGGTCGGGCATCCTCACCGAATTCGAATACGACTCCCTCGGCAACCGCACCCTCGTGCGCGACGGCAGGAGACAGACCACCCGCTTCACCTACGACGGCCTCGGACGCAACATCTCCATCGACTATCCGCCCGGCGTCCAGGACGTCGTCCTCGCCTACAACGCCGCCGCCCTACGCTCCCGCAGCGACGGCAACGGACTGACTCAATACGCCTGCGACCCCTTCAACCGCCTCCGCACCGTTGCCTATCCCGGCGGCGCGACCCGCACCCACCCGGCCCGGATCGCGCTGCCCGCCAAACGCCCCCATGGCAGACCGGAACCATCATGAACACCCGAGCCCTTTACTCACTGCCATCCGTAGGTTATGATCTCCCCGTCATGGACAGGATCACCTTCAACCCGAACCAATGCGGCGGACGGCCGTGCATCCGGGGCATGCGCATCCGGGTAAAGGACGTGCTCGATCTGCTCGCCGCCGGAGTGGGGGAAGCCGAAATCCTCGAAGACTATCCCTACCTCGAAGCCGAAGACATCCGGGCCTGTCTGGAATACGCCGCCGCCGAAGCGGATCACCCCGTCCTCGTCGCCCGGTAATCCATGCGCTTCGTCGTTGACGCCCAGCTTCCGCCCGCTCTTGCCCGGTTGCTGGCTTCACACGGCCATCATGCCGAACATGTCGCCGACATCGGCCTGCGGGATGCCGATGACTCCCCGATCTGGCGCTATGCTGTGGCGCATCACGCCATCCTCGTCACCAAGGACGAGGACTTCCCGCACCGTCTGCGGCAGGGCGGCACCGCTCCGGTCGTCCTCTGGCTGCGCATCGGCAATAGCAGCCGCCAGGCCTTGCTCCAGTGGTTCGAGCCGCTGCTGCCCCAGATCGAAACGATGATCCAGCAGGGTGAACGCCTCATCGAAGTGCGCTGATCGAGCTCGCGTTCTTCTCTTTTCGCTGCTTATTTAGCCGCTTGATGACCGGCGCGGCTAAAAGAAAAAGCCTCTCCGCCAGCCTCGCGGCTGTAAGTAACATTGAAAGTGGGAATACAACAAAACCAAAGCCGAAAAAGAGGTAATGATCTTTAAAGTTTTAAAATCCCCAGAAGCCATGCACGCAATTTGTGATAGCAAGATTGTGGCGATACGTTGGGATATTGTTCCGTGAGCGCTAGTTTTAGATCTTGACATGTCCACCTCGGAAGAGAGTTGCGCAAATCTGAAGAGAGGTAGATATGTCTTTGAGTTTACTTCCTTAATTCCAGATTTAGACGAAGTAGATGGAAGTATAATATCCAAGGCAAAGCTCGTGAAGATTCGATCGCAACGACTGATCGCCATCGAGTCAATCAAAGCGTTCAGTATATACAATGACGGAGAAATACTACCTTTTGAGGAAAGGGAAAAGCTAGGATCCGACAGGGAGTTTATTGAGTTTTTAAATAGTGGCAACCAATAGCGTTGGACGTGCCTACCTATTTGAGAAAAACAAAACCCGGACTCAGCTCCTCGCTATTCACGGTCCAGAGAGCCCAAACGTTTATGGATCCGGCTGGCTTTGATTCGCCCCGCCCGCCTGCGGGACTCACCCTTTGGGGCTTCGCTTCGCTTTGACTGCGGCTTCGCCTTACCCTTCGGGCGAACCCGCTGGTTCGTCCATCTCTCTATACTCGATTGTCCAAAACGCCTCCGATCCCTCGGCGTTTTTCTGCTCACGGCCTCCCCAGGCCATGTGCGCAACAGGCTTGAGCCAAGGTTCCGGCACAACTCCGGTAGATGGGCGACGTGAAATTCTCTGTCGGGGGACCTTTCGCCCACCGTCTCTGCCGTGTCCCAAGCAGCCGTTCCCATCGCCCCCTACGACCTGCGCGACCGGCTTCGCCCGCCTCACCGCCCCGCGGGCATTGTGATGCGCTCGAGCACGAACCCGCCCCAACGCCGCACCCGCCTCGTCGATGGACGCGGCCTGGCCACCGCGAGAGAGTACGGCGAGCCCGTCCGCCTCATCCTCTCCGACCCGAGCCGGACCGTCCTCGAATGCGAAGGCAGACAGGCCGAATGATGCCTTTCGCCACACGACGCCACGCCTCCTCTCGCCGGATCTTGTTCGATGATGGCGGTGAAATGCACCGGGAAGGACGCCCCCAGAAGGCTGCGCGATTGCCGGACTCCCGCAGGGAAAGGACACGCACGAGGGAGGCATTCGCCATTTCCCACCCCTCCGGGAATTTTCCGCAAGGGCCGGACGGTCTTGCGCAGGTCCTCCCCCACGCGACGAGAAATTTCTTTGACTTTCCCCCCGCGGATCGGAGCGTTTCCGCCCTTCCCTCGACAAGACTACCATGGAAAGAACTGTCATCATCGGAGCAGGCGGAGTCGGCAACGTCGTCGCGCACAAGTGCGCGCAGGATGCGGCCACTTTCGGCGAAATCTGGCTCGCGAGCCGCAGCCTCGACAAATGCGAGGCCATCGCCGCCGACATCGAGGCCGCGACGGGCGTCTCCATCCGGACGCGCCAGCTCGATGCCGACAACGTCGCCGAAACCGTCGCCTTCCTCCGCAAGGTGAAGCCGAAGATCCTTCTCAACATCGCCCTGCCCTATCAGGATCTCACGCTCATGGACGCCTGCCTCGAGGCGGGCGTCCACTACCTCGACACGGCCAACTACGAGCCGCCGGACACGGCGAAGTTCGAATACAAATGGCAATGGGCCTATCAGGACCGCTTCAAGGACGCCGGGCTCACCGCCCTGCTCGGCTCGGGCTTCGATCCCGGCGTGACGAACGTCTACTGCGCCTACGCCCTGAAGCACCACTTCGACACGATCGAAACCGTCGACATCCTCGACGCCAACGCCGGCGACCACGGCCTGCCCTTCGCCACGAACTTCAACCCCGAGATCAACCTCCGCGAGATCACCGCGAACGGACGCTACTGGGAGAACGGCGAGTGGAAGGAGACCAAGCCCCTCGAGATCGGCCTCGACTATCCCTTTCCCGACGAGCAGGTCGGCACGCGGAAGATCTACCTGCTCTACCACGAGGAGCTCGAGAGCCTCGCGCAGAACCTGCCGGGGCTGAAGCGCATCCGCTTCTGGATGACCTTCTCGGACAACTACATCAAGCACCTCACCGTGCTGAAGAACGTCGGCATGACCTCGATCGAGCCCATCGACTACGAGGGCCATCCCGTGGTCCCGATCCAGTTCCTCAAGAAGATCCTGCCCGATCCCGCCTCCCTCGGTCCTCTCACGAAAGGAAAGACCTGCATCGGCTGCCTCGTCACCGGCAGGCTGAAGGGCAGCGGCGAGACCGCGACGAAGTTCATCTACAACGTCTGCGACCATCAGGAGTGCTACGCCGAGGTCAAGAGCCAGGCGATCAGCTACACCGCGGGCGTGCCCGCGATGATCGGCGCCCGGCAGCTCATGTCCGGCGTCTGGCTGAAGCCGGGCGTGTGGAACCTCGAGCAGCTCGATCCCGATCCCTTCCTGGCCGACTGCAACGAATGGGGACTGCCCTGGCAGGTGATCGACGCCGAGCCGCTGCGGGTGCCGTGAGGAAAGAGGCTTGACCGTATATCCTTTAAAGTATATACGTCATTCATGGAAACAAAGGTCTTCAAGAGCGGAAACTCGGTGGCGGTGCGACTGCCGAAAGCCTTGGAACTGCCCTGCGGACCGGTTTCGATCCGACGCGAGGGCGGCAGGCTCGTGATCGAGGAGATCACCCGCGAAGGCTGGCCCGAGGGCTTTTTCGAGAGCGTCAGCATCTCGCGCGAGGATTTCGGTCGGGAAACCCCGGTCTACCGTGAAAAGACCCTGTGAACCGTATCCTCGACAGCAATGTCTGCATCGATGTCCTGCGCGGTCGCAGAAGTGTGGTGGAACGGTTGAGCGCCTGCGACCCGAAGCAATGCCATGTCTCGGTCGTGACTGAATTCGAACTGCTCCAAGGCGCTCTGCGTGCGCCGAAAGAATATCGGGAAGACGAACGGAACAAAGTCTCCCGCTTCCTCTCCTGCCTGCAGGTGCTGCCATTCGACGCGGAGTGCGCGAGAATCGCCGCCGGACTCAACGCCTCCCTGCTCGACGCCGGGACACCGTGCAGCATCGCCGACGTCTTCATCGGGGCCACGGGACTCCGCTGGAGCTGGCCGGTCGTCACCAACAACCTGTCCGATTTCCTTCGATTCCCCGGCCTCGTCCTGGAGGATTGGCGCTAGCCGCTTTGCCCCCTTTTCCAACCATGCCCGACCACCCCGAAACCGGCCTCTACCGCGGCGACGTGCCCCCCTTGCTGGCCGCCTTCGGGCGCAGCGGCCTCGACACACCCTGCTACGTCCTCGACGAGACCCTCTTCCGCCGCAACGGCGAGATCCTGAAGCGCGTCCAGGACGAGACCGGGGCGAAGATCCTCCTCGCGCAGAAGGCCTTCGCCTGCTTCGGGCTCTATCCCGTGCTGCGCGACTACCTCGTCGGCACGGCCGCAAGCGGGCTGCACGAGGCGAGGCTCGGGCACGAGGAGTTCGGGGGCGAGGTCCACGTCTTCTCTCCGGCCTACAAGCCGGCGGAAATGACGGAGCTGCTCCGGATCGCCGACCATCTGGTCTTCAACTCGCTCGGCCAGTGGCACCGCTACCGCGACGAGGCCCTCGCCGCCGCCCCGCGCGTCTCGGCGGGCCTGCGGGTGAATCCCGAATATTCCGAAGCCGTCGCCGAGATCTACGATCCCTGCGCCCCCGGCTCGCGCTTCGGGGTGCTCGCCCGCCATCTGGAAGGGGCCGACCTCGACGGGCTGGAGGGTCTCCATTTCCACACCCTCTGCGAGCAGGGCGCCTCGGCCCTGCGCGGCACTCTCGCCGCGATGGTGGAGAAATTCGATCCTCTCCTGCAGCGGATGAAGTGGCTCAACTTCGGCGGCGGGCACCTCGTCACCTCGCCGGGGTACGATGTGGGGCTGCTCGTCTCCCTGATCCGCGAGACCCGGGCGCGCTACCCCCATCTGACGATCTATCTCGAACCCGGCGAGGCCATCGCCGTGGGAACCGGCGTCCTCCTTGGCACCGTCATCGACCTCGTCGAGAACGGCATGCCCATCGCGGTGCTCGACCTCTCCGCGACGGCGCACATGCCCGACGTGCTGGAAATGCCCTATCGCCCCGTGATCGAGAGCGCGGGGGAGCCCGGGGAAAAGGCCGTCACCTACCGCCTGGGCGGCCCCACCTGCCTCGCCGGCGACGTGATCGGAGACTACAGCTTCGACCGTCCCCTCGCCATCGGCGACCGCCTCGTCTTCCACGACATGTCCCACTACACCCTGGTGAAGACGACGACCTTCAACGGCGTCCCCCTGCCCTCCATCGCCATCCTCGGCGAGGACGGGAAGATCGGCCGCGTGCGGCAGTTCGGCTACGAGGACTACCGGATGCGGCTGGGGTGAGCCCCGCTTCGGGACGTTTCCTCCGAGGGCGCGGAGCGCAGGTCTCGGCATCGCGCCAATTTTTGCGTTTTCATTTTCGGCTGGCCTTGCTAGTCTCCCGGCTTCCAAAAACACTCCCCCATGAGCCAAAACATCGAATCTCTCCAGAAAGAGGGCCGGATCTTCAATCCGCCCGCCGCCTTTTCCGCCAACTCCCACGTCGGATCGATGGAGGACTACGAGGCTCTCTACCGCCGTTCCCTGGAGGATCCCGAGGGCTGGTGGGCGGAGCGCGCCGCCACCCTGGCCTGGCAGCGCCCCTGGGACACCGTGCTCGACTGGTCCGACGCCCCCTTCGCGAAATGGTTCGTCGGCGGAAAGATCAACGCCTCCGAGAACTGCCTCGACCGCCACGTCGCCGCCGGCCACGGCGACCGCGTCGCCCTCCACTGGGTCGGCGAGCCGGGCGACACCCGCACGATCACCTACGCGGACCTCCTCGCCGAGACCTGCCGCTTCGCCAACGCGCTGAAGGCGCAGGGCATCCAGGCGGGCGACCGCGTCCTCATCTACATGCCCATGGTGCCCGAGGCCGCCGTGGCCATGCTCGCCTGCGCCCGCATCGGCGCGGTCCATTCGGTCGTCTTCGGCGGGTTCTCCGCCGTCGCGATCAAGGACCGCCTCGAGGACTCCGAAGCCGTCGCCGTCGTCACCGCCGACGGCGGCTGGCGCCGCGGCTCCCTCGTGCCGCTGAAGGCGAACGTGGACGAGGCGCTCGAGTCCTACGACGGGGTCGGGACCGTCTTCGTCCTGAAGCGCTGCGGGAACGACGTCGCGATGAAGGACGGCCGGGATGTCTGGTGGCACGACGCCGTGGCCGACGCCTCGACCGAATGTCCGGCCGAGGGCTTCGACGCCGAGCATCCGCTCTACATCCTCTACACCTCCGGCTCGACCGGCAAGCCGAAGGGCATCCTGCACACCACCGGCGGCTACCTGACCGGCTGCGCGACCACCTTCCACCACATCTTCGACCACCAGCCTAGCGACATCTACTGGTGTACCGCCGACGTGGGCTGGGTCACCGGCCACAGCTACATCGTCTACGGCCCCATGGCCTGCGGCGCGACGCAGGTGATGTACGAAGGCGCCCCGAACTGCCCGGACTGGAGCCGCTTCTGGCAGATCGTCGAGCAGTACAAGGTGAGCATCCTCTACACCGCCCCGACCGCGATCCGCGCCTTCATCCAGGCGGGCGACCACTTCGTGGACAAGCACGACCTCTCCTCCCTGCGCCTCCTCGGCTCCGTCGGCGAGCCGATCAACCCCGAGGCCTGGATGTGGTACCACGAGAAGATCGGCGGCGGGCGCTGCCCCATCGTCGACACCTGGTGGCAGACCGAGACCGGGGCGATCCTGATCTCCCCCCTCCCTGGCGCGACCCCCACCGTGCCCGGCACGGCGACACGGCCCTTCTTCGGCATCGACGCCGCCATCCTCGACGAGGCGGGACACGAATGCGGCCCGAACGAAGGCGGCAAGCTCGTCATCCGCAAACCCTGGCCGAGCATGCTGCGCACCATCTACAAGGACCCGCAGCGCTTCAAGGAGACCTACTGGAGCGAGTACGAGGGCCTCTACGTCGCCGGCGACGGAGCGCGGGTCGACGAAAACGGGAACTTCTGGATCGTGGGCCGCCTCGACGACGTCCTCAACGTCTCCGGGCACCGTCTCGGCACCGCCGAGGTCGAGAGCGCGCTCGTCTCCCATCCCGACGTGGCCGAGGCGGCGGTCGTGGGCCGTCCCCACGAGATCAAGGGCCAGGCCGTCGTCGCCTTCGTCACCCTGAAGGAGGGCGTCGCCCACGGGCCCGATCTGGCCAAGCAGTTGCAGAGCCACGTCGCCCACGAGATCGGCGCGATCGCCAAGCCCGACGACATCCGCTTCGCCCAGAAGCTGCCGAAGACCCGCAGCGGCAAGATCATGCGGCGGCTCCTGAAGGAGATCGTCTCGGGCGGAGAGGTGAAGGGCGACACCACTACCCTCGAGGACTTCAACGTCGTGGCGAGCCTGCAGAAAGAGGAAGAATGAGCGGCGCGTAGTCCTGCTTGACGAAACCGCAACCACCCCCTAGATTCCCGGCTTTCCGCTCCCGGAAGGCCTCCGAGGCCCTCCCTTCCTGAAATCCCACCCTGCTGCACCATGCCCGAAGTCGAAATCAAAAAAGGCGAGCCGATTGACCGCGCCCTCAAGCGGCTCAAAAGCAAAATGGAAACCGAAGGCATCATGGACGAGATGCGCCGCCTTCGCTCCTTCGAGACCCCGGCCCAGAAGACGAAGCGCAAGGCCCGCGCCAACGCCAAGCGCAACAAGAACAAGGTTCGCTTCACCCTCCGCAACACCGGCGCTCCCGCCGCCGCGAGCGAAGAAGCTTGAGGACCCCCTTGGGATTGCAGGAAATGGAAAAGGCTGCCGGAAACGGCGGCCTTTTTTGTTCTCCAACAGGCTCCTCGATTCGACCGGAGGGACTCTCAACGTTTGACTTGCTCGTGGGACCCCCTGCCTTTTGAACGGCAAAGGTAGAACGTCGCTCCTTGCGCGGGTAGGGCCGTGCGGCTCGCGCGGCCAAGCGGATGGCAGAGCGTGCGCTCCCCGGCCAAGCCGATCGTCGGCTCCCCCAAGAGCCCGATCCGGCGTGAAATGGGGATGGATTCCTGCAGGCCCCCCCCAAGGACGCCTCGAGAAACGAAGTCCGAAGCCGCTATTGGACGAACTCGTGGACGCGCAGATCCATGGCGTAGTCCTTCAGGAAAGCCCGGCCCGCCCTGGCCACGAAATCGACCTCTCCGGCCTCCCGGTGGAAGACGATCATGCGGAATTCGCCGAGGAGGAGGATGAGGAGGTTGCCGCCGTCGTAGCCAAAGACGAGCTGATCCGGAGAGCGGCGCTCCTGCTCGAAGTAGCAGGCGATGTCGTCGAGCGTGGTGGCCAACTCCCTCGCCCTCGCTTCGCCACAAGGGGCGTCGTGGTAGAGGATTTCGTGCCGCCGCGCGAGGACGAGGCCGTAGACCGACCCCGCGCTGCGGAGCGCCCCCAGAGTGGCTGCGAAGGTCTCGGGCGTCATGGGCGGATGAAGTCCCGCATCGCTTGGATGAATTCGCGCATGGGCATGCGGCGGTTCACGATCGCTCCGACCACATCGGGATTCTGCGGGCTCGAATCCGGATCGAAGCAGAAACCGGCCGTCTCGTCGCCCTCGTGGAGGGCGGCATGGGCGACGGCCCGCATGTCCAGTTTCTCTCCGACGAGGAGGGCGCACTCCTGCAGCACCATGAGATGGTCGGCGAAGCGGGCCGTGTCTTCGGGGCCGGTCTTGCCCTTGGCCGCGCCGCGGCTGGCGCGGAAGAAGCGCGGACGCCTGGCCCGCAAGGCTTCGGCGAGCGCTTCGTTGTTGGGAAGGGAGGAACTTTCCATGCGTCTCTCGGCGGCTCTCCGCCTCTCGCGCGGGGAATCTAAACGGCACCGGGGAAATGTCGAATCCTCCCTCGCTGCCGCGACGGGGAATCATTCGTCCTGTCCTTCGCGGAAATGCCGTGTAAGCTGAAGCTCCATGACCCTCGCCAACAAAATCACGGTGGCCCGGTTCCTCATGATCCCGGTGTTCGTCGTCTTCGCCGCCTACTACAGCGAAAGCATCGAACGGGGCGAGGAAAAGGTGATCTACCGCATCCTCGCGCTCGCCGTCTACGCCCTCGCCTCCCTGAGCGACGCCGTCGACGGCTACATCGCGAGGCACTACAACCAGAGCACTCCGCTCGGACGCATCCTCGACCCGGTCGCGGACAAGCTGCTCCTCCTCTCCGGGGTCGTGGCCCTGAGCATCACGAACTGGCATGCGGGCCTGCCCATCTGGTTCGCCGTCCTCGTGATCGCCCGCGACCTCGTCATCGTCTCCGGCGTGCTCGTGATCCGCTACATCGCCGGTGAGGTGAAGATCAAACCGATCGTCGCGAGCAAGATCTGCACCTTCCTCCAGTTGAGTTGCGTCTGCTGGGTTTTGGTGGACTTTTGGAGCGTCCGCTCCCGTCCCCTCGCGCTCGACCTGCTGATCGGGCTGGCCGCCGCCTTCACCGTCGTCTCCGGCTTTCTCTACCTCCGCGAGGGAATCCGCCAGTTGCGCGAGGCGGGACACACCCACCCCGATCCAAAGATTCCGTGATGCCACGTCCCCGACTCCCCCGCCTCGCCATCGTCGGCCGCCCCAACGTCGGCAAGTCGGCCATCTTCAACCGCCTCGCCGGGCGCCGCATCTCCATCGTCCACGACCAGCCGGGGGTGACGCGCGACCGGATCGCCACGGAGGTGACGCGGGCGCGCATCCCCTACGAGCTCTGCGACACCGGCGGCATCGGGGCCGTCCTCGACGACGGCTTCGCCGACCAGGTCCGGGCCGAGGCCGACATCGCGATCGCGGCCGCCGACCTCATTCTCTTCGTCGCCGACGCCCGCGAGGGGCTGCATCCGGTCGACCGCGACATCGCGGCCCATCTCCGCGCCAGCGGCTCCCCCGTGCTCCTGCTCGTGAACAAGGTCGACACGCCGAAGACCGATCCTCTCACCCTCGAATTCGCCGCCCTCGGCTTCGAGGAGCAGATCGACCTCTCCGCCGCCCACGGCCGCAATTTCGGCGAACTCGAGGAAAGCATCCGGGAACGTCTCGCCGCGCTCGGGTTCGGTGCCGCGCCGAGAGAGGAGGACGATGCCCCCGATCCGGTGAAGATCGCCATCGTGGGGCGTCCCAACGTCGGCAAGTCCTCCCTCGTCAACGCCCTGCTCAACGACCAGCGCGCCATCGTCTCCGACGTCGCCGGGACGACCCGCGACGCCGTCGACGTGCCCTACGAGCGCGACGGCAAGCCCTACCTCCTCATCGACACCGCCGGCATCCGCAAGCGGACCAGGCGCGACACCTCCGTCGAGGTCTTCTCCGTGATGCGCTCGGAGCGGTCGATCCGCCGCGCCGACATCTGCCTGCTCGTCATCGACGCCTCCTCCGGCGTCACTTCCCAGGACCGCCGCATCGCCAAGACGGTCATCGAGGAGAACAAACCCTGTCTCGTCGTGCTGAACAAGTTCGACCTCTACCATCCCGACGCCAAATACCGCGACCGCATCGACCAGTTCCGCGAAGAGCTCGGCGACGACCTCTTCTTCCTTCCCTACGCCCCGAAAGTCGCCATCTCGGCGAAGCAGCGGGATCATCTCGGCAAGATCTTCGAAGCGATCGAGCAAGTCGTCGAGGCCTCCGCCAAGCCGGTTCCCACGGGCGCCCTCAACCGCCTCCTCCAATACGCGATCGAGCGAAATCCGCCTCCGGTCCGCCAGGGCAAGCGCCTCAAGCTGCTGTATGCGACCCAGCGCCGCGAGGACGAGCCGAGACGGATCCCCGTTCCCGAGTATCTCCTCTTCGTCAACTACGCCGAACTGCTCACGCGGACCTACGAGCGCTTTCTCGAAAACCGGATCCGCGAGGAATATCCGATGGAGGGGTTGCCCTTCGTCTTCCAAGTGAAGTCCCGGGTCTCGGAGACCAAGGAGGACAGGAACGTGAAGGCCAAGGCGGCCGGCAAGACCTCTCCCAGGACAAAGCCCGGGAATCCAGGCAGGCCCTCCCGGCCCAAGGCGAAGGCTGCGGCCAAACGAGGAAAGGGCTGATCCGATGTCCGGGGAAATCCGGTAGGAACGTACCGCCGGGGCGTCCGGCCGCCCACGCTCCCCTCACCTCGACCGGATCTCGTCGATCTCCTCGGGCGAGGCCGGGAGGACGTTCATCTTGGCATCGTCCGGAATTTCGACCTGCGGATTCTCCTCGTAGAGGTAGGACTCCATGATCATGTAGACCTTGCCCCGGCTGTTGGGCCGGTAGGTCCTCGCTCCGAAGGCACGGGTGATCTTGATCGGCTCCTCGCCGGTCTCGATCTCGAGGACGAATTGCTGCTGTCCGGTCAGGCCGAAGGTGGGGTCGACCTTGCGCATCTCGGACTGGATCTCGACGAGCGGACGGAAGAGCTCCTGATAGGCGACCTTTCCATCCTTGATCTCCGGCGGCGAGACCTTGGGCACCTCGAGGTCGACGAAAATGTTGAGCGAGCCGCGCGGCTGGTTCGCGACGAGATCGGGATTGGTGGCGACGAGGGCGGCCGTGTGGGGCACCTCGACGAAGCCGTCCTTGTCGACCGGCAGGACGAGGGGCTTGTCCTTGATGTCGAGGAAAAGCTCGATGTCCGTCGGCTTCACGTTCGGATTGCGGCTCTGGATGCGCAGCTTGTAGCTCTCCGCATCGGGCTTGGCGCGGGCGTCGCTCTGGGCGATGCGGAGGAGATGGGCGTAGGGAAGCCGGGCAAGGTCGTTGTAGCTCAAGGGCCTGCCCGACAAGGTCTCCGGCGGGGCGATGGCGGCGTCGGACGCCTTCTCCTTCCCGGTCTCCTGGGCCCGGAGTCCGGCGGAGGCCGCGAGAACCGCAGCGAGAAGGGACGCTTGGACAAGGCAGGACGGGCGTTTCATTGGCGTCTGGATTGGCCGAATCTACCGAAGCCTAGGGGAAATGGCAACTCAACTCTCCCGCATCGCCCCCTCCGCGAAGCGGGACTGCCAGAACATCCGCATCCCCTCGGCGCACATCGCCGCGCCGTTGATGGCCTGATAGTCCCTCCACAGGGCGGCGGGCAGTCCGAAGCGGAAGGCCTGCTCGAGCTGGAAGGCCTCGTAGGCCACGGCAAGGACCTCGCCTTCCAGGCCTTCGCGGACGCGTTGACGGACGAACTCCGCGTTCAGCTCCACCGCCGCCCGATAGGCCTCGAAATGGGCCTGCGGGTCGGAAACGGGGCCGAAATGGGTCAGCCAGAGCCGCTCCGGCGCCAGGGCGGCGAGCTTTCCGATGCTGGCGAGGGTATGCTCGAGATGGAACTGGGGCGGAGCCGAGGTCACGGACAGATAGCCGCTTCCTTCCAATCTCGCTCCCACCGCGTCGCCGGTAAAGAGATCGCCTCCGATCTGGAAGGCGTGGTGGTGGAAGGCGTGGCCCGGCGTGTCGTGGGCGGTCACGGAAAGGCCCGCGATCTCGACGCTCGCTCCGTCGGCGATCGGCCGCACGAGGGCCTCCGGAGCCGCCGTCATCCCGCCCCATAGGGAATCGAAGCGCTCCCCGTAGACGGCCCGGGCGCTTTCGACGAGCCGGGTCGGATCGACGAGATGGCGCGCCCCACGGGGATGGACATGGACCGGGATCCCCTGGGAGGCGAACCAGCCCGCCGCGCCCGCGTGGTCGAGGTGGATGTGGGTGACGAAGACGCCCTTCAGGTCCGCCACCTCCACGCCGAGCCGGGCCAGCTCCTCCAGCAGCCGCGGCCGCGTCGATTCTGGCCCCGTCTCGACCAGCACGGCCCCTTCGTCCCCGCAGAGCAGGTACGCGGCGATGCCGCCGCGCACGCCCTGAAACTCCAGATCGATCGTCTCCACCCTCATCCGCGGGGAAGTTGCCCGATTCCCGTCTCCTGGCCAACTCAAACTTGCCCGAATCCCACGGCGTGCCTAAGTTCACCGCCCATGAGCGCCGAAACCCTCCCTTCCCTTCCGGTCGAGCACGACGATCCGGTCAACAGCCGCATTCTCGCGGTCTCCGAAGACCTCGTCGAGGGTTTCCAACGCCGCCCTTTCCAGCACATCGCGGAAAAGTCCGGCGTTCCTCTCGAAACCGTGGTCGAGCGCATCCGCGCGATGCTCGAGGCCGGCGTGATCCGCCGGGTGCGCCAGACCCTGCTGGCGACGAAGCTCGCCCATGGCGCCCTCTGCGCCTGGAAGATCGATTCGGACAAGCTCGACGCGACCTTCGACTTCATGTTCCGCGAGGACCCCTTCAGCGGACACGTCGTGACCCGCTCGACCGACCGGGAGATCTCCGGCAGCGACTACAAGCTCTGGACCACCCTGAAGGTGCCGCAGGGCGAATCGCTCGAGGAGCACGCCGAGGTGCTGAAACGCCTCGTCGGCGCGCACGAGTTCGTCCTCATGCCCGCGAACGGGATCTTCGCCCTCGGCGTCGGGCACGTCCGGCGCAAGTCGATGGAGCCCGGCGCGAAATCCGAAGAACCGGCCGTGATGACCTCCACGGCGACGGTGGAACTCGACGCCGACGAGTGGGAGGTGCTCCTCGCGCTCAAGGAGGAGCTGGCCCCCGAGGAGATCGGCGAAGATCCCTGGGGACCGCGCGCCGACGCCATCGGATTCGACCGGGAGAGATTTCTCGAAATCGCGGAAGTCCTTGACCGAAAGAAAGTCATCGGACGTTTCTCCACCTTCCTCGAGCACGTCAAGCCGAGCCAGAGCGGCCAGCGCGTGACCCGTTTCAACGCCCTCTTCCATTGGAAAGTCCCCGAGGGGATGCAGCCCCGCGCCGGGTCCGAGGTGGGCCGCCATCTCATCATGACCCACTGCTACTGGCGCGAGGGTGGTCCGCGCTTCGGCGGGGTCAACATCATGGGCGTCGTCCACGGCACCGACCGGGCCCGCGTCCTCGAGCACAAGGCCGCCATCGACGCCCATCTCGCCGAGGTCGGCATTCCCCTCCTCTACACCAACGTCTTCTGGGGCGGGCGGAGCGAGATCAAGCCCTCCGAGATCTCCCCCAAAGCCTACCGGGCCTTCCACGACAAGTGGAAGGATTCCGGCCGCGTCCTCTGATTTCCCCTCGATGAACATCCGCCAAGTCGCCGCCCTCGCCCGCCTCGAACTCACCGACGAGGAAGCCGAACGCTACCAGGGCCAGGTCGAGCAGATCCTCCACTACGTCGAGCAGCTCAACCGCATCGACGTGGAGGGCATCGAGCCCACCGCCCACGCCGCCGCGCTTTTCGACGTCGTCCGCGAGGACGTCGCCACCGGCGGAGGCCTCACCCGCGAGGAGGCGCTCTCCAACGCCCCCGCCGTCGCCCAGGACCAGTTCCGCCTCCCTAAAGTGATCGAATAAAAAATCCGACGCCGATCCATGAAATCCGGGTTCCGAGCTTCGGATTTCCACCTCCTCCCACAGTGAACGCCGCCGAACTGACCATCACCGAACTCCGCTCCGCCTACGCCGCAGGCGATCTCACGCCTGCCGAGGTGCTGACGACCCTTGCCGCGGAGATCGACGCCCGCGATCCGGCCATCGGCGGCTATCTGTCCTACGACCTCGACCAGGCCCTCGCCGACGCGGAGAAGGTCGATCTTTCCCTGCCCCTCGGCGGCGTGCCCATCGCGGTGAAGGATCTCATCAATGTGAAGGGGCATCCCTGCTCCTGCGCCTCGAAGCTCCTCCACGGACACTACACCGCCCCCTACGACGCCACCGTCATCCGCAAGCTGCGCGAGGCCGGGGCGATCCCCTTCGGGCGCACGAACATGGACGAGTTCGCGATGGGCTCGTCGAACGAGAACTCCGGCATCCAGCCCTGCCGCAATCCCCACGACCTCGGCCGCATCCCCGGCGGCTCCTCGGGCGGCTCCGCCGCCGTGGTCGCGGCCCACACCGCCATCGCCGCCCTCGGCACCGACACCGGCGGCTCGATCCGGCAGCCCGCCTCGCATTGCGGCATCGTGGGCTTGAAGCCGACCTACGGACGCGTCTCCCGCTACGGCCTCGTCGCCTTCGCCTCCTCCCTCGACCAATGCGGCCCCATGACCAGGACCGTGGCCGACGCCGCGGCGCTGCTCGAGGCCATGGCCGGGCCCTGCGATCGCGACTCCACCTGCCTCGACGCCGCGGTCCCCCGCTACACCGAGGAGATCGGCAAGGACATCAGGGGTCTCCGCATCGGCCTTCCCTCGGAATATTTCGCGGCAGGACTCGATGCCGCGATCCGCACCCGCGTCGAGGACGCCGTGAAGGCGCTCGAATCCCTCGGCGCCGAGATCGTGCCCGTCTCCCTGCCGAACACCGAGCACGCCGTCGCCACCTACTACATCGTCGCCACCGCCGAGGCCTCCTCGAACCTCGCCCGCTTCGACGGCGTCCGCTACGGCCGCCGCGCCCAGGCGGACGACCTGATCGGCCTGTATGGAAAGACCCGCGACGAGGGCTTCGGCGAGGAGGTGAAGCGCCGCATCATCCTCGGCACCTACGTCCTCAGCTCCGGCTACTACGATGCCTACTACCTGCGCGCCCAGAAGGTGCGCACCCTGATCCGCCGCGACTTCGAGGCGGCCTTCGAAACGGTCGACCTCCTCGCCTCGCCGGTCTCTCCGGTGCCGCCCTTCCGCCTCGGCGAACGGCACAGCGATCCCCTGTCGATGTATCTCGCCGACATCTACACGATCTCCGCCAACCTGGCCGGGATCTGCGGCCTTTCCATCCCCTGCGGCACCGTCCCCGTGGACGGAAGGGAGCTGCCCGTCGGCCTGCAGTTGCTCGGCAAGCCCTTCGGCGAGGCAACGCTCCTCCGCGCCGCGCACGCCTACGAGTCCGTTCGGGGGCAATAGACGCGGGAGAGGCCCCAGTCTCAGCCTTCGTTCAACTTCCTCAGATAGCTCTCCAGATCGAACTGCGCCCGCACGCGCTTCGCACCCTTCTTCACGGGACGGTAGCCGTTGGCCAGCTCGCGGTCGAGGATGCGGGCCTTCGTGTTGTCGCTCCACTGGATGTCGAAGTAGCCGATCAGCTGCTGCCTCAGCTTTGGATCGTAGACGGGAAAGATCGTCTCGACGCGCGTGTCGAAGTTGCGCGGCATGAAGTCGGCCGAGGACAGGAAGACCTCGGGATCGCCACCGTTCCCGAAGATCAGCATCCGGGAATGCTCCAGATACTTGTCGACGATGCTGATGGCCTGGATCGGCCCGTCGTCGGCGGCGACGAGGGAATACATGCTGCGGACGATCATGCGGACGGGCACCCCGGCGGCGGCGGCCCGGTGGAAGAGCGCGTTCACGGAGCGGTCGGAGAAATTGTTCACCTTCACCGAGATCCCCGCCGGCAGTCCCGCCTCGTGGTTGGCGATCTCGCGCTCGATGCGCTCGTTCAGGAAATCCCTGAGATCGTAGGGGGCGATCTTGAGATGCTTCAGATGCGGCTCGAGATAGGACTGGCGGAAGAAGCGGAAGATCTCCGCGGCGTCGTCGCCGATCTCCTGGTTGTAGGTGAAGAGCAGGTGGTCGGCGAAGACGGAGGCCGTGTCCTCGTTGAAGTTCCCCGTCCCCAGGATGGTGTAGCTGCGGTCCCTGCCCTGCTCGCGGCGGACGATGTGGATCATCTTGCTGTGGACCTTCAGGCCCTGTACCCCGAGCTGCACCTGCACGCCTGCGTCGCGGTAGCGTCCCGCCCACTTGATGTTCGCCTCCTCGTCGAAGCGGGCCTGGGGCTCCACGAGGACGAAGACGCGCTTCCCGTTGCGGGCCGCCGCCTGCAGAGCCTTGGCGATGCACGATCCCTTGGCGAGACGGTACTGGGTCGCCGAGATGCTCTGCACGAGCGGATCGATCGAGGCCTCCTGCAAGAGGGTGATGAGCTTGCGGAAGGACTGGTAGGGAATGTGGACGAGGACGTCGCGCTTGCGGATCGCGGCGAACATGCCCGCCTGCCGCTTCCCGAAGGCGGGCACCGGCACGGGGGCCGATTTCGCGTATTTCAATTCCGACTTCCCAAAGTCGGGGAAGCTCAGGAGGTCGCGGCGGTTGTGGTAGCGGGCCCCGGGATAGAGCGAGTCCGCTCCGGCGAGATCGAGCTTGCGGAGGACGAGGTTCAGGAAGGCCTTGGGAAAGTTCTGGTCGAAGTTCGCCCGCACCGGAAGCCCCTCCTCGCGGGCCTTCAGGCTGTCCTCCAGCTTCGAGTAGAAGCTCTCGGTGAAGTCGTCGTCCATCTCCAGCTCCGAGTCGCGGGTGAACTTGATCGCGTAGGACTCGTAGCGGTCGTAGGGAAAGGTCGCGAAGACCTCGTCGAGGCCGAAGCGGATGATGTCGTCGAGGTACATGACCAGCTGCGTCTCCCCCTTCTTCGGCAGGGGGATGAAGCGCGGCAGGTTCTGCGGGATCTCGATGAGGGCGTGCATGGGGCGCCCGGTTCCGGAGGTCTTCGTCGCCTTGACCGCGAGGTACATGGGCAGGTCCTTCAGCTTCGGCAGCTTCGCCGTGGCCTTGAGGAGCACGGGGAAGATGTGCGGACTGACCTCGCGGCGGAAGTAGTCGCGCAGATAGTCCCGCAGCGAGGCCGGCACCTCGGTCTCGCGTACGATGCGGATCCCGTTCCTCTCGAGATCCGCCCGCATCCGGTCGTAGGCCTTGTTGAACTCCTCGCCCTGCCGCGAGACGATCTCGCGGACCCTCTTCAACGTCAGGTTCGGATCGGGAAGGTCGAGGCGCTTCCACTCGTCGCCGAGATCGGCGAGACGCCGCAAAGTCGCCACCCGGACACGGAAGAATTCGTCCAGATTCGAACTGTAGATCCCGAGGAACTTGATCCGCTCGTAGAGCGGTACGGTGGAATCGGCCGCCTCCTGGAGCACCCGCGCGTTGAAGGACAGCCAGCTCGTCTCCTTGCTCCGGAATTCGGTTTCCATAGAAATGAGCGGGAACCTAAGCCCGCCCATTATGAAAGCGAGTCGATCTTTGTGAATTTACCGGGACAAGCCGCTCTCGACCCGCAGTTCGCCCTCGAAGGCCTCCTCCACGTCGATTCGGTAGAGGGTCGCCCCCTCTCCTCCCCGCACGGGCTCGCCGGGAACGACGCCCTCGATCCGCGCCGGTCCCTCCGCCTCCAGCCGTATCCCCTGCCCGGCCCGATCCACCGTCACAGGCCCTTTCCCGTCCATCAACCTCAGGACGGGCTTCGATGGGCCGGGGCCCAGCTCGATCCTCACCGAGGCCTCCGCCGTCTTCAGCTCGAGCCGCCGCATCCGCTCCCACGGCAACTCGACGCGCAACGTCGCTCCCACTTCCTTGAACCAGCCGCTGATCCGTTCGGCGTAGACCACCGCCCCCCCGCCTTCAGGGAGCGCCTTCTCCTCGTAGTAGCGTCCGATCTTCGACGTCGGGACGCCATGCCCGCGGGCTTCCGAGACGATGCGGAACGCCTCCCCCGGCACGATCTCGACCTCGCCCACCGACAGGACGAGCCGGACCGAGAGCGGTCCCTCCTCCGCAAAATCCTCCATCAGGGTGTAGACGCGCCGCTCCTCGTAAGGCGTCGCCAACAGCACCCCCGCCAGCATTGCCAGCGCGAGCACGGAGAGGCCCAGCTTCGCCCCCAGCGGCATCGCCCTTTCCGTCCCCGCTTCCCGCAGGAGGCGGCGGTCGAGACCCAGTGCGTGATAGATCCCCATGGGCACGAACCAGCACACCGCGGCCGCCCAGACCACATCCGAAAAGAAATGCGCCCCCTGCACCATGCGCGCGATCCCCATCAGCCCTCCCAGCGCGAGGCCGCCGAAGACCACCGCCTGGGCCAGGCCCGGACGATGGCGGCGGAGCAGGAAATAGCCCGCGAGAAAGTAGAAGCCCATCGTGGCGTGCCCGCAGGGAAAGGAGAGCCCCTCGCTCGCCGCATCGTACGACAGGACCGGCTCGAACGGGCTCCGCCCGCCGAACTCGACGATCTCACGCGGTCTGGGGCGCCCCCAGTATTCCTTCAGGACCGCGTTCGTCACGATTCCCGGACCGATCACGCCGGCCAGGACGACGAAGACCAGCACCCTCCGCCAGGGACGCAGCGCCGCTCTTTTCCAGCTCCACGCCCAAGCCCCCGTCGCGGCGAAGACGACGATCGCCGCCGGCACGGTTCCGGCACGATAGAGCCACTTCCAGAACGGATGCTCGCCCAGGTCCCACGATCCGCCGCCGACACGGTGAATCCACTGCTGTGCCCCGAGGTCGAAGCCCGTCGCCCGGACCCACCACGTCAGCAGCGCCAGCACTACCAACGGCAGGACGATCTCGGCAACAGGCCGAAAGCGCGCCCCCTCCGGCGTCCCCGCGAGATCGACGAGGAGACGACGGATCCCCGAAGGCTGCGCCGGCGATCCGTCGCTCATGCGAAATGACCAAACAGGGTCGGGCGCCTCGCCCCACCCTGGCCGGTCCGGCCGGTCAGAGGCCGACGATGGGATGGAGGTTCTCCTTGCACCACTGTCCGTTCTGGATCGTGACCCCGTCGGGATCCTCGACCGCCACGTGGGCCTCGTCCTCGCAGATGATCCAGCCCTCGTAGTTCCGGCTCACGAGCCATTCGGTGATGCGGTGGAAGTCGATCTTGCCCGTGCCCATCTGCGCCCAGGGCTCGGGACCGTTCCCGGAGTAGTCCTTGTAGTGGATGTGGTTGATGAGGTGCTGCCACTTGTTCAGCGTCGCGATCACATCCATGCCGCCGCGGGCGATGTGGCCCACGTCGGGAGTCCAGCCGGTCACGGAGGGATCGAGGCTGCTGAGGACCACGTCGTAGTCCTCCTGCGTGCGCACCATCGAGGGCGGCGGGCTGTTGGGATGGTAGGAGCAGACCAGTCCCTCGTCGGCGGCGCGCTTCGACACGGCGTTGATGTTGCGGACCGCGTTGAGGCGGCGGCGCTGCAGGTCGTGGCGACCGCTGG
This sequence comes from Verrucomicrobiales bacterium, assembly GCA_037190325.1. Classification (GTDB taxonomy): domain Bacteria; phylum Verrucomicrobiota; class Verrucomicrobiia; order Verrucomicrobiales; family DEV007; genus Arctic95D-9. The sequence goes on along the minus strand of JBBCIU010000023.1, from coordinate 91,132 downwards.
GGAGCGTCACCGTGCCGAGCATGGCGCCGGGGAAATGCTTCAGCAGGTCGATCGTGAAGTCGGCCGCGGCGCGCTCCGCCGGAGTCTCCTCGTCGCCGTCCCAGGCGCAGATCAGGGCGAGGCCCGCCAGCGTCATGTTGTGCGCCTCGAGGGCGTCCTTGAGCCGGGCCGGATCGCAGAAATCGCCGAGCCAGTATTTGCCGCAGCCCAGTGCGCTTTCGGAGATCTCGAGGACCATGGGCTCGATCCCGGTGAAGCCCGCCTCGGCGGCGACCTTGATCATGTGGTCGAGCTTGTTGTCGTAGCCCTTGCCGGGCCCTTGCATGAACCAGGTGTAGACCTCGGAACCAAATCGGATTTTGCTCATACTTCGTATTCGCGGTAAAAGGTGAAAGGTAAAAGGTTGGTTGGCGGGAAGTAAGCGGCTGAAAAGCGAGGCGTCCAGTCCGGAAGACCTTTTCCCTTTCACTTTTCACCTTTTACTGGCTTCGCGCTCAGTGCGCGCGAAGCCATTCCCTCACGCGGGGATTGAAATCGTCGATCTTCTCCCAGTGGAAGGCGTGGCCGGCTCCGTCGTAGAGGTGGAGGTCGCAGTTCGGGATGCCCTTGGCGACCTCCTCGGCCATCCAGACCGGGGTGAAGATGTCGTTCCGCCCTCCGATGACGAGGCAGGGCTGCTGGATCTGGCCGAGTCGGTCGACGACGTTGTGCCCGACGCAGGCCGCCGCCTGGCCGCGCAGGCCGTGGAGGGGCTGCGGCCTCGGGTTCTCGTCGAAGCCCTGGCGGCCGGCGAGGAGGCCCTCGTAGGCCTCGTCGTTGTCCCAGAACGGCTTCGTGAAGATGAGAAGCTGGATGTATTCGAGGAACTGCTGGTTGTCGAGGTGCGCCTTGCAGGCCTTCATGTGCTCGAAGACGCCCCGGGCGTAGCGGTCGACGCGGGCCCAGGGGCACATCATCACGGCGCTCTTGATCCTCTGGGGATGGCGCAGGCAGAGCTGCTGGGCGATGATCGATCCCATCGAGCAGCCGACGACGCGGACCTGGCCGATCCCGAGCGCGTCGAGGAGGCCCGCGTAGTCGTCCGCCATCGTCGCGCTGGAGTAGTCGCCCGCCGGCTTGTCGGTCTGCCCGACGCCGCGGTTGTCCGCCATGAGACAGCGGAACTCCTCGCTCCAGAAATCGGAATGCGCCTGCCAGACGTCGCCGGTGGCGGTGATTCCCATGATGAGGAGGACGGGATCGCCGCTCCCTTTCTCCTCGTAGTACATCTGGATTCCGTTCGTTTCGACGTGTGGCATGTCAGGACTTGGGGGTGAAGGGTTTTGGTTCGGGCCGAAAGCTTGCGATGCGAGCGCGGCGGTGTCCAGAACAAAGCGCGGCGCTTGCGCGGGATGGCCTTCCGCCTCGAAGACGGGACGGAATGATCGGCTTTCAGAGAATGCGAATTTCTTTCCCGCTTTCCCTTTCCCTTTCGTCCATTTGCCTTTTTACTCGGCAATTTTTCCGACTAGCGCCTAATGGCTCAGCCACCGCGAGTCCCGGACGAACGTCTGAAGTCGAATCCATCCCCCATGAATCTGTCCATGAATCTGCTAGGAATTCTCATCGCCATTGCCTTCTACGTTGTGACGATGGTTCTGTTCTTAGGGGCCGTTCTTCTCGCCTTCAAATTCTCCAGAAAAGGACGCCACCCGATCGGTAAAGACGTCAAGCTGCTGCGCCAACCCGGCGAAGGCTTGCGACAGCGCATCGAAGCGATCGACGAGAAGCTTGTGGATGAACTGCTCAAAGGCTTGATGCTTCCATCGCTCGCTTTCCTCCTGCCTCTGCTGATCCTGCTATGGCCGCCGGCCTTGGCCTATTTCAGCACCGTGATCTCATTGGCCGGAATGGCCTACCTCCTTTCCATCGGTTACTGCGGTTGGAGTGTCTTTCGGTGGGGCAAACAACGGCGGGACTGCCAATTGGGCCTGGTGGGAGAACGCATCGTGGCGAACGAGCTGGAATCCCTCAAGCCGAAGGGCTACCACGTCTTCCACGACGCCCCTGCCCAAGGCGCGGGAAAGGCCTTCAACCTCGACCATATCGTGGTGGGGCCGTCCGGGCTTTTCTGCATCGAAACGAAGGCCCGCCGGAAATACGCCGCCCGGAACGGCGGCGAAGACCACAAGGTCGGTTTCGACGGAGAGACATTGATTTGGCCGAACGGCCGCGACGGCGGACCTGTGAGACAGGCGCGCAACAATGCCGAATGGCTGGAGAGATGGATCTGCCAGCGCTTGGGACGAAGGATCGTGGCAACTCCTCTCCTCGCCATCCCCGGATGGTACACCGACGAAAAGCCCCACGGCAATCTCCGCGTCCTGAGCCAGAAGCGCTTGGGATATCACATCCAGCAGGGCCTCAAGCTCGACGCCAACACCGTGAATCTCATCGCCCTCCAGCTCGATTCCCTTTGTCGAGACGTTCCGTGCGATGGGTGAACCGGGATGACGCATCCGGCAATTCCCTCGAACAGGATCTCTCCAAACAGCCGCAAGGGCAGCTACCGCGAAGAGCCAATCCACCCGGAAACTCCAAAGATCGCGGAGCACTTCCCCTCCGGATGCCGCGTCGGAGTCCGGGTTTCCATCATCGATTCCCTCGTGTCCTGGCTCGCCGCCCCCTGGCGGCACCGATTCCTCCACGCCTCGACACTTGAGAACCTCCGGGAAAGGCTCCACATTCGCGTCATCCGGCAGAAATTGCGTTGACCCGGTCGAAGTTCCGTTCACTTTTGCGGAGCTTCATATGAAAAACTCTTCATTCATCCTCCCGTCGCCTGCGCATGAGAACGCAAAAGTCTCCCGCAACCCCGAATGCGAGCTCCTGTGCGGACCGGCTCAAGGCTCTGGCCGACGAGACGAGACTGGCCGTGGTGCGGCACCTGATGAAGGGGGAATGCCACGTGGGGGAGATCCAGGCGGCGCTTGGGATCGAGCAGAGCCTGCTCTCGCACCATCTGCGCAGCCTGCGCGAGGCGGGGATCGTGGAATCGGCCAGGGACGGAAAGTCGGTGCTCTACCGGCTCGCGCCGACCTTGGAGCAGCGGAGGGACGGGATCGTCGATCTGGGCTGCTGCCGCATCTCCTTCGAAACGCCGGATCGCAAGCGGGACTGACGACGGCCCTCGCCTTCGCCGCCCTCGCTTTCTCCGCCTGCGGCAAGAAGGAATCGGGCGATGTCGTCGTCCTCACCGGGGCCAGCACCATCGCCCCCATCGTCGTCGATGTGGCGAAGCGCTACGAGGAGGCCAATCCCGGCATCCGCATCGAGGTGCAGACGGGCGGCACTTCCCGCGGGATCGCCGACACCCTCTCCGGAGTCGCCGACCTCGGCATGGCCTCGCGCGCGCTCTCCGAGGACGAAGCGGCCAAACTGACGGCCCACCGCATCGCCGCCGACGGGGTCTGCGTGGTTCTCCACAAGGACAATCCCGTCAACGAACTGGGCAAGCAGCAGCTGATCGACATCTACACGAAGAAGACCACGAACTGGAGCGCCTTCGGCGGAGCGGATGCGACCATCGTGGTGGCGAACAAGGCCGAAGGCCGCTCGACCCTGGAGGTCTTTCTCAACTTCCTCGGTCTCGACAACGCCGACGTGAAGGCCGACGTCGTCGTCGGAGAGAACCTGCACGTCATCAACTCGGTGGTGAGCAATCCCAACACCATCGGCTACGTCTCCATCGGCACCGCCGCGAGCGAAGCCCAGGGCGGCACCCCGATCAAGCTGGTCGCCACCGAAGGCGTCGCCGCGACCACGGAGAACGTCGCCAACGACACCTTCCCCATCACCCGGCCGCTCAACGTCGTCGAGGACGCGGAGACTTCCCCCGCCGCGAAAGCCTTTCTCGACCATCTGAAGTCGGCGGAAATCAATGACATCATCGAGAAACACTTCTTTGTCCCGGTCAATTGACCGGACCGTCCAAGGGGTGCTCGCCCTCCTCGCCCTCGTCTCCGGGGGCATGGTGCTGCTGATCGTCTGGTATCTCCTCGCCAACGCCTGGCCGGCGATCGAGGCGGGGCGGCTGGGCTCTTTCTTCGCCGACCGGCTCTGGCAGCCCGGTTCCCAGCGGGATCCGCAGTTCGGCGTCGTCCCGATGCTGGCGGGCTCCTTTCTGGTCACCTTCCTCGCCGTCGCACTGGCTCTGCCGGTGGGCCTTGCGGGAGCGATCTTCCACCGCTTCTACGCACCGCCCGCGCTGGAGCGGTGGAACCGCCGGATTCTGGAGCTGCTCATCGGCGTGCCTGCGGTGGTCTTCGGTTTCTGGGGCCTCATGGTGATCGTCCCGCTCATCGTCCGCCTCGCCCCCGATTCCCCGGGCCAGAGCCTGCTCGCGGGAGGCATCGTCCTCGCGCTGATGATCCTGCCCATCATCACCTTGACGAGCCAAGCCGCCCTTCAGGCCGTGCCGCCGGCCCAGCTCCAGGCCGCCGCAGGACTCGGCATCGGACGCGCCCGTACGATCTGGTCCATCGCCCTGCCCGCCGCCCGCGGCGGCATCGGCGCCGGCATCCTCCTCTCCCTCGCCCGGGCCATCGGCGAGACCATGGCCGTCGTGCTGGTCTGCGGAAACATCCCGCAGATCCCGAAGAGCCTTTTCGACGGCATCCGACCCGTCACTTCGACCATCGCACTGGAAATGGGCTACGCCACCGCCTCGCACAAAGCCCTGCTCTTCTGCGCCGCGCTTCTCCTCGTCCTCTTCACCGCCGTGCTCGTCGGCTGGATCTCCTTCCGCCGCATCGACGCGGACCCCGGCACCGGCGGCGCCTGACCTCCTCCCTCCTCCTCTCGCATGGCTCTCCCGAATCGCACCGCCAAGGCCGTCTTTCCCTCGGTCGCAGACCGGGCCTTCGGTTTCGTCGGAGCCACGGCGGCGCTGCTCAGCTTCGGCCTCTTCGCCTGGATCGTCTGGGATCTCGCGCGGCTCGGGCTTCCCCAGATCTCGTGGGCCTATCTCACCGGCGAAGTACAGGACGCCGGACGCAGCGGCGGCATCGGGCCTCTCCTCGTCTCCACCCTGCTCATCCTGGTCTGCTGTCTCGGCCTCGTCATCCCGCTCGGAACCGGCTGCGCCCTCTGGCTTTCGGAATTCGTCCGCCGGGGAAGTCTCGCCGCCCGCCTCGTCACCGGCGGGGTCGACCTGCTCGCCAGCGTGCCCTCCATCGTCTTCGGGCTTTTCGGCATGGTCTTCTTCGGGCAGACGCTGAGGATGGGCTTCTCCATCGTCTCCGGCGGTCTCACCCTCGCCTGCATGATCCTGCCGATCCTCGTCCGCACCACTCTCTCCGCCCTCGAGGCCCTTCCCGCCGATCTCCGGCCCGCCTCCGCCGGACTGGGGCTGACGCGAACCACGGCGATCGTCAAAATCCTCCTGCCCGCCGCCCTGCCCGGCATCGTCGTCGGGATCACCTTGGGGATCGGCCGGGCGCTTTCCGAGACGGCCGCCCTGATCTTCACCAGCGGCTACTCGATCCGCTGGCCGGAATCCCTGGACGATTCCGGACGGGCCCTTTCGGTGCATATCTACGATCTCGCCCTGAACGTGGCCAACGGCAGCACGATGGCTTCGGCCAGCGCACTCGTCCTCCTGGCCCTCATCCTCGTGGTCAATTCCGCGGCGGTGGCCCTGTCCGAACACTGGCTGCGCCGACGGCACGCAACCCTATGAATTCTCCCGGCATCTCGAAACAGAACGAATCGGAGGCCCCTCCCGGTGGCGGCGGCACCACCCGCTCCAAGGTCTGCCTGAGCGTTTCCTCCCTGTCGGTCCACTACCGGGATTTCACGGCCGTGAGCGACATCTCCCTCGACATGCCCGCCGGCGAGATCACCGCCCTGGTCGGTCCCTCCGGCTGCGGGAAGAGCAGCTTTCTCCACAGTCTCAACCGCCTCACCGATCTCGTCCCGGGCTGCCGCGTCACCGGATCGATACGCCTCTCCGACGGCACCGAGGTGACTCACCCGAAAACCGACGTGCTCGCCCTGCGCCGCCGCATCGGCATCGTCTTCCAGCGTCCCAACCCCTTCCCGCAGTCGATCCGCCGCAACTTCGACATCCCGCTGAAGGAGCACGGCTGGCGAAAGCGGGACATCGCCGACCGCATGGAAAGCGCCCTTCGCGAGGTCGGCCTGTGGAACGAGGTCTCCGACCGCCTTCACAAAAGCGCCATCGCCCTCTCCGGAGGACAGCAGCAGCGCCTCTGCATCGCCCGCGCCCTCGCACTGGAACCTGAGACGATCCTCTTCGACGAACCCTGCAGCGCCCTCGACCCCATCGCTTCGGGCGTGGTCGAGGACCTCATCCACTCCTTGCGCGGCAAGCTCACCGTCGTGATCGTCACCCACAACCTCGCCCAGGCCCGCCGCATCGCCGACCGGGCCGCCGTCTTCTGGGTCCGGGAGGGAGTCGGGACGATGGTCGAGCAGGGTCCCTGCGAACGCGTCTTCACCGCGCCCTCCGATCCCGACGCCGCCCTCTATCTGAGCGGCGCGCGCGGATAAAGGCGCAAAATCCGTATTCCTCAACTCAATTTAAATGCCAAGATCCCAACCATTTTTCGATTGATTGTTGCCTCTCAACGCCAATGATCCACAAGGTCACGTCATCCTGCTTTCCACCACCACCCCTAAGCACCCATGAGTCCCCGAACCGCCAAAACCCGCCTCCTCCCGACGCTCTCCATCGCCGTCGCCGCCTCCTGTACCGCCGCCCAGGCCGGCGACTACGGCAAGGCGATCATCAACGACAAGATGCCCATCGAAGATTCGAACTGGTGCGACTTGTTCAAGAAGAACACTCTCTACAAGGGCGACGGCTTCATCCAATCGGTGAAGCTGAAAGGCCGCTACCATGGTCAGTGGATCTCCCAGACGGAAGACACCCTGGCCGGAACCAACGGCTATCATGACTACCAGCACCGCCGCTTCCGTCTCGGCACCGAGATCGGCATGGCCCACGACCTGAAGTTCGTCTCCATCTTCAACATCGCCGACGGAACCGGCGGCAACGGTCCCGCGGACGGCGGCCACGGCCTTACCCACGGAACCTTCTTCGACGACGTCGACGACTTCTACATCGAGTGGACGCCCTCCGACGACTTCTATATCATCGTCGGGAAGACCAAGCAGCTGATCCTGCGCGAATACGAGACCTCCTCGAACAGCATCCTCACGATCGAGCGCTCCGCCATCACCAGCTCCGTGGTGTCGAACAAGCCCTGGGGGATCGCCGTCGGCTTCAATGCCCTCGGCCTCGACCACGAACTCGGCGCCTGGATCACGGGCGCCGACCGCGACGCCGCCGGCGAACGCTGGGACTGGCCCGACTTCGATTCCCGCGGCAGCGCCACCTACCGCGCCTCCTACGACCTCACCGAGGCGACCTCGGCCCACTTCGACTACCAGTTCACGAACAACAGCGACGGCCGCGCCGCGCCCAACGGAAGCGCCGACACGAATCTCGGCTCGAGCTTCGAGCACGTCGCCGCCATCGGAACGGAATCGAAGTTCGGCCAGTTCGGACTCATCACCGACCTCATCGCCGCGCAGAACGGAGTCACCGGTGGCGGCCTTCCCGCCGGCTACGACACCTGGGGCCTCGTCGTCATGCCCTACTACAACCTCACCGACAAGCTCCAGTTCGTGACCCGCTACGCCTACATGGACGAAGGCCGCGAGCAGCGCACCCAGCGCTACGACCTGCGCCAGTCGGTGGAGAACTACCACACCTTCTACGCCGGCTTCAACTACTACCTCTGCGGCAACAACCTGAAGCTGATGGCGGGCTACGAGTACGCCACCGGCGACGTCTTCGCCACCGCGAACGACGAGGTCAACACGAGCAGCTGGATGCTCGGGCTGCGCTCCTCGTGGTGATCTTCCCCCTCCCGTTTCGGCGGGAATCCCTTGGTATGACGAAAAGGCGGGACTCCGGTCCCGCCTTTTTCTTTGGCTTCGATGGAAGCCGGATTTCTGACGGTCTCCCACCGTAGCGCGAGGACGCACCGCCGGGGCGTCCGCGAGGGACGGACCCCATGCCTCTGCGGCGGACGCCTCGGCGAGGCGTCTCTACCGGATCTGGCTATGGCGAAGGCGACGGCTTGGGCCACAATCTTCCTTGCATTTCGCGCCGCGCTCGCCACACTGGGCGTGCCGTGAAGTCCCTCGCCGCCAAGTCCTTCGCGCTGATCGCCTGCCTGCACCTGATGGGCGGGCACTGGGTCGCGTTGAAGACGGTGGCCTGGGTCGGCATGTTCGTCGAGAACCAGCGCAGCGGCTCGCTCGTCGAAGCGCTGGAGAAGACCTTCGACGGCCAGCATCCCTGCGCCCTCTGCTGCGCGATCGAAAAGGGACAGAAGGACGAAGGCGAGAAACGCCCCGTCGAGCTCGTCTCGAAGGTCAACGCCGTCCTCGCTCCGGTCGTCGAGCTGCCGCCCCTCGCCTCGGCCGCCATCGTCTATTCCGAGCACGTGGGCGCGCCCTCCTCGATCCGCCTGCCTCTGCCCTCGCCGCCTCCTTGGGTCGCTTGAGAGTCCCCTTCTCCGGCCGGAGGCCCGTCGCCTCCGGTCTTGTCGTTCCGCGTCCACCGGCCAGACCGGCGCGCGACCCTGCTCTCATTCCATCCTTTTCTTTTTCCCAGACCCATGAATTCCCTTTTCCTGCGGCGGCTCCGCCTGTCGCCTCTCCTGATTCTCTGCTTCCTCGCGTCCATGGTCCCCGTCCGTTCCCAGGAGGACAGTGCGGTGGAAACCCTGCCCTCCACGGTGGTCGAAAGCCGCCCCGCCTCCGCTCCCGCGCCGCGCCCGGCTCCACGCCCCGCGCCCGCGCTCCAGACCGAGCCCGCTCCCCTCGTCATCGACGACGTCCTTCCGCAAGCCGGTTCCCTGACCGTGGCCACGGTGGACGAGGTCCGCGAATCCCACCGCTTCGCTCCCGGCGGCGTCGCCGTGGTCGATGCCGAAGACTACCGGCGGGGCCGCGCCACGACCCTGAAGGACGCGCTCGACTACGCCCCCGGCGTCTTCGTCCAGCCCCGCTTCGGGGCCGAGGAATCGCGCCTCTCCATCCGCGGCTCGGGCATCCAGCGCACCTTCCACGGCCGGGGGCTCAAGCTGATGCAGGACGGCGTGCCCCTGAACCTCGCCGACGGAGGATTCGACTTCCAGGCGGTCGAACCGCTCGCGACGCAGTACATCGAGGTCCATCGCGGCGCCAACGCCCTCGAATACGGCGCCACCACTCTCGGCGGTGCGATCGACTTCGTCTCGCACACCGGGCGCACCGCTCCCGCCTTCCAGTCGCGCCTCGAATACGGCAGTTTCGACTCCCTCCGCGGCCAGGTCAGCGGCGGCCATGTCTCGGGCGACAGCGACGCCTACCTCAGCCTGACGCATTCCTCCAGCGAGGGATTCCGGGAGCATTCCGAGCAAAGCAACCAGCGCCTCTTCGCGAACTTCGGGCAGGTCCTCTCCCCCGGCGTGGAGACCCGCTTCCACGTGACCTACGCACGGACCGATTCGGAACTGCCCGGCGAGCTGACCAAAGCGGAGATGCTCGCCGACCCGAGGCAAGCCGCCAGGGTGCCCGACTTTCTCCAGAACAATCCCTCGGTCGTCATCTTCGACCGGGTCACGAGCGACTGGAAGCGCGACTTCGAACTCTTCCGCATCGCCAACCGTACGGTCTGGGAGTTCGACGAGGGGCGCTTCAGCGTCGGCACCTTCTGGTCCCACAAGGATCTCGACCATCCCATCCTCTTCGTCATCGACCAGGTCAGCGACGACTTCGGCCTCGACCTCCGCTACGAGAGCGAAGCCGACCTCTTCGGGCGCGAGAACCGCTTCGTCGCGGGCTTCGTCCCCACCTTCGGCATCGTCGAGGACACGCGCTTCGCCAACGTCCGCGGCCAGAACGGAGCAAAATTCTCCGACAACCGCCAGACCTCCCTGAACGCCGATTTCTACGCGCAGAACGTCCACTACTTCGCACCCCAAACCGCCCTCGTCGTGGGAGCGCAGGTCAGCCACGCCGTCCGCGAGAACGAGGACCGCTTCCCCTTCGGTCCCGACAACAGCGACCGGCAGGACTGGACCGCCTTCTCCCCGAAGGCCGGCCTGCTCTGGGACATCGCCCCGCAGGCGCAGGTCTTCGCGAACGTGAGCCGCAGCTTCGAGCCGCCCTCCTTCGGCGAACTCGTCAACGCGAACAACGGCGGCGCCGGCCTGATCCAGCTCGAGGCCCAGACCGCGACCACCTTCGAGATCGGCACGCGCGGCCGGACGGAGCGCGCCGCCTGGGATCTCGCCTGGTACCACGCCCTCGTCGAGGACGAGCTGCTCTCCTACCAGGTCGCCCCCGGCCTCGTCCAGACGGTCAACGCCGACGACACCGTCCATCAGGGCATCGAAGCCGCCCTCGAGCTCGAGCTCGCCTCCGGCCTCTTCGCCGTCGGTTCCGGTCCGGCCCCCGCCCCGAGCGCCAAGGGATCCGCCGCCAAAGCGCCGGCCGCCCCGTGGCAGGACCGCCTCGTCCTGCGGCAGCACTACCTCTGGAACGACTTCCGCTTCGACGGCGACGCCACCTTCGGCGACAACCGTCTCCCCGGCATCCCCCGGCACTACTACCGCGCCGAGCTGCTCTACGAACACCCCGGCGGTCTCTACCTCGGGCCGAACGTCGAATGGGTGCCGACGGACTACAGCGTGGATTCCTCCGGTACCGAGTTCGCCGAAGCCTACGCCCTGCTTGGATTCAAGGTCGGCTACCGCAGCGAACGCGGCTGGTCCGCCTTCGTCGAGGCGAAGAACCTCACCGACGAGATCTACGCCGCCACCACCGGCGTCGTGAACACCTACGCCGGAGAAGCCATCTACCTGCCGGGGGATGGCCGGGGAGTGTATGCGGGTTTGGAATGGAAATGGTAGAACCGAAGCTCGTGACCCATGACCCGTGACTCCTTCCCCCTCCTCACCGCCCTCTCCCTCGTCCTGAACGCCGTCGTCGGCCTGGAAGCCAAACCGACCGCGCCCTCGGCTCCGGGTGTGCGCGCCCTCGACGTCTACGCCGACGGAGGACACGTTCACCTTCTCACCGCCGAGACGGTGGACGACGGTCCCGCCCATCTGCTTCACCGCGCCTCGGCCGACGGGGGCGAGACGTGGGGCGAGCCCCGGCGCGTCGATGCGGCTATGCCGCCCGCTTTCTCCCCACACCACGGCTTCGATCCGCAAATCGCCGCCCACGGCCGACGTCTCGTGGCGGCCTGGACCACGGCGGGAACCGACCGATGGGGCTCCGGCCCCATCGCCACGGCCTTGTCGGAAGACGGCGGAGCCACCTGGCACCCCGGCCCGAACCCTGCCGACGACGGGCTCACCACCGGGCACGGCTTTCTCGACCTCGCCGTCGCCGCCGAAGGAACGTTCCATCTCGTCTGGCTCGACAGCCGCGACGGGAAGCAAGGCCTCCGCCATGCCAGAAGCGCCGACGGAGGGACGACCTGGAGCGCCAACCGGACGCTCAAGGCGGGCACTTGCGAATGCTGCCGCAACACCCTGGCCCCAGGACCCGATGGAGAGATTTCAGTCCTCTTTCGGGACCACAGCCCCAGAGATATGAAGGTGGTTTTCACGCGAAAGGGAGAATGGCAACCACCTCTCGTCGCCGGGGATTTCGGCTGGAAATTCGAAGGCTGCCCCCACGCCGGCGGTGGACTCGCCATGACGCCGTCCGGCCTCCACGCCCTCGTCTGGACAGGAAACGAAGCCGACATCGGCATCCATCACGTCCGGCCCGGAGCGAAGTCCCGCCGCCTTGGCGGCCCCGACGCCATCCATCCCGATCTCGCCGCCGATGCGAAAGGCACCCTCCTCGCCGTCTGGCAGGAGCGGACCGAAGAGGGTTCGGTGCTCCATCATACCCTGTCCAATGACGATGGCGTGACGTGGAGCGATCCCCGCCCCCTTTCCCAGGCCGGCCTCTCGGCGACGCATCCACGGGTCGTGCCAACCGGTCCGACCGGGTTCCTCGTCGTCTGGACCGAAACACCGGAAGATTCCCCCTCCCGATGGAAGTCGGTCCGGCTTCCCCTACCCTGAGACGACGGCCTCAGCGCTGTTCGTCGGTCGCGGAGGCCGCATGCTCCTCGTCCACGGGGTAGAGGAGGCGGTAGTAGAGCGAAGCGACGAGTTGGCTGGAAAGCGGGATCGTCAGCATGCAGAAGAAGATCACCAGCAGGATCTTCAGGCCGGCGACCTCCTCTCTCAGGGAGATCCAGAGGGCGATCAGCAGCAGGCTGCTGCCGAAGGTGGTCGCCTTGGTGAGGGCGTGCGCCCGGCAGAGCGTGTCGGGAAAGCGCAGGACGCCGATGCTGGCCAGCAGCATCACGATGGAGCCGGTCAGCAGAAGCGCGCAGATGAGGACCTCGCTAATCATGGTTGGTTCTTCCCTTCCTTTTTGGCCAGCTTCTTCCGTCTCCACGCCTCGCTGGAGTCGCGCTGGCGCGGAATGACGGTGTTCAGATAGGTGACGAAGGCGATGCTGCCCATGAAGCCGAGCAGCGAGAAGATGAGCATGATCTCGATCAGATGTCCGGTGTGCCAGCGGACGGAGAGCAGCACCATCATGCCCACGATGCAGACGGCGACCGTGTCGTAGGCCACGACGCGGTCGAGGATGCGGGGGCCGAAGACCACGCGCCAGAGGGAAAGCAGGGCCGCCGCCCCGAGGATCACAAAACAGATGCTCACCGTCGTCTGGATCATCGCGTCGTCGGGTTTTTCAGGGTTCGTTTTCCAAGGGGCCACCTCACCGCGTGATGGCGAGAAGCCGGCATTTGAGGTCTCTGTCGATTTTCTCGCGGAGCCGGTCTTCCTCCATCCGGGGAAAGGAATGCAGAATGAAATAGCCGTCGGGAGTGCGATCGGCCACGGTGGTGCCGGGCGTGAGGTTGATGAACTGGGCGAGCAGGACGGTCTCCATGGGGCTGAGCCCGTTCACATCGTATCGGGTGAAGCTTCCCCTCTGCTTCCCGATGCCGGGGGAAAGGCTGAGGATGCCCATTTCGAAATTGCTCCTCACCATGCTGCACACGAAATGGAAGACGAAGGCGACGAACGCCCGGACGCGCCGGACGTAGTCCTGGCAGTGGAGGACACCCTCCAGCGCCCAGAGCAGGAGGAAGCTGGCGATGGCTCCGATGAAGAAACCCGCCATGGTCGTCTGCCCGTAGAGGAAGGTCCACACGAGGGTCACCAGCAGATGCATGGCGGCGGCCCTCATTCGGCGGTTCCTCCTTTCCCCATGGTGTTCAGCACGCTCTCCCGGTAGATGGACTGGTCCATCAAGCCGTCCGCCGCGGACTGCGCGATCTTCAGGAAGAACTCGGCATTGAATCCGATGCACAGCGAGAAGAACACCATGACGGCGACGATGAGGGTCATGCCGCGCTGGGCCCGCGGAGAAACGATGGGGGCCTGCTCGCCCCGGGGCTTGTCCCAGAAGGCCTTCAGCCAGATCTTCATCATGCTCACCATGGTTAGCAGCGAGGCGAGGAGGGCGGCGGCAGCCAGCCAGTAGTGGCCTTCGCCGAGGCTCTCGGAAATGACGATGTATTTCCCCCAGAATCCGCTGAGCGGCGGGATGCCGGACAAGGAGAAGGCCTGGAGGAGGAAGAGGCAGCCCAGCAGGGGGCTGAGCCTCCACAGTCCGCCCATGCGCTCGAGATGGTCGGAGCCGCTCCGGAAGAAGGCGGTGCCACCGATGAGGAAGAGGGAGGACTTCACGATGATGTGGTGGATCACGTAGTAGACGCAGGCGGTGATGGCCATGGGCGTGAACAGACCGATGGCGAGGATCATGTAGCCGATCTGGCTGACGTGCTGGAAGGAGAGGATGCCCCGGATGAAGTTTCTCGAAATGGCCCCCAACGCCGCCATCACCATGGTCGCGCCGGCGAGCAGGGCCAGCACGATGTGGACCCGGTCGAGGCTGTGGGGGAACACGGTGCAGAGCATGCGCAGGAGCACGTAGACCCCCACCTTGGTCAGCATCCCGCAGTAGAGCGCCGAGAGGGAATACGGGAGGATCGGGTAGCTGTTCGGCAGCCAGTAGTAGAGCGGAAAGACCCCGGCCTTGATCCCGAAGACCACCATCAGCAGCAGCATGACCAGCAGCACGGAGAACTGTCCCTCCATCTCCGCGGCGCGCTCGGAGATCTGGGCGAGGTTCAGCGTGCCGAAGACGGCGTAGGCCAGGCCCGCCGAAATCAGGAAGATGCCGCTGGCGAAGATGTTCACCGAGAGATACGGGAAGGCCTCCTTGATGTGGCGGTCGTTCGCCTCCAGCGTGAGCAGGGCGTAGGAGGCCACCAGCATGATCTCGAAGGCGACGAAGAGATTGAAGAGGTCGCCGGTGATGAAGGTGAGGTTGATCCCCGCCACGAGAAGCTGCATCAGCGGGAGGCGCATGGGCTGCTCCACCTCGACCTGGAGCTCGAGATAGCTGTAGAGGATGCAGACGAAGGAGACGAGGGCGGAGAGGCAGAGCATCAGCGCGGCCAGTCCATCGACCACGAGGGCGACTCCCAGGGGCGCAGTCCACCCGCCCATCACGACGACCAGCGGAGACTGTCCCACCGCCTGCGAGGCCAGAACGAGGGCCACGACGAGCTGGACGAAGGCCGAGATCCCCACCGTCCATCGACGCCACACGCCCACCCGCCCCGCGAAGAGGCAGAGCAGCGCGGTCGCGAGGGGGATCGCGAAAGGGCCTATGACGAGGCTATTCATCGTCGGGTTCCGGCTGGAAGAGCTTTTCGGTGTCGATGGTCTTGGAGTCGAGGATGATGCGGTAGAGCAGCATGACGAGGTAGACGGTCAGCCCGAGCCCGATGACGATCGCCGTGAGCACGAGCGCCTGCGGCAAGGGATCGACGTAGGCCGTGACGGGCCGGTCTCCCTCGATGATCGGAGCCCTGCGGTTGCCCGGCGCGCCGGAGATGGAGAGGATGAAGAGGTTTCCCGCGTTCGAGAAGATGATGAACCCGAAGAGGATGCGGATGAAGCTCTTCTGCAGCAGCAGATAGGTGGAGACGGTGAACATCACCCCCACCAGCAGGGCGGTGTCATAGGCCATCCTTCGCCTCCTTTCTCCTTGCGCGGTCCTCGATGGGCTCCTCCAGGACCGAGGCGTAGAGCCCCTCCTCTTCCGGAGCGAAGGGCGGCAGTCCTCCCGTGGAGCGGACGAGGACGGCGACCAGCTTCACCGTCATCCCGCTGACGAGCAGGAACACGCCCGCATCGAACAGCAAAGGCGTTCCCACATGGATTTCGCCGAGCATGGGGAAATTCTCCCAGTGCCAGTTGTACTGCGTGAGGAATTCCTTTCCCCCCAGCACCGGCAGCAGGCCGCTGCACAAGGCCAGGGTCACCCCCGCCGTCGCCAGGCGCATGGGATCGACCGGCAGCTCGTGCCGCAGCAACTGCCAGCCCTTCGCCATGCCGAGGAGGATGAAGGAGATGCCCGTCATCAGCCCCGCGATGAAGCCCCCTCCCGGAAGCTGGTGTCCGCGGAAGAGCAGATAGGCGGACACGATGTTGACCAGCAGGAAGACGAGCTGGATGAGGGATTTGAGCAGAAAGGAGTCCGTGTTCCGGTTCATTCGCCTCTCTCCTTTCTTTTCCCCAGCAGGAAGCCCGGTGCAGTGAAGGCCGAGTGGCTTTTCCTGTCCTGCCGGTTCTTGTAGTGCACCATCAGCCCCAGGCCCGCGAGGGTGGCGATGAGCAGCACGGTGATCTCGCCCATGGTGTCGAAGGCCCGGAAATCCACGAGGATGGTGTTCACCCCGTTGTTGCCTTCCGCCAAAGGCTTCGACAGGGCCAGCATCCGGTAGCCGACCGGATCCGGGTGGCGGTTCAGGTCGGCGAAGAGGACCAGCAGCGTCGCCATCGCGCCCATGCCGAGCGAGAGGAGCGCGCGAGTGACCTGCTTCGCGTTCCAGCGGAACTCGAAGCGCGTTCCGGCCCGCGAGCCGGTCGAGAAGCGCGCGATCAGCACCAGCACCAGCACCACGGAGGCCGACTCCACGAGGATCTGCGTCATCGCGAGGTCGGGCGCCTTGTAGAGGACGAAGTAGAAGGTCAGGAAGAAGCCCGACACCGAAAGGGCCGCAAGCTGCGCCGTCCAGCGACGCAGCCTGAGCACGCCGACGAGGCCGATGCAGACCATCATTCCGATCAGCGAGCGCCAGGGATCGACCCGCCATTCCCGGGTCCCGAGATCGCCGAACTCGTCCCAATGCACGACGAAGGCGCTCAGGACGAAGGCCAGCAGGGTGAAGATGACGATCGGCAGGTAGGCCGGCGGCCAGTCCGCCCGCAACGCCAGCGTGATGCGCTTCGCGACATAGCCCAAGGTGTCCACCGAACGGTCGAAGGCCTTGTCGAAGCGCAGGAAGAGCGGCACCCGGGCCCAATGCCATGCCTGCCGGCTCGCGAGAAGGTAGAGCAAGGCGCCGGAGACGATCGCCGCGGCGCTCAGCAGCAGTTCGCGGTTGAGGCCGTGCCAGAGCGAGACCTTGACCGTCCCGCTCTCCTGGACGCCCGGCACCTTGAGCGGTTCGAGCAGGTCGCCCAGCGCGCCGGGAAAGAGTCCGAATCCCAGCGCCGCCCCGGCCAGCAGCAAGGGAGGAAGCTGGATCCAGAGGCCCGGAGAATGGAAAGGGACGTCGCGGGGCTCCCTGCCGCCGAACACCCCGAGGAAGAAGCGCAGGGCGAAGGCCACCGTCATCGCCGCCGACAGCAGCACGGCCAGATAGAAGAGCAGGGCCAGCGCGCCTCGTTCCGCCCACAGGTCTCCCAGCCCGGCCAGCATCAGCTCCTTGCTGATGAAGCCCGTGGTCGGCGGCAGGCCGGCGAGCGCCGCCGCGGCGAACAAGGCCGACACGGCCGTGAGCGGCAGGCGGCGCGCGAGGCCCCCGAGCTCCCGCACGTCGCGGGTACCTGTCGCATGGTCGACGATGCCCGCCACCATGAAGAGCGCCCCTTTGTAGAAGACGTGGCTGACGACGTGCAGCAGGTCGAGGCGCAGACCAGAGCTGCCGCCCAAGCCGTAGAATCCGATCAGGAATCCCAGTTGGCTGACCGTCGAATAGGCGAGGATCTCCTTCAGATCGTTCGAGCGCAGGGCCAGAAAGGCGCCCAGCAGCATGGTGAAGAACCCCGTCCCCGCGACCAGGGGCAGCCACAGGTCGAGATCGCGAAAGATCGGGAACATGCGGGCGCTGAGGAAGACCCCCAGCTTCACCATGGTGGCGGAGTGCAGGTAGGCACTGACCGGCGTGGGAGCGGCCATGGCCCCCGGCAACCAGAACTGGAAGGGAAACTGGGCCGATTTGCCGAAGGCCCCGAGCATGACGAGCGCCATCATCGTCGGGGCCAGCCACCCGGCGCCTTCCAAGACCTCCCCGCCGCGCGCCGCGATCCGGCTCAGCTCGTAGGTGCCCGCCTGCTGGCCCAGCAGAATGAAGCCCGCGAGCAGGCAGAGCCCGGTGGAAAAGGTGACCAGCAAGGCCCGGCGCGCGCCGAGGCGGGCGGGGCGCTTTTCGAAGGAGAAGCCGATCAGGAGGAAGGACGCGACCCCCGTCAGCTCCCAGAAGACGAAGAGCGAGATCAGGTTGTCCGCGAAGACCGCCCCGAGCATCGAGGTCATGAACAGCAGCAGGTAGGCGAAGAAGGCCCCCAGATGCTCCGCATCGCGCTCGAAGTAGCAGGCGGCGTAGGCGCAGACCAGCGCGCCCACCCCCAGGATGACGTAGCCGTAGAAGATCGACACCCCGTCCAGCACCAGCGACAGGTTGATCCCCAGAAAGGGCACCCACTCGACCATGGCGGTCGCCACCGTTCCGCCCGTCCAGTGATCGCGGATCAGGACCGTGAGCAAGGCCAGCGAGGCGCAGGGAGCGAGCAAGGCGAGGAGACCGGTGCGGGATCCCATCCGTTTTCCGAGGGCCAGAGCGAGCGGCGCGAGCAGCAACGGCAGCAGAATCACCCCTAGCAGGAGGGCTGCGGGAAACGGATTCTGCTCAGCAAGTGCAGGCACTGGATTTCGGAGTGGTCAAGGGCGCAAAGGGAAGTCTCGGGGGGCAAACCCGACGATCCGCCGGGCCCAACACGCACGCGCCAAGCTCCGGCCATCGGCAACGGCCTGCCATCACGGGCGGAACTTTGAAACAGATCGAAACGAACCGCAACCCAAAGTCGAAGAAAAATGGCCATCCCCTTCCCTCGGCGGCCGCCACTCCCCTGCTCCCTCCCGCCTCCCCCATTTCCGTTCGCATCGTCGCTTGGGGTGGCGGATAGTTCCGGCGCTCCCATGGCCAGACCCCAATCCATCAGCAAGCCCATCTCGATCAAGGTGGGCGATTTCTTCCGGCGCCACCATGCAAGCCTCTCGATGGAGCTGGCGGGCACGGACGCAGGCTTCAACCGCGAGATCCTCGAGCCGACGATCAACCGCCCCGGACTCGCCCTCTCCGGCTTCTACAAATACTTCGCCCTCCACCGGATCCAGGTGATCGGGCAGGCGGAGCGCTCCTACCTGCGCCATCTCAACGAAGCGAACGCGGAAAAGCGCTTCGCCGACCTCTGCCGCCAGCGCATCCCCTGCATCGTCGTGAGCCGCGGCCAGCACCTCCCGGACTCCCTTCTCCAGATCGCCAGCGACGCGGGAATCTCGGTCTTCCAGACCTCCATGGTGACGATGAACTACATCAACGCCGCCACCGTGCGGCTCGACTGGGAATTCGCGCCGACGACCTCGCGCCACGGATGCATGGTCGACGTCATGGGCATCGGCATCCTCCTCGAAGGCGAGAGCGGCACGGGGAAAAGCGAAGCGGTCCTGGGACTGCTGCGACGCGGGGCCAGCCTCGTCTCCGACGATCTCGTCCGCCTTCGCAACCTCGAAAACCGCGAGATCATCGCCACCTCGCCGGAACTCGGCCGCAGCTACATGGAAGTCCGCGGACTCGGCATCATCAACGTCGCCGCCCTCTTCGGCGTGGGCACCCTGCGCACGGAAAAACGGCTCGACCTCGTCATCACCCTCAAGAAGGAATCGGAGATGAACGAGATGGAACGGGTCGGGATCGAAGGCCGCTCCGTCGACCTCCTCGGCCTGCAGGTCCCTCACATCCAACTGCCCGTCGCGCCGGGCCGGGACATGGCGCAGCTCATCGAGGTGGCGGCGCTCGACCAGAAGCTGCGGGCGCTGGGCCACGACTCGGCCGTGGAATTCAACAAGAAACTCTTGAAAAGGATGCACGACGAACGTAAATCCATGTTTTGATCCCATCCCCTCTCTCCAACGCCCCCGGGGCACCCCTTCCGATGCCAGTCTGCGAACTCACCATCCCGAACGAAGACGGCCTGCATGCCAGGCCGGCGGCGAAGTTCGTGAAGCTCGCGAGCCGTTTCTCCTGCGACGTCTGGGTCGAGAAGGACCAGGAGGAGATCAACGGAAAGAGCATCATGGGCCTGATGATGCTCGCCGCGGCCCAAGGGTCGGTGATCCGCGTCTCCGCCGAGGGCGAAGACGCGGAACTCGCGCTGGAGAAGCTCAGCGCCCTCGTCAACAGCGGCTTCGAAGTGGAAGGGTGAGCGCGGCGTCCGCCAGACGGTCGCTCCGGCCGGGTTTCTTTCAGGAACCCATAAGATTTCCCCTTCCGGGCCGTTTAGATAGCGCCGCCGCATGATTTCCTCCGCTCCCAGAGCCGAAGCCCGCCTGCAGGGCATCGGCGTGTCCCCGGGCATCGTCGTCGGTCCCGCCGAGCGGGTCGGCCGCGCCCTGGAGGAACCCGAGCGGCTCACCATCGACCGCGACGGCGTCTCCGCCGAACGGGACCGCCTCAACGAGGCGCTCGTGAAGACCCGCGAGCAAATCCTGAAGCTGCAGCGGGCGATCGAGGCCGACGACGGCGAAACGACGATCTTCGACGCGCACCTTCTCATCCTCGAGGACTCCACCATTCTCAGCGAGGTCCTCCGCATCGTCGAAACCCAGCGGAAATCGGCCGACTGGGCCTACTACTTCGTCTCGAAGCGCTACATCGACTCGCTCAGCCGAATCGACGACCCCTACCTGCGCGAGCGCGCCGTGGACATCGAGGACATCGCCAAGCGCCTCCTGCGCAACCTGCGCGGCGGCGACGGAGAGGACGGCCTGCGCCCGCAGCAGCCGGGCACGAGCATCCTCCTCGCCCACGATCTCACCCCCTCGGACACCGTGGGCCTCGACCGCAAGCAGATCCGCGGCTTCGCGACGGAGCTGGGCAGCTCCACGTCGCACACGGCGATCATGGCGCGCTCCCTGAACATTCCGGCGGTGGTCGCCCTGCACGGCCTGCCGAAGGACTTCCCGGCGGGCGATCCCGTGCTCGTCGACGGCTATCGGGGGCTCGTCATCCTGAACCCCTCGCCCGCGACCCTCGAGGAGTACGAGGTGATGATGGAGCGGGAACGCCACGTTCTCAGCGATCTCGAGACGCTTCGGAACGCGGAGACCGTCACCGCCGACGGGAAGAAGGTGACCCTCTCGGCGAACATCGAGTTCATCGAGGAGCTCGACAGCATCCTCGCCACCGGGGCGCAGGGCGTCGGCCTCTACCGCACCGAATTCTTCTACCTGAGCCGGCGTGAGCTGCGCGACGAGGACAACCAGGTGGCGAACTACCGCAAGGTGGCCGAAGCGACGCATCCCCACGGGGTCATCATCCGCACCCTCGACATCGGAGGCGACAAGTTCTGCCCCGAGCTTTTCGAGGATCCCGAACCGAACCCCTTCCTCGGCTGGCGCGGCATCCGCCTCAGCCTCGACCGGAACGAGGAGTTCCGGGTGCAGCTCCGCGCCATCCTTCGCGCCAGCGCCTTCGGCAAGATCCGCCTGATGTTCCCCTTCCTCTCCACCCTCGAGGAACTGATCGGGGCGAAGCATCAGCTCGAACTCGCGAAGGAGGAACTGCGCGGACAGGGCGTGCCCTTCGACGAGGCCATCGAGACCGGCGCGATGATCGAAATCCCCAGCGCGGTCCTGATCGCCGACCACCTGGCGAAAGAGGTCGATTTCTTCAGCATCGGGTCGAACGACCTGATCCAGTACACCACCGCCGTCGACCGGGTCAACGACCGCGTCGCCCACCTCTACCAGCCGACCCATCCCGCGGTCATCGCCATGATCCGCGAGACCGTCGAGGCGGCGCACCGCAACGGCATCTGGTGCGGCATCTGCGGGGAAGTCGCCAGCGACCTCGTCCTCGCGCCGGTCTGGGTCGGTCTGGGCGTCGACGAACTCTCCGTCGCCGGAGCCCAGCTCCTGCGCACGAGACGAGCCCTTTCCCGCCTCGACTCCGTTCGCTGCCGCGAGCTCGCGGACCGGATCCGTGCCTGCGGCACGTCGGCCGAGGTCCGCTCGATGTGCTTGGAACTGGCCGGAGCGGCCTATCCCGAACTGATCCCCTGAATCGCTCCCCAGACGATTGACGCGAAGCCCTTTTGCCTTGAAGATCGTCCCTTTCTTCCGAGCAGGATGCCGTTTTCGCCCCTCCAACCCTGCCACTCGATGATCCGGACGGTCTTCTCCCGATCCGTCCGTTCGTGCGCCTGCCTGCTGGGAATGGCCGTCGGCCTTTCCGGAGGATCGATCTCCGCCATCGACCTGAAGGTGCTGACCGACCCGAGGAAGCTCTTCAAGAAAGACGCCGACGAACTCTTGGAAACGGCGCAGGCCCCTTCGGGCCCCGGCGGGATGTGCGTGCTGCCCTCGGGAGAATACATCGTCGCCTGCCATCCCTTCTTCCAGCCCCCGCAGCGCGTCATGCGCCTGGACCGCGACGGCCAATGGACTCCCTTTCCCAACGAGTCGATGAACACCCCGGGATCGGGCGACCCTCTCCTGCTCGACTCCGTCATCGGGATCGCCTGCGATTCGCGCGGCATCGTCTGGATGCTCGACAACGGCCGCCGCTCCGGCACCGCCGCCAAGCTCGTCGCCTGGGACACGAAGCGGGACCAGCTCCACAAGGTCCTCGTCATCGACGCGCTCGCCCTCGCTCCGAATTCCTTTCTGACCAACCTCGTCCTCGATCCGGTCGGCCCCTACATCTATCTCTCCGATCCCGCGGACGGCATCGTCTCCGCCATCCTCGTGGTGAACACCGAAACCGGCCTCGCCCGGCGCGTCCTCCAGGGCGAGCGCTCGGTCCAGAAGGACCCCGAGATCCTCCTCACCGTCGACGGCCGCCAGATCGAGGTTCGGCGGCCCGACGGAGCCATCGCCAGCCCCCTCACCGGGGTGAGCCCCCTCGCCATCGACCGGCGCGGCGAATGGCTCTACTACGGCGCGCGGGACGGCGCCTCGCTCTACAAGATCCGCACCGAATTCCTCACCCGGGCCGACATCACTCCCGAAGTCCTCGCCACCCAGATCACCGGCGTCTCGCAGAAGCCGGTCTGCGACAGCATGGCCATCGATGCGAAGGGCCGGATCTACTTCGCCGACATCTCGCGCGGCTCCATCGACTACGTCGCCCCCGAAGAGAACTACCTGAACCTCCGCCTCCTCGTTCAGGATCCCCGCGTGATCTGGCCCGGAGGGCTCCTCATCGGTCCCGACGGCCAACTCCACTTCTACAGCAGCCAGCTCCACCGGACGCCCTTCTTCAACAGCGGGAAAGACGTCACCGCCCCGCCCTTCTCCATCTTCAAGACCCGTCCCCTGCCCTCCAGCCGCTTCGGCTTCTGACCGACGCATGGCCACGATCCTGGATACGCTGAAGAAGGGCACCGAGTATCTCCAGAAGCACGGAGTGGACGAAGCCCGGCTCAACATGGAGCGGCTCCTCGCCCACGTCCTCAGGATCGACCGGATGCGGCTCTACCTCGACTTCGACCGCCCCCTGCCGGAAGACCGCATCGACGTCCTGCGCGGCCTGACCGTCCGCCGGGGCAAGGGCGAGCCGCTCCAGCACCTCCTCGGCACGGTCGAGTTCTGCGACCTCGATTTCCTCAGCGACGCCCGGGCGCTCGTTCCGCGTCCCGAAACCGAAGAGCTCGTCCATCTCCTCCTCGCGCGTCCTTGGCCGGACCATGCGGAAATTCTCGACCTCGGCTGCGGCTCGGGGGTGATCGGCCTCTCCCTCGCCCACCACCTCGCCGGACAGGGCGTGCGGACCACCCTTTCCGACCTCTCGCCCGACGCCCTCGCCCTCGCCCGCGAGAACGCCGCCCGCCTCCTCCCGCCCGACGTGCCCCTCCGCTTCGTCGAGGGCGATCTCTTCGAGTCCCTCGGGGGCGAGCGCTTCGACCTCGTCGCCGCCAACCTTCCCTACATCCCCGCCGCCGCCGAGACCCTCCTCAGCCGCGAAGTCCGCCGCGACCCCGCCCTCGCCCTCTACGGCGGCGAGCGTGGCACCGAAATCATGGAGCGCTTCCTCGCCCAAGCCAGCTCCCACCTCCGCCCCGGCGGCGTGGTCGCGATGGAGTTCGGCATCGACCAGGCCCCCGCCCTGCGGCGTTGCGCCGACGACCTCGGTTTCCGCAAGACCGAAATCCGCAAAGACCTCGATGGAATCGAGCGATTTCTTTTCGCCGAGAGTTGATCGTCGAAAGCCAGAAACTCCCCATCCGCATTCTCTGCTCCTCTCTTCCTTTACTTCTCTACCATGGAAAAATTCATCGTTCACGGCGGCAAGGCCCTCGAGGGCAGCGTCAACATCAGCGGCTCGAAGAACGCCTCGCTCCCCATCCTCGCCGCGACCCTGCTCACCCGCGAGCAGTGCATCATCCGCCGGGTGCCCGACGTCTCGGACACGAACTACATGCTGCAGATCCTGCAGAACCTCGGCGCCGAAGTGGAGCGCGCCAGCGGCAACGTCGTGATCCGCTGCGAGAAGCTCCGCGGGCACGAGGCCCCCTACGATCTCGTGCGGAAGATGCGCGCCTCCGTCTGCGTCATGGGCCCCCTCCTCGCCCGCCACAACCGCGCCGACGTCTCCCTTCCCGGCGGCTGTGTCATCGGCGACCGTCCCATCGATCTCCACCTCCGCGGTCTCGAGGGCCTCGGCGCCGAGGCCCGCGTCGAGGGCGGCAACGTCCTCCTCGAGGCCCGCTACGGTCTCGTCGGCAACGAGATCGACATGAGCGGCAAGCACGGCGCCACCGTCCTCGGCACCGACAACGTGATGATGGCCGCCGTCCTTGCCAAAGGCACCACCGTCATCACCGGAGCCGCCTGCGAGCCCGAGGTCGTCGACCTCGCCAACTTCCTCAACGCGATGGGCGCGAAGATCAGCGGAGCCGGCACGCCCCGCATCGAGATCGAAGGCGTCGCCGAGCTGGGCGGCGTCGAGCACACCGTCATTCCCGACCGCATCGAGGCCGGCACCTTCATGGTCGCCGGCGCCATGGCGGCAAAGGACGGCATCACCCTCAACCGGGTCGACCCCGCGCACCTCGAGAGCGTCGCCGAAGTCCTCCGCCGCTGCGGCTGCCCCGTCGAGGAGAACGGATCCTCCATCACCGTGGGCCGCGCCGCCAAGCCCGTCGGAGCGAACATCACCACCGAGCCCTACCCCGGCTTCCCCACCGACATGCAGGCGCAGATGTGCTCGCTCTTCGCCGTCACCCCCGGCACCAGCGTCGTCCGCGACACCATCTTCCCCCAGCGCTTCATGCACGCCTCCGAGATGAAGCGCATGGGCGCGGACATCGAGGTCAACGACGGCACCGCCGTCATCCACGGCGTCGACCAGCTCAGCGCCGCCCCCGTGATGGCGAGCGACCTGCGGGCCTCCGCCGCCCTCGTCCTTTCGGCCCTCACCGCCAAGGGCAGCACCGAGATCTCCCGCGTCTACCACATCGACCGCGGCTACGAGCACATCGACGAAAAGCTCATCGCCCTCGGCGCCGAGATCGACCGCGTTCCGGCCTGAAGTCTGCTCGACGCTGCGCAGGAGGCAGGATTACGGGCGAGGGCGGCAGGCTCACCTCCCCCTGTCCTGCCGGATGATCCTCTCCACCTCCGCCGGAGCCAGGCGCACGGCGGTCGACTTGGGCTTCATCTTGACGACGATCCCGAGACGCATCGTGCTGAGGACCCCGCAGAGGCGACCGCTGCGATCGATCAGCGGAGAGCCGCTGTCGCCCTTGATCATCGGCAGCGTCGTCACGATCTTCTGGAAATGGTCCGGTTCGCCTTCCACGGGGAGAGATTCGAGGAACTCCCCGCCCGCCTTCTCGTGCATCCAGCCGCC
This sequence comes from Verrucomicrobiales bacterium, assembly GCA_037190325.1. GTDB lineage: Bacteria > Verrucomicrobiota > Verrucomicrobiia > Verrucomicrobiales > DEV007 > Arctic95D-9. The sequence continues at coordinate 65,778 of JBBCIU010000023.1, read as the reverse complement.
CGCGAAGAGCGTGTCGCCTTCGGAAAGCGGCTCCTGCCGGAACCGCAGATAGCGCGGCGTCGAGATCTCCGCCTTCACGATCGCGAAATCGGCCGCGTCGTTGCGGTAGACCTCGCGCACCGGAGCATAGTCGATGTAGGTTCTCTGGCGGTTCGAGGTCGCGTAGAGCACGTAGCTGTCCTTGTGGGAAAGGACATGGGCCGCCGTCAGGAAGTACCCGTCGGCGGTGATCGGGGCACAGCTTCCGAACCCCGACCCTCCCTTCGCGATGGGCACGGAGAAGCCCAGCTCCAGTACGCCTTCCTGGGAGTCGCGGCTCGTCGCAAGCTTCGTCTTGAAGTCCTCGTCGATGTACTTTCCGCTCACGATCAGGCCCGAATGCAGCGTGAGGAAATCCGGCGCCGAAAAGCCCTTGTCGGTGCGGTTCTTCAGCTCCGGCAGGCTCACCGGCGCGTCGATCCCGATGGAATCGTATTTGGCGAGGGAACGGCGTTGATCCCAATGCGTGTTCGTCGGCATGATGATGCACGACGCGAGAAACATCGGCGCGCCAAGCGCCAGGCAACGGAGGAGGAACATTCGGGACAATGGCGGTTTCGTGTGGTTTCCAACGATAGCGCAAGGAAGCGCCGCTTTCACCAGACAACTACGGGGATTCCGTGAAAATCTTTCACTACCCTTTTCCGGCCAAGGGCTCCCTTTCCACAAGCTCCCCTTTGCAGACGCTGCCTCGGACGAGGGGGAGGCGTTTCGAAAGGGGACCTTGCCGCGGACGCGAAAACGGGGTGGGCCGGAGTTTTCCCGCGCCACTTTTCGCGTATGTTCCGGATCGTCATGAAAGCGTCCCTCCCCCTCGCCTGCTCCACCGCCTTCCTCGCCCTTGCCGCCTCCCTTCCTGGCGACCTGCCTGCCGCGAACTGGCCGCAATGGCGTGGACCGGAGGGCACCAGCCTCGCTCAGCCGGGGCAGTACCCGATCCGATTCTCTCCCTCGGAAAACCTCCTCTGGAAAACGAAGCTGCCCGGAGTCGGCAGCAGCACGCCCGTCGTGTGGGGCGACCGCATCTTCGTGACCTGCGGGATCGACGGGCAGGACGGCGCGATCGCCTACGACTGGAACGGCGCCGAAATCTGGCGCGCGACCTTCGGCCCCGAACGCCCCGGCAAGCACAAGAACGGGAGCGGATCGAACCCCTCGCCGATCGTCGACGGAGAGCGGCTCGTCGTCTACTACAAGAGCGGCACGGTCGCCTCGCTCGGCCTCGACGGAAAGGTGAACTGGACGGTGAACCTGCAGGAGCGCTTCGGCGAGGACACCCTCTGGTGGGATCTCGGGACCTCCCCCGTCTTCGCCGGAGGCCACATCGTCGTGGCGGTGATGCAGGAAGGCGAATCCTACCTCGTCGCCCTGAACCCCGCCGACGGAGAGGTCGTCTGGAAGGTGGACCGGACCTTCCCCGTGCAGAAGGAGTCGGGCCAATCCTACACCACGCCCTATGTCGCGGACGTGGACGGGCGGGAAACCCTTGTCGTCTGGGGCGCCGACCACCTCACCGGACACGATCCGAAGAGCGGCGCGACGCTCTGGACGTGCGGCGGCTTCAACCCCGAGGACAAGCCGATGTGGCGGGTCATCGCCTCGCCCGGCATCGTCGACGGGATCGCCGTGGTGCCCTACGGCCGGACCAAATTCACCGCCGGCGTGAAGCTGGGCGGCGACGGCGACATCACCGGGACGGCCCGCCTCTGGGAGCGGAGCGATCTGGGGGCGGATTGCCCCTCGCCCGTGGGGCGCGACGGTCGCGTCTACGTCCTCTCGGACCGCGGCGCGATCCACTGCCTCGACGCCAAGACCGGAAAGGACATCTGGAAGGGAGCCATTCCCCGCGCCTCGTCGAACTACTACTCCTCCCCGGTGCTCGCCGGCGATCTGCTCTACTGCGTCCGCGAGGATGGCATGGTCGCCGTCGTGAAGATCGCCGAGGCCGGGATGGAAGTGCTCTCGCAGAACGAAATGGGCGAACTCGTCGCCGCCGCGCCCGTGCCGGTGCGGGACCGCCTCCTCATCCGGGGGGTGGACCACCTCTTCTGCCTCGGTTCGCAGTGAGGGTCTCGAGCCGAGAGGAGCGCGGATAGCTTGTCCACACCTCGGAACTCATGCGGCTTCGCCGCCAGGACTCCTTGGCTGCGGGCTGGAATGCCCGCGCTCCTTTCCCGACTCACGGCATAGACGACAGGGTCGGGCCGGGAAGCCTCCCCTGCTCGAGGCTCCTTCAATCCAGCTCGCGGATGCGGAGGTTGCGGTAGGCGGTCCTGTCGGAGTGGTCGGTGAGCATGAGGCGCCCCCGGCCCGGGGCGAAGCCTTCCTTGTCCTTGAACTTGCTCGCGGCCAGATTGGCCTTCCACTGCTCGGAGGCGGTGTCGGCCTCGCCGACGAGCTCGCCGTTGAGCCAATGCTGCAGCTTGCCGTCCTTCGCGACGACCCGGCTGTGGTTCCATTCGCCGGCGGGTTTCACGTTCGTCTTCGCATCGGGCGCCTGGATGTCGTAGAAGGAAGCCGTGAGCCGCTTGGCGCCGTTCTTCGAGTCCGGGTGCCTCTCGTCGTCGAGCATCTGATACTCGATGCCCAGCCATTCCTTGTCGCCGACCTTGGTGACCCAGTACTTGAGGCCGTTGTTGCCGCCTTCGGCGAGCGTCCACTCCCATTCGAGGTCGAAATCCGAGTATTCCTTGTCGGAGAGGAGGTTTCCTCCCTTGCCGTCGAGGCGCAGCTCCCCTTCGGCGATGGTCCAGCCGGGGCCCGGCTCGGCACCATCCTGGCCCGTCCAGCCGGCGAAGGTCCTGCCGTCGAAGAGGGAGACGGATTCGCCCGCCAAGGCGAGGCCGGCACAGAGGGGAACGAGGAGGCGGAGGGGGAGCTTCATACTCCGCGAGCTTAGGCCGGACTGGAGGTGGAGGTCAAGGGCGTACCTCCGTGCTCCGGCGGGATCAGGCCTCTTCGGCGGCCAGGGTCCTAGACTCCTCGCCTTCCTCTCCCGCGAGGACGCGCCGGATGGCGACCTTGTCGATGCGCTGGCGGTCCATGTCGACGATCTCGAACTCGAACTCCCCCGCGGAAAAGGATTCGCCCTCCGCAGGCAGGCGGTCGAGCCGGTGGACGATGTAGCCGGCAAGCGTCTGGAAGGGCTCCTTCTCCGCGTCGGCGAGGATGGAGAAGCCGGGGATGGCCTCCTCGACGGCATCGACCTCGACCAGCCCATCGGCCAGCCAGGAGCCTTCGGACACCTCGCGGATGCCGGGACGGTCCGAACGCATGTCGCCGGGGCGCAGCTCGCCCACCACCTCCTCGACGAGGTCCTCCAGGGTGATGAGGCCCCGCACCGTGCCGAACTCGTCCGCGACGAGCGCGGCGCCGAGGCTGGAGTGGCGCAGCGTGTCGAGCAGGGACAGGGCCGACTGGGTCTCGGAGACGAAGAGCGGCTCGCGGCAGATCTCGCCCAGCGGCTTCGACCGGGGAGCGGCGAGATTGGCGAAAAGCATCCGCAGGGACACGAGGCCGGTCACGGAGTCGCGGTTGTCCTCGTAGACGGGAAAGACGGTCTGGTTCGTCGCCGCCACCTGGGGCCAGTAGTGCTCGGGAGCGGCGTCGTGGGAAAGGAAGAGGATGCTGGGCCGGGGCTGCATCACCTCTTCGGCAAGGACTGCGCGGAGATCGAAGACCCCCTCGACCATTTCCGACTCCTCCTGCTTCACCATGCCGGTGACGATGCCTTCGCGCAGGATGACCTCCACATCGGCGGCGACGGCCCCCTCCTGCTCCTGGGGCGGCTTCCCGAAGAGCTTGAGAAGGAGCTTCGTACTCAGCTCGAGGAAGGACACGAGCGGCTTCGCGACGACCGAGAGGATCTGCATCGGCCGGGCCATGGCGGAGGCGATGGTCTCCGGGAAGCGCAGGGCCAGCCCCTTCGGCACGAGCTCGCCCACGACGAGGGAGAAGTAGGTGATGAGGACGACGACGACCCAGAAGGCGATCCGGTCCGCGTAGGGCGCGAGGGCAGGCACCTGCTCGATGTAGGGGGCCACGTAGGGAGCCAGGCTCTTGCCGCCGTAGGCCCCGGCAAGGACGCCGACGAGCGTGATGCCGACTTGCACCGTGCTGAGAAAACGCTCCGGGTTCTCACCCAGCTTCAGGGCCAGCTTCGCGCCTTTCCTTCCTGCGTCGGCAAGAAGCGTGAGACGACTGCGCCTAGCCGAAATAAGGGCGATCTCCGCCATGGCGAAGATTCCGTTGAGCAGCAGTAGGAGAAAAATGACGACGATATCGGTCACGTAGTCCCTATTTCTCGCCCGACTCCTCGGAAAGTCAAGAAACGTTCACCTCCTTTGTCGGGCGCCATGGCCCTCCTTCCACGGGCGCGGCCGTCGCAGCAGAGGATCAGGAACCCACGAATCTCGTTCCGGGCCCGACCTGCTCCTGCTCGATGATGGCGCCGGCCTCGTAGGTGACCGTGCAATCGGTCGCGGGATGGGCGAAGCCGCGGAAATGCCCCCCGCTCTTCACCCGGAAGCTGTTCCCCTTGCCCGAATGGGCCACGACCGAGCCGCCGTTCTCGACGATGTAGACGCAGTCGACCCCGCCCGCCCCGATGATCTGGGCCCCGGCGGGAACCCGGTAGGTCATGCCCTTTTCGTCGGGGTAGAACAAGGTGCCCTGCACGGTGATCGAGCCGGACGCACCGGACGCACCCGATTCCATCGTCTCGCACTGCGCGAGCAGGAGGGCAAGGAGGACCAGGCAGAGCGCACGGAGCACGGGCGTCATGGCGGGATCGGAGGGACGTCGGGATTCTGGATTGATGCGGCACCTTCTTGCGCTTACGAGTTCGCTTCAAGTCCCAATTTCCTCCAATGAAAGCCCTCACTCTCACCGCCTACGGGCAGTTCGAATACGGCGACGCGCCCGACCCCGAGATCGCGGAGAACGAAGTCCTCGTCGCAGTCAAGGCCTGCGGCATCTGCGGATCCGACATCCATGGAATGGACGGCAGCTCGGGCCGCCGCATCCCCCCCATCGTGATGGGCCACGAGGCCGCCGGCGACATCGCCCGGGTGGGCGGCGCGGTGCGCAAATGGAAGATCGGCGACCGCGTCACCTTCGACTCCACCGTCTACTGCGGCACCTGCCCCGCCTGCCTCGCCGGACAGGTCAACCTCTGCCCGAACCGCAACGTCCTCGGCGTCTCCTGCGGCGACTACCGCCGCCACGGGGCCTTCGCCGAATACGTGCGGGTGCCGGAGCACATCCTCTACGCCATTCCCGGCGATCTGTCCTACGAGCACGCGGCCTTCGCGGAGCCCGTCTCCATCGCCCTGCACGGGGTCAACCGCCTGCCGCTGAAGTCCGGCGACTCGGCCGTGGTCGTCGGGGCGGGGCTGATCGGGCTGCTCGTCGTGCAGGCCCTCAAGGCGAAGGGCGCGGGCTTCGTCGTCGCCGTGGATATCGACGAGAAGCGCCTCGCCCTCGCCAAGGAGCTCGGCGCCGACGCCACCCTCGCCTCCGGCGACGGAGTGCCCGCGCAGGTGCGTGAACTCGTCGGCAATCCCGACGGAGCCGACCACGCCATCGAAGTGGTCGGCTTCGGTCCCACCATCAAGCTCGCGGTCGAATCGGTCCGCAAGGGCGGCAGCATCAGCTGCGTCGGCAACCTGAAGGCCGAGGTCCCCTTTCCCCTCCAGGCCCTTGTCACGCGCGAGCTGAGCGTCTTCGGCAGTTGCGCCTCCGCCGGCGAATACGCCGAGGCGGTCGAGGCCGTCGCCAGCGGCCGGATCCAGGTCGAGCCGCTCATTTCCGCCGTCGCCGAGCTGAAGGACGGGGGCGATTGGTTCGACCGGCTGCACCGGAACACCGAAGGACTCCTGAAAGTCATCCTCAAACCCTGACCGCCTCGATTTGACTTCACTCCGCTCCGTCTATCGACGCTGCGCTCCGATTCTCAATCCCCTCCTCTTCCTCCTCACCTTCCGATGAAAGAATTCGACCTCGGCGGCCAGACCGCCTTCATCTCCGGCACCTCGCGCGGTCTCGGACGCCGCTTCGCCCGAGCCCTCGCCCGCGCCGGCGCCGACATCGTCGGCACGAGCCGCACCCTCGAATCCCTCGACGAGACCAAGGCCGAAATCGAGGCCATGGGGCGCTGCTTTCTCCCCCTCGTCCTCGACGTGACGGATCACGGCTCGATCCAGTCCGCCGTCGACGAAGCCCTCGCGGCCATGGGACGCATCGACATCCTCGTCGCCAACGCGGGCTGCAACCGCCGCAAGCCCGCCGTCGAGGTCACCTGGGAGGACTGGGACTACGTCGTGAACACCAACCTGAAGGGGTCCTTCTTCCTCGCCCAGGCCGTCGCCGCGAAGGCGATGATCCCGGCCAACTACGGGCGCATCGTCACGATCGGCTCCGTCACCTGCGTCGCCGGCTACGCCGGGCTCGCCCCCTACGGCGCGAGCCGTGGCGGCGTCAAGCAGATGACCATGGCCCTCGCCGACGACTGGGGACCGCACGGCATCACCGTGAACTGCCTCGCTCCCGGCTGGTTCCAGACCGAGCAGAACGGCATGCTCTACGCTGACCGGGAATGGGTCGACTACATCAGCGAGCGCATCTGTCTCGGACGTCCCGGCGCGGAGACCGACCTCGACGGGGCCGTCATCTTCCTCGCCTCCGAATCGAGCCGCTACATGACCGGCCAGACCCTCCTCATCGACGGCGGCATCTCCACCGGGCGCTGCCGCGCCATGCCCCTCTCGCAGGCACGGCGGTGAACGCCCGCCCGATGAGCGCCGAAGCTTTCAACCTCCTTCCCTCCGCCTTCTTCGAACGCGACCCGCGGCTCTGCGCCCGCGAACTGATCGGCATGGAACTGGCTTGCGGTCCCTGCCGCGGCCGCATCCTCGAGACCGAGGCCTACAGCGAGATCGGCGATCCCGCCAGCCACCTCTTCACCCGCCCCTCGGCGCGCGACTTCGCCCGCCGCCACCCGGTCGGCACCGCCTACGTCTTTCTCAACTACGGCGTCCACTGGCTCGTCAACGTCCTGTGCCTCGACCGGGAGACGGGGCATGCCGGATTCGTCCTCTTCCGCGCCCTCGAAGCCGTCGAGGGGATCGAAACGATGGAAGCACGCCGCCGCACCCGCGATCCCCGGCGGCTCTGCTCCGGTCCCGGCAAGCTCACCGCCGCCCTCGGCATCGACGGCTCCTTCCATGGGCTCTCCCTCCTCGATCGTCCGGAGTTCGCCCTCCTCCTCCCCCGGGGCACCGCCATTCCCGAGGTCGTCGCCGACCGGCGCATCGGCATCTCGTCGGGAAAGGAGCTCGAATGGCGCTTCCTCGCCAAGGACCACCCCGGCGTCTCGGTGAAGGCAGGAAAGGCGAAGTGAGAAAAACCCGTTTTCCCCCGCGGGGATTCGTGTTCATTCACGAATGTCCCTGCCCCGCGTCTTCGTCACCGTCCACATTCCCCTCGACCATCTCTCCCCGCTCGACGGCCTCGCCGAGATCGTCATGCCGGACAACGGCGTCCGCGCCGCGCCGCGGGCCCAGGTGCTCGAACGGATCGGCGATTGCGCCGCCGTCCTCTCGCAAGGCGAGCTGCGCGTCGACGCCGAGTTCCTCGACGCCGCGAGGTCGCTGAGGTTCGTCGCCAACGCCGCCATGGGCATCGACAACCTCGATCTCGCCGAACTGAGCCGCCGCGGCATCGCTGCGAGCAACACGCCCGATGCCTTCGCCGAATCGACCGCCGACCACACCCTCGGACTGATGCTCGCCCTGACCCGGCGCATCGCCGAGGGCGACCGCTTCGTCCGCACCGGCGAATGGGCACGGAGGGGTATGGAACCGCTGCGCTGGGAAGGGACGCTCCTCGGTGGAAGGACCCTCGGGCTCATCGGCTACGGGCGCATCGCCAAAATGGTCGAAGCCCGCGCCCGCGCCTTCGGCATGGAGGTGATCCATACCAAGTCCACCCCCCACGACCACCCCGGCTACCGCTCTCTCGACACCCTCCTCCCCGAATCCGACGGGATCGTCGTGCTCGTGCCGCTGACGTCCGCCACCCGGCGTCTCGTCGATGCCGGCCTCCTTGCGAAGATGAAGCGCGGGGCCTACTTCATCAACGTCGCGCGGGGAAAGACGATGGACGAAGCCGCCGTCGTCGCGGCCCTGCGTTCCGGACATCTCGCCGGAGCCGCCTTCGACGTCTACGAGGAGGAGCCCGCCGTGAGCGAGGCGCTCCTTGCCATGGAGAACGTCGTCCTCACCCCGCACATCGGCGGGGCGACGCGGGAACAGCGGCGACGCGGCCGGTTGGAGGCCGCCGGGGAGATCGCTCGGTTCTTCAAAGGAGAGGAGCGGCGTTTTCCGGTAGGGTGAACGAAGAGGAGCCTACGGAGCCGAAAACGCTCCTCATGGCCGGAAGGTCACGATTTCAAGGCATCCCAACCCGTTGAAATCGCGCTCATCGTTGGCAATGAGCTTCTTCACCCCGGACCGATGGAGAGCAGCGGCCAGCATCGAGCATCTCTCCCAGAGGATCGTCCTCTCCGGCAATGGACTGAATCGGCCCGCCCACGCTGGTCGGACGCCGGTCCCGCAAGGAGGTTCGCCTATCCATGTGGAGCGGCCGATACCACCTCCATCGCTTCCCGGATCAACTCGGAGGCTTTCCGATCCGTCTTCCGGGCATGCCGCCGTAACGCTTCGTAGACCGGCTCCGATACATCGACCGTGATCGTCCTCATGCATCGAACGAACTGGATCGGGCGACTGTTGTCCAGGCGCCCCCCTTTCACTTGTTACAGCGGCCTACGGCCGACTTCACCCCACCGGGCACTGCTGGATCGCCCTGAAGAAGTCGTTGCCCTTGTCGTCGACGAGGATGAAGGCGGGGAATTTCTCCACCTCGATCTTCCACACCGCCTCCATGCCCAGCTCGGGGAAATCCAGCACCTCGACCTTGCGGATGTGGTTCTGCGCGAGGATCGCGGCCGGTCCCCCGATCGAACCGAGGTAGAAACCGCCGTGCCGCTTGCAGGCGTCGGTGACCTGCTGGCTGCGGTTGCCCTTCGCGATCATCACCATCGAGGCGCCCTGCGACTGGAAGAGATCGACGTAGGCGTCCATCCGGCCCGCCGTCGTCGGCCCGAAGGAGCCGCTCGCCATCCCCTCGGGCGTCTTCGCCGGCCCGGCGTAGTAGACGGGATACTCCTTGATGTAGGACGGCAGCTCCTCTCCCCGCTCGATCCGCTCGCGCAGCTTCGCATGGGCGATGTCCCGGGCGACGACGATGCTGCCGCTCAGCTCCAAGGCCGTCGTCACCGGGTATTTCGAGAGCGTTCTCAGCGTCTCGGCCATGCCGAGGTTCAGATCGACGGGCACGCCGTGGAACTGGTGGTCGCGCCACTTCTCGGGAATGTATTGGCCGGGATTCGTCTCCAACTGCTCGAGAAAGACGCCCTCCTTCGTGATCTTCGCCTTCGCCTGCCGATCGGCCGAACAGCTGACCCCGAGACCGACCGGACAGCTCGCCCCGTGGCGAGGAAGACGCACGACGCGCACGTCGAGGGCGAAATACTTTCCGCCGAACTGAGCCCCGATCCCGATCTCGCGTGCCTTGGCGAGCAAAGCCTTCTCCATCTCGACGTCGCGGAAGGCCTGGGCGCTCTCGCTTCCCTGGGTGGGGAGTTCGTCATAGTAGCGGGTCGAGGCGAGCTTGACCGTCTTCAGATTCATCTCGGCGCTGGTCCCCCCGACGACGAAGGCCATGTGGTAGGGCGGACAGGCCGAGGTGCCGAGGCTGCGCATCTTCTCGACCGCCCAGGGGACGAAACGATCGGGCGAGAGGAGCGCCTTGGTCTCCTGGTAGAGAAAGGTCTTGTTCGCCGATCCGCCGCCTTTGGTAATGAAGAGGAACTCGTATTCACTTCCGTCCGCCGCATAGAGTTCGATCTGGGCGGGGAGATTGTTGCGGGTGTTCTTCTCGTCGAAGAGGGTCAGAGGCGCGAGCTGGGAGTATCGGAGATTCTCCTCCTGGTAGGTCTTCCAGATCCCGGCGGCGAGGGCCTCCTCGTCGTGGCCGCCGGTCCAGACCTGCTGGCCCTTCTTCCCCATGACGATGGCCGTGCCCGTGTCCTGACACATCGGCAGAATGCCCCGCGCCGCGATCTCCGCGTTGCGCAGCAGGGTGAGGGCGACGAGCCGGTCGTTGTCCGTCGCCTCGGGATCGTCGAGGATGGCCGCGACCTGCTTCAGATGCGAGGGCCGCAGCATGAAGGAGATGTCCTTGATCGCCTCGTTCGCCAGCCGGGTCAGCGCCCCGGGCGCCACTTTGAGGACCTCGCGTCCTTCGAATTCGGACACGGAGACGCCTTCGGTCGTGACGAGGCGATAGTTCGTGGTGTCTGGACCGAGGGGAAAGGGCTTGTGATAGGTGAAATCGCTCATTGGCTGGGAAGAAAGGGCAAGGAAAGACAAATCGGGAGCATTCCACCGTCGAGATGGGATTGCAAACGGGAGGAGAGAGGAGGAGCCAACCCGCTATCCCTCCCCCGTTTTTTCGCATTGCCAAGTCTCCGTGGATTTCGCAAGCTCCGTCCATGCAAGGGCTCTGGAATGTCGCCGCGGGCATCGCGGTCCTGGGCATCGGTTTCGGAGTGGGAAACTGGCAGGCCGCCCGCACCGATCAAGGAGTCTCGGACGAGACCGGGGAGCTTGAGGCGATCACCTTTCTCGGAAAAGGGGATTCCGCAAAAGGCTCCGGGCGGATCGATCCGGCCACCGGGGCGTTTCCCTACGCCACCTTCGAGGAGGCGGCGCCGCGGCTGAAGCAAGGGATCGCCGACTACCTCGGGCTCTCCGTCTATGAGCGCGTCGCGAGCCCCATCCACGGAGAGCGGATCCTGCAGGAGATCGAGCGGATCCTCGCGCTGGCGACCCCGGCGCAGCTGGCCGGGACGATCAAGGATCTCGAATCCCACGACAACGCCGCACCGCTCTTCGAGATCGCCTTCGCCGCCCTCGCCAGGCATTCGCCCTCGGTGGCGGCGCAGACCGGGCTCGGGATCTGGCCCGGGGATGCCGAAGCCTTTCCGGGACTCGACTCGCTGATGCGGGAATGGGAGCGCCGCGACTCCGCCGGGGCGGAGCGCTGGATCGGGGGACTGGAGGACGGGAATCTGAAGAAGGCCTCGCTCCTGATCTTTCTCACCAGGAAGGCGGAGACCGATCCCGCGCTGGCCGTCTCGCGGCTGGACGAGATCGATCCGGAATCGGGGAGCGGGCTCACCTTCGCCTCGGTGCTCGCAAACGCCCTCGACCCGGCGCGCTGTCCCGAGGTGGCGGAGCGGATGCTCGGACGCCAGCGGGAAGGATCGCCATCGGCCGGGATGATCGCGGGCTTCCTCGCCTCCTGGGGCGCACGCGAGCCCGGGGCCATGATGGAATGGCTGCTGTCGCAGGATCTCGAATCGTTCGGACGCGACAACCTGCGGTCGGCCCTCTATTCCATGGTTTCCTCCGATCCGAAAGGCTTCCTCCAGTCCGTTTCGCCCACGCTCGCTGCCCAGCCGGCGCTCCGGGAGGCGGCCGGACAGGCGTGGTGGGCCTGGATCACGACCGACGGCGAGGAGGCGGACGCGGTCGGATGGCTCCGGGAAAACAGCGCGTCGGCCACGGAGTTCGGGGACTGGCGGATCGCCGATCAGTTCGCAAACCCGGACGACTGGACTCCCGAGCGCACCCAGCGCGTCCTCGACACCCTGAAGACGCTCCCTCCCGGCGACTCCCTCGCCGCCTTCTCCCAGGGATTTCTGGAACGGCTCTCCCGCCATCAGGCGAAGCTCGTCCTCGACTTCGCCGTCGAGTTCCTTCCCCTCGGCTCCCGCTCCGACCAGACCATCGCCCATGCGGTCGGCAACTGGGCCTCGACCGAGCCGGAGGCCGCCGTCCGCTGGAGTCTGGAGAATCTGGAGTTGCCGAGCGCCCGTAACGGCGCGGTCCGCTTCGCCATCTCCCGCTGGGCTGAGAAGGATCCCCTCGCCGCCGCCGGGATGGCCATGACCCTGCCGGAGAAGGAACGTGGCCATGCCCTCGGGGGACTCGCCTACCAGTGGGCCGAAAAGGATCCCCAGGGATTGCTCTCCTTCCTCAAGAGCGCCCCCGATCCCGCCGTCGTCTCGTCGCTCACGCAAAGCTCCTTCCGCCAGCTCTCCGAGCGGCGGCGCGGTGCGCAGTATCTCCAGGAGGCCCTCGCCATGCCGCCCGGAAAGATGCGGCACGACGCCGTGAGCGGCCTTTTCAGCGGCTGGGCGCTCTCCGACACCACGGGCGGAGCGGCGGCGATGGAGAAGATCCCCGAAGGCACGCTCCGCGACGCCGCGATCCGGGGATTCAACGGCTTCGCCATCCGCAGCGACCCGAAGCTGGCCATGGAGCTCGCCACCCGAATCTCCATCCCCGACGCGCGCGACAAGGAACTGGTCAGCCGGGGACGCTACTGGCTGAAGCAGGACCGCAAGACCGCCGAGGCGGCCATCCGCGCCAACTCCGCCATCCCCGAGTCGGTGAAGGCCGAGATCTTCAAATGACGCCGCCATGAGGAAGCCGCTCCTGAAGACCCTGCTCTACCTCGCCCTAGCCTCCGTCGGCTACGGTGCGGGGCTGCGGATGGCACCGGCCCCGAAGAGGGCGCCCGCGACGCCCCAGGCCGCACCCACCGGGGGCCCGGCCACGGCACCACCCCGCCCCGCCGACACCCCCAGCGCCACCTTTGCCGAAAGGCTGCCGCGTCTCCGCGAACTCTCGGGAACCTCCTCCTCCCCGGGCTGGAACCACCTGTCCGGCCTTGGCACGCGTCCGGGCCAGATCGAGTTCGAGTTGGAGTCCATCTTCGCCCTCGCCAGCCGGGAGGATCTCGTCGCCTGGTTCGCGGAAGAGGACCTCGCGATGACCGGTGCCGCCGTGCTCAACGCCGCCTACGCCCGCTTCGCGGCCCTGTCGCCCGACGAGGCGGTCAGCCTCTGGTCCGACCAGCTCCGCCGCACCGGAAAGCGGGACGGCGTGGACGGACTGGTGCGGACCTGGGCCGGGGCCGATCCGGCAGCGGCGGAACGCTGGGTGTTCCAGCTCGCCGATCCGAAGGCGAAGAAGGACGCCCTCTTCGCCCTGCTCGACACGGTCGTGGAGACAGCGCCGGACCTCGTCGAGCGCCACCTCGCCGAGGTCGCGGGCAACGACCGCTACACCTATTTCCGGTCGGTCCACCTCGCCTCCCGCCTCGCCCGGATCACCCCTTCCGAGCGGCTCGCCCCGCTCGCGGACCGCTTTCTCTCGGAGACCGAAGGCCCTTGGGAATACCAGAGCCAGCTCGTCGCCCTGCTCGAAGTCTGGGCGGAGCGGGACGGGGCGGCCGCGATGAGATGGCTGCTCGGCCAGCCCCGCGGACGCCTCAAGGAGCACGTGATCCCCGGTCTCGTCGATGCCCGGACCAAGGCCGACCCCGCCGCCTTTCTCCGGGAGATCGGCCCCTCCCTCGCCGGCAACGAGGCCTACGGCGAGATGGCCGGGCAAGCCTGGATCAAGTGGCTGGCCGGAGACAAGGGCGAGGAGGCGCTCGAATGGTTCCAGAACCACGGGGCCGATGTCAGGATTTCCGAGCAAGGACTCTGGAGATCCATCAGTACGAATTCCGGAGATTTGAACCGGGTGCTTTCCCATCTGGCGATGCTGCCGGAGGGAGAGACGAAATCGCTGGCGAGCCGGGTGGTCCTGCACCAGCTCTCCCAGACCGACCCGAAATCCGCGCTGCACCATGCCCGCGATCTGCTGCCGCCGGAGCAGGATGCCGATTTCTTCATCGCCAGTTCTCTCAGCAACCTCGCCCGGAACGGGGATCCCACCGGAGCCCTCGCCTGGGCCATGGAGCATCTCGACGCCGGACAAGGAAGGAACGACGCGGTGCGTTTCGTGATGTCCTCCTGGGCCGAAGCCAATCCCGCCGAGGCGGCGGAACACGCGAAGAACCTGCCGGAAGCGCTCCGCAAGGACGCCTACAGCGGGATCGCCTCCCACTGGGCGGAGCGTTCGCCCGAGCAGTTGCTGGCCTACCTGAACAAGGCCGCCGATCCGGCCGTCGTCGCTCCCCTCGCCCAGCACGCCTTCTGGAGTCTCGGCTACGACCGGGGCGGCGAGGCCTACCTGTCCCAGGTCATTGCGTTCCCGGACGAGGCGATGCGCCGTCAGGCCGTCGAGGGGCTCTTCGGAGGCTGGGCGAGCGCGGATCTGGAGTCGTCCGCACGGGCGCTCGACGGTATGGGGAAAGGTCCGCTCCGCGACGTGGCCATCGCCACCTTCGTCTCCATCGCCCGCCGGACCGACCGCGAGGCCGCCATCACCTGGTCCTTCGAGATCGGCGATGACCAGAAACGCCGGAACACCGTCATGGACCAAGGCCGGCGCTGGCTCAACGCCGACCGCGAGGCCGCGACCCGCTGGATCGAGACGAGCACGGCCCTGCCGGCAGAGTGGAAAGCGGAGCTGCTGAAACCTGCTCCCTGATTTGTCTGCGTCCGCGCCTCGCCCTGCCATGCCGAGGGGGCGAGCGCAAGGCGCGCGGCGGACCGCTCCTCGAACCTCTCCCCTAATCCAACGCGGCGAGGACGAGATCCGCGTGTTCGGAAGGCTTCACTTTTGGAAAGACCGCCTTGACGATGCCCTTTCCGTCCAGGACGAAAGTAGTCCGTTCGGTCCCCATATAGGTTCTGCCATACAGCGACTTCTCCACCCAAACGCCGTAGGCCTCGACCATGGTCCGTTCTTCGTCGCTGAGAAGGGGAAAGGGCAAGGCGTGCTTTTCGATGAACTTTGCATGCTTGCGGGGGGAGTCGACGCTGACCCCGAACACCTTCGCCCGTCTCGACAGCTCGCCCCAAACATCGCGGAGCCCGCAGGCCTGCACCGTGCAGCCCGGAGTGTCGTCCTTCGGATAGAAGTAGAGCACCACCGTCTCCCCCTTCAAATCGGCAAGCGTCACCCTGGCATCCTCTCCATAGCCGCCACCGACCACGGGCAGATCGAAGTCCGGGGCTTTGGAACCGATTTGGGGGAGCGTCGACATCGCGGGAAGTAAAGCACTCCCGAGGATGACAAGGCAAGAGGGAAAGAGCTTCGCTTCACCGGCGCCATCCGGTTTTCCGCTGGGTCACACGGGAATCGAACGGTCCCGGGCCCGAACCCAGAGCGGAGACCGGGCTCCTCATTTTCCCCTTTCCACCCTCCCGCCCCACCCCTATCGTCCGGGACGCATCTCCCCCTCCCCATGCCCGACTCCCCAGCCTCCGCCTCGCGCCCTCAGGAAGACGACGTCGCCGCCATCGAACATCTTCGCAGCGCCTACGCCGCTCTTCGGGCCGAACTGGCCAAAGTCATCGTCGGGCAAGATGCCGTGATCGAGCAACTCTCCATCTGCCTCTTCGCCCGCGGACATGCCCTCCTCATGGGAGTGCCGGGCCTGGCGAAAACCCTGCTCGTCTCCCGTCTCGCCGAAACGATGTCGCTCAGCTTCAGCCGCATCCAGTTCACCCCCGACCTGATGCCGATGGACATCACCGGCACGGAGATCCTGCAGGACGACGGCTCGGGCCGGCGCGGCTTCGAGTTCGCGAAAGGCCCCGTCTTCGCGAACATCGTCCTCGCCGACGAAATCAACCGGGCTCCTTCGAAAACCCAGGCGGCCATGCTCGAGGCGATGCAGGAGCACCGCGTCACCGTCGCCGGCCACAGCTTCGATCTCCAGCCGCCTTTCTTCGTCCTCGCGACCCAGAATCCCATCGAGCAGGAGGGCACCTACCCGCTGCCCGAGGCCCAGCTCGACCGCTTCATGTTCATGATCGGAGTCGACTACCCTTCGCGCGAGGAGGAGATCGCCATCGCCCGCACCACCACCGGCGAAACGCCGCCGCGGCTCGAGGCCATCCTCGACGGCGAACAGGTGATCCGCTACCAGCGGCTCGTCCGCCGCGTCCCCGTGCCCGACCACATCTACCAGCTCGCCGTCGATCTCGTGCGCCGCACCCGACCCGAGGAAGGCGAAGCCCCCGACTGGCTGAAACCTCTCATCGGCTGGGGGGCCGGTCCACGCGCCGTGCAATACCTCATCCTCGGCGCCCGCGCCCGCGCCGCCCTCCACGGCAGCTACATGGTGCGGCAGGAGGATCTCGTCGCCGTCGCCGCCCCCGTCCTGCGCCACCGCCTCCTCAAGACCTTCACCGCCCAATCCGAAGGCGTCACGGCACGCTCCGTCATCGCCCGCCTCGTCGAGGAGCTGACCGATTGACGAAATCCGAAGCCGGATCGCCACCCGTGACCCATGCCCCATGACTCCAAGCGCGACTTTCTGGACCCGGCAGTGCTCGGCAAACTGCTCGGGCTGGAGCTGAACGCCCGCCACCCCATGGTCGGCAGCGTCGCGGGCCGCCACCGCAGCCCCGTGCGCGGTTCGGCCTTGGAGTTCGCGCAATATCGCAAATACGTGCCCGGCGACGACACCCGGCGTCTCGACTGGCGCACCTGGGGCCGTACCGACCGGCACTACATCAAGGAGTTCGAAGCCGACACGAACCTCCAACTCTGCCTCGTCGTCGACACGAGCGGTTCGATGGACTATGGCCCGCCGGGGGCGACCCGCCTCGACTACGCCCGCCGCCTCGCCGGGACGCTCGCCTATCTCGCCGCGCAGCAGGGCGACGCGACGGGGCTCTACAGCGGAGCGACCCATTTCGGAGAGGAGGCTCCGCCCCGGCGAGGCCCGCGCCATCTCGGCGTCGTCCTCGACCAGATCGCCGCTCTCCGCGCCTCGGGAGAATCCGGACTCGCGAAGGCCCTCCACGAAGTCGCCGAGAAAATCCGCCAGCGCGCCCTCGTGGTGATCGTCTCGGACCTGCTCTTCCCCCCCGAACCCTTGCGCGAGGCTTTCGAGCACCTTCGCTTCCGCAAGCACGACGTCTCCGTCTTCCACCTCCTCGACCGGCAGGAGGTCGAGTTCCAGTTCGACCGCCCCACCCGCTTTCTCGACCTCGAGGGCGGTCCCTCCCTGCTCGCCGATCCCGCGCTGATCCAACGCCGCTACCGGGAGGCGGTGAAGCAATATCTCGGCAAGATCGACCACATCGTGAACCACTCGTCGGTCGACTATCACCGCGTCTTCCTCGACGAGCCCTACGATCAGGTCCTCGCCCGCTTCCTCCTCGGACGGAACCCGAAGACTTCCCGCACCGCGCGATGAACTTCCTCCAGCCCATCCTTCTCGTCGGGCTGCCTCTGGCCCTGCTCCCGGTGCTGATCCATCTCATCAACCAGCATCGGCACCGCACCGTGAGATGGGCGGCGACGATGTTCCTCCTCGACGCGAAGAAGATGACCAAGGGCCTCGCCCGCCTGCGGCAGATCCTCATCCTCTCGATGCGGGTCCTCGCCGTGGCCGCCCTCGTCCTGGCGGCGAGCCGCCCGCTCGCGGGCGGTTGGGTGGGTCTCGCGGGCGGCAAGGCCGACACCCTTCTCGTCCTCCTCGACCGGTCCGCGAGCATGGAGCAACGGAACCTCGAAACCGGAGAATCGAAACGCTCCGCCGCTCTCGACCGCATCGCCGGTCTCGTCGAGACGACGGGCCACCGCGGCGAGATCGTCCTCATCGACAGCGCCACCCTCGAGCCGACGCCCCTGACCGATGCCCAGGCCTTGCGCGACCTTCCCGCGACCGCGCCCACCGAGACCGCCGCCGACATTCCCGCGATGCTGCGCAAGGCGGTCGACCATCTCGCCGCGAGCGGAAGCGGCCGCACCGACCTCTGGCTCGTCTCCGATCTGCGCCAGCCGGACTGGAACCCCGGCTCGGGCGAGTGGGAAACCCTGCGGGCCGATCTCGCCGCGCGCGAGACGGTTCGCCTCTTTCTCCTCGCCTTCCCGGAGACCGGCAGCGACAACCTCTCCATCGCCGTGCGTGAAACGAAGCGCGTCCGATCGAACGATGGCTTCGGTCTGCTCATGGATCTGGCCATCCGCCGCCACGGTCCGGACGCCGAAGGCGGCGAAACCCTCGTGCCCGTCGAAATCACGGTGAACGGTACCCGCACCGTGGAGCATTTCACCGTATCCGGCCCCGAACTCGTCCTCCTCGGCCATCCCCTGCCGCTCGGCCCCGGCAACGAGCGCGGCTGGGGCCGTCTCGACCTGCCGGCCGACGACAACCCCGCCGACAACAGCGCCTTCTTCGTCTTCGACGAACCCGCCTCGCGGAAAAGTGTCGTTCTCGGCGACGACATTCCCGCCGCCGAAGCGATCCGCGCCGCGGCCTCCGCCGCGACCGAACCGGGCATCCGCTACGAGGCCGTCGTCCTCGGAACCGCCTCCGTCGCGCAGATTCCCTGGGAGGAGACCGCCCTGCTCTTCTGGCAGGCGCCCCTGCCCGCGGCCGACAGCGTCGAAGCGGCCCTCCTGCAACAACACGTCGCGGCGGGACGGAGCCTCGTTCTCCTCCCTCCGCCCGACGAGGGCGGCGGCGAACTCTTCGGCGTGAAATGGGGTGAATGGACCGACGGCGACGGCGAAGCCATGCCCATCGACTGGTGGCGGACCGAAACCGGACTGCTCGCCAACACCCGCAATGGGGAACCGCTGCCCGTGGCCGAGCTCGGCGTCTTCCGCGCCCGGAGCTTCGAAGGCGGCACTCTGCCCCTCTTGAGAGCGAAAGGAGAGCAGGTCCTCGTCGCTCGCGCCATCCCCGGAGGCGAATCCGGCGCGGAAGAAAGCCTCCCCGGAACCATCCACGTCTGGGGCATCCTTCCCCGCGCCGACCACTCCAACCTCGCCACGGAAGGCGTCGTCTTCTTCGCGATGACCCACCGCGCTCTCGAATCCGGCGCCGCCGCCGTGGCACGCGCCCGTTCCCTCGAAACGCGACCCCGGGCCTTGTCGGGGCTTCCCCTGACCCGGCTCCTCGACCAAGCCGGTTCCTCCGACGTTCCCTCTCCCTCCGGACTGGCCGCCGGCGCCTGGGAATACGGCGAGGACGAAGGGAGCCGCCGTCTCCTGGCCCTGAACCGCCCCGAACGCGAGGACGATACCCGCACCGTGAGCCCCGAAGCGCTCGAAACCCTCCTCGCCGGCATCGACTACCGCCGCATCGACGACACCGTCGGCAGCGGGGCCTCGCTCGCCTCCGAAATCTGGCGCCTCTTCCTCGCTACCATGGCCCTCGCCCTCTTGGCCGAGGCCGCCCTCTCCCTGCCTCCGAAGCCGGAGGAGGAAAAGGAAGCCAACCCTCTCAAGCCCGCCACCTGACCCTCTCCGGTCGAGACGTTTCACCTTCCCCCACGCGGCCATAGGCCGCCCCTCCCGTGCCTCCCTCCCACAGCGAACTGACCTTTTCCTGGACTCCGGCGACGCTGGTCTTCGGCATCGCCTTGTGCTTGGCCACGGCCGTCCTTTCCTTTCTCATCTGGAAACGCAACCGTTTCTCGCTGTCCAGCGGCGTGCTCGAGACCCTGCGTCTCTTCTCCGTCGCGGCGGTCGCCCTGACTCTGAACCAGCCGGAGTGGCGCCAAACCCAGCCACCCGACCGCAAGCCCGTCCTCGCCGTGCTGCGGGACGCCTCGGGCAGCATGGGGACCGAGGACGTCCCGGTCGGAGAGCACGCCGGCTCCGCCCCGCGTTCGCGCGAAAGCCTGGCAGCGGAGCTGAGCGATCCCGACATCTGGTCCCCGCTCTCGGAGCCATTCGACATCGTGGTCGAACCCTTCCCCGGCGAGGGCGGCGCCACCACCCCGGAAACCGGCACCGACCTCGGGGGAGTTCTCGCCGGCCTGCTCGACCGCCATCCTCACCTCGCCGCCGTCGTCCTGATCTCGGACGGAGACTGGAACACCGGCGAAGCCCCCTCCCGCGCCGCGACGCGCTACCGCATGGAGGGCATTCCCGTCTTCGCCGTCCCCGTCGGCAGCGAAACGCGCCTGCCCGACCTCGCCGTCACCGCCTTCGACGCCCCCACCTTCGGTCTCGTCGGTAAACCGGTGCGCCTGCCCTTCACCCTCTCCAGCGCCCTGCCCCGGAACCATTCCTCCGCTCTCGAAATCCGAACGAACGAAGGCGAAACGATCGCCGCCGAAGTCGTCCTCCCGGCGATGGGCCGCGTCCAGGACACCCTTCTCTGGACGCCGAAAGCCGAGGGAGACTACGAACTGACCCTGACTCTCCCCCCCGCCGACGAGGAGCGCGACCTTTCGAACAACACCCTTTCCGCCCCCATCGCCATCCGCAGGGAACGCCTCAAAACGCTGATCGTCGAATCTCTTCCCCGATGGGAGTACCGTTATCTCCGCAACGCCCTCGAACGCGATCCCGGTGTCGAGGTGAATTGCCTCCTTTTCCATCCCGAGGGCAGCGGGCCCGGCGGAGGCCCCGGCTATCTCGAGACCTTCCCCGAGTCCGACGCCCTCTCCGCCTACGACGTGATCGTCCTCGGCGACGTCGGCGTGGCGGAGGGCCAGCTCACCCTCGAACAAGTCACGGCCCTGAAGCAGCAGGTCGTCGCCCAGGCGGCGGGACTGATCCTCATGCCCGGGTTCCGCGGGCATCAGATCTCCCTGCTCGACACGGTGCTGGAAGACCTCTTTCCCGTGCAGCTCGACCCCGCCCAGCCACGCGGCTGGGGATCGGCCACGCCGGGACAGTTCGAACTGACCGAACTCGGCGCGCGCAGCCTGCTGACCCGTCTCGAGGACACCGAGAACGCCAACGCGAACGTCTGGGCTTCCCTCCCCGGCTTCCAGTGGTACGCCGGCGTCGTCCGCGCCAAGCCGGGATCGGAGGTGCTCGCGACGCACAGTTCGGAATCCAACCGCCATGGACGCATCCCCCTGATCGCCACGAAGACCTACGGCACCGGCAAGATTCTCTTCATGGGCACGGATGGCGCCTGGCGCTGGCGCAAGGGAGTCGAGGACAAGTACCACTACCGCTTCTGGGGCCAGGTCGCCCGCTGGATGGCCTATCAGCGCAACATGGCGAGCGACGGGCGCATGCGGCTTTTCTACTCCCCCGACCGGCCCCGCACCGGCGACACCCTCACCCTGAACGCGAACGTCATGAGCGTCGGCGGCGAGCCGCTCCAGTCCGCCACCGTCGTCGTGCAGATCGCCGCTCCTTCGGGCCGGGTCGAAACCGTGCGTCTCCAGCCCGGTGGCGAGGAGCAATGGGGACTGTTCACGGGGACCTTCGCGCCTTCCGAACCCGGCGAGCACCGCCTCTCCATGACCTGCGCGGAAAACGGAGGATCGCTCGACACCACGGTGACCGTCCAGGGCACCGCCGTCGAGCGGGTCGGCGAACCGGCCCGCCACGACGTGCTCGACGAGATCGCCCGCCTCACCCGGGGAGAGCTGCTCGCCACCGTCGATCCCGCAAGAATCCGCGAACGCGTCGCCTCCCTGCCCTCGCCCGAACCGATCGAGCGCCGCCTCCGCCTCTGGGCCCATCCGGCATGGATCGGAGCGATCGTAGGGCTGCTGACGCTCTTCTGGATCGGACGGAAGATGGCGGGAGCGGTGTGAGTCCTCTCCCTGCGGAAACGCTTGCAAGCCCAGCCGGACCGGAGCAAGCTTCCTTAAGTCCCACGCCCATGCGAACGCTCCTCCTCGCCCTCGCCCTGTTCCTCGCGTCCTGCGCCACGAATCCCGTCGAGCAGCGCATCCGGAAGCATCCGGAGCGATTCGCCGCCCTCTCGCAGAAGGAGAAGGACAACGTGCGGCGCGGCGTCGTGGCCGAGGGCATGTCGACCGACGCCGTCTTCCTCGCCTGGGGACGCCCGGGCCGCGTCATGAGCGGAAGCCGGAGCGGCCGAGGCCGGGAACGCTGGGCCTACTTCCGCACCGCGCCGGTCAGCAGTGTCTCGGTCGGCTACGGCAGCTTCGGCCCGCATCCCTTCTACTCAAGCTTCGGCGTCCACCCGCTCTACGGCTATGGCTACGGACCGGGCTGGGGCTACGGCACCGGATTCGACTACGTCCCCTACCTCGACCGCACCGTGGAGTTCGAGAACGGAAAGGTCGTCGCCTGGGAGCGGCTGCGCTGACCCGCTTTCCGCATGGAGGATCCCTTCGGCCACCGCATCAGCTACCTGCGAGTCTCCATCACGGACCGCTGCAACGAGCGCTGCACCTACTGCATGCCGGAGGAGGAGCGGGACTGGCTGCCCCGCTCCGAGGTGCTGAGCTACGAGGAGATCCTGCGCGTCGTCCGCGTGGGCGCCCGTCTCGGCATCTCCAAGGTGCGCGTCACCGGGGGCGAGCCGCTGACCCGCCGCGACGTCGTCTGGTTCTTCGAGCAGCTCGCGAAGATCCCCGGACTCCGCGACCTCGGTATCTCGACCAACGGCACCCTCCTCGCCCGCCCCGTGCCCGACGGCCGCACCACCGCCCGCGCCCTGCGGGACGCCGGAGTCCGCACCGCGAACCTGTCCCTCGACACCCTCGACCGCGCCGCCTATGCCAAGACGACCGGTCGCGACCTGCTCCCCGACGTCTTCGCCGGGATCGAGGCGGCACGCGACGCCGGATTCGAACGGATCAAGCTCAACACCGTGCTGATGCGCCACCGCAACGAGCACGAACTCTGGGATCTCGCCGCCTTCGCCCGCGAGAAAGGCCTGCTCCTGCGCTTCATCGAGCTGATGCCCGTGAGCACGACCGAGGTCCTCACCGAGGACAACTTCCTCTCCGTCGGCGAGGCGAAGCGGCTCCTCGAATTCCGGCTCGGGAAGCTCGTCCCGCGCCCCGACATCCGCACGAACGGACCCGCCTCCTACTACGAGGTCGCCGCGACCGGCCAGATCCTCGGCTTCATCGGCGCGATCACGAACCTCCATTTCTGCGAGACCTGCAACAAGCTCCGCCTCACCTGCGAGGGCAAGCTGCGCCCCTGTCTCGGCAGCCATCTCGAATTCGATCTGCGCGAGGCGCTGCGCGATCCCGCGACGGAGGACGCCGACCTCGCCCGGCTCATCCTCCGAGTCGTCGACCGCAAGCCCGAGCGCCACGATTTCCGCGAGAACTACCAGCCGGGGCGGCGCATGGTCGCGATCGGGGGGTAAGAGGAAGCGGGCAGTTTCCAGCCCGATGGCAGCAAGCGCTGCCGAGCGTCTTGGTGTGTGTCCCGGAACCTAAAACTTTCCCTGCCGGGCCCACCACAACAAAGAGCTCCGATCTCACTGCTCCACCACCACCTCCACATCGGCGCGGATCTGGTGCTTCTGCGCCGAGGCGTGGACGAGACTGCGGATGGCGCAGATCGTCTTGCCGCCGCGTCCGATGACGCGGCCGCTGTCGTCCGGATGGAGCTGGATCCGGTAGAGATGGACGCCGTCGCGCTCGCCGCGCTCGATCACGACCTCGTCGGGATGCTCGACAAGCCCGCCGACGACGTAGTCGAGGAATTCCTGGATGGCGAGTGCGGGCTCCATTCGGGATCTTTTGGGAAAAGCAAAAAGGGCGTGCCTCGCGGCACACCCTCCGATTTACCGCCTGCGGCGGCGTTTGTCACGAAAAAGACGTCAGGCGGATGCCTGGCGGGCCTTCTTGATGAGGCTGCGGACGGTGTCGGAAGGCTGGGCTCCCTTGCCGATCCACTCGTCGACCTTGGCTAGGTCGATCCTGTAGTTCTCCTTGTCGAGAAGCGGATCGTAGGTGCCGACCTGCTCGATGTAGGCCCCTTCGCGGCGCGCACGTCCGTCCGCCACGACGATGCGGTAGTAGGGACGATCCTTCGTGCCCTCGCGTCTCATTCTGATCTTAACCATAACCCGATTCTGATTTCGTTTTGGGGCGCCTGCGATTCGGCTCGCCTGGCGCCAGCTTTCCGCTCCTTGGCGGCGGAAGGGGAACTTGATACCTTCGAACGGGAAAAAATCAAACGCTAGTTTTCGGGGATTTCGAGCGGGCGCGAAATCCCCGAAAACCAGAATCCGAAATCCGAAGCTCGAAGCCCGGACTTCTTCCCCTCTTCCATTCGGACTTCGAGCTTCGGATTTCGGATTTTCCCTTGGCATTTCGGCGAACCCTCGGGTTCAATGCCGCCATGCCGATCGAGGAATCCGAAGTCTCCGCCCACGCCGCCAAGGTCCGCCAGCTTCTCGCCGCCCTCAACGGAGCGCTCTACGGACAGGAGGCGCTCGTCGAACTCGTCGTCACCGGACTGCTCGCCCGCGGCCACCTGCTCCTCGAGGGCCTGCCCGGCCTCGGCAAGACGGAGCTGGTCAAGGCGCTCGCCAAGACGCTCGATCTGGAGAACAAGCGGGTTCAGTTCACTCCCGACCTCCTCCCCGGCGACATCACCGGCAATCCCGTGCTGCAGGAGACGGAGAAAGGGCGCGAGTTCGTCTTCCAGAAAGGACCGCTCTTCGCCAACCTCGTCCTCGCCGACGAGATCAACCGCGCTTCGCCGAAGACCCAGTCCGCCCTGCTCGAGGCGATGCAGGAGCAACGCGTCACCGTGCTCGGCACGACCCACCCCCTGCCCTCGCCCTTCTTCGTCCTCGCCACGCAGAACCCCATCGAGCTGGAGGGCACCTATCCGCTCCCCGAGGCCCAGCTCGACCGCTTTCTCTTCAAGCTCGAAGTCCGTCGCAATTCCGTCGCGACCTTGGAGAAAATCGTGCTGAACCGCGAGATCGGCGTCGAGCCGAGCGTCGAGCGCGTCCTCGGCCGCGAAGAGCTCGCCTCCCTCGTCGCCGCGGTCCGGACCATCTACCTGCCCGAGGTCGTCGCGAACTACATCGCCCGCCTCGTCGACGCCACCCACGCCGGATCGAAGGCCTCTGCGGCGATCCATTACGGAGCCAGCCCCCGGGCCGCTCTCGCCCTCGCCTCGGCCGCGAAGGCCCGCGCCCTCATGCAGGGGAGGATCAACGCGAGCTTCGAGGACGTCGCCGCCGTCGCCCCGTCCGTCCTCGTCCACCGGATCGTCCTGCAGTACGAGGCCCGCATCGAAGGACGCAGCGCCGGAGACGTCGTCGGCGAACTTCTCGCCGAGGTGCCCCGCCAGTCTCTCGACCTCGCTCCCACGCTGAAAAACACCTGAGCCGAAAGAGGTATCGCCACCGCCCCGTAGACCTCCCGCCTTCTCTCCTTCTCCAATCCCTCCCGTCCCATGCCCCCCCGCCTCCTCTTCGCACTGCTCGCCGCGCTCCTTCCGCCGGGCGTGCACGGCGGCGAGCAGATCTTCCGGCACGACTACCGGGACCATCCCGACACTTTCGTCGCGCTGGAGAGCGTCTTCGGCGCGGCCGCCAAGCAGGGGGCCCTGCCCTTCCGCATCACCGTCCGGAACCACAGCGGCAAGGCCCGGGTCTGGAACGTGCAGATGACCGAGGGCAACTACGGACGTCCGCTCTCCACCCAGGCCACCTTCCGCATCGAGGTCGAGAACGGCGCCGAAGCCGTCCGCGAAGCCATCCTCCCCTTCTCCCCCGCCTTCCTCGCCTACGACTACCGCAACCTCACGATCGTGGTGACCGCGTCCGGCCTGCCTGCGGAGACCCGCAGCCATGGCGAGCAGACTCCGCAAGGCTTCCCCGTCCTCGCGATGAGCAAAGCGCTCGCCCAGCGGAGCCTCACCCGCCTCGACGAACAGGTCAAAAGCCAGAACTCCAACGATCCCTATTTCGCGAAACTCTTCGATCCCGGCCACTTGCCCGTCGACTGGCTTGGCTACACCGGACTCGACGCCCTCCTTCTCGACGAACCCGCCTGGCGCTCACTATCCTCCGCCCAGCGGCAGGCCCTCGTCGCCTGGGTAAGAACGGGGGGAAGGCTCGACCTCTACGGAGAGTCGGAAATCGACCCCTCCTCGCTGGGCCTTCCCCTCGCCTCCACGGGCAACGCCAAAGCCACCCATTCCCTCAGCCTCGGCCTCGTGGCCCTGCATACCTGGGATGGCCAGGAGCTGCCCGACAGCGTCGTCGACCGCTATCGCGGCATTCCCCAAGCCGCCACCGCCCTGGCGGGCGACTACCAGCGCAACTGGCCTCTCCAGGCCGATTTCGGCAAGAAGGAGTTCAACCCTCTCTTCGTCTTCCTCCTCCTTCTCGCCTTCGCCATCCTCGTCGCGCCGGTGAACCTCTTCTATCTCGCCAGACCAGGCCGCCGACACCGTCTCTTCGTCACCACTCCCGTCATCTCCGTGGGTACCTGCCTTCTCATCGTCCTCCTCATCTTCTTCATCGACGGCGTCGGCGGCAAAGGCGTCCGCGTCGTCCTCGCCGACCTTCAGCCCACCGCCGGCGAAACCCGGCTCTATACGACGCAGGAGCAGATCAGCCGCACCGGCGTGATGGTCTCGCCGGGATTCGAAACCGGCCGCCCCTACGATCTCAATCCCGTCCAGCTCCCCGAAAGCCACTTCAATCCCTTCTCGCGGTACGGCGAACGGAAATCCACCTACGAAATGGGCGGCGGCCGCTACGACGGGGAATTCTTCCGCAGCCGCTCCGAACAGGGCTTCCTCCTCCGCTCCGCCGATCCCAGCCGCGCCCGCATCGAATACAGGGGCGAGGAAGAGGGCACTCCCGTGCTCGTCTCGAATCTCGCGCAGGAGATCACGGCCCTGCACTACCGCGACGCGAACGGAAGCACCTGGGCTCTCGCCGCAGGCATCGCGGCGGCCCCCGGCCAGAGAATCCCGCTCGAAAAGACCAAGGACACGGAAAGCCTGAAACGTCTCGAATGGGCGAACGCGGCGGCGGCATTCAGCTCGGGCACCCGGAAGCGCGTCGACGCCCTCTGGTCCGAGCGGAACCGCTTCTTCGCCCAGGTCCGCGACCCGGACGCCTTCGCCCTGCCGACCCATCCCGGACTGAGCTGGGAAAAGACCCACCTGCTCCTCACCGGCACCCCCGCAGGCGGCCCCTCCGCCCCAGCGAAGTCCGAAACCGTCGCCGCGCCATGACCGACACTCTCCCCGCCGACCTCGCCCCCGTCGCGAACGCAGACGCAACGGCGCCGACGCCTGCCATCGAGGTCCGGAACCTCTCCCGCTGGTTCCCCGGCGTCCATGCCGTGCGCGACGTCTCCTTTTCCGTCGAACGAGGCCAGGTCGTCGGCTTCGTCGGCGCCAACGGAGCGGGAAAGACGACGACCATGCGCATCCTCGCGACCCTCGACCATCCCACGTCGGGCGAGGCCCTCGTCTGTGGCCACAACGTCGTCACCCACCCCGCCGAGGTCCGCCGCCGCATCGGCTGGATGCCCGACCACTACGGCACTTACAGCCACATGACGGTGCTCGAGTATCTCGACTTCTTCGCCCGCTCCCTCGGCTACCGCGGCGACGAGCGCATCGCCCGGATTGCCGAGGTGATGGAGTTCACCGACCTAGCCGGACTCGCCGACCGCCTCATCGACGCGCTCAGCAAGGGCATGGGCCAGCGCCTCTGCCTCGGACGCGCCCTCCTCCACGATCCCGACGTCCTCATCCTCGACGAGCCCGCCGCCGGTCTCGATCCCAAGGCCCGCGTCGAGCTGAAGCACCTCATCCGCATCCTCGCGCAGGAGGGCAAGACCGTCTTCATCAGCTCGCACATCCTCTCCGAACTCGGCGAGATGTGCGACTCGCTCCTCTTCATCAACCAAGGCCGGATCATCCACCACGGCTCCGCCGAAAGTCTCCGTCGCGGCAGCTCGGCGACCTCCCTCGTCGAGGTCCGGCTCGCCCATTCCCCCGAGCGCCTCTCCGAATGGGCCGCCCTGGCTCCCCACGTCACCTACCGCGAGGCGACGAAGGAAGGCGGACGCATCGAGATCGACTCGGCCGAACCCGGGATCCTCGCGACGGTCCTCCGCCGCATGGTCGGCGACGGCCTCCCCGTCGTCGATTTCCACCTGCACGAGCGCAAGCTCGAAGACGCCTTCATCGAGATCCTCGGCGAACTCGAAGCCGCCGGCATGCCGATCGTCAGTTGAACCTCCACGTATTTTCTCCCCAATCCTCCCCAGCCAACGCGGCGGAACGCCGCTTCCACCTTTCCCACCGCCCAGGCGGGATGCCTGAGCTCCGCACCTTTCACCTTTTACAGCGGGCCACCTCACCCATGACTCCTTCCCCACCACCGCTGCCCGGCGACGCGACCTCCGTCGCCTCGCGCATGCACGACTTCCCGTCGCGCTTCAGCCCCATGCTGGTCAAGGAGCTGCGCCAGGGAATGAGGACCAACCTCTTCTCGACGGCCTTCATCCTTCTCCAGACCGTGATGGTCCTCAGCCTCCTCGCCGGCGTCGCCGATCCCGGCTCCTCGGCGGTGGACGGCTTCTTCTGGTTCTTCATCGTCGTGATCCTGCTCGTCGTGCAGCCCCTCCGCGGTTTCAACGCCCTGAGTTCGGAATACACGCTCAACACGATGGATCTCATCCAGTTGACGAATCTCGACGCCTGGCGCATCACCCTCGGAAAGTGGACCGCCCTGAACGCACAGACTCTGCTCTTCCTCACCGGGGTGCTTCCCTACCTCGTGATGCGCTACTTCCTCGGCAATGTGAACTTCGTCGTCGATCTCGCCGCGCTCCTCTACCTCGGCCTCGGCTCCGCCCTCGCCAGCGCCATCGCCGTCGGTTGCTCCGCTTTCCGGCATTTCGTGCTCCGCGCGATGCTCGTGGCCGGATTCGGCTTGGGCTTCGTCTCCCTCTACGCCATGATGCAGACGATGCTCTTCCGCTCGAGCTTCGCCACCTCCGACCGTTTCGCCACGATGGGGCTCACCGCTCTCGCGATGCTCTACGGCTGCTTCTTCTTCCTCTCCTTCGGCGCCAGCCGCATCGCTCCGCTCTCGGAGAACCACGCGACCCGAAAGCGCCTCGTCGCCCTGGGATTCGCCGCCCTCTGCATCGGCTTCGCCTGGGTCGGCTCGAAGGAGTCCGTGCTCGTCGTCGTCGGCCTCATCCTCGGATTCGCCTGCGTCGACGCGCTCACCGAACCGCTCCCGGTCTTCGCCAGAGTGCTGACCCCTTTCCGGAAAAACGCCTTTCTCCGCCTCGCCGCCTGCTTCCTCTCCCCCGGCTGGCTCAGCGGCATCTGCTTCTTCCTGCTCTGCGCCGGAATCTGGGCTGGAACGCTCGTCGCGTTGACGGTCCCCTCCTACGGCCTGCCGAAATCGGAACCGGACAAGCTCCTGACCCTGTTCCTCTCCATGGCCAACCTCTTCCTCTTCCCCCTGATCTTCATCCACCTCTTCTTCCCAAAGCACGCCTCGGGCAGTTTCACCTTCGGCATCTACGCCTTCGTCCAGGGGTGCCTCGCCGTCCTCACGGTCATGGTCTCCATCCTCGCCGCAGCCATCTCGCGCTACGACGACCTCATCTACGCGATCGTTCCGATCCCCTCGGTCCTCCTCGTCGCGATCGAGAACGGCGGAGCCAGCCCGAGCTTGAGAAATATCTACCTCGCCTGCGCGCTCCTCACCCTCCTCCTCGGCATCGCCGTCCCCTTGCTCCGCCAGCGCGAGGCCGTTCGGGATTTCACCCGCCATCTCAAACCCTCCTGACTCCCCCGCCCAGCAGCCCTTTCGGAGGTCGAGCCTCGGATTCCGGACTTCCCCACCCATCGTGCCCCTCCCCGACACCGTCGACCTGAACGCCATCGCGGCCCGGGCCCGAGCCCATGCCGAGCGCTTCACCCTTCCCCTGCGCGAACGGAACTGGCGCGGCAGCGCGGGCGAGTTCGCCGGAGCGGGCGTCGGCAGCTCGCTCGACTTCCAGGACCACCGTTCCTACGTCCCCGGCGACGACCCTCGGCACATCAACTGGCAGGCCTACGCACGATCCGGCCACTATTCGCTGAAGCTCTACCGGGAGGAGGTACGTCCCGTCGTCGAAATCCTCTTCGACGTCTCCGAATCGATGTTCGCCGACGACGAAAAGGCGAGACGCACCGTCGAACTGCTTCATTTCGCCCTCGCCGCGGGAGAGCGCGCCGGAGCCTCCACCTCCCTGATCCTGCTGAAAGGTGGGCGCTGGAAGGCGGTCGGACGGGAGGCGATCCGCAACCACGGCTGGAGCGATCTCGCCCGCGACCTCCCGCCCACCGAGGCCTCGGCCCCGCCGAGCCTCGGCGAAGCCCCGCTGCGGGCCCGCTCCCTGCGCGTCCTTCTCAGCGATCTGCTCTTCGCGGCCAGCCCCGAACCCCTCCTCCGTGCCCTGGGACGCGGGCAGGGACGCGCGATCGTCCTCGCCCCCTTCTCCCTTTCCGAGTCGGCGCCGGACTGGGGTGGAAACTGCGAATTCCTCGACACCGAAAGCGGTGCCCTGCACCAGCGCCGCGTGGACGGGAGCCTCCTCCGGCGCTACGCCACCGCCTACCAGGAGCATTTCTCCCGTTGGAAGGCCGCCGCCCTGCGCACCCGCATCCCCCTCGCCAAAGTACCCTCGGCCCCGCCCTTCGAAACCGCCTTGAAACTCGAAGCGATCCCTTCCGGCGCCATCCATTTCTCCTGAGCGCCTAGCTTTTGAAAAGGGTTCTTCGACCGTCGATTTGCTGGAGAGAAGCGCAGGCACTCCCTTTTCGCGACGATTCGGCCACGGGATCGCTCGAGTTCCCACCTTTTACTTTTTACTTTTCACTTTTTACCTTTAACGGTGGCCTGCGGCCACCATGATCCTAGCCAACCCAGCCGGTCTTTGGGCTCTGCTCGGAATTCCTGTCATCCTGCTGATCCACTTCCTTCAGCGCGAGGCGAAGCGCGTCCCTGTCAGCACTCTGTTCCTCCTCGAACACCTCGACCGCGAAAGCGTGAAAGGAAGGCGCTTCGACCGCCTGCGGAATTCGGTTCCCCTCTGGCTCCAGCTCCTCGGCGTGCTCCTCCTCGCCTGGCTCTTCGCCGAACCGCGATGGACGAGCGAGCGCTCCGTGCAACGCCTCGTCCTCGTCCTGGACAATTCCGCCTCCATGGAGGCCTTCCGCGAGGAGCTCGACGAGGCGCTCCGCCGCGAACTCCCATCCCTCGCCTCCATCGCCGGCACCACCGAGTACACCGTCATCGAATCCTCCGCGAGCGGCGCCAATCTCTACCGAGGCGTCGAATTCGGCGAGCTGGTCGACGCCCTCTCCGCCTGGCGTCCCGCCACCGGCAGCCATTCGCCGGAGCAGGCCCTGCGCGTCGGCCGCAGTCTCGCCGGAATCGACGGCACCCTGATCTTCGCCACCGACCATCCCGGCGATCCCCTGCCCTTCGGCGCCCGCCGCCTCGCCCTCGGCTCCCCCATCGACAACGTCGGCTTCGCCGGGCTCCGCGTCGACGAGGACGAGGACAAAGCCGTCTGGCGGGCGACGCTGCGCAACTACTCCGCCAGCCCGCAGCGCCGCACCTGGTACCTCGCTTCCGGCAACCGCCGTACCGAGGCGCGTCCCGTCGCCCTCGAAGCCGGTGCGACCGTCACCCTTCAAGGCGAATTCCCCGAAGGAGCGGACCGCGCGTCGCTCGTCCTTGAACCGGACCGCTTCACCCGCGACGACCGACTCTTCCTCGTGAAGCCTTCGCCAAAACGCCTCCTCGTCTCGCGCGCGGGCGCGCCGAACGCCGAAGCCCTCGTCGCGGAACTCGTCGGCAGTCTCGAGAACACCGTCCAGGCCGGTCCCGATGAGACGCCCGACCTCTGGTTCGCGACCTACAATCCGCTCGCTCCGGCCGAGCCGCCCGCCGTCTCCATCGTCATCCTGAACCAGGAGCAGGTACCTCACCGTTTTCTTTCCGGGCCCCTCGTCGCGGCGAACCATCCTCTCGTCGCCGAACTCGACTGGCAGGGACTCATCGCGCGCTCCACGCCCTCGGTTCCGATGGCCGAAGGCGACGTCGTACTGCTCTGGCAGGGCGAACGCCCCCTCCTCTTCCTGCGCGAGAACGGAGAGCGCCGCCAGCTTGTCGTGAATTTCGACGTTCTCCATTCCAACGCCCCCCGCCTGCCCGCCTTCGTCGTTCTCGTGCATCGCTTCGCCGCCCTCGTCCGGGAAGGAAAAATCGCGGCCGAAGTCCGCAATCTCGAACTGCGCCAACCCCTTGTTCTCGCCTTCGAAAAGGGAGCCAACGCCCCTCCTCTCGAACGGACGGAGGAAAACTCCCGCAGCCCCCTCCCCCTGAACCAAGCTCGCCAGTTCCGCGCACCGGCCGATCCCGGTTTTTTCCGTATCACCCAAGGCGGAACCCTTCTCCTCGACGCCGCCGCCAACTTCGCCGACACCCGCGAAGCCGATTTCTCCGAAGCGGCCTCCTCCTCGGAACTTGCCTCTCTTCCCCAAACGATCCGCGAGCGCCACACCGTGGGCGATCCGGCATGGTTCGTCTGGGTGCTCGTCTTCGCCGCGGCCCTTCTCGCCTGCTGGCAGCTCCTCGGCCGGAAACCGGGCCCGGAAACGACGGGTTGAGCGATTCGCCAAGGTCAATTCGACTCGCGTCGAAACCTGCGGAAGCCGTAGCGAAATTCGTGAGAACTTCGGCGGACGCCCATAGAACCCCCGACGGGAGAAGTTCCCACGAGCTTCTCTACTTGCGCCACAATTGCAATTGGGCAGCCGGGGCCGACGGCTCCAGCCACTGACGGCGCGGAGGGCCCCGTCGGCAAAAAGCGCAACCCGCACCGTACAGGGTTTCAGCGCCAGGTCGATGGTCGTCAGCGGGGTGTGGATGGTGTAGCCGACATCGAACTCGCCCTCGCGCATGACGCCGCGGCCGAGACGCTCCCGGTTGGAGACCTTGGCTTTCTCATCGAAGCAGCCACCGAGCATCGGGTGGAGTGCCCCCTCGACGCCGGGAGTGGCTTGAATCAACCCCTTGCCGCCCCCATCCCTTCCCAAGGATGCTTCAGCAGGACGTCGGGGCTCCTTGTGCCAGGTACACGGCATGCGGGATCGCCTCCTTCACGAAGCCGAGGCACTCCACCGCGCCGCTTGGCTTGCCCGGCAAGGCGACGACGAGGGATCGGTCGACGATCGCCGCGAGGCTGCGGGAAAGGATCGCGTTCGGCGTGATGGCGAGCGAACGCATCCGCATCGCCTCGCCGAAGCCGGGGATTTCGACCCTCATGATCCCGCGGATCGCCTCCGGGGTCACGTCGCGGAGGGCGATGCCGGTCCCTCCCGTCGTGAGGACCAGTCCGCAGCCTTGGGCGGAAAGCGCGCGAATCGTCCGCCGAATCGCCTCGCTCTCGTCGGGCACCACGACCTCGGCCAGCACCTCCCAACCCCATTCCGCGCAGACGGCACGCAAGGCCGGGCCGCCGCGGTCCTCGTAGCCGCCCACCGCCGCGCGGTCGGAGACCGTCACGATGCCGACGGAAATCCGTCCTTCGCTCATCCCGCGACCGGCGCTTGGCTCAGTTCGAGAACTGGATGCGACTCGCTTCGAAGCTCGGCGTCGGGAAACTGCCCGCCGTCGTCGCCGGAGTGGGGCTGGTGCGCGGATAGGACGTCGAGGCCGGATCCGGATAACCCGGAGGGACCACGGCCGCAGGCGAGGGAACCGGGGGCGCAGCGATCGCTCCGGAAGCGGACGAGGACGCGGGATAGCTGGGGGTCGTGGGAACCGTCGGAGGGACCGTGACCGACGGATAGACACCGGTGGAGCCATTGGCCGGAGGAGCGACGCTGTAGGCCGGAGCCACCGGGGCGGGGGCCAGCGAGCCGGCCGGGGCCATCTGCCCCATGCCCGTCGGAGGCGCCGAGGTGGGAACCTGAAGGGTCTTGCCTGCGTAGATCCTCGTATCGGTCATGCCATTGGCCGATTGGATGCGCCCGACGCTGGTGTTGTACTTCGCGGCGATGGTGGACAGATTTTCGCCCGGTTGAATCTGATGGGACACGAGCTGTTCCCCCTCGCGGAGGGAGAACGGAACAGGAGCAGGGGGAGCCGACGGCGCCCGATTCGTCGCTGCCACCGTCGCGGCGGAAGGCACGGACGGCACCTCTCCCGGCGCGGCCGGCGACGAACCCGCCATCATCGCTCCCGAGGTGTCGGGATAGGCCGCCGGAGGCGGAGGCGGCGCGTCGATGGCTGCCTCCTTGTTCTTGTTGCCCAAACTGAGGCATCCCACGGAGAAGAGGGCCATCGAAACCATCCCCGTCGTTCCAGCCAATCGGTATCCTATGAACATGCGGAAAATTACCACTTCGTGTCGCTACCGAAAGGCGGAATTTTTAAATTTCTTAAATTTAATTCTCAAATTTTAATATTTTTTAATTATTGATATTAAATTAATCTTAGCTAAAACCGCAACTCCGCGGAAGATCCAGGGATGTCCGCTCTTCCCATTGTCCGTCCTGATGCACGGCAACAGTCCAAGGCCGGGGGAAGCCGTCCCGCGGAAGAGGATTCCGGGCAACCAGTCCTCAATCCAGATGCGAAACGGGCGAAACCGGGCACTGCCTTATGAAACGCCCCTTCGGGGCTCTGGAACCGAAGGAGGAATGATGCGGGAAAACCCTGACCGCCCTGCCTTCGCAGAGCGACCCACGTGGTTGGATCACGCTCCCAGCAGGATGCGCTCGGGATTCTCGATGCACTGCTTCACCCGCACGAGGAAGGTGACGGCCTCCTTGCCGTCGACGAGACGGTGGTCGTAGCTGAGGGCGAGATACATCATCGGCCGGATCACGACCTGTCCGTCCACGGCGACGGGGCGCTGCTGGATGCTGTGCATCCCGAGGATGCCGGACTGCGGAGGATTGAGAATGGGCGTGCTGAGCAGCGAGCCGTAGATCCCGCCATTCGTGATCGTGAAGACGCCTCCCTGGAGGTCGGTCAGGGACACCTTGCCGTCGCGCGCCTTCGCGGCATGGTCGACGATGTCCTTCTCGATCTGGGCGAAGCTCTTCTGGTCGCAGTCGCGGAGGACGGGAACGATGAGCCCCTTCTCCGTGCCTACGGCCACGCCGATGTCGTAGAAATGCTGCTCGACGATCTCGTCGCCCTCGATGCGGGCGTTCACCGCCGGAACGGACTTGAGCGCCTCGACGACGGCCTTGATGAAGAAGGACATGAAGCCGAGCTTCACGCCGTTGCGGGCCGTGAAGTCGTCCTGGAGACGCTTGCGCAGGTCCATCACCGCGCTCATGTCGCATTCGTTGAAGGTGGTCAGGATCGCCGCCTCGTGCTGGGCGTTGACGAGATGGGTCGCGATCTTCTTCCGCAGGGGCGACATCTTCCGACGCGTCGTGCGCTTCTCGCCGGTCGCGGCGGGGGCCGCCGCCACGCTCTCCTCCGTCTTCGCCGGAACGGCCGAGGCGGCGTCGAGGACGTCGGCCTTGGTGATCTTGCCTCCGGCCCCGGTTCCGCTGACCCGGGAGAGGTCGATCCCCTCTCCTTCGGCGATCTTCCTGGCCACAGGGGTCGCCTTGACGCCACTTTCCTCCACCGGTGCGCCGGCGGAGGGAGCGGGTTCCGACGCGGCGGCCGGTGCCGCGGGAGCGGCTTCGGCAGGCGCACTGCCCTCCTCGATAGCGGCCACGGGGGCACCGATGGCCAGCTCGTCGCCGGCGGCGGCCAAGTGGCGGAGGATGCCGTCGCGGTCCGACTCCAGCTCGGTGGAGATCTTGTCGGTCTCGATCGTCAGGATGACCTCGCCCGCCTTGACGTAGTCGCCGTCGGCCTTGTGCCAGGTGCCCAGGGTGGCCGAGGCGATGGACTCGCCGACGGAAGGAATCTTGATCTCGTGCGCCATAGTTGAGGACTCGTTGCTGAAGGGAGAAAATGGAAAGGGAGCGGAGAAAGTCACGCGGAAAAATCGCCACGATCCCTTCTCCGCGGAGCGAAGAGGATTATTTGCTGAAGGCCTCCTCGAGCAGGCGGTACTGCTCCTTCTTGTGGATCGCCTTCGATCCGCTGGAGGGGCTGGAGGCGGTGTCGCGGCCGGCGTAGCGGACGCGCAGCTCGGACAGCTTCTGCAGACGCGGACCGACGTAGGTCCACGCCCCCATGTTGAGCGGCTCCTCCTGGCACCAGACCCACTTCGTCGCATTGGGATATCGGGCCGCGATCTCCACAACCTTGTCCGCATGGAAGGGATAGATCTGCTCGAGGCGGATGATGGCCGCGTTCCCGATCTCGTGCTTCCGGCGGTAGTCGAGGAGGTCGTAGTAGACCTTGCCGGAGCAGAAGATGAGGCGGCTGATGCGCCCGGCGGCGCCCCGCTCCGGCGCGGTGTCGTCGAGGATCTCCTGGAAGCAGGTCCCCTCGGCGAAGTCGTCGAGACTGGAGACGCACTCGGGATGGGTGAGAAGACTCTTCGGAGTCATGATCACGAGCGGCTTGACGAAGTCGCGCTTCATCTGCCTCCGCAGGACGTGGAAGTACTGGGCGGGCGTCGTGAGATTGCAGACCTGGATGTTGCATCCGGCGCAGAGCTGGAGGAAGCGCTCGAGGCGCGCGCTGCTGTGCTCGGGCCCCTGGCCCTCGTACCCGTGCGGCAGGAGCATGACGAGGTGGCTCGTGCGTCCCCATTTCGACTCGGCCGAGGTGATGAACTGGTCGATGATGACCTGGGCTCCGTTCGCGAAGTCGCCGAACTGGGCCTCCCAGAGGACGAGAGCGTCGGGCGCGTGGAGGGTGTAGCCATACTCGAAGCCGAGGACCGCGAATTCGGACAGGTGGCTGTTGTAGACCCACAGCTTGGCCTTCTGCTTGGCCTCGAGGTGGTTCAGCGGCGTGTAGCGCTGGCGGGTCTCGGGATCGTAGAGGACGGCGTGGCGGTGGCTGAAGGTGCCGCGCCGGCAGTCCTGACCGGAGAGCCGCACCGCGATCCCCTCCTTGATCAGGGAGCCGAAGGCGAGCGCCTCGCCGAAGGCCCAGTTGATGCCCTGTCCCGTCTCGATCGCCTCGCGGCGGGGCTTGAGGAAGCGCGCCTCGAGCTTCGGGTTCACCTTCACGGTCCCGCGCACCTCGGAGATGCGGCGGCCGATGGTGCGGAGCGCCTCGGCCTCGACGCCGGTGTCGACGGGATCGTGGGAATATTCGGGCTGCGGCGGATCGGCCGGTTCCCCGAGGGTGTGGTCCGTGCCCTGCTCGATCGCCTCCTGCAGCTCGGCCATCTCGCCGTCGAGCTTGGCCTGGTACTCGTTCTCGATCGCGTCGGCCTCCTGGACCGTGATCTCCCCGGAATCGGTCAGCCGCTGGCGGAAGAGGGCGAGGGGCGTGGCATGCTGGCCGATCTCGCGGTAGGTCTTCGGCAGGGTGAAGGCGGGCTCGTCGCCCTCGTTGTGTCCGTGGCGGCGGTAGCAGACGATGTCGACGACGACGTCCCGCCCGAAGCGCTGGCGGAAGTCGAGGGCCAGCTCCGTCACGTAGAGCACGTCCATGGGGGAATCCCCGTTCACATGGAAGACAGGCGCCTCGATCATCTTCGCCACGTCGGTGCAGTAGGCGGAGGAGCGCGCGTCCTTCGGCGTCGTGGTGAACCCGACCTGGTTGTTCACGACGAGATGGATGGTGCCTCCGGTGCGGTATCCGAGCAGCTGGGAGAGGTTCAGCGTCTCCGGCACGCTCCCCTGGCCCGCGAAGGCCGCGTCGCCGTGGACGAGGACGGGAACGACGTTGTCCCGCTCCACGAAGGAGTCGCGCCGCTGGGGGTCGCGCGCGCGCTGCCGGGCCCTCGTCTTGCCCTCGACAACGGGGCTGACCGCCTCGAGGTGGCTGGGATTCGCCGCGAGCTGGATCTTCACCAGCTTGCCGTCGATCTCCTGGTCCGACTCGAACCCGAGGTGGTACTTCACGTCGCCGTCCCCCGCCACGAGGTTCGGCACGTAGTTGTCGGAAAACTCGTAGAGCAGCATCGTCAGGGGCTTGCGAAGCAGGTTCGCGAGCACGTTGAGACGGCCTCGGTGGGCCATGCCCACCACCATCTCCTCGATGCCGCATTCCGGGAATCTCCGCAGCAGGCCGTTCAGCGCGACCATCAGGGAATCGCCCCCCTCGAGGGAGAAGCGCTTCTGCCCCACATATTTCCGGTGGAGGAACTTCTCGAAGAGCTCGGCTTCGGCGAGCCACTTCAGCGCCAGCACCTTCTTCTCCAGAGGGGGCTCGGGACGGTCGATGCGCGCCTCGATGCGCTTGAGGAGCCAGTTCCGCACCTCGGGCGTCTGCACGTGCATGATCTCGAAGCCGATGCCTTCGCAATAGGTGCGGCGGAGCCGGTCCACCATCTCGCGCAGCTTCATGCGCCGTCCCTTCTCGTAGAGCTCGGTCGAGACCTCCTCGTCGAGCTGCGAGGGGTGGAGCCCGAGATGCTCGAGGCTGAGAAGCGGCTGGATCGGAGGCGTGTCCTCGAGCGGATCGAGCCAGGCGGCAGTATGGCCAAGGGTGCGGAACGCGTTGATCAGCGTGACGATGCGGGCGTGGGTGGCCAGATCTTCGGCACTGGCAACGCCCGAAGGAAGCGTGGCGGTGGCACCGGTCTTCGTCGGCGCGGGCTGGGTCATGCCCAGCTCGAAGCCCTCAAAAAACATGGCCCAGTTCTGGTCTACGGACAGGGGATCCCTCTTCCAATCGGCGTATTTCTGGTCGATCAGGTCGACATTCGCCCGGGCGGAAATGGTATGGCTCATTGAATGGCTTTGCGAAAAAGGAAGCTCGCTTCGATCCAGCTGACTTGCTAGGGAAACTTTCTGGTATTTGTCTGAAATTCATACCTCTCTGCCTGTCCGGCAGAGGGGGCTCGACCCTCCGGAGGCGGACGGTCCCGACCGCCCGACGCGGGGACGACACGCTACTTGGTCTTCACCTGAACGGAGGCGGCGTCTCCGGTGGAAGGCTGGAAGGTGGAGGACGCCGAGACCGGCAGCGTCAGCGTCTTTCTGAGGGTCGAGGGGCGACCGCCTTTACTCCTCGTCAGCTTCTTCTTGTTCGGCTTCACCGCGATCCGGATCGAGACGCTCCCCACTCCGTTCGCCACCCGTGCCGTCCGGTAGCTTCCGGCCAGCAGCGAGGCGGTCGCGTTGCCCGTCGGCGCGTGGTAGGTCACCTTGAAGAAGCCGTTCCCCTTCCCCGCCCTCGCCAGGAGGACATCGGGCAGGTTGCCTGCGTTGCCCACCGCCGCGTAGGCGGTCACGGGCTTGGCCTTCTTCGAGACGAGGCTCGCGAGCTGACGCGCCGGCAGGTGGACGTTCCTGCCCATCAGCTTGGACGGCGAGCTCCCCACCGCCACGTCGGGACGGGTCGCCGCCACCGTGCCCGCATCGAGCGTCAGCCGGTAGTCCTGCCGCTCCCCTTCGCCTGGCTGGCGGTAGACCTCCAGCAGGTAAGCACCCGCGTGGAGGAGCTGCACCAAGGCGAAGTCGGCATCGCCATCGAAGCCGGCGATCACCTCGCCCTGCGAATTCCGCAGCTCGGCCCGCAAGGACGCGCCGCCGACGGTGGAGAAGGAGACGAAGCGCGGCCCCGCGAGGCTGAACTGGAAGCGCTGCTGGTCGCCAGGGAGGATTTCTCGGTCGAAGGCGGCCGGTCCATCGGCGAAGTCCGCGATCGAAGCCGTGGTGAACACGACGCTTTCGCCATAGGCGGTCCCGAGCAGGTTGATCGCGTAGGCACGCGCGTAGAGGACCGTGTTCCCGCTCAGGCCGGTGGCGAGGACGGCGAAGCTCCCCTCCCCTTGCGTGTCGACGGACAGCACCGTCCCGCTGTCGAGAGTCGGATCGGGCGAGGGGCCGTAGACCACGCCCCGTCCGGTTATCTCCCGTCCACCATCGTGGACCACCTCGCCGCCGAGAGTGACCGAGGTGCCGCCGATGCCCGAGGCGGGGGCCGTCGTCACGCTCGGAACGGTGGCCTCGGCATAGGCGACGGAATCGATCCAGGCACGGGACTCTCCCGTCGCCGAACCGCGGGCGTAGGTCCAGCGGAGAAGGTGGCTGCCCTCGTCGATCTCGACGATCTGCTCCTCCCAGCCGCCTATGCCGCTGCGGGCAAAGGCTTCGGCACCGCCAACGGCGAAGCTCAGAATGTCCTCTCCCTCGGCCCCGTCCGTCTTCCAGCGGAAGCTCAGATTGCCCGGCCCCTCCACGACGGTCTCCATCCAAGCGGTCTCGCCCTGGGCCAGCGGGCTGCTCTCGGCGGCGTCCTCGCCATCGTGGGTCGTACCGGTTTGCGCGCCCCAGGGTTCGGGTCCGCCGGATTCCCACGACAGGCCGGGATGGTCGAGGACCTCGGCCAAGGCCAGGGAGACGGAACGGACAAGACGGAGACCGATGCCCGCGGAGGGCAGCGCAGAGTCGGCGGAGGCGAGGGCGGACAGCTCGCAGTCGCTGGCGGCGCCCTGCCACGAGCCGCCGCGCAGGAGGCGCGCGGCGGGATTGTCGATGGGCGCGTCCCAAGTCCACTCGGCGACGTTGCCGGCGAGGTCGTGGAGGCCGAGGCTGTTGGGCGCCTTGCCTCCGGCAGGCTGCGCTCCTCCGCCGGAATTGCCGGAATGCCAGCCGAGCTCTTCGAGATCGCCGCCTCCGGGGTAGAGGCTGGGCGCGCCACCGGCTCCTCCGCGGGCGGCGAACTCCCATTCGGCGGCGGTGGGCAGACGGTAGCCGCCCGCTCCGAAGTCGCAGGCCACGTCTCCGGG
This sequence comes from Verrucomicrobiales bacterium, assembly GCA_037190325.1. Classification (GTDB taxonomy): domain Bacteria; phylum Verrucomicrobiota; class Verrucomicrobiia; order Verrucomicrobiales; family DEV007; genus Arctic95D-9. Next base: position 25,100 of record JBBCIU010000023.1, on the reverse strand, counting down.
CGAGGCGGGGGTTCCAGACCTGAAGACGGCTCCGCCGACACGGTAGGCGGGCGAGAGGGAACGACCCGAAATTGCATTCTCCCATTCGGTGCGGGCGTTGCACCACTTGGCTGCGTCGGACCAAGCGATCTCCGCGACGGGCCGGTCGCCGGAGGCGGCGGAACCAGCCCCGTCGAAGTCGTAGCCCGCATGGGCTTCGGCCCAGGCGACGACGGCGGCCCACTGACTGCCGGTGACCTCGTAGGCTCCGATCCGGAACGTGGGCACGGAGCGTTCGCCGAAGGCGGAAAAATCGGGCAAGGCGCCTCCAGGAACGGTCACGGAGCGGGTGGGATCGTCGACGACGAGGAGTCCCTCGGCCCCACCCTCGTAGCGGGCGTCGGTGACGGTGGCGACCACGGCGTAGGTGCCGACGGCGGTGGGAGCCTCCGGGGAGCCGTCGTAGGTCAGCTCCACGGGGAGGTCCGGAGGATCGGTCGTCACGGTGACCTCGCGGGCGCTGCCATCGGCGACCTGATGGAGGCTCGAGAGGGTCAGGGGAGCCGTCGCGGTGTGGACCGTGAAGGTGTGGGCCACTTCAGGAGCGGCCAGGTAGTTCGTGTTGCCCGGCTGGTTGGCTCTGACCGTGACCTGCCCCGGCCCGGTGAAGCTGAGCTGGTTGCCCCCGGTGATCGTGGCAGGGCCGCTCGCGGAGAAGGTCACGGGCCTGCCCGAGCCGCCCCCCGTGGCGGAGAGGCCCAGCGTCGCGGTCGCCGTCTGATTGCCGGGATTGGCGAAGAGGATGTTCTGCGGGGCCTTGGCGATGGTGAAGACGCCGCCGGCGGAGCCAACGTAGCGGGGATCGGTCACGATGGCGGTGACGCCGTAGTTGCCGACATTGGTCCATGGGCCGCCGCCGACGATCTGCACGCCGACACCGGCGGGGAGAGTGCTGGCCGTGGCGGTCTTGGGTTGGCCGTCGTAGACGTGGCTCATGTTGCCGAGGCTGATGCTGACCGGTACGGCGGCGACCGCGAAGGTGCGCGCCACTTCGGGAGCGGCATGGTAGCCCGCGTTCCCCGCCTGGTTCGCCCGGACCGTGACACTGCCGGGACCGGTGAAGGTCAGCACGTTTCCGGAGAGGAAAGCGGGGCCTGTCGCGGAGAAGGTGACGGGATTGCCCGAGCTTCCCCCGGTCGCAGAGAGGGTCACGGTGTCGGTGGCGAGCTTGTCCGTGATCGGCGGGAAGGCGATGCTCTGCGCCGCCTTGTCGCGGGTCACGGCGATGGAGTAGGTCCTGGTGTTGCCTGCCTCGGCGGTGACGCGCACCTCGATGGTGTTGCCACCGACATTCAGGCCGAGCGCTCCGCTGGTGCTGCCGGAGGCGACGGCGGCGTAGGTGCCGCCATTGACGCGGACGTGGATGGAGGCGCTGGCCTGGGCCTTCGTCGCAACGACGGTGACCGCTGCGGCCGCGTTGGGGAGAAGCCCGGCGGTGTAGTTCGTCGTGCTGCTGGAGAAGGCGGGGCTAAGCGCACCGCCGCTGAATGCGAGGGCGGAGAGATCGGCGTTGGCCGAAGGAAGGCCGACCCCCTTAAGGGCGATGAGGTAGGGGTTGTCGTCCGCATCGTTGCTGCCGATCCTCAATTCGGCGGTCTTCGTTCCGGCCGTCTGCGGCGCGAATCCCACGTTGAGCGTGGCCGTCTGTCCTGGAGCGAGGTTGCTGGCGGAGGGAGTGCCCGCCTGGAAGTGGGCCGCCCCCGCCCCCTGGATCCCGACCGACGAGAGGGTCAGCGTCGCATCGCCCGCATTGCGCAGGGTGAAGGTGCGCGTGCCGGGAGACGAGCCGGCCTGCACCTCGCCGAAGGACACGCTGGACAGACCATTGGTCAGCGGATTGCCCGCGGGCTGCTCGACGGTGATCTCCGGAGAGCCTGCCGGGATCTGCTGCGAATAGGTGAAGGACATCGTGGCACCTGCCGCGCCGATGCCGACGATGTGGTTGTTCGTGCCTTGGACGTTGCCGCCCTGGTAGCGGTGCGTGTTGGGTACGGTGAAGGGCGTGATCTGGCTGACTCCTCCCGCTCGATAGACATCCCCCGCATTGCCCCGATTGGTTTTTTTCTCCAACTCGTAGAGGCCGTCCGCCTGGAGCAGGGCCACCTTGTAGTGACTGCCGTTCCCGGGCCAGCCGGACTGCCCGGGATACCCCTCCTGGGTGTTGTTCGCCTTCGTTTCGTCGATGTGCCAGATGCAGAGCCCGCCCTGCGGCATGGTGCTCTCGAAACCGTAGGGCTGGCGGTTCTCGATGAGCAGGTACTCGCCGGACGGATAGCCCGAATCGATGCGGTAGACCGTCGGGGACACCGCCGACCTCGGTGCGCTGTAGGTGCCGGGGGAGATGACCGTCGGCGTCACCCAACCGAGCTGCTGCTTGCACCACGCGGAGAGGTGCGGAGGGTGGCGCTGGGTGTTGTCGAAGCCCCAGGAGTTGGCCATCAGACACCACGATCCGATGCCCGAGCTGCTGTCGTCGGTGTCGTAGAGGTCCGGCAGGCCGAAGAAGTGGCCGGTCTCGTGGCAGATGACGCCGATGCGCGTGATTCCATTGCCGCTGGTGCCCCAGAGGGCGGCCTCGGTGTGGTAGTCGTAGACCTTCACTTTCACGCCGCCGGAGTTGTTGTCCGCGCTGGTCCAACGCCCCCCCGGCAGCGCCCAGAGCGACCATTTGTGGGACCAGATCCAGTTCCCGCCGCCGCCGCCCGTCTCGGCCGCATAGCCGGAGTGGATGAAGGTGATGGCATCGATGTAGCCGTCGTTGTCCCTGTCGAACTCGCCGAAGTTCACCAGCGGGTCCACCAGATTGAGGGCGTGCTCGACCATTCCCTGCCCATTGGCCGGGTAGGCACCCACTTCCATTCCATGCTGGCCGTTGGCGTAGTAGGCCTCCGTGTTGGGCAGCGTCACCCAGGCCACCACGGTGCTGTCCACGGTCAGGGTGCCGTAGGAGGCTTCGAGGAAATAGTCGCGCACGCTGCCTGTCGGTGCCAGCACTGGATCGCCTCCCGGGGAGTTGAAGACTTTCTCGTAGTCCTCCGGCGCACGGATCTTGCTGCTGTCGTGATCGCTGAACTTGCACAGGACGACCAGATTCTTCACCGTGCCGACGGGCGGGACCATGGAGGGAGGAGGCCCCGCGTTCAAGGCCGGGGCCTGGCTTGCCGCCGCCGCCACGCGCTGCGTCAGCACCTGCTGCCGGTACGCGGCGACCTTTTCCCGCGAGGGAAAGATCCCCCTGCGGATCTGGCGGGCCGCCTCGTCGTCGCGCCCGGCCAGAATGCCGGTGGGGATCAGCCAGCCGTCGGCATCCAGTCCGGCATAGACATAGCGGCCCTGGTCCAGTACGACGGTGCGGCCCTCCATGTCTTCGAACCAATTGAACAAAGCGTCCCCGTGAATTCGCAATGTGACCTCGGTGCCATCGGGTTGTTTCAGGCGAACGGGAATGGGACTGGCGTTGATGGCCGCCGCTTCCCGGGAAGAGCCGAAGGCGCAGGCAAGCACGACGAGCAAGAGGATAAGCGGGACTCTCTTCACAACCAATTGAGAATCAGAGTTGATGCGGTGGATAGAGGCCTTTCATCGGAAAGCCAGGCGAGCACGATGCTCCTCCGCCTGGAAACAGGGGAAGAAGAACCCGCTCAGGCTATCAACCCGCTGGCGCTCAAGCAAGCAGAAGAATCCGAAATCCGATTTCGGGCTTCGGTCAACGCTCCGCCCGCATCCGACAAGCGCGGATCGTGTTGGCCATGAGCATGGCGATGGTCATTTTCCCCACGCCGCCGGGAACGGGAGTGATGGCCTCGCATTTCCCGGCCACGGCGTCGAAGTCGACGTCGCCGACGAGGCGGCTCCCGTTCCTGGCGCTTGGATCGTCGATCCGGTTGATGCCCACGTCGATGACGACGGCCCCCTCCTTCACATGGTCCGCCCCGATGAAGCGGGGAATGCCGATCGCCGCGACGAGGATGTCGGCCTGACGGGTCAGCGAGGCCAGATCGCGGGTGCGGGAATGGGCGACGGTCACGGTGGCGTTGGCGCCCGCCCCCTTCCCCATCATCAGCAGGGCGAGGCTTTTTCCCACGAGCAGGCTGCGCCCCACGATGACGACGTGCTTGCCCGCCGTCTCGATCCCGCTCTCGACCAGCATGCGCTGGCAGCCGGAGGGGGTGCAGGGAGCGAAGCCGGTGGCGTCGTCCATGGCGAGCTTGCCGAGGTTCACGGGATGGAGTCCGTCGACGTCCTTCGCCGGATCGATGCGGCGGATCACCTCATCCGTGTCGAGATGCTTCGGCAGGGGCATCTGCACGAGAATGCCGTGGATCGAACTGTCGGCGTTGAGGCGGTCGATCTCCGCGAGCAGCTCGGCCTGGGTGATCGTGGCGGGCTTCTCGATCTTCACCGAATGCATCCCGAGCTCGCGGCATTTGCGGTCCTTCGCTCCGACATAGGCCTTCGAGGCGGGATCGTCGCCGACGAGGACGACGGCGAGGCCCGGGAGACGGCCTGCGGTTTTCAGTTCCTCGAACGAGGCGAGACATTCGCGGTAGACGGCTTCGGCGATGGGAGCTCCTTCAATCAGTTTCATGGGCGGGGTTCATCAAGGTTTCGAGACGGAGACGTTCCGACTCAAAGGCGGTCTCGTCGAGTCCGGGCGGCACTTCGGCAAGGGGTCCGAGGAAGACGTCGACGGTGGCGAAGGGCTTGGGAACGCGGAAGCGGTCCCAACTTCTGAAATGCCAATAGCGGCTGTATTCGACGCGGATGGGCAGCACCGCCGCTCCGGTCACCTCCGCGAGCTTCACCACCCCCGGACCGAGACGGTAGCGCGGTCCACGCGGTCCGTCGGGCACGATGGCGACATCGTAGCCGTCGCGGATCCAGTCGATGAGCCCCAGCAGGGCCGAGGTGCCCTTGCGCGAGGAGGAGCCCCTCACCGCCTCGCAGCCGAAACGGGCGACGACGGCGGCGATGACTTCCCCATCCCTGCTTGCGCTGGTGAGCACGGCCCCTCTCCGGCCTCTCAGATATCTGCGATAGAGCGGCGGGACGACGAAAATGCGGTTGTGCCAGAAAGTCCAGACCATTGGCCGCGAGGGCGGGCTTTGGGAAATTCCCTCCGGGTCGTGGAGCCGCCAGCGCAAGGTCAGGGAGAGCAGCCGGATCAAGGCCGCCCCGGCCCAGCCGATGCGGCGGGCCCGGGAGGGGAGGTGTCGGATGGAACCCTCTTTTTCGGGAAGCGCGGCCATTGCGGTCAAAGCCATCCGTTCTCCCGCAGCAAGGAGGTGAGGGCGATCTGACGATCCAGCTTCTCGCGGTAGAGTTCCACCCTGTCGGCCCCGGGATCGCACCGGGTCGACTCGTCGAGGGCGATGAGACGGCGGGAAAGCTCGTCGTAGCTCCCCTGCCCATCCGCGAAGGCCGCCTGGATCGCGCCGCCCAGACCGGCGCCCTCGGCGGTGGCGAGGGCGACGACGGGCACACCGAAGACATCCGCCGCGATCTGGCGCCAGACCGCGCTCCTGCTCCCGCCGCCGGTGAGCCGGATCTCGCTCGGAGCGAGCCCCAGCTCGGCGAAGCGACGGAGCCCGTAGCCAAGTCCCAGGGTCGCCCCCTCCATCGCCGCGCGGGCGAGATGGGCGGGCGTGGCCGCAGCGGCCCCGAGCCCATGGAGCACGCCCGTGCCTTGCGGCAGGTTCGGGGTGCGTTCGCCGTTGAGATAGGGCAGGAAGGCGAGGCCTTCCGCGCCGGAGGGCACGGAGGCAATCTGGCGTTCCAGCTCGCCGAGGTCCCAGCCGAACCAGGACCGGACCTGCTCCGTCACGACGGTCACGTTCATCGTGCAGACGAGCGGGAGCCAACGGTCGGTGCTGTCGCAGAAGGCCGCGACTTCCCCTTTCGGATCGACGATAGGCGTCTCCGAACAGGCGTAGAGCGTGCCCGAGGTGCCGAAGCTCGCGGTCACGACGCCGCCCCCGAGATTGCCGGTGCCGATCGCCCCCATCATGTTGTCGCCGCCGCCGGCGCTGACGATCGTCTCCGGGGAAAGGCCCCATTCCTCGGCCAGCCCGGGCAGGAGCGTGCCGTGGATCCCGTTCGAGGAACCGAGCGGCGGCAGCATCGTCTCCACCGCCGGATCGACGAAGGCGGCCAGTTCGAGATCCCACGCGCGCGTGCGCACATCGAGGATCCCCGTGCCCGAGGCGTCGCCGTATTCCATCCGCTTCACCCCGGTGAGGCGGAAATTGAGATAGTCGTGCGGCAGCAGGATCGTGCGGACGCGCCCGAAATTCCCGGGTTCGTTCTGCTTCAGCCAAAGCAGCTTCGGAATGGTGTATCCGGGGAGGATGGCGTTGCCGGCTTTCGCAATGAGGCCCGCCTGCCCCCCGAACGCCGCCGCGAACTGCGCGCACTGCTCCACCGTGGAGGTGTCGCACCAGAGCTTCGCCGGACGGACCACCCCGTCGCCTCCGTCGAGCACGACGAGCCCGTGCTGCTGCCCGCTGACCCCGATGCCCCGCACTTCGCGGCGGCGCCCGCCGAGCTGCGAGAGACAGGAGGAGACGGTCTCCTTCAAGGCGGAGAACCATTCCTCGGGAGGCTGTTCGAGATGCCCCGGAGGAAGGCCGGCGATCAGCCCGTAGGTCTGGGAAGCCTGGGCGAGGATCGCGCCCGTTTCGAGATCGAGCACGATGGCCTTCGTGCTCTGGGTGCCGCTGTCGACTCCGAGATAAAGCATCGCTACCGCTAGCGGCGAATCGGAGGAGGATCAAGGGCCGATGGAGGCGAAATCGGACGGGAGAGGCCCCTGTCAACACCGAGGTCAATCCTTCTTCCGTTTCAGCACGGCGAAGACCGGGCGGTGGTCCGAGGCCATCGCCTCGGGAATCACCCTCGCCTCCTCGACGGTGAACGGATCGCCGGTGCGGAAGAAGATGTAGTCGATCCGCGACTTCGGTTCCTGCGAGGGCACGGTCGGCGCGGCGGGCTCGTCGGTGGCGTTCGTCCATTTCGTGAGGAGAACGCGCAGGGGGGCCGAATCCGGCGTGGCGTTGATGTCCCCCGCGAGGATGGTCGGCAGCGCGTCGCCTTCGGAAGCGAGGAGCTCGTTCACCGCCTCGGCCTCGGCGACGCGGTCCTCCTCGACATTGTGCTGGAAATGCGTGCTGACGAAGCGGAGCGGGATTCCTCCCGGCGCATCGACGGTGACGGCGATGAAGCCGCGCGGATAGGTGACGAGTTCGGGCGTCGCCTCGGTGTAGGGCAGCGGATGGATGAGCACCTCCCGGACGGGGAGCTTGGTGAGGACGGCGTTTCCGTAGAGTCCGCCCTCGTAGTGCTGGGTGGGCCCGTAGTGGACCGCCAGTCCGGTCAGTTCCCCGAGCCGTTTCGCCTGATGCACCCGGCCGGACCGGCGCACGACCACATCGACCTCCTGCAGGGCGACCAGGTCGGGATCGGTTGCCTTGATCACCTCGGCGAGCCGCTCGAGATCGTAGACGCCGTCGTTGCCCTGACCGTAGTGGATGTTGTAGCAGAGGATGCGCAGGGTGTCTTCGTCGGCGCGGACGGACGGGAGGACCAGCACGAGGGCAAGGACGAAACAGGCGAAGGATGCTTTCATGCCCCATCGTTCTCCGTACCGGGAAAAAACGGAAGACGAAAGGTGAGCGGGCCGGGGACGCGATGGCGGAGATCAATCGCAGGATGAGAGGCCCACGCTCCTCAAGGCGAGCTGCGTCTTGCGGTTTTGCCGGAACCCCAAACCTTTCCCATCGTTGACGGCGGCGGCGTTTTTCGACTACTCTGCCGGCCACTCTCCCGATGGAAGCCCTTCCCCCTCCCCTCCCTCCCTCCGCTCCTCCGGTCGGCAAATGGCCCGTTGTCGTCGGCACCCTTGCCATCGTCTTCGGGACGGGAGGACTGCTCCAAAGCCTCACCTCGCCGCTCGGCACGTTTGTGCTGCGCACCCAGATGGAAGGATTCGCCGAGCAAGGTGCCGACCAGGGGAAGATCGACGCCTACCTTGCCGAATACGCCCGTTTCGTTTCGACCAGCTCCATCGCGCTCGGGGCCGTCGCCTTGCTGCTCCTCGTCGGCGGAATCCTTCTGCTTCGGAGGCGTCGCCTCTCCGTTCCTCTGCTTCAGGCTTGGGCCGTCCTGAAAATCGTCGTCGGAGGCTACTTCCTTTTCAGGGCCACGGCGATGACGCGGCAGCAGATGGCTCTCCTCTTCGAATCGACCCTTCCCGCCGGAGGGCCGGGCGGACCGGAAACGGCGATGCTCGGCCAGATCACCTCATGGACCGTCGGGCTGAGCTTGGGAATGGGCTTTCTCTGGCTTGCCGCCTTTCCCGTCTTCCTGATCGTCTGGTTCAACCGGCGAAGGATCCAGCAGCAGATCGCCGCTTGGTGAATTGCCTCGCCGGAGAGATCACTTCGCCTTTTCCTTCCCTTCCGGGGCCGGCTTCTCCTCCACGGCGGGAGTCTCCTTCTTCGCCCCGTCCCCCTCTCCGGCCTCGCCATCGGCTTTCTTTTCCACGGGCGGAGCGGGCTTCGGCACGTCGGGCTTCACCGCGAAGGCCTGGAACTCGGCGGGCATGCTCTCCTTGCCGAAACGCCGTCCATAGAGGTAGGCGATGCTGCGCATCTGGTTGAGGGCGGTGGCGTTCCCCTGGGCGACCTGCGGATCCTGCTTTTGCACCAGCATGGCGGCGCCCATGGCCTGCTTGGCCAGGAGGATGTCGTTGCCGAAGGCCAAGGTGAAGGTGCGGTAGAAGTCGTCGAGCGCCTTGTCCTTCGCCCCCTCCGACTCGTAGACCTTTCCCCTCAGGAAGGACAGCTGGGAAAGCTCGTTCGTGGGCAGGGCCCTGAAGTTGGGGGATCTGAGCAGTTTCTCGGATCCGAGGACGGGCTCCTCGTAGGCGGCGATCGCCGTCCTCAAGGCGGCGAAGTCGTTCTTTCCGTAGAGCGCCCATAGCTTGTGGAATTCGAAGGGACGCTGATAGGCCTCGGGGAGCTTCGTCGCGATGGTCGCGGCGGGCGCTGAATTCACGAGCGGAGCGAGGGCGGCATACTGCCCGGCCCGCTTCAGGCTCTCCATCTGGTAGAAGAGCGCTTCGGAGGCGAAATTCTGCGGCGCCGCCAGGATGATGGCGTAGTTGCCGGCGATTTTCCCGAAGAGCTCGGCCGCTTCGTTGTATCGCCCCGCGGTGAAGAGGTTGCGCGGATCGGCGAGGAGCTCGTTCCTCTCCTCGAAGCGGATCAGCTTGTCGAGTCCCTCGCCGCGGATCTTCGAGTAGGGAACCAACTGCGCCTGGCCGCCGGGCGTGGTGGCGAAGAAGACCCCTTGGTCGTTCGCATTCTGCACGTAGCCCCTCGGATTGCCTCCGTCGACCAGGGCGAGGACGACGGGAGCCTCGCGGACTTGGGCGACAAGCGACCCGGAGAGCAGTGCGGCCCCCCAGCAGAATGCGATCTTGAGCGTTTTCATCGTTTGAGTTCCCTGTGTGCGAAGAAAGGTCAATTCCGTGGGGCGATGCCGAGCTCGTCGAGGACGATCCGCTCCTCCTGCGGCGTGACCCTCAGTTCCGCCTTCATGTCGACGACCTTGCGCCGGAGCCTGGCGAGGGCGCCGGAGGGCGCGTCGCGCTGCTCGTCCAGCGCCTGCCACTGGTAGACGTACTTCACGGTGAGCTTGTAGAGAGTCAGCTCGCGCTGGCGCTTCAGGGCGGTGGAGAGCGGGTCCCCCGTCTTCATGCTCTCGATGTCCTTCAAGCTGTTCGGAATGTAGCGCTCCCACGCCTGGGTGACCCAGTCGTAGTAGGCGGGATAGGTCGAGACGACGGCGAGGTAGGCCTGGTTCGCTCCGGCGGGGTCGCCGAGTTCGTCGAGGACGACCCCCAGCTTGTAGGTGGATTCGGCCCGTTTCGCGCGGTCGCGGGCGAAGAGGTCCTTGTTCTTGTTGATCGCGTCGAGAGCGGCGTAGGCGTCCCTCCACTCCTTGTTCCGCATGTGGAGGTCGGCGAGATTGAGATAGGCCTGGGCCTTGAGGGGCTGGCTGTCCTCGCTGCCGTCCGCGATGATCCGCTGGAAGCGGGCGCGGGCGGATTGCAGCTTGGCCGGGTCGGCCGCCCGCATCTCGATCTTGCCGAGCTCCATCTCGGCGGGTCCCTTGAAGGCCTCCGCCTCGGGAGTGGTGCGGGCGAGCAGCTCCTCGAAGTAGGGCACCCCGAGGAAGGGGTTGTCCGTACCCGCGAAGTAGAGGCCGATCTGCTGCAAGGCGAACTCGGAGAGATCGCGCTTCTCGAACTGGCGGAGGTCCTCGAAGATCTCCGCGATGCGCGCCTCGGTCGCGGCGTATTCGGGCGAATCGTTCGCCAGGCCGGTTCTGGACGCCTGCAGAACGATGACCTGCTGGATCTTCAGCCAGGTCAGCAGCATCTGGTTGGAGTCGTCGAGTCCCGGGAAATCCTCCAGGGTGGCCAGGGTCTTCTCCTGTCCGCGGATGCGCAGCGAGGCCTCGCTGTAGGACCCGATCGCCTGCCGCAGGAATTCGAGGTCCTGCGCTTCCGGCGGCTGGTTGCCGAGCGCGAGGATCATCTTCTCGGCTTGCACGAGCGCCTCCTCGCCGCGCCCCGCGGCCTCGAGGTGTTCGATCGAGAAGATCGAGATCTGCGGTTCGAAGGACGTCCCGACCAAGTCGGGGAAATAGGCGTCGTACTGGGCGATCCCCTTCTCGGCCTGGCCGTCCTGATAGTAGATGTCGGCGGATTTCCAAAGGGCCTCGGCGATCGTCTCCTTGTGGAGGTCGGCCCGTTCGGGATCGGCCGCCAGCGCCGCCTTCCCTCCCTCGACGGCGGCGAGGTAGGCCTCCAACCCGGCCTGGCGCATCGCGGCGGCCTCCTCGGCCTGCTCCTTGCTCATGTGGCCGGACTGGATGAGAAGGGCGTCGCCCTTCAGATTCAGGGAGCGCCCGACCTGCACCGACTGCGGACGGACCTCGACGAGCCGGTCCACGTTCGCGACCACCGCGGGATAGTCCTGCAAGTTGAAGCGGGCGATGACGAGGTCGGCGAGAGCGGCGTCGAGGAAGCGCTCGGACTCGGGAAAGGCCTTGAGGAAATCCTCGCATTGCTCGGCCGCGTCGCGCATCCTTCCGAGGATGAGCGAGTTGCTGGCCCGATGGAACATCACGGCCTCGCGGTTCGGCCCTTCGGGATGGGACTTCACGTACTCGGCGAAAGGCTCGACCGCCTCTTCGTGCTTCCTCGTCGTATAGAGGGCCAAGGGATAGAGCGCGTCGGCGAGCTCCCGTTCGGGTGCGCCGACCGGGTGTGTCTCATGCACTTCCTTCGCGATGCGGATGACCTCGTCGTAGGAGCCCGCGGTGAAGAGTGACTGCAGCATGAAGGTGGAGACGTTGTGCTTCAGCTCGCTGCGCCCCCCCGCCTCCGACATGAATTTCTCCCCGAAATACTGCGCGGCGGGATGGTCGCCGAGGAGTGTGGAAAGGCGGGAGGCCTCGTGGAGGATCTCGCCTCGGGTCGGCTCCGGCATCTGGGGATACTGCGTCGCGAGATGCCAGTAGATGGCGCGGGGGGCGTGGATGTTTCCGAGAAGCTCGTAGCAGCTCGCGACGAGACGGAGGATCTCGGCATCGGGATGGATGGGGGTTTTCTCGCGCTCGGCGAGCTGGTCGAGGAGGGCTTGGAACTGCGCGGGCACGCCGACGCCGGCGGGCTGCCTGGCGATCGCGAGATTCACGTCGTTGCGGATGTCCTCGATCGTGGGGAGGTAGGAGAAGTAGCGGAGCGCCAGCGAATAGAGACCCGCCTGGGTGGATTCGAACCCCAATTTTCGGAGCCGGTCGACGAAACCGAAGCGGAACTGGTCGATCGGCTCGACATGGATGTGAGCCTCGTTCTTGTCGAGGAACTGGTGGCCCCGGTCCGAAATGCGGTCGATCGCCGCTTCGTCCCCGGCCGCGGCCTTGGCCTGGCCGACCCACGCAAGCCCCAGTTCGAGCACCCCCTGCATGAGGAACTGTGGATTCACCTGCCACGCCTCGCGGTTGTCGAAGAGCTCCTGCACCATCGCGACCCCCTCCTCCGCGCGCTCCAGCTTCATCAGCGAGGTCGCGTAGCGCAGCTTGTAGCTGTTGCGCACCTGGAGAACCTCCTCCTGCGGCGGGTTCGAGGCGAGATACTCGTCGTAGAGCCGGATCGCCTCCTCGTGATTGCCGAGCTGCGCCTCGCAAAAGCCCAACTGGAACTTCGCGAGGTTGGCTCGGGGATTGGCCGAGCGTACCGGCGACTCGACCCGTTTCGCGGTTTCCTCCCCGTTGACGCAGTCGGCGAAGGCCTGCTTCGCGTCCTCCCATCGCTCTTGGGGCAGCAACGTCATCCCGTAGTCGAAGAGGATGCCCCCCGCTTGGGCCCCATAGTCCTCGAAGAGCGTCTCCACGCCGCGGGCGGTCTCGAACATGCGGTCGAACATCGCCGACGCCTCCGCGTGCTGCCCGGACACGTTCAGCTCCACGGCCTTGTGATAGAGGCCCTCGACGCTGTTGTCCTCTTCGTCCTGGGCAGGCAGAGGCGGAGCCATGGCGGCGGCGGACAGAAAAGCGGCCGCACAGGCACGGGGAAGCAGTCGGCGGAGGGTCTTCATCGTGGCGGAAAGGTATGGCTGGTCGAGGAGGGGCGGCACCGGGCCGTCCACCCATCCCACGGCATCGCCCCTTCCCGTCCCGGCCATGGAAGCGGCAGGCCCGGACCGGCCTGTCTTCTCATCCCTGGGGGTTTCGGGAAGCGGGTCCGTATCATGCTTGTCTCGGAATCCAAGGCGGCTTCCGGGGCTAATCCCCCGAGAATCCGGTGATCGTGACCTTGTTGATGTTGACAGTCGGGTGGGCGAGAGCGTTCAAGACGTCGACGAAGCGCTGCCCCTTGGCGGCGTCGTCGGCCGCGATGATGACCATGGGATCGGATCCCGTCAGCTTCGCGCTCTCCACATAGGTGCGGAGCCGGTCGAGCAGCAAGGGCACCTCCCTGGCCGTCGAATCGGTGTCGAGCACCTCGTCGTTCAGCACGACGTGCCCGGCGGGGTTCACCTCGACGGTCATCATGTCGATTTCCACCTGGGCCCCGCCATCTCCGGAACTGGAGGGCATCGTCATGGCCAGGTCACCCTCGACGGGATCGAGGGTCGAGGTGACGAGGAAATAGATGAGCAGGAGGAAGCTCATGTCGATCATGGACGACATGTCCAGCTGCGGGTCGGGGAGTGAGGGTAGAGGCTTTCTCGCCATGCCGGAATTGGGTTGGGGAAGATCAGTCGCCCTCCGAGAGACTGCCGAAGATCACTTCGCTGACGCCGGCCGCGCCGGCCGCCTGGACCACCCGCTTGATGACGCGGGTGTCCACCTCGCGGTCCGCGCGGAGATTGAGCCGGGTGACGACCCCCTTCCCTTCGTTCTCGATCCGGGCCTGCTCGACGTAGTCCTGGATCGCCTCGGTCGTGGGGAGCTCGACCTGGTCGAGCCCGAAGACCGATCCGTCGGCGAGGATGTTGACCACGACGCGCCCCGCCGCCTCCTTCGCGACCTGGGAGTTCTTCGCGACCGGAGGCGCGACCCGGCGGTCGATCTGCACGGTGATGAGGTGGGAGGCGACCATGAAGAAGACGAGCAGCAGGAAGGTCAGGTCGATCATCGGCGACATGTCCATCGGCACATCCTCATCCATCTGGAGAGTCGCCACTCTCTTGCGTTTGGAAGCCATGCGGATCAAAGTGAGTGAGGCTCTCGGCTAATTTCAGATTTCGGCGATGCCTTCGGGAACCTTGGCGAGCGCCTGGTCGGCGTTGACCGTGGCGACGGCCGCCTCCAGGCCCTCGATCACGGCCTGCTGGGCATCGCTGATGAGCTTGTTGTAGCGGTTCTTGAAGGTGTAGAAAAGGATGATCGAGGGAATCGCGACGACGAGGCCGCCCGCCGTGGTGATCAGGGCCATGGAGATGTTCCCCGCCAAGGCGCCGGGATCGGAACCGCCGCTGAGTCCCATCGTGTCGAAGGCGAGCACCATCCCCGCGACCGTTCCGAAGAGGCCGACCATCGTCGCGGTCTGCGCGATGATCGAGATGTAGCCGATGAGGACGGACATCCCGAGGCTTTCCCGGGCGACGAAGTCGGCCATGGCGTCCTCGACCTTGGACCGGCCAAGCGTCTCGGGATCGGTGGCGTCGACGTGGACATAGGCGGTGGTGGCCATGCGCCCGAGGAAGGAGGGATCCTGCGAGGCGGTGTCGATGGCGCTGCGCACCCGCACCTCGGACATCAGATCCATGAGTTCCTGCCGCAGGCGGCGGGGAATGAACTTCGCCTTGTTGAGCTGGAGGCTGAGGAACACCGACATGGCGATGGCCCAGACGGAGAGGATGCCGATCGGCACCATGAAGATGCCGGCGTCGATGATCATCTCCATCAAGGTCGTCTTCTCCTTCGGTGCCTCGTCCGCGGCGAGCCCCGCCTCGGTGGCGGGATCCTGCGACCAGGCCTCGGGAACGCAGAGGGAGAAAGACAAAACGGCACCGAGGCCAAGAAGGGGGAACAGCCAAGAGCGGGATGGAGACATGTTAGAGGACATCAGCGGGGTTGAGGGCATTCAGGTTTTGGCAGGGTCCGTTCTTGATGCATTCCGTGAAAAGTGTAAAGAAAAAAAAGGACTTTTCCGAAAATGCGGGAATTCCCGCCCCCGGGACAAGCCAAAAAAGAACCCGTCCCTAGGGAGACGGGTTCGCGGAGGGAGGCGTCGCCCCCGGAAGGACGCGGCACGGTCAGAAGGAGACGCTGAGGACAACGCCTCCGTGCAGGATATCCGACTGGCCGGAGAGTCCGACCCAGTTGGGCGCGCCGTCGAGCAGCCACGAATCGGGGGCGCCGACGTAGCCGAGGTAGGGTTCCAGAACGGTGCGGCAGTTCAACTGGATCGGGAGCGAAGCCTTCAGGTAGTAGTGGTTCCACCCCGAGGAACGTCCGCCATTTTGGAAATTGGGCGCCGTCCCCCAGTAGTTGTCGGCATAGGCGACCCCGCCCGCGAGGACGAGGCCGTGGCCGAAGAGAGCGAATTCGCGCTCCAGGCCGAGATTCCAATACCACGCGCCGCCGTCGTCGTTCGGCACCGTCGGGATCGTGCCGTTCCACGCGTTCGGCAGGCCGGCGTTGTGGAACAGGTCGAATTTCAGCACGGCGAGTTCCAGGTCCTTGGCCAGGTGCAGGCCGACCTCCCCGTGGCTGGAGGCGTAGAGGATCGTGTCCGGATCCTCGTTGTAGAATCGATAGGTGTAGCTGAGCGAGGCGTCGATGCCCGCGAAGGAAGGGAGACCGGCCTCCAGGGAAACGGCCAGCTCGTCGTTGACGATGTTGAGAAGGGAATTCCCCGAAACCACGTTGACGTAGTCGACGGCCAAGGTCACCGGCACCGCAAGCCCGTCGTAGGTGTAGGACACGCCGCCCGAGACCGAATCCCCGCCGAAGGCATGGCCCTTGTAGAGATAGTCGCTGTGGTAGCCGAGATGGACTGCCCCGCCGAGATCGACGCATTCCTCGACGATCGGGGATTTGCCGACGGGAGCCTTCCCCCAGTCGCCGGCTTGGGCCGAGAGCGCGGCGCTTGCTAGAAAAATCAAGAAAGGCGTCTTCATCGTCGTTGGGACCCAAGCATTCAATGGTCTCTTTGGATTTCCTTATAATTCAAACCATTATATCCGCAAGCGGAATTCTCGGTTCCGTCGGTTGGCGAGGGATCACTCCACCCGCTTGGTCCCCGGCCGCACCGCGGGAACGGCGGCGAGGGCAGCGGGCACGGCGTCGGCCTCGTAGACGGGGAACTCGATCTCCATGCAGGACACCACGGGATAGTCGCCCACCGTCGTCTTTCCGGAGCGGTTCACGACGACGAAGACGCCCGCGACGGTTCCGCCCTGCGATTCGATGAAGTCCGTCAGCTCCAGGAGAGTCCCGCCGGTGGTGATCACGTCCTCGACGAGGAGGAGACGTTCGCCCGGCTTGATCTCGAAGCCGCGCTTCAATTCGAGCTGGTTCGTCGCGGCGTTGCGCTCGGCGTAGA
Source organism: Verrucomicrobiales bacterium (assembly GCA_037190325.1). Classification (GTDB taxonomy): domain Bacteria; phylum Verrucomicrobiota; class Verrucomicrobiia; order Verrucomicrobiales; family DEV007; genus Arctic95D-9. The sequence continues at coordinate 8,935 of JBBCIU010000023.1, read as the reverse complement.
TGGTCCGCGCGTGGAGGGCGAGTCCCACCTGCTGTCCCACCGGCACGCCGCCCATGGCCGGACTGAGAACCACGTCCACGCCGCCGAGGGCCCCGATCGCGGGGACGGCCTGCTCGATCATGCGCTGCAGCTCCCAAGGGTGCTGGACCAGCTTTCCCTTCTTCACGTAGTAGGCGGAATGCTTTCCGCTCGCGAGGATGAAGTGTCCTTCCTCGACGGCTCCGTAATCCTTGAGGAGGGCGATGGTTTCTTCAGGCGACTTGGGCAATTCGGTTCGCATAGTCTCGTGCCTTTTCGGCGAAGGTCAGATGTTCGTCCGCGTAGAGGATGCCTCGGGAGACGTTGACGACGGAAGGGGCGGCCCGCTTCGCGCCGCGCAGCGCCTCGAGGTCTCCGCCCTGCGCGCCGAGGCCGGGGATCAGCAGGGGCACGTCGGGCATCCGCGCCAGAATGTCTCCGGAGACATTGGTGAGCCCCAGGACGAGGCCGGCGCTTCCCTCCCCCGCCGGGGTGTCCGCGGCGCGCACGGCCATCTCGCCCACCAGTTCGAAGACGCTCCGCCCGTCCGCGAGGGAGTGCAGCTCCAGATCGGCGGCGCCGGGATTCGAGGTCACCCCCAGCAGGTACACCCCTTTCCCGGGATATTGGAGAAAGGGCTCGACCGAATCGAAGCCCATGTAGGGACTGAGGGTCACGGCGTCGACGTCCCAATTCCCGAAATAGCCTTTCGCGTAGTGCTCCTGGGTCGTTCCGATGTCGCCCCGCTTCGCGTCGAGGATCACGGGCACCCCGGTCGCCTTCATCCGGCCGACGAGGGATTCGACGAGCCGGTAGCCCGGCACGCCGAGCGCCTCGAAATAGGCGATGTTCGGTTTGAACGCGGCCGCGTGCTCCGCCGTCTCGCCGACGACCCTCTCGCAGAAATCCCTCAGCTCGCCCAGCGAGGCGTGCCGGTCGAGGCGCGGATCGATCCCGACGCAAAGCGCACTGCCGGTGGCGGCGACGCGGCGGTGGAGGCGTTCGGCGTAGGTCATGGCGGGAGTCGATGGCGGTCGGCGGTGACTCAACAGGGTTTGGCCGAGGAGTCAACAGGGTTTGGCGCCCTGCAGGCACGTAAAAAGTGAAAGGGAAAAGTCCTGAGGCAGGGGACAATCTGCGGCCACCCACGTTCCCTCTCCACGCAAATGGTGGCGGATGCGCTTCGTTGCCCGCGGGCCTCTTGGCCCGGCGCAAAGGCATCCGGGTCAGATGTGGATCTCTATGAAATCTGGGTTGTTTTTTTTTGACGCGAATGGCCGCGAATTCCATTCGCGTTGGAGCGCAGTTGCCATTCTGATTCCCTGCGATGCGATCGATCCTATTTCTCGGCGGCGCGGCCGCGCTCGGTTGGCAGGTGCTCTGGTCCCACCACCTCGGCCTGGCGCTGGGAGCCTCGGCGAGAGGAGTCGCCCTGACGGTGGCCACGGCGATGGCGGGCATGACGCTCGGCTCGATCCTGTGCGCCCGCCTCCTGCGGGACCGTCCCCGCTTCCCTCCCCTGCTCCTCTACGGGGCGCTCGAATTGGCCATCGGACTCTGCGCCCTGATCCCCGGCCTCGCGGAGGGCGGGATCATGCAGCTCGACGGCACCCTCCACCGCCGCTGGCCGCTCGCGGCGACGCCCTTCACCCTGCTCGCCCTCGCCGCCTCGATCGGACCGGCCTGCCTCGCCATGGGCGCGACGGTGCCGGTGATGGGCCTGATCGCGCGGTCCCTGGATCGCCCGCTCTCGCGGCTCTACGCCTTCAACACGGCGGGTGCGGCGACGGGTGTCCTGCTGGCGGCCTTCGTCCTGATCCCGAATCTTGGCCTGCGCGGCACGGCGATGGGGTTGGCGACGACCCACCTGGCCCTCTTCCTCGCCTGCCTCTCGATGGGAAAGCGGAAGGTCTCCGCGGCGGACGGTCCGTCCGGCGAGGCCCCTTCACGGACCCGGCGGGCTCCGATCCTCGCCTTCCTCTCGGGAGCGGCGGCCTTCATCCTCGAGGTCTCGTGGTTCCGCTCCCTGCGCTCCGCCTGGTTCAGCACCGCCGACAGCCTCGCGGTCATGCTCTTCTGCTTTCTCGTCGCCCTGGCCCTCGGGGCGGCGGCGGCACCGGGCTGGCGGCGACGGGGGTGGACGATTTCGCTCGCCTTCGCGGGGGCGGCCGTGCTGGTGGTCCTCGCGACGCCCTTGCTGGGCCGCTTCGACCTGGTGGACGCCTTCCAGGCGAAGGGAGCGTGGCGGCAGATCAGCCGCGTGCTCGCCGGTCTGGCGGTGATCGGGCCGCCCGTGGCCTTGATCGGGCTCTCGCTCCCGGCCCTGCTCGACGAGGTCCGCCGCCCGCGGGACTGGGCCGCCCTCTACGCGGTCAACACCCTCGGCGCCGTCGTGGGGGCGAACACCGCCGCCTGGCTCCTTCTCGAATGGATCGGTCCCGCCCCCGCCTCGTGGGTGGCGGGCGCCCTGCTCGCCCTCGGCGCGTGGATCGCCGCCGGATCGAAGACCTCCCGCGTCTATGCGGCCACCGGCTTCGCGCTGGCCTTGGCCGCGGCGGTCTGGTTCGAACGCGGGGAATGGCGTCGGGTCCCGGGAGCGGGTCGTTCCTTTTCGGGAACCACCGCCCTGATCGAGAGACGGCACGGTCCCGACGCCACCATCTCCGTGGTCGGCTACGAGGGCGGGCGGGCCCTGTTCATCAACGGCTTCGCCACCACCGCCGAATCCAGCGGAAGGACCGGACCGGCGGATCCGCGCTTCCGCTACATGGAGTCGATCGGCCGCCTTCCCATGCTCCTGCACCCCGATCCGCGCGACGCGCTGGTGATCTGCTTCGGCACGGGACAGACCGCCCACGCGGTCCGCGACGAAGGGCCGCAGCGCCTCGATCTCGCCGATCTGAACGCGGCGGTGTTCGAACTGGGACGCCATTTCGGGTCGAACCACGGGGTGCTCGACGATCCCCGCGCCCGGCGGATCGTGATGGACGGACGGGCCTGGCTGCGCCGGACGCAACAGGACTACGACGTCGTCACGCTCGAACCCATGCCCCCCTTCTTCAGCGGTTCGAATGCGCTGTATTCCACGGAGTTCTACCGTCTCGTCCGTTCGCGCCTCCGTCCCGGCGGCTTTCTCGCGCAATGGTTCCCGCTGCACCTGATGACGCCGGAGCAGGCCGGATCCGTCGTCGCGTCCTTCGTCGAGGTGTTTCCCGACGCGATCCTCTGGATGGACCCCGGCAGCATCAGCGTCTCGGGATTGCCCGATCAAGGCATCCTCGTCGGACGCAAGCCGACGGAGGAGGGAGCGGCCGGGAACTTGGGGGAGGAATGGCCCGGCTACTCCCGTCCTTCCGAATCGGGTGGACGGAACTTCACGGCCTTCGAAGCGAAAGGACAGGTCGCGCTCGGACCGGAGGCCCTGCGTCGTTTCGCGTCGGGCGCCGTGCCCGTGACGGACGACAACCAGCTCCTCGAATACGGGTCGTCGCCCTACCGCGAGAGCCGCCGGGTGGCGGAGTCGATCCGGGAGATCCACGAGAGGATCGGGGAGGCGCTCCGCGCCGTAAAAGGTGAAAAGTAAAAGGTAAAAAGTCCAGAGTGTGCGCCCCGGTCGGGGCGGTGGATTCAATTCCGACTCTCAACTCTCAACTATCAACTGCCTACATCCTCGCCACGATCGCATCCCCCATCTCGGTCGTGCCCACTTTTCGCTGGCCCTCGCCGCCGGTGAAGATGTCGCCGGTGCGGTAGCCTTCGTCGATCACGGCCTTCACCGCGGCGTCGATGGCGTCGGCGGCCTCGTGCTGGCCGAAGGAGAAGCGCAGCATCATCGCGGCGGAGAGGATCTGCGCGATGGGGTTGGCGATCCCCTTGCCCGCGATGTCGGGGGCGGTGCCCCCGCTCGGCTCGTAGAGGCCGAAGTAGAGGCCGTCGCCCTTGCTCTCGCCGAGGCTGGCGCTCGACAGCATCCCGAGGGAGCCGGCGATCATGGCCATCTCGTCGCTGAGGATGTCGCCGAAGAGGTTCTCCGCGAGGATGACGTCGAAGTCCCGGGGACGGGCGATGAGCTGCATCGCGGCGTTGTCCACGTAGAGGTGGCTGAGCGAGACGGAGGGAAACTCCTTCGCCACCTCCTCGACGGTGCGCCGCCAGAGGAGGCCGTTCTGGAGGACGTTGGCCTTGTCGATGGAGCAGAGCCTGCCGCCACGCTTCTCCGCCGCCGCGAAGGCGACGCGGGCGATGCGCTCGATCTCGCTCTTCCTGTAGACCATCGTGTCGATGGCGACCTCCTCGCCGTCGCAGGTCTCGATGGACTTGGGCTGGCCGAAGTAGAGGCCGCCGGTCAGCTCGCGCACGCAGAGCACGTCGAAACCACCCGCGATGCGCTCCTCCTTCACCGGCGAGGCGTGGGTCAGGGCCGGGAAGCAGACCGCGGGGCGGAGGTTCGCGAAGAGGCCGAAATGCTTGCGCAGAGGCAGCAGGGCGCCGCGCTCGGGCTGGAGATCGGGCGGCAGGGTCTCCCATTTCGGACCGCCGACGGAGCCGAAAAGGATGGCGTCGGCCGCCTCGCAGGCTTTCACCGTCTCCTCCGGCAGAGGATGCCCGCAATCGTCGAGGGCGGCCCCGCCGACGAGGCGCTCCTCCATTTCGAACACGATCCCGAAACGTTCGGACACTTTCCCGAGCACCTTGCGGGCTTCGGACATCACTTCGGGGCCGATGCCGTCTCCGGGCAGCACCGCGATCTGGTAGGCTTGGCTCATATGTGGCGAGATGAAAGGCCGAATCGAGCGGGGTGCAAGGCGGAATTGGGAGCTGGAATCCGAAATCCGGACTTCAGGCTCCTGGCTCCCCGCTCCTGAATTCCAGCTCCCAATTCCGCCTTGCACCCCGCGGTGATCGGACGCATCCTCCCCCCTTCATCCAACCCGCATGCTTGCCGAACTGCTTTCTCCGGAAACCCGCGACATCGTCCTCGAAGCCCTCCCCGTGATCCTCTCGCTGATCATCATCGAGGGGCTTCTTTCGGTCGACAACGCCCTCGCCATCGCCGCGATGGCCTCGCACCTGCCGGGCAAGCAGAAATACTGGGCGCTGCGCGTCGGCATCCTCGGCGCCTACTTCTTCCGTGGCCTCGCCCTGCTGATGGCCCAGTTCATCATCGAAAACCCCTGGCTCAAGCTCCTCGGCGCCGCCTACCTCATCCACCTGATGGCGCACCACTTCGCGAAGCGGCACCAGGAGGGGCAGGCCGAGGCCGCCGCGCTGGAGAACGCCAACGTCGAAGCGGCCGCGGCGGTGGGCAAGGTCGCCCAGCGGGGCTTCTGGGCCACGGTCGCCTCGATCGAGCTGATGGACCTCAGCCTCGGCGTCGACAACGTCGTCGCCGCCGTCGCCCTCAGCGACGAGATGTGGGTCGTCTGCACGGGGGTCTTCATCGGCATCCTCGCGCTGCGTTTCGTGGCGGGGCACTGCATCAAGCTGATCGAGAAGTTCCCCGTGCTGGAACACACCGCCTTCCTCCTCATCGGTTTCGTCGGGCTGCTCCTCGTCGCCGAACTGACCTTCCACTACGACATCAAGACCTACCAGAAGTTCCTCGGGATCCTCGCGATCATCGCCCTGACGATCTGGTTCTCGAAGAGCGCCGCGGTGCGGACGGTGATGAAGCCGATCAACGCCGCCCTGATGTGGCCGGTGCGGATCTACGACTTCACCCTCGGCGCGATCATCTGGACGCTGCTCGCCCCCTTCCGCCTCGTCTTCCGTAAAGCCAGCCTGCCCCTGCCTGCGCATGAGGTCGAGCACGCCGCCGAAATCCTGCACGAGGCGCAGGAGCGCGAGGCGAAGGAAAAGTAAAAAGGGGAAACGAGAGCCGGCGTGCCGACTCTTTCCACCGCCTGCATCGGCTCCCGCCTTATCCGGAAAGGATTCCGCCCGGCGGAACCCAGGAGCCTCTCAATCTGCCAACTCCGTCGACGGGAAGGAGTCATCCGGATCGCGCGGAGGTTCATCCGCCTCCGATGCCATCACCACCATCGGCTTTCTACGATGGGCGAGCCATTCCTCGCCAAGCCGGAAAGTCACCGCCAGCAGAGTCGGTCCGAGGAAGATCCCGATCAGCCCGAAGGTGAGGCCACCGCCCAGCACGCCCATGAAGATGAGGATGAAGGGCATCTTGTTGCCCTGGCTGATGATGAGGGGCCGGATGAAATTGTCGATCGTGCTCACCACCAGCATTCCCCAGAGAAACATGAAGATTCCCATGCCGACGGAAACGTTCTGGAAGACCCAGATCGACGCGGGGAGCCAGATCAGCGGCGGCCCCATCGGAATCACCGAGAGGAGGAAGGTGAGCAGTCCCAGGAGGACGGCCGCGGGCACTCCGGCGATGGAGAAGCCCACTCCCGCGAGCAGTCCCTGGGCCATCGCCGTGCCGAGGATGCCGTAGACGACGCCGCGGATCGTGCCTCCGGCGACGTCCCGGAGCAGATAGTCCCCCCTTTCGCCCGCCAGGCGAGTCGCCACGTCGAGGGCGCGCTCGCCGAGCTTCGCTCCGTCGCGGAAGAAGAAGAAGGAGAGGAAAATGCTGAGGGACAGCTCGAGGACGCCGTTCCCCAGCGTCTTTCCGCCCGCGAGAAGCCACGAGCTGAGCGGATCGACGAACTGCTCCATGGCGGCGAGGAGCTGCTTGCTGTCGGCGGCATATTCGTTCCAGATCTCCACGACCTCGCCTCCCACCCAGGGAATGCGGACGACCCATTCGGGCGGGGCGGGGGGCCCCTGCCGGAACCAGGCCACCGTCGTGCTGGCGAAATCCTTCACGTCCCCGGCGAGGGTGAGGACGATCACCACCGAGGGCACGAGCAGCACGGTGGTGATGCCCAGGGTCATGAGGAAGGCCGCGAGGCTGCGGCGCCCCCCCACCCAGCCGAGGAGACGACGGTAGGCCGGCCAGCTCGAGAAGGTGAGAATCACCGCCCAGAGCAAGGCCGAGAGAAAGGGCCTCAGCACGAAGAAGCATCCGATGACGACGAGAGCGAGCGCGGCGACGACGAGAAGCTGGTCGGTGCGGATCGGTCGGCCGAGGCCGGGAAAGGAAGGTGTCATGCGCCGGATCGGGAGAAGCGGATCACCATCGCCCATGTTCCCCGATTCCGCCTCGCGGAAAATGCCGATCCGGTGGAATTCGCGAAATGGATGCCTCCGTGGGCCGGTTCCTTCCAACGATCCTGCGGCCCCCCCTTCCGGGCCCGATCTGGACGCGAAGCCCCGGAGAATCGGTCCTCTCATTGCTCTGTGCCTTCTTGCGGCCATCCTTTCCATTCGGCAAAGTAGGAGTAAAGGAAAGGCTCCAACCATGGACGAGACCTTCGACCCCCGCCTTCCTTCGATCGAGCACCTCCGCGAGCGGGCCAGAGGCCGCCTGCCGCGCTTCGCCTTCGAGTATCTCGACGGCGGCTGCCATGCCGAGGTGAACCTGCAGCGCAACACCGCCGAGATCCGCGAGATCCAAGTGATTCCCCGCTACTTGCAGTCCTTCTCCGGTGCGGACCTGACGACGGAGCTTTTCGGCGAGACCTACGCCGCGCCCTTCGGCGTCGCCCCCATCGGCCTGCAGGGCCTCGTCTGGCCTCGCGCCACCGAGATTCTCGCCCAGGCCGCCGCCGACCACCACCTCCCCTTCATCCTCAGCACCGTGGCGACCGCGAGCATCGAGACCGTCGCCAAGATCACCGGGGGGCGGGCGTGGTTCCAGCTCTACCACCCGACCGAGGACCGGCTCCGCGACCAGTTGATCGACCGAGCCGCCGCGGCCGGCCTGCCCGTGCTCGTCCTCCTCGCGGACACGCCGGTCTTCGGCTACCGCCCCAAGGAGATCCGCAACGGCCTCTCCATCCCGCCGAAGATGACGCTGCGCAACCTCTTCCAGATGGCGATGCGCCCGGCCTGGTCCCTCCGCCAGCTCGCCGTCGGCGCGCCGGAGTTCGCCACGCTGAAACCCTACATCCCCGAGGGCCTCGACATGGCGCACCTCGGCCTCTTCATGAACCGGACCTTCTCCGGCCGGCTCGGCCCCGACCGCATCGCCGCGATCCGCGAGCGATGGAAGGGCAAGCTGGTCGTCAAGGGCATCGTCTCCGAGGAGGACGCCGAGACCGCTCTCTCCCTCGGCGTGGACGGCCTCATCGTGTCGAACCACGGCGGGCGCCAGCTCGACAACGGACAGTCCACGATCCGTCCCCTCGTCCGCCTCGCCGAGGCCTACGGCGACCGCCTCGAGGTGATGCTCGACAGCGGGGTGCGCTCCGGTCCCGACATCGGGACGGCCCTTGCCTGCGGAGCGAAGTTCGCCTTCCTCGGACGCTCCTTCATGTACGGCGTCGGTGCGCTCGGGGAAAAGGGCGGCGCCCACACCATGACGATGCTGAAGCGGCAGCTCCGCCAATGGATGGAGCAGCTCGGCTGCGAGCGCGTCGAGGACCTCCCCCGGCATCTTTGCCGATGAATTGTCGGACAATCGACGGACGCTTGCCATGAAGACGCTTCTTGATTCTCCGCTTTTTCTTTGCTTTGGTGACCGCTTACACTTCCGACCATGCTCAAACGAACGATCCTCCTGCTTCTGACGGGTTCCCTCGCGCCAGTGTTCGCACAGGCCCAGACCGTCGATTTCGCGACCCAGGTGAAGCCCCTTATCGAGGGCACCTGCATCAATTGCCACGGCGAGAAGGAGCAGAAGGGCGACTACCGCATGGACACCAAGGAGGCTGCCTTCGCCGGCGGCGAGAACTACGCCGGAGAGACCATCCTCCCCAACGACCCCGAGAAGAGCGCCGTCTACTGGATGACCGCCGAGCCACACGACAGCGACGACATCATGCCCCCGAAGAAGCCCCTCACCCTCGCCCAG
>JBBCIU010000022.1:0-251126 GCA_037190325.1 Verrucomicrobiales bacterium | reverse complement strand
GTCTAACGGGGGCTCGCCGGAGGGCGCGCCGGTTCCATGTTCCGAGTTCAAGGTTCAAAGTGGGAGCCGCAGAACTGAACCCAAAGCTTGGAACCTTGGACATGGAACTTTGAACTTCAACCCTCCCATGATTCGCAAACTTCTAGATTCCTGCCTCGGACCCGTCGTCGCGGCGGAGCAGCGCTTGCGCCGCCGCCGCCTCGTGACCGGGGTGCTCGTGGCCGGAGCCTTGGGATGCGCGGCTCTGGGCGCCCTCGCCCTCTTTGCGAACTGGTGGTCGCCGCCCGCCGCGATCGGTTTGTTCGCGGTGCTTTGCCTCACCTCGGCCATCGGGCTCGTCCGCATCGACCGCGCGACCCCGGATCTCCGCGAGATCGCGCGGCGCATCGAGGAAAGTCACCCGGATCTCCGCGCGGCCCTCCTCGCCGCGATGGATCAGCGGACCGGTCCCAGCGGGGAACTGGGTTTCCTCCAGCGCCGTCTTCTCGGCGAGATCTCCGAGCACGCTCTGCAGAACCGCTGGGTGCGCCGGGTGGCGGAGCGACGCCTCGCCGCCGCCGGCTGGGGGCAGTTCTTCGCTCTCGCCGCCTTCGTCGCCTCGCTCTGGTTTCTCCTCGGCCAGGCGCCCGCCGGCCTTGTTCCCGACGAGAGGCCAGAGGAGATGGCTGGAACGCCCGAAGCCAAGTCCGCGGTCGAGCTGCGCATCCAACCCGGCGACGTCGAACTGGAGAAGGGCTCTCGCCTGGTCATCGAGGCGACTTTCGCCGGACGCGCTCCCGCCACCGCGACGCTCGTCCACCGCCATGCCGGTGGCGAGACGAGGCTGTCCATGCAGGTCGGCCTCGACGACAGCGTCTTCTCCGCCCTGATCCCGAAGGTGGACACCGACGGAGGCTACCATCTCCTCTACGAAGACGCGCAGTCCGGCGAATACTCCATCGCCGTCTTCGAATATCCCGACCTCCTCCAGTCCGACGCCGTCGTCACTCCGCCCGCCTACTTGAACGAAGAGCGCAAGACCTTCGCCGACACCCGGAAGATCACGGTGATGGAGGGTTCGGGCGTCGAGTGGCGTCTGCGGGTGAACAAGCCCGTCGCCGCCGCCGAACTGTTCGGCGAGGACGGGGAGATCCTGGCATTGTCCCAAGATCCGGCCGATCCGACCTTGCTGACCGTCTCGCATGTGCCCGAGCGGACGCAGCGCTACCGCGTCCACCTCGTCGACGACAAGGACCGCTCCAACCAGCGTCCGCCCTGGCTCGTCGTGAACGTGAAGGAGAACGCGCCGCCACAGTTGAAGCTGACCTTCCCCGGCCGCGATTTCGAAGTCTCCGCCTTGCAGGAGCTGCCGCTCGAAGCCGAGGTCTGGGACGACGTCGAGGTCTTGCGGGCCGGCATGACCTACGAGTTCAAGGGAAGGGAAACCGAGGTCGTCCTCGGCGAATTTCCCCTTGCGGGCAAGGCCAAGCATCCTCTCGTCACGCTCATCGACATCGAATCGCTCGGGGCGCGGGAGCGCGACCTCGTGACCTACCACTTCTGGGCGGAGGACCGGGACAAGGAGGGGCAGGTGCGTCGCAGCGCGAGCGACCAGTTCTTCGCCGAGGTGCGCCTCTTCGAGGAAATCGTCCGCGAGGGGGCAGCCGGCGGAGGTATGCCCGGCAGCCAGTCCGGGAACGAGACCGACGAGCTCATCCGCATCCAGAAGGACATCGTCAACGCGTCGTGGAAGCTCGTCCGGGACCACCGGGGAGGAAAGCCCTTCGGCGCTCTCGCTGAAGATGCGGGGGTCGTGCACGAATCGCAGAACTTCGTCGTCGGCAAGACCGAGGAGGCGCTCGGAAGGGTCGAGGACGCCGAGCTGCGGGCGGCGCTGGAGCAGGCCAAGGCGTCCATGCTGCGCGCCGTCGGGGAATTCGCCGACGCTTCGGCGCGGGAGGACGGCGGGCTTCTCCCTGCCGCGATGGACAGTGCCAAGGCCGCCTATGCCGAACTGATCAAGGCCCGCGCCCGCGAGACCGAGATTTCGATGGCGAAAAGCCAGTCGTCGACCCCTTCGCAATCCCAGCAGGAGCGCCAGCGCAACCTCAACCTCGAGCTCCAGCAGAAGGAACTGAAGTACGAGGAGCAGTCCGTCGCCGAGAGCCCGGCGCAATCCGCCGAGCAGCAGGAGAACCTCGCCGTGCTCAACCGGCTGAAGGATCTCGCCCGCCGCCAGGAGGCCATCGCCGAGAAGATCAAGGAACTGGAGAACCAGCTGAGGAGCGCGGGCGAAGAGGAGAAGGCGGAGATCGAGCGCCAGCTCAAGCGCCTCCAGGAGGAGCAGCGCGAGCTCCTCCGCGAGATGGACGACCTCGCCGAGCGCATGGATTCCGAAGAGAACCGGGCCAACCTGTCCGAGGAGCGCGAGAAGCTCGAGGAGACCCGCGAAAGCGTCCGGGAGACCGCGGAGCAGCTCGATTCGGGGCAGCTCTCCGAAGCCGCCAACTCCGCGACCCGCGCGAGCGAGCAGCTCGAGCGGATGAAGGAGGAATTCCGCGAGAGGACTTCTCGCCAGTTCGCCCAGGAGATGAAGGCGCTCCGCGATTCCGCCCGCGAATTGGCGGAACGTCAGGATGCCCTCGGCGAACAGCTCGAGGCGCTCGCCGAGGCTCCGGCGGAGGGTCCTTTTTCCGCCGATTCGCAGCCCCAGCGCGGCGAACTCGCCCAGTCCCTCGCCGACCAGAGACGGAAGCTCTCCGAAGTTCTCGAAGCCATGCGCACCCTCAGCGAGCAGGCCGAACCGACCGAGCCTCTCCTTTCCAACGCGCTCTACGAAGCCGTGCGGGACGCGACGACGAATCAGGTCGAGGAGTCGTTGGAGGAGGCCAGCGAGCTGGCTTTCTACAACCGCACCGACCAGGCCCTCGCCGCGGGGGAGGCGGCCTCCCGTGGGATCGGGGAGATCAAGGACCGGGTCGAGAAAGCCGCCGAAAAGATTCTCGGGAACGAGTCCGACGCCCTTCGCCTCGCGAGGTCCGAACTCGACAAGCTGATCGAGGAGTCGAAGGCCGAGGCCGAGCGGCTCGCCGAAGGGGAGAGGACCGAAGAGGGGCAGACCGGAGACCCGACAGGGTCCGGCGAAGGCCGGGAGGAAAGCCTCGCCGAAAAGGGGAAGGGCGAAGGGTCGCCAGGTGAGGAACAAGCAAAGGGCAAAGGCGAGGGCGAGGGCGAGGGCGAGGGCGAAACACCGGTCGAAGGCTTGGCCGGGAATGGAAAGGGGGAAGGCCAAGGGGAGGGCCAAACGCCTGGCGAAGCCCGAACCGAGAACGGGAAGGCGAAAGGCCAGGGTGAGACTCCCGGCGAAGGACCTGCGGAGAACGGACAGGGCCAAAGCCAGGCGAGCGGCCGTCAGCTCGCGGCGGGTGGCGGCAGCTCTGGCGGAGGAGGAGCCCTCAACAACGGCGGCGACGACCGCCACGAAGGCCTGCCGACGGGCGGCGCGCTCTTCTTCGACGAGGCCTCCGAGGAGCGACGTCCCGGGCCGATCACGGGCGAGGACTACGGCCAATGGAGCGACCGACTCGGCAGCCTCGAGGAGATGCTGCCGCAGGAGGAACTCCGCAACGCCGTCGCCCGCGTCCGCGACGAGGCCCGTGCGATGCGCATCGACTACCGCCGCGACGAGTTGCCGCCGGGCGCGGCGACGATCAACCGGAAGATCACCGAGCCCCTCGTCGAACTGCGCCAGCGCGTCGGCGAGGAGCTCGCCAAGCTGAACCGCGAGAACCCCGTCGCCCCCATCGACCGGGATCCCGTCCCCAGCGAGTTCCGCGATCTCGTGCGGCGTTACTACGAGGAGCTGGGAGCGGGAAATTGAACCATGATGTTTTCCCGAACGCATACGCCACCGGAACACAGGCGTCCCCCCTGTGCGGCGGGCCGACCCCTCATGGCAAGGCGGGATGCCCGTGCTCCCCTCGTTTCCATCGTCTCCGCCGACGAGCCTCGGGACTGGGCCGTCCCCTCTTTCGGGATCGGTGAGCGCGTCGCGCACTTCCTCGCCTCCCGCTTCTCTTTCCCCTGTAGCCGGTCTCATCGAGGCCGGTCGTTGCGCGTTCTGGAAACACGGCGTACCCCCTCCGAGGTCGATGACCCCGGCTACAAGACCTCCACCCCTGCATGACCCCCCTCGCCACCATCGCCTTCGCCAACGAATCGTGGGGCTGGGTGGCCGCGCTGTTCGGCGCCGGGGCGCTCGTTGTGCTCGTCCTCGCCTACCGCCGTTCGCCCTTGCACGGCGGAGCGAAGGCCACCGCGATGGCGCTGAAGGGACTGGGCCTCGTCCTCCTCGCCCTGGCGCTGATGGAACCGGTCCGCCGCGACGAGACGCCGAAGAGGCATTCGAACGACGTCGCCATCCTCGCCGACAACTCCGCGGGTCTCGGCGTGCCTCTCGGCGAGGGGCGGGAACCGCCCTCCGCCGCCCTGCGGTCCGCCCTCGTCGGTCCCGCGCCCGACCAGCCGCCCGCCTGGATCGCGGCGATCGGCCGCACCTTCCGCGTCCAGCCCTTTCTCTTCGACCGCGGTCTGCGCCAGGTCCCCGATTTCTCCGGGCTCGACTTCTCGCGCAACAGCTCCACCCTCGGTGCGGCTCTCGAAAACCTCGCGATGCGTTTTCGTGGCCGTCCTCTCGCGGCCGTCGTCCTGCTCAGCGACGGCAACGCCACCGACCCCGCCGCGCTCGAGGCCTTCGTCGCCGCGCAGGAGGCCCTGCCCCGGAAGGAGCGCGTTCCCGTCTTTCCCGTGGTCCCGGGGGCCGCCGATCCCGCCGCCCGGGACCTCGCCGTGGCCCGGGTCGATGCGGCGACGACGCAGTTCGAAGACGCGCAGGTGACCTTGAACGTCGAGGCCGCCGCCTTGGGCGAGTTTCCCGATCCGGTCGAGATCTACGTCCTGAACGAGAAGAACGAGGAGATCGGGAAAAAGGATTTCGTCTTTCCCGCCGGTACGGGGCGCCGTTCGGTCCCCGTGCGCCTGCGTCTCGGCGGAGTGCCGTCCGGTGTCTCCTTTCTCACCGTCGGGATCCGTCAGACCGCCGCGGCGCCTCTGGCGCAGTTGACGGAGAAGAACGACCGCCTGCGCCTCCCGGTGGACCGCGGTTCCGGCCCCTACCGCGTCCTCTATCTCGCGGGCCGGCCGAACTGGGAATACAAATTTCTCCGCCGTGCCATCGCCGGCGACGCCGAACTCGACCTCGTCGGCCTCCTCCGCATCGCGAAGCGCGAGCCGAAATTCGAGTGGCGCGGCCATTCCGGCGAAAGCAGCAACCCGCTCTTCCGCGGATTCAACCGCGAGATTCCCGAGGAGGCGCAGCGCTACGACGAACCCGTCCTCGTCCGGCTCAACACCGCCACACCGGAGGAATTGCGCGACGGGTTTCCGAAGACGGCGGAGGAGCTGCTCGCCGCCTACCGCGCCATCGTCATCGACGATCTCGAGGCCGAGTTCTTCACCCAGGAGCAGCAGGAGCTGATCGACCGCTTCGTCTCCGTGCGCGGCGGCACGGTCGTGATGCTGGGCGGGCAGGAGAGCTTCCAGCAGGGGGGCTGGAACAACACCCCCGTCGGGCGCCTTCTCCCCGTCTACCTCGACCACGCCGACGGCAACGGACCCGCGCTCGAGGCGGCCTACAATCTGACCCGCGAAGGCTGGCTGGAGGATTGGATGCGGCTCCGGACCGGCCAGGAAGAGGAGGAAATCCGCCTTGCCCACATGCCTCCTTTCTTCGCGGTGAACCGCATTCCCTCGATCAAGCCCGGGGCGAGCATCCTTTCCACCGTGACCGACCGCGAGGGCCGGGTCCTGCCCGCTCTCATCACGCACCGCTACGGCATGGGGAGGGCTGCCGCCGTCACCGTCGCCGATTTCTGGCGATGGGGGATGAAGGACGCCGAGCAGCAGGCCGAGCTGGGCAAGATGTGGCGTCAGTTCCTCCGTTGGGCCGTCACCGACGTGCCCGCCCGCGTCGAAGTGGCCAAGGAGGAGTCGAACGACGGAGCGATTCCCGTGACGAAGGTCTCGGTCCGGGTGCGCGATCTCCGCTTCGATCCCCAGGACGACGCCACCGTCCTCCTCGAAGTGAAGGACCTCGACGGTTCCGTCCGGCAGCTCGCCGCCGAGCCGTCCCTCGACGAGCCCGGTCTCTTCACGGCCGAGCACCTCTCCGAGGAGAGTGAGGGCTACCGCATCGAGGCGAAGGTGATCGACTGGGAAGGCAGGGAGATCGGCGTCGGTGCTGTCGCGCGCGCGCTCAATCCCGAGGCCGCCGAGTTCGCCCGCATCGGCCCCGACACGGCGATGCTGTCGCGCCTCGCCGCCGCGACCGGCGGCAGGTTGCTGACTTCCGACGAGCTGGCCCGTCTCCCCGGATGGATCGAGGCCCTCGATCTGCCCGTCGTCGAGGTGAAGCAGCGTCCTCTCTGGCATACGCCCTGGCTGTTCCTGCTGGCCTTGGCGTGCTTTCTCGGGGAATGGGGATTGCGGAGGAGAAAGGGGGCGGTATGAGGAGGGCTCCTTCCGTCCATTGGCTTGGTGCCGCCCGTCGCGTGGGCTTCCAGCCCATGCCTCTGTCCTCGACGTCCGGAGGCGGCGAGGACTTCATCCGCTCCACCGCGTTGCCGTACGGAGCATGGGCAGGATGCCCGTTCACATTTCTCCTTCGATCCTGACATGATCCGAATCCTTTGCCTCCTCCTGCTCCTCTTCGCTCCCACCTTGCACGCCGAATCCGGGCTGAAGATCCTCGTCGCCGTGGGCGGCGGCGGGACGGAGGAACTCGGCAAGGCCTTTCAGGAGACCGCCGCCCTCTGGGTCGACGCGGCCAAACGCGGCGAGGCGGCGATCGAGGTGATCGGACTCGATCCCCCGGCCGAGGGCGGGCCAAGCGACGCGGAACGGCTCAAAACGAAGCTTGCCGCCGAGACCTCGCCCGAGCTCTGGCTCGTCCTCGTGGGACACGGCACCTTCGACCAGCGCGAGGTGAAGTTCAATCTGCGCGGTCCTGACGTGAGCGACCGCGAGCTCGCCTCGTGGCTCGAGGCCTACCCGGGCCGTCTCGCCGTGATCAACACCGCCTCGGCGAGCGGCTCCTTCGTCCGCACGCTCGCCAAACCGGGACGCCTCGTCATCACCGCGACGAAGAACGAGGGCGAGCAGAGCTACGCGCGTTTCGGCAAGTTCTTCGCCGAAGCCGTCGGCGGCAGCGGGGAGGCCGACCTCGACAACGACGAGCAAGTCTCCCTCCTCGAGGCTTTCCTCTTTGCTGCCGGCAGGGTCGCCGAATTCTACAAGGGGGCGGGCCGTCTTGCCACGGAGCACGCGCTGCTCGACGACAATGGCGACGGGCTCGGCTCGCGCTCGGAGTGGTACGAAGGCACCACCCCGACTCAGGCCCCTTCGCCGGAGGCCCGACCGGATGGGGATCTGGCGGCGCAGAAAGTGCTCGTGAGAAACGATTTCGAGCGGCGGCTTTCCCCGGAGCAGCGCGAAAGGCGCGACGCGCTGGAGCGCCAGGTGGTCGATCTGCGGCGAACGAAAGCCTCGCTCGACGAGTCGGACTACTACGCGAGGCTGGAGGCCCTGCTTCTCGAACTGGCGCGGCTTTACGACGCGGTCGGGGCGGAAGACAGTTGAAGGGGGCATGGACTCCCGTCCAGGGGAGGCAGGCCAAGGATTCGACGGATGCCGGGCGTTGGCGGGGCACGCTTGCGCGTTCAGGCAGAGACGAACTTGATGCGGAGAAGCCCATTTGGCGATACGCTCGATGCGACCGATGGAAGAGAGTGCTGGCCAGGGAATGGCTCCAATCGAAAGCAAAGTTGAAGCGGCGGCGAAGGAAATCTCGGCCCTGCAAGCCCGTTCACGGCTGACGAGAGGGGCGCGCCTCCTCGCGGGCCTGCTCTTCGCCGCTCTCTGCGCGGTCGCCATCTTCGCGGGGATCGAGCCGGTTTGGGCGAAGTGGCTGGTCTTCGCCGCGTCGCTGGCGGGCCTGCTCGTGATTGTCCTCTGGAGACTGCCGGTCGCGCTCCCGCAGGGGCCTGGCGGCGAGGAGGAGATTGTCGAGCTCGCGCGGCGGGCGATCCGCACCGAGGCGGACCGCCTTGAGGCGAAGCGGCAGGATGTCGGGCGCATCCTCATGGCCTACGGCGAGTGGATGGAGTTTCCCGATTTCAAGACGCTCCAGACCGTCGATTGGAAGGACGAGGCCCACCTGAACATGGATGCGCGTGTCGCCGAGCTGATCGATCAGGAATCCGACCGGGTCCTGCAGCGCTTCTCCAGCGGCGTCTATTGGACCAGCGGGCGTTTCGAGGCCCGGCAGTTGCTGCTCGATCTCGCTTCCTTCACCGAGGCGATCGCCCGCGTCTACAAACCCGAATCCGAGCTGCCCCTGCTCGAGCTGAATCTGGAAAGCCTTTTCAAGGCGGTGAACCGGGCCTCGCTCCAGGTCATCCTTCTGCTCGAGGAACTGCCCATTCTCGAAGTGAAGGAGATGAACCTGCGAAAGGTCTCGGAGCACATCCGCACCGCGAGCAAGGTCTACCGCAAGTACGAGGAACTCCAGCCCTACCTTGCGCCGGTGCGCTATCTCTGGCACGGCGGCAAGCTGCTGATGACCTCCAACCCACTCCTCGCGGCGGGATGGATCGCCGGATCGGAATTGCTCTGGAAGGGCGGCAAGCACCTTGGGAAGAAGGCGATGGACGCCTACCTCCTCAGCCTCGTGCGGCAGACCCTCGGAATCGTCGCGTGGGAGACGGCGGGAATCTACGATCCGACCCACCGCTACCGAAGTCCCGACTGGGTCTTCGGGGTGGAGCTGGCGCATCTGCTCTGCCAGTTCGACGAGACGCCGGAGGTTCTCCGGGAGGCCTTCCGCGAGCTCGGGCGGCTTTCCCTGCGCAGCACCTACGACCGGCTCTTCCTCTACCGCTGCGTCGCGCAGAACGCGAGCCCGAAGCCAAAGCATTTCGCCCAGGCCGAACTGCTTCCCCTGGCGACGCGACGCGAGATCCGCGAACGGCTCGTCGCCTTCTACGACAAGCACGTCGACGGAACCGGCGCGATGCCCGGAGAAGCGGCGAGGAAATGGCGGGCGGGATTGGAAGAACGCCTGAGCCTATAGCCGCCAAGGCCATCGGCCTCGACGAACGTCCGAGCCGCGCTCGAGGATCGCGGCTGCAGGGGCCTCAAAACCCCGCCTTCACGATTTCCGCGAAGCTGACCGGATCGAGGCTGGCGCCGCCGACGAGGAAGCCGTCGATGTCGGGCTGGCCGATCAGTTCGCCCGCGTTGCCCGGCTTGACGCTGCCGCCGTACTGGATGCGGATGGCCTCGGCCACGTCGCGACCGAAGAGACGCTCGACCACGCTGCGGACGTAGGCCTGGGTCTCCTGGGCTTGCTCCGGCGTGGCGGTGCGGCCCGTGCCGATGGCCCAGACGGGTTCGTAGGCGATGACGATCCCCGGCACCTGCGAGGCGTCGAGGCCGGCTAGGCTGCCTTCGAGCTGTTGCGAGAGCACGAACTCGAGCTGCCCGCCGTCACGCTCCTCGAGCGATTCGCCGATGCAGAGGATGGGGACGAAGCCGGCGGCGAGGGCGGCGTGGAGCTTCTGGTTGATGACCGCGTCGTCCTCTCCGTAGAGCGAGCGGCGTTCGCTGTGGCCGAGGATGACGTATTGGCAACCGACTTCCTTGAGCATGGCCGCGTTCGTCTCCCCGGTGAAGGCGCCGGAGGCCTCGTGCGACATGTTCTGCGCGGAAAGCCCGACGGCGGACTGGCCGGCGAGAAGTTCCGCCGCCTTCGCCAGCGAGACGAAGGGCGGAGCCACGACGATCTCGACCGGAGTCGGCTCGGGGAAGGACTTGAGGAAGGGATCGAGGAACGCCGCCGTTTCCGATGGCGTCATGTTCATCTTCCAGTTCGCGGCGATGATGGATTTTCGACTCATTTTTGGCTGTGTGGCGATTGACGGTTTAGCTCTTCAGCTGGTTTGGCTTTGATTCCGGCTCCTAGCTCCTGAATTCTGGCTCCTAGCTTCACTTGTCGTCCAGAACCGCGATGCCGGGGAGCTCCTTGCCTTCGAGCAGTTCGAGGGAGGCTCCGCCGCCGGTGGACATGTGGTCCATCGCTTCGCCGAAGCCGAACTGGTTCGCAGCGGTGACGGAGTCGCCCCCTCCGACGATCTTCACGGCTTTCGCGTTCTCGGCGATGGCTTTGCCCACCGCCTTCGTTCCGATGTCGAAGCCACGCTTCTCGAAGACGCCCATGGGACCGTTCCAGACGACGGTACCGGCCTCGGCGATCTTCCTGGAGAACTCCTCGATGGCCTTGTCGCCGATGTCGATGCCTTCGCGTCCGTCGGGGATGGACCCGCCTTCGCCCCAGGGAGCGGTCACCTCCGTGGGCGCGTCGTCGGCGAACTCGGCGGTGTGGCGCGTGTCGGCGGGGAGGAGGAACTCGATGCCGCCCTTCTCGGCCTTGTCGAGGATCTGGAGGGCGAGGTCGGTCTTGTCGGGCTCGGCGAGGCTGTTGCCGATCTGGTGGCCCTGGGCGAGGCGGAAGGTGTTGGCCATGGCCCCGCCGATGATGAACGCGTCGGCCTTGCCCATGAGACGGTTGAGGACCTCGATCTTGTCCGAGACCTTGGCCCCGCCCATGATGACGACGAAGGGACGGGCCGGTTCCTCGAGCTTGTCGACGAGGTACTCGAGCTCCTTCTCGACGAGGAAGCCCATGGCGCAGGGACTGAGATGCTCGGTGACCCCGGCGGTGGAGGCGTGGGCGCGGTGGGCGGTACCGAAGGCGTCGTTGACGTAGAGGTCGCCCAGAGAGGCGAGCTGCTTGGAGAATTCGGGATCGTTCTTCTCCTCGCCCGGATGGAAACGGACGTTCTCCAGGAGGAGGATTTCGCCGTCCTTCAGCGCAGCGACGGCGGCCTCGGCCTTTTCACCGACGCAGTCCTCGGCGAAATGCACGGGGGCGTCCGTGAGTTCGGCGAGACGGTCGGCGGCGGGCTTGAGCGAGTATTTCGGGTTCGGAGCACCCTTGGGACGGCCAAGGTGGGACATGAGGATCACCTTCGCGCCTGCTTTGGCGAGATGCTCGATGGAGGGGAGGGCCGCGCGGATGCGGGTGTCGTCGGTGATCTGGAGGGAATCGTCGAGCGGCACGTTGAAATCGACGCGCATGAGGACGCGTTTGCCGGCGGGTTGGAGATCGCGGATGGAGAGCTTGGGCATCTGAGGGGGGGCGGCCTGCGGCCGCGGTGAAAGGTGGGAAGATAGAAGGTCGGAACACAGGCGTCCCGCTTGTACGGTGGGAGGGCGGAGGCTGGGAGGCTGGGAAGAAAAAGCGCCCGCCAACCAGGCGGTCGGGGGCGCTCCTTTGCTTGAAGAAGATCAAGGGAACCGGCGGCGGGATCAGAGCCCCTGACCGACCAGCTCCATGGCGTCGACGGCACGGTTGGAGTAGCCCCACTCGTTGTCGTACCAGCCGACCACCTTGACGAAGTTGCCTTGCGACATGGTGAGCTGGGCGTCGAGGATGCAGGAGTGCGGGTCGCCCACGATGTCCTTGAGGACGATCGGATCCTCGGTGTAGAGAAGGATGCCTTTGAGCGGGCCTTCGGCCGCGGCCTTGTAGGCGGCGTTGATGTCGGCCGCGCTGACTTCCTTCGAGAGGATCGCGCTGAAGTCCGTGACCGAGCCGGTCGGGGTGGGGACGCGGAAGGCGCCGCCTTGAAGCTTGCCGTTCAGCTCGGGGATGACGAGACCGATCGCGGAGGCCGCCCCGGTGCTGGAGGGCACGATGTTCTCGGCGGCGGTGCGGGCGCGGCGCAGGTCGCTGTGGGGTGCGTCGAGGATGCGCTGGTCGCCGGTGTAGGAGTGGATCGTGCTCATGAACCCCTTCTCGACCCCGAACTCGTCGTTGAGGATCTTCACCATGGGCGCGAGGCAGTTCGTGGTGCAGGAGGCGTTCGAGATGATGTGGTGCTTGTCCGGGTCGTAGAGGCCGGAGTTGATCCCGATGCAGAAGGTGAGGTCGGGGTTCTTCGCCGGAGCGGAGATGATGACCTTTTTCGCGCCCGCCTCGAGGTGCTTGCCGGCACCGTCGCGGTCCACGAAGAATCCGGTCGATTCGAGGACGACGGCGACGCCCTTGCCGGCCCAGTCGAGGTTGGCGGGATCCCTCTCGGCCGTCGCGAGGATGCGGTGGCCGTTCACGGTGATGGACTCGTCGTCGTATTCGACCGTGCCCGCGTAGCGCCCGGCGGTGGAGTCGTATTTGAGCAGGTGGGCGAGCGTCTTGTTGTCGGTGAGGTCGTTGATCGCGACGACTTTCTTGAGCTGTTCGTCGGACATGGCACGAAGGACCATGCGTCCGATGCGTCCGAAGCCGTTGATTCCGTAGGAGGCCATAAGTGTGGGATTAGCGTGTTTCTGTAGAAGAGAGGGGGACGCACCATGGGACGGCCCCGGAGGTCGAATGCCCCGCGGTAGGAGCGGAGGGCTACACTAGAGAGGATTCCAGACCCGTCAAAGAAAAAGCCCGTCACCTGGCCGCTGGCGGAGGCTGGATCCCGCAAGGTTCGTTCCAGGAGGGGGCGCCTTTCGCGTTCCCGCCGCGATTTGCCGTCGGCAAAAACGCTTTCGGAAGAGAATTTTTGAACATTTCCCGATCCGGCAAGGTCTGTGTCGCCGAATACACAAGGCGTGTCCGAGCGACGGTCCGCCTCCGAAACACCCCCTCCTCCTCGAAACTCGAACGATCCGGTGAAAATTTGAATTCCAAGAATTATCTTATTTTTAACTTTTCATAAAAATAAGCTTGCGGTAAAAATCATAAATTTTATACTGAATCCGTAGAGTCTGATTTGCCATGAAAAAATTAATCGTCGTCGTCAATGATTTGGAGCGCTCAGGCAAGTCCGCCCTCGCGCGCGTCCTTTCCCACCATCTCAAATCCGAAGAGGTGAAGCATCTTCTCGTGACTTCGAATGAGATGGACATGACCGATTCCTTCCCGGGCGAGTTCTGGGATCTGGAGGACCAGTTCGAAGTGTCGCAGCTCATCGCCGCGATCGACCGGCACGATGCGGTGATTCTGGACGTTCACTCCGGCGCCGCGCGCAACTGGGGCGATCTCTTCGAATCCGAGGATCTCGAGAATCTGCTCGCCGAAATCGACGCCGAGATGACCCTCGTCATTCCCGACACCCGCAGCGAGCGGTGCAACGAGGAGATCTGCGACCTTGCCGAAATCTTCTCCGACCAGGCGGACTACGTCATCGCCCATCTTCCCGGCGACAAGCGCAGCGAGATCAAATGGAAGGGCAGTCCCGCGGAGAAGGCGATCCGCTATCTCGGCGCGAGCGAGATCGAGGTGCCGGGCCTTTCCGACGAACTCCGCACCGCCCTCGAAAATGCCGGCATCGACTTGCCGGAGGCCCTCAACAAGCCTTCCGCCCTTCCCCGCTTCGCGGAGGTTCAGGTGACGCAATGGGTGGAGCGGGCCTCGTCCTGCATCGCGGCCGGCAACGAGCAGCTCATCCCCGACGCTTCCAACAGCGTCGCGCTCGACTACTGAGTCGTCGCCCTGCAAAGGACATCCCCAACGAGAAAGGCTCCCGGCGACGGGGGCCTTTTTTGTGGCAGGCCGATCCCCCCCTTCACTTGAAGATCGCGTCGATCCCCATCGCGCTCTTGCGCGCGATCTTCGGGACGATCTTGGGCCTGGACCGCTTCAGGGCGAAGTAGGCGAAGGAGAGCAGGCGCAGGCCGATGATCTTGTCGATGAAGCGGTAGTCGGGGGTGCGGCGCACGAGGTACTTGAAGCAGAGGCCGATGGAGCGGCTTCCGAGCTTGAAGGGCTTGAAGTCGTACTTCACCGAATAGCGGAAGCGGCTGCCGCGCGGGTAGCGGCGCTTGTACTGCTTCTTGGCCTTCTCCAGCCGGGGGCGGATCCCGTCGTCGTCGGGGCGGAAGAAATACTCCCTCGCCAGGGCGATCAGGCCGAAGGTGTACTCCATGTATTCGATGTCCTCCTCGGGCAGGCCGCATTGCAGGGCGAGGGTGCGCATACGCCGGATCTTCGCCATGGCGGCGTGTCCGGCGCGGATCGCGGCTTCGCCGTCCTCGACGAGGTGGTCGAGCATCCGCTGGATCGAATGGGCCACGAAGAGGTGGTGCCAGTAGACACCGAGGAGGGGAGGGATGCGGACGCGCCGGAAGTAGAAGCGCTGGCGGGCGAAGTCGGGCAGGTAGAGGAGCTGGAGTACGGCCTCCTCGGAGAGTCGGAGCAGCTCGAGGAGGGCGGGCTTGTCCTCGACGCCGGGCAGATGCGAGACGGCCTCCTCGACGAGCTCGCCGTGCTTGAAGAGGCGCAGGGTGACGAAGGTGTTGATCTCCGTCCAGATCGCCGCGGGGTCGAGAAAGGCGAGGCGGCGGAAGGGTGTCCAGCCGCCCGTCTGGCACCACACGGAGATGCCGACGACGTTCGGCGCGTCGCGCAGCTCGATGGCGAGTTGCTCGTAGTCCCCTCCGACGAAGCTGGGGTATTCGCCGCAGCCCTCGTACTCGCGCCGCGTCTGCAGCTCGACGATCTTGGGCAGGTCGGTGACGAAGAAGTTCCGGTTCAGGGAGAGGTAGCGGAAGAAATCCGACTCGCCGTACTTCATCGAGAGGACGAGGGCGGGACTCGCGATGCCGGCGAGGGTCTTTTCGAGGGTCGCGTGCCTCCAGATCAGGTCGCCGACCTCGTGCGCGCCCACCGTCCAGGTGCGGAAGATGCAGCGGCGGCGGTGGCGCTCGAAGACGGGGAGGATGGACTTGAGGCAGCGGTTCACCATCGCCGGGCTCTTGAGGACGAGGCGGCTGCGGAAGTCCTCCTTCACGTCGAGTCCGTCGCTTTCCCCGATGCGCAGGACCACTCCCGCGACCTCGGGGAAGTCGTCGAAGAAGCGGTCGAGGAGCGAGACGAGGAACTCGTTCCGCTTCCGTTCGCTCCGCCCGAGGCGCTTTTCGAGCGCGGGTGTGAGGGTGAGGATGTCCATCGTCAGGTAGACGTGGAGCCCCTCGGCCTGGACGAGGCGGAAGAGCTCGCGGAACTCCGCGCGATGGATCTCGATGCGTTCGGCGATGGGCGCTTCGTAGCCTTCGTGCCTCGCGAGGTGGGGCACGTCGTCGAGGGTGACGCCGTTGTAGCCGATCGCGGCGACGCTGCGGCAGAAGGCGGTCATGTCCCTGCGGATGGTTCCGAAGGCGTCGCGGAGCTCGTCCGGGTCCATCTTCTGGAAGCGTATCCAAGGCAGCTTCGACCAGTTGATGCGGAAGCGCTCGTAGCCACGGAAGAAGGGGCCGATGGCGTCGATGAGATAGAGAGGGGAATCCAGGGAAGGCAGGTCCACGGTGGGAACCATCCGGCGGCGAGCGGCGTCCCGCAATCGTTTCGTGACGGCCGGGTGCCTCGCCGTGTGGCGAATTCGTCACGCGGGGATTGAGTTGAGAGATGAGGGCCGAGAGGCCCGGAATCAGCGAGTGGCCTCGATCCGGCGACTCACCCTTCGGGTGAGCCTGGGTTCCGGCGAAAGCCGCACATTTTCAGCCTCTCAACTCTCAACCCTCATCTCTCAACCGACTTCCATTTCCTCAAGACGAGCATCGAGTTGTGCCCGCCGAAGGCGAAGGCCGCGGACAGGGCGATGTCGATTTCGGCGGGGCGCGCGGTGTTGGGAACGAAGTCGAGATCGCACTCGGGATCGGGGTTTTCGAGATTGACCGTGGGGGGCAGGAGGCTGTCGTGCATGGCCCGCACGCACCAGATCGCCTCGACCGCCCCGGCGGCGCCGAGGAGGTGACCGGTGACGGATTTGGTCGAGGAGACGGGGATGGCGTAGGCGGCGTCGCCGAGGGCGCGCTTGAGGGCGCGGACTTCGGAGACGTCTCCGATGCTCGTCGAGGTGGCGTGGGCGTTGATGTAGGAGAGCTGCCCGGGAGCGACGCCGGCCTTGGCGAGGGCGAGGCTGATGGCGCGCGAGGCCTGCGCGGCTTCGCGGTCGGGATCGGTGAGGTGGACGGCGTCGGAGGTCGCGGCGCAGGCGAGGATCTCGGCGAGAGGCTCGGCCCCGCGGGCGAGGGCGGATTCGAGCGATTCGAGCACGAGGATCCCGGCTCCTTCGCTGAGGACGAAGCCGTCCCGGTCGCGGTCGAAGGGGCGCGAGGCGCGCTGCGGATCGTCGTTGCGCCGCGAGAGGGCACGGAGCTGGCTGAAACCGACGAGGCCGAGGTGGGTCACGGCGGCTTCGGCTCCGCCGGTGATCATGGCGCTCGCGTCGCCGCGCTGGATCGCATAGAAGGCCTGGGCGATGGCATCGTTGCCGGTGGAGCACGCGGCGGCGACGCCGAAGGTGACGCCGTGGGCGCCGGTCTGGATGCTGACCTGGACGGAGGCCGAGTCGGCGGTGATCATGGGGATCATGAGCGGATTGAGCCGCCCGGCCCCGCGGTCGTCCATGACGTGCTGGTTGTCGGTGTAGGTCTGGACGCCGCCGGCGCCCGATCCGATGATGACGCCGATGTCCTCGCCGTTCGTGTCGTCGATGACGAGGTCGGCGTGGCGGATCGCCTCGCGCGCGGCGGCGACGGCGAACTGGGCGAAGCGGTCGGCGCGCCGGGCCTCCTTGGCCTCCATCGCGAGGGTGGGGTCGAAGCCCTTCACCTCGCCGGCGATGCGGACCGGCAGATGGTCGACGGGCACGAGGGTGACCGGTCCGATTCCGGAGCGGCCCTCGACGACGGCGCGCCACGAGCTTTCCACATCAAGCCCAACCGGAGTAACGGCACCCAATCCGGTGACCACGACGCGACGGGAAGGCGGGGGAAGGGGCGGGGAAGTCACGATGCTTGGAAGGGCAGGGGAATGGCGGAGGCGAGAACATGAAACGCCGCCACAAGGCGGAATGCGAGGAAAAATGCGCCATTTCGTCCTTTTTCGGACGGGATGGCGGCCCTACCCCTCCGCGAACTGCAGTTGGTGGAGCTGGCGGTACTCCGGACAGCGCTCCAGGAGCGTTTCGTGAGGGGCCATGTCGAGGACGCGGCCGCGGCTCATCACGACGATCTCGTCGGAATCGAGGACGGTGGAGAGGCGGTGGGCGATGGCGACGACGGTTTTTCCGCGGGAGAGACCGGCGAGAGCCTCCTGGATCGCCTTCTCCGATTCCGAGTCGAGGGCCGAGGTGGCCTCGTCGAGGAAGAGGATGGGAGCGTCGCGGAGGATGGCGCGGGCGATGGAGAGACGCTGCTGCTGGCCGCCGGAGAGGGTGCAGCCCTTGTCGCCGAGCATGGTGTCGTAGCCTTGCGGCTGGGCCATGATGAACTCGTGGGCGTGGGCGAGCCGGGCGGCCTGCTCGATCTCCCCGTCGGTGGCGTCGAGACGGCCGTAGCGCAGGTTGTTCCGGATGGTGTCGTGGAAGAGGAAGGTCTCCTGGCTGACGAGGCCGATCTGCCCGCGCAGGGAGTCCTGGGTGCAGTCGCGGATGTCCCGCCCGTCGAGGAGGATGGCTCCGCCGTCGACTTCGTAGAAGCGCATCACGAGGGAGAGGAGGGTCGATTTGCCCGAACCGCTGTGGCCGACGAGGGCGTATTTCCTACCCGGCTCGAAGCGGAGGCTGACGCCGTCGAGCGCGGCGACGTCCTCGGAGTAGGAGAAGCGCACGTCGCGCAGCTCGATCTCGCCGCGGCAATCGTCCAGGACGACGGCGCCGGGCCGGTCGCGCACGTCGGGAACGGCGTCGATGTAGCCGAAGACCTTCGCCGCCGCGACGTGGCATTTCTGGAGCTGCACCTGCATGCGGCTGAGCATCTTCGCGTGCGGATAGATGCTCATGAGGCCGAGATTGATGGTCAGGAAGGTCTCGGGCTTGATCTGCGTGTACCAGGCGTAGACCATGCCGATGGAGATGCCGAGCGCGCCGACGATCTCGACCATGGGGCTGGAGATCTCCATCGCCTTCTTCCAGCGCATGATGAACTTGTTGATGCGGTAGCTGCCCTGGTTGAAGCGCTCGCACTGGTAGTCCTCGCGGGCGTTCGCCTTCACCAGCCGGATCCCGGAGAAGCTCTCATGCAGGGTGACCATGAGTCCTTCGGACTCCTGCTCCTCCCGGCCTCCGGCCTTGCGCACCTTCCGGCTGATGAGGGCGACGGGGACGATGCAGAGGGGGAAGACGAAGAGGGCGCCGAAGGTGTAGAGCGGATCCATCATCACGACCATGAAGACGATGGAGACGATGGCGGCGGGATGCTGGATCAGTCCGCTGAGGAGCTGGCTGCCGGCGTCGGCGGTGGTCCGGGTCTGGTTCGCCACGGTCTGGATCAGCTCGCCCTGCTTCACCGTGTTGTAGAAGGCGAGGGACTGGCGCATGAGGCTGGTGAAGGTCTCCTCGCGGAGGCGATGGAGCACCTTCAGGTTGATCCAGAGCATGCAGTACTGGTGGAGAAAGTAGAAGGCCCCGCGGACGAGGAGGAGCACGGGAATGCTGAGGCAGACGAGGAGGACGAAGATCCACTCCTTGTCGGGAGGAAGCTGGGGGGCGGGGATCTCGAAGTTCGCGAGAGCCGGTAG
Organism: Verrucomicrobiales bacterium; assembly: GCA_037190325.1. GTDB lineage: Bacteria > Verrucomicrobiota > Verrucomicrobiia > Verrucomicrobiales > DEV007 > Arctic95D-9. The sequence continues at coordinate 232,459 of JBBCIU010000022.1, read as the reverse complement.
CTGGAGATCCTCGAAAGGGCGGTAGACTGTCTGGATCTCCTCGCCTTGGGAGGCGGGGAGAACGATGGTGAAGACCGATTTCAGCACGAGGAGGAGGGCTCCGTTGAAGACGCCGGCGAGGATGCCGAAGAAGATGCCCCAGAGCAGGCGTGCCTTCAGCGGGCGGACATAGCCGAGGAGCCGCCGGAAGACGGCGCGGCGGTCCTCCGCGATTTCGTCGGAGGAGGCGGTGGCGAGGTCGAGGGCGCGCGGGGACGGCTGAGGATGGGGGCTGGACATCGAGGGTTCTCCGGCGGGGCGGCTTGGATGGGGAGGGGATTGGTAAGGGAGAATGGGAGCTCGCGCAAGGGCGGGGAGGCTCGCGATCGGGAGACCGTTCCGGCCTCCCGATTTCGGGAAATTCCTCGCCGGGCATTTTTCCCAAAGGCCGGTGGAGGCATTGTCCCGGTGGCCGAAAAGGTTATATTGCCCGCCCCCATGCCCGATTCCGCCCCCGACTCACCTTCCGGCTGGTTCTGCGTCCGCTCCCGTCCGAAGAGCGAGCACATCGCCGCGCGGAACCTCCAGCAGTTCGCCCATCTCGACGAGGTCTTCTGCCCGCGCATCCGCTACGAGAAAGCGACGCGGCGGGGGCGGGTCTGGTTCGTGGAGGCGCTCTTCCCCGGCTATTTCTTCGCCCGTTTCGACCTCGCGGAGGACCTCCGTACGGTGAACGCGACCTCCGGCGTGACGGGCGTGCTGCATTTCGCCGAATTCTACCCGCAGATCCACGACGACTACATCCAGGAGCTGCGCGGGGAATTCCCCGAGGAGGAGAACGCGATCCGCATCGTCTGCCAGCGGATCGAGCCGGGCGACGAGATCGTCGTGACGGAGGGGGCGATGAAGGGGCTGAAGACGATCGTCACCCGCCTCGTCGGAGCGGGCGAGCGCGTCGCCGTGCTCCTCGAATGGCTCGGGCAGGAGCGCGAGGCGGAGGTGTCCCTGAGGTCGGTGATGCGGCCCGGCGACATCCGGCAGGAGATTCGTTGACGGGCGCGAATCTGCCCTTCCTTCGGCGGCAGGCGTGGTCTAGAGTCCGCCCGCTATGAAACTCAAGGACAAGATCGCCATCGTCACCGGCGCCGCGCGCGGCATCGGTCTGGGCTGCGCTACGGAACTCGCGAAGGAAGGGGCCTCGCTCGCGATCGTGGACCGGCCCGGCAGCGAAGAGCTGGCCGGAGCCGCCGAGACGATCCGTGCCCTCGGCGTCGACTGCCTTGCCATCGAAGCCGACACCTTTTCGCGCGAAGGTTGCGAATCCGCCATGGCGGCGGCCCTTGCGCATTTCGGCGAGCTCGACATCCTCGTCAGCGTGCCGGCCTACAACCAGCGCGCCAGCTTTCTCGACTACGACGGCGCCGTCTTCGAAGGGATCCTGAAATCGGCCCTCCTCGGAGGCTTCCACATGAGCCAGCTCGTCTGCCGCCACCTCGTCGCGAAGGGCAAGCCGGGCAAGGTCGTCTTCGTCTCCAGCGTCCTCGCCCGCGTTCCCAATGCCCGCTGCCTCGCCTACAGCGCGGCGAAGGCCGGCCTCAACACCATGATGCAGACGATGGCGGTGGAGCTCTTCGAGCACCGCATCAACGTGAACTCGATCGAGCCCGGCTGGATCGACACTCCCGGCGAGCGGGCGCACTACAGCGACGAGACCATGGCCGCCGAGGCGCGGAAGCTTCCCTGGGGCCGCCTCGGCACCTCGGAGGACATCGGCAAAGCGGCCGTCTACCTTTGCTCGGACGACGCCGACTACGTCACCGGCACGATCCTGCCCGTCGACGGGGGCTACCGGCTGAAGCACTGCCGCAACGTCCCGGAGGAGGGATGAACCGGCAAAGGGGACCGCGGATCGACGCGGGTCCGCGCTGATTCCTTGAACGAAGCGGGCTGGCCGTGTTCAAACCCTTGACCGCCATGTTCGCCCGCCTCTTTCTGCTTTTCGTCACGGTTCCGCTCATCGAGCTGATCCTCTTCGTCCTGATCGGGCGCGAAATCGGCATCCTGCCCACTCTCGCGATCATCCTCCTCACCGGCGTGCTCGGCGCGGCATTGGCGCGGTCGCAGGGTTTGCGCACTCTTGCGAAGTATCGCGAGGCGATGGCGCAGGGCCGGCTGCCGGCGGAGGCGGTCATCGACGGCCTCCTCATCCTCCTCGCGGGGGTGCTTCTCATCGCTCCCGGCTTCTTCACCGACATCGTCGGGATTCTCCTGCTCGCACCACCCCTGCGGAAGCTCGCGCGTTCCCGGCTGGAGGCGTCGCTGCGGAGCCGCTTCCGCGTCGTCGGCGCGGCCGAGGCGGCTTCCTTCGCCTCGCGCGGGGCGCGTCCGGATCGCGATGGCGTCATCACCGTCGAGGCGGAGGTGGTGGAGTCGCATGCCTATGGCGATGCTTCGGGGAAGTCGTGACGGGGTTGTGGAGAGACTCGTGAGAATCTCCCCCATCCGGTGCTCCAAAGGGCGTTCGTCGAAATCCTCGCGAACCTCGCTCCCGGTTCACTCTCCCATCAGGTCCGGGCGGTTGGCGAGGGTGCGCTCCCGCGCCCGTTCTTCCCTCCACGCGGCGATGGCCCCGTGGTTGCCCGAGAGGAGCACTTCCGGCACGGCCATGCCCGCGAATTCGGCGGGGCGGGTGTAGTGCGGAGCCTCGAGCCGCTTTCCGTCGCCGGAGAAGGATTCGACTTCGGCCGAGCGCTCGTCGCCGAGCACCCCGGGGAGGAGTCTCACCACCGCATCGACGACGACGGCGGCGGCGAGGGTGCCGTTGGTGAGGACGTAGTCGCCGATGGAGATCTCTTCGTCGACGAGCGCCTCGACGACACGGTGGTCCACACCCTCGTAGTGACCGCAGAGGAGGATGAGGTGTTCCTCCCGCGCCAGTTCGACGGCGCGGGACTGACGGAAGGACCTGCCCTGCGGCGTCATCAGGATCACCTTCGTCCTTTCCGTCCTCAGGTCGGCGACGGCGGCGAAGAAGGGCTCCGGCTTCATCACCATGCCCGGTCCGCCGCCGTAGGGCATGTCGTCGACCTGGCGATGGCGGTCGGAGGTGTAGTCTCGCAAGTCGTGGCAGCGGATCTCGGCCCGGCCCGCCTCGACGGCCCGGCCGATGATGCTGGCGCCGAGCGGCCCTTCCGCGATCTCGGGGAAGATGGTGACGATGTCGATCCTCATGGGGGAAATTCTCGTAGGGGACGTCGCCGGACCCGCCTCCTCTACTCCGCGGGCGTCGGGGACAGCATCAAGGCGATGTTGGCGGCGTTGAAGACCACATGCATGCCTACCGGCACCCAGAGGCAGCGGGTCAGTTCGTAGGCCGTGGTCAGGAGGAGGGAGAAGACCCAGAGCGGCAGAAGGGCGGGCAAGTTGCCGTGGACCACGGCGAAGAGCGCTCCGACGACGACGGCGGCGAAGATAGGATGGGTAAAATGGCGGAGCGTGCCGTAGATGTAGCCTCGGAAGAGGAATTCCTCGACGAGAGGAGCGGCGACGCAGGCCATCGCGATGGAGAGGAGAAGATGGAGGGTGGAGTCGGATTCCCGCAGCATTTTCACGGGCTCCTGTAGCTCGAGTTCGCCGAAAAGGCTTTCGAGATAGTCGTTGGCGAATCCGCCGACGAGCCAGCCGCAGAGGAAGAGGGAGGCGACGCCTCCGAGGACGGAGATGAGGACGATGGTCCCGAGCCGAAGGCGGCGGAGACCGAAGAGATCGGAGACGCGGCGGTTCCTCACCCACTCGATGAGACCGTAGGTCATGACGCCGACGAAGGTGAAATAGCCGATGCTCACGAGGATCGAGACGACGTCGGGCGAGGATTTCTCGTTTCCTCCGGATTCGCCTGCCGTTCCCCCTTTCTCCGCCATGAAGGCCTCGGCGATGGGGTTGAGGAGGAAGAGCAGGGCCGGGAAGAACATGAGGACGAGGTCGAAGCCGTCGTAGTCCGGCAGGGCCTCCGATGCCGGCGCGGAGGGTCTACGCAGCCGCTTCGCAGCCGCGTAGACGAGCACTCCCACCGCAAGCGCGATGAGGGCGATCAGCTCGAAGTCGAGGAGCACGTACTTGGCGGCGGTCTCGTCGTCCATGGACGGACACCGCTCGTCTAGAGGCACGCCGGCGGCAAGCCCCAAATCTGCTCGGCGTACTCCCGGATGGTGCGGTCGCTCGAGAATTTTCCGACCCTTGCGGTGTTGAGGATGGCCATCTTCGCCCAGCGGGAGGCGTCGCGGTAGGCGAGGTCGACCTGCCCCTGGGTCTCGACGTAGGCGCGGTAGTCCGCGAGGACGAGGAAGGGGTCGCCGCCGTCGAGGAGACTCCCCCGGATCATGTCGAAGGATCCCTTCGGCGCGAAGGCCGAGGAAGTGAGCCAGTCGATCACTTCCTTCAGTTCGGAGTCCGCCCAGTAGACGTCGTAGGGATTGTAGCCGTTCGCCCAGAGGTCCTCGACTTCCTCGACGGTGAGGCCGAAGATGAAGATGTTCTTGTCACCGACCTCCTCCTTGATCTCGACGTTGGCCCCGTCGAGGGTGCCGAGGGTGAGGGCTCCGTTGAGGGCCAGCTTCATGTTGCCCGTCCCGGAGGCCTCCTTGCCCGCGGTGGAGATCTGCTCGGAGATGTCGGCCGCGGGGATGATGGTCTCGGCGGCGGTGACGCCGTAGTTGGGGATGAAGGCGATCTTGATCTTCCCGCCGATGCGTTCGTCGTTGTTGACGACCTCGGCGACCGCGTTGATCGCGTGGATGATCTGCTTGGCGAGTTGGTAGCCGGGCGCGGCTTTCGCCCCGAAGACGTAGACCCGGGGGACGAGGTCGAGGTCCGGATTCTGGAGGAGGCGGCGGTACTGCGTGAGGATGTTGAGCAGGTTGAGATGCTGACGCTTGTATTCGTGGAGGCGCTTGATCTGCACGTCGAAGAGGGCGGAGGGATCGACCGCGATGCCGCAGCGCTCCTCGATGAAGCGGGCGAGGCGCTCCTTGTTCCGCCGCTTCACGGCCATGAACTCGGTTTGGAAGCCGTGGTCGTCGGCATGGGCCTCGAGGCCGCGCAGCCGGTCGAGGTCGGCGGGCCAGTCGGGGCCGACGGTGCGGTCGATGAGGGCGGAGAGACCTTCGTTGCAGGCCTTCAGCCAGCGCCGTGGGGTGATCCCGTTGGTCTTGTTCTGGAAGCGCCCGGGGAAGAGCTCGTAGAAGCTCTTGAAGAGATAGCGCTTGAGCAGATCGGTATGGAGGGCGGCGACGCCGTTGGTGGTGTGGCTGCCGACCACGGAGAGGTAGGCCATGCGGATCATCTTGGGGGAGCCTTCCTCGATGATGGACAGTTCGGCGAGCTTCGACACGTCGTCGGGCCAGTGCTTCGCGACTTGCTCCTCGAGGAAGTGGCGGTTGATCTCGTAGATGATCTGGAGGTGGCGGGGCAGCACCTTCTCGAAGAGCGGAACGCTCCATTTCTCCAGTGCCTCGGGAAGGAGGGTGTGGTTCGTGTAGGCGAAGGTGCGCTGGCAGATGCTCCAGGCCTGGTCCCAGGGAAGGGAGTCGCCGTCGACGAGGAGCCGCATCAGTTCGGCCACGGCGATGGCGGGGTGGGTGTCGTTGAGCTGGATCGCGGCCTTGTCGGGGAGGCCCTCCCAGGTGTCGTTCTGGAGGCGGTAGCGGCGCACGATGTCGCGCAGGGAGCAGGTGACGAAGAAATACTGCTGCACGAGGCGCAGCTCCTTGCCGGCTTCGGTCGAGTCGTTCGGATAGAGGACTTTCGAAACGGACTCGCTCAGCGATTTCTCGCGCACCGCCTCGACGTAGCCGCCGCGGTTGAAGATGTCGAGATCGAAGTCGCGCGAGGCCTTGCTCTCCCACAGGCGGAGATAGTTCACCGAAGCGCCCCCGTAGCCGAGGATGGCGATGTCCCACGGTACGCCGAGGATGGAGCGGGTCTCCGTCCACACTGGGCGCCCGCTGCCGAATTCGTCGAACTGCATCTCGACATGGCCGTAGAGCGGCACCTCGACGGCGTACTCAGGGCGGCAGATCTGCCAGGGGCTGCCGAAGCGGCGCCACTCGTCGGGCGATTCGGCCTGCTGGCCGTCGATGAACTTCTGGCGGAAGAGGCCGAACTCGTAGTTGATTCCGTAGCCGACCGCCGGGTAGCCGAGAGTCGCGAGCGAGTCCATGAAGCAGGCGGCGAGACGTCCGAGGCCGCCGTTGCCGAGACCGAGGTCGGGGCTCTCCTGGACGACGTCCTCGAGATCCTGACCGAGTTCGGCCAGGGCGGTGCGGCAGGAGTCGAGGAGACCGAGGCTGACGAGATTGTTGACAAGGAGGCGGCCCATCAGGTACTCGAGAGAGAGGTAGTAGGCGCGCTTCACATTGTTCGAGTAGTGGCAGCGGCGCACCTCGCAGGCACGCTCCATCGTCCGTCCGCGGACGGTGAGGGAGACGGCACGCCACCAGTCGCCCCGCGTCGCGGTCTCGGGCCAATGGGCCTGGTCCCGCACGAGGTGGGTGAGGATTTCCCTCTTGAGGCTTTCGATCTCGTCGCGCTTCCCTTCGGTGACTTCCGTCCCTGCTTCCGATGTTTCAATTTCCATGTCTCGTTGCTTGGCGTTTTGCGCCGGCGTCGCCACCGGGGCCTGCGGGGCTTTCCATAAGGGGAAATTTCCCCGAATGCAATTGCCTCGGCAAGAAGCCCTTTCGTCACGCGCTCGCTCCGGGTGAAAGCAAAAGCGGGGCCATTCGTGCGGGAAAGACGAGAGGATTCGTCGTCATGCCGGCTTGGGAGGGTCAAGAAGCGGAGCTTTCCCAAGTCTCCTTGACGCCTTGCCTCGGGTGAGCCCCCATGGTGGGGCGGAGTCTCTTGCCGCCCGTTGCTTCGTGTGCTCGACGGTGTGCCGGAAAATGGGTGCGGAGAGGTTCTCCATGCGATCCTCCAACCGAGCGCCTATCCCGCCGAAAAGACCCGGATGACCTCCGCGGGCGTGGTTTCGCCGGCTTCGAGCTTCTTCCAGGCGTCGGCGATCAGCCCGCCCCGGGGCGGGCCTCCGGAGCCTCCGCCCATGAAGGCATCGACTTCGACCGGGGACAAAGGCAGCATTTCGAAGAGGGCGAAGCGGCCCACGGTACCCTGTCCGGCACAGTACTTGCAGCCCTCCGCGCTGTAGACGGTTCGGCCGGCGGATTCGGGCGAGCGCAGGGCGTGGGCGGAGGCGGCGTCGAGCGGGACCGGTGTGCGGCAGCGGGGGCAGAGCCGTTTCACGAGCCGCTGGGCCGCGGCGAAATGCAGGGTGGCGGCGAGGAGGTAGGGCTCCACGCCCAGGTCGCGCAGGCGCGTCACCGCCCCGGCGGCGTCGTGGGTGTGGAGGGTGCTGAGGACGAGGTGGCCGGTGAGGGCGGCCCGCACCGCGATGTCGGCGGAGACGGGGTCGCGGATCTCGCCGATGAGGATGACGTCGGGGTCGTGGCGCAGCACGCTGCGGAGGGCGTGGGCGTAGGTGAGCCGGTCGCCGTCGACGTCGATCTGGGTGACGCCGGGCAGGTCGCACTCCACGGGATCCTCGATCGTGATGATGCTCTTCGAGCGATCCGCCTGGATGTGGCGGAGAGCGGCGTAGATGGTCGAGGTCTTTCCACTCCCGGTGGGGCCGGTGATGAGGACGAGGCCGTGAGGCCGGGTCACCGCGTCGGTGAACCAGCGGCGGTGCTCCTCGGACATGCCGAGGTCGGAGAGAGTCGAGGAAGAGGCGTGGAGGCCGAGGAAGCGCAGCGTGGCCTTTTCCCCATAGCGCGAGGGCACGGTGGCGGCGCGGATGGAGAAGCGCTGCCCGGTCGACTCGTTCTGCCAGGTGATCTGGCCGTCCTGGGGGAGCCGCTTTTCGGCGATGTCCATGCGGGCGAGGACCTTGATGCGGCCCAGGGCTCCGCCCCAGGCGGCGTGGGTGAGGCGCTGCGTCTCCTCGAGGTGGCCGTCCACGCGCAGCCGGACGAGGACATGGTCGGGCGCGGGCTCGAAATGGAGGTCGGAAGCGCGGCGAAGGACGGCGCAGGTGAGGATCTCGTCGACGAGGCGGACGAAATCGTCGTTGGACGTCGTCGCGCCGGACGAGGTGGCGCCGCTTCCCACGGACGCCGGCCCGGGAGCGCGACGGGCGTTCTTCCCGTAGATCCGGAGGATGGCGCGGCGCAGCGATTCAGGCTCGGCGGGTTCGGGGCGTACCGGTCTCTCCGCGAGGCGCTCCACGGTGCCGAGGGCGGCGACATCGCCCGGGTCGGCGCAGGCGACGAGGAGGACGCCGTCCTCCTCCATGAAGGGCAGGACGAGCCGCCGTAGGGCGAGGTCGCCGGGAATGCGGAGGGCGCACTGCGGGACGACGACGACCTCGTCCATCTCCAGGGGTGCGACGGAAAGGGCGGAATCGCTCATGATGCGCGGGTCAGCGTTTGAAGAGATTGGAGAGAGGCTTCGTTTTCGGCTTCTGCGTGGAAGGCGGGGCGAACTCGGGTGCCGGAGCCTCCTGCGCGGGAGGGGAGGAGGGCGCGATGCTCACGGAGGGCGGACCAGCCGGAGGAGAGGGCAGGGGCGAGGGGGCGGGAGGAATGGACTCGACGCCGGGGGCGAACTCCGGCGGGGGAGGAGGCGACTGGATCGGTGCGGGGGTCGCGGGTTGAGCCGGAGGGGCGGGCTTCGGGTTTTTCGAGAAGAGGGACCATTTCTTCGCGGGCGGGGCCATCTCGCGCCAGTGCTGGGTCTTCTCGGGTACCGCCTCGGGATCTCCGGTGAGCTTCCGGTAGCTGCGGGTCGTGTCGGTTCTGTAGCGGTGCAGTTCGCGGTTGTCGCGTTCGACGATGGCGTCGCCGCCGACATGCCAGCGCTGGTCGGAGAGGCGTTCGACGATCTTCCGGCTCTCCTCCATGCTGTCGTCGCCCGAGTTGAGGATGTAGGGGGTGATGAGGAGGATGATCTCGGTCTTGCGGGCCGACTTTTCCCGTTTCCGGAAGGCGTTGCGCAGCACGGGAACGTCGCCCAGCAGGGGTACCTTGGTGTCGGCGGCCGCGGATTCCGTGCGGATCAGTCCGCCCACGGCGATCGTGTTTTTGTCGCGGGCGACGACGGTCGCGTCCACGTTGGCGGTGTCGACGGAGTCGATCGGGACGAGTTCGGAACCCACCTGGATGGAGTTGTTGGCGGGCTTCAGCGTGGTCGATTCCTGATAGACGGAGAGGGTCACGGTGCCGTCGTTGTTGATGCGGGGCAGGATGTCGAGAACGATGCCGATGGTGCGCTTCTCGGTCTCGGTGGTGATGACCGTCTGGACGGCTCCGGTCAGGGGAGAGGTGATCTGGTCGGTGCTGGCACCGACGGTGAGGATGCGCTCCTCTCCGACCTCGATCTGGGCGGAGCGGTTGTTCGTCGCGATCAGCACGGGCGTCGCGATGACCTCGACCCGGTTGTCGTTGGCGAAGAGGTCGATGCGGGCGCGGATCTGGTCGCTGATGAGGCTGTAGGCGAGCGTCGCAGCCGATTCGGTGGCGAAGTTGCCGACGCCGAGGGCATTCTCGAAGCCCGCGAATTCGATCTCGGTCGGCGCTCCCGTGACCGGGTCGCGCGTGACGGTGTTGAACTGCTCGTTGAGCGTGTTGCTGTCGAAGCTGACACCGGCCTTGATGGCGTCGCCCACGTCGAGCTGGAGGATCTTCATCTCGAGGATCACCTGCGGCACGATGAGGTCGAGGGATTCCACAAGCTTGGCGATCTGGTCGATCGCCTTGGTGTCGGCGGTGCGCACGAGGAGCATGCTGTGCTCGTAGTTGAGGGATACGAAGATGATGGCTTCGCCCGATTCCCGGGCGCGCTGCTGACGCGTTTCCGCGAGGCTGAGCGGCGTCCCTTCCGCGGCGGCGCGGCTGCGGGCGGCCTCGATTTCGAGGGCCTCCTCGCTGTTCAGGCTCAGTGGAGTGCCGTCGGGTCCGAGCCGGTTGCTCGAGAGGTTCGACTGCGGCAGGCTGGCGAAGCGCTGCTGGGAGCGGGCGAAATTGTCCCCGTAGTAGTTGCCGCCGTAGAGGTTGTTTCCATAGTAGCCGCCTCCGTAGAGATTGTTCCCGTAGTTGCCGAGTCCGGGATAGACGAGCTGGGCACCGGTGACGCCGAATCCTCCGTAGCCGCCATAGCCTCCGTATCCGTTCCCATATCCGCCCCAGTTCCGATTCAGGGTGGAGGTGGTGCTGCGGCCGAGTCCGCCGTAGCCGCCGCCACCGTAGACGCGCTGGCTGCGCGAGTTGAAGCCGCCCGCCGCCTGTCCCGGTGCTTCGCGGAAATCCTCGATGGCCTCGCCGGCGGAGATGAGCACGCGCTGTCCGAAGAGCTGCTGGATGCCGCTGGCGATCTGGGTGAGGTTGGCGACCCCGACCTTGAAGGTGCGGGTCTGTTCTTCGCCCTGCGTTTCCTGGAGCGTGGTGCTCTGGTACTCCTCGAGAGCGAGGATGGTGTAGAGCTGCGAATCGGCGTCGTAGCGGTAGACAAGGCCGGAGGATCGGCAGATCACCTTCAGGGCGGCCTCGAGGGAAGCCCCTTCGACGAGGGCGTCGACGGTCTTGGCCCGCGAGAGCTCGGTGACGACGACGGTCTCGCCGGTGAGCGAGGTCAGAATGCGGGCGACATCGCTGACGGGGCAGTCGTTGAGGTCTAGAAAGTCGATGTAGAGGCCCTGCGCACGAGCCGCCGCCGTAGGCAGCAGACCGAGCAAGCCCGCGAGAAGAGCGGCGAGAAGCGATGGGAAGTGTCTGTGTTTCATGAAAATGGAAAAGAGGAGGAGGGCTTGGGCCGATGGCACCGGACGATCTCTGTCAGGTCGGCGGCGAAACCCTCTTCGATCGGTGGATAGACCCAGTCCGGTCCTGCGGCATGATGCTGTTGAGCAAGGGGTGGGATTGGCCTCAGCGGGTCATGTGGCTGCCGTCGGGCAGTTCGAAGCGGATGCCTTGGCGTGAGATCTCGATCACTCGGAGGTCGATGACGTCGCCCGAAGAGGTCAAGGGAACCACCACGGCGGCAGGGGGGGGGACAGGACGGCTTCCGCCTGTGTTGACCTGACCACCCCCACCCATTGCGGCAGGGGGACTTGTCATTGTGGGCGGCTGCAGTCCCAGGCCGTCCATGTTCAGCGTGAGAGTATCGCCTTCCTTCACGATGGTGCCACGCCGGCCGTCGATCGATATCAGCATGACGGCGACTCCGTCGCGCATCGCCCCGCGGGCGAGAATGTGGCATCGGGACAGGGCGGCATGCGCGGCCTTGCGCAGTTCGGCCCGCTCCATGTCTCCGTCGCCGCCTCCGAAGAAGGGATCGTTGACCGGTTCCTCCACGGCGGCGGGAGCTTCCGGTTCGAGGATGTCGGAGAGAGCCTGCAGGGGCTGGCTTTCCTGAGCCTCCTGGGCTCGCGGCGCCGGAGCCGAGGCAAGACCGACGACCAAGGCAAGGGCGAAGACTGGGGTGTGTTTCATGCGGGAGAAAAGGCTGGAATCATCGGACGAGCGAGAGCACGGCGGAGAAGAGGGCGACGTAGACGAGGGCGACGATGCCACCGACGAAGAGGATCAAGGCCGGCTCGATCAGGGTGACGAGAATGGCGAGACGCGAGGAGAGGCGCCGGGCGTAGTAGCTCTCCAGCTCGCGGAAGCTGCGGGGGAGGTCTCCGCTCTCCTCCCCGGCGGAGACCACGCCCAGCAGCGTTCCCGGCATGCCCGGTTGCTCCAGGGCATGGCGCAGGGTGAGGCCGCGGACGACGCTTTCGAGGGCGTTGAGGAAGATGCGCCGGTAGTAGTGCGAGGTCAGGGTGCCGGCGCTGACTTCGATGGCGCGGACGAGGCTGGTGCCGCTCTGGAGGAGCACCGAGAGCAGGCCGCAGACCTGAGCGAGCAGGGCGGCCTGCCAGACGCTGCCGACCATGGGGATGCGGAGGACGATCCGCTCCATGCGGAGCCTCCAGGCCGGTCGGCGCAGCAGAGCCCATCCGCCGGTGCCCAGGAGAATGAGGGCGGCGAGCAGCCACGGCCACGAGCTTTGGAAGAAATGCGAGAGGTCGAAGAGGAACTGCGTCGTCGGAGGCAGGGTCCGTCCTCCCCGGCTGACGAAGCTTTCGACCTTCGGGATGAAGACCGAGACGAGCAGAGCGGTGACGCCGACGGCGAGGACCACGACGATGGCGGGATAGGTGAGGCTTTGCAGCACCTTCCGCCGCAGCTCCGACCAGAAGCGCAGGTATTCGCAGACACGGTCGAGACCGTCGGCCATCTCGCCGCTCTCCTCCGAGCTGCTCACGATGCTGGAGACGATGGGGGGAAAGATCGACGAATGGGCGGCAAGGGCCTCGGAGAAGGGCAGGCCCCGCTCGATGCGGCCCGCGATGTCGGCGAGCGTATCCCGCAGCCGCAGGTGCGGCGTCTCGGGTGCGATGAGACGCAGGGCGTTGCTCAGGGAAAGACCCGAGCGGGTCATCATCGCGAGATGTCCGAAGGCCTGGGCCTTCTCCTCGGAGGTGACGGGGAAATGCGCCGAGATCCGGCTCCAGGTCGTGTCCCGCGGGTTCGTCCCTCCAGCCTCCTTCGCGCCGCGCCGGGAGGTGGGCTCCAGCGCGAGGATGCGCCCGCCACCCTGCTTCAGCACGGCGGCGGCGGCGACGAGGTCCTCGGCGTCGAGGATCCCTCTGTCACGGCCGCCGGAGGCGTCGAGGATGTCGTATTGGAAGGAGGGCATGGCCGGGGCGGTCTTGGGCCGCGGTGGAAAGTAAGAAGTGGAAAGGGAAAGGTGGGGAGCTCGGGCGTCCCGCCTGGGCGGGGGGGGCCTCTCGGGCGGTAAGAGGGGAAAGGTCTTGGAATCAGGCGGAGCGGGCGAGGAGGCGGGATTCGGCCGTGCCGGCGAGCTGGTCGAAGAGACGGGCGTTGCGGACGCGGGCGCGGGCGATCTCGCGATCGACGAGTCCGGCGCGGACCAGACCGGAGAGGGAGGTTTCGAAGGAGATCATCCCGTGGCTCTGTCCGGTCTCCAGCGCGTTGTAGAGCTGGTTGAACTGAGCCGTGCGGATGAGGTTCTCCACCGCCGGCGTGCAGCGCAGCAGCTCCACGGCGGCGCGGCGGCCGGTACCGTCGGACTTGGGCATCAGGGCCTGGGCGACGACGGCCCGCAGGGTCAGGGCGAGCTGGCGGCGGGCGGAGTCCTGCTCCTCGGCGGGATAGAGGGCGAGGATGCGGTCCAGCGCACCGACGGAGTCGCCGCAGTGCAGGGTCGAGAAGACGAGGTGCCCCGTTTCGGCGGCGGTCAGGGCGGCGCGGGCCGTGGCGAGGTCGCGCATCTCGCCGACGAGGATGACGTCGGGGTCCTCGCGCATGGCTTCGCGGAGGGCGTCGGCGAAGCCGGTCGTGTCCGATCCGACCTCCCGTTGGTGGACGAGGCTGCGCCGGCTTTCGTGCAGATACTCCACCGGCTCCTCGATCGTGAGGATGTGGCAGGCGCGGTGGCGGTTGATGTGGTCGAGCAGGGTGGCGAGGGTGGTGCTCTTGCCGCTGCCGGTCGGCCCGGTGACGAGGACAAGCCCGTGGGGGTGGGCGGTGAGGCCGAGCAGTTCGCCGGGCAGGTGCAGTTCCTCGAGCGAGGGGATGCGCGGCTCGAGGCGGCGGATGGCGATGGCGGAGCACGCGCGTTCGCGGTAGAAGTTGAGCCGGAAGCGCTGGCCCGACTCCCCGCAGGCGGCGTCCACGCTGCGTCCCGAGGCGAGGCTGGCCCTCTGCTCGGGCGAGAGGATTTCGGCGACGAGATCCTCGATGGCGGCCTCGTCGAGAGCAGGGATGGCAGGGCGCACCAGTTCGCCGTGGAGACGGCCCACCGGCGGATTGTCGCAGGAGAGGTGCAGGTCCGACCAGCCTTGCTCCAGGCACAGGCGCAGGAGGGAGCGGAGACGGTCGGTGACGAGGATGCTCATGGAGGGATCACAGAGAGTAGCGCAGCACCGTCCGGAGCTGGCCGGGCCGTTCGGTGTCGATCTGGAGGTCGAGGGAGAGGACGACGAGGCGATGGGGGAGGTCGCCGAGGGAGCCGACGAAGCGGAGGAGCTGCTGAAACCGTCCCTTGACCTCCAGCTCCCGGATCACGAGCCCCTCGAACCGGGGATCGGACTCCTCGACGGCGGAATGGCGCTGGATCACGAGCTGGCTTTCCACGGCGCGGCGCGAAAGGTTCGCCTGGAAGGCTGCGACCTCGGGCTGGAGGCGGACATCGAGGAAGGGGGCGCCGTCGTCGACCCCGGCGATCTCTACGGTGCGCAGCTTCTCCCTGGCCTCGGCCACGGCCGCCCGCATCGCGGGGAGATCCATCGCCTCGCGGGCGGCGAGCTGCGTCTCGAGATGGTCGATCTGGAGCCGCTGTTCGGCAATGGACCGCTTCAGCGAAAGGATCCGCGGATCGATCTGGCGGGTCTTGACGAAATAGAGCACGAGCCCCCCGCCCGCGAGAAGCAGGAGGATGAGCAGCGCGTGCTGGCGTGGCGTCGTGATTCCGCTCTTCATAGTTTGGCGGTGGGTGGCTCCGCGGCGGCGGCTTCGCTTTCTTCGGCGGTTTTTGGCGGGGGTGGGGGCGTGTCGCTTTGCCCCCCCTCGGTTTCGGTGGCCGCGGCTTTCTTCGTCGCCCCTCCCCGGAGTTCGGCTTCAAGCGCGGCGTTGACGGGTTCGGCCGCTTTCTGGTAGGCGCTGTGCTGGGCGAGGAAGGCCAGGCGTCCCCTCTTCGCTCCCTCGCGGGTGGTCGAAAGCGGCGCCGGCTGGATGGGGTGCCGGGAGAGGAGGGCGTAGAAATGGCCGAGCGCCTCCTGTGCCGAAGAGTCCTGGTCGGTTTCCCCGTCGATGGAGACGCGGCCTTCGAAGTTGGTCTGGAAGCGCTTCACCTTCACATTCTTGGCGAAGGCCTTCGCCAGGGCGCCGAGGGCGTCGGCGATGTAGTCGACGCGGGCGCAGGGCGCGGCCGCGGGCCGGTCGCGCAGTTGCGCGGCCTCCTCGATGCGTTGTTCCAGATTGCGGAGTTCCGCCTCCAGCAGTTCGTAGGCCTGGGCGTCGGCCTCGTAGGCCTGCAGGCGCAGGGTGACATCGGCAAGCAGGCGGGAGGATTGTTCCTGCTCCCGTTTGAGCGCCGAGATCTGCCGGCCCCAGTGCAGAGAAAGCGGCAGGGCGAGCGCAAGGAGAAGGGCCGCCGCCGCGCTCCACCACCGGGAGGGGCGTTTCCAGGCCGGGGGCGACTCGCCGAGTCCGTCGATGAGCGGAATGGTGCGGGGAACGCCGTCGGCGCAGGAGTCGAGAACGCCGAGCAGTCCCGTCCAGAGCCAATCCTCCCCTTCGCCCAACGCTTCGGTCGGCGGCAGGGCCGGGTCGTGGAAGGAGCCGGAGGAGTCCGCGCTGTCCTCGCCGATGGCGAAGAGATGCTGGAGGGCGAAGGAGCGGGCGTCCGCCACGAGTCCGCGCGGCCACTGGCCGGAGGCGGGGGCAGGGTAGCGGGCGTGGAATTCCGGCCGGTTTTTCTCGAACACGGTCAGGGAAAGCTGTCCGTTCCATTTCAGGACCAGCCCCGTCGTGCCGGAGGGGCGAAGAAGCCTCCAGCCGAGAGACATGGCAGGCAGGACGGCGGCGAGATGGAGCGAGCGGGTCTCCAGCAGCTCGCGGAGGGAGGCGAGCCAGGAACGCCGGAGGGCGGCGACCGCCGTCTGCCCACTGCCCGCCGGGGCATGGCCGAGCTCCCAGGCGGTGGGGTCGGGAGATTCTCCGGTCGTGGGCTCCCCGAGGCCGGACAGATCGATTTCCCAGCGGAGCATCTCCGCCGCCGCCTCCGGGCCGAGACTCGCCGGTATCTCCGCTGGATGCAGCAGGGGCTCGCATTCGCTGGCCGCGGCAAGGACGAACCTGGCTTTCTTCGGAGGATTCAGCGCGTCGATGGCGGCGGCGGCCCCCTCGAGGCCGCCGAGTTCGGAGCGCGCCGCGTCGCCAAGGAGCTTCCACGCGCCCCCTTCGCGTGCCGCGAGGGCGGCGGACGCGCTTCGTTCGGAGATGGCCAGCAGCAGGACCGGTCCGGCCTTGCCGAGCGCCAGTCGATTTAAGGTGTGATCCACAGCGCGGCCTCCGTTCCTTCGAGAATTCGCTCTTTCCCGATAGTGCTGACCCTCGGGAGATAGGTGACGACCATGGGGTCGATCGAATAGAGTTTGTCGCCGAGACGACTGCCGTTGCGGGCTTCGTCGTAGAGTGCCAATTGGAGCTGCCGGGCGTAGCCGAGGTCGTAGGTCAGGCTCTCCGGAGTCGTGGTTCTGCTCGGTGCCTGTTGATTCTTGTTTCCGCTACCTCCGCTCGATCCGGAGGAAGGACGTAGCGTGATCGTGACGATCGCGCCAGTGCTCGGGTGGCGGAGCAGGGTGCGGTGGTTGAGGAAAGGCTCCTGCATGTTCATGCCCGCATGGACCACTCCGAGAGTGACAATCTTGTCTCCGTTACTGGCCTTTCGCACTTCGCGCACGGGAATGGGAATGGCGGTGAGGGTGAAGTAGCTCGGCTCGATCGCATGGCTCTCCGGATAGTCGTCCTCGTATTGCTCGGCTCCTCCGGGGAGACCATCGCGTCCCCAGCTTCCCAGTTCCAGCGGGGAGGCGGTCGTCACGGGCAGGCGGAAATGCCAGGGATTGCCCCAGGCGTCGGTCGGGTCGGCTCCACCCGCGTTCAGGTAGGGGCCGCGCCAGCCGTGGTGGATTTTGGCGCCGAAGGCGGGCGGGGCCACGGGGCTCCATGCGGGGAGTCCGACGGGTCTCGTCGTGAGATCCGCCAAGCTCGTGGGGAGCCGGCCCGTGTCCGCGAGATAGCCGCTCACGACGAGGTTGCCGCTGATCGTCGTCAGAGAGCCTGGACCGAAGAGGGCGGTGTGGAGGTCGCGGTAGTCGTCGCGGTTCTTCTTGTAGCGCATCTGGTCGTCGGTCTGCTCCAGCACGAGGAGGGAGCCGGCCGTGACGAGGATCAGAATCCCCACCACCACGAGAAGCTCGACCAGGGTGAAGGCCTCTTTTGAAGTCTTTGGTTGCTTCATGGGCGTTCGCGTCGGGTGATCTCGACCGAGAAGTCGTCTCCGGCGGGACTGGCGTTGCGGGTTTGGAAGACCCCGTCGGGACCGGCGCTGACGAGGCGGTAGACGATCCAGCCGGGAGCGCTGGCGGGGTCGACGAGAAAGGCGATGGGGCGGCCGGCGCCGGTCTGGGCGGTTTTTTCCGGAATCCCCGGCGCCGTCGGGGTCCGGTCCTCCCTGACCCAGCGCAGGGGCGTCTTGTCGTCCCCGGGCCGGACTCGTCCGATCAGATCGGTCACGGCGTAGAGACGGTCGAGGCGGCCTCCGGCGGTGAAGCCCGTCTCCAGAGTCCCGGCTCCGTCGAGGCTGAGGTCGCTGCCCTCGCCGAGATAGGGGCCGCGCCAACCGCGGGCGGAGGCGGGATTCCAGAGCCAGCGGTTGGGGTTGAGGCGGTCCACCGGCCGTTCGTAGAGCATCCAGAAGTTCATCGGGTGCGCGGCCCAGCGCATCCGCGCGTTCTCGTCGTTGCCGCGGCCGATGTGGTGGAAGCCGCGCAGGTCGAGATGCTCGACCGCGAGGGGGCCCTCGCCGGGAAAGTATCCCATGTCCACGCGGAAGCGCAGCAGGGCGTCGCGCAGGGTGGCGAGCTGGCGCTGCGCCATCCCTTCCTCGGCACGCCGGTGCGCGTCGTCGTAGACCGCGATGACCCCTCCGGCCACCACCGCGAGAATGGCGATGACGACCAGCAGCTCGATCAGGGTGAAGGCCTTTCGCGGTCCTGGAGGGCGGTGGGTCATGCGATGGATCGGACGCGTCTTCACTGGCCCCGTCCGGCGGCGACGTTCCCGGCGAGGAAGCCGCCTGCCGGATCCAGCACCGTGACGAATCGGGCCGGGGTCTGGTCGACGTCGAGCACGATGAGATAGTTGGGATATTCCGACTTGCCGAGGTCGCCGTAGAAGGGGGGCGAGGCGAGGCGGGCCTGCGTCGTCACGCCGTTCACATTGCCTCCGGCGTGGACGAGGCTGCAGTTCTTCCCGATGCCGAGGACCACGAGGGTGGCTCCCGGCGCCGCCCCCAGCTTCTGGTTCTCGTACCCGCCGATACCGGGCAGGAGCCGCGCCATGTAGGGGAGAAACGTACTGGGCGCCTCCCTCAGCCGTACGGAGAATCCCCGCCCGCGGTTGGCACCCGGTTCGGGGCTGGGAGTGTCGAAGGCGTGCGAGGGAATGTCGATCCGCTTGATCGCTCCCACGGTGGCCGGGGTTCCTCCGGACGCGCGCAGGTCGAGCCGGCCTCCTTCGTCCTCTCCGCGGACGTCCAGATAGCGCACCGAGGAGATTCCCGAGGCGAGGAGATTGGTCTTCTGCACGACGGAGAGCTGGTAGGGCTCCAGCCGCACCGCCAGCGCCGGACTGATCACGGCCGAGAGGCGCGGGGCGATTCCGGGGTTGTAGCTGCTGGCGACGTTGTCACCCTTGAGGGCGTCGAAGCGGGTCGTGGCTGTGCCCACGCCCACGGCGAGCAGGGTCTCCATGTCGTCGGGCAGGGACCGCTCCAGCACCTGATAGGCCCGCACCGAATCCCCGAGGGCCGCCATGGCGTTGGAGGCGGTGCCCTTGGCGGCCTGCCCCACGAGGCCGTCGTAAGCCACGATGACGAGCCCGCCGACGACGGCGAGGATCGCCACGACGACCAGCAGCTCCATCAGAGTGAAGGCGCGCATGCCGCGTGGCGTCGCGTGGTGCTGTGGAGGATGGGTAGGGGCGATCATGGATGGTGGCGCACAAGCTTGTGTTTCAAATGGCCTGAATACGAATGCACGACGATGCCCGAGGGTTGCGCGCACAACGCCACCTCCCGTCGCCGTTTTCCCGGCCCACGAGACAACCGCTTCAAGAAAGAGTCAAGAAATATGTTGCAATTGAGAATCAATTGCATTAATGGGCGCGTTCAATCATCGCCATACCTATGAAAACGCATTGCCTTTCTTCCGCCGTTCTGCCGGGATTCTCCCTTCTTCTCTTTGCCTTCCCCCTGTCTGCGGACGATGGGCACAAGAAGGAAAAGGACCGCAAGGAGCACAGGCCCCATTCCCAGGAGTCCGGCGGCAGGCAGCGCCCCGCTTCGCTGTGGAGCAAGCTCGACACCGATGGCGATGGAAAGCTTTCGACGGCGGAGATCGCCCAAGCGCAGGCCTTGCTGAGCGCCTTCGACGCCGACAAGGATGGGATCGTGACCGCCGAGGAAGCCGGTCTGTTCGCCCATCGTGGCGACCGGAAACGCGGTGGCGAAGGGCCGGGGAGGGAAGGAGCGGACGATTCCCGGAGGGAGCCCAAAGCATACAAGGAACCCAAAGCTCCGAAGGAGCCCAAGGAGCAGCGCGACGAGGCCTATGGAAGCGGCGGCAGCGACGACGATGACGACGACGACCATGGTGGGGAAGAGCAAGTCGGCAAAGGTGGAGGAAGCATGTCTGCGGAAGCCCGCACCTGGATGGGGTTCGATCAGAATGGCGATGGCAAGCTGACGGCCGAGGAATTGCCCAAGCGCATGGCCGCTTCTCTTGAGAAGGCGGATGCCAACGGAGACGGGGCGATCGATCTCGCCGAGCTCGAAGCGCATCTGAAAGGCGCCGCGACGGCCCCGGCGCCGTCCGCCCCTGCGAAGACCACCTCCGCTCCGGTCGAAGCGGCATCGACTCCCGCTCCGGCGGAGGGTGCTCCGGCGCCGTCCGATGCCGCGCCGGTCGGTGAATGAACCGTCGACTTCTCCCTCTTCTTGCCGCCTTCGCCCGATGAGACTCCCTGTTCTGATACTGCTTGCCGCGAGCCTTCTGGCCTGGCCGCGTCTCCATCTCGCCGAAGACTTCGTCTTCCGTCATGAGAACCTCCTGGGGACCTCCATGGAGCTTCACATCCGTACCGATGTGGCGTCCGATGCCCGCGCGGCGGAGTCCGCTCTGCTCGACGAGATCCAACGGCTCTCCGCGATTCTGAGCACTTGGAATCCGGAGTCCGAGGTGATGCGCCTGTTCCAGGGCGAGGCGGGGGACCGCGAGGTCAGCGAGGATCTCTTCGCCGTCCTTGGCCTCTGCGACGCCTGGCAGAGGGAGACTCAGGGAGCCTTCAATCCCAGGGTGAAGGTGCTCGGAGACCTGTGGACGCGCGCCGAGCAGCGCCAGGAGCTCCCCGGCGAGGCGGAGCTCGCGCAGGCCCGGCGGGAGCTGCTCCAGCCCGCGTGGGAACGGATGGAGGAGGGCACCCGCGTCCGCGTTCCCGGTGGACGCGACGCCACGCTCTCCGCCGTCGCCAAGGCCTACATCGTCGACCGGGCCGGGGAGGCGGCTTTCTCCTTCCTTCCCTCCCCGGGCGGCGTGCTCCTCCTCAATCTGGGCGGTGACATCCGGCACTGGGGCAACGAGTCCCTCGTCGCGGGCGTGGTCGATCCCCATGCCGATGCGGAGAACCGGGCCCCCGTCGCCGAGGTGCCCCTGCGGAACCAGGCCCTCGCCACCAGCGGAGGCTACCGCCGGGGCTGGACCATCGGCGGACGGCTCCACTCCCACGTGCTCGATCCGCGCAGCGGGATGCCCGTCTCCGGGATCGCCAGCGCCAGCGTGATCGCGCCCGATGCGGCCACGGCCAATGCCCTCGCCGTCTCCCTGAACGTGCTCGGTGTGGAGGAGGGCGTCCGTCTCGTCTCCTCCCATCCCTCCGTCGAATATCTCGTGATCGCCGCCGACGGCTCGCAGCACCGCAGCCCCGGTTGGCCCGAGGGTCCGTCCTCGCTGCTCGCGGCGGCCGATGAAACGGCGGCGGCCGAGACGCTCCAGGCGGCCGAGCCGGCTTCGGGTGCGCTGGAGGACATGGAATTTCTCCTCACCTTCGAGTTTCCCGCGAAATCGAAGCGTCCCTACATCGCCGCCTGGATCGCCGACGAGGATGGATTTCCGATCCGGACCCTGCTGCTCTGGATCGTGCAGGGCAAGGAGCGCCTCGAATGGCTCCCCGACCTGAGGCAGTGGTACCGTCAGGACAAAGCCCGGAGGCTGATCGATCCGACCGACCTGGTGGCGACCCGTTCTTCCGCCACCCGTCGCGCGGGAGAATACAGCGCCTTCTGGGACGGACTCGACGACAACCGCCTTCCCGTTCCGGAGGGGGACTACGTCTTCTATCTGGAGGCGGCCCGGGAGGACGGCACCCATCAGGTGATCAAACATCCGTTCTCGTGGAATGGACAGCCTTTTGCGGTGGATCTGCCGGGCAACGTCGAGATCACCTCGGCCCGGATCGAGTGTTCCAAAGTGGAGTGATGAGCCGGATTCCCGCTTCCACCTTCGTCGCGCCGCCCCGCAAAAAATCCGCCCTGAAGCAGAAGCTGGCCTCCTGGGCCCGCTGGCTCCACATCTACAGCTCCCTCTTCGGGCTGGGCGTGATCCTCTTCTTCAGCGTCACCGGACTGACGCTGAACCATCCCGACTGGGCCTTCGGGAGCGTGCGGCGCGAGCAGCTCCACGAGGGTTCCGTCCCTTTGGAGTGGGTCCGGACGGGCGATGCGGACGTCGCCAAGCTCGAGATCGTGGAGCATCTCCGGCGCGAGCACGGGGTCCGCGGCTTCCTCGACACCTTCACCCAGGACGAGGGGGAATGCCTCGTCGCCTTCAAAGGTCCCGCCTACAGCGCCGACGCCTTCGTCGACCGCTCCCGGGGAACCTACGAGCTCGCCATCATCACCGACGGCTGGGTCGCGGTGATGAACGATCTGCACAAAGGACGGAACACCGGCCCGGTCTGGTCGTGGATCATCGACATCAGCGCCGTGCTCCTCATCGTCGTCAGCGCGACCGGCCTCGTCCTGCTGCTCTACATCAAGCGACGCCGGAACCCCGGACTGATCGCCGCTGCCGTCGGAGCTGTCATCGCCCTCATCGTGATCTGGATGGTGATCGTCTGACAGAGTTTTACGGATCACTTGTCCTCGTCTAGGCTCCGCCTTCGCCGCTCCTTCAACATGAGACAGAGTTCCGTTTCCACGTTGGTGCTGTCCGTCCTTTCGACCGCCGCCTCCTTGCTGTCCTCTCCCGCATCGGGGCAGGTTGCGATGGAGTCCTTCGACACTTCGGAGGGTTTCGCCGCCTATGGTTCCGCTGGCGCCAACGTGGCGACCTCCTGGACGGAAAGCGGCGGGCGGGATGGCGGCGGTGGAGTCAGCGTGACGCGCACCTCCGGCACGGGAACTTTCAATGGATGGCTTCCGGTGCCCTGCGATCTTGTTGGCAAGACGAAGCTCGGCACTTCCATTTTGCTCCGAACCGACAACTGGTCCGATGGAACGACCCTCCATCTGGGGTTCGTCAACAACGCCGGGAATCCACCAAGCGGGTCTTCCTCCTTCTGGGCTTCCGGCAGCGCCTACAGGGCGATCAGTGCGCGCTTGATCTACGACGCGAGCAACGGCGGGCGCTTTCGCTTGCGGCTATACAACAAGGTCGGGACTGGCGGCGCATCCTCCTTTGGTTCCGAGGTCCAGTTCGCCGGCCTGGACGGCGGGGCGAACGCTGGCGTCCGCGGCCAGTGGCTGCGCTTGAGCGTGGCCTTGGTGCCCTATCTCTCCGCGAATGATGCCTACAGAGTCGTCGCCATCCTCGAGAAACTGGGCGGCGGCTCGGAACCTCCGGAGACGATCATGGCCACCGGGACATTCGCCATCACCAACGCATCGCTCTTCGGCGCCACGGCGGCCTATCCGGCTTGCGGCCTTTCCATCGGATCCGGCGGCGTGGGCATCGCCCATTTCGACGATCACCAGGTCGATGTCTCCCTGAGCGAGCCCGATGCCCCTGTCGCCATCGGAGCGGAAATGCATACCACCACCCGCCTGACCGCGAAATGGACCGCGCCGACCCTCGGGGCCGTGGTGAGCGGCTATGTGCTCGAACTCGTCGAAGCCGACGCCCCCTTCGAGACGGGAAGATTCATCGCCGCCGATGGCACGGGCGGACAAGCCGCCGGCATTTCCCTGAACGACTCGACCTTCTCCCAAGCATTCATCGGTCTCGAGCGCAACCAGGGCTACGCCTACCGCGTGCGTGCCGTCAATTCCGTCGGCGCGGGTCCGAACTCCAACACCGTCGAAACCTCGACTTCCGACACCAACGTCCCCCCCACCCTCGATGCCATCGCGTCCCCGCTGCCGCTCTATCCGGAGGAGACGGCGACGCGCCACGTGAACCTCACCGGCATCGGCACAGGAGGGGACGATGGACAGGCGCTGGCCCTGACCGCCGTTTCCAGCGATCCCGGCATCGTTCCCCATCCGGCCATCGGCTACGACAGCCCGAGCGAGACCGGGACACTCTCCTACGCTCCCACCGGAACGGAAGGGGTGACCACCATCACCGTCACCGCCGACGACGGAGAGGACAGCGTCTCGCGGTCGTTCGTCGTCCGGGTGCAGAGACCACCACTCACCTACGGTTTCGCCGACGAGACGGAGCTGGAGCAATACGGCGGAGGCCGCAGCGCCAATGTTGCTACGGCGTGGGATGTCGGGGGGGGCGTGGGCGATCCCGCCGGGGGCGGTCTTTCCGTGCAACGCATCGACGGCAGCACGGGCTACCACACCGGCTGGCGCCTCCAGCCTTTCGACTTCGCCGGGAAGAACTTCCTGCGGACCTCCATCCTCATCAACATGAAGGAATGGAACAGCGACGGCAATCTGCATCTGGGCTTCGTCACCGACACGTCGAGGCCGGATGGGGATCCGGCCCCCGGGACCTCGTCGAACATCCTTGGAACCGGCAACAGCTATCGCGCCGTGGCCCTCCATATGAACTACAGCCGCTTCGGCAACCGCTTTCGAGTGCGTTTCCACAACAAGGCGGGCACCGGCAGTTCGAGCCAGAACGGAGGCGACATCTTGGTGCCGTATGTTGCCGGGGGGGCTCTGGACCACTGGATCCGCCTCACTCTCTCCCTCGTCCCCACCGCCACGGCAAACCGTTACAGCGCGACCGCGGACATCGAGGACCTCGGGCCGGATGGCCTCTCCGCTCCCGTGCTCCTCAACACCGGATCCACCGACATCATCAACGCTCCCTTGGCCACGGCGGGGAGGAAGGCCTACGCCGCCTACCACGTCGAACTCGTTGCCGGCAACACGGGGCGGACCCGACTCGACAACCACGAGACCGAGATTCTCTCCGGCGCGCCCCACGTGCCCGAGGCGCTGCCAGCCATCGGCACCACCACCACCAAGCTCACCGCCAACTGGCGGCGATCCGCCACCGGCGGCTACCCTGTGCAAGGCTATGTCGTGGAGCTGACCACCGCCGAAGACCACTTTGCTCCCGGCACCTTCATCGATGCGGGCGGTCAGACCGGCCGGAGCGAGGGCGTTCCCGTTCCCCATGCCGGCACCTCGCTGGGCTTCTCCGGCCTCGTGCGCGGGGCGGCCTACGTCTACCGCGTCCGGGGTAGGAACATCGAAGGGGAAAGCGATCCCTCCAACGCCATCGCCGCCAGCACCTCGGTGGCCAATATTCCACCCACGCTCGATCCCGTGCCCCCGCAGCCCTCGATCCATCCCGGCGACACCGCGCCACGCACCGTGAACCTCACCGGCGTCAGCAATGGCGGGGACGACGGGCAGACGGTGACCGTCGCCGTGGAGTCCAGCAATCCTTCGGTGATCGGGACCGGCTCCGTGAGCTACGCCAGCCCGAACGCCACGGGCAGCTTCGTCTACACGCCCACAGGCCAGGCGGGAAGCGCGACCCTCACCGTCACCGCCGATGACGGGGAGGGCGTGGTGGTCCGGTCGACCACGATCCACGTGCGCACTCCTCCCGGCGTCTTGCGCTTCGATTCCTCCGACGAGGCGATCGGGGAGTTCGGCTACGCCAGCAACAGTCCCGTCTACGGTGCCTTCTGGTCGGATTCGGAGGGGGCGGGCGATCCGCCTGGCGGTGGGTTCGTGCTACCGAAAATCAGCACTGGCTACCACTCCTGGGCCGCGTGGCGCAAACAGACCTTCGACCTGAGGAGCAAGACCTTCGTCGGCACCTCGCTGGCGATCAGTCCGCGCGAGTGGACCGGGACGACCAACTACAACGGCACGATATGCCTCGGTTTCGCCAGCGGCGCGGTTCCTTCGGGCACCGATTTCCTCATGACGGGCAGCAGCTACCGCTCCTTCTACGTGCAGATGGAGCACGATGCCGGCAGCAACAATCGTTTCGCCCTGCAGCTCTACAACAAGAGTGGAACTGGCGACACCGTAGCCTTGGGGACGGTCCAATATATCAACAACGCTTCCTCCGTGAAGTCGAACTGGCTGCGCCTGAGCGCGGACTTCGTTCCCGTGTCCGTCGGATCGAACACCTACAACGCCACGCTCCGGCTGGAGAATATCGGTCCCAAGGGGACTTCCGCCGCGCAGATTCTGGCCGAACATCACGTTCCCTTGGTCAACGCCAGCCTCGCCGGGGCCGCCGCCGCCCACGCCGCCTACAGCGTGTCCAGAGACTCCAGCGGCTTCGGAAACACCTACCTCGACAACCACGAGGCGGCCGTCTCGGCCGGCGTGCCCTTGCCTCCCCTCGGCCTGGCCGCCGACTTGGTCGTGAAGCACGCCTTCATCGCCCAATGGTCGCGTTCCGCCTCGGTCGTGGATGGCTACGTGCTCGAAGTCAGCAGGGCGACTGCCCCCTTCGGGCCGGGCACGCTGCTCGACGGGAACGGCGCGGATGGCCACAGTTCGGGCATCACGCTGCCAGCCTCCGCCACCAGTCTGCGCATCCGGGGGCTCGATCCTTCGACGGACTACGTCTACCGCGTCAGGGCGGTGAACGCCCACGGAGCGGGAGGTTATTCCAACACCGTCCCCGTCACCACCAGCGATGCGGGCGACAACCGGCCACCGACCTTGGACGACATCGTCTCGCCCTATGCGAGAGTTCTGCCGGACTCGGGCCGCTACCTCGTGAATCTCACCGGCATCACCGCCGGTGGCGAGAGCGACCAGCCGCTCGCGATCACCGCTTCGTCGAGCGACGAGGCCGTCATTCTCGCACCCGAGATCGTCAACTACAACCCCGTAGCCGGCACTGCCCAGGTCCGTTTCGAACCGGGCTCCGCAGCGGGCCCGGCGACCATCACCATCACCGTGGACGACGGGTGGCCGACCGACAGCACCGTGAGCAAGGCGTTCGCGGTGGAGGTTCATTCCTTGCCCGAGACCGTGAGCTTCGACGGGAGCAACGGCGATTGGATGGCCGAATACTCGTCTACGAATGACGATGGCAGCAGCAATTCCGTATGGGGAGCGACCTATGGGAAGGACGGAACGGGGGGAATTCGGGTCAGCTATACGAAACGTGATCCCGACTATGCTTCGGGCTGGCGGAACCAGACCTACAATCTCAACGAAAAAACCTACATCGAGACCTCCATTCTGGTGAAGCCGAGTTCTTGGGGGAACTTGGGGCAGGACGAAAGATTTCTTCTCGGTTTCGCAGACCGCCGCAATCTCCGGGAACTGCTGCTCTCTGGCCCCGCCTCGGCCTTGGGCGCCATGCTCGGCTACGACAAGGGGACCGAACCGCACCTGCACCTCGCTCTGTTCAACAAGGAGGCAAGTGCCGACGCTACGGTGGTACCCGCCTGGATCGGCATACCCAACGGAAGCTCGCGCCGAAATCACTGGCTGCTTCTAGCCGTGAAGCTCACGCCCGCCGCGTCCCCGGCCTATGCCTACGACGCCGTCGCCACGGTCCACGACTTGGGGCCGTCGGGGACGGATGTGCCCGACACAGACAATTTGGTGGCGACGACGACCGGGCAATTGACGAATCCAGCGATCTTCACCTCCACGGGCGCCTATGCCGCCTACACACATGCCGTCGCCGGAGAGGATGCTTCGGATCACATCTCTCTGGACGACCACCGGGTGACGGTCGTCGGCGGCCCTCCTAAGGCCCCGGCCGCCCTGCCCGCCACCGTCGTGACAGGCCGGTCCTTCACCGCCAACTGGTCGCCTCCCGACACTTCCTTGACCGACGGCTACGTGCTGGAGGTGAGCACCAACGAGAACTTTGCCGGGAACACCCTTCTCGCCGCCGATGGCACGACCGGCCGCCCCGTCGGCATCGATCTGCCTCGCGGGACGACCCACCTGCGTCTGGAGGGCTTGGCCAACCGCACGGCCTACTGGTACCGAGTCAAGGCCTACAACGCTCTCGGCGAAGGCGGGTATTCCAACACGGTGGCCGTCTCCACCCTGGCGGCGGGCATCAACGCCCCGCCCACCCTGGACGCGCCGGCCCTCCCCTTGGCGAGAGTGACGCCCGGCACCATGCGGGTGGTCCAGCTCACGGGAATCACCGACGGGGGCGAGGGCAACCAGAGCGTGACCGTCTCCGCAAGTTCGTCGAATCCGGAGATCGCCGATGCCTCCGTCGTCTATGTTCCGAACGCGACGACCGCACAGCTCAGGATCCACGGGCGATCCCAGACGGGCGTTGCGACAGTTACCGTCATCGTCGGCGACGGGCAGGACCAGGTTTCCGCGGACATTCCCGTCACCGTCGCCCTCCCTCCCGCGACCATCGGCTTCGGCACGCCCGGCGATCTCGCTGCGGAACTGACGCTCCACAGCAACCTCATCCATGCCTCCCATAGCGCAACGGGCGGGGTCGGCGGCGGGGGCGCTCTGTCCATCGACGACGACGAAAGCGAGGGCGATGCGGTGAATGGCTGGCGGAAGGAAGTCTACCAGGCGAGGGGCGCGGAGGTTCTTCGCACTTCCCTCATGATGCATTTCGCGTTGACCAAGGAGGGCGAGACGCAAGTCGGCGTCGGTTTCGTCCACCACGATGGCCCGCCGGAGACGAGTCACCAGGACTGGCTGAAAACGAATGGTGCGGGACAATACATCAGTGCCCACCTGAGGCGGGATGAGGACGAATTCGAGATCCTCATCGGGAACAAGACCGGCAGCGGCGGGAACGAACTCGGCAAGATCAGGATTACGGATGGTCCACATCTCTCCAACTGGCTCCGGCTCGGCCTCGAGCTGGTTCCCAGAGAGCCGGGCGGGAACGAGTTCAATGCGACCCTGCTGTTCGAGAACATGGGGCCGGACGGAACCTCCCCGCCCCAAGTGATCCGGAAGGTCGGCCCCTATGCCGTGGCCAACCCGGCCCTCGGGCAGAGCGACAGCACCTATGCGGCGTTCCACCTGATGGGCAAGAGGACCGGCCGGCCCTTCTATCTCGACGACCATTTCGTCGAGGTGGTCCATCCTCCCGCCGGTCCCGCCCTGGCGCTGGAGCAGCCCCTGAACCACGAATTGGCGAGCGGAGCCACGACGGTCTATTTCGGAATCCTCCCTGTGGGCGGTTCGTCCCGGCGCGAGTTCGTGATCCGCAATGTCGGCTCGGAAACGCTGACCGGCATCGCCGCCACGGCGAGCGGAGACGCCGCCGCCTTCGTGGCGGTGGGGACGCCCTCCGCGACCACCCTCCTGCCTGGAGAGGCAGCCACGCTCGACGTCGCCTTCCACAATGGCAAGCCGGGCATGCTCTCGGCGGCTTTGCGCGTCACCAGCGCCGAGACGGCCGACGCGCCTTTCGAAGTCGCCCTTGCCGCCGAGGGGCTGGCGATGGTCCGGCCGGGCACGCCCCTTTCGGCCAACCCCAGGGTGTCCCTCGGCCGCAAGCTGGGTGGCGCAGGATCCGATTTCGGTCGAGTCGGCGGAGCCTTGGCCACATCGGGCCGGCTCGTCGCGGTGGGTTCGGATCCTCGCAATGGCGGGGGCGACGCGCTGCCAGGGACGGTTGCGGTCCACGACCTCGCCACCGGAACCCTGCTGCGCCGCATCGCGCCCCCGGCCGGGGCAGGATCCGAGTTCGGCCGCTCCGTGGCCGTTTTCGGGGAGTTCCTCGCCGTCGGCTCTCCCTTGGAGGACGGCGCGGGCGCTGTCTACGTCTACAGCACCCGGGACTGGACGCTGAGGCGCCGCATCGTCGCTCCTTCCGGCGAGTCCGGCAGCCGCTTCGGCCATTCCGTAGGACTGGATGCAGCTCTCCTCGCCGTGGGGGATCCTTCCGCGTCCGGCAGCGGGAAGGCCTATCTCTACGACTTGCCAACCGGGATCGTCCTCAAGCACATTTCCCCCTCTATTCCCTCCGCCGGACAGGAATTCGGCGCCGTGCTGACCGTGGACGGCGGGCAGATCCTCGTCGGCGCACCCGGCGAACTCGGGGCTGGCGCCGCCTACCTCTTCGCTGACTCCGGCGGGCCTCCGCTCCTCCGCCTTTCTCTGCCCGGCGGGGCGAGCGGCGACCGTTTCGGAGCTTCCCTCTCCATGGGGATTCAGCGCATCGTCGTGGGAGCGCCGGGGCGTGGATCGGACCGGGGAGCGGCCTTCCTTTATGATCGGAACGACGGTGCCTTGCTTTTCGGGCTGTCGGCCTCGGACACGACGGCAGGCGACGCCTTCGGCAGCTCCGTCGCGCTGACCTCGTCCGGCGTGCTCGTGGCGGCGGAGGGCAAGGGAGAGGGCACGGTCTATCTGCTCGATCCGGTCAGCGGTGCGGAGATCTATCGAATCACGGCGGCGGATGGCGCGGGGGGCGACGGCTTTGGCCGGGCCGTCGCGGCTGCTGGAGACCGGGTGCTGGTCGGGGCGCCGAGCCATGGCGGAGGAGGCATCCAGCGCGGAGCAGTCTACACCTTGCGCTTTCCGCCCTACCAGGTGGACGGCACGGTGGGAGCGACCTCCACGGGGCAGATGGGCCGGGGGATCCACAACCGGACGGGAGCCGGCCAGACGCTGAACCTCGTCTCCAGGAAACTGCGCAAGGTCAAAGCCTTCGCGACGACGTCCAACGACGGTCTGGCGCTCGACACGATCCGCGTGCGGGGCACGGCGGGCAACAGGCTGTTCAAGGTCGCCTACTTCACGGCGAACGGGGAACGCGCCAACGTGACTGCGGCGATGACGAAAGGCGGAGTCGTGCTGGCGAACCTGGCTTCCGGGGAACTGCGGAGCTACAGCGTGGAGATCGCCCCGCAGAAGAAGCTGCTGCAAAGGAGAAAGAACGGCAAGACGGTCGTCCTGAAAAAGAAATTCAACGGGCGGATCACGAGCGATTCGGCGAAGGATCCGACCAAGTCCGATGTCGTGATCTACCGAGTCCAGACGAGATGATCTTTCTTCGACACAGCGTTGCAAAGCGAGGCGGCCTCTTGCAGGGAGGGCGGCAGCGCCTGCACTTGGATCGAAGGGAAATCGACGGACGGAAAACGAGGAATACACGCCCAGCCCGAAGAGCGCTCAGGCCACGCTTGGCTGGGAGCGATAAACTGTTTCAGTCTCAACGATCGCATGCGCAAAGTTCGCAACCAACCGCTGCCTCAGCCATGAAAGACACCCTTCACCCGCTCCTCTTGGCCGCAGAGGCATCATGAGCCTAGGAACCGAGCTTCTTCGACTCCTGCGAGGAGAACGGCCGCTGATCCTGGCGGGCGTTCAGGACGGTCTCTCGGCCCGTCTCGCCGAGCGGGCCGGCTTCGCCGGCCTCTGGGCGAGCGGCTTTTGCATCAGCGCCAGCAAGTGCCTGCCCGACGTCGGCCTCATTTCGATGCGGGAGCATCTGGACGCGACCACGGAGATCGTCGCCGCGACCCACTTGCCCGTCATCGCCGACATCGACGACGGTTTCGGCGACGCGATCAACCTCGTCCGGACCATCCGCGAATACGAGGCGGCAGGCGTCGCCGGGGTCTGCCTCGAAGACAACCGCTCCCCCAAGCGCAACAGCCTCTACGCCGGTTTCGACCGCCATCTGGTCGAGTGCGAGGCCTTCGCCCGCAAGATCGAGGCGGCCCGGGAGAGCCGCCGCTCGCGCGACTTCGTCATCATCGCACGCACCGAGGCGATGGTCGCCGGACTCGGCATCGAGGAGGCGCTCCGGCGCGCCCACGCCTACGCGAACGCCGGAGCCGATGCGATCCTGGTCCACCAAAAAGCCTCCTCCCCCGCGCCCATCCTCGAGTTCGGCTCCCGTTGGCAGCGCGACGTGCCCCTCGTCGCGGTCCCTTCCACCTACCCTTCGGTGACGGAGACCGAGCTCTTCGAGGCTGGCTACCGCATGATCGTCTTCGCCAACCAAGGTCTTCGCGCGGCGGTGAGCGCGATGGACCGTACGTTCCGGGCGCTCGCCACCAACCGCTCCCTCGCCGCGGTCGAGGAGACGGTGAGCCCTCTCAGCGAGCTCTTCGCCCTCGTCGACTACGAGGAGGTCAGCCGTCTGCAAACCCTCTACATCGATTCCCCGCCGCGAGGAACCGAGAGCCTGCTTCACCGCCTCCTGATCGACAACCCGGCAGCCCACCGCGAGCGACCGGCGGTTTGCGGCGCCGAGCTCTCGCTGACCTACGGAGAGCTCCTCGAGCTCTCGCGCCAGATCGCCCGCGCCCTTGCCGCGAGCGGCATCCGCCAGGGGGACCGGGTCGTGCTCCGCTTTGCCAATTCGCCGGAGTTCGTCGCTCTGTTCCTAGGCATCACCGCGGCCGGAGCGATCGTCGTGCCGATCGATCGCGACATCGGCGACGAGCGTCTCGCCCTCATCCTCAGGGACGCCGCGCCGCGGCTCTACATCCTGGGCGAGGGAGACCAGGAAGGTCGCGAGGCGGTCGTGCCCACCCACCGCTTTCGTATCGATCCGGTCGACAAATACGGCGTCTTCACGCCGGCGCTCCCGAGCGCCGTCCAGGTGCCTCTCCCCGTGGTGACGGACGACGCCGACGCCTTGATTCTCTACTCAGCCGGCTCGACCGGGCGGCCGAAGGGCGCGGTGCTTCAGCACAAGCAAATCCTGGCGATCGCCCGCACGCTCTCGGGCTTCGTGGGGATGGCTTCCACCCACCGCGATCTCATCTTGAGTCCGATGACCCACAGCGGTGGTCTGCAGAGGGTGTGGGCGACGCTGTTTCGCGGCGGCACCCTCGTGATCTTCCAAGGCATCTTCTCGATCCCCGCCTTGATCGACGACATCACGCGCCATGGCATCACCGGCTTCTTCACCGCTCCGCCGCTGCTGCGCGCCCTGCTCCGCGCCGATCCGGGCAAATTCTCCGGCGTGCGGGAGACCCTGCGCTCGATCGAGATCGCCAGCGCGCCGGTGGGCGCGGACGAGCTGGCTCGGCTCGGCGAGCTCTTCCCGGAGACCGCCATCTACTTGCAATATGGCCTGACCGAATGCTCCCGGGCGCTTGTCCTGGACGCGCGCCGCTATCCGGACAAACTCCACACCGTCGGTCTGCCCACGCGCGACGTCGAGGTCGCGATCGCGGACGAAGACGGCGAAATCCTGCCGCCCGGGCACGAGGGGGAGATCCTCCTGCGGGCCCCCCAGCGGACCGAGCGCTACTGGAATCTGCCCGATCTGAACGCCTCGCGCTTCCGGGACGGTTGGCTGCTCACGGGGGATTACGGACGCATCGACGAGGACGGGTTCGTCATCTACCGAGGCCGCCGGGACGACATGATCAACTGTGGCGGCATGTCGTATTTCCCCGCCGAGGTCGAGCTGGCGCTCGGGGATGTCGACACCGTGAAGGACGCGCTCGTGGTCGGGGTCCCCGATCCGCAAGGGCTCCTCACCGAGGTGCCTTGGATTTTCGTCGTCCCCCACCGCCCGGAGACCTGGTCGGATCGCGATTTCCTGAAATACGCCCGTTCGCGGTTGTCCGCCCACATGGTCCCCCGCAACGTCGTCGTCGTCCCGGCCATCCCGACCACCCGCACAGGCAAGCCCGATCGCCGCGAGACCTTGCGGCGCTACGGACCGTCCGAGACAGAACTCCGATGACCGAGAGCGAGATCGCCCATTTGATCCGTGCCTACTACCTCGAGATCTACCCGCACAGCGGCTCGACCCTTGACGACGACACGGATCTGCTGAACGAATGGTTCGTCGATTCGCTCGGCGTCGTCCAGACCGTCCAGTTCCTCGAGGACACCTTCGGCATCGGCATCGGCAGCATCGACATCAACGCCGACAACTTCCACAGCGTCCGTACCATGGCCGCCTTCGTCCGCCGCAAGCTGGGATGAGCGCACGACCCCGAGTTCGGCTCCGCGGCACCCCGGTGACGCCGGAAATCCGGAAGGCGCACGACCGCCACGAGCCGCGGGTGATCCTCGGCGTGCTGGCGGTGCTGCTCGTCTACGTCTGGTGCTACACCCAGCTCGCGGCCTGGTACGGCCTGCCGAGCCCGGGCGACGTCGTAGGTTTGCTCGGCTTCGACTGGCCTCACGTGATCGACTTCTACGGCAGCATCGACGCGAAGCTCGAAGTCACGCACACTGGGATCTTCACGAGCAGCTTCGAACGCCTGATCTTCTTCGTGGGGCTCTTCGGTTGCTTTCTCAGCGTCTACTTCGCGCCGCTCCAGCACAAGGCCTGGATGATCGTCGGCTGGTTCGTCGTCCTCTTCGCCGTGCTCTTCGGACTCCACGCGACCGGTCTCCTGGTGGCGGCGCATCTGACGATCTACCTCGCGTTTCACCCCACCGGGCGGCACAGCGGCCTCGTGGCGGCGCTCTGGGGCGGCCTCGTGGCGACGCTCTTCGGGGGGGCGTCTCTCGGAGGCATGGCGTTCGGACTCATCGCCGTGGGCGCGCTCGCGGCTCGCTGGGTATACCTCTTGCTCGTCCCGGCGCTCGTCCGCGAAGGGCGGCCCGTCCAGATCCTGCGCACAGCCCTGATTCAGGCGTGCATGATCCTCATCCTCGGGTCTTGCGTGAGAGAAGGCCTGACCGATCAAACGTGGGTCATGCCGGTCGGGCTGCTCTATTTTTGCTACCAGTGGGCACGGCTGATGGTCTACCGAGTGGACTACCGAGACGGCGTGGTCCCCCGCGACCTGCCGCTCGGAGAGTACCTCGCGGTCTTCCTCTCGCCGGTGGCGATCCCGAACTTCACCTACGCGCCCTACCTCGGCCAGGGATACGGCTATCTGAAGGAGCGCCACCTCGTCGAGGACAAGAACGCGCTGGTCCGTTCGGGGACACGGCTCTGGTGCCTCGCGCTCGTCTACATGGTCTTCGCGGGACAGTTCACGGCATCCTTCGTCGAGGCGATGGGGCGCTATTTCGGCCTCAATGTGTACGCGCAAACGAGCGAGCTCGTGCGCGAGCACGTCGCCGGAGTCGAGCACTCCACCCCGACCGTGTTGATCTCGACCTTTCTCAATCAAGTGAGGGTCTACCTGATCTACGGCGGCGTCACCCACTTTCGTGTCGGGGCCTACCGGATCCTGGGGTACCGCGTCGATCCCCAGTACGATCGCCCGTGGCTGGCCACCAACCTCGCGAGTCTTTGGGGGCGCTTTGCCTTCCACCTGCGCGAGTTCCTCGTCCGCGTCTTCTACTACCCGACGTTCTTCGCGTTCTTCAAGCGACGGCCGGCGCTTCGAATCTTCTTCGCCACGATGGTCGCCACGGTGGTCGGAAACTTCGTCTGGGGGCACGTGCCTCAAGTGACCCTCTACGAACTCAAATGGGAGACACTGCTGCGGTTCCTGTCGACCTGGCCCTATTTTCTCCTCCTGGGGCTCGGGATCTCGATCACGCAGATCGTTTTGACCCGGCGCCCGCGGACCCGTCGGCCCTGGACCTGGGATCGTCGTTTCCCTCTCGACATCCTCTCGGCCTACCTCACCTTTCAATTCTTCGCGTTGATCCATGTGTTCATCCGTCCCCACGAGGGCGGCTCGCTCTGGTCGTACACGCAGCTTTTCCTGCGAGGCTTCGGCATTTCTCTGGAGTAGGAGTTTCATCGGAAATGATCTCGGCTCGACATCAATCAGCGGCGGATCCCGCGTCCATCGGCAAGGCCCGCCTTCTCAGCCTTCTCGTACTGGTGTCCGGCTTCTGCGGCATCTCCTACGAGATCCTCTTCGGGCGGATCCTGGGCAATTTGGCGGGCGATCAGTTCACCGTCAGTGGGGCGGTCCTGCTGACCTTCCTGCTTGGCTTGGGAATGGGGGCGCTCGCGGCGCATCGCCTGTGGCGGTGGCTCTGGGCGATCGAGGCGGGCATCGGCCTGTGCGGATTGGCGTTCGCTTTCGGAACCGCCTGGCTGGACCGGCTGCTCTACCTCCGGGAGGGAGCCCTGCTGCCGCTGTGCGTGGGCCTGCTGCTGGTGCCATCCTTTCTCATCGGGGCGAGTCTCCCGATCTTCGCCGGCTGGCTGCGCAGTCTGGCCCCGGGAGCGGCGTTCAGCCGTTCCTACGCGCTCTACAATTTCGGCGCGGCGGCGATGGTGCTGATGGTGGAATTCTGGTTGGTGCGGCAGTTCGGGATCCGTCTGGCCACGGTCTCCGTGGCAACCTTGAACGGAGCGGCGGCTTTGATGCTGCTTGCTTTTTTTCGGAACCCTCCGCCGCCGCCCCAGCCCGTCGACTGCCGGTCGGCCCGCTGGCCGTGGCGCGTGTTGGCGGCGCTCTCTCTCGCGGGAGTGGCTTCGGCCATTTTCCAGCTCACCATGCTGCGCGTGGCCGAATGCCTGCTGGGTCCGTTCCGCGAGACCTTCGCCTTCGTCCTGGCTTTGGTCCTGCTGGGCATCGCCTTGGGATCGGTCTGCGTCCGGAGATGGAACTGGTCCTTTGCGGGCTGCATGGTCGTCAGCCTTGTGGCTCTGATCTGGCAGCTGGCAGGGCTGCCGACGACGATGCGGGGATATGCGGAGGGCTACGAGGCGGCCGTGTCGCGGCCGTTCTTCCTCGTTCCCTTCAAAATGCTCGTGCTGGCCGTGCTGATGCTGGTGCCGGCGATGGGGTTCGGAGCCACCGTTCCGGCCTTGCTCGGCGCGGGCAGGGGGCATCTTGCCAGGGATTCCGGTCGTCTGCTCTTCTACGTCTCCTTGGCCAATGCGGCGGGTTTCGCCTTGATGACCTCCTGGCTGCACCTGCAGCTCGACTACGGTGTCCTGCTGCTGACCGTGGCCGCGCTGGCGTGCTTGGCTCTGTGGTTGAATCCGGGCGGCGGCTGGACTGTCCGCAGCGCGGCTCCGCTGCTCGTCGTCGCGGCCCTGTTGGCGCAGAGAAAGGCATGGGACGAGGATCTGCTCTACATCGGGCATGAAGCGTTCCGCTCTCCGGAGACCCTGCGTGAGAAATGGGCGGGGGTGGACGCCTCGGAACGCTACAAGGGCCGCAACGAGTCCTTCTCCATCGCGCGCTACAGTGGCGACCCCTATTTTTTCACCAACGGCTACATCTCCATCCCGCTGCACGCGCCCTCCGAAAAGCTGGTCGGAGCCTTCGCCGCCATCCATGCGCCACGCTCGGACCGCGCCCTCGTGCTGGGCGTGGGCAGCGGAGCCACGGCGGGCACGGTGGGCAAGCTCTTCGAGCGCACCGACGCGGTCGAGATCAACCGGGCGGTGCTGGACAACCTGCATCGGATGAAGGAGTACAGCTTCGACATCGAGGCCGACCCGAACATCCGCATCCTCCACGACGACGGTGTCCATTTCGTGAAGTCTGGCCAGGAACGCTATTCCCTGATCGTCAACACCGTGACCAATCCGCTTTATTTCAGTTCCTCGAAGCTCTACACCACGGACTTCTACGAACTGGTGAAACGGCGTATGACTCCGGATGGGGTCTACGCGACCTCCTTCGACTCCAGCATCGGGGAGGAGGGTGCGGACATCATGCTTCGCACCGCCTTGGATTCCTTCCGGCACGTGGCGGTGGGCAGCATCAAGGGCAGCTACTACCTGCTGCTCTGCTCGGACCAGGCGATACGACCTTGGCAACCGCGCCTGGTGGCGGACCATCCGTGGATGGGGCGCTTCTTTCGGGAACAATACGAACTGCGTCCGGAATGGCTGCTCTACGGTCAACTGCTGACCGATGCGGGAGTCCTTCTGGGAAATCCGGATTGTCCCCTGAACACGTTGGACCGGCCCGAGCTGGAATTCGCCATGGCCCGTCTCGCCGCCGGGAGCGACTACCCGGCGTTCACCGCAAGGGTGGAGGAGGTGGTGGACAGTCGGGAGGTCGCGCAGGCTTGCGAAGGCCTCATCGACTACGATCCCCACCACCATCTGCTGCATCTGGAATCTCTCGTTCGCGGCAGTGCCGCCGCCCTGGGGCTGCGCCGACATCTGGAGGAGTCCGACCCGGACTTCGCTTCGCGATGCCGGCAGGCGGAGCTGGAGCAGGTGGAGCGCGAGGCGTCCTCGGGGGAGCCTTCCGAGGCCTATTTCCAATACGGCAAGGAACTCGTCACGCGCGGCGACTACGCGGAGGCGCTCGCGCAGTTCTCCCGGGCATTGGAGCTTCGGCCCGATTTCGCGGAGGCCTACTTCCGGCGTGGCATGTTGAAGGAATACTTCGGGCAGCTGGATCAAGCGCTGGACGATTACGAAAGACTGGCGGAGTTGGTGCCTGGCGACCCCGAAGCCGCCTACCGGATCGGCAGCATCCATGTGAGGCAACGCCGGTTCGCCGAAGCCATTCCGCTGCTCCGTTGGGCCCGGGAGTCGCGACCGGAGGATGTCAGCGTCCGGATGTATCTGGACCAGGCGGAGGAGGGGATGCGCGCCGAGGACGAGGGAGGGTCCGGTTCCCTTTGAAAATTCAGAACCAGAAGTCGGCTGGGATCCAGGGGACGCCTACAGACCGATGAACGAAACTCCCGCGACCCGCTCCCTGCGACAGCGTCTCGCCGAGGCCGCCTTCGCACCCGTCGACATCGCCCACCTCGTCTGGTTCCGCGTCGCCTTTGGCTTGCTCATGGTTCGGGAAGCGTGGTGCTATCTTTCTACGGGTCGGGTTGGGGGGTATGACCTCGATCCCGTTTCCCCTTTCAAGTACTTCGGCTTCTCCTGGGTGCAGCCCTGGCCGGGATGGGGGATGCACCTTCATTTTATTCTCGCCGGTCTCGCCGGTTTCGGTGTCGCCCTCGGCTGGCGCTACCGCTGTTCGGCCATTGTGCTTTTCCTCGCCTTCGCCTACGTCTTCCTCCTCGACCAGGCCCGCTATCTCAACCACCACTACCTTGTCTGTCTCTTCGCCTTCCTCCTGATCTTCGTCCCCGCCCACCGTGCCTGCTCCCTGGACGCACGCCGCCGCCCAGATCTACGGAGCGGCGAAGCCCCGGCCTGGAGCCTGTGGTTGTTGCAGGCTCAGATCGTCATCGTCTACTTTTTCGCCGGCGTGGCTAAGATCAACCCCGACTGGCTGGCGGGGGAGCCGATGCGGGTGTGGCTGCTGCGGCGTTCCGACTACGCTCTCGTAGGCCAGTGGTTCGCCGAGCCGTGGCCCCCCTTTCTCTTCTCCTACGCCGGGCTCCTCTTCGATCTTCTTGTCGGCCCCATGCTTCTCTGGCGCCGTACCCGTTGGCTCGCCTTCCTGTCCGCCACCGCGTTCAACCTCACCAACTGCTGGCTCTTCACCATTGGCATCTTTCCCTGGCTCGCCCTGGCAGCCACGATACTGCTTTTCCAGCCCCGTTTGCCGCGCCCTTTTCCCACCCTGTGGCGGCCACTGGATCGACCGGTGGCGAACGGTGTCCTGGATCGTGGGCGGCGCAGGATGGTCTTGGTTCTCGTGACGTGCTACGTCGCTTTCCAAATCCTCTTCCCCCTGCGCCATTGGCTCTATCCGGGCGATGCGGCTTGGACGGACGAGGGCCACCGCTTCTCCTGGCGGATGATGCTGCGATCGAAATCCGGGAATCTCTCGCTCCTCGTCCACGACCCGGCCTCTGGGGAGTCGTGGACCGTTTCCCCCCTCCAGTATCTGACCGACGTTCAGTACCGGAAAGCCGCGGCCCGGCCCGACATGATCCTCCAGCTCTGTCACCATGTCGTCGCCGATCTCGAGGCATACGGCTACCGGAATCTCGAGATCTACGCCATCGGCGCTGTCTCCCTGAATGGACGCCCTCGTCGTCCCCTTGTCGATCCCGAGGTCGATCTGGCGAAGGAACCCCGCACCCTGCTCCCGGCGTCGTGGATCGCGCCTTTCCCCGGGGGCCCTCCCGGGCGGCAGCCCGCCTCCGTACCGACGCAGGGCGAGGAGGGAGAGGTGGAGTCGGGCGGTGTGACCGCCCACCGTCCTCCATGGCTCGTTCATGCCGATGGACAACATTCCTGTGGCAGAGCTAGGATCGCCCTTCACTGAACTTTTCTCCGAATCCAACGATAAAACGACCGATCTGTCCATGGTTCGCATGCTGGGGATGACTCGTGGTCTTGCCTGTGGTTGCCTAAGCCAAGCAGAAGGGGATCGCCGAACTTCCGAAAGCCATGTTCCTCGGCGGCGACGCCATGTGAGGCAACGCCGGTTCGCCGAAGCCATTCCGCTGCTCCGCTGGGCCCGGGAGTCGCGACCGGAGGATGTCAGCGTCCGGATGTGTCTGGACCAAGCGCAGGAGGGGATGCGCATGGAGAACGCGGAAGCACCCGACCCGTTCTGAACCGTCCCAATGTCCGAATCGATGTCCACCCCTTCTGAATCCCGGTCTCTCCGCCATCGTTTCGCCGCCGCGGCCTTCGCGCCGGTCGACATCGCCCATCTCGTCTGGTTCCGCGTCGCCTTCGGGTTTCTGATGGTCTGGGAGGCATGGCGCTATCTCTCCAAGGGGCGCGTCCAGGAATACTACCTCGACCCCGTCTTTCTCTTCAAATACTACGGCTTCTCCTGGGTGCAGCCCTGGCCGGGATGGGGGATGCACGCCCATTTCGTCCTCATCGGCCTCGCGGGGCTGGGGGTCGCCCTCGGCTGGCGCTACCGGTTTTCCGCCCTCGTCCTCTTTCTCGGTTTCACCTACGCCTACCTCCTCGACCAGGCCCGCCATCTCAACCACCACTACCTCGTCTGTCTCTTCGCCTTTCTGCTGATCTTCGTCCCCTCCCACCGAGCCCTCTCCCTGGACGCGCTCCGCCGCCCGGCGTTGCGGAGCGGAGAGGCCCCGGCCTGGAGCCTGTGGCTGTTGCGCGGACAGATCGCCCTCGTCTACTTCTTCGCCGGAGTGGCCAAGCTCAACGGCGACTGGCTCGCCGCCGAACCCCTGCGCGACTGGCTGTCGCGGCGCACCGGACATCCCCTGCTCGGCCCCTGGCTCGCCGAGCCTTGGACCCCGTGGTTCTTCTCCTACGCCGGGCTCCTTTTCGACCTCCTCGTCGCGCCCATGCTCTTCTGGCGTAGGACCCGGCTCCTCGTCTTCCTGTCGGCCGCCGGATTCAACCTCGTCAACTGGCAGCTCTTCAACATCGGCATCTTCCCCTGGCTCGCCCTCGGGGCCACCGTGCTGCTCTTCCAGCCCCGTTTGCCCCGCCCTTTTCCCGTCCTGTGGCGGCCGCCGGATGGGGCGGCCGCCGATGTCCCGAACCGCAGGTGGCACCGGATCGTCCTGGCTCTTGTTCTCGCCTACCTCGCCTTCCAAATTCTCTTCCCCCTGCGCCACTGGCTCTATCCCGGCGACGTCGCCTGGACGGAGGAAGGGCACCGTTTCTCCTGGCGGATGAAGCTGCGGTCGAAATTCGGCGATCTTTCGCTTCTCGTCCGGGACCCGGCTTCGGGGGAGTCGTGGACCGTTTCCCCCTACCAGCATCTCACCCACGCTCAATACCGAAAGGCGGTCACCCGGCCCGACATGATCCTCCAGCTCTGTCACCGCGCCGTCGCCGATCTCGAAGCCTACGGCTACCGGAATCTCGAGATCTACGCCATCAGCGCCGTCTCCCTGAACGGGCGACCCCGCCGTCCCCTCGTCGATCCCGAGGTCGATCTGGCGAAGGAACCCCGCACCCTGCTCCCCGCGTCGTGGATCACGCCCTTCCCCGGCGGCCCTCCCGGGCGGACGTCCGCCTCCGTCCTGCCGCAGGACGAGGAGGGAGAGGTGGAGTAGTTCGACCGGCTTGGATGGGGCAGGGCGTGGAGGAGGAAGAGGCGGAAGAATGGCCGCAAAAAGGCGCAGAAGGCTCAAAGGCCAGGTTCAATTCTTGCGTTTTCGGTGCCTTTTTGTGGGCATGCTATCCCCCTAGCGGTAAACGAAAAGATTCCGCCATATGGCTATCGCGATAGGCTGCGGATTTGGGTTCTGGCCCGGTCACTCTGGCGGTGTTCTTTCCTTCGGCCAAGGTTTTAAAAAAATTTGAGAAATAGTTTGAAAATGAGATTCAGTTGCATTAACGGAAAGGCCATTTTTGTCCCTTCCCCCTCTCTTGGATTCAGAGAGTTTCTCCTTTCCCTGCCCTAAAACATGAGATCGAGTTCCCTTTCCCTCCTTGGCGGATGGCGCGCCGCCATTCTTCCGCTGCTTGCCGTCTGGATTTCGGTTGGTTCGGTTGGTGTTGTCCGGGGGCAGACCACGACAGCCACCTTCGACGCGGAGGCGGACTTCACCGCCTACGGCAAGGCCAGCAGCAACGTGACGGCTGCCTGGACCGCAACGGGTGGACGGGATGGAGAGGGCGGCGTCAGTGTGACCCGCACGACGGGTACGGGCGCGTTCAACGGCTGGCTGCCCTCGTCCGTCAATCTCACTGGCAAGTCCTCCCTCAGCACTTCCGTCCTCATCCATACGGGGGCGTGGAACAATAGCAGCACGTTCTATCTGGGCTTCGTCAACAATGCCGGGAGTCCTCCTAGCGGAAGCTCCACCTTTCTCGATTCCGGAAGCTATACAGGGATCAGCGTGCGTATGGAATATAGCACCAGCGACAGCGGACGCTTCAGACTGCGGCTCCGCAACAAGCCTGGTGCCAGCGCAGAGAACGGCAGCTCCGAGATCACGCTCCAAAATCTGAACAGCGGGGCGAATGCGGGCACCCGCAACCAGTGGCTGCGCCTGAACCTGACTCTGGTGCCGCATCCCACCACGGCCAACGCCTACAACGCCGTGGCCACTCTGGAAAAACTCGGCACCAGTGGTTCGGATACGCCGGTTCAGATCATGACCACCGGCGTCAACTCCATCACCAACGCCTCGATCTTCGGCGCCACGGCCGCCTATCCGGCCTACAACCTTTCCATCGGTTCCAGCAACAGCGGCATCACCTACTTGGACGACCACCGCGTCACCCTCGATGCCATCGCTCCCGATGCCCCCACGGCCACAGCCGCAGAAGTGCACACCACCACCCGCCTGACCGCGAAGTGGACCGCGCCCGTCGGAGGACCGGTGGTGGGCGGCTACGTCCTTGAGCTCGTCAAAGCTGGTGACACATTCGAGGCGGGTAACTTCATCGCCGCCAATGGCATGGTAGGACAAGCCACCGGAATTGCCCTAGGTTCCGCCGTTACCTCCCAGGCCTTTCAGGGCCTGCTCCGCAACCAAGCCTACCAATCCCGCGGCCGGGCCAGCAAGCCTGCGGCCACGGGGGGGGCATCCAACATCATCGATGTCACCACCTCCGACGAGAACACTCCCGCCACCCTCAGCTCCATCGTCAGCCCGCCGCCGCAATATCCCGGCGATACCTCCTCCAAGACCGTCTCCCTCACTGGCATCGGCACGGGGGGCGACGACGACCAGACCCTCACCGTCACCGCCGTCTCCGACAACCAGGCGGTCGTGCTGGACGGGAGCATCTCCATCACCCCCGTCGCGAACGGGAACGCCACCCTCTCCTACACCTCCACCGGGGCGGCTGGTGTCGCCAACGTCACCGTCACCGTCAAGGATTTCACCGGCGCGACGGAGGAAAGCAGCGTCTCCCAGCCGTTCGTCGTCCGGGTGCAGCAGCCTCCGCTCAGCTACGGCTTCGACGCCGAGACGGATCTCGACGAGTACGGCCAGGGCAGCAGCGCCAACGTCGCGGCGGCTTGGGGCGCGGCGCACGGCGCGGGGGCCAGTGGCGGCATCTCCGTGTCCCGGACCACCGGGAGCCAGCATGCCTACTACAACGGCTGGCGCTCCCAGCCGCTCGACCTGACCGGCAAGGATCTCATCCGCACCACCATCCTCGTCAATCTGGCGGATTTCACGCCTAGCAGCAGTACCAGCGGCGTCTATCTCGGCTTCGCCACCAACAGCGACGACGCCAACGACGCTCCGGCCGGGACCTCCGCCAGCACCAGCTTCCTCCAAGCGAACAACAGCAGCTACCGCGCCGTCAGTGCCTACCTTGGCTACGCCAGCGGAAGCAGCGGCACTCTCTCCGTTCAGGTCTACAACAAGAACGGCACCGGTGCCGCCTCCGCCTCCGGATCGGCGGACTCCCAAACTACCTTCAACAAGAACCAATGGGTGCGCCTTTCGCTGGAGCTGACTCCCAACGGAGCGCCGGACGCGTTCACCGCCACCACCATCGTCGAAGGCCTCGGGCCTGACGGGACCGCGGAGCCGGTCACGCTCCTCACCAGCCGCACGACGGTGGTCAACGCCAATCTCTTCTCCGCCCAGCGGGCCTATCCCGCCTGGAATGTCTACTTCCGCGACAGCAGCAGCGTGTCGGGACCGATCCGCCTCGACGAGCACGAGGCCTCCGCCGTGACGGTGGAGCCGCCCGCCCCCGAAGCCCTGGAGGCCACCGGCATCACCACCACCAACTTCACCGCGAACTGGGAACCCGCCGCCTTCGCCGCCGCCGCCAGCCAGGGCTTCCTTGTCAAGGTCGTCGCCGACGAGGCAGACTTCGAGACCGGTCCCTACTACCAGCTCGACGGCAGCCTCGACGACGATCCCGTGGTCGTCCTCTCCTACGCCGCCCGTTCCACCGTCTTCTCCGGACCGGACTGCCGGGGCGAGTCCCGTCACTACCGCATCGTCTCGAGGAACCCCACCGGGGAGAGCGAGGAGTCGAACACCGTCTCCCTGGCCCTCTCGCCCGACAACCTGCCGCCCACCCTCGATCCTCTTTCCTCGCCGCCCTCCATCCACCCGGGCGACACGACGGATCGTTCCGTGTCCCTCTCCGGCATCACCAACGGCGGCGATGTCGGCCAACCCATCGCCGTGACGGTGGAGTCGAGCAACCCCTCCCTCTTCTCCAGCCTCTTCGTGAGCTACACCAACCCCAACCCCGGCGGAACCCTCCATTACACTCCCGCGGGCACGACAGGGGAGGCCCTCGTCACCGTGAAGGTATCCGACGGCGAGGACGAGATCACCCGGAGCTTCACCATCCGCGTCCAAGCGCCCCCGCCCTACTTCCAGTTCGACAGCGCGGCGGATTTCGACGAATACGGCCTCTCCACGACCACCAACCTCGCCTACGGCTGG
Source organism: Verrucomicrobiales bacterium (assembly GCA_037190325.1). Lineage (GTDB taxonomy): Bacteria > Verrucomicrobiota > Verrucomicrobiia > Verrucomicrobiales > DEV007 > Arctic95D-9. Next base: position 188,101 of record JBBCIU010000022.1, on the reverse strand, counting down.
GACGCCGCAGGGGGCGCGGGCAACCCCGCGGGAGGTGGCCTCCTCGTGCAGCGCACCAGCACGAGCAGCTCCGCCACGCACAATGGCTGGCGCCTCCAGCCCTTCGACTTCGCCGGCAAGAGCTACCTGCAGACCTCCATCCTCCTCAACATGAAGGAATGGAACAACACGGGCACTCTGCGGCTGGGCTTTCTCACCAACATCGTCCGGCCCAACGGAGATCCGGTCCCCGGGGACACGTCCAATTTCCTGACCTCCGGCAACGACTACCGCGCCGTCGCCCTCCAGATGGAATACAGCACCAGCAGCAGCGGCCGTTTCCGGATGCAGATCCACAACAAGGCGACATCCAGTGGTTCCAGCAACTTGGCAGGGAACATCGACGTGACGAACGTCACCCCCAACAACTACCGGAACAACTGGATCCGCCTCACTCTCGTCCTCGTCCCCACCGGCGCACCGAACCAGTACACCACCACGGTGAAGCTCGAGAATCTCGGACCGGACGGCCTCTCCGCGCCGGTTCAGCTCAGCACCGGCAGCACCACGATCACCAATGTGGACCTGGCCACGGCGGGACAGAAGGTCTATGCCGCCTACAACCTCGTCCTCGACTCCAGCAACACTGGTCGGACCTGGCTCGACGACCACGAAGCCGTGGCCAGCGCGGGCGCGCCCCACGCGCCCGAGTCCCTGTCCGCCACCGGCATCACCACCACCGACCTCACCGCCAACTGGCGTCGTGCCGCCACCGGCGGTTACCCCCTGAACGGCTATGTCGTCGAGCTGACCACGGCGGAGGACAACTTCGCCTCCGGCACCTTCGTCGCGGCCAACGGCGCGACCGGCCAATCCGCCGGTGTCGGCGTCGCCAGTCCCTCCGCCGGGGCGCTGGCCTTCACCGGGCTGACGCTCGGCGAGGACTACGTCTACCGCGTCCGGGCCATGAACGCCGACGGGCCCAGTCCTTGGTCCGACGTGATTCCCGTGAGCACCTCGGCGGTCAACATCCCGCCCACCATCAACCCCCTGCCCCCGCAGCCCTCGATCCATCCAGGGGACACGTCACCGCGCACCGTGAACCTCAGCGGCATCACCAACGGCGGCGACGCCGGGCAGCCCCTCGCCGTCACCGTGGAATCCAGCGATCCCGCCGTGGTCTCCGTCTCCGCTGCGAGCTACACCAGCCCGAACTCCACCGGCAGCTTCGTCTACACCCCCACAGGCGAGCCGGGCAGCGCCCTCCTCACCGTCACCGTCGACGATGGACAGGACACCGTGACCGCCTCGACCACCATCCACGTGCGCACCCCGCCAGCCAGCTTCAGCTTCGACACTCCCGAGGAGGCGGCCGGCGAGTTCGCCTACGCCAGCAGCAACTCCGGCATCGGCGCGTCCTGGTCGGATTCCGAGGGCGCAGGCGACCCGCCCGGCGGCGGGCTCGTCGTCACCAAGACCAACCTCGGTAGCCACACCCTCGTCGGCTGGCGCAAGCAGACCTTCGACCTCCGCGACAAAACCTTCGTCGGCACCTCGCTGATGATCAACCCCCGCGAGTGGAACGGGAACAACTCCACGAACGCCGCCGTGCGCCTCGGTTTCTTCGCCGGGGACAACGGAGCCGCCCCGCCTGCTCCCGGCTCCACGCTCTTCAGCAGCACGGCCTACCGCAACTTCTACGTGGAATTGGTGCATGACGCGAGCGGGAACAACCGTTTCGCCCTGCGCATCTGGAGCCGTGCCGGCAGCAGCAGCATCCTAGCATCGACCATCCAGCACGTCCCCAATGCCTCGGCGCTGAAGGGGAACTGGTTGAGATTGAGCGGCAGCATCATCCCTACGGCTGTCGGCTCGTCGGACTTCACGATCGCGATCCGTCTGGAGAACCTCGGTCCCGACGGCACCTCCCCCGCCGAGGAACTGCTTGAATTGGAAGCGGGCCTCAACAACTCCCACCTCGCCGCCGCGAGCGCCGCCTACGCCGCCTACGAGGTCTATCAGCACCAGAACAACACCGGCAGCACCTACCTCGACAACCACGAAGCCACCGCCACCGCCGACGTGCCTGCGGTCCCCGCAGCCCTCTCCGCCGATCTCGTCGTGAAGCACGCCTTCACCGCCCGTTGGGAACGCCCCGCCAACTCGGCCGTGGATGGCTACGTGCTCGAGGTGAGCACGGCGGCGGACAACTTCGCCGAGGACACGCTCATCGACGAAGAGGGCGCGACAGGCCTCGGGGAAGGCATCGAGCTGCCCGCCTCCGCCACCAGCCTCCGCATCCGTGGGCTGAATCCCGGGACGGAATACGTCTACCGCGTCAAGGCGGTGAACTCCCTCGGCGGGGGAGGCTATTCCAATGTGATTCCCGTCACCACCTTCGACGAGAACTACAACCGCCCCCCGACCTTGGATGCCATCACCTCGCCCGCCCATCCGGTGGCACCGAATTCGGGCTGGTACACCGTGAACCTCACCGGCATCACCGACGGTGGCGAGGGAGACCAGACTCTCACCTTCAGTGCTGTCTCCAGCAATGTGGCAGCCATTCTTCCCCCCGAGGTCATCGGCTACGACGAGGAAACGGGCACCGCCCAAGTCGTCTTCGAACCGGATGCCATGGAGGACACCGTGACCATCACCGTGACCGTGGACGACGGCTGGCCGACCAACAACACGGTTGAGCGCACCTTCACCGTGATCGTTCGCGAACAGCCGCAGTTCTTCACCTTCGACGGCAACGCCAGCGAATGGGATAACGAGTACGGGAAGAACGGCACTTACGCCTCCTATCAATGGGGGGCAAGCAACGGCCACAACGGCACCGGCGGTCTGGCCTTGGCCGACAGCGGCAATGACACCTCCTACATCTCCATCTGGCGCAAGCAGCCCTACAATTTCGTCGACAAGACCTACATCCGCACCTCCATCATGATCCGTCCCGCAGGATGGCAGGAGAAGGAGGACGATGAGCGGGTCTATCTGGGCTTCGCCTCGAGAACCACGCCCGGTTCCATCAGCAATCAACAAATTCTGAGTAACAGCACGGCGGACTTCAGGGGCATCGGCGTCTACCTCAGTTCGCGGGTGGACGAGGGCAACCATTTCCGCCTGCGGCTCTTCAACAAAGCCGCTTCGAACAGCGCCACGCTGAGCGGTAGCTATACACAGATCAACAATGCCTCCACGCTCAGGAACAACTGGCTGCGCCTCAGCGTTACGATGATTCCCACCGGCGCGCCGGGAGCGTACACCGCCACGGCCATGCTGGAGGATCTGGGGACCGACGGGCTCTCCGAACCCAACGTGCTGGGAACTAGGGTGGAAGTCCTGACCAACGTGGCCATCTCCAACAGCTCCGAAGCCTATGCGGCCTACGAGCAAGTGACCGAGGAGAAGGACACTGGCATCGTCTACGTGGACAACCACGAGGCGGTCGTGGCTGGCGGCGTCCCGAACGCCCCGACCGCTCTGCCTGCCACCTTCGTGGTGGGCCAGGCCTTCACCACCAACTGGGCGGCCCCCGGTTCCTCCTCCATCGACGGCTACGTGCTGGAGGTCAGCACCGACGAGAACTTCGCCGAAAACACCTTCGTCGCCGCGACCGGCGCGACCGGCCAGGCTGCTGGCATCGGCCTTTCCCGCACCACCACCAGCCTGCGCCTCGAGGGCTTGGCCCACGGCACGGACTACTGGTACCGCGTCAAGGCCTACAACGACGCTGGCGACGGGGCCTATTCCAACACGGTGGCGGTGTCCACCTACGCGGTAGGCGGCAACGCCGCCCCGACCCTGAATCCCATCACCTTCCCCTACACTCGCATCTCGCCCAGGTTCGGGCCGGCGACCGTGAATCTGAGCGGGATCACCGATGGCGGCGAAGGCGGGCAGACGCTCGCCATCACGGTGGAGTCGGACGATCCCACCATCGCCTACGGTGTGGTCCACTCCTACGCCAGCCCCGCCCCGACTGGACAGATTCGGGTCTACGCAGGACCGGCCACCGGCACCGCGACGCTCACGGTGACGGTGAGCGACGGCCATGCCGTCAATCCGACCTTCAGCCAGCAGTTCACCGTCAACGTGCAGCCGATACCCGAGACGATCGAGTTCGGAACCGAAGAGAACTGGACCAGTGAATACAGCTCCGCAGCGACCCGGCTCGTCTCCTCTTGGGGAGGGGCCAACGGAGCCGGCAGCCCCGCCGGAGGCGGCCTCCACATCGACAATTTCGACACCAACGACGGTCGCTCCTTCTCCGCCTGGCGGCCCCTGCCCTACACCTTGGCGGGCGCCGAGGCGATCCGAACCTCCATTCTCATCAAGCCCAGTGGTTGGGAGGAGAAGGAGGACCGCGAGCAGTTCTTCCTCGGCTTCACCCATAGGGCCGACGGGGGCGCTCCCGCCCACGACGACGTGCTGCGCGCCAACTCCAACTACCGCGCCATCGGCGTGCGGCTCGCCTCCCGCGTCGAGGACGGCCAGTTCCGGCTAGGCATCAGCAGCAAGACCGGTACTGCGGCGGCCACCCAGTACAGCGCCACCGGCGTTTCCGGCAACGTTGCCATCTCCAACGCCGGAACCCTCAAGGACAACTGGCTGCGCCTCTCCGTGGAGTTCACTCCCGTCGGCGGCAACCAGTTCGCGGGCACTGCCAAGCTGGAGAATCTGGGGCCGAACGGTACTTCAGCCCCTGTGACGCTTCACACGGTCACCGCCACCATCACCAACGAAGTCCTCTTCAACTCCACCAACGCCTACGCGGCCTTCACCAGCTACATCGACGAAAGCGACGATGGACAGATCTACCTCGACGACCACTTCGCGGAGGTGGAGCGGATTCCCGTCGGCCCCCGCCTCACTCTGGAGCAGCCTCTGGGCACGGAACTGACGAGCGGAAGCTCGACGGTGAACTTCGGAGCGATCGCGGCGGGTGGCTCGTCCACCCGGCAGTTCCTCATCCGCAACACCGGGTCGGAGGGGCTCACCAACATCGCCGCCGAAGCGACTGGTAGCGATGCCGCCTCCGTGACCGTCGGGGCACCCTCCAAGACCTCGCTCCTGCCTGGCGATGCGGCGATCCTCGACGTTACCTTTGCCAACGCCAGTGGTGGCCCCGGTCCCTTCTCGGCGACTCTGGCCGTCACGAGCGAGGAAACGGATTCGCCCTTCCAGGTCGAGCTCATGGCCGCGGGGGTGGTGGTGCCCACTTCGCCCACGCCGGGCCTGTCCCTCTCGGCCAACCCGAATGTCTCACTGGGTCGGAAGCTGGGCGTTCCCGGAACCGACAACAACCGCTCCGGCGGAACTCTGGCCGCGTCGGGCAACTACGTCGTGGCCGGTTCCGCTGGTGGAATGGTCTCGATCCACAACCCCGCCACCGGAGCGCTGACCCGTAACATCGCGCCTCCGGCCGGGGCGGGACCCGAGTTCGGCCGGTCCGTGGCCGTCTTCGGCAACCTCGTTGCCATCGGCTCCCCGCTGGAGGACGGCACCGGTGCCGTCTATGTCTTCAACGCCGCGACCGGGGCGCAGGTCTTCCGCGCCGTCCCGCCCGCTGGCGAAGGCGGCACCCGTTTCGGCCAGTCCGTCGGGCTGAACAAGGATGTCCTCGCCGTAGGCGATCCCACCGCCACCGGCGGCGGCGGCGCCTACCTCTACGACCTGACTTGGGGCATATTCCTCAACTACGTCCTTCCCTCCAGTTCCTCCGCCGGGCAGGAGTTCGGCGCGACGCTGGTCGTGGACGGCACGCAGGTCCTCGTCGGCGCGCCCGGCGAGACCGGCGGAGGAGCGGCCTACCTCTTCCAGATCTTCGACAGTTCGCAGATCTTCCGTATTGCCTCCGATGACGGAGCCTCCGGAGACCGCTTCGGCGTCTCCCTCGCCCTCGATGCTCAGCGCATCGTCGCGGGAGCCCCTGGCCGCTACACCGGCCAGGGCGCGGCCTTCGTCTTCAGCCGCAGCGGCGGGACGCTGCAGCAGGAGCTGGTCGCCTCGGACACCGTCGCGGGCGACGCCTTCGGCAGCTCCGTGGCGTTGTCCGCCTACGGAGTGCTCGTCGGCGCGGCGGAGAAGGGCGCGGGCGTCGCCTACGTCTTCAACGCGGCCAGCGGAGCCGAGATCTACCGGATCGCGGCCACGGACGGCGCGGCAGGCGACGGCTTCGGCAGTGCCCTGGCCGCCGCCGGAGACCGGATCCTCGTGGGAGCGCCCTCGCATGGCGGAGGCGGCGTGCAGCGCGGTGGCGTCTACCGCCTGAGCTTCCCGCCCTACCAGCCGGATGGGACCGTCGGAGCGACTGCCGCGAAGCTGGCGGGCCGTGGAATCCACAATCCGAGCGGAGCGGGCCAGACCCTGAATCTGGTCTCCAAGAAGCTGCGCAAGGTGAAGGGGATCGTGACGGCGACCAACGACGGTTTGGCCACCGACAGTCTTCTCGTGCGTGGCACGGCGGGCAACAAGCTGTTCAAGGTCGCCTACTTCACGGCGAGCGGGCCGCGCGCCAACGTGACGGGGGCGATGTCCAAGGGTGGAACGGTGCTGGCGAATCTGGCCTCCGGCGAGGTCCGCCACTACAGCGTCGAGATCGCGCCGCAGAAGAAGGGGCTCCAGAAGAAAAAGAAGAACGGGAAGAAGGTCATCCTGAAGAAGAAGTACAACGGACGGGTGACGCTCTCCTCGCAAAATGCTCCGGCCAAGACCGACGTGGTGATCTACCGGGTCCAGACGAAGTGATCCGGCGGAGGAATCTCCGCGGCCCCGTTTCTTCCACACCGCGGAGGGACGGGGCCGCCGCTTTGTAGGATGCATGGACACCTTGCCCATGGGCGTCGGTAGCGGCCGCCGTCGTCTCCCGACCTGTCGGCTGAGCGGGGCAGCGCTGGAGGGGCATTTTGAGCCGATGCCATAAGCAGACCGCGCAAGACCGGTCGAGGGAGGCTTTGCAGCCTCTTTACGGGCTGGGGAGGGAGTGGTAGCGGAACGCGCGAGCGCTCCGTGAGATGCGTAGGACGTTCCTCTACGGCCCTCCCACGCTCCGCACCAGTGCCTGCAGTTGCGGATTGTCCGGTTCGATTCCCAGCGCCAGCCTCGCGTATTTCAAAGCCAGATCGTTCCTCCCGGCGTCGCGGCAGACGGTGGCGAGTCCGGTGAGATACTCGAGATGCCCGGGAGCCAGGGCGTGGGCCTTCTCCAGATAGGGAAGGGCCTCGGGGAAGCGGCCGAGCGAGTTCAGGGCGACTCCGTAGAAATACTGCGTCTCCGCGCTGCGGGGGAGGAGGGCGGCGGCGGCTTCCAGTTCGGCGACACCTTCGTCGTAGCGCTTCAGGCGGATGAGAAAGCGGGCGAGGCTCTCGCGGACGAGGCCGCGGTCGTCGTCGGTCATCGCCGCCGCGATGGCGGCGCGATACTCGGCCTCGGCCTCGGCGGGACGGTTCCTGGCCTCGAGCATCCCGGCGAAGTTCAGGCGCACGGGAATGAACTCCGGCTCCACCTTCTGCGCGAGACGATAGGAGGCTTCGGCCTTTTCGTAGTCCCCGAGGTCGGCGTGGAAGGCGGCGAGGAACAGGTGCCCGGCCCCCCGGTCGGCAATGGCCATCTGTCTGGCCACGAATTCGGCGGCGGCCTTCTCGAAGGCGGCCTTCGTCGCCTCGTCGAAGTCCGCGTGCGCGGCCGCGAGGACGCGCGCGGCTTCGGTGCGGACGGCGCGCGAGGGATCGGAGAGGCTTTCTCTGGCGAGAGCGAGGCGCTGGGCAGGAGGGTAGGGGAGCAGGGCGGAGAGGGTCTCGCTGCGCACGCTGGGATCGGGATCGGAGAGACGGCTCGCAAGGACTTGCGTCGCCTCGGGCGAGGGTGCACGGAACCCGACGGTCTCCACCGCCGCGGCACGGACGAGGGCGGGGCGCGAAAGGTCGGCGGCGAGGTCGGCGAGCCTGGCGAAGGAACCGGCTTCGTTGCGGCGGGCCGAGGCGAGGATCTCACCGTAGTGGACGTTGCGCGGTCCCGGTCCCCACCACTGTCTGAAGACGTCGGCGGCCCAGTCCTGCGTTCGGTCGGTGTGGCACTTCGTGCAGGCGTCGGGCGAGCCGATCTGCCCGGCGAGGTCGGGACGCGGGACGCGGAGGCTGTGGTCGCGGCGGGGATCGACGCCCATGTAGGTCGTCTCGGGCATGTGGCATTCGACGCAGCTCGCCCCGGTGCTGCCGACGGGATGGAAGTGGTGGGCGGGCGTGTCGTAGGCATCGGCCTGGTGGCAGCGCACGCAGAGGGCGTTGCCGGGCGCGACGAGCTTCATCGAGTGCGGGTTGTGGCAGTCGGTGCAGCGCACCCCGGCATGGAACATCTTGCTCTGCACGAAGGAACCGTAGACGTAGGTCTCCTCCTTCAACTGGCCGTCGTGGTGGTAGAGCCGCTCGCTCAGGACCGAAGGCGCGTGAGTGTCGTGGTAGGGCTGCCCCTGCGTCAGCTTCGGCTCGAGGAGAGTGCGGTGGGAATGGCAGGGGGCGCAGGTCTCGACCTGGACGTTCGATTCGAGGGGGCGGGTGCGCTTCGGCTGCCCCGTGGCGGGATCGATCGCCCAGGGAAACACCGAGGGGTCCTCTCCCGGTTCCTTCAAGGTGACGACGAGCCCTTTCGAGCCGACGTAGTCCCTGAGCGAGGCGAACTCTCCCGCCGGGAGAGGGGCCGCGGTCTCCGGATTGGCATGGGCGTGGGCCCATTCCACATGCTCCGACCCCGGCCCGTGGCAGGCTTCGCAGCTCACGTTCATCTCCGACCAGGTCGTGTGGTAGGTCAGGGTCTCCGCGTCGAAGCCCTTGTCGAGGTTCGTCGAATGGCAGTCGGCGCACATGTAGTTCCAGTTGAAGTGCCGCCGCGTCCAATGGAGGATGTCGTCAGGGGGGACGGGCTCGTCGGGGTAGAGGTGGTACCAGCGCCGCCCGCCCTCCTCCGCCGGACGGCTGTCCCAGCAGACTTGCAGGGCCTGGTAGCGGCCGCCGGGGAAAGGGATGAGGTATTGCTGCAGGGGGTAGTGGCCGAAGGTGTATTCGATCCGCATGTCCCGGGCCGCGCCGGTCTCGTCGGGAGCGTTCACCCAGTAGCCGCCGTCCCTGCGGAAGAAGCGGAAGACCTGGCCGAAATGCTCGAAGACGGCGTCGTCGAAGTCTCCGAGGACGAATTCCTCCGTCGCCGGATTCATCGCCCGGTGGTGGTCGCTTTCGAGCCATTCGCGGAATTCCGCCTCGTGGCAGCTCCTGCAGCTCTCGTGGCCGACGAAGGTCGCGTTCGGAACGAAGTGGTAGGGCGAGGAGGAGGATGCCGGGGGTTCGGTCCCCTCCTTCTCCCGGCCGCAGGCGGCGAGCAGGAGGGCGGAAAGGACCGAGGGCAGGACGGGCGGCTTCACGGTCACGGACGCAAGGGGGTTGCGTGGAGAGGCTGCCGGTTTCCGAGGAAAGGCGGGCGTGGGGCCACCTGGGCTGCGTTCATTCGACGATCCATCGTCTCCGATCTTATCCCGCCTGACCCCTTCTGCCTATCACTACTTGGACGAATCGCGGCCCGGGGCCGCCGCTTCCAACGCGCCAGCGCTGTCGCCGCGTCCATCGGGCGAGGATCGGACGTTCTTTCGACGCCCGGCCGAGGTCGATGACCTCGGCGACAGATGCCTTCCGGCTCTCGACCATCTCCTCTCGACGCTCAACCCGGCTGCCCCTGCCGCCACGGTGGCGAAGAATCCACTTGCCGAACGCCGCCGCATCGCGCTTGATGCTTGCCGTCATGAGCGCCGAAACGGTCTGGTTCTACGAATGCAAGGGCGAACGCCTCGGTCCCGTCGCGGACCGGGAGATCCTCGATCTTCACCGCCAGGGGGTCGTCGGTTCCGACACGCTGGTCTGGCGCGAGGGGTTTCCCGATTGGACGCCTTTCTCCGCGACGGAACTCGCGGCACAGGCCTCCTCCCGTCCCGCGCCGCCGCCGATGCCCCCGGTGCTTTCTCCCGTGCCGCCGCCGGTACCGCGCCAGTTCGCGCCCTTCGTTCCGCGCGAGGCGCGGCTGCGCCCGGATTTCAAGCCCTCGGTCCGCCGGTGCTACGGCCGCGCCTGGGAGGCGTTGAAGGCCCGCTTCTGGCCGCTCGTCGGCTGCTACGTCCTGACTTCCCTGATGCTCGGGGTCGCGGGGCAGCTCTACGTGCCCATTCTCTTCCTCCTCTACCCGCTCATGGGCGGGCTCTACTGGTACATCCTCACGCATCTCCGCGGCAAGGAACCGAACCTGGAGATGCTCTTCGAGGGCTTTCGCCGGCAATTCGGACCGCTCGCGATCCTGAACCTCATCGTGGTGGGGATCTCGATGGTCTTTGTCCTGATCCTCGCCGCGGCCGTCTTCGGCGTGGTCTTCGGATTGACCGAGACCGGCCTCGGTCGGCAGGCGGAGGAGAATCCGGCCGTTCTCGGCACGCTCATCATCGGCGGCCTCCTCCTCCTTTTCCTCCTCACGATGCCGCTGATGATCCTCGGGATCGTCGGAAACTTCGCCTCCCTCCTCATTCTCGATTGCGAGACTCCCGTGAAGCGGGCGCTTTCCCTCGGGTGGGAGGCGACGAAGCCGCACCTTCTCAAGTTCGTCCTCTTCATGCTCGTGAACGGACTTCTCTCCTTGGCGGGGATGCTCGCACTCTACTTCGGCCTGTTCATCACCTGCGCCTGGGCGACGATCGCCTTGGTCTGCGTCTACGAGGACGCTTTCGGAGACGAGCCCGGTGCCCCGTCGCCGCAACGCTGAAGCCAGAAACGCTGGCGGGTTCCGCTCCGGCCCTCGCTGCCGCAGAAAGCTGCCAAAGCTTCCCCGACTTGCCCGGGACCTCCCATTCGAAGCGTCACCGTTCCGGACTCTCCTCCAGACGGAGCGCTCCGGGTTCGAGCGGCTCGCCCTGCGGTGGGGCGGAGAGCCGGCCGGCCGGCCGGCCCCGCCATTCATCCGGCACTCCCGCGACGGCATTCGCTGGGGACCGAGAGGCGAGGGCAGGAAAGACACGCGTCTCGAAACGGAACGCCTCGTCGGCGATTCCGAGGGTCTCGCCGCGGCGGACTTGCGTTCCCACGCCGACGCGCACGGACGAGAGTCCCGTGTAGACGCTCCCGACGATCTGTCCCTGCCGCTCGTGCGAGAGGATGACCTCGCTTGCATTCGCGAGGGCGACCCGTCCATCGGCGACGGCGTGGACCTCCACGCCCCTGGCCGGGAGGGGAGGGCGGGGCGGGGAGAAGACAGGAGCGTACGGGGCCAGGACCAGTTCGATGGGGGAAAGCGTCGCGAAATCGGCGTCGAAGGTCGCGTCGGCGGTGGGCTGGAGCAGGCCGAGCCGCGTGGCGACATGGCCCTCGTCCGGCAGTTCAGCCCCAGCCTCTCCGGTCCGGTAGACGACGAAGGCGACCAGAACGATGGAGAGGATGAGGAAAAAGATCGGCAGGACCTGTTTGTGCAGCAGGCGCAGGTGCTCTTTGAGGTCGAGATGGGGGAGGGGTCTCACGCAGACGCAATAGACGTCGGCGCGAACGATTTGGCAACGTCCCTCCGGGGAAAATGGGCTACCTTCCGCCTTTCCGACCGCTTCCGATGGAGAACGCCCCCGAAAATCGTCGCCGTTTCCGGCTCGATCTCGCCTACGATGGCCGCCCCTACGTCGGCTGGCAGAGCCAGCCGGGTGGTGGCGCGGTGCAGGATGCGGTGGAGCGCGCGCTCTCCGCGATCTGTCCATCGGTCGTGTCGGTCCAGGGTTCGGGGCGCACCGACGCCGGCGTCTCCGCCATCGGGCAAGTCGCCCATTTCGACGCGCCGGCGGATTGGCGGATGGACGGCGGGGCATGGATGCGCGCGCTGAACACGAAGCTGCCGCCCACGATCCGGGCGATGCGTTGCTCCGAGGCCCCCGCCGCCTTCCACGCCCGTTTCTCCGCCATCGAGAAGACCTACGAGTACGCCATCGCCACCGGCGAGGTGTTGCCTCCGCTCCGCCACGGGCTTGCCTGGCACCAGCGCGGCCTCGGGCCGGTCGAGGAGCTCGCCGCCATTCTCGCCCGCTACGAAGGCACCCACGATTTCCGCGCCTTTTCCGCGAAGCGGCATGATGGACGGGACGAGGAGCGCGACACGGTGAGGACGCTGCACGAGGCGTCGGTCCGGACGGCAAGGGATGGCGAGGAGCTGCTGCTGCGCTTCCGCGGGAATGGCTTCTTGTACAAGATGGTCCGTTTCCTGGTCGGTGCGGCGGTGTACGCGATCCACGACCGACTTTCCCGCGAGGAGATGGACCGGCTCCTGGGCGGTGTGGACGAGAGAGCGAAGACTCCCTACTGCGCGCCCGCCGATGGGCTGATCCTCGTCTCCGTCCGCTATCCCGACGCGTTCGGGAAGGCCGGGGACAGGGATGCGGAAGCCGATGCCGTGCCGGGGAGGCTCAGGTAGCGTCCACCGTTGTGTTTCCGCGTTTGGCTCGGCGGGATGCCTGCCCATCGGAGACGCCCGGCGGTGCGTCCCTTGCGGACCCTTCCCCGGCGAACTACTGCTCCGCATCGGAGCGTTCCTCGCGAATCGTCGGCAGGGATGTCTCGCTTCCTGTCTTCGGGGCCGGCGGATCGGGCGCGAGCCAGGTGAGAGGTGCCCACGGCATATTCCGCAGCACCCAATAGACCATCAGCACGGCCACGAGGACGGCGGTGTGGGCCGTTCCCCACTGGAAGCGCAGAGGTCGGAGCTGTCCGGGGTAGACCCAGGCCATCCAGCTTCGCCACGCCAGGAACGCGAGAAAGGGCAGCGACACGACGAAGAGGACATTCTGCCGCAGCGCTCCGGCAATGTCTCCGTGCAGCAGCGCATGGGCGGCACGGGTGTTGCCGCAACCCGGGCAATGCCATCCGGTGGCGAGATGGAAGGCGCAGCGAGGCAGCCAGAGCGGCGGCTTGGCGAGATCGGCCCGCCCCAAGGCGAGGGCGAGAAAAAGGAGCACGGAGAGGGCCGCGAGGGTCGAGACCCAGCGGGCTCCCGTCCGGCTCATAGTCCGCCCGACTTGGACACTTCGCCCATGACCATCGCGATCTGGATCCCGAGCCAGGCGAGGTTGACGATCAGGCCGATCACCAAGGCGAGCAGGCACCACGTCTTGGCCTTCTTCGATGCATCGAGGGCGGCGGCGTAATTGCCGCTGGCATAGGCGGGCTTCACCTTGGTGCTGAAGACGATCGCGGGAATGCCGAGCGGAATGCAGCAGAGGACGGTCACGACGATGGACTGCCACAGGTAGGTCGGAGGCTCCGCGCCGCCTCCCAGGGAGGGGGAAGGAGCCGCCGTGGCGGCGAGGGCCGGAGAGGCCGCCAGCGACGGCGGAACGTCGGCTGGCGCGGACGCGGCAGGTGCCGCGATGCCGGCGAATTCGGAACGCTGGCCGATCGGTTCCCAACCCGGCATCCCCTCGTTCCAGACGAGATCGGTGCTTTTGACCGTTCCGCTGCGGAACAGTTCGGCGAGTTGCTCCTGGGAAACGGGACCGGCCTGCTGGCCGTTGTTCGAATAATACCAGTCCATGGTCGTGTCGGGTTAGCGGGTTGGATTCGGAGGAGTGTCCGGAGCCGGTCGCCCCGAGACCCGGGCGAGGATGGTCTCCTGCTCGCGGTGCATCGCGGTCCGATCCGGTTCCCGGAGATCGGTGTGTCCATTGAGATGGAGCAAACCGTGGATGATGTAAAGCAAAGTCTCCTCTTCGGAGGAATTTCCGTGCGCCGCTCCTTCGCGCCGGGCGGTGTCCACGCTGACGAGGATCTCCCCGTGCTGGAAGGTGATGACGTCGGTGGGATCGGGGTCGTCCATGAATTCGCCATGGACCTGCGCGATGGTTTCGTCGGAGACGAGGCTGATCTCGATTTCGTCCAATTCCCCGAGAGGGGCGTCGTGGGGTCCCCTCGCAGCGAGGCAATGCGGCAAGGCACTGGCGGCGACCTGCTCGATCCAGGCGAGGTCGAGATCCTCGCAGGCGGTGTGGGGATGGATTTCCACCAGTGGGCGGACCGGCGTGCTCATGTCCCGGAAGCGGCGGCACCCGGAGAGGCCGAACCGGACGGGGCGGGCTTGCGGGGCTTCGCCTTCGACTTGTCCCCGCCGTCGTCCAGCTTGGGATATTCGATGCGGGTGTGCATCATGCTCCGCAGGGTCGTGGTGAAGCTGTTCTTGATCGTCGCGAGATCGGAGAGGGTGAGGGCGGCGGCGTCGAGCTGCCCGTCGTTGAGCCGCTCCTTGAAAATCTCGTCGATGAGCTCGTCGATCTTCTTCGGCGTCGGTTTCTGGAGGCTGCGCGAAGCGCTTTCGACGGCGTCGGCGAGGCTGATGATGGCGCTTTCGCGCGTCCGGGGCTTCGGGCCGGCGTAGCGGAAGCTCTCCTCCTTCACGTCCGGGATGTCGTCCTCGTGGGCGTTGCCCGCCTCGACCTGCTTCTGGATCTCCTCGCGCTGCTTCAGCGCCCGGTGGTAGAAGAAGCGGATCAGGGAGGTGCCGTGGTGCTCCCGGATGACGTTGACGATCTCGGCGTTCATGCCGTGCTTGATCGCCATGTCGACGCCGTCCTTCACGTGGGCCATCACGACGAGGGCGCTCATGTTCGGGGTGAGGTCGTCGTGCGGATTGTGCCCGTCGCCGATGTTCTCGATGAAGTAGGCGGGCTTCTTCATCTTGCCGATGTCGTGGAAGTAGGAGCAGACGCGGCACATCACCGCGCTCGCTCCGATCGCCTCGGCGGCGGTCTCGGCGAGCGTGGCGACGACGAGACTGTGATGGTAGGTGCCGGGGGCCTCGATCGTCATCTGCTTGAGAAGCGGATGGTTCAGATCGGCGAGCTCGATCCAGGAGACATCGGTGGTGATGCGGAAGGTCGCCTCGATGAGGGGGAGCAGGCCGCTGACGAGCACGGCGGTGAGGGTGGAGACGAGGATGGCGGAGAGGACCTGCTTCGCCACCATCTCCCATTGCGTCGCCGGGGCGGAGAATTCGGGCCATTGAATCTGTCCGAGGGTGGTGGCGAGGAGAACGCAGGCGATCCCGGAATAGGCCCCCGCCATGACGAGGCGGCTGCGGCGGCGGACCTTGTTCGTCAGATAGATCGCGACGAAGCCGCAGATCATCGAGAAGATCACGAAATAGAAGGCCTCTCCCGTGTCCACCGTCATCGCGCCGAAGAGGCTGGAATAGACCACCGCGAAAGTGCCGTGGCGGCGGCCGACGAGAAGGGAGACGACGATGGGCGCGAAGATGTAGGGCTCGACGAGGAAGCGGAAGCCGCCGCCCGGCGCGAAGGTGGTGGCCACGTACTCGCTCAGCTTCACGAGCATGAGCTGGATGAGGATGACGAGAAGGATGAGGGAGACCCGCGAATTCTGATGGATCGTATGGGCGAGACTGACCTGCCAGTGGACCACGAGGGTGGCGGAGATCACGGTGACGACGACGAAGGTCTGGAGGTGGTTGCCCGCGAAGATCGATCCGTCGCTGGAGGCGAGCACGATCCAGAGCGAGACGAGGAGGGCGAAGACGGCGAAAAGGAGACCACCCACCTGCCAGCCGGAGCGCATCATCTCCGACCAGGCGGTGTCGCTGAGCTTGCGGCGCTTCTGGCCGGAGGAGAATCCACGGCTCTGAAGTCGCTTCTGGGAAAGGAAATGGAACATCGGCGGTCTGTCTGCGCCTCGTTTCCGCGGGCGGAAGGCGGAAGTCGTTTCGTGGCGCTATTTTCCCCTCTTTCGTCCGGGTGACAAGAAGAATCGCAAGGGGATTGTGTTCAAAAGATCAACATGCAGTCGCCGTAGCTGAAAAAGCGGTAGCGTTCCCTCACCGCCTCGCGATAGGCCTCGAGCACGAGATCCTGCCCTGCGAAGGCGCTCACGAGCATAAGCAGGGTCGATTTCGGCAGATGGAAATTCGTGAGGAGAGCGTCGGTGGCGCGAAAGCGGTAGGGAGGGTGGATGAAGATGTCGGTGGAGCCCGAGCCCGCCCGCAGTTCGCCGCCGCCATCCCTCGCGCAGGTCTCGAGGACGCGCACGACCGTCGTCCCCACCGCGATGGTGCGGCGGCTCGCCCGGATCCTGGAGACGGTCTCGTCGCTGAGTTCGTAGCGTTCGGAATGCATGCGGTGCTCCGCCAGGGTTTCGCTGGAGACGGGGCGGAAGGTGCCGATCCCGACGTGCAAGGTGACGAAGGCGTGGGGCAGGGCGGCCAGCATCTCCGGCGAGAAGTGCAGTCCGGCCGTCGGCGCGGCGATGGCCCCGGCTTCTCGGGCGAATACGGTCTGGTAGCGTTCGCGGTCCTCCACCGCGTCGGGCCGCCGGATGTAGGGCGGCAGGGCGAGATGGCCGTAGACCGTCTCGTCGGGGACGCGGTCGAATTCGAGGATGCGTTCGCCGCCTTCCTCGCAAATCGTCGTCACCGTTCCGGTGCAACCGCCGACGACGAAGGCGTCGCCGAGCCGGAAGCGCTTCCCCGGGCGAACGAGGCATTTCCAGCGTCTTTCGTCGAGCGCTTCGACCCGGAGAATCTCGCCGCGTCCGTCGTCGGAGAAAAAGCGCGCCGCGACGACGCGAGTGTCGTTGAGGACGAGGAGATCGCCCGGGCCGACGAACTCGGCGAAGTCCGGAAAGCGCCGGTGCGAGATCGTGCCCGCCGTCCGGTCGACGACCATCAGGCGCGACGCGCCCCGCCGTTCCGGCGGGTGCTGGGCAATCAGCTCCTCGGGGAGTTCGTAGTCGAAATCGGAAGTCCGCATCCGGCGGCAAGGCTGCGGCATAAACGGGCTTTCCTCAAGGGACGGTTGACCCGCCGATGAAAAACGGCGGGTCCTATCCTCCGAAACAACCGCCCGATTTTCATTCTCCACAGGGAAACCCCGGCTCTGCCGGAGGGGCTCCCCGGGTTTGACCGATCCGGCAGTTCCCCTCATTCATGGGGAGGGGTTGCGGCATGATGCGGTTCTGTACGGCAAGGAGCAGGGCGGTGCGGCTCGCGCGGCCAAGCGGACGTCCACGCGACGTTCCCTCCCCCGACCGAGCCGGGCGGAGCTACTCGGTAAGGCGCTGCGGTGCGGAGGATCTGTCTGATGGAATGGGTGGGAAGTCTTCCGAGGTTCTTGGGGAACGAGGCCTCGACCGCGTCGGGCGGCCCCAACCGCAACCCTCCGGTTCTGCCGACAGTCGCTGATTGCGGGGGGGGGGGCCGACCGTCCCACAAAAAGGAGAAACGAAGGGAAAGGGGGGGCGTCTTTCATAGCGTGCGCCGGGGAGGTTCGGTCGCTTGACCAAACCGGACTCCCCGCGCAAGGTGCCGGGTGAACGAGAGGCACCTTTCCCGCATCCGCGACGCGATCCGCGACGTCCACGATTTTCCGAAGCCCGGAATCGTCTTCAAGGACATTACCCCGGTCCTCTCGAACGGCGAACTCTTCCGCCTCGCCATCGACGAGTTCCTCGCCGCCGTCGGAACGGAAAAGCCCGACAAGATCGTCGGTATCGACGCACGGGGCTTCATCTTCGGCGCGGCTCTCGCCGACCGGACCGGTGCCGGCTTCGTGCCGGTGCGGAAGAAGGGCAAGCTGCCTTGGCAGACCCACGGGGCCTCCTACTCGCTCGAGTACGGCGAAGCCCATGTCGAGATCCATCGCGATGCCGTCCATCCGGGTGAAAAGGTGGTGGTCGTCGACGACCTGCTCGCCACCGGAGGCACGGCCGGCGCGGCGCTGAAGCTGATCCAGCAGCTCGGCGGCGAGATCCTTTGCGCGACCTTCCTCATCGAGCTGGCCTTTCTTGGGGGGCGGGCGAACCTCGATCCGTCGATCCGCGCCGTCGCCCTGGTGACCTACTGACCGCTTCGCATGGACTACGAGAGCGGACTGCTGCTGGACTGGTACCTCCTCTTTCACTATGGCTCGGCCGACGAGATCCTCGAGGGGATCGGGTTCGACGCCTCGGGCCTGCCTCCGCGCTGTCTCGAATTCCCCGTGGCGACGGCGGAAGCTTCCGGAATTCCGGCTCCCGTCGAGCGGGCGCTCGACCTCGGCTGCGCTGTGGGACGCTCGACTCTCGAGTTGTCGAAGATCGCCGGAGAGGTACGGGGCATTGATTTCTCCGCCGCTTTCATCGAGGCGGCGGAAGCGGTGCGAAGGGACGGAGGCCTTTCCTACCGCCGATACGGGGAGATGCACCGGCCCGAGTGGCTGACCGTTCGCCGGCCCGAAGGGGTGCGTCCGGACCATGTCGTTTTCGAACGGGGCGACGCGATGGCGCTGCCTCGCGACCTCGGCTCGTTCGACCTCGTCCATGCGGCGAATCTTCTCTGCCGCCTTCCGGAGCCGGGGCGTTTGCTCGATCGTCTGCACGATCTCGTCAAACCGGGCGGACGGCTCGTTCTCGCCACCCCGGCGACCTGGTTGGAGACCTACACTCCCCGCGTCCACCAGCCTTCGGGCGGAACCTTGGAACATCTGCAAGAGCATCTCGCCGGAAGCTTCGAGCTTCTTTCGGTCGCGGAGCTGCCCTTCCTCATTCGCGAGCACCAGCGCAAGTTCCAGCTCAGCACGTCGCAGACAAGCGTGTGGGTGAGACGATGAGGCGAGGGGACGGTGGAAGCGCCTTCGGACACCCGGGACGGACCATGCGGGGGGAGAACCGGTCCCCCGCATGATCGGCTTCGTTCTCCGGGCGAGGTGACGCCCAAGCGATGCGAAAATCAGGACTTCCTCGCCTTGGTCGGGGAGGAGCTTTCCCGCCAAGCGGCCAAATTTCTCCCAT
Source organism: Verrucomicrobiales bacterium (assembly GCA_037190325.1). Lineage (GTDB taxonomy): Bacteria > Verrucomicrobiota > Verrucomicrobiia > Verrucomicrobiales > DEV007 > Arctic95D-9. The sequence goes on along the minus strand of JBBCIU010000022.1, from coordinate 169,286 downwards.
AGGCAAGAATCTTTCCATAGGTGGCGTCGCCGATGCCGTCAACGAGGGCAATCTCGCGAACGTCGGAGAAGGGGCGGGCCTTGACGATGGAATCCGCCCGCGTCCGGGCGATGCCGGGGATGGCGTCGAGCTCTTCCAGGTTGCCCTCGTTGAGAAGGGCCAGCAGCTTGTTCTCCTGGGCCGCGGTTAGGGATCGCTCCGCCGTCGGGGCGTTCGCTTCGGCCTTGCGGGCGGATGGCTCGGTTCTTTGCTTGGAGTGTTCGGCACGCTTCTCCGCGTCCGGGCGTCGGGAAACGGAGGCTGCCGGTTCAGGCCGAGACGACGGGGTTGGCTTGGAATCGGCAAAGGCGAACGGAAGAAGACCGACAAAGGCAGCGAGCGCAGCGAGACCGAGGATCGTTTTCATGTCTTTTGAATGGGTTTTTTGATCGACTGGATAGTGTTGAATTGAACACAGAGCAGGGTTATTCTTTTTTATCGGGTCCGCAAGAGAATTTTGTTCAAAAGAACAATTTTCGAAAAATTCTCGATTCTACCCTAAGCAAAGGCGGGCTTTGCGAGTAGGTTCGCGGCGATGCAATCAGGGCGCTCCGTTCATTCCGACGAAGCCGGAGGCGGGCCACTCGAGGTCTGGCGTCCGGGAGAGGTGTGGTTCCGCGATCTCATCCCGGTCGATGTGCCTTGGGGGCGAGAGGACTTTCTCGACGCCGTGCCGCCGGATGCCGTCGGCGCCTACGGCGCGAAGACGGGCGGCTATACGACCGTGGACGGCCAGCGCTACGAACCGGGCGAAGTCGTGGTCGTCGAAACGGAGGACGAACTGAAGCGCCTTCTGCCTGGACTGGGGGCGGCGACGGACCTGATCTTTCCCTGGTACGACCGCATGGTGCCGGCCGCCTTGTTTGCTCCGCACACTTCCCGCATCGATCTCGCGGCCTATCGGGCGGATCTTTCCAGGCGCTTCACGAAGGCGCTGCTTCTTACCGTGGGCCTGGTGATGGCTGGGTTCGCCTTCCCGAACCTGCTGATGCTGGTGCTGCTGATGGCGACGATCTACGGGCTCTTCCCTTTGGTCGAGTCGGGAATGGCCTGGCTGCGCCGCGTCGACCGCCTCTCGGTGGAGGACCTGAACCGCCGTCTCGTGAACTTCGAGTTCTTCCGCCGCTGGCTCCTGACGCAGCGTTCGCGCCTCCTCCAGATGGGCATCGCGGTGCTGATCGCCGTCTTCGTGGGACAGTCCTTCGCGGGCCTGGGAGTTTCCATCGAGGCGGCCGCCCTGGTGAAGGAGCGGGTCCTCGCCGACGGCGAATGGTGGCGCATCGTGACGACGGGATTGATGCATGGGAGCGTGATCCACATCCTCTTCAACGGGATGGCGCTCTACAGCTTGGGGCGGGTTCTCGTCGCGCTGGTGAGCCCGTCCCTGCTGAGCTGTGTCTTTCTCTTCACGGTGGCGACGGGTTCGTTGGCGAGCCTGTGGCTGGGACCCGGAGTTCCCAGCGTGGGCGCCTCTGGCGGGATTCTCGGCTGTCTGGGCTTCCTCCTCGTGGTCACGGGGAAATTCCATTCCGTCCTGCCGGGCTTCCTGAGGTCGAGCCTGCTGCAGTCGTGCATCGTCGTGTCGATCTTCGGCCTGCTGGGAAGCAGTTTCATCGACAACGCGGCGCATGCGGGCGGATTCCTCGGCGGCGTCCTTCTCGGTGTGGCCGCCTCGCCATGGCTCCGGCTCGCCCCCGCGACTCCCCGGCCAGTGGCACGGATCCTGTCGGGCCTGAGCCTCGCGATTCTCGCGGCGGCGGCGGCAAAGATCGCATGGGAGCTGTGGAGGGTGGCCTCATGATGCCAAGCCGGTCTGGTCACAGCGCAACCCCCGGCGGCAAGAGAGAAGGCGACGCTGCCGCATCCCCTATGGCCATGTTCCGATCCTTTTTCCACGTTCTCCTGCCTGCCGGACTTTTCTTTGCCACCCCGCTCGAGGCCGACACCTTCGTGGTCAGCAGCCCCATCGATGGCGGTCCCGGCTCCCTGCGCAACGCGGTCGCCCAAGCCGAAGCGAATCCAGGGCCGGACACGATCGTCTTCGACGCGGCCCTTTCGGGAACCATCATCGACCTCGACTCCCAGATCGAAGTGGCCTCGCCGGATGGCCTCGTCGTGACGGCGGAAGGGCTCACAGACGAAGTGAGCGTCTCCGGTTTCTTCGGGGAATGCCGGATTTTCAAGGTCGAGGCCGGAGCCTCGCTGGAATTGGTCGATCTGATCCTCATGGACGGCTATGCGCCCGCAGGGATCGTGGGAACCGACGGTGAGAGTCCCACGGCCGGAACCGATGGTGGAAACGGCGGCGCGATCCATAATGAAGGTATTCTGGTGCTGCGCCGCTGCATCGTCGAGTGGAGTGTTGCCGGCGACGGCGGCAGAGGAGGGCACAAAACCGGCGTGACGGAAGGCAGCTCGGGTCAGGGCGGCGATGGAGGCAAAGGCGGGGGGATCTACAGCGAAGGAGTGGATGCCCTGGTCAGGCTCGTGGATTCGATCGTCCGCCTAAACGTGGGCGGGGTGGGGGGAGCTGCCGGAAATCTTGTGACGGGCTCCTCAGGCAGCATCGGCGCCGCGGGGACCGGAGGGCCCGGCGGCGGCATTCATTGCGCGGGAGGAGCATTGGAGATCGTGGACTCCACCATCGACTCGAACACGGCCGGCTCTGGCGGAGATGGTGGAGCAAACGGGAATGCAGGCGCGGGAGGACGCGGCGGCCGCGGGGGAGACGGCGGGGGGATCGTGATCGATGGCGCGGCGATCTCTATCGTCGATTCGACCATCCGCAACAACACAGCAGGATACGGACGCCTCGGCGGTGAGTCGCCAGGTTCCCTTCGTGGCCCCGGCGGCGACGGCGGGGATGGTGGAGGTTTCTACGTGCGCCATTTCGCTCCCCACGCCACCGCCCACATCGAAGGATCGCTTCTGCACAACAACCGGGCAGGCAACGGGTTCTCTGGAGGAAGCTCTTCCGGAACCGGCACCGGTCAGAACGGCGGAGCAGGCGGCCGCGGCGGAGGTCTCTTCGTCGTCGGCGACGCCGGGTCCGTCTGGCAGATGAGAAACACCACTCTCTACCTCAACCGCGCCGGCGACGGTGGAGCGGGAGGAGACGGATCGGGTGGGGGAGGAGGCGCGGGCGGCGATGCCGGCAACGGAGGAGGAATCGCCTTCGGCCGGGAAGGCGACGACTACACGGCGGTGCTGGCCCATCTTTCCATCGTTTCGAACCTCGCCGGTTTCCCGGGCCGGGGGGGCGATCCGGGGGGCAGCGATGGCGCCGATTCCAGCGGGGGCGGAATCTGGGAAGTTTCCGGCGGGATCGCCTCCGGTTCCGGCGTCACCTTGGCCAATTCCATCGTGGCCCTGAACAGTGCCGACACTCATGTCAACGTCGATGCCTTCGTTCCTGCCGGCCGGAACTTCGTCGCCGGGGATCCCCGGCTGGGTCCGCTCGCGGACAATGGCGGTCCCACGCAGACCTTGGCGCCTCTTGCCGGCAGCCCCACGGTCAATACCGGGGGCGCCCTGCCCGTCCCGCTTGCGAAGGACCAGCGCGGGAGACCGCGTCCGCTCAACGGGGCTCCCGACCTCGGCGCTTTCGAAGCCAGGTTCCAAATCGACGCCCGCATCGGAACGAAGGCCGATCCCGCCACGCATCGCATCGACAATTTCTACACCCCTTCGGGCGTCGGACAGACGCTCGCCGTTCGCTTGCAGAACATGCGGCGGTCCCGCTTCTACCTCTCGGCCCAGAACGACGGCGAATTCACCGACAACCTTCGTCTCGCGGGGACGCGCGCGAACAAGACTCTGCGCCTCGACATCTTCCGCCTTACCGGCGGCGGCGGAAACGTCACCGGCCAAGTTGCCGCGGGGCATACCATGCCGGGCGTCGCTCCAGGCGGAACGATGCTCTTTCGTGTCGACGTGAAGGCGCGGACGAAGAAACGCCGGGCCAAGCAGGCGCTCTTCTACAATCTGACAGGATCGACAGCGGGGCCCGCCGATTGCGTCCGTGCGAACATCACCCAGAAGGTGAAGAAGAAAGCGAAGCCGAAGAAACGCTGACGGGACAGGTCCTGTCGAGCGGGAAAAAGCGCCCGTTGCCCCGGCGGGGATGACGGCTATGCTGGCTCGCATGCCAGCCTCGCCGCCTTCCTCCACCTCCGTCGAGATCGAGGTGACGTCCTTTTCCCTGGACGACGAGTGGGGCCTGCCGCTGCCGCTGGCCCGCTCGTGGCTTAGCGAGGACGAGCTCGAGCGGGCCGCGCGGTTTCGGTTCGAAAAGCACCGCGACCGCTACCTCCGGGGACGGGGGATGGTGCGCGCTCTTTTGGCGGCGCGCCTCGGCAAGTCTCCCCCGGAGCTCGCCTTTTCCATCGGGGAAAAAGGCAAACCGCGGCTCGTCGGCCCAGGTCCCGGCTTCAATCTCTCCCATTCCGAGGATCGGGCCGTCCTTGCCGTCGGAGATGTCCGGGATATCGGCGTGGACATCGAGCGCTACGATCGGTGCGTCGATGTGGACGGGCTGGCGAGGCGTTGCTTCCGGAAATCCGAAATCGCCTGGATGGGCGCCTTTCCCCCGGCCGAGAGGCATCGCGCCTTTTTCCGCATCTGGACCGCGAAGGAGGCACGGATGAAGGCGTCCGGAGAGGGATTTTCGCTCGAGCCGAAACGGATCGAACTCTCCTTCGGGAACGGTTTCCCGCATCGCGTCGTCGAGCCGCGCGAGCCGTCCGCGCATCTCGTCTCCCTTGCTCTTCCCGGCGAAGACGTGGCCTGCTGCGTCGTCTCGCTCGTCCCCTTCCGCGTCAAGGTGGTGGCAGCTCCCGTCTTCGGCCGGTAGCCGAGGCCATCGATCCCGGAAGGGATGGCCCGGTCGCAGGCTTGCACTGGTCTCCGCGTTCGGGCAGACTCGCCGCCATGTCCGTCCGATCGTTTCCAGTCCTCTGCTTCTGCCTGCTTTTTCAGTCGCTCCACGCTTCAGACCGCCCCGAGCGCCGCGAGACCCGTCAGATCGAAGGTTGGACCGTGCAGGTCGATGTCCGCCTCCTCGAAGGCGAAGGCGCGGAGGAGGGCGATGCGGCGCTTTCGCTGCTCCGCTCCCGTCTTGCCGACCTCGCCGCCCTCGTTCCCGCGGACAAGGTCGAACGTCTCCGCGAGATTCGGATCGTCCTCGACCGCAACCACGGCGACCTCACTTCGATGCAGTACCACCCTTCGCCCGATTGGCTGAGCAAGAACGGCTACTCCCCCGATCTCGCCAAGGCGGTCCATCTCCCCGTGGCGGCCCGCTTCCTCGATCCCCGCCACCAGCAGACCCAGCCCTGGTGCGTTCTCCATGAGCTCGCCCACGCCTATCACGACCAAGTCCTCGGCTTCGAGGAGGCCCGCGTCAAAAAGGCATGGGAGGCCTACGTCGCTTCGGGACGCGGCCGCATGGTTCTGCACGTCTCGGGAAAGTTCCGCCCTCACTACGCCTTGACGAATCAGAAGGAATTCTTCGCCGAGATGACGGAGGCCTATTTCGGAACGAACGACTTCGTCCCCTTCGTCCATGGCCAGTTGAAGCACGAGGAACCCGAGGTCTTCGCGGTGTTGAGGGAGATTTGGGGACCGTCGCCGCTGGAACCGAGGCCGTAGCGAAATTCGCGGGAATACGGAACGGATAGCCGGAGGCAATTTCGATGAGCGTCCCATCGAACCGCGGAACGGGAGAGGTTCTCACGGACTTCTCTACCGCGCCAAAGCCGGGAGCCTATTGGATTGATTGAAGAAGGCACGGAGCGGCGATTGGCTCCGGCGTGCTCGGGATCAGTTCCGTTTCACCCGCACCTTCTTCGGCTTCGACAGGACGTCGTTCATCCCGACCGCCCGGAAGGTGATCACGCTGCGTCCCGGCTTCACGCGGACCTTCGCGTTCCACTTCGTCTTGCCCTTCGCCTTCTTTGCCTTGGCCTTGCCGACGCGGTACTCGACCCGCTTGATGCCCGCCTGCGACTTGGCGGTGCCCCGGACCCGGACCGAGGCGGCGGAGGTCTCGATCCGTTTCTTCCCCTTCACCGTGAGATTGACGGGCAGCTTTTTGGGGAAGCTCGGAGGGGCGATCGCGATCGCCCGGATCGTGGGGTTGCCGTTGATCGAGCCGATCAAGGTCGCCGTGCCCGTGGTGCGATTGATCGAATAGAGATTCGCGACGCCGACGGTGGCGGCGAAGAGCGTCGTCCCTCCGAAGATATCGAGTCCGGAACCGATGGAGAAGCTGAGGCCGGTGTCGCCGACGAGCGTGTAGGTGCCGCCCGCGATGTTGGTCGAAGTGTGGAGGCTGTCGTTGGGCGCCTGCTCGATGAAGAAGATTTTCGAACTCTGCCCAAAGGACACGGTCTCAAAGGCCGATCCATTGGGGTTGGGGAAATTCGCAAGATCTGTCTGCTTCACGAAGGCCAACGTGTTCGGGTTGAGCTCGTAGTTGTCGACGAAATTGATCAGACGGAAACGGTCGGTCCCCGGATTGTGCCCGAAGAACCACGCGTTGTCCCCGCCCGAGTTGTCGATTCCCGTGAGCACCGGCCCCACCGGCGTGGCGGCGGCGGTGGCGGGGTTGATGACGAAGAGACGCGTGTAGACCCCGTCCACTCCAAGAGCCCACAGGGTCCCGACGCCGGGATTCGCGGGGGAGAGGGTCTGCACCGTGGTGCGGACGTCCATGCCCACGAGGTCGAAGGCTCCGAGACCGGTGATCGGAACCGGCGCCGAGGCGGTGCCCGGGCTGGAGGAGTCGAAGGTGACGAGCTCGTTGTTCTGCGTGAGCAGGCGAACCGGGAGGGCGCGAGCGGCAGGAGCAAGGATCGAGGCGGCGAAGAGAACGACGGGAAGGAGGAGGAATCGTTTCATGAAGGGGATCATGCCAGAATCCGGCCCCCGGTTTCAAGGCCAAAGGATGCAATTCGTCCGGTGAAGACGCCTCCCCCCGAAGCCTCCCCCGTGGCTGGGCATCGAAGCCGAGAAATTCGGACGCCCCCAAATGCAGCATGGTGGCGGAAGGGAACCCCCTCGGTTTTCCCTCGTCCCGGATATACGAGAGCCGGGACGCGGTCCGTTGCCTTCCTTCCTGGAGACGCGCCACTTCACAGCATCCGTCGCAAGTACCTCCCCGTGAGCGATCCCGTCGTCTTCGCCACCTCCTCGGGGCGGCCTTCGGCAACGATCCGTCCGCCTGCCTCGCCCCCGCCCGGTCCCAGATCGATGACCCAGTCGGCGCACTTGATCACGTCGAGGTTGTGCTCGATCACGATGAGAGTGTTCCCCTGGTCGCGGAGGCGGTAGAAGACCTCCAGCAGGGTGGCGATGTCGGCGAAGTGCAGGCCCGTGGTCGGTTCGTCGAGGAGGTAGACCGTCTTGCCCGTCGCGCTCTTGCCCAGCTCGCCGGCGAGCTTGATGCGCTGCGCCTCGCCGCCCGAGAGAGTCGTGGCGGATTGTCCCAGGGAGAGATAGTCCAGTCCCACGTCTCGGAGAGCGCGGAGCGGCTGGGCGATTTTCGGGACTTTCTGGAAGAAGTCGAACGCTTCCTCCACCGTCATTTCGAGGACGTCGGCGATGCTCTTGCCCCGGTAGGTCACGTCGAGGGTCTCGCGGTTGTAGCGGCGTCCGCCGCACGATTCGCAGGTGACGTAGACATCCGACAGGAAATGCATGTCGATGCGGATGGCTCCGTCGCCCTGGCAGGTCTCGCAGCGCCCGCCCTCGACGTTGAAGCTGAAGCGGCCTGGCCCGTAGCCGCGCGCCCGCGAGGCGGGGAGCTGGGAGAAGAGGTCGCGGATGGGGCCGAAGACGCCGACGTAGGTCGCGGGATTCGAGCGCGGACTGCGTCCGATGGGGGCCTGGTCGATGACGATGGCCTTGTCGAGGTGCTCCATCCCCTCGATGGCGTCGTGCTCGCCGGGCTTGTCCTTGCTCCCGTGGAAATGGCGGAAGAGGGCGCGGCGGAGGATATCGTCGACGAGGGTCGATTTGCCGCTGCCGGAAAGGCCGGTCACGCAGACGAAACGCCCGAGGGGGAAGCGCACGTCGAGGTTCTTCAGATTGTGCTCGCGCGCACCGCGCACGACGAGCTCTCGCGTGGCTCCGTCGGCGATGAGGGCTTTGTCAGGAACCTCGATGCGCCTGCGCCCTGACAGATACGCCCCGGTGACGGACCTCGGATCCGCCGCGACCTCCTCCGGCGTGCCCTGGGCGAGGAGTTCGCCGCCGTGCGCCCCTGCGCCGGGCCCGAGGTCGAGGAGATGGTCGGCGGCGCGGATGGTGTCCTCGTCGTGCTCGACGACGATCACGGTGTTGCCCGCGTCGCGGAGGTCGCGCAGCGTGGCGATGAGTTTGTCGTTGTCCGACTGGTGCAGACCGATGCTGGGTTCGTCGAGCACGTAGAGCACGCCCGCGAGGCCCGCCCCGAGCTGGGTGGCGAGGCGGATGCGCTGGCTCTCCCCGCCCGAGAGGGTGCCGCTCTCGCGGTCGAGGGTGAGGTAGCCCAAGCCCACGGTGTCGAGGAAGGCGAGGCGTTTGCGCGCCTCCGCGAGCACCTCGGTGGCGTAGGTCGCCTGGGTCTCGGTCAGCTCCACCCCGTCGAGCCAGCCGATGGCCTCGGCGATGCTCAGCGAGGTGAAGCCCTCGATGGAGAGGGGCCGCTCGCGATGGGCGAGGGTCACGGCGAGGATCTCGTCCTTGAGCCGCTTGCCGTTGCAGTCTGGGCAGGGCTTCGCCGACATGAAGCGCCGCACGTTGCGCTTGGTCATTTCGCTGTCGCTCGTCTCGAGCAAGCGCGTCGCCTGGGTGGCGAGGCCCTCGAAACGCTCGTCGCCGTGGAGCAGGGCCTTCTTGAACTCGCGTGGCAGGCTGCGGATGGGCGCGTCGGGGTCGGCGTGGTAGTGCTTCGCGAGGTCGTCGATGGCCCGCTGGTGGTAGCCCTTGCGCGACTTCGAGCCGCTCCACCAGGTCTTGACCCCGCCCTCGCGCAGGCTTTTGCCGGGATCGGGCACGATCAGTTCGGGATCGGGGACGAGGCGTGAGCCGAGACCGTGGCAGGTGGGGCAGGCCCCGGCGTGGCTGTTGAAGGAGAAATGCTTCGGCGTCAGTTTCGGGAGGGAGAATCCTGTCTCGGGGTTGGTGTATTGGAAGGTGAAATCGTGCCGCTCGTAGTCCTCCGCGTCCGGCGCCTGGACGAGGGCGGCGACGCGGTTCTCCGAGAGCTTCTGCGCCGTCTCCAGAGAATCGGCGAGGCGGCTGCGGAGGTCGTCGCGCACGACGAGGCGGTCGATCACGATCTCGACGGTCTTGGCCTTCGCCTTTTCCGGGATCTCCTCGATCTCGACGAACTGCCCGTCGAGGCGGGCGCGCAGGAAGCCTTGGACGCGGTAGCGTTCGAGACCTTCCCGGAGCGGTTCGCCCTTTTCGAGCTTCACCGGGGCGACGAGGACGAGCCGCGTGCCTGTGGGGAAGGCGACGAGCCCATCGACGATGTCCTTGATCGTGTGGCGCACCAGCGGCGCACCCGTGACCGGATCGTGGGGACGCCCGAGGGCGGCGTAGAGGATGCGGAGGTAGTCGTAGATCTCCGTGGCCGTGGCGATGGTCGAGCGCGGATTCGGCTGCGAGCTGCGCTGCTCGATGGCGATGGCCGGGGTGAGGCCTTCGATGAAATCGACCTCGGGCTTTTCGAGGCGGTCTAGGAACTGCCGCGCGTAGGCCGAGAGCGACTCCACGTAGCGGCGCTGGCCTTCGGCGTAGAGCGTGTCGAAGGCGAGCGAGGACTTGCCCGAACCCGAGACGCCGGTGATGACGACGAAGCGGTTTCTCGGGATTTCCAAATTCAGGTTTTTCAGGTTATGCTGGCGGGCACCCTGAATACGAATCGTCGCGTCGTCGCCCATGTCGGAGCCGGGTGCGGTATTTCCTCCTCACTCCGCCGCCTTTGCCAGAAAAGCCGACGGGGAAATGGCGGCGACCGGGGATCTCCGGTAGTCGGCGACGTTGCGGGTGACGATGAAGTCCGCCTTCCACGCCAGCGCGACCGCCGCCTGGAGGGCGTCCTCGAGATCGGCCATCGGAGAGCCGACCGCCCAACGGGCGTCCTGCGTGCCAGCCTCGGGGACTTCGACAATTTGAAGGAGCTGTTTCAGAAAGGCGCGGCCGCCCTTGAGCAAATAGGAGCAGTTGCTGAGCGAGTGCCACGCGACGGCGGCGCGTCCCCCGGCCTCGGCCCATTCGAGTACGCCGACGCTGGCGGCGAGATGGAGGTCTCGTGCCAGGGCCACGTCCAAGAGAACATCCGTATCGATCAGAATTCGCATCACCGGAGATACTTCGAGCGAAGGGCTTCATGGAGGGGATCGCTGCCCGGAGCGGGTTCGCGAAGGCGGGCGCTGCCGACCATCGCCGCGACGATGTTCCCTTTCGACCGGGCCGCCTCCTCCGCCTCCACGAGAGAGGCGAAGAGCCCGGACACCGTCGTCCGGCGACGCCGGGCGGCCTTTTTGGCGAGGCGATGCACTTCCGGTTCCAGCGTGATGGTGACGCGAGTTTTCATCCGTATGAATAAAGCGAACATCGTGCATATCGTCAAGAACGACCGGAATGCCCGCATCGCTTCGGACGGTTCCGGGTGGAGGAACTTGCCCACGAAAATCCGCGGAATGTTTCCTTTCCGAATCCCTTCCGTGAAATCCCGTTTCAAAGCGAATCCGATCGGGAAGACTCCATCGGCTCGAGAATCCTTGACTTCGTAGGCCGAATCAAACCATCCTTCTCCCAGGAAACCGATGGCCATGGATACCAAGGGGCTGATCTTGCTGACGGCGCTGCATCTCGCCGGGCTTCTGTCGGTAAGAGGGCAGGGCATGCTCGATAGCGTCGAGTTCGGAACGAAGGAAAGCGGGATGCTCGGGCGTCCAGCGCTGGCATTCAACCAGCAGATCCGGGCGATCCAGTTTTCCAGCGACGGCAAGAGCTTGTTCACGGTTGCCGGCGGCATCCATCGGATCGAGTGGCCGTCGAAACGCCGCCGTCACTTCTGGCGGCCTCGCGAGTCCGCGATGGGCAGCGCGGTGTTTTCGCCCGACGGATCCTTCTTCGCCCGGATGGAATACGGCAAGGAGACACGGGTCCTTCTCCATGAGAGCGCTACCGGAGAACTGCTTCAGAGCATCGCCGCCGGCACCCTGAAAGCCGACAATGCCGTGGCCTGGAGCAGTGACGGCGAATCCATCGTCATCGGCGGGCTTGGAGAAGTCCTCATCCATCGCATCGGTACCGGCGAGCGGATCAGACGCATTCCGCAAGGAGAGACAGCCGTGAACGCCGTCGCCTGGTCGCCGGACGGAAAATGGATCGCGGCTGCCAGCAGGAACTATCCGGAGGATGGGAGCAACCTTCCGGACGGGAAGACCATCGTGCTGTGGCCCATGGACGAGGCATCGCCCCCCGTCCCATTGCCTGGCAACCGGGCTAGATGGTTCTCCTTTTCGCCCGATTCGCGGATCCTTGCCGTGTCTTGCGAGGAGAGGTCGCGCGGCATCTTCTATCTTTGGGACGTGGTGGGGGGAAGAGTCCTCCATCGGGAGTTCATCATCGGCCACAGTTGCCTCGCCCATTCGCCCGATGGCACGCTTTTGGCCGCGAGCGGCGGGACCGGCCTGCATATCCGCGATCCGCAGACCGGACAGGAGGTCTTCCGCAGCGAAGACGAATCGACCTCCCTCTGCACCTTCTCTCCGGACGGCAGCGTCCTCGCCGTGGGGATCAACAACCGCATCAAGTTCTTCGACACGGCGACGTGGAAGGAAATCGACCCCGACGACGACCTGCGGGCTCCCGTCACCGCGCTGGCCTTCAGCGCCGACGGCCGCCATCTCGTGACCGGCGGCCAGAACGGAGACCTGCTGCTATGGGACTGGGAGACGAAGACCCCGGTCTGGAAAGAGCCTTCGTTGCCGCAACGGCAGCGCATCCGTGCGCTTTCGATCGACCCATCGGGACGCTGGATCGGGGTGGCGCAATCGCCCACCCGTCCCGAGAACCGCATCGTCAGCCTGGTCGATTTCGCCACGGGAAAGTCCCGCAAGTATCTTGAGGGTCGTGCCTACAGCGCCCCCTTGTTCCAGAGGGATCGTCCCACCGCCTTCGTCGCCACCTTGGATGGCAAGCTGGTGGAGTGGGACTGCGAGGCCGATCAGGCCTTGCGCACGATCCCGATCCCCTTCCTGAATGCCTTGAAGACGGGGTATCCCCATTTCATCGAACGCCTCGACTTCGAACCGTCCGATCCGCTGCTGATCCGGTGGACCGCCCGCCTGGCCTTCGGACGGATTCACTCCGGGAGCTTCGCCGAGTCCTTCACCTTCGATGTCAACCGTCCGTCCCGGGATACCGATCCGACCCCGCCGCGCAGCCACGGCATTGCCCATATCGGGTCGTGCGTGTGGAATCTGCCCACCTTCCATCAGGTTGACGACCGATACCCAGACGTCGACTCCTCCGTGATGCATCCCTCGGAACTGCTGCTCTTCATCGAGTGGGTTGGGAATGTCGAGATCTTCGATGTCCTGAGCCAATCGCGGATTCACCGCATACCCTCCGGTCCTGTCAAGGCGATGGCGGTCAGTCCGGATGGGAGGACGCTCGTCACCGCCACCACCGGAGGGGTGAAATATTGGTCGTTTCCGGTGGAGAGGCGCATCGTCCACGGGATTGGCTCGGACCTGAACTCGACGATGGCTTTTTCGGAGATGGCCTCGGAAACCCTCTGGCAGATGATGGGCGTCGATCAACATTGGGAGGCCTACCAAGCCGCTTGGCACCTGGCCCGGCGGCCCGATTTCCTGCCGATCGTCCAAGATGGGCTAGCGCCTGCCCGCGAACCGTCTTCGGCGGAACTCGAGCTGCTCCAGCCGATGCTCGCCGACGGCAACCACGAAGTCCGCCTGGCTGCGGCACGCAAGTGGCTGGACCTCGGACTCGCCCTCGACAGGAAAATCTACGAAACGCTGCGCGAAGACGGCTTGCCGGCGGAGGCCGGTCTCGCCGACTTCCCGCGGGAACAGCCGATCCCGCCGCTGATTCCTCTGTCGGACCATCGCCGCGCCATGCGTGCCGTAATGATCCTGCGCAAGGATGGAAGCCCCGAGAGCCTTCGCCAGCTTGAGCGGCTCGCGGCCGGGCATCCCGCCGCACCGCTGACGATCGCAGCCAAGAAAGCCGTCGCGGCCCGGACGCGCTAAGCCGGGTGTGGTCGATTCCTGGGAGCTACGGCACCGGTCCTATCCGCAACGAAGCGGTTTCTCGGGATTTCCAAATTGAGGTTTTTCAGGTTATGCTGGCGGGCACCCTGAATACGAATCGTCGCGTCGTCGCCCTTTTCACGCATATGGCAGGATCTCCGGAACGGAAGTGGACAACATTGAGGAAGATCGCCCCGCCGCAAGGGGAGTCTCCGCCTGTCGGGCCCGCGCTCCCCCTTGTCGAGGCGACGGAGGGCGAGCCTGTGGCGAGGGCGACGGGGGCGGAGGACGCCCCGGTCTCCGTCCTCGTCGCCCATCCCGTCGCCTCGACCTCCCGCCTCATCCGGGAGACCCTGGAGAGCTTCACCGAGGGACGCGTTTTCGTCACGGGCGACCCGCTCCGGGCTTTCGAGCTGGCCCTGCAGCGGCGATACGGGCTTTTCCTTTTCGCGATGCAGGTCGGCGAGCTGTCCGGGCCGATGCTCTACGAGCTGATTTCAAAGGCCTATGCGGCGGAGCGGGGGCCGGGACTGCTTCCGCCCGGTGTGGTCTTCATCCGCGAGAAGGACGATCCCCGGCTCCCCGATTCGCTCGATCGGGACGTGCGGGTGAAGGATGTGCTGAGCAAGCCGATCCGCATCGAGCGCCTCCTCGAGGTGGTGGCGGGCGTCCTGGAGGTGCGGGATCCGACGACGCGGGAATGAGGGGCGCACGTGCTCCGCGTTCCCAACTGCCCTTGCAGGAGAACCATGGAAGAGATTCTCGAACTGCTGGCCCGCCTTTTTCAGTGGCCTTATGAAGCGTGGAAAAGCTCCATCGAGAATTCGCGCGTCGGCGCTTCTCCCCATGAAGAAAGCGCCGTCAGGTTTTGGAAGGGGGTTGCGGTCGTCGGCGTCTGTCTGACGATCGCGGTCGGAGCGGCCATTTGGTGCTTTTTCAGGTAGGGAGCTGGCGGTCGGCCTGTCATGACAGGGCCGACTCACCGATCATCCCTTCCGCAATCTCCCGAAAATCGCTTCCGCTCCGTCGCCCTTCGTCCGGTAGACGAACTCCATCAGTTCGCCGAGCCGCCCTTTGGGAAAGCCGCCGCCCTTTTCGACGAACCAGTGCAGGTACTCGTAGGGCAGGGTGTGGATGGGGAAATTCCTGAAGCGCCCGAAGGGCATGCGAAAGACCTCGAGGTCGGCGAGATACTCGGCGAGTTCGTGCTTCATGACCTCGGCAAGGTCGATTTCCTCGGGGGCGTCGCTCATCGTGTACGGGAGATTATCGGATCGCCGGCTCCGAGGCAATCCCGGACTTGGCAGGCGTCCGTCCTCGGTTAGCGTGCGGCGTGAGCACCGACTGTCCTCCATCGCTTCTTCGCACTCTCTTCGTTCTCGGACGGGTCTCGAACCTGCCGACGGTGTGGACGAACGTGGCGGTGGGCTGGTTTCTTTCGGGCGGCGGGTGGACGGGCGAGCTCTCGTGGCTCGTATCGGGGATGAGCTTGGTCTACGTCGCGGGCATGACGCTGAACGACGCGTTCGACGCGGATTGGGACCTCCGCCATGCACCCGGCAGACCCATCCCCGCGGGGCGGATCGGGCGCGGAGCGGTGTGGATGGTGGGCGTCGCGGAAATGGCGGCGGGCGCAGTGGCGCTGCTGGGGGGCACCTCGGCGAATCCGATGCTGGTCGCCGGACTCGTCGCAGCGGTCCTGCTCTACAATTGGCTCCACAAACGCTGGGCCGGATCGGTTCTGATCATGGGGCTGTGCCGCGCGTTCGTCTACGTCGGCGCAGGCAGCGCGGTGGCGGCGCACACGCGGGCCCTGGAGGTGCCGACGACGGTTTTCCTCCTCGCCGGTGGAGTGGTGCTCTACATCGCCGGACTGACGCTCGCCGCGAGACAGGAGCATCTCGAGGCGCCGCCGGCCTTGCGCCTCGTCCCCCGGTTGATGCTGATGCTGCCGGTGCTTTTTCCTCTGGTGGCCGGGCGTTCGGGGGCGATGGATGCGGCCCATTTCGCGCTGCTTGCGGTCGGGGTCTTCGGGACGGGGATGTGGTTGACGAAGATGCGGAGGGCGCTCGCCGAACGGGTGCCGAAAGGCATCGCCCTCGCCATTGCGGGGATCGCGCTCTACGATGCGGCCGTCGTCGTCTTCGCGGACTGGCGGGCAGCGGTCGCCTGTCTCGCCGCGTTTGCCCTGACCTTGGGATTGCAGCGCGTGGTCCCCGCGACTTGAACTTGGCGTGAATCGACGATGGCTTCCCCTGTGTCCGTTCGAACCGTCGATTGGGAGTCCTCCCGGAGCGAACTGCTCGCGGTGCGGAAGGCAGTCTTCGTCGTGGAGCAGGGGGTGCCTGAGGAAATCGAGATCGACGAGCACGACGCGGTCTCGATCCACTTTCTCGCCCGTTCCGAGGCGGGGATCCCGGTGGGCACGGCCCGTCTGCTCTCCTCGGGCCGGATTGGACGGGTTGCGGTGCTGGCGGAGTGGCGACGGAGCGGCGTCGGCCGCGTCTTGATGGAGGCAGCGGTCGCGAAGGCGCGGGCCCGCGGAATGAAGCGGCTCATGCTTCACGCGCAGGTGCATTCGATTCCCTTCTACGAGTCGCTCGGTTTCGTCGCGGAGGGCGGGGTTTTCGAGGAGGCGGGGATCCCTCACAGGGAAATGGCGCGCGACCTGGCCGAGTGAAGCCCGGTGCGGGCGGGATTCCTGTTTTCGGCGGTTGACACCGGGCCTCGCTCGGGTTTGTGGTGAGCATGGAAGACCGCGCCCCCCAGCTCATGGACGTGCTCAGCGAGGCGTTCCATCCCAAGGGAGGCTCTTCCCTCGGCGAGGAGGCTTTCGGAATGCTTCTCGGCGATCTCCAATGGGTGCATCTGAATGGAAAGGAGATCCTCTTCACCCGTGGGGAGACGAGCGACAACCTCTATGTGGTGGTGTCCGGCAGGCTTCGGGCGGTGGGACCCGATCAATCGGGGCGGGAAATGACCCGTGACCTCGGCGTAGGGGAGGTGATCGGCGAGATGGGGGTGATCGCCGGCGAACCGCGCAGCATGACGGTCTTTGCAGTTCGCGACAGCGATCTCGTCTCGCTTTCGCGGGCGGCGCTCGAGGATCTGATCTCGCGTCACCCCCAGCTGATGATGGGCATCCTGAGCACGGTGATCCAGCGGCTCCGCCTTCCGGCGGGATCGGAGGGGGAGGCGGGAGCGACCTGCGCGACCCTCGCGCTGGTGCCGATCGGATCTTCCGCCTCGGCGGACGAATTCCCGAGCCGCCTCGTGAAGTCGCTGGGGGGGATGGGCGCGACACGGCTGCTGGACCGGTCCGCGGTCGAGACGCTCACGGGGATCCCCGGCGGGGCCGACTTTCCTCCGGGGACCCTGGAGGGCGAACGCCTGCTGGATTGCCTGAATCGAGAGGAGGCAGCCCATAGGTTTCTCGTTTTCCTGGCCGATCTGGACCATGTCGAGTGGACCCGGCGCTGCCTGCGGCAGGCGGACCATGTCCTGCTGGTGGCGGCGGCGACGGACGATCCCGTGCCGAACCAGCGGGAGTCCGAACTGGTCTGGAGGGATCACGGCCCCACGTCGGCGCGGAAGAGCCTCGCCTTGGTCCATCCCGACGGCGCTTCCTTGCCCGAGGGAACGGAACGCTGGCTCGAGCACCGCGACCTCCATCGTCACTACCATGTGAGACGCGATTCTCCGGCTGATGACGAACGGGTCGCTCGCTCGCTCGCGGAACGGGGGATAGGCCTCGTCCTGGGTGGGGGCGGAGCGAGGGGATTCGCCCAGATCGGCGTGATCCGGGCCCTGCGCGAGTCGGGGATTCCGATCGATTTCGTCGGAGGCACGAGCATGGGGGCGATCATCGCGGCGGCGTGCGCGATGGGCTGGGACACCCCGACCATGATCCGGCTCGGCATCGAGGCTTTCGTCGAGTCGAAGGCCTTCAAGGAATACACCCTGCCGATCGTCTCGCTGATCCGGGGCGACCGCCTGGAGCGGGTCACCCGGAAGATCTTCGGTGAGACGCGGATCGAAGACCTCTGGATCCCCCAGTTCAGCGTCTCCTGCAATCTGACGTCGAGCGAGGCGATGGTGCATCGACGCGGCCTCCTCTGGCGGGCTTTGCGTGCGAGCGGATCGCTTCCCGGCGTCCTCGCGCCCGTGCTGGAAGGAGGGCAATTGCTCGTCGATGGGGGAGTGCTCGACAATCTGCCGGGCGGCGTGATGCGTTCCTTGTCCGGCGGTCCCGTGATCGTGGTGGACGTCAGCCCGGCGGTGGACCTGCGCGCGGATTGCGAGCGCGTGCCTTCGCCTTGGCAATTGATCCGGGATCGCGTCGTTTCGCGGAGGCGTCCGAGCATGCCGGGGATCGTGGACATCCTGATGCGCGCGACCACGCTCACCAGCGCGAGAGTGGCTTCCGCGGTGCGCAGCGGCGCCGACCTCTATCTCCATCCTCCGGTCGAGTCCTACGGTCTGCTCGAGTTCGAGGCGATCGAGAGAATCGCGGAGGCCGGGTACGCCTACGCCATGTCGCAGATCGAGAGCCGCGGCGGTCCCGAGGGCATTTTTCGCTCCAATGGCCTCGGATAGAACAATTCTTGTCGTGGTGCCCCTTGTTTCGGGTTATCTTTCCTGATCCAATCGTTGCCGTGGCCACATTAGCATTGATCAGCCAAAAAGGAGGGGTCGGGAAGACGACCATCGCCGTGAACCTCAGCTATTCCCTAGCCAAGCGTGGCTGGCGGGTGCTGCTCGTGGACGCGGATCTGCAAGGAGGAGTGGGCTTCTCCCTGACGGAGAAAGCCAAGGATGCCCTCGGATACCACGATTTCCTCGTGGAACCGGACGAAGGGTCGGACCCGAACGTGGGCGATGCCGTCATTCCGACGAAGCTGCCGGGCCTTTCCTTGCTCACCCGGGGTTCGCGGCGGTCTCTCGACCGGATTCTCTCCGCTGCCGGCGACGCCGCCTTTCCGGCGGAAAGAGTCCGCGCCTTGGACCGGGAACTCGCGGCGCTGGACCACGATCTGGTCGTCTACGACACCCCGAGCGGCGTCCATCCGGTGACCGGCGTCGTGGCGCGGTCGGTCGACGCCCTCGTGGTTCCGCAGCAACCGGGTCCCCTTTGTCTGAGGAGCCTTCCCCAGATCCTCCGCATGGTCGCCTCCGCCCGCGGTGCCAACGGAGGCGAGGACCGTCCCCGGCTGGCGGGATTCGTCCTCTCGATGGCGGACCCCGAAGACCCTTCGATTCTTGCCGATCAGCGCGAATTTCGCGACCTACTGCCCATCGAAATGGTCCTCGAGACGGTCATCCCGACGCATCGCGATTTTCGGGAGGCGAGCCGCCTGGGGGTTCCGGTGGCGATGCTGCGCGAGCGGCCTTCGGCCTCCTCCTTGATCTTCGACCAATTGGCTGCGGAACTGGAGTCCCGTCTCGGTCTCTACGACGACGACGAAGCCCAGCCAAGGAACCGCGACGACTATGCCCGACTCGTGGATTGACAAAGACGAACTCGACGAGCTGGTCGGGGCCTTCGTCCCGCGGAAAGGCCGGGGGCGAAGAAAGCCTCCGGCGCCGTTGCGACGGCGGGCGAAGCCGGCTTCCAAGGACGACGCGGCGGCGGTTTCCGCGCCGTCTGCGACGGAGTCCGTCGCCGGGGGGGCGGCCCAGAATCCTTCCCCGCAGGAAGGAAGCGCCTCGATGGCGGGAATCGAGTCGGTGTTCGAGATCGACGAGGATTCCGACGACGAGGACGATTGGGCGGAAAGCGGCGGGGAGGAGCCAGAGGGAGAAATGGTTTCCCAGGGGGCTGGAGCCGTCGACGAGGAGTCGATCGTTGTCGAAGAGATCCTGCTGACTCCTCCGGACCCGTCCGGCGCGGAGGTGGGAGGCGAGGGATCGATGGAGGAGATGGTTTTGCCCCCTGAGGCAGAGCCTGAAGGGGAAACGCCTCCTGTCGAGGAGACGATGCCGCCTCCTCCGGCAATCGTGGCGGCTGTCGAAGAAGACGATGATACGGATCCCGCACCGGAGGTGGCTCCGGTTTCCGGACCGGATCGGACGGGGATGGCGGGAGCGGCCGGAGGCTCCGCGGAGCTTCCCTTGGAGGTGGATTCCGGTGCGGCTCCGGACGCATGTGGGCAATGGCCGGATCGACCGGCCGAACTGGCCGTCGAAACCGATGTCTCGGAAGTGCCGGCGAGAGCGATCCCCCAATTTCTCGTCGATGACGAGGAGGTGGAGATTCCCTTTCGCGCCCTCGCGCTTTCGGAACGGGACACGGATCGCGCGTTGACCGCCCTGGCCGAGGCTCGCGCTCGAGCCGAGCAGGGGAGATTGTTGCGGGTTCGCCCTTCGATGGAGCCGTCTTTGGCTTCCGAAGGAATGGGGGAGGGAATTGTAGAGAGGTTTGAAGGAGGGACTTCAAGTGGAATTGTCGCCGAGCCCGAGCCCGAGCCGGAACCCGAGCCAGAACCCGAGCCGGAACCCGAGCCAGAACCCGAGCCAGAACCCGAGCCAGAACCCGAGCCAGAACCCGAGCCAGAACCCGAGCCAGAACCCGAGCCAGAACCCGAGCCAGAACCCGAGCCAGAACCCGAGCCGGAGCCAGCCTTTGCGGATGTGTCCGTAGAGGATGATTTCGCCGAAGACGGAGAGGGGGCTCTTCTTGAGCGAGTCGAGCGATTCGGCGAGGTCGCCCGGCGTCGTCTCGATGCCGTGGAGGTGGTCGTCTGCGATGGGGACGGGCTCCCGCTCTATTCCTTTCCCGGGCAGTCCCGAGACGCGACGTTCGAGGCCGTCCTTTTGATGGAGGCTTCGGGGAAGGCGAATCGTCTTCTCGGTTTCGACGGGGACCGCGCTACTCAAGTCACGCTGGACGGCGGGATGTGGCGATGCCTGCTTCGCAGCGAAGGCGGACCGCGCCTTCTCTATGCCGGATTCGTCTTGCCCCGCCCCATGGAGGGAATCGAAATCGATTATTGGACGGAGGCCCTCGCCCGGACGATGAATCCAAGCCTGGCGGCATCCTAACCGACCACCTACGCGATCTGTCGTGTACGAAGAGCTCTCAGTTTCTTTCGAAAACCCCGCGACGGACCCGCTCGGCTACAATCACGTCGAGGGAAAGCTCTACTGCGGACGCGACCGCGTCGAGCTTCAGTTCAAGACCAAGGACCGTGCCTTCCGGAAAGGGGAGCCCACCGTCGTCTCCTTCGCCTACGCGGAGGTGGAGAAGGTGGCCTATCGCGCGAAATGGTTCCGGCCGAAGCTCCTCGTCTTCCAGACGAAGAGTCCGGAGAAGCTCGCCGACTTCCCCGGCGCATCGGTGGGCCGGGTCGAATTGCAGGTCGCCCCCTCTTCGCGGGGGGATGCGGCGAAAGTGGCGGATCTCATCCGCTTCAAGCAGTCGGAGGCCATCGTCTCCGAACTCGAATCACGGCTCGACCGGCTCCGCACCGAAGACCCATGAAACCGGAGCCATCGAGCGGCGGGCGTTCCCGCAAGAGTCTCACGCTATGGGCGGTCTACCTCTCCGCCCTCGCTCTCTATGCCTGGGCCTACTGCTATTTCGGCGCCATTTTCATCTTCGAGGTCA
This sequence comes from Verrucomicrobiales bacterium, assembly GCA_037190325.1. GTDB lineage: Bacteria > Verrucomicrobiota > Verrucomicrobiia > Verrucomicrobiales > DEV007 > Arctic95D-9. Next base: position 148,367 of record JBBCIU010000022.1, on the reverse strand, counting down.
ACACCGACCGGACAGCCCGCCCCCAGGCGGACTTCATCGACGCCGTCTACCGTTCGGCCTCCCTCGACGGGGGGAGCGAAAGAGCCTCCATTCTCGGCGATTTCACCCGTGCCTTTCCACGCTACACCGACGGAATCGTCGATCCCTTGTTTCCCTGGCTGATGCGGGGGTGGGCGGGGGCTCCCCCCGACGTGGTCTTCGAGGCGGGAAAATGGCTGAACTTCCTTCTCGCGGGCGGCCTCCTCGCCGCTTTCGCGGTGGTGGCGGCGCGGGCCTTCTCCTTCTCCGGAGCCGCCGCGGTCATCCTGATGGGGGGGTTTGGGATCATTCTGGAGCGCTCCGGATACTTCAGTTCCGACGCTCTCTACTTTCTCCTCGTCGTCCTGACCTGGCTGTGCGCCCTCTCCCTCATCCGGCAGAACTTGCTTTGGCTCTACGGGGTGTTCGGCGTGCTCCTGGGACTCAGCTACCTCGCGAAGCCGCTCGTCTGGCCCATCGTGGTCGGCTTCGTGATCGTCTCGATCCTCCGTTCCCTCTGGTCGGGAATGCGCTCGCGGCGGGACCGCGAGGAGCCGGGACTCTGGTCCTCCTCCAACCAGATCGTCGGGCTGGCCATGACGGTAGCCGCCTTTCTCCTCGTCACCGGTCCCCGGCTCAGCTATGCGGCGGCGACTTTCGGGGATCCCTTCCACACCTATCTCAAGTATTTCGTCTGGTTCGACACCCCGAGCGAAGCCGCCGCCTTCCAGCAGGCGCATCCGGGGCGGGCCGAGCTTCTGGCGATTCCTCCGGGCGAGACGCCGGGCCTGTTTCGCTACCTCCGTGAAAAGGGGGCGGGGGCTTTGCTGGAGCGCGGTTTCACGGGCGCTCTCGCCCAGGTGAAGTCGAGCGTGCTGGGACGGGGCGGATGGATCCTCGTCTACGGATTCGTCGTCTTCGCCGCGGTCGCGGCGATCCATCGGATCGCGGCGATCCATCAGGAGGCCGAGGTATGGCGGGTGCGCGGCACCAGCGCGCGGTGGATGCTTCTCTTCCTCGGCATCGTCGGCGCAATCACGCTCTTCTACACCGGACTGGGGCATCCCGTGATCCCGCACAACGTGATGACCACGTCCTTGTTCCTCCCCATCCTCGTCACCTTCGTTTGGATTTCCGAGCGCTACCGGCGCCAGCTCCAGCGCACTCGCTACGCCATCCTCGTGAACCGCGTCCATGCGGCGTTGATGGCCGGGGCCATCCTCTGGATCACCGTCCGCATCGTGCTTTCCGTGCGGACGCCGGTCGCCTGAGGAGCGGATGGCCGTAGGATCGGATCAAGCCGAGTCCTGCAGGCGGCGCACCAGGGCCTTGATCCTTCTCGCCGCCCAGATGCGTTCGAAGGAGACCTCCGGCTCGTCTCCCGAGGTGAGGAAGTCGACCGTGCCGATGCCGAAGATCCCGGCGAGACCCCGGCAGGTCACGTTGATCGAGCGTACGTCGGCGATGCGGACCTCGCGCGAGCTGCGCGCGAGGAATCCGGTCACGACTTCGATTCGGCGCGCGCGGACGCGGTAGTCGTGGGTGAAACGCACGAGACTGAGCCGGGCGAGTCCCGCCGTGGCGAGGCCGAATCCCGCAAGGGTGAGGATCGGATCGATCCGGTAGAGCCAGATTCCGGCGGTGACGCCGCCGACGAGCGCCATCGTCGAGAAGGGATAGGTCAGCGCGGAGGGATGCCCGGCGTAGAGAAGCCGATCCGCGGCGGCATTCGCGGGAGCGGACGGTTCCATGCGCCGGGCCGGAGGCTCCTCCCATTCCTCCTCTTCCTCGTCTGCCAGGCCGTCCGGCTCCTCCCCGACGTCGTCCTCCCAGTCGAGGAGGTCGCGCAGCCGTTCGCAATCGTTCGCGCCCTTGCGCCAGCACACGTCGTCTTCGCAGAAGTCGCCGCTTTCCAGGCCATCGAGGAGGTCGTCCACCGTGAAGGGGCCGAGGCGGCGCCCTCCCTTGAGCACGTAGACTTCGTCGCCCGATGGCAGTTCTCCGTCCATCACGAGGCGGCCGTCGGATCGCCCACTTGGGGCAGGAGATCGTCGCGGCGCAGGAGAGCCGGAAGATCGAGGACCGCGAGGTCGGGACCTTCCGCCCGCAGAAGGATGGCCTCGAGAGGGGCGATGCGGTCCATTTCGCCGACCACGGTGTGGACGAGCCCACGGATGATGGCCGGATCGCCCTGCGGCGTCGGAAAGAGGTTCGTGGCCCGGAAGATCAGCCGTCCGGCATCCCAGTCGAGTTCGAAATTGCCTACCGTCAGGGTCTGGTTCACGCGCATGGCCAGTTCCGCGAGCCGTTCGCGCTGCGCCGGTCCGGAACAGGCGCGCGGAGACTCCGACACCACCGAGAGCGCCGCCAGCGCCGGAAAGGCCTGCACGTGGAGGTCCACGCGGGTGTGGTGGGCTTCGAAGCCGGCTCTCACGACCTCCCGCCCCGTCACTTCGGTGTAGGCCCAGCCTTCCTCCGCGAAGACGGAGATGACAGTGGAGTGGAGATCGGAGATAGCCGCCATAGCAGCTGAACAGGAGGCCGTTGCCGGAATCCGTTCAACTGTTTTTTGCGGACCGCTCCCGCATCGCGTCCGAGGACCGCCTCCGATGCGGCCGGACGCTTGGCGGAGCTTGCCCTTTGGGGGCTTTCCGCCGCTTCCGGAAGGACCATAAACACTGGACTATCCCCGCATTTGCGCTAGAGGTTCCCCTTTTCCCAACCTTCCCGGACACTCTCCCTCCATGTCGGCCCAGAAACAACAGACTCTCGCGTCCGCCGCCGCCTTGACAGGCACCTCCCTGCACACCGGGGAGCAGGTCACCCTCACGATGACGCCGGCTCCCGCGGACACGGGGATCAAATTTCGCCGCGTCGACCTGCCCGACAAGCCTTTCATCGACGCCCATGTCTCCAAGGTCCAGACGGTCGAGCGGGCCACCACCCTCGCGGAGGGGTCGGTGAAGGTCCACACCGTCGAGCACGTCATCTCCGCCCTCGTCGGCATGGGGGTGGACAACGCCATCATCGAGATGGACGCGAACGAGCCGCCCATCGGCGACGGATCGGCCCGGCCTTTCGTCGACTGCATCAAGAAGGCGGGCATCGTCGAGCAGGATGCGAACCGGCGCGTCTTCGAGATCCGCGAGCCCATCCACCTCGAGACCAAGGGCGGATCGCTCATCACGATCGTTCCAGACAAGAGCTTCCGCGTCTCCTGCACCCAAGTGGGTCCGAACGGGCGCATGACCCAGTTTCATTCGACCGAGGTCACGCCCGAGATCTACGAAAGGGAGATCGCCGACGCCCGGACCTTCGTCTACTACGAGGATGTCCAGCCTCTCCTCGAGAAAGGCCTCATCAAGGGCGGCAGTCTCGAGAACGCCATCGTCATCAAGGGCGATTCGGTGATGAGCAAGGAATCGTTGCGCTATCCCGAGGAATTCGCCCGCCACAAGATCCTCGATCTCATCGGCGACCTCATGCTGAGCGGGAAGCGCATCATGGGGCACGTCATCGCCGTGAAGCCCGGCCACGGCCCGAACACGGAGATGGCCGGGAGGCTCGCGAAGACCTACGCCCAGACCCTCGCCGCCGTTCCCTCCGTGAGCATCCCCACGGGCGAAGGGGTGATGAGCAACATCGAGGTGCAGAAGGTCCTGCCGCACCGCTACCCCTTCCTGATGGTCGATCGCATCGTCGGCTTCGACGGCGAGTTCAAATGCACCGGCGTGAAGCAGGTGACGATCAACGAGCCCTACTTCCAGGGGCATTTCCCCGGCCATCCCGTCATGCCCGGGGTGCTCCAGGTCGAGGCCATGGCCCAGGTCGCGAGCATCTCCCTCCTCCGGCAGCCGGAGAACCAGGGCAAGATCGGCTATTTCATGAGTGCTGACGGGGTGAAGTTCCGCAAGCCCGTCTTCCCCGGCGACACGCTCGTGATCGAGTCCGAGATCCTGAAGGTGCGCCGCAACATCGGGCATGCGAAGTGCCGTTGCAGCGTCAATGGGGAAACGACTTCCGAAGGCGAACTGAAGTTCGCGCTGATGGATTGAGGGGGGCAGGAGTCACGGGTCATGGGTCACGAGTAAAAAAATGGCGAACGAGATTCATGCGACGGCGATCATCGACCCGGGGGCGGAACTCGGGGATGGGATCGTCATCGGTCCCTATTGCGTGATCGGAGCCGGGGTGCGGCTCGGTGACGGCTGCCGCCTTCACAACCACGTCACGCTCGCCGGTCCGAGCGAGATCGGTCCGTGGAACGAGTTCTTTCCCTACGCCTCGATCGGGCAGCGGACCCAGGATTTGAAGTACGCGGGCGAGCCGACCCATCTCCGCATCGGGGGCGGCAACACCTTTCGCGAGTTCTGCACCGTGAACCGCGGGACCGCACCGGAATCCTGCACCGTCGTCGGCAGCCACGGGAATTTCCTCGCCTACAGCCACATCGCGCACGACTGCGTCGTCGGCGACCACGTCATCTTCTCCAACAACGGCACCCTCGCGGGCCATGTCACCGTGGGCGACCACGCCATCATGGGCGGGCTCACGGCGGTGCATCAGTTCTGCCGCATCGGCGCGCATGCGATCACCGGCGGCTGTTCGAAGATCGTCCAGGACGTGCCGCCCTTCATGATCGCCGACGGAAATCCCGGCAAGGTCCGCGCGATCAACTCCGTCGGACTGGGGCGCCGCGGGTTCTCCGAGGCCGCGGTCGCCGCGATCAAGCGGGCCCACCGCGTTCTCTACCGCGAGCAGCGGAACTACCGCGAATCCCTCGAGATTCTCCGCTCCTGGCCGGAGCGAGGTCCCGAGATCGACCTGCTCATCGACTTCGTCGCCGCCTCGGAGCGGGGCATCAGCTGAGAGGCTGGATGAGGACGAAGGGCGAGACGACGAGAGCGGAGAAGCGGGCTCCCGTCCCCGCCCAATGGGTGGCATGGGGGGCGGACGGGGTGACGAGATCGCCTGCCTGACGCCAGGTCCGGACCCGCTCGGCGTCGTCGATGGAGAACGCGTGGCCCACCTCGACGAGAGAGAGGGAGGGATCGACCCAGACGAGGGCGCTGTTTTCGAAATGCGGCTTCAGGTAGGTCCAATCGACTTCGCCCGTGTATTTCTCCAGCTTTTCGAGCGGCGAGGAGCCATCGTCGCCGATCATGCCGTAGCGCATCGTCTCGGAGTCGGGGTTCACGGGCGGGAGGACGGATTCTTGGTTCCCGCCGCTTTGGAGAAATCGAAACGGCAGCAACCGAGGTCGAGGGTGCCGGAGGGAACGGCGCTCTGCCAGTTCTGCCGCCATTCCGGCGCGACGGAGATGCGCTTGAATCGGCCGTCGCGGACGACGAGGAGCAAGCCCGCCTCGTTGAGGACGCGCACGTGGCGCGAGGCATTGTAGGCGGAGAGACCGAGCGCCTGGGCGATCTCGCCGAGATTGAGGGGTGCGGGCGAATTCGCGAGGAGCCGCATGATCTCCCAGCGAGTTTCGTCCGAAAGGGCCTTCAAGTAGGCGACGCAGCCGCTGTCGTCGGAATGGCTCATCCTAAAAGGAAGATGAGGGTTGAGAGGGGATCGTTGAGAGACCCGGAATCGTCGGATTGCCGCCGATGCGGCCACTCACCCTTTGAGTGAACCTGAGTTTCGGCGCAGGCCGCTCGCTTTGAACCCCCAACTCTCATCTATCGATTGACTCCGCCTTGCTCCGTCTGTCTCCGCTTCTCGACTCCGGCTTCAGGCTCATTGAGCGCGTGCGGGAAACCTCGCCGTTGCCGCGATCCGATTCAACTGGAAATCCGGAATCCCGCTTCGTAGAGAGGTCAGTCCTGCAGTCTCGCGGCGACCTCCTTCGCGAAATAGGTCAGGATCATGTCGGCCCCGGCGCGCTTGATGCCGAGGAGCGATTCCATCGCGACTTTCCCCTCGTCGATCCACCCGTCCTTGGCCGCGGATTTGATCATCAGGTACTCGCCGCTGACCTGATAGGCGGCGATGGGCAGATCGAAGGCCTCCCGCAGATCCCGGACGATGTCGAGGTAGGGGCCGGCTGGCTTCACCATCAGCATGTCCGCTCCCTCGGCGATGTCGAGTTCGGCTTCGCGGAGCGCCTCGCGACGGTTCGACGGATCCATCTGGTAGGTCTTCTTGTCGCCCGCCTTGGGCGCGGAATCGAGGGCTCCGCGGAAGGGACCGTAGTAGGCCGAGGCGTACTTCGCGGCGTAGCTGAGAATCGAGATCTCTTCGTGTCCTTGGGTGTCGAGAGCGGCCCGGATCTGACCCACGCGGCCGTCCATCATGTCGCTGGGCGCGACGATGTCGGCCCCGGCTTCGGCGTGGCAGAGGGCCTGGCGGCAGAGCACGGCGACGGTTTCGTCGTTGAGGATACTCAGATCGCCCGAGGGACTGGCTTCGACGATCCCGTCGTGTCCGTCGGAATTGTAGGGATCGAGAGCGACGTCGGTGATCACGGCCATGCCGGGATAGGCCGCCTTCAAGGCGCGGACCGCGCGGGGGACGAGCCCGTCGGGATTGTGGCATTCCTCGCCGCGGGGGCTTTTCAGGGAATCCTCGATCTTCGGGAAAAGGACGACGGCGCGCACCCCGGCCTGCCAGGCCTCCCCGACTTCGCCGACGAGCCCTTCGAGACTCCAGCGCACGCAGCCGGGCATGGAGGCGATGGAGACGTTCTCCGGATCCTCGTGGAAGAAGAGAGGGTAGATGAGGTCGGCGGGATGGAGGACCGTTTCCCGGACGAGGCCGCGCACCGCCTCGCTCTTGCGGTTGCGGCGCGGGCGATGGGGGAGATTCAGTTTTTCGGACATAGTTCGTATCCTTCCTTCGTGTCTTTCACCTCCCAGCCGAGGGCGGCGATTTCATTGCGGAGCCGGTCGGCTTCGGGCCAGTCCTTGCCGAGCTTGGCGGTGCGGCGGCGTTCGGCGAGGGCGGCGATCTCCTCCGGAGCCTCGCTTGCGGATTCCGTCTCGATTTCGGGCAGGACGAGGCCGAGCGCGGCGAGGGCGCGGTGGAAGCCAAGCCGTTCGCGCTGCGCCTCCGCAGGGGGAAGCGAAGCGAAGTCGAGCGCTTTGACCGCGGTGAAGATTTTTCCGAGGGCCTCGGGGGTGTTGAGGTCGTTCTCCAAGGCCTCGAAGGCTCCGGCGAAGGAGGCGCCGTCCTGCGTGGCGAGGAGCGTCGCGTAGTCGGGGACCTCCTCCGACCCGACCTTGGCGGAGAGCGCGGCGTCGGCCTTGGCGAGGCGTTGCAGGGCCTGCCGGGCGCCGAGGAGGGCGGGGAAGGTCTCCTTCCCGTCGGCATCCTTCGCGACGAAGTTGAGCGGCTGCCGGTAGTGCGCGGAGATGAGCACGTAGCGCAGCTCCGCGGCGGAGAAGCCTGCCTCGGCGAGCTGGTCGAGGGTGTAGAAGTTGCCCGCGCTCTTCGACATCTTGCCTCCGTCGACGAGCAAGTGGGTGAGGTGGAACCAGTGGTCGGCCATGCGGTGGCCGGTGCAGGCCTCGCTCTGGGCGATCTCGTTCTCGTGGTGGGGAAAGACGAGATCGACACCGCCGGAGTGCAGGTCGAAGCTGTCGCCGAGATATTCGCGGCACATGGCCGAACATTCGAGGTGCCAGCCGGGGCGTCCTGGCCCCCAGGGACTGTCCCACCAATTGTCTCCGTCCTCCTCGCGGCGCGCTTTCCAGAGGGCGAAGTCGGAAGCCGAATCCTTGTCGTATTCGTCGTCGGCGACGGCTCCGGAGGCTCCCTCCCGCAATTCGCGCTGGTCGAGGCGGGAGAGGCGGCCGTAGTCCGAGAAGCTCGCGACGCGGTAGTAGACCGAGCCGTCGGTCGAGGCGTAGGCGTGTCCCTTCTCCATCAGTTCGGCGATCATCGCGATCTGGTGGGGGATGTGGGCGACCGCGCTGGGTTCGAGGTGGGGACGGAGCAGGTTCAGCTTGTCGCAGTCCGCATGGAAGCGGTCGCGCCAGTGGTCGGTGAAGGCTTGCAGCGTCTGGCCCGCCGCCTGGGAGTCGCGGATGGTCTTGTCGTCGACGTCCGTCAGGTTGCGCACGTGGAAGGTGGCGAGCCCCGACAGTTCGAGGGTGCGGCGGAAGACGTCCTGGAGGGTGAAGGTGCGGAAATTGCCGATATGGGCCGGACCGTAGACGGTCGGGCCGCAGCAGTAGAAGCGGTAGGTCCGGCCGTCCCGGGGCGCGAGTTCGCGCGCCGTGCGGCTCATCGTATCGAACAGTTTCATCTCAGGCGGAAGAGGAAGGAAAATCCCGCAAAAGGACGGTGCGCCGACCGATTTTGCAAGGATTTCGACAAGGGGAGGGGATTCGGCGCTATTCCTCGGGGGAGGAGAGGGCTTTCCGGTCCTCCTCCGTCAGTTCCGCGATCCGGAGGTAGCGGCCGTCGAAGTAGGCTCGGGCTCCATGGTAGTCCGAGGCGTTTTCGGCAATGGCCTCCAGCTTGAGGCCGAGCTTCACGATAGTCAGCCAGGTTTCTCCCTTCTCCGTCGTTTCGTCCGCCGTGAACCGGGCCGTATTGCCATTCCATTTCGCCTCGCCGGCGGCGAATTTCGCCTTGGCCTGCTCCAAGGCGAGATCCTCGGCCCAGACAGGGACGGCGAACGAAAGCACCACGGCAGCAAGAAGGAACGGCGGCGGTTTCATCGTCGTCACCTTGCCGCGACCGCCTCCTCCATGCAAGCGCTAGCCTGTCCTACGGCAGGGTTCCCGGCGCATTGCAGGCGGTGCGATTCGGCGCTAGGATGGCGGGGTGGAAATCCTGCATCTCTTCATCTCTCCGGACCACAACTTCGTCGGCCATTTCGGCGGCCCGGCGGGAACGACGCCGACGGTCAAGGTCTCCGAGATCGAGTGCGTCGCGGGCCGCGGGATCCGGGGCGACCGCTATTTCGACCACAAGCCGGACTACAAGGGCCAGATCACCTTCTTCGAGATCGAGGCGCACCGGCGGCTCTGCGAACAGTTCGCTACCTTCGACAAGGGACCGGAGGTCTACCGCCGCAACGTCATCGTCGCGGGGCAGGATCTGAACGAACTGATCGGAAAGGAGTTCGAGATCCAGGGAGTCCGCTTTCTCGGCACGGAGGAGTCGAAGCCCTGCCTCTGGATGAACGAGGCCTTCGCCCCCGGCGCGGAGAAGGCGCTGCTCGGCAAGGGAGGCTTGCGGGCGAAGATCCTCGTCGGCGGCGTGTTGCGTTCGCTCCCTGGATGAACTCCCTCGAAATTTCCACCCCGGCTCTGCTCTTCCCCGCGTTGAGCCTGCTGTTTCTCGCCTACACGAACCGCTTTCTTCACCTTGCAGCGCTCGTCCGCCAGATGCACCGCGACTGGCTCGAGCGCCGCGACGAATCGCTCCACGCCCAGATCCAGAACATGCGCAAGCGGCTCGCCCTGATCCGCTGGATGCAGCTTCTCGGCGCCGCCAGCCTCCTCCTCTGCGTCGTCGCGATGGTGTCGGTGATGCTCGCCGCGGATCTCGCCGGCTGGATCGCGTTCCTCGCCGCCTTGCTCCTGATGGCGGCCTCGATGGTCTGCCTCCTCGTCGAGATCTGGTGCTCCGGAGGGGCCTTGCAGATCCTCTTGAACCGCGTCGAGGGGGAATAGACGGGGGCCGGTTCGTGGATGCTTTTTCCTCGCCCAAAACGGGCATTCGGACGTATCGTCCACGGAGTTGTCGCTCTTTCATCGACACCTCCGCCGAACCATCCACTTAGACCATGAACTCCGAAAACCACCTCTCCCGCCGCCAGTTCGCCGTCACCGGAGCCCTCGCCGCCGGGGCCGCGCTGCTCCCGGTACGTGCCGCCCGCGCCGCCGCTCCCTTCGAGCAAGCCGGCCTTCCCTACGCCTTCGACGCGCTCGAGCCCCATATCGACGCGAAGACGATGGAGATCCACCACGGCAAGCACCACGCCACCTACGTCAAGAATCTGAACGCCGCCCTCGAAGGGAAGGCCGATCTCGCCGCGAAGTCCCTCGACGATCTGATGGCAAGCCTGTCCGCCATCGAGGACAAGGCGCTGCAGACGACCCTGCGCAACAACGGTGGTGGACATTGGAACCACGCCTTCTTCTGGGAGACCCTCGCTCCGTCCGACAAGTCGGGCAAACCTTCGGCGGAGCTCGCCAAGGCGATCGAGGCCGCCTTCGGTTCGTCCGACGGCTTCAAGACCGTGTTCGGCGAAGCCGCGACGAAGCGCTTCGGTTCGGGCTGGGCCTGGCTGATCGCCAAGGACGGCAAGCTCCTCGTGACAAGCACGCCGAACCAGGACAACCCGCTCATGCCCGGCCTCGTTCCCGACGCCGAGCTCGGCACGCCGCTCCTCGGCCTCGACGTCTGGGAGCACGCCTACTACCTCCACTACCAGAACCGCCGTGCCGACTACATCGGCGCCTGGTGGAACGTGGTGGACTGGGACCGCGTCTCGGCCCGCTTCGCCGACGCGAAGTGACGCCGATGGATCCGCGCTCCGCGCTCCGCCACCATTTCGGCCACGACGATTTCCGCCCCGGGCAGGAGGCGGCGGTTCTCCGCCTCCTCCAGAGGCGTTCCGTGCTGGCGCTCTTCCCCACGGGGGCCGGGAAGAGTCTCTGCTACCAGCTTCCCGCGCTGATGCTGGAGGGGCTGACTCTCGTCGTCTCCCCCCTCATCGCCCTGATGAAGGACCAGGTCGAAGCCTTGCGGTCGCGGGGCATCGCCGCGGCGCGGCTCGATTCGACCTTGGAGCGCGAGGAGGTCGAGGCGATCTACGGGGGAATGGCGGATGGCTCCTTGCGGCTCCTCTACGTCTCTCCCGAGCGTCTCGCCAACGAGGGGTTTCTCCGCCGCCTGCGGCGCTGCCGCGTCGCCCTCTTCGCGGTGGACGAGGCGCATTGCCTCTCCGAATGGGGACACAACTTCCGTCCCGACTACCTGCGCCTCCCCGGGGTCGCCCGCGGGGTCGCGGCGGAGCGGGTGCTCGCGCTCACCGCCACCGCGACGCCCGCCGTCGCGGCGCAGATCCGCGAACGCTTCGCCATCGCGGAGGAGGACCACATCCAGACCGGTTTCGCGAGGCCGAACCTCCGCTACCGGATCCATCCCTGCGCGGCGGCGGAACGGGAGCGGAGGTTGGTGGACCTGCTAGGGGGATCCTCCGCCGTTCCGGCGATCGTCTACGTGACGCTCCAGGAGACTTCAGAACGGGTCGCGGGCGTGCTGCGGCGGGCGGGGATCGCGGCGCGGGCCTACCATGCGGGGATGCGCGACGACCATCGCGCCGAGGTGCAGGACGGCTTCATGTCCGGCGCGGTTCCCGTCGTCGTCGCGACCATCGCCTTCGGCATGGGGGTGGACAAGTCGGACATCCGCCGCGTCGTCCACTACAACCTGCCGAAATCCCTCGAGAACTACGCCCAGGAGACGGGCCGGGCCGGGCGCGACGGGCTCGCGGCGGAATGCGATCTGCTCGCCTGCGCCGACGATCTCACCGTGCTGGAGAATTTCATCTACGGCGACACGCCCACGCCCACGGCGCTGAAGTCGCTCGTCGAGCACGTCCTGCTGCGGGGCGAGTCCTTCTCCGTCTCGCGCTACGAGCTCTCCCAATCGCGCGACATCCGCCAGGTCGTCGTCGAGACCGCGCTCACCTATCTGGAACTCGACGGCGTCCTCCTGCCGCAGGGACCGTTCTACGGAGGCAGCGAGGTGCGCCTGCTGCGCCCCCTCGATGAAACCCTCGTGGGATGGCCCCCGGCGCGGAAGAACTTCCTCCTCCGGCTCTTCGGAACGGGTGAGAAAGGACGGATCTGGCACCGCTTCGACCACGGCGTCTCCGCGGCGGCCCTGGACTCGACGGAGGAGGCAGTGCGCCGGGCCCTCGACGAACTCGCCGACCACGGCGACGCGGTCGTGAAGCCGCACGGCCTGCGTCACGGCTATCGCCTCGCGCCGACGGCGGACCTCTCCGTCGCGCGGGTCGCGGCCCGTCTCGTCGAGCGCTTCGAGGCCCGCGAGGCCGCCGAGATCGCAAGGCTGCGCCAAGTCGTGTCCCTCTGCGAGACGCCCCGCTGCCTCGCGCAGCAGTGGCTGGAGCATTTCGGCGAGCCCTCCGCCCCCTGCGGGAATTGCGGCTTCTGTCTCGGCGAGCATGCGGGCGGGTCCCTTCCCGCCTCGAGGCGCGGTTCCGTCACGCTCGAGGCGGCCGGAGAGATTCGCCGGCTCCAGTTGGAAAACCACCCCGCGCTGCGTCAACCGAGGCAAGTGGCGCGTTTCCTCTGCGGTCTTTCCAGCCCGGCGACGGCCCGCGCACGCCTGAACCGCGACGAACGCTTCGGTCTTCTCGCCGAGGTGCCCTTCCTCGAAGTCCTCGCGCAGGCCGAAGCCTCCTGAGAATCTGTCGAACGTCCATGCGCCGCGCTCCCCCTCGGATCGGAGCCTTGGGTAGCCCCGACCGGCCCGGTCGGGAAGAGCGTCGATTGGACGTCCACTTGGCCGCACGGACCTATCTTGCCTCTCGAGAACGGAAATGGAGGCGGCGCGGGATCAGGCCAGCAGCTCCTCCAGGACGGCGAGCCCCCCTTCGCGCCGCGAAAGATCGAGCAGCCTCCGCTTCGCCACGGGAATGTGGTCGAGGAATTCGCGTTTGCCCTTCACCTCGCCGAGGAAGCCGTAGGCGCCGAGCGCCTGCATGAGCCGCTGCGCCGCGCATTGCACGAGGCGGCGCTCGTAGACCGTGCGCGTCTCGGCGTCGCCGGATTCGACCTTCAAAGCGAAGTAGAAATCGACGAGCTCGTCCGTCTCCTGCGGGGTGAACTCGCTGTAGGGATCGTAGATCATCGAGGCGAGGTCGTATTCGGGAAGGCCCCAGCGGAGGCCCTGATAGTCGATGAGGTAGGCGCCGCCGTTCCTCAGCATCACGTTGGTGCTCTGGAAATCGCGATGGACGAGAGCGCGGGGCAGGCTGCCGAGCTCTTCGGCGAGAGCCGCGAGGGAGGGATGCTTCCGCAGGTCCGCGGCGACCTCGGGGGAGTGGAAGCGCTCGACGTAGTGGGTCAGGAAGTATCCCTGCTCCCACTCGTAGAGCGAAGCGTCGAAGGGGCGCTCCAGCTCCGGAAGGTCGCCGGGCGCATCGGCTTCGGAGAAGCGGTGCAGGGGCCGGACGGCGCGCAGGGCCAGTTCGTAGGCCGGGCGGCGGGAAGTCGTCCAATCGTTCCTCGCGAGGTGGCCGAGATCGGTCTCACCGAGGTCCTCGACCCAGAGCAGGCAGAGATCCTCGCGCCGGGCGACGATGGCCGGGGCGGGGATCCGGTGGCGGTTGAGGAAGTCGGTGACGGAGGCGAAGCGCGCGTTGTCGGACCGGTCGAGGCCGTAGTGCATCGCGATCAGACTGCGGTCCGACGAAGAATCGGCGACGCGGACGAAGAGACGTCCCGAGCCGCCCTTCTCGATCACGGAGAAGGCCAGGTCCGCCCCGCTCCAGTCGGGCAGGGTCTCCCGCGTGTACCGTTCGATCTCTTCCAGTTCCATTGGAGAAAAGCCACCACCAAACCACGGATCGGGAGGGGGAAAAGCGTTTTTACCGAGCGAATCGCCGTCGGGAATCGTAGAAAGGAACTGTTCTCATTTCGGCTTTACCGGAGATTCTGGAACCGTTAGCCTGAAACGGCTTGGTGAAACCAAGGCGAGGTGGGTGCAGGAAACCCTTGCCAGTCCGTCTTTTGACCGTGGTTTCCATAGCCCAAACGCTTTTGCTTATCGCGCTCACTCTTGGTGATGCTCAAAGAATCTTCAGTGCGGATGCAGCCATGGATTCGGAGGTGTTTTCCTCCGGATCAACGCTCCGTCCCAGTTCAGCGAGCATCAGACGGAAAGCCGCTCGGATGCCTGTTCGCCGGATCCTCCAAAGGGTGAAAAGATTGGCTGTAGCCAGCCGCCGCGGAGTGGGCCGGGTGTTGCCGGTGGCGATCGGTGAGTTTGGTCGTTCCGGCCGGCATTCCCCTTTGTATCCTCACAAATCGATCGTTTCCCCCGGCGCGGGAATCACGATCCGCGCCTCCGGCAGCCTCCGGCCCAACTCTTGCGCGAACCATCTCCGCGCCGGTTCGTCGCCATGCACGAGGATCACGGTCTTCGGCGAGCAGGCCGCGGCGTAGTCGGCGAGCTGCTCCCGGGTGGCGTGGCCGCTGAAGTCGAAACGCTCCACGGTGCAGCGGATCTCGCTTTCGTGGGGCGAGTCGGAGGACAGGGCGACGCGCCCGCCCTGCCCGGCGGCGAGGATCCGGCCTCCGGGGGCCTCGGCATCGGCGTAGCCGACAAAGAGGATGGCGTTCTGCTCCGAGGCGAGGAGGCGGCGGGCGAAGCGGTGCGAGACGGTGTGCTCGGACATCATCCCGCTGGAGAGGGCGTAGATCGCGCCGGGCTGGTAGTCGGGCTCCTTGCGGCCGCGGGCGAGGCGGCTCAGTCCGGGAAAGTCCTCGAGCAGGCGGTAGCCGCGATGGAGGCGGTCGGGATGGTCGTCGTGGCGGTCGGTGATCTCGGTCATCTTCGTGCTGAGGCCGCCGATGTGGACGGGGACGGAGGGGATGGCTCCTTCGTCGACCAGTTCCTTGAGCATCAGAAGGAGTTCCTGCGTCTTGCCGAAGGCGAAGACGGGGACGAGGACGGAGCCGCCGCGACCGAGGGTGGCGACGATGGCTTCGGCGAAGCGCCGCTTCTCCGTCTCGCGGGTGTAGCCGGGGTCGCGGGCGTAGTCGCCCCGGGTCGTCTCCATCACGAGAGTGTCGACGGGAGCGATGGGGAATTCGGCGGCTCGGGCGAGGGTCTGGTCCTCGAAATGGACGTCGCCGGTGTAGAAGAGGCTTTTGCCGTTCCCCTCGATCCTCATGCCCACGGCGCCGAGAACGTGGCCCGCGCGGAAAAATTTGATGGAGACACGTTCGCGGTCGCCGAGGGAGAAGCGTTCGCCCGCCTCGCGCGCCGTCCAGCGGCGGACGCAGGCGTCGACTTCGCCGTGGGAGTAGAGCGGATAGAGCGGTTCCTGCAGCTCCTCCCGCTGCGCCTTCATGACGTTGACGGAATTGTGGAGGAGGACGTCGCCGTGCCCGATGGTGAGCTCGGTCATGACGACGGCGGCACGCGGCTGCTGGCGCATCAGGACAGGGAGCGCTCCGATGTGGTCGAGGTGGGGATGGCTCACGAGAATGCCGTCGACGGAGTTCGGGGCGAGGCGGTCGTAGAGGGGGAGAGTGTCGCGCCCGGTGTGCTTCGGATGGGTGCCGGCATCGAGAACGAGACGGACCTTGCCGGCTTCGAGAAGGTAGGAATTGGATCCGATGTCGGGATGGGCGGCGAGATTGACGAAACGCATGGGGAGACGCCCTACGGGCGGTAAAAGGTGAAAGGTAGAAAGTGAAAGGTCTCTCTGGAGCGAGCGTCTGGCGGAGCTCAGGAGTCCTGTTCGGGCTTCGGATTTCGGGCTTCGGATTTTGCCGCCGCACGCGCGGCTTTGAAGAAGGATTGGAGCAGGGAGAGAGACTCGGCCTCGAGCACGCCGGGAGTGATCTCGCTGCGGTGGTTCAGGGTGGGTTGCTGGAGGAGATTGAGGAGGCCGCCGGCGGCGCCGGCCTTCGGATCGCCGCAGCCGAAGACCACGCGGCGGATGCGGCAATGGACGATGGCGCCGGCGCACATGGGACAGGGCTCCTTGGTCACGTAGAGGTCGCAGTCGGTGAGGCGCCAGTCGCCGAGCGCCTCCTGCGCCTGGCTGAGGGCGAGCATCTCGGCGTGGGCGGTGGCGTCGCGGAGGGTTTCGACCTGGTTGTGGGCGCGGGCGATGATCTCGCCTCCCTGCACGATGACCGCGCCGACCGGCACCTCGCCCGCTTGAAAGGCCCGCCGCGCCTGGCGCAGCGCCTGTTCCATGAGAAAGGAGTCGCTGACGAGGCTGATGGGCGAACCGGCCTCGTCGTCGGGAAGGGGGATGACCATGGTGGAAAGGAATCCGGCGGCAAAGGTTGCGGAAGCCGGAAAGCGTGAAGATAATGGCCCCGTCATGAGCGACTGCAACACCCGAATCATCGCCCCCTCGCTTCTCGCCGCCGATTGGTCGAAGGTCGGGGAGGAGGTGCGACGAGCGGAGCGTGCCGGATCGGACTGGCTCCATCTCGACGTGATGGACGGCCATTTCGTCGAAAACGTCTCCTTCGGCCCGCAGTTCGTCGCGGCGGTGAGGCCGCACACCGCGATGCCGCTGGATACGCATCTGATGATGACGCATCCCGACAAATACCTCGACCGCTTCGTCAAGGCGGGGTCGGACCGTCTCACGGTCCACGTCGAGGCGGACCACGAGGTCGCGGAGACGCTCCGCCGGATCCGCGAAGCGGGACTCGGCTGCGGGCTGGCCTTGAATCCGGCGACTCCCTTCGAAGTGGTCGTTCCCTTTCTCGACCGGATCGACCTGCTGCTCGTGATGACGGTGGTACCGGGATTCGGCGGGCAGGCTTTCATGGAGGCGGAGACGATGCCGAAGGTGGCCGCGGCGCGGGCCTACCGGGAGGAGCACGGCCTTTCCTACCACATCGAGGTGGATGGCGGAATCGACCAGCGCACCGTCGGGATCGCCGCGGCGCACGGAGCCAATGCGATGGTCGCGGGGACGGCCCTCTACGGGGCCGCGGACATGGCCGCCGCCGTCGCGGCGATGCGCGGATGATCGCCATGGGGGAGCAGGTCCACACGGTCTCGGGCCTCACCGCCCTGATTCGCGACAGCCTCGAGGGGCGGTTCTCCGGCGTGTGGATCGAGGGGGAGATCAGCAACCATCGTCTTCCCGGATCGGGCCATCACTATTTCACGCTGAAGGATCCCTTCGCCCAGTTGGCTTGCGTCTTTTTCAAGGGATCGGCCGCGCGTTGCCCCGTCCCTCTTGCGGACGGGATGCGGGTCCAGGTCTACGGGAATCTTTCGGTCTACGAGGCCCGGGGGCAGTATCAGCTCGTCGCGCAGATCGTGCAGACGAAAGGTCTCGGCGACCTCCAGGCGCAGTTCGAAGCGCTGAAGCGGAAGCTGGAGGCCGAGGGCCTTTTCGATACGGCTCGGAAGAAACCGATCCCGGCCTTTCCCACTTGCATCGGGATCGTCACGTCGCCGACCGGAGCCGCGATCCGGGACATGATCCATGTGCTGTCGAGGCGAGCCCCATGGGTGCGGATCCTGATCTATCCCGCGAAGGTCCAAGGCGAAGGAGCGTCCGGAGAGATCGCCGCCGGGGTGCGCTTCTTCGACGCGGCGGACGGAGCGATGCGGCCCGATCTCGTCATCGTCGCGCGGGGAGGGGGCAGCATCGAGGACCTCTGGGCTTTCAACGACGAAGGGCTCGCCCGCGCCATTGCCGCCTGCTCCATCCCGGTGATGTCGGGGGTCGGGCACGAGATCGACTTCACCATCGCCGACTTCGTCGCCGACCGCCGCGAGCCGACGCCGAGCGCGGCGGCGGAGAATGCGGCACCCGACGGGCTTGCCCTGCGCCGCCATCTCGGGCGGTTGCGCGAGGGGCTCGACGCACGGACGGTCCAGTCCTTGGCCTATTTCCGGCGTCATGTTCTCTCGTTGCGCCGCGAGGTCGAGGCGCGCGAGCCGGGGCGCAGGCTCCGTTCGTGGATGCAGACGGTCGATTTCCTCGAGGAGCGCATGGAGCGTCTCGTCGAAGCCCGGCTGCAGCGAGTCCGGGCGGAATGCGAGGGAGCGGGGCGGGCGCTCGTCGCCGTCCAACCGGAACGGGTTCTCGTGCGCGGCCGCGAGGCGGCGGGTTCTCTGCTCGGATCGATGGAGCGTGCGGCGCTGCATCGGCTCGGCGGGGTTTCCCATCGCCTCGGTTCGCTCGGAGAATTGATGCGGTCGCTCAGCCCCGACGCCGTCTTGAAGCGGGGGTATTCGATTACGACGGATGTCGAAGGACGCCCCATCATGAGTCCCGGGCAAGTGCGTCCGGGGGACCGGGTGCGGACCCGTCTCGCGGAAGGCGAGATCGTGAGCCAGGTGGAGTGAAGGGGGACTCGTTCCAGAATCGCCGGGATTTCCATAGCGTCGGCGAATCGCTTCTCGCTTTGGGGGTTGTGGTCGATGGGCGGCTGCGCTAAAAAGTGGGCGCTTTGTTGGAAAAATGAGAACCGGAGAGGTATCGGCGGGGTTGAATGCCCCACGATCTCCCGGGATCGGAACACCAGACATGAACAGCCGGATTTGCAAAAGGCTGCGTCGGACGGCCGCCGCAGCGTGGGGGAGCGTCGCCTTGGCGTCCGTGGTTGCAACGGTCGGCGGCCATGCCCAGGACAACGCGAATCCGCCGGAGGACCGTCCGCAGCCCTCCCAGCAGCCGCTCCAGGCACCTTCGTCCTTGCAAGGTCCCGGGAGGCCAGGCGGCCCCGGGGCTCCCGGCGGGCTGGGCTCGGGAGTGGCCGGCGACCGCGTCAGCCTCCAGTTTCCGCTGAATCCGGTCAACGACATCCTCAACATCTACGAGCGACTCATCGCGAAGCCCATCGTCAAGGACAGTTCCATCTTCAACGGACCCCAGGTCAGCCTCGTCACCCCTGCCGAGGTCTCCCGCGAGGAGGCGATCCGCTTGATCGAGGCGGCTCTGCTCGTGAACGGCTACATCCTCGTCGTGGAGCCGGAGGACGAGAGCAAGGTCAAGGTGCTCCTCGGCGGCGCCCGTCAAGGCGGGGGCAGCCCGTCCTTCAGCGAGGGCGTCGTGATCTACACCGATCCGACCCTGCTTCCCGACGGCGAGTCGCTGGTCGGTTTCTTCATGGATCTCGAGTTCGTCGATCCCGAGGATGCGGCCACGATCTTCAGCAACCACATCGTGCTGAACGAATTCGGCCGCATCACTCCGGTGACGAATCCCCGCGGCCTTCTCATCACGGAGACGAGCCCGATCGTGCGGCAGCTCATCCGCCTGAGATCCATCATCGACCATCCCGTCGACGACGCGCCTCTCATCACGGAGTTCGTCCAACTCCAATACGCCGAGGCGAACGTCGTCGCGCAGATCATCCAGGCGGCGATGGACGCCCGCATGGAGGAGCGCCTGCGGCAGAGCGAGCGCGGCGGCACCGTGACCGGCGCCCGGAGCAACGCCTCGCCGCCGCAAGGCCAACAAGGCCAACAGGGACAGCAAGGCCAATCAGGTCAGCAGGGGCAGCAGAATCAGCAGGGGAGCCAGGGACAGCAGCGGTCGGTGGGGGGGCAGAACAACCGTTCGCGCAACGTGATGAACGGCGTCGGCACGGCGGACCAGCCCGCCGCCCAACTCATTCCGGACGACCGGCTCAACCGCGTGATGATCGTCGCTTCGCCCACCGATGCCGCCTACGTCCTCGACTTGATCGCTCAATTCGACCGCCCTCTCGACAACCACAAGCCGATCGAGCGGAAGCTGAAATACGTGAAGGCCAACGACATCCTCCCCGTCCTCGTCGACGTCCTGCAGGATACCGGCACGGGGGAGACGATGCTGCCTGGCGGTCGCCAGATCCAGACGCGCCCCACCCCGGTGACCTCCTCGCAGCTCTCCACCCTGACGGGGACGAGCCAGAACCGCCAGAACAACCAGAACCGCGCCCAGCAAACGGCGACCGAGGAAGTGGGCGGACGTGCCGACCAGATCGCCTTCCCCCTCGACGACGTCGCCCCCATCTCCGTCCTCGTCGGGAAGACGCGCGTCATCGCCGACCGCCAGTCGAACGCCATCATCGTCTCCGGCACCCGCGAGTCCGAGCGGATCGTGCTGGACATGATCGACCGTCTCGACCGCCGTCCCGTGCAGGTCTATCTCGCCACCGTGATCGGCGAGCTGACCCTCTCCGACGATGTCCAGTTCGGCGTCGACTATCTGCAGCGCTTCGTGAAATTCGACGGGCAGAGGCCAAGCAGGGGCGGCTTCACCGGCGGCAGCATCAACGCCCGCGGCGACCTCATCGGGACGAACAACACGAACGGGAACATCGCCAATCTCGCCGACATGATCACGACGACGCCCTTCGGCCCGGTCGGCGGGCTCAATCTCTACGGCCAGATCGGCCAGTCGCTCGATGTCATCGTCACCGCGCTGGAGCAGACACAGCGCTTCAAGGTGCTCTCCCGCCCCGTCGTCTACACCCAGAACGGCAAGCGCGCCGAGATCACCTCGGGCCAGGAGGTGCCCTATCCCGAGACCGCCCTGACCGACACGAACAACCCGAACGCGGTTCGTTCCACCGTCGCCTACAAGGATGTCGTGCTGAAGCTCGAGGTGCTGCCCACGATCAACGAGGACAACGAGGTCACCCTCGACATCGTCCAGATCAACGACCGCGTCGTGGGACAGCAGCTCATCGACCAGAACGAGATCCCCATCATCGGGAAGCAGGAGCTGAACACGACCGTCTCCGTCGCGAACCGTTCGACCATCATTCTCGGCGGTCTGATCTCCGAGTCGAAGACCACCGAGGACGCCGGCATTCCTCTCCTCAAGGATCTTCCCATCGTCGGATATGCCGCGAGAAACACGAATGTGGGCAAGACCCGGTCGGAGTTGATGATCTTCATCCAGCCGGTCGTGGTCCGCAGCGACGAGGAGGCCACCTTCGTCAGCTACGACGAGGACGTCCGCGGCGAGATCGGCCGCGAGGCCGCCGCCACGTTTCCCGAGCCCGGCAATCCGACGATCATGCACCGCGCCGAGGAGGTGCGCGACGTCGAGACCGACCAGAACCCACTGAAGCGGCTGGGGCGGAAGCTCTTCGGGAAGCAGAAGGTGCCCCGGGAGCCATTGCCGTGACTCCGTCGGCCACACGGCGGCTTGTTCCCACGAGTGCTATTGCATGGCCATTCCCACCAAAGTCCGAAAGATTGGAAACTCGCTCGGGATCGTCCTGCCCAAGGAGGCGCTGCAATCGCTTCGCGTCGAGAAGGGCGATACGCTCAATCTCACCGAATCTCCCGGCCACAGCCTGCGAATCAACGGCGACAAGCCGGGCTTTTCGGAACTGATGGAGATCGCGGAACGCGGGATGAGGCGGTATCGCAACGCGCTGGGCGAACTCGCCAAATGAGCGAAGAACCCTTATGGATACCAGAAGAGGCCTTGCTTGCCATCCATGAGGCCTTTTGGAGATGTCCGGTGGTTCCAGTGGCACCAGGGATGCCGGCCTGCTTGATCCGGCCTTGAACCGGCCGAGGCAACGTCATGCCTACGGGACGGATGATCTTCTTGCGCCTGCCGCTTCCCTCGCGTGCGGGATCGTGAAGAACCGCCCGCTCATCGACGGGAACAAGCGCAGTGGATTCATGGCCGCCTACACGCTTCTCGAAGCCAACGGCTTCTCCTTCGCCTCGACCGAAGAGGGTGCCTCCGAGGACCGGAGAGAATCGGTCGGCCGGCTTACCCGGCGGCCCTGGTGCGTCGGAAGCGTCGTGTCAGCTCTCCCAGCGAGTAGACCCGCAGTCCCAGGACGGCGGCGAGATAGGCGAACAGCCCGAAGGAGACGAGCAGGCCCATGGCCCCGAAGCGTTTCGTGAAGCGGCCTTCGGCCATGAGGATGTCCTGGCCCCAGCGGGCGAGCAGCCAGACGAGGGCGCCCATGATCGCGGCGGCGAGAAGCAGCCGGGCCGCCCGGCTCGCGAAGCCGGGCGACAGCCCCATGAAGCCCGCGCCGCGCAGGCCGAACCAGAGCAGGAGCACATTCACCCAGCCGGCCACGGAGGTGGCGAGGGCGCAACCGACCGGTCCCAGCCAGAGGAAGAGCGGATAGACGAGAAGCATGTTCGTGACCGCGGTGACGATGGTGTAGCGCATCGGGGTCTTCGTGTCCTCTCTCGCGAAGTAGCCGGGCTGGAGCACTTTCGCGAGGATGTAGGCGGGCGTGCCGGTGGCGAAGGCGGCGAGGATCCAGCCCGCTTCGATGGCGGCTTTTCCCTCGAACTTCCCGCCTTCGAAGATCGCATACATGATTTCCCGCGGGATCACCAGCAGCGCCACGGTGGCGGGCAGGCAGAGGAAGAGGGAAAGCTCGAGTCCTTTGCTGAGGTTCCGCTTTGCCGCCTCCTCGTCGCCTCCCCGGAGGCTGCGGGTGATCTCTGGCAGCAGTACGACGCCGGCGGCGATGCCGATGAGACCGAGAGGCAGCTGGTTGATGCGGTCGGCCAGATTGATGGCGATCTTTCCTCCCACTTCGAGGGAGGCGACCGCTCCGCCGACGAGCAGGTTGAGCTGCTGGACGCCGGCGCTGGCCAGGCCGGGGCCCATCAGCAGGGCGAGCTGCTTCATGTCGCCGTCGAAGCGCGGCGCGAGCGGTCTCAGATCGACTCCCCGCCGCCAGCAGGAGACGGCGACGACGGCGAGCTGCAGCGCCCCCGAGACGAGGACGGACCACGAGAGGACCAGCAGAGGTTCCCCCGTCCGGGGAACGACGAGAACGAGCCCGAGGAGGAGGACTAGGTTCAGAACGACGTAGGCCACGGCGGGCGCGGCAAAGACCTTCCGGCTGTTGAGGATGCCGCTGAGCCCCGCGACGAGACAGATGAAGACAAGGTAGCCCACGGTGATGCGCGAGGCCTTCACCGCCGGTTCGAGCCGGCCGTCGGCGGCGAAACCCAGGTTCGTGAGCCGCACGATGGGTTCCATGAAGATGAAGCAGAGGACGAAGCACGTGATCAGGATGACGAGCATCGTCGAGAGGGCGCCCCGGGCGAAGCGGTCGGCCCCGGCAGCGCCTTGCTCCTCGAGGCGGCGGCTGTACATCGGGACGAAGGCGGCGTTGAAGGCGCCCTCGCCGAAGACACGGCGGAAGAGGTTCGGCAGCTGGAAGGCGGCGATCCAGACGTCCGCCATCGCCCCGCTGCCGAGGTGGAGGGCGATGAGCTTGTCGCGGGCGAATCCGACGACGCGACTTACCAGAGTGAGCGATCCAACGGTGAAGAATGAACGGAACATGCGGTTTTTCGATACGGAGGCCTGAGGCGGTTTCTCTCTACTGGATCCCTAACTGAGTTCTTGACGAAGCCGTCTTCTTTCCCCGGGTCAATTTCCCGGCGCGAGGGGGTGGCGCTCGAAGAAGAGGGCGGGCGGTTCGAGATCGCTCCCGCCGTCCTCGAATTTCGTGCCCAGCTCCTTGAGCGTGGGCATTTCACGGAGCACCTCGGTGCCTTTTGTTATTTTGTCAGGATCGAAGACGAGCCGGGTCAGGCGCATTCCCTTCAGGGGGGTGAGGTCGCTTACCGCAGTGCCGCCGATGTGGAGCCGCTGCAAGGCTGTGCCCGCGAGGGGCGTCAGGTCCGCGACGGCGGTGTCGAGGACGGTGAGGCTCACGAGCGGGCAGCGTGCGAGAGGAGAGAGATCGGCGACGGGTGCGCCGCTGAGCCACAGCATTTGCAGAGGCATGCCGTCCAGCGGAGCGAGGTCGGAGACGCGGGTGCCGACGAGGTTCAGCTCGACGAGGCCGAGTCCTTGCAAGGGCGAAAGATCCGAAACTTCCGTTTCGCTGAGGCTGAGCTTTCGCAAGGCGGACATGCCGACGAGCGGAGAGAGATCCCGTACCGCCGATTTTTCGAGATAGAGTTCGACGAGAGGCATTCCCGCTAGGGCGGCGATTTCCGGAACGGCACAGCCCTGCAGATAGAGCGCCTGGAGCGCCATCCCCCGCATGGGCGACAGATCGGTGACGCCGCACTGGTCCAGCGCGATGGCTTGGACCTGGCCGGACGGGTCGATTTCGAACCGGCCGTTCCCCGTGTAGCCCGGATTCGCCTGGCGGATCGTCTCGTGCAGCTTCGTCTCGCTCCAGAATTGCGGCGCGGGGGCAGGTGGTTCGACGGGAGACGGCGGGGAGGCGACGTCCTCCACCTTCGCGGGGGGAGGCGTGGAGTCGCCGCAGGCGGCGAAGAGGAGGCCGATCCAAGCGAGAGCGGGGGGAAGACGGACAATCATGCCGGACATTCCTCGAAATCGCCCGGCAATCAAGGAGCGGCCGGAGCTTCTCCGGGATGGCGATGAGCGCTTGCCAAAGGCGGGCTTTCCGGGCAACTTGCCCGCCTTTTCCCCGTTTTCCTGGGGAAGCGCCCGTCATGAAATCCTTTTTCCGGTTCGCCCTCTCCACCGCCGTCTTCGCCTTTCTTCAGATCGGGGCATCCGCCGAAGAGCGGGCCACCGTCTACATCGACTCCGGCGACGACGAGACGATCAACGCCGCCATCGCCGGCTTGCCCGCCGCCGGAGGGACGGTCGTGCTCGGGCCGACGCTCTTCCCCGTGGGCAAGCCCATCGTCATCGAGCGCGACGGCGTGGAATTGCGGGGTATCGGACGCGAGACCATCCTGCGCCTCGCCGATGGGGCGAACTGTCCCGTCGTCGTCGTCGGCAGCACCGAGACGCCGGTCGCGCGCATCGTCCGCGATGTGATCGTCGCCCATCTCGTCATCGACGGAAACCGCGCCACCCAGCAGTTCGAATGCTGCGGCGGCCCCTGCGACACGGGCGACCTCACCTTCATCCGCAACAACGGCGTGACCGTCCGCGGGGCCGAGAATGTCCGTCTCGAGAATCTCGCCACGCACAACTGCCGGTCCGGCGGGGTGGTTCTTGAGAAAGCCTGCCGCCAAATCCATGTCGTCGATCTCGAATCCTGGAACAACGAATTCGACGGCCTCGCCTGCTACGAGACCGAGGACAGCGTCTTCGACCAGCTCCACCTTCACCACAACCGCAGCGCGGGCCTCTCCATCGACTGGAAGTTCAACCGCAATCTCGTCGTCGATTCCACCTTCACCCAGAACGGCAGCCAAGGAATCTTCATGCGCGATTCGAACGAGAACACCTTCCGCAATCTCTACCTGCGGGACAACGGGGAGCAGGGCGTCTTCGTCGCCGAGACCCGCGAGATCCAGGACAGTGCCTGCCAGCGCAACCGCTTCGAGCGCCTCTCCGCGACCGGCAACAAAACCCAAGGCATCCGCGTGAACGACGCGAGCTGCATCGACAACGTCATCGTCGATTCCCGCATCGCCGGAAACATTCTCGAGAATGTGAGTCTCGCCGCTCCCGGACTTCTCCTCGGGAGCGAACTGGTGCGGCAGGAGTGATCCTCCACGGTCCGCACCGACAAGGCGGATCCTTCCATTCGTGACGGAGCCTTCCCTTAGGGAGTTCGACGTTCCCTATCCGGCCCTCCATTTGTCTCTTCCCGCTTCGGCATCGTCGGCGATTTTGTCAGGCTCAACGGGAGGGGTAGAAGTCCCTGCTTCCATCCACCGGAAAGCTTGCCGTCGCTGTCCAGCTCCGCGGCGTAGGCGGCCTGGATCGAGTCGAGGGAAAGGGTCAGTTGCGATCCGTCGAAGGAAAGTTTCGTGACCGGCATCGCTTCGGGAGTCTGGTCGGGGCTGTAGAGCCTCGCTTCGCCGCTTCCGTCGAAAGCTTCGATCTCGAGGACGACGAAGAGTCCGGCCTTGCCGCCGAGAAAACCCGACCAGTATCCATGGAGCGGCGAAAGATCGCCCGAGGCCCGCTTCGAGAGGGCCTCCCGCATCGGTTCGGGCATGGTTTCCTGACGGGTCAATTCGAGCGGAAGCGAGCCGCCCTGCTTCCAGGTGCCCGAGAGCGTTCCCCCGTCGATCCGGCCCTCGAAGCTTCCCCCGATCGCGGAGAAGACGGCGCGGAACGTTCCTTCCTCGTGGATCGCCTGGTGGGCGGGCATGCCGACGGCGCCTTGGTCGAGACTGTGGAGGACGACGCGTCCGTCCTGCGCGATCCGGAGGACGAGTCTCAGCTTCGCGCCGCCGGTGTCGAGAACGCCCTGCCAGTAACCCGTCAGCGCGGTGAAGTCGCCGCGGCTTTCCGAGGGCGCCGACGATCCCGTTCCGTTCATCAGCCGGGCGGCGGCGGTTTTATCGGCGAGCGAGATTCGGAGTTCGCTACGGAATCCCCCGGTGCCCCCGTCGTGCTGGAGACCCTCCCTGCCGACGAACCAGCCCAGACCCACGGCGCCGCGCTGCGGTGTCGCGGCCAGCGCCATGGCTTCCCGCAGCGTGCCGGGCGTCTCCGGCGAGAGATGCGCCGCCGCGAAGGCCATCAGATCCTTGGCCGAGGAGACGATGGCCCCGGCTCCGCAGAGCGCGTCGATGTGCCAATGGGGCGTCTCCTTCCCGCCGCTGTGGCCGGTGGCGAAACGGTCCGTTTCCGAAGAGGGAATGTCTCCGGGTCGACGCTGGACGAAGGACGAACCCATGCCGAGCGGCTCGAAGAGGGTTTCCCGGACGAGCGCCTCGTAGGGTTTTTCCGAAATACGCTCGAGAAGATAGCCTAACAGACCCATGCCAAGGTTCGAGTAGCTTGTCTCTCCCCGCTTCTGCAGGTCGGATTCCCCGATTTCCCGCAGGCAGTCGTGGAGCCGCGCGACGCTGTAGTGCGCGTAGGGGTCCTTCGGATCGGCGCCTTTCTCGATATTCGAGGGGAGGCGGGGTAAACCCGAGGTGTGGGTGGCGAGATCGAGGAGGGTGATGCCGTGCAGCGGCGATCCGGCGTGGAGCAGGTCGGCGGGGAGATGTTTCGAAACCGGATCGTCGAGCGTCGCCTTTCCTTTCAGCACCGCGTCCGCAAGGAGGATGCCGGTGAAGACTTTCGTGATCGATCCGATTTCGAAGAGCGTGTCGGAATCGACCGCGGGGCCGGCGGCGCGGAGGCGTCCCGCCTCGCCAAAGGAGGTCGTCCCCTCCGCGAACCTTCCCACCACGATTCCCTCCGCCTCGCCTTGGAAATCGTGGTGATGGGCCGCGGCTTCGGAGGCGGGGGAGGCGATCAGATCCGGGACCGCGGGAAGAAACGGGCTCAGCGACAGCAGCAGGATTTTCGATCCGAGTTTCATGGCGGCGGCGAGGGAATTGAGGGGAGCTTGCAGGAAAGGATCGGGGATTTCGAGAAAAATGCGTCGGAGCGGGCCTATCCCTCCGGCTCCTCGGGCTCCTCTCGCTTCTCCTTCAGCAGGGCGATCATCTCCCGCATCGCCGGCGTGATCGCCCGGGTGCGGCGTCGGACGATGCCGAGGGGGCGCCAGACCATTTTTCCGGTGATGGGAACACGGGCGAGGGTTCCGGCCTTCACCTCCGACTGCACGCTGTTGCCCGGAACGATGGAGATCGCGTTCTCGATGAGGACGCCACGCTTCACGGTCTCGATGTTGTCGAATTCGACGACTTCCTTCACCGCCACTCCCGCTTGGGAGAGCATCGCGTCGATGGCTTTGCGGGTGGGGAGGTCGGGCTCGAAAGAGATGAAGCGCTGTCCGTCGATCGCCTTCAGGTCGAGCGCTTGCTTCTTCGCCAGGGGATGGCCGGGCGGGCAGATCACGACAAGGCGGTCGCGCCAGGCGGGTTCGATCTCGACGCCCTTGCGTTCCTGCGGGTAGGCGACGAGACCGAGGTCGGCGAGGTTCTCCGAGACGTCGGCGTAGACCTGGCCCGAGCGGCGGTAGTGGACTTGGAGATCGACTTCGGGGAAACGGCGTCGGTATTCCTCGAGATAGGGCGGGAGTTCGTGGAAACCGATGCTGTAGACCGTCGCGATGGTGAGCGGGCCGGCCACGACGTCCCGCATCTTGCCGAGATCCTGCTCGATCCGATGCCATGCCTCGACGATGCCGCGAGCGGCGCGGAGGAAGGCCTCGCCCTCGGGAGTGACCGCGAAATTCCGCCGGCCCCGCTCCACGAGGGTCACCCCGTAGCGCTCCTCCAGCGTTCGGATCTGCTGGCTCACGGCGCTCTGGCTGATGCCGTTGCGCGTCGCCGCCTCGGAGAAGCTCGCCGTGTCCACGAGATCGCAGAAGACCTGGAAGGTTTCGATGTGCATCGCTGCAAAGCGGTAAACACGGGAGGGACCGCTTGCAAGGGTTTGTGGCAGATGGGTTCCCTCGCCACGGTCAGACTTCGGCCGCTTCTGTGCCAGCGTGCGGTTTCATTGGGTCGCGATTAGTCAAGCTCATCTGGATCATTCGAACCGGCATCGGTGGGGATCGATCTTGAAGGCACCGACCGGCCAAGAGGCATCGCTCTCTGCATTCGTCACGAGATGCTCGACAAGATCGGCAAGGCTCTCGGTGGAATACGACTCCCTCACGAGCGAGCTTATTGCTCTCTGATGAGCGTGGTAGCCTTTTCTGATTTCTTCGGTGAGCAAAAACGTCGCTGCCTCGTTCGCGACATCGCCTGCGGCGAGACGGCTCATCGCTCCGAGGATTCCAAAAACTCCGCTGTAGAGATGATGTTGCCCCAGCCAGACCGATGTCGATTCGCTCCCCGGAAAAAACGCCGACCAGTCCGAAGGCTCCAGATAATAGCGACGATACGGAAGCAGCCTGCTGTCCTCGCGGACATGACCCGATTGGACCATTTCATTGAGGGTCTTCTGCACCGTCTTTCCATACCAGCCCGTCTTTTCTGCGATCCCACTGACGTGGGAGCGAGCGTTGTAGAACATCCAAAGGAGAATCTCGACTCGCGAACTCACACCAAAGAGGCTGCGCAATTTCAAGATCAGACAAGCGGATCGGCCCGGATCGAATTTCACGGCGAGGTCTTTTCGCCGGGACGGGAAAGCGCTTTTTGAAGCGGATTCGGTCGAATCCGCGCTCATCTTCATCACGCTGCTCCACGACTTCAAGCCTATGTTCGACGCAACCAAGGTCGCTGCCAGTTCGCCCAAGGCATGCATGTCGCCGAACGCGTGATCCTGCTGCATCCGCTTCAAACGGGCGATGCTGACGAATCCACCGTTGGTGAGCATCCAAGCGATCACCACTTCCCTGAGACGCGGTTCATAATCGAACAGATTGCTCGAAGCGAGGATGAGGGCTTCCGGGTCCACTGCCCAGGTGACCGGGTTCGGCCGCGCGGCGTATCCGCCCCCGCCGATCGCCGACCATTGATCCCAGATCCGACGCGCGATCGCTTCCCGGTAACGCTCCGAGAAACTCTTTAGCTCATTCCGATTCATCGAGGGCGAGCTTCAGTTTTGCCTCGGCATGGGCGATGCCGACATGGTCAATCAAATCGTTTTCGAGCATCCAATCCAGTGCTTCTGCGATCTCGTCGTCGCCCGGTCGAAGCGCTCGTAGATCCGCAACATCCCGCAGCTCCTCGCGTCCGATGATAGCGTAGGCCTTCAAGTAGAGCTGCGCATCGCGATTGAGGAAGCCCACTCTCAAGCGACTCCCGTAGCACGTTTCCTCGAGACTTTGAAAGCACTTCGACGGGAGCATCGCCAGTCCGTTCCCCACTAGGGAAGTGTCCGCATTGATCCATTTTCGCGGAAGCCTTTCGATCACCGCCACCCGCTCGACCAATGCAACGAACCAGCCCGGCAGCGGATGGCCGGGGATCAGATCGCCTTCGAGCTCCCTTTGCGCAAACACGTCAATATCCGCAGTGGAGCGCTCGATGAACCTTGCGGCAATCAAGGCGGCTCCTCCGGAGACAACCAGGCGAATTTCGGGCGTACCCTCCGCATCCATCAATCCACCCAAGAGTTTCAACAGCGATTCCAACTTCTCGCTCCCGAGCATGTGGTATTCTACGTGTCCAATTTGGATATTTCAAGTATCAATTCACGCGGGAATTTTCTGCTTTGTGACGGGGCCGGGACATGGGAAAATCACGCAAGAAGCGCCGCCCGGTTCGTCCTTCACTGAAGATCGCATGAAGACTCCACGCCTTTCCGCACTCGCCGCCGCGCTCCTCGTTCTCGGAACCGGCACCGGGTTGCGTTCCCAGGACCGCGTCGCCCTCGTCATCGGGAACAACGCCTATCCTGCCGACGGCAATTTCCCCTCCCTCGACAATTGCTCGGGGGACTCCACCTTGATCAAGGACACTCTCGCCTCGCTCGGCTTCCGCGTCTTCCACGCCGAGAACGCGACGCGTTCGGAGATGGACGCGATCCTGACGGAGTTCGAAAACGCGATTCCGCGCGGCGGCACCGCCGTCTTCTACTTCGCCGGGCACGGGATCGAGTTCGACGGAAAGAACTATCTGATGGGCAGCAACGCGAAGCTCCAGGCCCGCAGCCGGCTCGGCGAGGAGGCGATGGACGCGGAGACCTTCGCCAGCGCCATGCTCGTCGCGGGAGCGAAGAGCAGCTTCCTCTTTCTCGACTGCTGCCGCGAGGTGCCGAAGGAGGTCGGCTGGCTGACCCGAGGCACGAAGAAGCGCGGCCTCGCCGAACTCAATATCGACGGCGACATCATCATCGCCTATGCCGCGAAGCCGGGCCAGGCCGCCCTCGACGGACAGGACGGCAACAGCCCCTACGCGAAGGCCCTCGCACGCTGGCTCCCCAGCGGATTGAAGCACGGCGATCTTTTCGACCAGGTCAGGCTGGAAGTCCACGAGACCACGGGCGGGGCGCAGCGGACTTGGGAGTCGGGCAGTTTCCTGGAGCCGTTCTTCTTCAAGTCCGGCACAGTCGTCGCCGGCCCGGCGGTTCCTCCCTCGCCGCCCGCCGTCGCATCGGTCCCCGCCCGATCGATGACCGCTCCGAATTCCCCCGCTGCCGGGAAGGCCGCCCTGGAGCGATTCCGAAAGGAGCTTTCGGCGGCCATCCGGAAAAACCCGAATCCTCCGGTCGGCGCGAAGAGCTCGGAGCAACTCCGTCAGTTCCGGGTGCTGGCGGGCGATCTGGTTTCCATCGACACTGCCGGACTGCCGCCGGACCTCGTCGAAGTCTTCGACGGCTTCCGCGATTCCTTGGAGCGCACGGCGACCACGTTGGGCCGGTTTCCGGATCTGGACTGGGACGATGCGCAGGCCGTCGCGACCCGCGCCACGAAGCTGCTCCAGAGTGACCCGGACCTGGCCCAGACTCTGGCGACGGTGCCCGATCTGGCGAGGGAATGCCAGGCCGCCGGTTCCCGCGTCGACGAGGCCTTGGCCAAATACGGTCTGGTCGTCGACTGAACCCTCTTCATTCGGTGGCGGACTCCTCGTCGTCCGCAGGGGGCGGTTCCGGGAGGGGTTCGGGTTCCGGGACCGGGGGCTCGGGCGCGGTCTCCTTCTTCGTGCCGCCGGTGAGGAAGGCTTCGAAGACGGCCACCTGAAGATCGCGCACGGCTCCGCCGTCGGGATAGTGATTGAGAATCAGGGCGAAGGCGAGGCGTCCTTGCTCCGTCTCGGCGAGGCCGGCATAGGACCGCACCGACGACATCGCCCCGGCCTTGAAGCGGATCTTTCCACCGCCCGTGGCGAGCAGGGTATCGACGTAGGTCTCTCCGACCGGGCCGGTCGCAGCGAAATGCTGGAGCCGGGCGAGCGACTCGGGCGTGATGTGGTCGGCGCGGGCGAGGCCGGAGCCGTCGACCATGCGCAGTCCCACGAGTTCGAGCCCGCGCTGCTGCCAGTGCCGGCGTATTGCTTCGTCGGGCGGCAGTCCCGCGCGCTGGCCGAGGATGCGGTAGACGCATTCGGTCTCGTGGTTGTCGGAAGTCTCGTGGATGCTCCTGACGATGTCGACGAGAGGAGGGGAGTGGTGGACGAGCAGTTCTTCGGAGATGGAGGGGATGGGTTCGTCCTTCAGGAACAGCTCGCCCGCACCGACGGCTTCGCCCGCGATCTGGACGTCCGCGGCGAGCAGCGCCTCCCTCAGATAATGGGCGGCGAAGCGTTCGGGATCGGGGATGGCGCCGACGACCTCCAGTTCTCCGCCGAGGGGAACGGTCCCGCGCAGGTGCATCACGGAGGCCCGTTCGCCTCCGTGGATGACGACGCCGTCGCCCGAACCTTCGGCGGAGGTGAGGGTCTCGTTCCACCACGAGACGTTGGGAACGTCGGGAAAGGCGCCGAGGAATGTCGCGGGATCGCCCTCTTTCTCTCCTGGGGAGAGGACGGCGGTGAAGCGGTTGTGGGCGAGATTCAGACCCGAGACGGGGCTGCCGTATCCGTTGCCGATGTCGCCCCAGTTCCAGAAATCGGCGAAGGGCGAGCCGGGGAAGGAGCGTCCGTCGCCGACGACGCGTCCGGGAATGGTCTTGAGCCCGGCTTCCGAGAGTCCTTTCGCCCAATCCTCCAGATCGGCGGGGGAAAGGGTCGGGTCGCCACCGCCGAGGAGGACGAGATCGGCCTCGGGTTTGGCCGGATCGGTCGGGGCGCTCGTTCCGAGCCGGGTTTCGAAACGGAAATCGGGACCGAGGACTTCCAGCGCGGTGGCGGTGGTGAGAGTCTTCAAGGCCGAAGCGGGGATCTGCGCGATCTGGGCATGGTGCTCGACGAGGGTGCGGCCATCGGGATCGAGGAGGCAGAACCCGATGGCGGCTCCGGCGAAGCGCGGATCCTCCTCGGCCTCGTTCAGGATGGTTTCGAGCGCCGCGGGGAGAGGGTCGGGTGCGGGCTCGGGTTGCGGCTCCGGAACGGCGTCGGTCTCGGGCTCCGGGGCGAGTTCGGGAAGGACCGGCGGGGATTCGGTTCCCGCGGGGCCGCTGGCCGCGAAGTGGAAGGCGAGCGACACCACGAGAGCGAGGGCAAGGACGGCAATGACGAGGTTTTTGACCATCGCCGCGACCCTAACCCAAGGGGTGGAGGATCGCATGGGAAAAAGCCCCGCGGGATTCCAGGGGCAAGGGGCCTCCTATCGTTCCTCCCCGGTTGCGGCTCCCGGAGAAATTACCCGAGCACCTCCGTCACGACCCGCCCGTGCACGTCCGTGAGGCGGAAATCCCGCCCCTGGAAGCGGTAGGTGAGCCGCTCGTGGTCGAAGCCCAGCTGATGGAGAATCGTGGCGTGCAGGTCGTGGACGTGGACCGCACCTTCGACCACCTCGTAGCCGAAGTCGTCGCTGGCTCCGTGGATGCAGCCTGGCTTGAAGCCGCCGCCGGCGACCCACATGGTGAAGGCGTCGACGTGGTGGTCGCGTCCGCCCGCGCCCCCGTCGCGCACCTCGCCCATGGGAGTGCGGCCGAATTCGCCGCCCCAGATCACGATGGTGTCCTCGAGGAGGCCGCGCTGCTTCAGGTCGAGGACGAGGGCGGCGGAGGCCTGGTCGATCTCGCGGCAGATCTCGGGGAGGTGCTTGTCGAGGTTCTCGGTGGGGCCGCCGTGGTGGTCCCAGTTCGTGTGGTAGAGCTGCACGAAGCGCACCCCGCGCTCGACGAGGCGGCGGGCGAGGAGGCAGTTGTTGGCGTAGGAGCCGCCGCCGGGCGTGGCACCGTAGAGGTCGAGGGTGGCCTGGCTTTCCCCTGACAGGTCCATTAGCTCTGGCGCGCTGCTCTGCATGCGGTAGGCCATCTCGTAGGCGGCGAGACGGGTCGCGATCTCGGGGTCGCCGACGAGATCGAGGCGCTCGCGGTTGAGGGTGCCGACGAGATCGACGAAGTCGCGCTGGCGTCCGGCGTCGATGCCTTTGGGGTTGGCCAGATTGAGGATGGGGTCTCCACTGCCGCGGAAGGGCACGCCTTGGTAGCTGGAGGGAAGGAAGCCCGCCGACCAGAGCGCGTTCCCGGCGCGGGGACCGCGGGGACCGGACTGAAGGACGACGAAGCCGGGCAGGTCGCGCGACTCGCTGCCGATGCCGTAGGTGACCCACGAGCCGAGACAGGGGCGTCCCGGCACCTGGAAGCCGGTGTTCATGAAGAGTTTCGCCGGGCCGTGATTGAAGACGTCGGTCTTCATTCCGCGCAGCCAGCAGACCTCGTCGACGATCTTGCGGTGGTGGGGGAGGAGGTCGCTCAGGGTCATGCGCGACTCGCCGTAGGCGCCGAATCCGCGCTGTCCGCCGAGGAGCTTGGCATCCTTTCCGAGGAAGGCGAAGCGCTTGCCTGCGACGAGCGACTCGGGCGGAAGCTGGCCGTGGTATTCGCGGAGGCGGGG
Organism: Verrucomicrobiales bacterium; assembly: GCA_037190325.1. GTDB lineage: Bacteria > Verrucomicrobiota > Verrucomicrobiia > Verrucomicrobiales > DEV007 > Arctic95D-9. Next base: position 114,464 of record JBBCIU010000022.1, on the reverse strand, counting down.
CTTGTCCTCGAAGAGCTCGAGCTGGCTCGGGCCGCCGGCCATGAAGAGGAAGATGACGTTCTTCGCCTTCGCCCCGTGGTGGGAACGGCGCGGAGCCATGGGGTCGGCGGGAGCGGCGGCCTGCGTCTCGCGGGCGAGCATCTCCCCGAGGGCGATGGAGCCGAGCCCGACGCCGCACTGGCCGAAGAAATGGCGGCGCGTGGCGCGGTGGAGGGGGTGGAGATCGAACGAAGAATCCATGGCGTTCAGTTCGGCGGTTTTCTGCAGCCGAGGCCATTGGCCTCGGTCGAGCGGCGGAGGGAGGTTCGACCGAGGTCGGCGACGTCGGCTACAGGCGATGGAGCATGCGGGGGATGGTTCATCGCTATTCCCTCGTGATGAATTCGTCCGTGTTCATCAAGGCCCGCGCCACGGTCGTCCAGGAGGCGGCGGTGGCGGGATCGATGTGTTCAGGCCGTCCTTTCGGGGCGACGGCCGCGGCGGCCTCGGGATCGCTGCGGAAGGAGGCGAGCTGCGTCTCGCGGAAGGAGGCGACGGCGTTCTCCTCGGCCTCGCTCGGGGGGCGGGAATAGCACAGCAGGAAGGCGCGGCGGAGGCGTTCGGCGTCGTCTCCCTCCACCTCGCGGAGGAGACGCGCGCCGACACCCTGCGCCAGCTCGAAGAGGGCCTCGTCGTTGGCGAGGGCGAGCGACTGGAGAGGCGTGTTCGAGCGCACCCGCGCGGTGCAGACGCTCTGGAAGTCGGGCGAGTCGAAGGTGGTCAGCAGCGGATAGGGGGCGCTGCGGTAGAAGTGGATGTAGAGCCCGCGCCGGAACCGGTCGGGCCCGGTCGCGGCGGTCCAGGTCTTCTTGGTCTGGGTGAAGGCGAAGACCCCCTCGGGCTGGGGCGGGCGCACGCCGGGGCCGCCGATCTTCGGATGGAGGAGACCGCTCGCGGAGAGGGCGGCGTCGCGCACGATCTCCGATTCGACGCGGAGGCGGTTCTGCCGGGCGAGAAGCTTGTTCAGCGGATCGGTCTCGGCGAGTTCGGGCCGGGCGTGGGAGGACCGGCGATAGGTCGCGGAAGTGACGATGAGCTTGTGGAGCCGCTTCATCGACCAGCCGTTTTCGACGAAGTCGCGGGCGAGCCAGTCGAGCAGGGCGGGATGGGTGGGGTAGGCGCCCTGAGTGCCGAAGTCGTTCTCGGTTTCGACGAGGCCCTTGCCGAAGTAGCGCATCCAGACGCGGTTGACGGTGACGCGCGGGACGAGGGGGTGGTCGGGCCGGACGAGCCACCGGGCGAGGTCGAGGCGGTCGGGCCGGGCTTTTTTCTCCGCATCCCCGGGCAGGGGCGGCAGCACCGCGGGCACGCCGGGACGCAGGGGGCCGGTTTCGATGTCTTGGTCGAGGAAGCTGCCGCGCAGGTGGATGTAGGTCTCGCGCGGCTCGGGCAGGTCGCGCATGACCATGGTCCTCACGGGCAGGCCGAGACCGAGATCGCGGAGGGCCTTCTCGGCGGCCTTCCTCTCCTCGTCGACTTTGGCGAACTCGGCGGAGAGGAGCCGTTTCTGCTCGGCGGTGCGCTTGGCGGGATCGGTGCGGAGGGCGGCGAGGAGCGGGGTTTCCGTCGTCTCGGGGTGGGTCTTGTCGAGTTCGGCCTGCTCCCAGGCGGTCTGGCGTTTCGCGGTGGCGGCGACGACGCCGGCGAGAGCCTTCTGCGACTGGGCGACGGCGGCGAGTTTCGCGGTGTCGGCCGGGTCGAGGAAGAGCTCCCTTTCGCTCACCTCGACGGTTGCTCCGGTGTTGTTCACGTCGGTGCCGTGGTTGAAGAAGGCGAAGAGCTCGAAATACTCGCGGTGCGAGATGGGATCGTATTTGTGGGTGTGGCACTGGGCGCAGCCGAGGGTGAGCCCGAGCCAGACCGCGCCGGTGGTGTTGACGCGGTCGACGACCTCCTCGTTGCGGAACTGCTCCGCGTCGGTGCCGCCCTCCTGGTTGATGAGAGTGTTGCGGTGGAAGCCGGAGGCGACGAGCTGGGCCTTGGTCGGCTTGTCCAGCAGGTCGCCGGCGATCTGCTCGATGGTGAAGCGGTCGAAGGGCAGGTCCTCGTTCAGCGCGCGGAGGACCCAGTCGCGATAGGGCCACATGGTGCGTTCGCCGTCGATGCTGTAGCCGTTCGAGTCGGCGTAGCGGGCCTGGTCGAGCCAATGGCGTCCCCATCGCTCTCCGTAGTGGGGCGAGGCGAGGAGTTCGTCGGCGAGGGCGGCGACGGCGGCGTCGGGATCTCTTCGATGTTCGGTCAGGAAGCGTTCGGCGCGCTCGGGCGGAGGGAGCAACCCGGTCAGGTCGAGGTGGAGGCGGCGGACGAGGGTCTCGGGATCGGCTTCGGGGGAGGGGGCGATGCCGCGGGATTCGAGTTCGGCGAGGATGAAGCGGTCGACGGGATGGGGTGCCGCGGGCGCGTTTTCCCCGACGGGAGGTTCCGGGGCGGCGGTCGGCTCGAAGGCCCAGTGGCCCTGGTATTCGGCCCCTTCGGCGATCCAGCGGCGCAGCGTCTCCGCCTCCTCGGCGGTGACGGGCTTCTTGGACTTCACCGGGGGCATGACCTCGTCGGGATCGTCGCTGAGGACGCGGGCGAGGACCTCGCTGAGCTCCGGCTTGCCGGGAACGATGGCTTCCGCCTTCACGGCCGGATCCCGCTGGTCGAGGCGCAGACCGCCCTCGAGCGTCTTTTCGTCCGGACCGTGGCAGTGGAAACACTTGTCCGAGAGAATGGGGCGGATGTCCCGATTGAAATCGAGCTTCGCCTCCTGCGCCGCGAGGAGGGCGGGCAGCAGGACGGTGGAAGGGGCGATGGCACGAAGACGGAACATCTCGGATAAGCGTACCGTTTTGTCCGAAAACACCAAGGGCCGCGTCTGCGCCCTTCAGCGGGAACCGGGAGTGATCAGACCGAGGGAGGCGCGGAAAGCCGCGGCTTTCGTGGCGATGTCGTCGCGCGAGCGAAGTTCGCCGGGGAGCTGGTCGACGAGGGAGATGGCTTGCTCGAGGTAGAAGACGGCGAGGGCGCGGGAAGGCTCGTGTGCGGGATCGAGGCATCGTGCGGCCGCGTCGTAGGCCTCGGCGAGCCCGACCTTGGCCTCGGGATCGTAGGGGCGGAGCTTGACGGTCTGTTCGCGGAGCTTGATCTCCTCCCGGAAGAGGACGAGCGCGGCTTCGGGCTGCTTCTGGTCGAGCTGGATCGCGCCGAGGGCACGGAGGGCGGCGAGATGGGCGAGCTTCGCTTCCTCGGCGATGCTCGGGGGGGCGTTGGCGAGGGATTTGGCGAGGAGGATGAGCTCCTGGTAGGTCGTGGAGGCGGAGGCGTTGTCGCCGACGGCCCGCCTGTGGGCGCCGAGCTCCTGGAGCACGCGCACCGCCTCGATGGCGTATCCGGGAACGTCGGAAGGGAGTCCGTCCTCGATGCGCGCATTGAGGATGGAAAGGATCTCGGTGAGAGTGGCGATGGCCTGCTTCTCGTCCTTGGCGAGGGCGTGGACCCGGGCGAGGGATTTGTAGTTCGAGGTGAGCTCCTTCAACTGGGCGAGGGAGAAGATCCCGTCCGTGCCGGTGAATTGGCTGCGCCATTCGAGGGCCTCGGAGTAGGCGGCGGCGGCGGCGGCGTAGTTGCCCTGCAATTCGTGGATGCGTCCGATCTCGACGAGATCCCGCGAGGCGAGGAGGGGGAGGTCGTCGGTGGGGGCGGCGTCCTCGGCGAGTTCGGAGCGGATTTCGTAGGCGCTCGTGAAGTTCTTGAGGGCTTGGTTCAGGTCGCCGCGCTCGAAGGCCTGGCGTCCGCGGAGGGCGGCGGTCTGGGCGGAGAAGCGCAGAATCCGGGTCGAGGCGGGCAGATCCTTGGAGCGGTTTTCGAGGAAGGTCTTCGAGTTCTCCGCGACGATGGAGTAGAGGCGGTCGGCACCGGCGCCGGAGATGTCCCCCTTGTTCAGTTCGCTCACGAAGAGCAGCATGAGATCGACGGAGGCCCCGGCGCTCTTTTCGTAGGCGGCCGAGGCGAGCATGGCCTCGTCGGTGGCCCGCTTCGCCTTCCGCGCCTGGATGAAGGCGAGCCCGGAGGCCCACAGCGCGACGACGAGGAGAATGGCGAAGACGGTGTTGAGGCGACGGGCCCGCTTCACCACGCTCTGCTGGTCGAGCTGCTGGATGCGGCTCCAGACTTCGCGCATGTCGGCGGGCCGTTCGCGGGGATTCAGGCTGAGGCATTGCTCGACGAGGAGCTTGCGCTCGCTCGGGATGTAGAAGCCGGAGGGCCATTCGATCTCCTCGACGGCCTCGACGAGGGTGGCGATCTGGTTTCCGTCGATGGCCTTGCCCTGGCTGCCGGGAGAGGCCTCGGCGTTCGCCTCGTAGATCGTCGCCTCGGGGTCGAAGTAGCCGCGCTCCGCCGACGCGAAGCCGCGCAGGCGGGGCAGGTCGCCAGTGAGGAGCTTGTAGGCGACGACGCCGAAGCTGTAGACATCCCAGCGGAAGCCCTTGCCGTCGGCGGAGTCGCGGGGATTCCGGAGCTGTTCGGGGCTGGCGTAGATCGGCGTGCCGACGGGCTGGGCGCCCTCGGCGGCGAGGCCGCGGCTCTGGCCGAAGTCGCAGATCTTGACGTGGTGGGGCACCTCGTCGGTGAGAAGGATGTTCGAAGGCTTGAGGTCGCAGTGGATGATCTGGTAGCGGTGCAGGTAGGCGACCGCGTCGGCGATGTCCCGGATGAGCCGCCATCCCTCGCGCTGGTCGACGTGGCCGCAGAGGCGTTCGAGGGTGCGCGTCTCCCAGGCTCCTTCGTAGTTCTGATAGGCGTGGAGGCCCATCGCGTAGTAGGGCGGATCGTGGAGCAGATCGAAGTCGTGCAGGGTGACGATGCCCTGGTGCTCGGCGACCTGGGAGAGCTTCTCCAGCTCGCGCGCCATCGTCGCGAGATCGACGGCTCCGGGGCGGAAGATCTTCAAGGCGCGCTCCGAGATGCCGCGGTAGGTGGCGCGGAAGACCTGACCGTAGGCCCCCTCCCCGAGCGGGGGATGGTGGATCACGTAGTCCTTGATCTTGATGGAATCTTCCTCGGTCATGGGGCGGCTGTGCCGCCGTAAAAGGTAAAAAGTGAAAGGTGAAAGGTCTCGGAAATATGGAGTTGCTGTATCGGGACGATTTCGTTGGTTCCGGGTCTCTCAACTATCGACTTCCTCCTGGGTTCATTTCGTCAGACTTTCGATCTCGCCGGCCCAATCGGCAGGCGGCGGATTCTTACGGAACCAGAGAGCTTTGGCTTTCAGCCAGGCGGCGGCAGGGTCGTCCTCGGGCAGGATGTCGAGCAGGTCGATGGCATCGTCCCACTGCGCGTGGTTGAACTGGTTGAGGGCACGCTCGTAGGTGCGGGCGTCCTCGTAGGAGACGCCCGATCCGCCCATTTCCCTCGGGAGGACGAGCTCGTGGATGGGATAGCTCTCGGCGAAGCCGGCGGGGCGGATGAGGCAGAGCTGGCGGAAGCTGCGGTTCCCCGCGTCCTTGATGCGGCGGTAGGTCTCGTCGGAGACGAGCACGGGGACGCGGAACTCCTTGGCGATGCGCTCGAGGCGCGCGCCGAGATTCGCGACGCTGCCGAAGACGCTGATGTGCCATTGCTGGCTCGGGCCGGTCTTGCCCACGGCGATGCGGCCGGTGCTGACGCCGATGCGGACGGCGGCCATGTGGCGGTCCAGCTCCTCCTCGAACTCGACCCGAGGGGCGAGGCGGCGTACGATGGCCTCGGCCGCTTCCACGGCGAGGAGGGCGTGGTCCTTGTTCTCCTCGCCGAAGTCGGGCCAGCCCCAGAGGCCGAGGGCCCCGTCGCCGGCGAAGTCGGTGACGACGCCGCGGCTGCGGAAGACCTCCTCGGTGATGAGCCCGACGACCTTCTGGTTCTCGTCGAGGCGCGCGAGGATCTCCTCGTCGCTCTTGGCCAGCTCGAGGTGGCGGGAATGGCCGCGGCGGTCGGTGAACATCACGGTGCAGTCGACCATGGCGGGCTCCAGCTCGGACTGGTCGCGGACGCGGAGGATCTTGCGCAGGCCGGGGGAGAAGTAGGCCGCCATCTGGTCCTGCATCTTCTGGTCGGCGCGGGCCGAAAGCAGGCTCGCGACGAGAGAGCCGATGAGTCGGATGAAGGGGACGAAGGCCGCGGCGGCGGTGTCGGACGCCTGGCGCGTCTCGACGTAGAGGAAGACGGGACGGCGCTGCGCGTCGCGGTAGATCGCCGCCGACTCGTCGAGGCGGGCCACGGGGATGATCATCACCCAGTCGATCTTTTCGCCGAGGCTTTCGGCGGAGAAGACGCGGTTGTTGTCCTTCGAGGCCCAGATGCGGATGTCGGCGGGGTTGGGATTGGCGAGATTGACGCGGTTGATGAGGGTCCGGCTGGGGCGGAAGTCCGCTCGGGCGAAGGGGTCGGGGTTGAGGATCTCGAACTCGGCGCCCTCGTCGTCCTTCTCCACGGCGATGAACACGGCGGTGACGCCTTTCTGCCCGGGCAGGGCGTTCTCGAGGAAGACGGCGGCGCGGGTGAAGAGGTCCTCCTCGTCGGTCCAGCCGCTCAGGACCTGCTGGGGCAGTTCGCGCTGGAGCAGCTTCAGCTGGAGTCGCAGGCTGTATTCGTCGAGCTGCTCGACCTCGTCGTAGTCCTGCCGCGTCGCGGTGGCGGGGGCGTCCTCGTAGGCCTCCTTCTCCAGATCCCGTTCCTGGTGGTAGCGCTCGATCTCCGCATCGAGATCGCGGAGGGACTTCAGCCAGTAGACCGCCGTCGTGCCGCCTGCCCCGAAGACGAAGGACTCGCCGAGGCGCAGTTCGACGGGCTCGACGAGGGGCCGCCGGTCCTTCGGCGCGACGTTGGCATGGAGGGGATTCGGCGTTCCACGCCCGGTCAGGGCGGGAAGGCGACGGAGGGCGAGGATGTCCCCCTCCTGCCTCACCGCCTCGCAATGGTTCCGGCTGACGAGGCGGTCGTCCCAGGTCACGCGGAGAAGGTCGGCGGACTCCTCGTCGAAGCTCTCGGGCTGCCGTCCGATGCGGAGCGGGCGACCCGCGACCGCTTGGGCGACCGCCATTTCCTTCGGGTTTTCCAGGTTGACCGCGACGAGGTACATGGGAAAGTCGGCGGATCAGGCCACGGCTGGCGCGGAGAAAGCGTCGCGGACAAGGGGCTCGATGGCCCGCGCCGCTTCCTCGACCGCGATTTCGCGGCCGCATTCCCTGGAAAGAGAGGTCATGGTGACACCGGAGAGGCCGCAGGGGACGATGGCTTCGTAGCCGGAGAGGTCGCTCGACACATTGAGGCCGAACCCGTGCATGGACACCCATTTCCGGACGCCCACCCCGATGGAGGCCAGTTTCCGGTCCTCCACCCAGACGCCGGTGAGTCCGTCGCGGCGTGTCGCATCGATGCCGAATTGCCCGGCGAAGCCGATCAACAGGGATTCGATCCGCCTCAGGTAGTCGTGCAGGTCGCGCCCCCGGCCGGCGAGGTCGAGGACGAGGTAGCCGACGAGCTGCCCGGGCCCGTGGAAGGTCGCCTGTCCCCCGCGGTTCGTCTCGTAGACGGGATGGGGCAGAGACGCCTCCGCGCCCCGCAGGCTGGAGCGGTCGCGGGTGCGGCCGATCGTGTAGACGGGCTCGTGCTCGAGCAGCAGGACGGTGTCGTCGGTCTCGCCGCGGTGGCGGCGTTCGACGAGATCGTTCTGGAGCTCCAGTCCGTCGGGATAGGTGATGGTCCCGAGCCAGCGAAAGGTCATGGTGGGTGCATTCTACACCAGGACGGGGCGGTTCGTCGAACGCTTGCTTGCGCCGGGGGGAGGCAGGATGGAAATCTGCCGCGGGACGGTGGGGACAGTCCTGTACCGCGCCACCCGGCTGGGAGTCAGGGAGCGGCTTGTTGGAATTTCGGAGGTACGGGAAGGATGCCGGCGGTGAAGCCCACCTCTATTTCCGCCGTTCGGCGATGGCGTTCTCCAAGCTCTTTTTCATCGGTTCGGTGAATTTTTGCGGATTGTTCTTCACCCATTGGTCGAACACCGCCAAGTCGTGTTTCAGAAGCGAGGGCGGACGGGCAGGAGAGCGCAGTGCGTCGAAAAAATCGAAAGCGGCTCTTTCATCCGGATCGTCGAGGAGGAACAGGACATCCTCGATATCGGGGCCGACTTTCCAAAGCGTGCGGCGCAGAGCCATCCGGTTTGTGCCGTCGAGGAGTGGATAGACCGAAGGATATTGCGATGTCAGCGGGCGGGCCAAACGGCCCAATTCCCCGATCGCGCCGTAAGCTCCTCGGTTCCCATCGGCCATCCACGGCTGGATCAGCTCCATCAGTTGATCCGTTCTTTCATAAACGAAATCTCCGAGCAATTGGGATCTCTCGGATCGGTCAACGGGATCGGCCCCCAGCAGCCCGGTGCAGAGTGCACGACCGATCTGATCGGACACCGCTTGGGCATCGCCGTTGTTTGGCTTGGCATGGTTCGTTCCGATCCAGAGGCGGAGTTCTTCGATTTTGGCGAGGTCGGCTGCGACATCGATCAAAGGGCTCGTGGAGTCAGGGAGTGGGTCCTTCCGAAACGGTGCGAGGACTGATTCAAAATCGACGAGTCTGTTCCAGCAATGATTTTCGAGACGCCCGCTTGGCCAAGTTTCAGCCCAGACCTTCGAATAGTCGATGGCGAACGCCTGATCTTCGCTTCCGACGATCCATGGAATGCGCGTGATCGGGGTTCCTTTGGGAAGGTGCATTTTGACGGATTGATGGATGTAGTCGCCGGGGCCGGGGATTTTCCAAGAGGCCGATAGCCAATCGTCGGGATAGGCCCCGGTGTTGCGGGAGACATAAAGTCTCGTGTCCTGAAATCGACGAATGCGACCGCTTTCGATCATCGGCTTGAAGGATTCGGATGCGATCCTCAACCCGACCGCTTTCTTTCGGGGGATGCGGATGGATAGGCGTCCGTTCATGTCCGTGGCCGACCGTGTCTTTGACAATCGCCCAAACAGGCTCACGGTGCTGTAATCGACCTCCACGCGCCGCCAAGGTTTCCCTTTGGCATCCGAGAGATGGATTTCAATGGGTTCCGTTCGCGCGAATTGTTGGACGAACAAGATGACCGCGATGGCCGCACCCCCCGCCATCGGGAACTTCCAGAACTTCCACTCCCAGCATTGGGGCCAGCGGGTGAGTAAGGCCACGACGTTCAAGAGCCACACAAGAAACGTGGGAATGATGAAGAGGATCATCACGGGGCTCGTCGATCCCGGTCCGGGTGGATTGTGTGACGGGGAGCACACGGCGTGAACTGCAGGAAGTGTTACGAAGAAGGCCAGCGGCAACCAAAGGAAGGGATACCACACGGCTTGCCGCCATTCCTTGCCTTTAACAAACAACAGAATAGGAAAGAGAAGGAACAGGAAGATCAATTCAAACCGGATGCCCATGGATGTTCGAAGTTCGGATGATTCGATCACGGCACCTCATCCACCGTCTCGTCGCGCTGGTAGATCGGGAGTTGCCGATAGGGCACGGTGAAGGAAAGCACCATCATCGAGGTGCCGTAGGTGCCGCCGCTGCGGCCGTTGGACCAGGAGCCGTTGGACTGCTGCTTGGGCAGATATTCTCCATACATCCAGTCGGCGTACTGCGCCCAATGACGTCCGCCGAGCTGGAACATGCCCTGGGCGTTGTAGTAGTTCGCATAGTATTCGTGGGCGTTGTTGATGATCTGCTGGCGCATCTGGAAGAGGTAGTCGCCGGCGCGCTGCAGGGACTCCTCGCCATGGAGGCCGCAGAGGGCGAGGCAGAGCAGGCCGCAGCCGGTCAGGGTCTCGGCGTGGCCCCAGGGGTCGGTGTAGCCGAAGGTTCCCTTCTCGCGGTCGTGGTTCCGGAGGACGTAGCGCACAGCCTTCGCGATGGCCTCGTCGGGGATGGGGGCGCCGTTGAGCTTCGCCGAGCGCAGGGCCATCAGCGCCCAGCCGCTGCAGGAGAGATCGGAGTCGCGGGAATCGGGCTTGTAGCGCCAGCCGCCCTCGTGGTTCTCGTTCTTCGGCACGGACTGGGCCTCGAGGATGAGCTTGGTCGATTTCGCGAGGACGGGGTCGATGCGCTCCTGGGTTTCGGGATCGACCATGCCGCTGCATTCGGAGAGGAAGAGCGTCGCGATGGTGTGGGCGTACATCAGGCCGTGGCCGGAGTCGCCCTTGTCGAGGAGCCCGTTGGGGCGCTGGCTGTCGAGGACATAGGCGAGGCAGCGGTCGAGGTTGTCGGCGTATTCGCCGTAGCCGGGCATGTGTCCCGCGGAGAGGAAGGACATGCCGACGAGGGAGACGACGCCGACGGAGCGGCCGTAGGAGTCGGCGAAGGTGCCGTCCTCGGACTGGGTCGAGGCGAGGTAGCGCAGGGCACGGTCCACGGCGGCCTCGATGGCAGGCTGGTGCTTCTGGAAGACGGATTGGGCGTCGGTCTCCTGCGCGGGGGCGGGGAGGGAGAGAAGGAGAGCGGTGAGACAGGCGAGAAGGAGGACGGAGGTCGGGGGAAATCTGCAGCCGAGGCCCTTGGCCCCGGACGGGTGTCGGAGGGACGTTCGACCGAGGCCAAGGGCCTCGGCTAGAGGTGGAAATTGGATGGTGCGTTGGTCGTTCATTTTCCTTTCCCGGCTTCCTTCGCGATCACTTGGAAATAGCGGCCCACCAGTTCGCGGTATTCGGCGGGGAGATCGGTCTCGATGGCGGTGGCGTTGCCGCCCACGAGGGCGCCTTTGAAGCGCGCCCAATCGGCGGCGCTGATGCCGAGTTGGGAGAGTTCGGGCGGAAGGCCGCTCCCGTCCCAATCCGCCGTTTTCTGGCCGGTCTCGTTTAGCTCGGTCGAGTCGGGTTCGCCGCTCAGCTCCTGCTTCGGGGGCTGCGTTCCGGGCTCGCCGGGTTGCGCCTGGGCGGGCTGCCGGCCTCCGATTCGACGCATCGCCGCCTCGGCGAGCCGCTGGAGCGAATCCGCGGCCTGCTGCGACTGCTCCGCGGCCTCCTGCGCGCTCTGCGACTGCGAGGAGCGGGCGACGTCCTGGAAGCCACGGGCAAGATCCTCGCTGTTGGCGAGGCGTTCGTCCATGTCCGAAGCTTCCAGTCCCTCAAGGGTTTGCCCGATGGCCTCGGAGGAGCGGGAGAAGGCGTTCGCCGCCTGTGCCAGCGCCTGCGCGGATTGCTGCTGCTCGCCCTGTGCCTGCCGCATCGTCGTGCGGGCCGCCTTGGCGAGCTCGCCGTCGGCGGTCTCGCTTTTCGCCTCGGCCTCGTTTTGCTGCTCCTGGGCCCGGGCGAATTGCCGGGAGGATTGCGCGGCCCGCTGCTCGCCCCGGTCGAGGGATTGCGCGGCTTCGCGGACGCGGTCCTTGGCCTGGTTCTGGCGCAGGTTGAGGAGAGAGGCCTCCATTCCCCGCGCCTGCGCCTCCAGGAGGGCGGCGTCGGATTCGAGAAGGGACTCCATTCGCGCCAGGGCTTCCTGCAGGCGGCCTTCCCTGACCGCTTCGATCTGGTCGGCGAGGGCTTCCTGCCGGGCGGCGAATTCCTGCGCCTGCGGGGACGAGGACGGCTCGGCGGCCCGGGCGAGGGACTGGCTCGCTTGCTTGGCGGCTGCGCCCGCCTCGTCGAGCTTCGCTTCGCCGAGGTGTCCGGCGGCTTGCTCGGCTTCGCCAGCGGCTTGGGCGAGGGCTTCGGTGTTTTTCGCCTCCTCTGCGGCGGTCTTGGCCTGTTGCGCGAGCCGCGACTGGAACTGTGCCAACTGCCCGATCAAGGCCTCGCGCAGGGTTTCCTGCGACGTGCTTTCGCTCCGTTCGGTAGCGTCCCGGCTGACTTCGCGGAGCGCTTCCTGTCGTTCGGCGAGGGCTTGGGCGAGGCTGGAGAGTTCGTCGCTTTGCGCCCGCTGCTGGGCGAGGATTTCGGCGAGGGCGGCGGCGTTGTCCTTCAGCATTTCGCCGAGCTGCTGCTCGACGCGGTTCTGCTCGTTGCGGAATTGCTCGGCCTCGCGGCGCTGCTGCTGGTCGAACTGCTCCATCGCCTGCCGCCGCGCGTTCTCGTCGGCGGCCTGCTGGGCCGCTTCCCGGGTGGCGGCGGCTTCCCGGGCGGCACGCTCCGTCCAGTCCCCGGCCTGCTGGGCGAGCTCCTGTTGGTGGGTGGCGAGCTGGTTCAGCCTGGCGATGGCCTCGTAGTCCTTGTGGGCCTCGCGCATCGACTTGGCGAGTCCGTCGAGGCCTTGGATCGCCTCCTCGATCTTGGTGCGGGCTTCCTTCGCCTCGGCGACGCGCTCGTGCCGGGCATCGGTCATGGGGATGAGGTCGGCCTTCTCCTGTGCCTCGGCGAGGGGTTCGTCGGCGAGCGTCGCGGCTTGCCGCGACTGCTCTTGAAAGAGAGGGGTGTCGAGGGTCGCGGCGATCTGCCCGAGCGTTTCGCGGGCCGCTTTGTTGTGCTGGGTGAACTCGTCGAGCCGATTCCGCGCCTCGCCGTTGATCTCGTCGGTCTTCTGCAGTTCCTGCTCGGTGCGGCGCAGGTCGTCGCGGGCGCGCTCCAGTTCCTGCCTGGCTTCCCGGATCTGCCGTTCGATCTCCGGGCGCTGCGCTTCGATGGTCTGGTCGGCGAGGGACTTCGCGCCTTCGTCGAGGGTGATGAAGATCGTTTCGCTGAGTCCGATACCGGGGCCGCCGTACTCCGCGGGCCGATTGTCGAGCACGCGCACCTGCACGGCGAGGCGGCGCTGCTCGGGGGCCAGTTTCAGCGCGGGCAGGTCGAGCAAGGCGCGGGCCGCGTAGTGGCCGGGGCGGCCGGTCGGCACGGGGACGGGCTGGGGAACTTCCGTCGGCACGACGGCTCCGTCGGGCGTGACCATCAGGACGACGTCGCCGAAGCCGAAATCCTCGACCACGTCGAGGTCGATGGGGAGCCTCTCGGCCGGCTTCAAGCGGAGGTCGCGCTGGAGGGGAGCCACGATCTGAACGGTGGGGGCTTTGTCAGGAAGCGCCTCGACGGGATAGGTCGCGGGACGGTTCGCGAAACCCTCCTCGTCGGCGAGCTCGAGATGCCAGCCTCCCCGCATCCCGGGTTTGAGATCGAACTCCCAGGTCGCCCGTGTTCCATCGACGAGGGCTTCGGCGGGGGCGCCTTCGCTTTCGTCGAAGAGAAGCTTGGCGCTTCCGACCGCCTTGCTCAGGGCCGCGACGACGGCGATCCGGGTGTGGGCGACGGCGCGGATCTCGCCGGTTTCGGTGGGGGCTTCGGCGTCGGAGAGCCCGGTGTAGTCGGGATAGCCGTAGCGTACCGTCAGGCTCTCGACGGCAGGCGGATCGATCGCGTGGACGTCGAAGTAGCGGCTCAAGGCGGCCCCGGCGCGGACGCGGTAGTCGAAGCCGTCCTCGACGGCGGGGAAGGTCAGGGAGAAGCGTTTCGTGCCGTCGGGCTCCTCGGCGACGAGGTTCATGCGCTCGACCGCGTCGCTTCCGTCGGGGAGGCGGCGGCGCAGTTCGGCGCGTTTGAGACGCTTGTGCTTCACCGCGACTTGGACCGTGATCGGCGTACCCTTGGCCACGCGCACATCGCCCGGATCGACGACGAGGGTGTCGGCGTAGGCGTTGCCGATGTCGGCGAAGGGCGCGAGGGCGCGGGCGAGCAGGGTCCACGACTGCCGTGGCCAGATCGCGAGGAGCAGCAGGATGAGGCCCGCGCCGGCTGCCGCCGCGACCATGAATTTTTTGGAGCGGGCGGGTTTGAACTCCGTTTTCGGATCGACCGTGGCGACGTCGGCGACGGCGGAATCGACGATGGCGGCGATGAGCTCCTGCGAACCGCGGATGGATTCGGGATCGTCGCTCGCGAGCAGTTCGACGGCGGTGGAGATGCGCTCCTGCAGCTCGGGATGGCGGATCTCGAGGATGCGCGCCATCTTCGCGAGGGTGAAGCGGCGCGAGAGCGGGCGCACGAGGAACCACCACGCCGCCACGAGAGTCGCGGCGAGTCCGGCGAGACTGAGGAGCCAGCGCGAGGTCGACGAGAAGAGCGTCACGCTCGCGTCCACCGCCATGATCGCGAGAAGGCAGGCCAAGGCCACCGCGAAGGTGGCGAAAAGCCCGCGCAGGAGGAGGAGCCGCCGCACCCGGCGGATCATGGAGCGCAGCTTGTCGAGGATGGGGGGTGGGAGCTGATCGAAGGCGGTCATGAGTCACGGGTCACGAGGGCAGGTCTGTGGTCCGGTGAAAGGTGAAAAGTTGTTGGAAAGTGGTGTTGGTTGCTTGTGTTTGAAAAACTCTAAACCAACCCGCTCCGCCGCCGCAGCACCCACTCGGTCGTCAAGAACCCGAAAAACGTCAGCAGCAGCGGCCATTTATCCCATAACGTGACATTCCGCCGCTCCTTGAGCGTTTCCTTCGGCGCGCCGAAGCTGCTCACGAGCGAGGCAAGATCGTCCAGCTCGGCGAGCCGCCCTCCGGTCATCGTCGTGGCGCGGTTGAGAAAGTCGCGATCGGCGGTGAGTTCGGCCAGTTCGACGGGATTGCGCGTCGTCACGACGAGCAGCTCGGTTTCGATTTCCTTCGGTCCGTCGGGCGCGGCGGCGAGGCCTTTGTCGACGGCTCCGCCGACGAGCTTCAGTCGGTATTCGCCCTCCTCGTCGAGTCCGCCGAGGCTCGTCTCGTAGAGGCCCGAGGAGTCGGAGCGATAGCTGAGACGCTGCTTGCGGAGACGTTCGCCATCCTTCCACACTTCCACCTCGACGCCGGCGTCGACGACGGGATTCCGCTCCGGATCGAGCACCTTCGCGGTGACTTCGATCGGATCGTTCGGCGTGTAGCTGAGCCGGTCGGTGCCGAGGCGGACGAAGTCGTTGCCCGAACGCAGGTTCGGTCCCGCGCCCCAGCGCGTGATCTGGCCCCAGAAACGGTGGTGGTGGGTGTCGCCGACCCCGTAGCGGAAGCGCCAGGTCTGGTCGAAATGCAGCAGCAGCACCTTGCCGAGGCCCGCTCGGATTGTCGAGACGACGGCGTAATCCGCCTCGACCTGCTTCTGGTTGGCGAGCTGCTGGATCGCGGCTTCGACCGAGCCGGGCGATGCGTCGGCGGCGAAGGCGGTGGCCAGCCCGGGAGCGCCGACGGGGTGGGCGTAGGCGAGGACCTCGGCGGTCTCCTTCATCTGCGCGCCGGAGTAGCGCCAGCGCATCGGGGGGAAGCCGGCCCACTGCTCCTCGTTCAGGGCGCGGCTCGTCGATTGCGAGGTCACCGCATGCTCGCGCCCCGCCGCGGTGAGCTGGATGCGGTAGGCGGATTCGGGCGTCGCGTAGTGCGTGGTCGTGCCGGGCGCGTAGGAGACGGGGAGGAGGGCTTGCAAGACGCGGCTGTCGTGGCCGTGCGGCATGTGGCGGGGACCGGCGACGCAGACGAGGAGGACACCGCGTTTCGTCACCGCCTCTTCGATCGCGGCGAGATCCCGGGGGGGGAGCGCCGAGGGCGGGATGTCGCCGAGAATGATGACGTCGAAGCCCCGCCACTCCGAGGCGTCCCGGGGCAGGTGGGTGGCCTCGGATTCGCCGAAGGGCCGCGAGGCGCTCGCATAGGTCGCGGCCGGTTCGCGCGCGCGATGGATCGTGTCGGGATTCAGGAGCACGGATTGCAGATGCACCGATTTGTCGCGGCCGTGGAAGAGGTTGCGCAGGTAGCGGAACTCCCAGCGCGGAAAGCCGTCGACGAGGAGGACGTTGGTGCGGTCGTCGGTGACCGCGACCTTGAAGTCCCAGGCGTTGTTCTCCCGGAAGACTTCGCGCGGGTCGGGCTGGAGCCGCACCCGGTAGTCGTGGATGCCCTTGCTTGCGGGCTTGTGGACGAAATGGATCTCGGTGCGGAAGCTGACGTCGGTGGCCTCGAAATCGACGCTGTCGACGATCTCCTCCCCGGAGAGCAGCTCGGCCCGCACCGTCTCGCCGAGGAAGCCGTCGAGCTTCGCGGTGGCGGAGACGACGACGCGGTCGTCGAGGTAGATGGACTCGGGGGCGTTCAGTGAGAGCAGCGAGATGTCGACCGGTCCGAGATCCGCGCCGA
Organism: Verrucomicrobiales bacterium; assembly: GCA_037190325.1. Classification (GTDB taxonomy): domain Bacteria; phylum Verrucomicrobiota; class Verrucomicrobiia; order Verrucomicrobiales; family DEV007; genus Arctic95D-9. Next base: position 98,374 of record JBBCIU010000022.1, on the reverse strand, counting down.
GGGGCACGGCGGAGAGGGGGGTGTTGCGCAGGGCGAGCTGGCGGAGGCTGTCCTCGGGCAGGGTGGCTCCGTTGTGGCGTCCGTCGCCTAGCAAAAGTATTCCGGCGAGGGATTCGGGCGAGGTGTTCGCGAGGATGTGCTCGAGTGCGCCGGCGAGGTCGGTCCGGGCGTTTTCAGGGCGCGAGCCGATTTCGGCCTCTTCCTCCTCCGCGAGCGGGTCGGCGATCTGGGCGATGTCGCGGGCGAAGCGGTAGTGGCGCAGGTGGTAGCGCTCTTCGAGCAGGTCCAGAAGGGTCGGGTGGGCGGTTTGACCCTGGCGGGTTTCCGTTGCGGTCGCGGGGAGGGGGAAGGAAAGGACTCGCTTGACGAGTTCGGCGCGCGGCGTGGCGGCGGCTTCGTCGATGAACTGTTTCGTCGGTTCGTCGAGGCTGTCGTAGAAGGCTGCGTCGGCTTTCTCCGCCGTCGTCGCGATGGTTTCGACGAGAGGACGCAGTTCCTCGCGGGCGACTTCGAGCTGCTTCACGAGTTCTTCGCCCTTGCCGGACTCGACGGCGTTCGTGGCGAGGGGAAGGATGCGGGCGAGTCCGTCGCGGACGCGCTTGAGGTAGTCGTCGAGCCTCTCCTTCGCTTCGTCGGGGAGCGGGGCGGAGAGGGTTTGCCGGAGCGATTCCGTCAGGGCGGCTCGGTCGGCCTCGAACGCGGCGGCGCGCGCGGGCCACTGGGTGGCCCGGCTTTCGAGCCCGGCGGAGGCGTTCGGAGCGGAGCGGAGGGCGTCGAGCTCCTCGGCGATCGAAGCGTCGAGTCTGGCGGCGTCCCGTCCGATCCTGGCAAGGCCGGGGCGTTTCTCCACGCCGGTCGCACCGAGGAGGGCGGCACGGTCGAGCTTCTGCGAGGGCGTGAGCCGCTGGTCGGCGAGTCGCATGGAGTCGGAGTCGTCGATGAGCACGGCGACCTCGCGCGAGATTTCGCGTTCCTCGACGAAGGAGCGCACCGGCTGCACGAGGATGAGGAGGAGGATGGCGAGGGCGGCGAGCCGCAGGGCGAGGAGGAGGCGTCCGCGGCGCGGGGCGACGAGGGATTTCTCGAAGCGGTAGATCCAGACGATGGCCTCGGTGGCGGCGGCTCCGAGTAGGGAGAGGGTCACGAGCGGCCACGAAGTGGCGAGGGCGAAGAAGCCTCCGAGGAGCTGGAAGGCGAACCAGCAGGCCCCGGCGGCGAGGATGAAGCCGAGGAGTGAAAGGAAGATCGCCGCGGCGGGCAAACGGCTGCGGAGTTTCACCGTGGCGACCCAGAGCAGGGCGCAGACGAGCAGCCCGGCCCCGGAGAGAGCGGGGCCGAGCGAGTCGATCAGGTCGGTGCGGCTGAAGTCGTCGGTGTTCACGGGAGGAGGGGCCCTGCGGGCCCGTAAACGGTAAAAGGTGAAAGGGGGGAAAAGCGGGCGTGGGGACTGTAGCCGAGGTCATCGACCTCGGATGCGGCGGTCTGATGTCCTGCGTGCTTCATCTCAAACTTTCCCGAACTTCGCCAGCTGCTCCCGGAACGCGCTGCTCGGCGCGTCCTTCGACTCGAAGCGGATCGCGATCTCCTCGCCCATGCGGCGGCTCCGGGCGATCCATCGGGAAAGGGCGATTTCGAGGAGGAGAAACGCGAAAGCGCCCAGGGCGAGGTATTTCCACAACTCCTGCCCGAACTGGTTGCCGTTGAGGAAACCGATCAACTCCTCCAGCGTTTGTGGTTGTGAAAGGGTGACGAAGTTGCCGAGAAAGGCGTAGTCGGCTTCGGAGAGGCGGACGAGGCGGCTCTCGGCGGGGTCGCGCTTCACGGTGAAGGGGATCTCGCGGCTTCTTCCGCGGAGGAAGTCCGAGAAATAGGGGGCCTGGTCCTCCGGCACGGCGAGCCGGTAGAGGCCGGAGGAGATCTGTCCTTGCAGCTTCAGGACCGAGCCTCCGTCCTGCGAGCTGAGCGTGGCGACGCGGGGGCGTCCGTCGGGCCCCGCGGCAGCGAAGGAGGCGAGACCGCTTTCGCGACCGGTCTCGTCGCCTGCGCCGGAGAAGGTTCGGAAGCGCGAGGAAGGGATGATCTGCGAAGGCAGCTTGTCGGCTTCCCATTTCAACACGGCCTGGGCCTCTCCGCCGCTCTCGCGGAAGACGGCGCGGAAGTCGTACCAGCGGTTCTCCTCGACCTTTTCGGAGTAGCGCCGCTCGCGCGTGCCTTGGTTGAACTCCACGACGGACTTTCCGTCGATGAAGAGTTCGAGGGCGTCGTCGGTCTCGGCCGAGAAGGCGAGCCGCTTCGTCTCGGGAATCTGGATCTTGCCGGTCCACTCGACCTTGAAGCCGTCGGCGGGAATGCCGGGAGCGGGGCTGCCGTTCATCCACTGGAAATCGATCGCGGGATCCTGCCGGGTGTAGGCGGGCTCGGTCGCGTCGTGGCTGGCGTAGTAGCGTCCGATGAGTCCCTCGCCGAGGGCGCGTCCTCGTTTCCCAGCGAGGGCCAGGTTCACCTCCCAGCCGGGATCGACGTTGAGCTGGTAGGCCGCCGGATCGGCGAGGTGGTAGACGAGTTCGTGGAGGAATGGGAGGAAAGCCTGGCGCGTCACGAGGTTGCCCGAGGAGAGGTCGAGAGGGATGCCTGACAGAACCACCTGCCCGCGCCCCGCCCGTCGCGAACTGAGGAGGATGCCGCCGTCGTTGAGCCGGGCTCCGACCGAGCTTTCCTTCGCAAGGGTTTCGGGAATGGTCTGGGCCCGGTAGTTCGTGATCGAGGCGCTGGCGAAGTCGCTCTTGCCCGGATCGGCGACCTTGGCGAGGGCGGGGTGGACGAGGGTCTGGGCCGATGGCGAGAAGGCCGCACCGCCACCGGCCACGACCGGATCGCCGAGGGTCGCGGGGAGGAAGGGTACGCCGGATTCCATTCTCCATCCGTTGTAGAAATCGGCCTGGGCCTTCGCCCCCGCCGCGACGAGGAGCCCCCCGCCGTGGTCCACGTAGCGGGCCAGGGCGGCCGCGACGGTACCGGAGAGGCGCGGCACGTCGGCGAGCAGGACGGCGTCGTAGCCCGAGAAATCGGCGATGGCGGCGAGGGCGGGCGGTTCGACCACCCGCGGATCGACGAGGAAGCGCACCGGGTCGAGGGTGGGGTCGTAGTTCTGATTGAAATCGTCCGCGGCGGGATCCGCGGCTCCGGGGATGTTCGCCTGCAGAGTCGGGTCGAGGGTGAGGGCCGATGGCGCGAGGGCCACGGCGGCGAAGGCGGCGGCCCGGTCGAGGGCGCGGGCGGAGGGCCGGCCTTCGACGATGAGGACCTTCAGCTCGCTGGCGACGTTCAGCGCCGACCAGCCCGTGTTGTCGCTGGCGATGTCGTCCTCGACTTCGAGAGCGGCGGAGAGCGAATGCGCTCCCGCCTCGGCGAACTGGTGGGTGAAGGCGACGCTGTGCTCCTCGCCGGGGCGGAGCTGGCCGAGGGAGGTGTCGCGGTAGTCGCGTCCGTCGTCGATCCTCAGCACGAGGGCGGCGGGGGTGGCGGCCTCGTTGCCGGTGTTCGCCACCGTCGCGGTGATGACGACGGGACGGTCGACGCCCACGATCTCGCGGGAGAGGCGCAAGTCGGTGACGGCGAGGTTCCGCACGGATTCGGGCAGAGGCATCCTGCGGACCATGATCTGCGGTTCGCTCGGCAGGTTCTCGAAGGCGTCGCGGAGGAAATTCCAGCGGCCGCTCTGGCCGATCTCCCAGCCCACGTTTTGTTCGTCGGTCAGGATGACGATCTGCTTGGCGGGGTTGTCGCCACGGGCGAGGCTGAGGGAGGCGAGGGTGAGGGCCTGGTAGGCCGACATGGCTCCGTCGAGGGGAAGGAGATCGGCGAGGGCGGCATCGAGGGCTGCCCGGTCGGTCGTCGGATCGAGGACGGGCGCGGAGGGCGAGGGACCGCCGACGATGAGACTGAAGGCGTGGCCGCGCGGGGCGCGCTTGACGAGGGCCCGGGCCTCCTCGACGGCGCGCCCGAAGTTCGTCGTTCCGTCCGTGGCGATGCCCATCGAGGTGGAGGCGTCGAGGACGAGGGCGATGTCCTGCCTCGCCCCGGGGGCGAAGCGGGAGAGGTTCAGGTATTTTTCAAAGACGACGAGGGCGGCGCAGAGAAGGAGCGCGAGGACGGCTCCGATCGCGACGCGGCGTCGCCAGACCGGTTCGTCGTGCAGGACCGCGGCGACGCCGAATCCGACCACCGCGAGGAGGAGGAGCGGCAGAACGAGGAGCCAGGGGACGGTCGATCCCGGCGGGATGAAGGGCCGTGCCAGGGCGAGGGCAAGGAGCCCGACGAGGAGGCATCGGGTCGCCATGAGGAGGGCCTCCTCGAGCTGGATGCGGCGGTTGCGGATGGCGAGGGATTCGAGAAGGAAGTTCATCGCCCCCCAATCCACCACCCGGCTCGAACGACGGTTCAGCAGGTGGATCGCGATGGGGATCGCGACCCCGAGCGCACCGAGGAGGAGGATGGCGTTTAGAAACAGCATTTTAGCGATTGGCTGTTTAGCTGTTTAGATAGGAATTGAGCTGGAATCGTCATGGTGAGAAAGCTAAAGGGCTAAATAGCTAACTGCCAAACAGCTATCTCCTCTGCGAGAAGTAGGCAAAAAGCGCCTCCGTCACCGGCGTCTTCGTATTCACCGGCACGTAGTCCGCCTGCATCTGGCCGCAGGCGAGTTCGATGGATTTCAGATGCGATTTGACCCGCTCGAGATAGGAGGCGCGGACCGTCGACGGATCGAGGTGGAGGCGCCGGCCTTCGATCTCGAGGCAGCGGAAGTCGTCGAACTTGTCGAAGGGAAAGGTCAGTTCCTCCTCGGCCATGAGATGGAAGACGACGAGCTCGTGCCGCTTGTAGCGGAAGTGGTGCAGGGCGTTCTTGATGGCTTCGGCGTCGTCGAAGAGGTCGCTGACGATGACGACGAGCCCCCGCGGGGGGATGCGCTCGGCAATCTCGTGGAAAGTCGCGGCGCAGCGTGTGTCTCTGGCGGGGGAGGTTCGGGCGAGTTCTTCGAGGATGGCGCGGACCTGGCTCGGTTTCGCGGCAGGGCGGAGGTAGGTGCGCACTCCCTCGTCGAAGGTGACGAGGCCCACGGCGTCCTGCTGGCGGATGAAGAGGTAGGCCAGGGCCGAGGCGAGGTGACGGGCGTATTCGAACTTGGAGAGGCGCTCCTTTCCGCCGAGGGGGGCGGCGTGGCCGCCCGCGTAGGCCATCGAGCCCGAGGCGTCGACAAGCAGGGTGGCGCGCAGGTTCGTCTCCTCGATGTACTGCTTGATGTAGTAGCGGTCGCTCTTGCCGTAGGCCCGCCAGTCGAGGTTGCGGAGGTCGTCGCCGGCGACGTATTGGCGGTGCTCGGCGAACTCGACCGAAAACCCCTTGTGCGGGCTGGTGTGGCGGCCGTTGATGCTGCCCTCCTTGGCGCTGCGCGCAAGGAACTCGAGCCGTCCGATCAGGTTGATGATCTCGGGCGGGAGGAGTTCGCTGAACTGGGGCGGGGCTTCGGTCATGCCATGCCAATGCTAAACAGCCAAACCGCTACGAGCTAAATCGCTATCCCGTCAAAGCTCCAGCTCGGCAGAAGGCGCAAAATGCTCGACGAGACGGGTGACGATGTCGTCGCTGGTGATCCCGGCGGCCTCGGCGTTGAAGGTGGTGAGGACGCGGTGGCGCAGCACCGGCAGGGCCACGGCGCGGACGTCGGCGGTGGTGGCATGGTAGCGGCCTTGGAGGATGGCGCGGGCCTTCGCGGCGAGGACGAGATAGATTCCGGCGCGGGGTCCGGCGCCCCAGGCGACCATCTCGCGGACGAAGTCGGGCGCCTCGGATTCCCGCGGGCGCGAGGCGCGGGCGATCCGGGCGGCGTAGCTGACGACATGGTCGGCCGCGGGGATGCGGCGCACGACCTGCTGCAGCCGGATCACCGCTTCGCCGGTGAGCTGCTTTTCGATCCTCGCCTTGTAGGTGCCGGTGACGCGCTTGATGATGGCCTCCTCCTCCGCGGCCGTGGGGTAGTCGACCTTGATGTTGAACATAAAGCGGTCGAGCTGAGCCTCCGGGAGCGGGTAGGTGCCCTCCTGCTCGATGGGGTTCTGCGTCGCGAGGACGAAGAAGGGCTCGGGAAGGGGATAGGTCTCCTCGCCGATGGTGACGCGGTGCTCCTGCATCGCTTCGAGGAGGGCGGCCTGGGTCTTCGGCGGTGTGCGGTTGATCTCGTCGGCGAGGATCATGTTCGCGAAGACAGGGCCCTTCACGAACTTGAAGACGCGCCTGCCCGTGCCGACGTCCTCCTCCAGCACCTCGGTGCCGGTGATGTCGGCGGGCATGAGGTCGGGGGTGAACTGGATGCGCTTGAAGCTGAGGTCGAGCACTTCGGACAGGGTCGAGACGAGGAGGGTCTTGGCCAGTCCCGGCACCCCGACGAGGAGGGCGTGGGAGCGGCAGAAGATGGCGATGAGGAGCTGCTCGATGACTTCGTCCTGCCCCACGACGACGAGGTCGAGCTGCTCGCGCATGGCGGCGTAGGCGGTGCGGAGCTCTTCGATGACGACTTTGTCCGAGGTGCCGAGTTCCGCCTGGGGGTCGAGTGCCGTCTGGGACATGGTCTGCGATGGGATGGATGGTGCTGGAAAGGAGGCGGGGAATGATCGTCGGATTCCCGGAGGATGGCGCGAGGATACCCTGGAACCCTTCCCGGTGTCGAACGTGATTTTCGCGCGATGGCGCTTCCCTGCTCCGCCCGATGGGGCCACTCGGAAGGGCCAGGCTGGCGGGTGTCTGGAAAAGGACGGCCTCTTCCCCCTGCCGCTAGATGCTGAACTCCGCGGCGAGTTCCCGCTTTTTCGCGGTCTTGTCGTAGATCTTGAGGTTCTTCTCCTCGTAGATGACGAGGGAGTTCGCCGGGATGCTGTGCATCAGGAAGACGTTCGCCCCGATCGTGCTGCCTTCCCCGATGACGGTCTCGCCTCCCAGCACGGTGGAGTTCGGATAGATCGTGACATGGTCCTCGACGTTCGGATGGCGTTTCGTCCCCTTCACGAGGCGGCCCGATTCATCCTTGGCGAAACTGCGCGCGCCGAGGGTGACGCCGTGGTAGAGCTTCACGTGGTTGCCGATGACGCAGGTCTCGCCGATGACGACGCCGGTGCCGTGGTCGATGAAGAAGTGCGTGCCGATGGAGGCGCCGGGATGGATGTCGATCCCGGTGCGGGCGTGCGCCCACTCCGTCATCATCCGGGGGATGATGGGAGCGCCCTCGCGGTAGAGACGGTGCGCGAGCCGCTGGATCGCGATGGCCTCGATGAAGGGGAAGGAAAGGATGATCTCCTCCTGGCTCATGGCCGAGGGATCCCCGTCGAGGGCGGCTTCGACGTCGTGCTTGAGCAGCTCGCGCACGGCGGGGATGGCACGGGTGAAGCGCCGCATGATCGGAGCAGTGCGTCCGGTCGGCTTGGACGGATCGCCGATGCGGACGCTCTTCCGCACCTGGACCTGCAGGCGCCGGATCACGGACATCATCCGTTCGGCGGTGATCTGGGCGAGGAGGTCGAGCTGCACCACGTCGCTGTCGTGGAAACCGGGAAAGAGGATCTGGAGAAGGTCCTCGCAGATCTGCCCCACGGCTCCCTTCGAGGGCATGTTGTGGGAATCGTTCCCGTTGAATCCCCCGAAACGCTCGTAGGACGCAAGCAGCTCCGGGATGTGCCAGTCCGAAAACTTGTCCATGCGGAGAGGCGGTGCTCGGCTCCGGTCTCAGGGACGCGGCGCGCGGTTCCACGGGGCCTTGGCGAGCAGGAGCGCCATGCCGCACCAGTCGGTGGCGCCGGCGAAGACGAGCCCGGCCCCGACGAAGGCGGAGAGACCGAAGGCCGCCGGGTGCAGCCAGAACCCGAGGAGCACGCCGAGAAGGACGAGCGATCCCGCCGCGAGGCGGACCTGGCGCTCCAAGCCGATGACGCGGCTCGCCCCTCGGACGACGGGGAGACCCGCCTCGGTCCAGGCGACGGTGCCGCCCTCGACGACGGTTCCGGAGAGGCCCTGGCCCGCCAGGATCTGGGCGGCTTTCGCAGCTCGGGTTCCGCTCTGGCAGAGCAGGTGGATCTCGCCGTCCAGACCGGCGTCCGCGAGCCGGGCGACGCTCAGCTCGTCGAGGGGCACGTTCACCGCGCCCGCGGCGTGCAGCCGGTCGAATTCGGCGGGCGTGCGCACATCGACGAGGACCGTGGCGCGGCCCGATTCGAGACGCTCGGCAAGTTCGCTGACGGTCAGGCTCTTCATAGCTTCTCTCAGTGGCGCGGCAGGGAATGGAGGGCGCGGACGAGCGTGTCGATCTCCTCGGTCGTGTTGTAGAAGGCGACGGAGGGGCGGACGGTGCTTTCGAGCCCGAAATGGCGCAGCGCGGGCATGGCGCAGTGGTGGCCCGCGCGCACGGCGATGCCGTGGCGGTCCAGGTGCTTGGCGATCGACTCGTTGGACACGCCGGGGATGACGAAGCCCATGACGCTCGCCTTGTTCGGGGCGGTGCCGATGGGGCGGATCCCCCGGATCGAGGAGAGGGCCTCCGTCCCGTATTCGAGGAGGGCGTGCTCGTAGGCGGCGATGGCGGGAATGCCGAGACGGAAGAGGAAGTCGATCGCCGCCCCGAGGCCGACGACGCCGGCGATGTCCGGGGTGCCGGCCTCGAAGCGCTCCGGCGGATTCTGGTAGACGGTCCGCTCGAAGGTGACGTCGCGGATCATGTGCCCGCCGCCCTGCCAGGGAGGGAGGGATTCCCACAGCGCGGCCTTGCCGTAGACCGCGCCGATGCCGGTGGGGGCGAAGACCTTGTGGCCGCTGAAGACGTAGAAGTCCGCATCGAGCGCCTGGACGTTCACGGGGAGGTGCGGCGTCGATTGCGCGCCGTCGACGACCACGGGGATGCCGAGGGCGTGTGCCTGGGCGATGATCTCCTCGACGGGATTGACGGTGCCGAGGGCGTTGGAGACGTGGGCCACGGAGACGATCCTGGTCTTTTCGGAAAGGAGCTTCGGCAGCGCCTCGAGGATCAGCTCGCCCCGGTCGTCGATGGGAATGTAGCGGAGACTCGCCCCGGTCTGCTCCGCGAGGAGCTGCCAGGGGACGATGTTGGCGTGGTGCTCGAGCTCGGTCACGAGGATCTCGTCGCCCGCGCCCACATGCTTCCGCCCGTAGGTCTGCGCGACGAGGTTGATGCCCTCGGTGGTGCCGCGGACGAAGACGATCTCCTTCGCGTCGGCCGCGCCGAGGAACTGGCGCGTCTTTTCGCGACCGCCCTCGAAGAGCTCGGTAGAGCGTTCCGCGAGGGTGTGCGCGGCGCGGTGGATGTTCGAGTTGTCCCGGCTGTAGAAGCGCGAGGTGGCGTCGATGACCGCCTGCGGCTTGTGCGTCGTCGCGGCGTTGTCGAGCCAGACGAGGGGCTTGCCGTTGACGAGCTGGTGAAGGGCGGGGAATTCGGCGCGCGCGCCTTCGATGTCGAAGACCGGGCGCGAGCCCGCGAGCGCGGAGCCCGACTGGGCGGTGGCCGCCGGTGTCTCCGCTCCCGGGAGGCCCTTGAGGAAATAGAAGGATTCGGCTCCGGGCGCTGCCGATGGGTCGAGGTTTGCGAGCAGGCCGTCCGTCGGTTCCTCCCCTTTGAAGCCGCTGCGGCGTTCCTCCGCGAAGATCGAGCGAGGTTCGCCGAACTCGTAGGCGCCCGCCTCGCCCTCGCCCGTGTATGCCTCCGGCTCGACGGGCTTCGTCTCCGTTGGCTCGGGATCGACCGAGACCACGTTCGGATGGACGGGAGGCGGTCCGGATTCCGTCGCGGGAAAGCCGCGGGACAGTTCGATCGTCTCCAGATCCCCGGAGGGAGAGGACTCCTTCAATGCCGGGAAGCCCGGAGGAACGAAGCTCGGCAGGAACGCCGTCTCCTCCACGCGTCCGAAATAGGCGTCGTTCGCAAGCCGGGCGATCAATCCGGAGCCGAAGGGATCGCCTTCGGCTCCGAAATCGACGCCGGACAGATCAAGCCGTGGGGTAGACATACTCGTGGTAGCGAGTGACGTTGACGCCGTCGAGGCGGGCCACCGCGTCCTCGTCGAGCGCGGCGATGGAGAAGTAGCGGGTCACCAGATGCGAGGCGATCGACTGTCCGTCCGTCCCCATGTAGCGGACGGAGAGGCCGGGCTCGATCTCGCCCGCGACGCCCGCCTTCTGCAGGCCGACGACGCCGCGCTGCGATTCGCCCACGCGCAGTAGGAGGATGGTGGTGTCCCCTTCCTCGTTCACCGCGAGCTTGTCGCTCGGGATGAGCGGCACCCCGCGCCAGGTGATGAAGGGCGAGCCGAAGAGGGAGACGGTCGGAGGGGGCACGCCCCGGCGCGTCGCCTCCCGCCCGAAGGCGGCGATGGCCTTGGGGTGGGCGAGGAAGAAGGCGGGCTTCTTCCATACGAGGGTGAGCAGCTCGTCGAGGTCGTCCGGGGTCGGCGTGCCCTTCCGGGTCGTGAGGCGCTGCTTCGGCACGACGTCCTTGAGCAGGCCGAAGTCGGGATGGTTGAGCAGCTCCCATTCCTCGCGTTCCTTCACCGCCTCGACGGTGAGGCGCACCTGTTCGCGGAGCTGGTCGATGCGGTTGCTGTAGAGGTCGGTGGTGCGGGTGTGCGTCTTCAGCACGGTCTGGATGCTCGCGAGGTGGTACTCCCGGGGTTCCTCCTCGTAGGGGACGAAGGTGCCGGGAAGATGGTCCTCCCCTCCGTCGGTGGTGACGAGATCCACCGTGGGCTTGCCCTCCGGGGTCTGGACGCGGTTCACGCGGTAGATCCCGCCGTCGACATCGACGTAGGGCAGCAGCTTCAGGAGCCAGCGAGGCGAAATCTCGTCCCACTGGGGTTTGGTGACCGTGGCCGTGGCCAGATTGCGGGCGGCATCCGGTCCCAGGGTGATCAGATGGTTCTGCTTGGTGCTCATTGCATGGAAGGAAATGCCCACGGCGGGGCGATGGGAGAGGGTGATCGTTGGACGGGGCCCGGGCAGTCCGTGGTCCCAGCGGGGACGCGGACAGAGTGGCGGGTGGAACGGTCAACCGGGAAGTCCTTCGGAGAGCGGGGACGAAGGTGGCGTCGCGGTCCCTGCTGTGGAAAAGGTCAACGGCGGTTGACGCAGAGGGCTTCCGGGGGTCCGGTCGGCGATGTCTTTCTGCGGTCGGGTGCCCGACGATGGGGCCGACCGTGCGGAATGGTTCCTTCCGAGGCGTCCCGCGTCAACTCTTTTGTCGCGGGGGTGTGGAAAAAGCAGGAGGGGAACCGAGCGGCATGTTTCGCGAATGGCCGGGATGGGGGCCTTCAGTCAATCCTGGAACGGGACTCCGGTGCTGAGACCGAGAAGATCGAAAGGGAACGCCATCCAGACGAGGTGCGTCCACAGGATGGTGAGGCCGATTTTGCCGAGGATCCGGGGATTCCAGGTGAAGGCGAAGGGAAGGAGGGCCATGATGATCAATGCGGCAAAAAAGAAGCGGCCCACATTCCAGGCCATGTTCTCTGGATAGGAGAGAAAGACCCCTCGTTCCGGATGGGCTTCGGAATACGCGGCAAGGCTCAATACGCGGTCGGGATTGGCGAGCAGGCACAAGAAGATCGGCAGAGGCAGCAGCCGGAGCCGCCAGCGAGGTGTTTCCGGCAAGAGGGAGAGGATGCGGCGTTTGCAGAGGATGATCATCCCGGCCGCACCGCCGGCAACGGTGGCGATGACCAAGCCCAGCGCGATGAGATATCCGATGGTATGCTCGGCCATGTCGTCCGGGTCAGAGGCTGGGCTTGCACGGAAGATCGAACGCAAATTTAGACCTCACGGCTTCGCGGCGGCGAGGAAGCGGTCGAGGGCATCCTTCGAGCACTCCGCGATCGTCTCGTAGGGATGTTCGGTCCCGGCTTCCCAGAGCTGGACGTGCTCGCACTCGTAGCAGATCACGAGATCGAGATGGGCATCGCCCCGCGTGAGCCGCAATCCGTGGCGCGGGTCGAAGCACTTGGCTCCGTAGGCGCTGGCCCGCATCGAGGGGGTCACCGACTTCAGCAGGTCGTCGATGCTGCCGGGCTCGCTGGTCGTGGCCGTTTGGAGCACCGGATAGCCGTGGAAGAAGTCCGGGGTCACCGTGGCGAGCAGCTTCTCGTAGGTCTCATCGTCGCCGACGCCGTCGATTTCCGGAGCCCGTGGGAAGATCGAGTGGACCGCGAGCGAGTCGATGCCTCCGGCGAGGAAGCGGTCCACCGCGTCCGCCGTGGCATGGGGCTTCTTCCCGCATCCGCAGCAAAGAAGCAGGAGAAGGGCGGCGAAGGGGAGGGCGCGTCCGGTCATCCACCTCTACCCCAGATCCAGCGGTCCGCCTTCGCAGAACTTCTCGGTCCCGAAGTGACCGATGCCGTGGCCCATCGAATGCGCGAGGGTGAGCCAGAGGCGGTTGTGGGCGGCCTTGTCGAAGGCGAGGGCGCGGCCGGTCTTGATGCCGTGGGCCTTGCCGCCGACGAGGACGAAGGGGATGTCGTCGAGGGTGTGGCTGTTGCCCTTGCCGAGTTCGTTGAGCCAGACGACGAGGGTGTGGTCGAGCATGGAGCCGTCGCCGCCGGGCTCGGGGGTGTCGGCGAGCTTCTTCACGAGGTAGGCGAGTTCGCCGGCGAACCATTCGTTGATTTTGACGAGCTGCTCGACGGCGTCCTTGTTGTCGTCGGACTCGTGGGAGAGGGTGTGGTGGCCGTCCTTCACTCCGAGCCAGCTCATCCGCGCCATGCCGACGGAGCGCATGTACTGCAGCGACGCGACGCGGGTCATGTCGTTGGCCATGGCGTTGACGAGCAGATCGATCTGCATGCGGCTGATGCGCGGGGTGTTGTCGTTGACCAGTTCGATGTCGGGATCGATGTCGGGGACGGGGTGGGCGAGCTCGGTCTGCTCGTTGGCCTGCGACAGCTCGACCTCCATTTCGCGGACGAGGGCGAGGTGCTCCTCGAGACGGGCGCGGTCCTCGGCGCCGAGCTTCTTGGCGACGCTGAGGAGATCCTCGCGCACGCCGTCGACGATGGAGACGAGGCTCTCGCGGTCCTTCAGGCGGCCGTAGAGCTTGCCCAGCATCTGCTCGGGGTCGTCGACGGGAGCGATGGGCTGATTCGGCCCGGCGTAGGACATACGCGTCCAAGGGTCGGCGCGGTTCGGCACGGCGACGCCGAACTCGAGCGAGCCGAAGCGGGTCCGCGTCTCCTCGCGGCTCTGGAGGAAGTTCTTGATCTCCTGGTCGATGGAGATGCCGCTGGCCCAGCCGGCCGGGGTGTCGGAGCCGCCCTGGATGTTGCCTGGGAACAGCTCGGTTCCCGTGAGGAGACAGCTCATCCCCCGCATGTGGCGGTCGCCGTCCCCATCGACCTTGTTGTTGACGCCCTTCAGGGTGAGGACCTGGTCCTTGAAGGGTTCGAGCGGCTTGAGGATGCGCTTGAAGTTCAGCCCCTCGCCCTCGGGCCAGAACTCCCAGGGGATCGTGCCGTTCGGCGAGAACAGGAAGATGAGGCGCTGCTTCTTCCGTCCCTCGGCGGCAAGCCCGGGGAGACCGGCGAGGAAGGGAAGGACGGCGCTGGAGGCACCGAGCTGGCGGAGGAAGTCGCGACGGATCATCTTCTCTAAGTCTAGGGTTTCAGTCTTGAGGTTTCAAGTCAGCGGCTGGCGAGGCCGGGATCGGACTCGGCGGCGTGGGTGACGGTGGTGAGGGCGATATGCTTGATCAGATTGGGGATCTGGTAGCCACCTTGCTCGAAGGCGACGCGGAGCTTCTCCATCTCGTCCTCGCCGTAGGCGCGGACGGGCTGCTTCACGAGGTGGTGGAAGAGCTTCTCGACGAAGGTGCGGTGGGCCGAGGGGGCGTTGGCGGCGAGTTCGGCGACGTCGCGGGGGCCGGTCAGCGGCAGGGTGCGGTCGTCGTCGGTGTGGAAGTCGCTCCTCGCGTTCACGGGCTTGCCCCGGTCCTGCTCGCGCCAGCGGCCGATGCCGTCGTAGTTCTCGAGGCTGAAGCCGAGGGGGTTGATGGTGACGTGGCAGGCCATGCAGTCCTGGGACTTGGTCATTTCGGCGACTTTCTCGCGCATCGTCAGGGAGGGGTCGAAGGCGCCGTCCTTGAACTCGTTCGCCATCGGCGGCGACTTCAGGGGCATCCCGAGGACATGGCGGGTGAGGAAGACGCCGCGGTGGATGGGAGAGGTGTTGTTGTGATAGGCGAGATAGGAGAGGAGGTAGGGGTGGGTGATGAGCCCGGCGCGCTTGCCGCCGTCGAGGGAGACGGGCTGGAAATCGCCTTTCGCCTCCGCTCCGTAGAGCTTGGCGAGACGGCCGTTCAAGGGGATTTCCTGGGAAAGGAGCAGTTCTCGGTAGCCGGCCTTCTTGCCCCAGGTGGCCTCGTCGAGGAAGACGTGCAGCGAGGTGCGCAGGTCGGCGGCGACGGCGGGATCGAAGTCGGGGAAGGTGCCCTTGTCCTTCACCAGCTCGTCGGCGCGCTCCATCTCGAGCCAGTGGTGGTAGAAGCCGCGCAGCTTCGCCCGGGTGCGCCAGTTCCACACCATCTCGTTGACGATGCCGTCGAGCTTCTCGGGCTTGTCGAGCTCGCCTTTGTTCGCGAGTTCGAGGAGCCGCTGGTTCGGCACCGAATCCCAGAGGAAGAGGGCGAGGCGCGAGGCGAGGGTCCAGCGGTCCGGCTGCACGGGGCCGGCAGCGTCGGGGTAGAGGAAGCGCGGCGAGGAGAGCGTCTGGAGGAGGAGGCGCTTCACGGCCTGCTCGGGATTCGCATCGTCCTTGAAATGGATCCTGACAAAACGCTCCTTCTCCTCCTCCGAGAGAGGACGGCGGAAGGCGCGGGCGACGAAGGCTTCGGCGAACTCCTCGATCTTCTGGCGGCGGTCGGGCTGGTCGCGCTTGGTCCTCGCCAGCTCGTCGAGCCGCCCGACGACATGGTCCGAGGCGGTGGCGGCACCGGCGGTGACGGCTTCGAGCCAGGCTTTGGAAACCATGGTGCCGCGTTCGTAGCCGACGCTGCGGTCGTCGGCGGGGAAGGGCGTTTCGAGGAGAAGCGACTCGTGCGACCAGTCGGGGGTGAGGCTCCGTTCCGGGATGGTTTCGAGGATGCCGTGGGGTGGCTTCCAGAGCAGCTCGACGGAGGCGGCCTTCTCCTTGTAGGTGAAGAAGTCGAGCCGGATGGGATAGGGGCGTCCGGCCACGAGGAAGACGCTGCCGGTCTCCTCGCGCACGTCGTTGTGCGGGGCGACCCAGCCGTCGATGGTCTTGCCGCCCGCCTCCTCGCCGCGGTCGCGGTCGTTGACCCAGAGGGTGACGCCGTTGCGCGTCTTCACGACGAACTCGTAGACGCCGGTTTCCTCCGGAAGGAGGGTGCCCTCCCAGCGGATCGAGAACTGCTCGGGCGAGAATTCCTTCGCCTCCTCGTGTTTCGGAACGCCTTCGCCGAAATCGATCCGCACCACCGCATCGACGCGCTCGTATTTGTCGGGCTTCTCCTGTTCGCGGAACTCCTTGCGTTCGTTGAAGCCGCGGTCGCCGAAGTAGCGGGCTTTCAGTCCGCGCTTCTCTCCGATCCAGACATCCCCGCGGAAGCTGAGGATGAGATCGGCCACCGAGTTGCGGTATTGCGGCACGGTGAGGCGACTGAGCTCGATCCGGGCCGGGGTGTTGCGGGCGCGCGCCGCTTCGGAGTAGAAGGCATCGTAGATGTAGGCCGCGACGGCCTCGGCCTCCTCGCCGACGCAGAGCTCCGGATCGTCCTCGGGCATGGTGCGGTCGATGCGGCCGGCGAGGGATTCCAAGGTGCGGCCGCCGACGAGCGGGTCGTCGGCCTTGCCCTTGACGCCTTCGCCCTTCGGCCCGTGGCAGTCGAGGCAGAGCTTCTCGTAGATCGCCTTGCCGGGATGGTGCTCCAGATCGAGCACGGCGGCGGACCCTGTTCCGAAAGCGAGGAAGAGGGCCAGAGAAAGTGCGCCGATGGTCGGTGAGATCTGCATTCCTTTGGACAATATCCGGTCCCGGCGAGGCGATGTCAGGGTACGCCATGCCGGGAGCGTCCGGGTACTCCGATGGAAAGCAGGTTCCGGACCGGGTGGAACAGAGGGTTGGTTCGGGCAAGCAACCCTGTCGGGTGGAAACAAAGCGGCCTCCCGCAGCCGGAAGCCGGGGAGGCCGGAAAGATTGGACAACGCAGGCGAGGATTTCCCGTCGGAGGTCGGTCAGAGGCGGCGGTAGTGCTGAAGCATCACCTGATCGCTGAGCTTCAGGTGCGTCTCGACTTCGTGGATCGCGGAGGGCTCGGCTTCGAAGCGGTATTGGACGTAGTAGCCGTGCGTCTGCTTGGCGTGGTTGGCGTTGACGAACTCCTTGCGGCCGAGCCGGTCGATCTGCTCGAGGACAGCGCCGTTGGACTCGAGCTCTTTCGTGATCTTGCCGACCATCTCGTCGATGGTCTCGTCCTGGCCTTGGAGTTTGAGGATGTAGACTCCTTCGTATTTGCGTTTCATAGGATGGGTGGGGGCGATCCGGTGGCGGATCCTGCGTGTCGCGGGTTCAATCAGCTCCGTCGGTTGTAGCGGTTCATGGCCGTGTCCAGTCCGGCGGAAAGCGCACAATTTACTCCTTCTGCGGCGATTTCGAGGACTTTTTCCATTTCCGCGCGTTCCTCGTCGGTAAAGCGTCCGAGGACATGCTCGACGAGGTCCCCGTTGTCCGGGGCCGGGCCGATGCCGATCCGGAGGCGAGGAAAGGCTTCGGTGCCGAGAGATCCGAGGAGGGACTTGATGCCGTTGTGGCCTCCGGCGGAGCCGCCGGGACGAAAGCGCAGCCCGCCGGGAGGCAGGGCGGTGTCGTCGTAGAGAACGAGGAGTTGGTCCGGTCCGAGACGGTGGTGCCGCATCAGCCGGGAGACGGCGTTCCCGCTCAGGTTCATGTAGGTGAGGGGCTTGGCGAAGACGACGCCGTCCTTGGCGGTGGCGATCTTGGCGCGGAACTTGTGCGCCTTCTCCCATTTCAGGCCGCGCTCCCGGGCGAGGCGGTCGACGAGGTCGAAGCCGACGTTGTGCCGCGTGCCTTCGTATTCCGGTCCGGGGTTGCCTAGGCCGACGACGAGACGGATGCCTCCGGGCATTTCGTCGGTATTGTTTGGGGAAGGGGAGAAAAGGCGGTCGAGCAGGCTCACCCGGATAGGGTCAGGGGTTCTTGGGCGGGAGTCAAGGGAGCCGAGCGTGCGGGCGGTTATGACACCCAAAAGGGTGGCGGTTTGGTTTTCAGTGGTTTAGCCTTCCCGCCCTGTAGCTTTGGATGACGGATATCGGACCTGTTGAAACGCGTTTTGAAACCATCGCGACGCCGGAAGAGCCTTTCTTTTTCCGAAGCGGCGAATCTCTCGACCATGTCCAGATCGCCTACGAGACCTACGGCGAGCTGAACGAGGACCGGTCGAACGCCGTTCTGCTCTTCCATGCCTTTTCCGGCAGCCAGCATGCGGCGGGGCACAACCCCTGGGTCGAAGGGAACGAGTTCTGGACACAGGAATGTGTGAGCGGCTGGTGGGATCCCTTCATCGGTCCTGGAAAGGCCCTCGACACGGATCGCTATTGCGTGGTCTGCGCGAACTACCTGGGCGGATGCTACGGATCGACCGGACCGGCGAGCCTCCATCCGGCGACGGGCCAGCCCTATGGCTCGGCCTTCCCCCACGTCACCATCGCCGACATCGTGCGCAGCCAGGCCATGCTCCTCGACCGGCTCGGGATCGAGAGGCTCCTCGCCGTGGTCGGCCCATCGACGGGCGGGCTCGGCGCGACGACCTTCGCGACCACCTGTCCGGAGCGCGTCCGCCTCGTCATATCGATCGCCTCCGGGGTGAAGACGACGGTCCTGAATCGCATCATCCTCCTCGAGCAGATCCTCGCGATCGAGAACGATCCGAGCTTCCGGGGCGGGGACTACTACGGGAGCGGGGCTCCCGAGACCGGGCTCTCCCTCGCCCGCATGATCAGCCACAAGACCTTCGTCCATCTCGACGCGATCGAGCGGCGCGCGAGCAAGGACGTGATCCATCCCGGGGACCGCTTCTCCTGGTACCAGGCGCATGACCACGTCGAGAGCTACATGCTGCACCAAGGGAAGAAGTTCACCGACCGCTTCGACGCGAACACCTACCTGCGCATCTGCGAGGCGTGGAGCCGCTACGATCCCGTGCGCGAGGGCGGGGCGAAGGACGCGTCCGATCTCTTCGCCCGTTCGCGCGAGGCGGGGCACCAGTATCTCGTCTTCAGCATCGACGAGGACTACTGCTTCTATCCCGAGGAGCAGGCCGCCCTCGTCGAGCATCTCAAGCTGGCTTCGGTGCCGCATCTCTATTTCACGGTGCATTCGGAAAAGGGGCACGATTCCTTCCTGCTCGAGCCCGACCTCTACACGCCGCACATCCAAGTGATGCTGGGCAACGCCACGAAGGCGCTCGCGGCGGGGTGAATACCGGAATCCGAAGCCCGCGCCCGCAGATTGCCGGTTGATTCGACGGGGCGCCTCGCCTAGGCTCCGCGCCATGGTCCGACACAATGTCTACTTCTGGCTCGATCCCGCCCTAACCGACGAACAAAAATCCTCTTTCGAGGACGGGCTCCGCGCGCTCTTCCGCATCGATGTGGTTGCGGCGGGCTCCTTCGGCAAGGCGGCGGCGACTCCCGAGCGCCCCGTCACGCACAACAGCTTCGACTACGCCCTCGTCCTCGAATTCGATTCGGTCGCGCAGCACGACGCCTACCAGGTGCATCCCGGGCACGAGGTCTTCGTGAAGGGTTTCTCCCAATGGTTCCGGGAGGTCCGCGTCTTCGACACCCAGTTCTGAGAAGGCGTGTTTTTTCGCTTTTTTCGCTTAGACAATTCGGAACGTCCCCGCAAATTATCGCGACAACCGCCTCGGCCGAACTGCATGCATCTTGAAATTCTCAACTCCTCCAAGGAATCGCTCGACTACGAGTTCCACGGAGATCCTTCGGACACTTCCCTCCTCGCGATCATCGGTCATGGGGTCACCGGCAACAAGGACCGTCCGTGGGCGATCGCCCTTGCCGAAGCGTTGGAGAAGGAGGGATTCAACGCTCTCCGTTTCTCCTTCTCCGGAAACGGCAAGTCGGGAGGCAAGTTCGAGGACTGCACCATTTCCAAGGAGCTGAAGGACCTCAAGGCGGTCGTCGATGCAGCCGAGGAGGAAGGCTACCACCGCATCTGCTACATCGGCCACAGCATGGGAGCCGCCGTCGGCGTGCTGGCCGCGGCGAAGGACGAGCGCATCGAGCTGCTTGTCTCGCTCTCCGGAATGGTCCACACGAAGCAGTTCGTCGAGCGCGAGTTCGGCGACCAGCAGCCCGGAAAGGGCTGCATGTGGGACGACCAGGGCTGTCCGTTGTCCCAGGCCTTCGTCGACGATCTGACCAAGATCGGCAACGTGCTTTCGAAGACCGAGAAGATCGAGGTTCCGTGGCTCATCGTCCACGGCGATGCCGACGACGTCGTGCCGGTCGAGGAGGGTCAGGAGATCTATGCGAACGCCTACGAGCCGAAGGAGATCGTCATCCTGCCGGGCGTGGACCACGTCTACAGCGGCGACGGCCTCGTCCAGATGACCGAGGCGGTCGTTTCCTGGCTGAAGGGCCACAGCAACTGATGCCGCAGGATCGGGCGCCTGAGATCGTCGGTCTCGGCATGTCCGTGCTCGACCTCGTCCAGGTCGTCGAGGCCTTTCCCCCGGATGGAGGCGTCACCCGCGTGCTCGAGTCGGCGCTGATGGGCGGGGGGCCTGTGCCGACCGCGCTTTGCGCCGCTTCGCGCTTCGGCGCGACCACCGCCATTCTGGACCGCGTCGGCGACGACTGGCGAGGTCGCCTTCTCCGCGCCGATTACGAGCGTTTCGGCGTGTCCGTGGAACACCTCCTCCATGAGGAAGGAGGCACCAGCACGCTTGGCACCGTGCTGGTGCGGCAATCCGACGGGGAACGGCATTTGCTCTACGACGAGGGAGATATCGCTCCCTTGGGCGGGGACGAACTGCCGTCCGGTCTTCTTTCGCGATGCCGCGTCCTCCATCTCAACGGTCGTCACTGGCCTGCCTGCCTCGCGGCGGCGCGGACCGTGCGCGAGACGGGCGGCCTCGTCTCTTTCGACGGCGGAGCGCATCGCTACGATCCGAAATTCGAGGAACTGTTCCCGCTCGTCGATCTGCTCATCGTCGCCGCGGACTTCGCCGACCACGCCGTCGGAGAAGG
Source organism: Verrucomicrobiales bacterium (assembly GCA_037190325.1). Classification (GTDB taxonomy): domain Bacteria; phylum Verrucomicrobiota; class Verrucomicrobiia; order Verrucomicrobiales; family DEV007; genus Arctic95D-9. The sequence continues at coordinate 78,032 of JBBCIU010000022.1, read as the reverse complement.
GGATCGCGAGGCGCAGCTCGGGCGTCTCGCGCAATGGGGGGCGAAATTGACGGGCATCACCGAGGGCGCTTTCGGGAGCTGGTTCCTCGCGGACGACGGGACGTGTTTGCATCGGCCCGCTTTCGCCCTTTCCCGCATCGTCGACACCACCGGATGCGGCGACGTCTTCCACGGGACCTTTCTCGCGGGCGTGGTGCGAGGGGAACCGTGGCCGTCCTGCGCCCGGTTTGCTTCGGCTGCTGCGGCAATGGCGGCGACGGCGTTGGGGGGCAGGGGATGCCTGCCGACGCGTCCAGAGGTCGACGTCTTTCTTGCGTCCTTTTCTTGAGCCGCTCGGGAGGTGGGCCGGATGTGGCAGGACGAGCCGGAAGAGCGGTGGGACCATGGGGAGCCGCCGACGCCCATCGGCCAGAGGAAGCCATTCATCTCCGGTGCTTGCGACGCCAGGCATCGGGCGTGTCGCCCGTGGCTTTTCGGAAGGTATGGACGAAGTGGCTGAGGCTGCGGAAGCCGCAGGCCAGGGCGATGCTCAGGAGCTTGTGATCCGTCGTGCGCAGCAGTTCGCGGGCCTTGTCGAGCTTGATGCGGACGATCAGTTCGACGGCGCTGAGGCCCAGTTCGCGGCGACAGGCGTTGAGGAGCGTGTTCTGGCTTACGCCGAGCTGCTTCGCGAGTTGCTCGACCGTGGGAAAAGCGAGCATTCCGGTTTCGCAGACGCGGATCGCCCGCTGCACGAGGGTCTCGGTGGGGCGGCGGCCGGAGGTGACGCGTCCGGTGTTGCCTTGTGCGCACAGCTCGGCGATGCGGTGGAAACGCTGGAGGAAGTGACCGGGGTGCAGCGTCTCCGGCGAGTGGAAGCCCGCGACGATTTCCTTGAACAAAGCGTGGACTTCGTCCTCCTGCGCGGGCCGCACGATGGGTCTGTCGGGCGTGACGCCGAAGAGCCGCGCCACCTTTGGCACCGAGTGTCCGGCCAGCTCGCACCAGATCGTTTGCAGCGGCACGCCCTGATGTTCGGTCACGTCGTGCCATTTCTGCGGCCACAGGCAGATGACTTCGCCGGGACGCACGAGGAATTCGCCGTGCTCCATCGTCTCGTGCGCCGAACCCTCGATATCGAAGCTGATGCCCATGCCCGTGTGGATCATCCGGCGCCCCACCATCCTCCCGTCGCCGACGAACACGCCCGCGCTGATCGGATGCACGCCGACACCGGCTCGCTGGAATTCCGCAGGGAGATACATGGTCGGGAAAAATCGTCACCGATTTGCGGATAACCGCAACCCCATTCGCTTTTTCGGTCAGCCCTCGGAGCGTAGCGTCCCTTTCAGGACCACCTCTTGCCGCCTGATCGATATGGATTCAGAATCCCCTCCATCCGCCTCGCGCCGCCGTTTCCTCAAAGCCTCCTCCGCCACCGCGCTCGGCGCGATGCTGGTCGCCCGCCAGCCCCCGGCCTTCGCCGCCTCCGCAGGCGGTCGCAGCGGCTCGCACGAGGCGATGCGGGCGCTGTATGAAAGCCTCGGCGCGGCGCAACGCGAGGTGGTCTGCTTCGACTGGGATCATCGCGTCGATATCGAGTATGGCCGCCAGCCGCTGCACTTTGCCGATCCGGAGGGCGTGCTGCTGCGTACGCATACCTCGAATGCCTGGAAGATCACGCCCCAGTTGCTCGCCAGCGATTTCTACACGGACGAGCAGCGCGGCCTCGTGCTCGAAGTGATGAAAACGGTGATGGCCCCGGGCTGGACGGAGAAGCTGCAGCAGCAGGGCGAGGACGACCATGGCGGCCCCTGGGGCGAGGACCAGGCCATCGCCTTCTTCGGAGCGCCGGACGCGAAGCATTTCCAGTGCCTGATCACCGGCAACCATCTCACCCTGCGCGCGGGCAGCGGGCACGACACGCCTTCGGCCTTCGGCGGAGGCCTCGCCCACGGGCACCAGCCCACGGGCTTCTACGAGGAGAGCGGGCATCCGGGGAATATCTGGTGGTACCAGTCGAAGCTGGCGAACCGGGTCTATGCCCTGCTCGACGAGAGGCAACGAGGCCGCGCTCTCGTGAAGGCGCAGGTGCCTTTCGCGACGACGAAGGCGGAAGTGATGGCGGACATGGACCGGCAACTGCGCCAGCCGACGCCGGAGGAACTCTCACGGGTGGACAGGGAACTGCGCCGGGGGATCGACCGCACCACGGTGAGGCCCGGCATCGAGCGCGACGACCGGCGCGAGGCGGAGATTCGCTTTCGCGGGCCGGGCGGCGACTTCCCCGGCCTGCCCGTCGCCGAAATGGGACGCGAGCAGCAGGACGCGGTGCGGGCCACGCTCGCCGGCCTGCTCGAACCCTATCGCGAGGCGTATCGCGACCAGGTGATGCGCTGCCTGCAAAAACAGGGCGGCCTCGAGGCCTGCCACATGGCCTTCTACGAGCAGTTGGACATGGACGGCGACGGCGAGTGGGATGTGTGGCGCATCGAGGGGCCGTCCTTCGTCTGGTATTTCCGGGGCGCGCCGCATGTCCACATCTGGATCCATGTCGCGGACGACGAGAACGCGCCGGTCAGTTCCTATTTCGGATGAAAGCGAAGGTCCTGCTTCCCTTCCTCCTGGCGAACGGCCTCGGCCCGGCGGCCTCCGCCCAGACGACGCCCTACCTCAGCGCCGAGGAACAACTCGCGACCTTCCACCTGCCGCCCGGCTACCGGATGGAGCTGGTCGTCGGCGATCCCGACATCAAGGAGCCGGTCGCCATCGCCTTCGACGGCAACGGACGGATGTTCGTGGCCGAGATGCGTGCTTTCATGCAGGATCTCGAAGGCACCGGCCAGCGTGAGAAAAACGGCCGTGTCTCCATGCACTGGTCGAGCAAGGGCGACGGCGTCTTCGACCGCCACAGCGTCTTCATCGACGGCCTCGTGCTGCCGCGCATGATCCTGCCGCTCGAGGACGCCTTGCTCGTCGGCGAGACGGACACGAACGACCTGCATCTCTACCGCGACACCGACGGCGACGGCGTGGCGGACGAGAAGGAGCGATGGTTCGCCGGAGGTCCGCGCGGCGGCAACCTCGAGCATCAGCCCAGCGGCCTCGTCTGGTGCCTCGACAACTGGATCTACGCCAGCTACAACGCCTACCGGCTGCGCTGGAACGGTCCGGGCCGCGAGCCGCTGCGGCAGGAAACCCCGCCCAACGGCGGCCAGTGGGGCGTGGCGCAGGACGACCGGGGCAAGCTCTGGTTCACCGGCGGTGCCGAGCGCGGGCCGCAGAACTTCCAGCAGCCCATCCTCTACGGGGGCTTCGACATCACCGGGCAGACCCCGGACGATTTCTCCGAGGTGTGGCCGCTCGTCGGGCTTGCCGATGTGGAGGGCGGCGCCTTCCGCTACCGTCCGGAGGACGGGACGCTGAACCATTTCAGCTCGCCCTGCGGCAGCGACATCGTGCGCGGCGATCGCCTCCCCGCCGAACTGTACGGCGACTTGCTGGTTTGCGAGCCCGTGGGCCGGCTCGTCCGCCGCGCCAAGGTCGAGGTCCGCGACGGCGTCACCCACCTGCGCAATCCGCACGCGAAGTCCGAGTTCATCCGTTCGACCGACCCGAACTTCCGTCCCGTGAACGTCGCCACCGCCCCCGACGGCACCGTCTACATCGTGGACATGTACCGCGGCGTCGTGCAGGAGGCCGTGGCCATCAAGGAGGGCAGCTATCTCCGCGACGTGGTACAGAAGCACGGTCTGGAAAAAAACATCGGTCGGGGCCGCATCTGGCGTCTCGTCCATGAAAGCACGGCTCCTTCCGAGCCGCCGCGCCTGCTCGACGAAACGCCCGCGAAACTCGCCGAGCGCCTCGCGCATCCGAACGGCTGGTGGCGCGACACCGCGCAGAAGCTGCTCGTCCTGCGGCAGGACGGGTCCGTCGTTCCGGCCCTGCGGGAAATGGCGCGAGGAAACGACAAGGAGCTCGCCCGGCTGCACGCGCTCTGGACGCTCGAAGGACTCGGAGCGCTCGATGCGGCCCTCTTGCGCGACAGCTTGCTGGACCCCAGTCCTGCTCTCCGTTCCGGGGCGCTCCGAGCGGGCGAGTCGCTGTTCTCCAAGGAAGCCGACGCCGAAGCCGTCCGGCTGCGAGAAGCCATGCTCGCCCTCGCCGACGATCCCGATCCGGGCGTCGTCATCCAGGTCATGATGACCTCGCGTCAGCTCGACTGGCCCGGCCATCGCGAGCTGATCGAATCGCTTCTCGCCCGGCATCCCTCGCGTGGCGTGCAGGAAATCGGCCGCCAGCTCCTTCACCCCCCCAGCCCGTATCTCACCGACCCCCGCTTCAGCGAGTCCGAGCGCAAGTTTCTCGGCCTGGGCGAAGTCGGCTACAAATCGCTCTGCTTCGCCTGCCACGGCAACGAAGGCCGCGGCACGCCCGCCGAGGGCCTGTCTGCCGGAGCGACCCTCGCGCCACCGCTCGCGGGATCGCCCATCGTGCTCGGTCCGCCGGAACAATCCATCCTCGTCCTCCTCCACGGCGTGACCGGCGGCGGAGAGGACGGAAAACCCTACGTCACGCAGATGACGCCGATGGCCACGAACAGCGACCGCTGGATTGCCTCGGTCCTCAGCTACATCCGCAACAGCTTCGGCAACCACGCCCCCTTCATCGACGCGGACGAGGTCGCCCGCGTCCGCGCCGCCACCCGGGACCGCAAGGGCTCGCCCACCCGCGAGGAGGTCCGCAGCTACCTGCTTTCCGACGGCGACCGTTGATCGGCACGGTCAACCAGGATGGTGGAAAGGAACGCTGGCGGCGTGGCCTGACCGGGATAAACTCCCAAGGTCTTGCCACCCGGAAGGCATTCCGGCCATCCGGGGAGCGGTCGACTGACAAACCTCCAAACCCTTTTCCCGACCCGATGAGTCCCTCGCGCCCGTCCACCGCCGAAATCGACGTTCGCGGCCTTGTCCGGCGGCTTCGCTGGGTGATGGCGGGAGTGATCCTCTTCGACATGGCCGCCACCTTCGTGGGGCAGCCGGCGAGCTATTGGAGCAACCCGTCCACGGTGCACGAAGGGAACCGTCTGTTCCATTGGGTCATGTCCCAAGGCTATCTCGTCGCCCTGCTCGTGGACGCGGTCTATCTCGTCGGCAGCGTCTTTCTGGTTTCGATCCTTCCCTGGAGACTGGGCCTGACACTGCTGTTCGCGCTCGTTCTGGGCCATTATTTCGGCGGCTCGACCTGGCTGTGCTTCCGCTATGGGCTGGGGGCGCAAGGGATGGTTCTCTACGGCCTGCTGGTGGCGGCGGCGCTGGTCACGGTAGGGTTCCACATGGGGATGAAGCATCCGCAGAAGTAGGGCGCGCGTCTGCCGAAGCCGGAACTCTCATCCCAATTCACTGGCCGCGAGGCGCAGCTCCTCGATGAACACGGCGCAGGGTTTTCCGTCGGCGCGGTCCGTGCGCTGTCCGGCGGCGATGCACAGGGGCTCCGGCGTGGCGGACAGTTCCTTCAGGCGGACGCGTTCCGGGACGAGCTTGGCGGCACGGGTGGTGACGAGGGCAACGCCGAGGCCCGACTCCACCGCCGCCAGCAGGCTGTTCACTCCGTCGTACTCCCCGGCGATGGAGGGACATTGCCGGTGCTCCCGCAGCCACCGGGTGACGATGTCCCAATACTCCGGATAGTCGCGCTGGCAGAAGACCAGCAGCGGTTCCCGCGCCGCTTCCTCCGGCGTCACCCGCGACTGGCGGGCCAGCGGATGCTGGCGGTTCACCGCGAGCTGCCAGGGGACTTGCGCCAGCGGCGTCCACTGCAGTCCGCGCGTGTCGTGGCCGGGACCGACGGTGATGGCGACATCGAGAGTGTCCGCTTCGAGTCCGGCAAGCATCTCCTGGGTCGAGAGATCGAAGAGCTCCACGCGGGCTTGCGGATGCTTCTGCGTGAACTGCTCCACCGCGCCGGAGAGGAGGCCGCTGGCGAGCGAGGGCGCGTAGCCGACGCGAAGGCGGACACCCTGCCCGGAGGCTCGGACGCGCCGCAGGGCCTGGTCGGCATGTTCCAACAGCTCGCGGGCTTCCCGCAGCAGGATTTCGCCTGCCGGGGTCAGGCGGATGGAGTGCGCTTGCCGTTCGAGGAGGGTCTGTCCGATCTCCTCCTCCAAGGCTTTGATCTGACGGCTCAAGGCAGGTTGCGTCAGAAAGATCCGCTGCGCGGCGCGGCTGATGTTGCCGGTCTCGGCCACGGCGACGAAGTGACGCAATTGTCGGAGTTCCATTCGCGGCAGCATAATGGATAGTATGGCTCAGACCAAGTTCATTGCATTGGCCGGCTGCAGGCAGGGATGGCATGCTGCCCACATGAAAGCGAACGACATCGTCCCGACCCTCCGCAGAGCGGATGAACGCGGCCACGCCGACCACGGCTGGCTCGCCTCGCACCACACCTTCTCCTTCGCCAACTACTACGATCCGGCGCACATGGGCTTCCGCTCGCTTCGCGTCATCAACGACGACCGGGTCGCGCCCGGCCGAGGCTTCGGCACGCATCCGCACCGCGACATGGAGATCTTCAGCTACGTGCTCGAAGGCTCCCTGCAGCACCGCGACAGCATGGGCAACGGCCGCGTCCTCGAACCCGGCCGGATCCAGCTCATGACCGCGGGCCGCGGCGTCGCCCACAGCGAGTTCAACCCCAGCGCCAGCGAGCCGCTCCACTTCCTCCAAATCTGGATCCAGCCTCGCGAACGCGGTCTCGAGCCCAGCTACACGGAATGGCATCCGCGGCCGGAGCATGCCGAGGCGCCCAAGGTGCTCGTCATCTCCTCCGACGGGCGCGAGGGCTCGGCCACGATCCACCAGGACGCGGAAGTCTACCGTCTCCGCCTCCAGCCCGGCCAGAGCGTGACGCACGAACTCGAGGACGGCCGCGGAGCCTGGCTGCAGATCGCCGAGGGCGCACTGGAATTCAACGGCATCGCGCTCGGTACCGGCGACGGGGCGAGCATGGAGGCGCCGGGCACCCTCGTCTTCACCGCCACCGCACCGACCGAGGCCCTCCTTTTCGACCTGAACTAACCAAACCACCCACCCAGAACCTGCCATGACCAAGATCCTCGTCCTCTACTACTCCACCTACGGCCATGTCGAAGCGTTGGCCAACGCGGTCGCCGAGGGCGCCCGCTCCGTTGCCGGCGTCGAGGTCGTTCTCAAGCGAGTGCCCGAGACCATGCCTCCCGACGTGGCCGAGAAAGCCGGCGCGAAGCTCGACCAGGCCGCGCCCGTGGCCGATCCGAAGGAGCTGGGCGACTACGACGCCATCCTCTTCGGCACCCCGACCCGTTTCGGCAACATGGCGGCGCAGATGCGCAATTTCCTCGACCAGACCGGTGGCCTCTGGGTCCAGGGCGCCCTCGTCGGCAAGGTGGGCAGCGTTTTCACCAGCACCGGCACGGGCGGCGGCAACGAAAGCACCATCATCAGCTTCGTCACCACCCTCATGCATCACGGCATGGTCTACGTCGGCCTGCCCTACGCCTGCCCGGAGCTTGCCGACATCAGCGAGGTGAAGGGCGGCTCCCCCTGGGGCGCGGCGACCATCGCCGGGGCCGACGGTTCGCGCCAGCCCAGCGCGAAGGAGCTGGCGCAGGCCCGTTTCCAAGGCGCCCACGTCGCCGGAATCGCCGCGAAGCTGCATGGATAAGCTATCTTCCATCATTCTCCCCCTTCCTTCACCGTGCGGGTCTGGCTCGCGTTTGCCGGACGACGCAGGCTGAGCCGCTCTGCGGTCCACCCTTGCGGCTGGTGAACGGGGTGGAAGGGGGGGCGGACGGAATCGGCGTTTTTTTCGCTTTTCCGGCTTCCGGGCGCTCCCGTTCCGATTTCGCTGAGTCCAATTTCCGCAATAGCCGGGTTTCCCGCCGAATGGCTGGCCCGCCGATGATGCCGAGCGCTTTCAATCGTTCGCCAAGCTGGCGGCCAGTGCCTCTGGATCTTGCGCCGTGGCGAGGGTGGGGAATTCCCGCTGTTGCAGAATGCTCCCATCCTCCCGCAGCACGAAGACACGTCCCTCGGCGAGATGGAACTCTGCACCGTTCACTTTGAGGAGATGACGTCGCCCGGTCGAACGCGAGAAGACGAAGAGCCTTCCCCCAGCAAGCCGGATGTTCCCCTCTTCGCCCGAGGGATGCGCGGTCAGGTCTGAGACTGTTTCCCCCTGGTGGTAGAAAGTGTAGCCGACCTTTCTCTTTTCGTGCTGCACGATGGCGGAATGCCCTCCCTTGCTGACGTTTTCGATCGTCGCCGTGGAGGTGTCCGACAACCGGAGAACTCCCGCTGCGATGACAGCGATCAATCCGAGGAGCGTAGCCGCCACCATGGCGGGCGCCTTCATACGGCCTAGGCGGTTGACGGATTTCGGCCCCCACTTCCATGCGACCCAGGCCAGCGCAGCCAAGGCGATCAGCGCCTCGATCGCTCCGATACGCAGCGCCGACAGGAGCATGACCAAGGCGATGATCGCAAAGGCCATTGCCACCGTCGTCGCGACGGCACCACCCCGTTTCCTTTCCTTTTCCGCCAGCGCGGCCGGTGCCGGTTGCCCTGCGAGGGAAGACACCGCCTCTTCGACCTCTGTGCGAAACTCCGCCGCCGTGGCAAAGCGCAGCTCGGATTCCTGCTCCAGCGCGCGCAGCACGATTTCGTCGATGCGGATGTCCACCTGCACGCGCTTCGAGGGCGGCACAAGCCCCTTGGACTGCGGACGCTCGCCGGTCAGCATTTCGTAAAGCACCACGCCCAGCGAGTAGATGTCCGCGCGGTGATCGGCCTCGCCGTTGGCTTGTTCCGGCGCGGCGTAGTCGGGCGTGCCGATTGCGGTCGTCGCCGCGGCAGTTTCCGCGCAAGGCGCGCCATTCGCATCGCCTAGGATTTTCGCAATGCCGAAGTCCGCGATCTTCACCGTTCCGGATTTGTCGATGAGCAGGTTCTCCGGCTTGATGTCCCGATGCACGATGCCGCGGTCGTGCGCGCATTGCAGCGCGTCGCACACTGGAGGGACGATGCTCAAAGCCTCTCTGGGGGTGAGGCGTTTGGTTTGCAGCAACTGGCGCAGGTTCATGCCGTCCACGAACTCCATTATCAGGTAGTGGAAACCGCCCTCCTTCCCGAAGTCGTGCACGGCGACGATGTGAGGGTGGTTCAGCGCGGCGAGCGCTTGGGCCTCCTTTTCGAAGCGGGATGTGAATTGCGGATCGCCCGCGCGTTCCGGAGCGAGCAGCTTGAGCGCGACGGGCCGGTTCAGCGATTTCTGCCATGCCTTGTAGACCACGCCCATGCCGCCGCGACCGAGGCATTCGAGGATTTCGAGTTGCGGAAAGTGCGGTGCGAGTTCCTGCGATGTGGGCGGCGGCAGGGTTTGGGCCGCCTTGTCCGGTTGCGTAGGCTGCATCGCGCCGGCCATGAGGCAGCGTGGACAGAAACCGCCGACGGCATCGGAGGACAGCAGTTCACCGCAACGCGGACAGTGGGAGGTGGAAGATGGGGAAGGGTGCATATCGGGCCATGACGCGCGGCGGGGGAAAGGTTACGCTCTTTTTCAGCCTCCCAGCGCGGCGAACAGCGAGCGCATCTCCTCCTCCACGCACGCGCCGTCGTTCAAGGTGCCGGCGACCTCCGCTTTCACGCATTGGCGGAAGCGCAGCCGCAGCCGGTGTACCGCGACTTTCATCGCGCCTACGCTCAAGCCCAGCGCCGCGGCCGCGGCGGCCTGATCGCCGTGCGCCGACTCGCCAAGCAGCCACGGGCGCAATCCGTCGAAGAGCGGACCCTTTCCTTCCGACGTGGACTCGGCGCGCAGCGCCTCCATCGCGCGGGCCAGCACCGTCACCGCCCACCGCCGGTCGAAGGCCGCTTCGGGGGACCGCCGGGCGTCGTCCGCCACTTGCACGGCGGGTTCGTCCGCATCCGCGGCACGGGCGTCGAGAGACAAGGGCGCGACCCCGCCACCGCGTTTCAGCCGCCGCGCCATCTCGCGGCGGCGGGCAAGGAAATGTTTGACCGCGCCGAGCAGGTAGAAGCGGAACTGCCCGCGCTCGCGATCCGCCGTCCGGATGGCCCGGCCCGCCAGTATTTCCTCGAAGAACGCATGGCCCAGTTCCCGCGCCGTGTCCGCATCGCGCAAGGCGCTCCTCAGGTAGGCTATCACCGGTTCGTAATAGGCCTCGCATAGATCCGCGAGCGCCCGACGCCCCTCGGTGGAATCCATTTGCGCGAGGCAGACCCGCGTCCAGCGCGTGGTGTGGAACGGCGCGGCGGAATATTCAAGGGAGGGTTTCGTGCTCATGGGATGGCGGCAAGCCGTCCTCCCACCATGACGCCCAAGAACGGAAACGTGACAAACGAATTTCCACAAGGCCTCCCCCGCGAAGCCAGGGCCGTGAAGGGGTGGCTCCGAACTCCTGCATCCGCATCCTCCCATCCGCAAAAAGGAGCAGGCTCAAACGCCGTTTAGGCGCCGTCTCTGTCCACCTTCGCCTTCGCCATGCCTTGGATGGAGACCGCCGAGAGGAAAGATCATGCCGGGACTCCGTCCTCGGCAGCGTGGCGGCCCACATTCCCCATGCGGGTCGCGGAGAGGTCCTCCGGGCGGGTGGACCGGGGCGAAAAGCGTTCCCGAATCTTTCCATGGCGCGATTCCCGCATCGCGACTAGGTTCTTCCTCTTGGAACGGGCCGGAGATGATCGCTGCCTCCTTCGGGAGGGAGAGGAAAGTCCGGACACCATACGGCAGCATGCCCGGTGAAAGCCGGGGCGCCTCGTTGTAATGGCGGGGTGACGGAAAGTGTCGCAGAAAACAAACCGCCTTTCGAAGCCCCTCGGGGCGGAGGAAGGCAAGGGTGAAAAGGCGAGGTAAGAGCTCACCGCCCCGAGGGTGACCGAGGGGGCAGGACAAACCCCATGCGGTGCAAGACAGAACAGGGTGAACGGGCCGCCGGTCCGGCCCTGCGGCTTCGGTCGCGGGATAAATCCGGGTATTAGTCGCACCCCGCCTCGGCGGGGAGGTTCCGTCCCGTTAGGGAGGGGCTTAGAGAAATGATCGTCCGTCCGGGTCGACCACGGCCCGGGCGAACAGAATCCGGCTTACGGGGCCCGTTCCAAGCCTCCTTTCCGGAAACGGATGCGCGTAAGGGCCATGGCTTATTGGCGTCATTGCGAAGACTTCGTGCATGCTCGAAAGAGGGGCGACACGAATGCGAAAGGACTCGATGGCTAGCATGTCGCCCCGGAGGCGGGAGCGGAAGAGGGATGGTTTCCAGTGGGGGGGCGTGGCGGCGGCGTTCCTTGGCGCGGCGGCGCTGTCCTCCTGCTCCGCCGAGATGTACCACAACCGTGCGGACCGCGAGGCCTACACGGTGCTTTTCGAGAAGACGCCCAAAGTGGCGAACGTCGACCCCGCCGACGTGGAGCTGACGGAGGTCGAGCCGCCGGACCTCTCGACGCTGCGCCCGCGTGCGCAGTCGGACGACGTGATGGGCGAGTTCGCCAGTTTCGAGAGTGGAGCGAAAGTGCTGCCTCTCGATCTCGCCTTGGAGATCGGGATCAAGCAGAGCCGGTCCTACCGCTCGGCCAAGGAGTCGGTGTTCCTCTCGGCCCTCGACCTGACTCTCGCCCGGCACCGCCTCTCGCCGATCTTCTCCGCCGGCGGACGCGGCACGCGGGCCACCGACTCCCGCGCGGCGGAGCTGGAGGCCGGCATGACCGAGCTGGTTTCGACGAACACGTTCGCGAGGACCCAGTCGGCGGGATTCACCTGGCTCCACAAGACCGGCGCCCGTCTCTCCGCCGACTTCACCCAGGATTTCCTCCGCATCATGACGGGGAACCGCTCGATCAACGAATCCGACCTCGCCGTGTCGCTCGTGCAGCCGCTCCTGAAGGACGGTGGTGTCGCCGTCACGATGGAGGCGCTCACCCAGGAGGAGAGGAATCTGCTCTACGATCTGCGCGAGTTCGCCGATTTCCGGAGGAGCTTCGTCGTCGGGCTCACGAGCGACTACTACGGCGTGCTCCGGGCGCGGGACCTGGTGAGGAACAACTACGTCGCCTATCAGGGATTCGTGAAGAACGTGGAGCGGGAGGAGGGCTTCGCCGACGTCGGGCGCCGCACGCAGAACCAGCTCGGGCGCCTTCGCCAGGCGAAGATCATCGCCGAGACGCGATGGATCGACGCGATCCGCGTCTACATGACGAGACTCGACGAATTCAAGATCAGCCTCGGCATTCCGGTCGATACCCGTCTCGTTCTCGACGATCGCGAGCTGGCGAAGCTGAGGATCGAGGAGCCGCCGGTCTCCCGGGATGAATCGGTTGAGATCGCGATGGTGTCGCGGCCGGATCTCGCCACGGCCGGCGATGTGGTCGCCGATGCGGAGCGCCGCATCAAGGTGGCGAAGAACGGACTCCTCCCCGGTCTCGACGTGTCGCTCGACTACAATCCGACCAGCGATCCGGGGGACACGACGCCGGGGATCAACTGGGACCGCCGACGCTGGGCGAGTTCCCTCGACCTCGATCTGCCGCTCGACCGCAAGGCGGAGCGCAACATCTACCGGGCTTCCTTCGTGGGATTGGAGCGCGCCAAGCGCGCCGAGGAGCTGGCACGCGATCGCGCCCGTCTTCAAATCTACGAGTCATGGCGCGCGCTGGACCAGGAGCGGCTCAGCTTCCGCCTCGCGGAGGACGGCGTGGCCCTGGCAAACCGCCGTCTCGAAGAGCAGTTGCTGCTGTCGGAGCTTGGTCAGGGCGAGGCCCGCGACCTCGTCGATGCCCAGGAGGATCTCGTCGATGCGCAGAATCTGCGCACTGGTGCGCTCGTCGACTATACCTTAGCGCGGTTGCGCCTTTGGAGAGATATGGGGATCTTGTATATTAAGCCAGACGGTTCTTGGGCGGAGAGGCTTCAAAACGAAACCCCCCGATGAACGTTCCCGCAAAAGGAATGAAAAAGTGGATCATCACGGGTTCGGTGCTGGTTGGTGTGATCGCGGCGGTTGTCGCGGTCCGCGGCGCAGGAAAGGATGGAAAGAAGACGGAGGGCCTGCCGGTCGCGACGGCGGTGCGCGGCGATCTCGTCATCGACGTGCTCGAAGGCGGCAACATCCAGGCGCTCAACTTTCTCGAGTTCCGCAACGAGGTGAAGCTCTCCGGCGGCGTGAAGATCCTCGAGATCATCGAGGAGGGCTACTATGTGACGGAGGAGGATGTCGCCAAGGGCAAGGTGCTGGTGCGGCTCGATCAGTCCGATCTGGAGGAGGCGATCGTCGACCACGATGTCCAGTTCCAGCAGACCGACGCCCTCCATGCCGAGGCGAAGCAGAACATCGAGATCCAGGAGAGCGAGGCTCTCAGCAAGATCAAGTCGTCCCGCCAGGCCCTCCGCTTCGCCCTCCTCGACTTCCAGAAGTTCGTGGGCGCGCAAGCCGCCGAGGCGACTCTCAAGAAGCTGGGACTGCCCTACGACAACGACTCTCTCGCGGCCTACGAGAAGGAGGCCACCGACCTGATCGTGAAGGCCTTCGAGTCGAGCAAGTCATCGAGCGGCGGGGAGTCGGACGACGAGACGAACCTTGCCTCCTTCGCACTCACCGCGAACGACAGCCTTGCCTCGAACGTGAATTTCGGCTCCTTCCTCAAGGACGAGCTGCTGGGCGACGGCGAGGCGGAGCAGAAGATCCGGCGGATGCGCGACGAGGCGCTCGTCGCCTCCTCCGAGCTCGCGGTGGTCGAGGAGTCGGTCGCTGGGGCGAAGCGTCTCCATGAACGCGATTTCATCACCAAGCAGACCCTGGAGAACGAGCTCGTCGGTCTCGACAAGGCACGCCTCGCCCTGCAGCGCAGCGAGACCGAGCTGGAGCTCTTCCGCGACTACGAATTCCCCAAGGAGGCCGAGAAGATGCTCTCGCATTACGAGGAGGCGCTTCTCTCCCTCATCCGCACCAAGCGGGAGAAGCTGGCCCTGATGTCGCAGATCTATGCGAAGTACCGATCGGTGAAGCGGCGCTACGACTTGGAGCGGAAGAAGCGGGAGAATCTCGAGGAGCAGCTCGCCGGCTGCGTGGTCCGCGCGACCCAGGTGGGCCTGGTCGCCTACGGGGGAGCCAGCGGCGACTACTACGCCTCGCGGGTCTACGACGGAATTTCCGCCGGAGCGACGCTGAAGACGGGCCAGCCCATCATCACCATTCCCGACATGTCCAAGCTCGGCGTCGAGGTGAAGATCCACGAATCCAGCATCAAGAAGATCGAGCTCGGCCAGAAAGTCTACATCACCGCCGAATCCGTTCCCGACAAGACGCTTCTCGGGCGCATCTCGAAGGTCGCCGTGCTGCCCGATTCGAACGCTTCGCGCTTCAATCCTTCGCTCAAGGTCTACCCCGCGACGGTCGAGATCGAGGGCACCCACGAGTTCCTCAAGCCGGGCATGAGCGCCAAGGTCGAGATCATCGTGGACGAACTCGATGATGTCACCTACATCCCCGTGCAGGCGGTCTTCGTGGAGAACGGCGAGCATTTCGTCTTCCTCAAGACGCTTGCCGGCTACGAGCGCCGCGCCGTCGAGATCGGTTCGCACAACAACGAGTACATCGAGTTGAAAAAGGGCGTCGACGCGGGCGAGCTGGTCCTCCTGAAGATGCCCGACGACTACGAACCCGCGCAGATCGACAAATCCCGTGTCGCGAAGCGGAAGACGGAGGAGGGGACTCCCGCCCGGGACGCGGAACCGAAGAAAACCGTCTCCGCGGAGGAGCGCGCGGAATCCGCTTCCGATGACAGGGCCTGAACGATCCGCGACGCTTGCGTCCCCCGCCGGTTCCGCTTCGTCGCCGTCGTCCCTGTCCCCGGTCATCGAGCTCCGGGGGGTCGAGAAGCACTATTGGATGGGCGATACCCTGGTGAAGGCCCTCCAGGGGATCGATCTGGCGATCTATCCGGGCGACTACATCTCCATCCTCGGGCCGTCGGGCTGCGGGAAGTCGACCATGCTGAACATCCTCGGCTGCCTCGACCAGCCCACCGTCGGGCAATATCTCCTCGACGGGATCGACGTCTCCCAGCTCGGCGACGACGATCTCTCGAAGGTCCGGGGAAAGAAGCTCGGCTTCATCTTCCAGAGCTACAACCTCATCCAGCAGCTCACCGTCGTCGAGAACATCGAGGTGCCTCTCTACTACCAGGGCGTGCCGGAGAAGGAGGGGCGCGAGATCGCGATCGAGCTCGCCCATCGCGTCGGCCTCGGCAAGCGGCTCGACCACCGGCCCACGGAGCTCTCCGGCGGACAGCAGCAGCGCGTCGCCATCGCCCGGGCCCTATCCAACGATCCCGCGGTGATCCTCGCCGACGAGGCCACGGGCAACCTCGATTCGAAGTCGGGGGGGGACATTCTCGAGATCTTCGACAATCTCAACGCCGACGGGAAGACCCTCATTCTCATCACCCACGACGAAGGCATGGCGGACCGCACCTCGAGAACGATCCGCCTCAAGGACGGCGCGGTGGCCTACGACAGCCGCGGGGAGGCGCGGTCCCGATGACTCTTCTCGGTTTCGTCCGCGAGCTCTCGCCCTTCCGCCTGAAGCGGGCCGTCATCCTCGGGCTGAAGAGCCTCTGGATGCACCGGCTGCGTTCCTTGCTCACGGCGATGGGGATCGTCTTCGGCGTCTGCTCCGTCATCGCCATGCTCGCGATCGGGGAGGGGGCGAGCTACGAAGCGCAACAGCAGATCAAGGAGCTCGGCAGCCAGAACATCATCCTCCGTTCGGTGAAGCCGACGAACAAGACCACGGCCGGGGAGGAGGTGCGGTCCCTCATCCTCACCTACGGTCTCACCTACCGCGACATCTCGCAGATCCAGGCGACGGTGCCGGGGGTGCTCGTCACCGTCCCCTCCCGGCAGGTCAAGGATTTCATCTGGAACGAGAACCGAAGCATCGATGGCACCACCTTGGGCACGGTCCCCTGGTTTCCCGAAATGCGGAACCGCCGGGTGATCCGGGGGCGCTATTTCACCGAGATCGAGATGGCCGGGCGGGCGCCGGTCTGCGTCCTGTCGAAGAGCCTTGCCCGGCATCTTTTTCCCCTCAGCGAGCCGATCGGCGACACCATCCGCATCCAGACGAGCTATTTCCGCGTCGTCGGCGTGATCCAGGACGATCCCACCATCGCCTCGGCCGCGGAGGGCGACGGCCCCGCCACGGACGGAGGGGCGGCCATGGAGATGATGATTCCGATCACCACGCTCGAGGATCACTTCGGCGAAGTGCTCTTCAAATACCGCTCCGGCAGCTTCGAGGCGGAGAAGGTGGAACTGCACGAGGTCACCATCCGCATCGACACGCCGGACCGGGTCATGCCGGCGGCGGACGCGATCCGACACCTCCTCGAGCGCAACCACAAGCAGACCGACTACACCATGGTCGTGCCGCTCGATCTCCTCCGTCGCGCCGAGCGCACGAAGCAGATCTTCAACATCGTACTCGGCTCCATCGCCGCGATCTCCCTGCTCGTCGGCGGCATCGGCATCATGAACATCATGCTCGCGACCGTGACCGAGCGCACCCGCGAGATCGGCATCCGCCGTGCCCTCGGCGCGAAACGGAAGGACATCGTCGTCCAGTTCCTCGTCGAGACGGTGATGCTGTCGGGGGCGGGCGGGGTGCTCGGCGTCGCCCTCGGACTCGCCATTCCGCTCCTCATCACCTATTTCGCCGGGATGATCACGATCATCGAGTTCCGGGCTCCCGCGCTGGCCTTCTCGATCTCGGTGATGACGGGCGTTCTCTTCGGGATCTATCCGGCCTTCCGCGCCGCCGGCATGAATCCGGTGGAGGCGCTGCGGCACGAGTAGGGGGGAGCATGAGTCACGAGGGCCCCATCGGTTTCCGTGACTCGAAGTCCGAAGCAGCCACTTTCACCTTTCACCTTTTACCGCCCGACGGGCGCCCCAACGCTTGGCCAGCTCGTCGCCCACGGCACCGGTCAGGATGACGGCGCCGATCACCGCGTATTCGATGTTCTGCGGAATCCAGTCGACGAGCGTGATCATGTTCCGCAGCAGCTGGATCAGCGCCGTTCCGATGACGACGCCGACGATCGTGCCCGAGCCGCCGCGCAGGCTGCACCCGCCGAGCACGGCGGCGGCGATGGCGAAAAGCTCGTAGAAGTTTCCGAAGTCGACCGGTTGGGCCGAGTTCGTGTCGAGGACGAAGAGCAGTCCGCCGAGGCCGGCGAGCACCGAGCAGATCGCATAGGCGAGAGCGGTGAGCGCCTTGGTGCGCACTCCGCTGAAGCGGGCCGCCTCCTCGTTGTTGCCGAGGGCGAGGAGATGGCGGCCGTGGACGGTGCGGTTGAGGAAGATCGCCGCCAAGGTCGCGACGACGGCGAGAATGAGGCAGGGAACGGGAAGGCCGAACTCCGCGGTGATCGGGATTTCGCCATTGGCGAGCCAGCGCAGTTCCTTCATGCCGCTTCCGAAGCCGGCAGTCTGGTCGTTGGTGAGGCCGCGGGTGATCCCACGGTAGAGAAGGAGCCCGCAGAGCGTGACGACGAAGGGTTGGAGCCTGAGGAGGGTGACGAGGACGCCATGGGCGAGGCCGATCGCGAGCACGACGAGGAACGCGACGAGCAAGGCCGGAACGACGGGCCAGCCCTGGCTGGCGACCAGCCAGGGAAAGCCGACGCCGACGAGGCAGATCACCGATCCGACGGAGAGATCGATCCCGCCGGTGATGATGACGAAGGCGACGCCCACGCCGATGATGCCGAAGAGCGCGGTGCGGCGCAGCAGGTTCTCCTGGTTGTAGGCGGAAAGGAAGCTGGTCCGCCCCGTGAGCAGGTCGCTCATGATCCAGGTGCCGAGGTAGACGACGACAAGCAGGACGAGGATGCCGAGAATGCGTTTCATGCGGACAGGCTCCGAGGTTTATCCGGTGGATGGGATTCTGTCAACGCCGGCGCGGATCCCGGCAAATCCGCCTTTGCGTTTCGCCTCTCCTCAGGCCAGAGTCGAGCCCATGTCCGATCCCCTCGAATCCTCCGCCGAGGCCCCGTCGTCGGGGCGCGGTTCGCCCGCTCCGGGATGCTGCATCCTTGCGGCCATCGTCGGCGTTTTCGGCGGTCTCGTCGTGCTCTACACCGTGGTCGGTTTCTACCAGCATCGCGCCATCGCCACCTTCACCCAGGAGACCGCCGCCACCCTCGCCGTCGACGCGCCTTCCGCTTCGCAGGTCGAGGCGGCCAAGGCGAAGCTGAGGCAGATCGAGGCCGCCGTCGCCGAAGGGCGTGCCGAGCGGATCCTCTTCACGGTCGAAGACCTCAATGCCCTGATCGCGTCGCTGGACGAGGCCGCCGACTTTCAAGGAAGCGCCCGTGTCGAGCGCATCGGCACGGCAGGGATCGTCGTGGAAATGGCCCAGCCCGTCCGGAAAGGGCTTTTCAAGAAAGGATTCCGCTATCTGAACGGCTCTTTCGTGCTCGAACCCGAGTTGCGCGCCCGCACGGTCGCCTTCAAGGTCGTCTCGATCGATCCCGCCGTCGGCGAAGTGCCCAAGCCCTTCGTCGACAGCTACGCCTCGCTCGATCTCTTCCGTCTCGATCCCGAAATCCCGGCGCTGAAGGCGAACGTCTCCTCCCTCGCCAGCGTCTACACGGAGGAAGGTCAGCTCGTCGTCGAGACGAAGGTGGGGGACGCGAAAGCCGATGCGGTTCCATGAATCGCGTCTTGACCCGCACAGGGGCTCACTTAGGGTGAGTCACCGGTCCCCATCCGAACCGGCACCGAAACCCAACCCACCACCGACATGGCCATTCCCGCAGGCACTCCCGCCCCCGATTTCGAACTCACCACCGTCGGACCCGATGGTCCGGAACTCGTCCGCCTCTCCGAGCAGCTCGGTGGCGGCCCTGTCCTCCTTCTTTTCTTCCCGATGGCCTTCACCGGCGTCTGCACGAAGGAGTTCTGCTCCGTCACCAGCGAGCTCGCCGAATACGAGAAGCTCAATGCGAAGGTCTTCGGGATCAGCGGCGACAATCCCTTCGCCCAGCAGAACTGGAAGGAGAAGGAGGGGATCGGCCTTGCCCTGCTGAGCGACTACGAGCACGAGGTCGCGAAGGCCTACGGCGTCGCCTACGCAAGCTTCCTCCCCGAGAAGAACCTCAAGATGGGTGGCGTGTCGAAGCGCTCCGCCTTCATCGTCGACAAGGACGGCGTCGTGCAATACGCCGAGAGCAGCGACAATCCGGGCGATCTCCCGGACTTCGAGGCGATCAAGGCGAAGCTGCAGGAGCTGGCTTGAGCCGCCCGCCGCATTTTCCCTTCGAAAGTGGAAAATGGAAAAGCCCGGATCGCTCCGGGCTTTTTTGCTTTTGCCGTCTTGCGGGGTGGCAAGCCCGCCGGGCGCTTCAGCGCTTCGCCTTCTTGCGGAGGACGGTCACCGTCTTCGTCGCGCGGAGGTTCTCCTTGGAGATGGCGACGGCCTTGAGGACGAGGCGCTTCTTCTTCAGGGGGAAGTTCACCCGGGCGTTCCACTTGCGGGTTCCTTTGGCGGTTTTGCCCTGCACCAGGACCTTGGCGGTGTTGGCCGACGCGGTGCCCCGAACGACGATCGACTTCGCCTTGGCGCCGACTTTGATCGAGGCCTTGGTGGAGAGAGTGGGGGGCGTTGCGGTGGGAGGCTGGGGGGCGGCGGGTTCGCCGACGACGGTGTAGACCCCGATCTTTCCGCCGATTTCGTAGCCGATCAGAAGGGTGGGCTCGCCTGTCGGGCTCTGGGAGGCGGGAACAAAGAGGATGCTCTCCGGCGCGACGAGGCCGTCGACGGCATTGTTGATCGCGGCGACGAAGACGGGATTCGCCGGGTTGTCGAGATTGTACATCAGGACGGCCCCCTGGCGTTCCATGGCGACGAAGACGTACTGGTGCCCGTTGATCTGGCCGGTCGCGATGGCCTCGGGCTCGGGCCCCTTGTCGTCGGAGCGGTCGTCGAAGGTGCCGGTGCCGCTCTCGCCGTCGATGTTGTGGAGGGTCGGGTAGAGTTCGAGAAGGAGGGCCTCGAAGCTGCCGGTATCGGCCACGAGGGCACCGGTGTTCGCGTTCCAGACGGAGAAGGAGCGGGTTCCCGGCATGATGGCCTCGTCGATGAGACCGTTGCCGTCGGGATCGGAGAGGTCCTTGACGACGCGGAGCCGTCCGAGCGCCGCGTCGCTCCTGTCGATGATGGCGCCCGCCTCGACGCCCGGGAAATCCTTCACGCGGATGCGGTCGTCGTCGTCGGGCCGGAAATCCCCTTCGTTGGCCGTGACCAGGTAGCGGATGCCTCCCGAGACGAAGGAGGCGATCGTGTCGGGCATCGGAATGCCCTTGACGAGGTCGTCGACGAGAGCGGCGGTGGAACCGCCCGAGCCGTCGCGATCCGAGGCGTCGATGGTCTGCTCGATCGTGCCGAGGGGGAAGATCGCGGTGAACCGGTTCGCGTTCGGGCCCTCGAGAGAGAGTTCGGCGATGGCGTTGTTCTCCTGGAGGGTGACGTAGATCCTGCCGTCGCCTTCGGTGATGTACTCGGGTTCGACGTGCCGATAGGCATTGCCCGCCGTGAAGCTGCTGTCGTTGAAGCGGAGCGCTCCGAGGTCGACGCCCGAGGCGAGGTTGGAGGCGGAGAAGTCCACCGTTGTCACCTTGGTCGCATCCAGACCGGCCACGCTGGCGACCGTGCCCAGGCCGGACAGGTCGATGACGCTGACCGAACCCGGGGCGTCGGTGTCACCGCCGGTGGTGAATTCGCCTTCGTTCGCGACGAAGACCTTCGAGCCGTCGCGGGAGAAGCCGATGTTGTCGGGATGGAATCCGACGGCGAGTGTCTTCAGAACGGAGGCCGTGCCGGACCGGTAGTCGAAGAAGACGACGATCCCCGGCGTGGTTCCGTTGTCGGTCGGGATCACGCTCATCACTCCGAAACCGCGGGCGAGGGGATCGAGGGCGACGGAGCTGACCGCGCCGACATTGCCCCCGAACTCGCTCGCGACCGAGACGAACTCGCGTGCGGCGAGGGTGCCGTCCGCGGAGAGCGTATAGAGCTGCGTTCCATGGTCGGCGCCGGAGACATTCGACGCCACGGTATGGCCGTCCGGAGAGAACGCGACGATCTCCCCGCCGTCGGGGATCGTCGTGTGGGATTCCAGGGTGAGGCTCTGCGTCCGCGCCGACGACGAGAACGCACCCAGCGCGAGAAGGGTGATGAGAAGCGGTTTTTGATCGAATGCCATAGGGCGGCACCCTGCTCCCGCGAGGCCGTCGGTCTCAAACAGGGAAAAGCGACGTTTTTTTCACGCGGACGGCTTCGGCGGGCCGTTCCCGCCTTTCTCCGCTTGAATTCCCCTGCTTGCCCCGGCGCGGATCGTACTTTACAAATGGGGCCGCGCGGTTCCCGACCTCCCTTGCCCTCCGCGGTTCGGGAGGGTTTGGCTGCGACCCGACCCTGTCCATATCAATCGACCGACCCAGATGAGTTTCGACGTTGTCCGCACCTTCACCACCGGTTCCGGAGCCGAAGGCAAATACTACAGCCTGCCCGCGCTCGCCGAATCGGGGGTGGCTCCGAACCTTTCCCGTCTCCCTGTCAGCATCCGCATCGTCCTCGAGTCGGTGCTGCGCAACGTGGACGGACGCAAGGTGCGCGAGGACGACGTGCGCAACCTCGCCAACTGGAACGCGAAGACTCCCGGCGAATACGAGATCCCCTTCACCGTGGCCCGCATCGTCCTGCAGGACTTCACCGGGGTACCGCTGCTCGTCGATGTCGCGGCGATGCGCGATGCCGCCGTCGCCCGCGGGGCCGTCGCCGCGAAGGTCGAGCCGCTCGTGCCGGTGGACCTCGTCGTGGACCACTCGGTGCAGGTCGATTTCGCCGGCTCCCAGGCCGCGCTCGACCGCAACATGGCCATCGAGTTCATCCGCAACCGCGAGCGCTACGAGTTCCTCAAGTGGGGCCAGCAGGCCTTCGAGACCTTCTCCGTCGTGCCTCCAGGCATCGGGATCGTGCACCAGGTGAACCTCGAATACCTCGCCAAGGGCGTGTTGTCGAAGGACGGCGTCCACTATCCCGACACCCTCGTCGGCACCGACTCGCACACGACCATGATCAACGGCCTCGGCGTCGTCGGCTGGGGTGTGGGCGGCATCGAGGCGGAAGCGGGAATGCTCGGCCAGCCGGTGACCTTCCTCGTCCCCGAAGTCGTCGGCGTCTATCTGCACGGGGAGCTGAAGGAGGGCGTCACCGCGACCGATCTGACCCTGCGCGTGACCGAGATGCTGCGGAAGCACGGCGTCGTCGGCAAGTTCGTGGAGTTCTTCGGACCCGGCGCCGCCGCCCTTTCCCTCCCCGACCGTGCCACCATCGCGAACATGGCGCCCGAATACGGTGCGACGATGGGCTTCTTCCCCGTGGACGGGGAGACGATCTCCTACCTCCGCGGTACGGGCCGCTCCGAGGAGCTGTGCCTCACCGTGGAGAACTACTACAAGGCACAGGGCCTCTTCGGCATACCCGACAAGGGCGACTGCGACTACACCGATCTCCTCGAGCTCGATCTCGCCACCATCGTGCCCTCCGTCGCCGGCCCGAAGCGTCCGCAGGACCGCATCGACGTCCCCGCGTTGCGCGACACGTTCGAGAAGCTCTTCGCCGCTCCGGTCTCCGCGGGCGGCTACGGACTGTCCGCCGGACAGCGGGACACCGTCGTGCCGGTGAAGATGCCGGAGCCCGCCGGCTACGCCGTGGGCTCCCTCCTCGAACCGGTCGAGCCCGGAGCGCCGAGGGACAAGGTGGAGATGACCGCGAACCGTCCCACGCCGACGCCGGTCCTTGCCGACGAGGCTTTCGACCCCATCGAGACCAGCCTGCGCCACGGCGCGGTGCTCATCGCCGCGATCACCTCCTGCACGAACACGAGCAATCCCAGCGTCATGCTCGCCGCCGGCCTCGTCGCGAAGAAGGCGAACGAACGGGGATTGTCCGTGCCTCCCTACGTCAAGACCTCGCTGGGCCCCGGGTCGCGCGTCGTGACCGACTATCTCGAGGCCACCGGATTGCAGACGGAGTTGGACCGCATCGGCTTCCAGACGGTCGGCTACGGCTGTACCACCTGCATCGGCAACTCCGGCCCGCTCCATCCCGCCATCGAGGAGGCGATCAAGAGCGGCGACCTCGTCTGCGCCTCGGTCCTTTCCGGCAACCGCAACTTCGAGGCCCGCGTCCACGGCTCCATCCGCGCGAACTTCCTGATGTCCCCTCCGCTGGTCGTGGCCTACGCCCTCGCCGGCCGGGTCGATCTCGATCTCACCACCGAACCGCTCGGGATGGACGCCCAGGGGGATCCCGTCTTCCTCGCCGACCTCTGGCCGACCCAGGCGGAGATCCGTGAGCAGCTCGACGCGGCCCTGAAGCCCGAGGTCTACGCGAAGCTCTACGGGAGCATCGATACGGCGAACCCGAAGTGGGCCGAGATCGACGGCACCACCGGCTCGACCTACACATGGGATCCGAAGTCGACCTACGTGCAATCGCCGCCGTTCTTCGACAAGAAGGAAGGAGCCAGCGCCGACATCGTGGGAGCCCGGCCGCTAGGCATCTTTGGCGACTCCGTCACCACCGACCACATCTCCCCCGCCGGCTCGATCAAGGCGACCTCGCCCGCAGGGCGCTTTCTTCTGGAGAACGGCGTCGACCGGGCCGAGTTCAACTCCTACGGAGCCCGCCGCGGCAACGACCGCGTCATGACCCGGGGAACCTTTGCCAACGTCCGCATCAAGAACCTGATGTGCCCTGGCATCGAGGGCGGCTACACCCAGTATTTCGGCCCCTCCGAGGTCGCGGCTCCTGACACGGACATCCCTCCGGCGCCCGGAGCGAAGCCGGCCTTCATCTACGACGCCTCCATGGCCTACCAGGCCGACGGCACCCCGCTCGTGATCCTGGGTGGCGACGACTACGGCATGGGGTCCTCGCGCGACTGGGCGGCGAAGGGCACCCGCCTTCTCGGCGTCAGTGCCGTGGTGACGAAGTCCTTCGAGCGCATCCACCGCTCCAACCTCATCGGCATGGGCGTGCTGCCGCTGAATTTCGCCGATCCGGCCGACTACGAGAAAGTGAAGGACCTGGCCGATGCGACCTTCGACATCGTCGGCATCGCCGGCGAGCTGAAGCCGATGCAGACCGCGACGCTGGTCGCCCACAAGAGCGATGGGTCCAGCCTCCTGATCCCGCTCAAGGTGCGTCTCGACACGCCGGCGGAGGTCGACTACTACAACGCCGGCGGCATCCTCCCCTACGTGCTGGAGCAGATTCTGGCCAGCTGACCGGTTTCCCTCTTGTCGACGACCGACGGCATGCGGGTCCACCCCGGGAAGCAAGGGGGCAAGGGTCGGCTTTTTGCGATTCCGCATCGTTTCGCATCGGGCTTTGCTCCCGGCGAAAATCGCTCTATGATCCGCCCGCACTGACACGACCATGAAAACCTGGCACTACGCGACCGCGAGCAACGAACAATTTCAGACGACCGAGACGGAGCTGCCCGCCCTCGTCAGCAATGGCACGATCACCCCGCAGACGCGGGTCTGGAGCAGCGGCATGGCCAACTGGACGATGGCGGGCGAGGCCTTGCCGTCCCTTTTCGGGCCCCACAACGCACAGCCTCCGGCGATCCTGGCGGGCGGTCCTCCGCCGATGCGGGGGCGTTCGCACGAGATCGACTTCGAGATCTTCGGCGACGACATGCAGATCGTGGAGATCGAGCTCGATCCGGGCGAGACGGTGATCGCCGAGGCCGGGGCGATGAACTACATGGAGGAGAACATCTCCTTCGTCGCGAAGATGGGCGACGGTTCGAATCCGAACGAGGGCTTCATGGGCAAGCTGCTGGCGGTGGGCAAGCGGGCCCTCACGGGTGAGTCGCTCTTCATGACGCATTTCACGAACACGGGCGCAGCCGGAAAGCGGCGGGTCGCCTTCGCCGCGCCCTTCCCCGGAAAGATCGTGGCCCTCGACCTCTCCAAGATCGGCGGCGAGATCACCTGCCAGAAGGATTCCTTCCTCTGCGCGGCCTTCGGCACCCAGGTGACGATCGCCTTCAACAAACGCCTCGGAGCCGGGTTCTTCGGCGGGGAGGGGTTCATCCTGCAGAAACTGAGAGGCGACGGCAGGGCCTTCGTCCACGCCAGCGGCACGATCATCGAGCGCGAGCTGAAGGGGGAGACCCTGCGGGTGGACACGGGCTGCCTCGTCGCCTTCTCTCCGGGGATCGAATACGACATCGAGCGCGCCGGGAATCTGAAATCGATGTTCTTCGGCGGAGAAGGGCTCTTTCTGGCGACCTTGCGCGGGCATGGGCACGTCTGGCTGCAGAGCCTTCCGTTCTCCCGCCTCGCCGACCGCATCCTCCAGGCGGCGCCTTCGGCGGGTGGTAGAGCCCAGGGCGAGGGCAGCGTGCTCGGCGGACTGGGACGTCTCCTCGACGGGGATTGAGAGAGGCGCTTTGGTGATCCGATCGGGTTGCGCACGACCGAGAAAGGCGGCGACAGCCTTTTGGCTTCCGTGTAGGATGCCACCGATGAAGCGGTTTCTCCCTTGTGCTTTGGCCCTGAGCGTCCTCCCGTCCTCGCTGCGCGCCGATCCGGTCGATCTCGTGGTCTATGGCGGAACTCCCGCCGGAATCTCCGCCGCCGTCATCGCGTCGCGGGAGGGGCTCTCCGTGACCGTGGTCGAACCGACCAAGTGGATCGGCGGCATGGTCGCGGGCGGATTGAGCAAGACGGACGTCGGACGGGATGAGACCGTCGGCGGTTTCGCCCGCGAGTTCTTCGCCCGCGCCGCGGCGGCGAAGCCAGACACGCCGATGTGGTTCGCGGAGCCGCATGTGAATTTGGGGACCTTCGAGGAAATGCTGGAGGAGGCCGGGGTGCGCGTCGTCACGGAGCAAGCGTTGAAGGAAGTGGCAAAGGAGAGGGGGCGCATCGTTTCGCTGACCACCGACGATGGAACGGTTCACGAAGGCCGTGTCTTCGTCGATGCCAGCTACGAGGGCGACCTGATGGCGGCGGCGGAGGTCGCCTACATCGTGGGGCGTGAGAGCCGCGAGCAATACGGCGAGCCGCTCGCCGGCTATCATCCCATGCCGATCCGTCCCCGTTCGGTGGAGGTGATGGAATCCCTCAGCCCCAGTCTCGGCGGCAAGGGTCCCTCCTACATCCACGGCACGCCGACGGCGATCTCGGGACTGGACGGGGAAGGAAAGCCCCTCTTCGGCGTCTTCCCGGATCCCGGACTGGAACCCGGCGCCGCCGACCACCGCACCCAGGCCTACAACTTCCGGATCTGCGTCACGCGCCGCCCCGAGATCCGCGTACCCTTTCCGAAACCGACGAACTACGATCCCGTCCGCTACGAGCTGCTCGCCCGTCTCATCGAGGCCTATCCCGGCGTCCGCTTCGGCCGTCTCTTCCATCTCGGCGACATCGCCGACGGGAAATACGACCTCAACGCCCAGGGCCTTTTCTCCACCGACTATCCGGGCGCGAACTTCGACTATCCCGACGGCGATGCCGCCACCCGCGCCCGCATCTGGCAGGACCACGTCGATTTCATCCAGGGCATGCTCTGGTTCCTCGGGCACGACGAGCGCGTCCCCGCCCGCCTCCGCGAGGAGACGAACGAATGGGGGCTCTGCCGGGACGAGTTCGCCGACAACGGTCATTGGCCCTACGCCCTCTACATCCGCGAGGGACGCCGCATGGTCGGCGATTACGTGATGACGCAGCGGGACCTGCAGAACGACATCTTCAAGGACGACGGCGTCGCCATGGGCTCCTTCGTGATCGACTGCCACATCGTGCAGCGCATCCTCGCCGAGGACGGCACGGTGCGCGACGAAGGCAGCTTCCAGGACGAGCCCGCGTTGCCCTATCAGATTCCCTACCGTTCCCTCGTTCCGAAGGCCGCCGAATGCGAAAACCTCCTCGTCCCCGTGTGCCTCTCCGCGAGCCATATCGCCTGCTGCTCCCTGCGGATGGAGCCGGTCTACATGAATCTCGGCCACGCCAGCGGGCTGGCCGCAGCCCAAGCCGTGCGGAAGGGCGTCGCCGTGCAGGAGATCGATACGGCGGCTCTGAGATCCCGTCTTCTGGAGCAGAAGGCGGTGCTCGAACTGCCCTCCTTGGCGAATCTGCCGCGTTCCCCGAAACTCCCCGGGATCGTCATGGACGACCGCGATGCGGAGAAGAACGGCCATTGGACCGGGACCAGCTACGGCTCGCCCGTCGATGGGTTCAGCCTCCACGACGCCAACCAGGAGAAGGGCCGCTCGAGCGTCACCTACCGCCTCGCCCTCCCCAAGCCGGGCCGCTACGCCGTGGGTGTCTCCTACGCCGCCGCCTCGAACCGTGCCAGCAACGTGCCTGTGACCATCCGCCACGCCGGAGGCGAAAGCGTCGTGCGTGTGAACCAGCGACAGGCTCCGCCGGAAGGCGAGGTGTTTTTGCGGATCGGCGAGTTCGAGTTCGACGGGGAAAGCGCGATCGTGGTCATCGGAAACGGCGATACCGACGGCATCGTCGGGGCGGATGCGGTGCAGGTGCTGGCGGTGGAGTGAGGAGGGTTGACGAGTGCGCCTTGCGTGTGGGATCATCCCACCAGATGGAGACGGTGGCGGACCGGCTCAAGCGCCTTGCCGTCGCCTTCGTAACGCGCAAAAAGTTTTGTCACCCCTGGCGGTGAAAGTTTCGGATAGGGTCGGATGACACTTTTCCGGGCCTCGGCGGGGGAGCTTCATCGACAGCCTGCGGCCCCCTAATCCCTCCACTCATCCGGTCCCCAGAAGGAGACCGGATCGAGGTGCAGCTCGCCGCCAGGAAGTTTCGTGAACGGCGCGAAGGTGGCGGGCCAGTTGTAGTGAGTCCGTCGCCAGCCGATGAGCTGGAATCCCGCGATCTTCACAGGCAGGACATCGACCGGCAGGAGCAGGTCGAGACTCCACATCTCCGTTGAGGGCGGTGCGGATTGAATCAGCCACTCGCCGGCGTCGATCACGGGGCGGTCTTCGCCGGCGCCGCGCGTGATATATCGGAACCGGCCCGAAATCGGCGGCCCGACCACGGGCCGGCCGCCGGACATCCCGGCCGCCGCGAAGACCTGGGGCGTCCACTGCGTCCGCCCCTCGTCCGTGTAGGCGTTCGCGGCGAGGACATTCAGGCCCAGTTCCCATTCCACCGTCGCCCGGCCCGGCACGTCCTCCGCGTGGACGGACAGGATGAACGGCAGCCATCCGCGAAAGGCTGTCGCAGGCGGCAGGATCGACTCGCCGAACGACGCCGACCAGCTATACCGGCTACCCGCGTCGAACTCCTGGGCGACGCCCTCGCCCTCGATGTCCCCCGACAGTCTCCACCTCTTGACCGAAAGGAGGCGCGCGAGGAACCGGGTCGCCGACCATTGCGGATTGATGAGATGCAGGGCATCGCCCGAGAGATCGACCGGGTAGACCAGACCGGCCGCGTTGAGCGGCAGGAACCGGGCCTCGAGCGCATTCTGGTGGATAGCCTCCGGCCTTTCGATTTTGTAGGGCCAGCCCGACGTCGTCCGCCCCTCCTCCGTCGCCGGACTCGTCCAGTCCCTCCATCGGTCGAGAGTGACCGGTTGCCCGCCCGGGGCTTCGGGAGCCGGATGCGAGACCGTCGTCGTGGTCGGCGTCTCGCCCCTGCGGATCGGAGACGCCATCAGCCTCCCCGATCTCCATCGCGGGATCAGCGGGCGCGGGTGGAGCGCGTGCGTTTCAAACGGCGTCATAGACCGCGTGGGTGATTGTCAGGGCCAGCGCCTGGATCATCTGACCGCCCGGCATCTCCTCCAGCCTGTCCTCCACCGCGAGATCGGCGTCGGGAGCCAGGCGGAGGAGGGCGAGACCGTCCTTGATCGCGACGTGGCGGCGCGGATGGATGGCGAGCGGCGTCGGGATCGCCCGCCAGAGGGGAAAATAGGAATGGGTCACCTGCTCGAAATCGTGCTCGTCCGGCTCCGTCGCCCAGGGCCAAGGAAAATTCGGCCACGTCGCCAGCTTGACCAGTTTCGCCGCCAGCGCGCCGTCATCGACGTGGAGATCGATCAGCAGGAAATCGCCCACCGACATCGTCCACTCGTTCTCGGCATCCAGGAGCGGCACGAGGGACGCCGCGGCCACATCCGCCGTTGCCCGGATCTGCCCCGGGCTCACGAGCCGGATCGTGCCCGTCGCCGCGTCCGTCACCTCCACGTCCCACAGCCAGCCACCCGCGCCCGAGGCGCCGGTCGCCCACACCTCGGTGCCTTGCCCCGGGAGGCGGCGGAAGCCCAGGCCGGCACCCGCGATGATGCGGTTGGTGGCATCCTCGCGGTGCAGGGCGTTGAGTTCCGCGCCACTCACCAGGTATCGTTTGTCGTCGTCGTAGCGGCTCATCGGTCAGGGCGTCAGGGGGTATTTGTAGCGGTAGACGTAGGTGCAGAGCCATGCCGTGCTGGAGCCATAGATCCGCTGGGTGCGGAGGTCGGCGAGAAACCAACCGTCGGGATACTGGCGCACCGGGTCGGCGATGGAGGTCCAGTCGCTCGGCCGCACGCTGGGCGCCGGGCTGGGGGCGAGGGCGGTGCCGACCTGGCTCATGTTCGGCTGGGAGCCGAGGACGACCCGGTCGATCTCGACCCCGTATCCGATGATCTCGGCTTGGAGCTTCTGCCAGAGCGTGCCGAGGTAGAGGATGTTCTCGCCGGTCTGGCTTTCGGTGACGGCGAACCACCGCACGGCGTCGGGCTTCGCGGTGGCGAGCCCCAGGCACGGGATCACGAGGCGGTAGAAGGGCTCCTCCTCCTCGCGGGAGGCGACGCGGGCGGGGCCTCCGATCCAGGTGCCCGCCGTCTCCGCCACGGCGCTGCGGTTGGTCCCGATCGTCTGAGCGATCAGCCAGGCGTTCAGGGCGGAGCGCGAGGTGAAGAAGGCGTCGTAGTGCAGGATCAGCTTGTCGGGCTGTCCCGGTTCGCCGATCTCCAGCGTCTCGCGACGGCTCTTCACGACACTGCCCGGCGCGTCCTCGGTGAGGACGAGGATCTGCCGCTCGGGCCATTTGTCTTCGAAGAGAGGCATCGGGGGGGGGTGAGGTTTTAAGGGATTGAGGGATTGAGGATTCCGGCTCCCGACTATCAACTAGCCCTACGCCACCGCGATCTCGGCGAAGGCGGCAGTGTGCTCCTCGATCTTGCGGAGCACGGAGGTCAGGTCGCGGTTGTCCGGTTTCTCCTGGGCGGCCCGGCGGCCGTCGCCGAGGGCGCGGGCGTTGGGATTGATGGTCGCGCCCGCCCCGCGGGCGAGCCGCTCGCCGTTCGCGAGGGCCTCGCCGACACCCCTCCCCTTGACCGGAGCCCAGGGGTCCGGCCCCTTGACTGGGGCGAAGGGATCGCGCTCGCCGTTGGGGTCCCAGGCGGGGCCGGTGGGGAACGGCTCGGGTCGGGGACGGAGGCCGCTCGTCCCGAGTCGCTCCTCGAGCAGGGTCGAATGGTGGATGTTCGGGATGCGGCTGCGCATTGCGTCCAGGGGGCTTGCGGCCCCGGCGGCGGCATCGAGGGCGCTCGCGTTGCCGGCCTTGAAGGCGTCGAAACTGCCCCCGTGCCGGGCCTTGTCGGTCCCGCTCATGCGGTCCCAGCGGCGGCGCTCGCTGTCCGCCGCGTTGTGGAGGCGGATTTTCCGCGACGCCGGGGCGTCGGCTCCCGTGGCGGCCTCGAGCGCTCCGCCGGCTGGGGCGGCGGCGACCGCTTGGGCGAGGGCACCCCCGGCCTTGACCACGGGCGGCGGCGGGACCTTGGGGGCCTCCTTCTCGCTCTCTCGGATTTCCTCCTTCCTGTCAGTAACGATGCCGCGAAGCTTCTCTAGTTCGCCCTTCCGTTTCAGAGAATTCTCGTTGAGATCGTCGTCAAGCACATCCTTCCGCGCCCCGATCTTCGCCATCGTTTCGTCTGAGACGACTTTCCCGCCGGCGGCGACGCTGGCGATCTTCGATGCGGCCGCTGCGAAGAAGCCCTCGGCTTTCTTGTTCGCTGACTCGTAGGCGGCGGCAGTGTTCTTGGCGAGGGCCCCCATAGAGACAGCCTGCTTCTTGCGGATGTCGTCGGCCATTCCCTTCCCGTCGAAGCCGAGGACGTTGATGTTCTCGAGGACATTCGCGACGGAGTTGGTCATCAACCGCCCGAAGAGCGAGGCGAAGCTTCCACCCGCGTTCGCCAGCGCAGCCTTCAGCTTCTCGCCGGCGGCGTCCATCATCGTGGCGAGGTAGTTTCCCAGGGCACCGATCCCTTGCATCGACTTAGCGAAGCCCGAGCCGAGCCAGTTCAGGAACCGCGCCCCCCCGAGCTGCAACTCGACGGCGAGCAGCTCGCCGAGCTTGCCGCTCGTCGCGGCGACGTAGGCCCTGCCCAGGGCCATCTCACCGGCATTGTGGATCTCGGCCATCAGCAGCTCGCCGAGGACGCCGCTCGTCGCGGCGGCGTAGGCGGTCTCGATCGCGTTGCCCGCGATGCTGCCGAGGTTGGTGAGCATGGGGCCGAGGCTCTCCACCCTGGCGATGGCGTCGGTGAGCACGGGCTTGATGGCGTCGTTGACCGGCTGGCCGAAGGCCGTGAGCACCTCGGTGATGGAGCCCTTGAGCAGGTCGATCCGGCCCAGCGTGGTGCGGGCCATCGTCTCCATCATGCCGTGGTAGCGGCCGCCCGCACTGGTCACGGCCACGAGGGCACGCTCCAGCATGGGGAAGGTGATCTTGCCCTCGGCCCCGAGCTTCTTCACCTCGCCGACGCCGACGCCGAGCTCGGCGGCGAATTCCGGCAGCAGGTTGACGCCGCGGTCGATCCACTTCTCCACGTCCTCCCACTGCATCGTCCCGCCGCTGAGCACCTGGCCGTAGCTTCGGGCCAGCTCGGCGATGTCGGCGTTGTTGCCCTTGGCGGCGTCGCCGATGCGGGCGAGGACGCCGGGGATCTTCTCCGCGTCGAGGCCGAACGACGCCAGCTTCGACCCGGCGTCGGCCAGCTCGGGGAAGTCCAGCGGAGTGTCGGCGGCGAGGCGCTTGATCTTGGAGAGGGCGGCGTCGGCCTTGCCCACGTCGCCGACGAGCACCTGGAAACCGCGGCTCGTCTTCTCCAGCTCCGCGGCGTTGGATACGCCTTTGACGGCGAGGCCGAGGGCGCCGGCCCCGGACGTCGCGATAGCGAGCGCCGCGGCGAGCGGCGCTACCGTGCGCATGACCCCGCCGGCGAATCGGCTCAACGCCCCGCCCGCGCTCGAGAGCGGACCGAGGAAGCCGGTGTTCGACAGGGTCAGGGCGTAGTGAAGGGCTCCGGTCATGAAGGATGGAGTTGAGTCCAGTTCCTAGCCCCTCGCTCGCAGGTATCTCGCCAGCGCGTTGCGTGGTCCGGGGGCGCCCGGCGGCAGAATCGTGAAGTGGGCACGGAGCCAGGCCCACGCGGCCTCCCGGGCCGCGCAGGCGGCGAGGTCCACATGGTCGGGACCCTCCGCGCGTCCGCCGTGGCGGGCGATCAACGCGGGCACCAGGGCGAGATAGGCCTCGAGCGGGAAGGTCATGGCTTGTGGCAGCGTCAGGCCGTATTCACCCATCAGGGCATCGACGACGACGAGGAGCCAGCCTGGGCCGTCACCGCGCCGACGGGCGGCGAGACGGTCGGCGAAGCCTTCGGCTCCGGGGCGGTGGCCTCGGGAGCCGGAGACGGCTTTTTTACCCCGTTGAGGCGCTCGAAGGCCTCGCGGCACCAGTCCACCGCCTCGTCGATGCGCTCCCGCGTCATCAAGGCGAGGGCCGTCTCGTCGGCCAGCCCGACCAGTTCCTCGGCCGCGGACTGGTCGGCCTGCACGGCGGCGAGCCGGTAGACGCGCTCGGGATGGGCGAAGGCGGCGACGAATGCGCAGTCGCTCTGGATGCCGGTGATGACGATGCCGTGCAGCTCGAACAGCCTGCCGAGCCGCGGGATCGACAGCGCGCTGTAGGCGCCCGGGAGCGGCAGGACGAGGCCGCCGATGGATCTGCCGCCGCAGGCGGCGAGGCCCAGGGCATCGGCACGGGCCGGGTCGCAGCCCTGGGCGCGGGCCTCCTCGGCCGCACGGGCGCCCGCCACGCTCGCGTGGAAGGACGCCTCGAGGCGGGTCATTTCGGGAGGGGGGGCAGGGATTGAGGGATCGGGGTTTTGAGGGACGGGTTCGGTCATAAGTCACGGGGAACGGGTTGGATTCTCTACTTCTCTGCTACTGGCTTCTCCTCACGGCTCCTCCTCTTCCGGGCCTTCATCGACGACGGTCAGCTCGTCGCCGTCCCACGAGTAGAGGGCGGCGTTGGCCAGTTCGTCCCAGTGGGTGGCGGTGAAGCTCATCATGCGCACGCCGCCGCTCTCCCACTTGATCTCCGGATCGAAGATGCGGCCGACGACGCCGGCGTAGGGAAAGGTGATCATGTCGCCCTCGCCCGGCGCCTCGATGTCCGAGTCGAGCCGCGCCTCGAAGGTCAGCTCGAAGCGGCGCTTCTTCAGGATCAGGGCGCGCAGGCCGGCGACGCTGTTCTCGACCTCGACCTTGTCGGAGGTTCGCTTGACGCCGGCGTTCTTGACCTCGCCGAACTGGTCGCCGATCATCGCCGTGCCGAAGACGATGGCGTCGTTGTCGGAGAGGATGAGGGCCTTGTCGGTGAATGTGGTGGTGAAGCTCATTTCAGTGGGTAGTGGATGGTTGAGGGTTGAGAGGAAGGATCAGGCGGCCTTGACCGCGAGGAGCTGGCCGCAGCGGCGCTCGACGCGCGAGCAGAACGGCTCGTGCGCCCGCAGCCAGGCGTCGATGCCCTCCTGCGGATGCCGGAGCGGCGGGGCGTCCAGTCCGCTGTCCGGCGACCAGCGCCAGGCGTAGTCGTCGAAGAGGTAGATTCCGCCCGGGCGAAGCAGCCGCCAGGCGAGGCAGGCCAGCGTCATGATGTCGGACCCCTCCTTGGAGAAGTCGCTGTAGACCGCATCAACGTGCGCGCGCAGCCCGATACCGAGCAAGCCCGCCACAAAGGGGATCGCGTCCGCGTGGTTGAATGAGAATTTAGGCCCGTGCTCCGGATCGGCCTGGATACGCAGGCGGTTGGCCTCGCCCTTGTCGGCCCAGCGGTCCACGCAGACGAGGCGGCTGAGCGGATGCGTCAGCACGTTGCGCAGCCACCACTGGGCCGAGCGCCCCTCGTAGAAGCCGACCTCGAGCATCTTCATAGGCCGATCCTGACAGCCGTCGAAAATTTCGCGCCACCACGCCTCGCGCGGGGTGACCCAGTCCGTCGTGAACTCCATCTGCTCGATCATTGGTCCTCCTTCCGTGCCGCGAAATACCCGGCCACCCGGCGCCGCAGTTCGGCGGGGGCGTCCGCCGTCCACTCCAGCACACCGTCGGGGCGGAGGCGGAGATGCCGGCCAGGGTCCATGCCCTCCATGATCCGGGGGCGTTGCCCGTAGCGGCGGTCGGAACGCGAGCCGTGGAACTCGTGCCAGACGCGCCCCTCCGTGAAACCGGGGCGAGACTCGCCCAAGGTCGAGACGACCAGGTCGTAGTAGGCCAGGTATCCCGAGGGATCGGCCCCGATCCCGACCCGTTGGGCCACCTCGCCGGGGGTGGCCCCACCGATCGCGGCCGCCGCCCACAGCAGGTCGGCACCGCCGAGGATCGCACGATCATACCAACCCCCCACGGCCTCGAAGAACTGCCGGCGAAACGCCCATGAAAATCCCGGATGCCCGAGCCAGGGATCGAGCCCCAGCCCGGCCGCCGCCGCCGAGGCACGGACCAGCTCGACCTCCCCGTCCCGCCCCGTCCACACCGCCTCCGCGAAAGGCTGGCCGCAAGGGTGCCGCTCCAGCATCTCGAGCGTGTCATCGACCCAGCGCGGATTGTCGAACCACAGGTCCGCATCGACCTCGGCGAAGCGCTCGATGCCGTCGGGCATGGATCGGACGGCCGCGTTGACGAGGGCCTCCTTCTGGCTCAGGACGGAATCCGGCCCGACCTCGACCTGTCGCCATCCGGGATGCCCCGTCGTCTGCGGCGTCTGGCCAGCGAGATGGAGCTCGACCCCGTAGGTGGGGATGCCGTCCTTCGCCATCTGGCGGAGGAATCGGTGCAGGTTCCGGCGGGGCGAGGCGAAGCCCGCGAAATTGTAATGGCTGCTCACCACCGCGAAGTCGTCGCGCATCGCCCTCCCCACGATGGCCGGGGCGGGGACAGACGCAGCGGCGGGCGCGGCGCAGGGTGCCGGGAATGGACGGGATCGGATCATCACGAGGGAACGAAGTTCAGGATCGCCCGCAGCCCTTGGGCGGCGCTTCCCCAATAGCCGCCGTCGTGCGTCACGTAGACGCCGACGAGGTCGCCCTTGGCTACCGCCACCGACTGGGCGCGCCGGCCGCTGCGGAGCGACGAGACCCCGGCGTCGAGGATGACCCAGTCTCCCGTCGGCGATCCGTTGATCGAGGGATGGACGGTCGGAGGATCGCTGTAGATGGTGGACTCGATCTCCATCCAAGTGACCACTCCGGGGACCGGCGCCACGAAGAAAGGATGGTTCGTCGCCGAGGCCAGCGGCACGCCGGGCGGGTAGACCTCCCGCTCGTAGGGAGTGCCGCCGCCGCCCGCGCCATCCTCTCCATCCTCGCCCTTCAGGCTGGCGAGCCAGGCGGAGACGTCGCCGACGAAGCCGTTGGCCACGGCGATCTCGTAGGCCGAGAGTCCTGCGTCGCCCTTCAGGCTGGCGAGCCAGGTGGACACGTCGCCGACGAAGCCGCCGGCCACGGCGATCTCGTAGGCCGACCTCCCCGTCGCCCCGATGGAGACCGGCGCTTCGATGACGATGGGCGTTGTGGTCAGGCTCATTGTGGGAAGGCTAGTCGGCGTCGGGTTTCTTCGTGGTGTCGTCGTGGACGGTGAGGACGCCCTTGTAGAGGGTCAGCGGCTCCGCGTTCGCCGTGTCGTAGAACTCGATGTCCCATGCCCACTTGCCGGAGACCGGCAGGAACTCCTGGATCGCCGGGATCTCGGCGGTCCAGTTTCCGGCGTCGAGGATGACGGCCGGCGCGTCGCGGTCGGGCGCATCCTGCGAGTCGATGGTGAAGACGCCGAGCAGTCGTCGCCCCCGAGTCAGCCGGAACTGGCATCGCACCCGCGCCAGCGCGTCGGGCGGCGCGGCCCCGTCGATCAGCACCGGACCGATCCGGTGGATGCCGATCCACCGGTCGCCCCGCTTGTGGTCGGGCAGTTCGATGTTGACGGTGTAGTCCATGGGGCGCGGAGCGCCGCTTAAAGTTCAAGGTTCAAGGTTCCGGGCTCATTCCCCCGGAGGCTCGGAGGCATAGCGGATCGCGAAGGTCATTTCGTATTGGCGGATCTCGACCCCCTCGATCTCCAGCCAGTCGCCGCCGACGAAGCGGAAGCACTGGGCTCGCCCGTTGCTGCGGCTGTGGTGCACGTCGGCCCGCAGCTCGCCGGGCTGCTCGTCGTCGGTGAAGGCGAGGCTGAAGAGGTGGCGCTTCGCGAAATCGACGAGCTCGAGAATGGGTCGAGCGTTGCGGCCCGGAGCCTCGCGCCAGGCGTCGGCCCCGCGGTCGGCCCGCTTCCCGCGCGGCGTCTGCACGATCACCACGACGCGGGCCTCGCTGGAGGTGCCCAGGGTGGCGTCGTCCCCGTCCTCCCCGCCCCACTGGACAACGCATCGCCAGCGCTCCGGGCTGACCGTGAGCAGGCCGAGGGTGTCCTCGGGCGTCTCGCAGACAGACAACCGGCCGCCCATCGCCGCGACGGCGGGCTCGAGCGATTCGGCGAGGGCCGAGATGAGGAGAGCGGGTGTCATGGGGGGACGCGGTAAAAGGTGGGAAGGCGGAAGGTCAGGAAATCGAGTCGCGGAGGAACAGGATCAGCACGGGGCAGAGCAGGAGGCCGAAGGCGAGGGTGGGCAAGCAGCCGAGCAGGAGGAGAAAGATCATGGGGCGGGGGCGGGGATGAGGAGCGGCGAGAGAGCCAGATGGCCGGGAGAGACCTCGGCCGCGGGGATGCGCTCCAGCAGGTTCAGGCCGGCGTGCTGGATGGCGGCGAAAACCAGCTCGGAGCAGAACCACCGCCCGTTCTCCGGCGTGTCGCGGCGGGAGAGGAAGCGAGCCACTCCCGCGTAGTCGTAGCCCTGCCCCACCTGCCGGAGCGCGAAGGTCGAGGCCGCGCGCCATTGTGGGTCTGTCAGGGACGGGACGGCGAAGCGGTCGATGCCCTGCCAGTCCGACAGCGTCGTGGTGCGGACCCCGGCGCCCTGCCACGCCTCGACGATGCGCCCGTCCGGCATCTGGATAGCCGCGTGCGAATACACGCTGCGGGTCTGCCAGCGGATCAGGGCCGAGACGGCCCCGCGTCCGCGGAAGAGGAGGATGGAGGGGGCAGCCGTCATGTCACGGGGGGCTTCATGAACACGAGCCAATGAGTCTTCGCGGTGGCGCCGCATCGCTGACCGAACAGCGGCGTTTCCGGAGTCAGCGAAAGAATTGTGGAGACCGGCACGCGATGCTCATTCCACTTGAAGATCAGCGTGCCGAGAGGACAGAGCACTCGGAAGCACTCGCTGAAACCTGCGGAGATTTGTTCGCGCCAATCAGACCCGAGTGTTCCATACTTTTTCCGGGTCCAACTGTTCGGACCGGCGAAGGTATGGGGAGGGTCGAAAACGACTAGAGTGAATGTCCCATCGGGAAAAGGCAAGGCCGTGAAGTCAGCTACGAGGTCTGGATCGACGACGATTTCGCGCCGGCCTTCTCGGGTGTCCGCATGACAAACCTCTCTTCTCCGATCAATGAAAAGCGCTCGCTCATCCTTTCGGTCGAACCAGAACATTTTCG
Organism: Verrucomicrobiales bacterium; assembly: GCA_037190325.1. GTDB lineage: Bacteria > Verrucomicrobiota > Verrucomicrobiia > Verrucomicrobiales > DEV007 > Arctic95D-9. The sequence goes on along the minus strand of JBBCIU010000022.1, from coordinate 40,030 downwards.
AACCACAACAGGCATCCAGGACGGAAGGAATGTTACCGTGAGACTGGGTAGCGACGTTCATCTAGGGATCTGGGGTAAGGCTCTTCGTCAGGTCGGCAGGGGCTTCTCGCTCCTCTACTTCTCTGCTCCTTTGCTGCTCTGCTCCTTCTTCCTCGGCTTGTGCTTGTCGAGCAGGGCGGCGAACTCGGCCGCGACCTTCGCCGCGGCGGTGGGATCGTAGCCTTCGCGTCGCGCGGCGGTCGCGAGGATGTCGGCGGGCAGGTCCGAGACGCGGTCGGCGGCGGACACGGCGGATTCGAGGGCGAGCGCCGCCTCGCCGAAGGTGCGCCGGGCCGTGCGGATGCACTGGACGGCGTCCTCCACATCCGCGGAGGGCTCGTCGAAGAGCGGGTTCTCGGCCCGCTCGGCGGCGGCAGACGCGGGGGCGCCCGCGCCCTTCGACTCGGAGGGCCTCGGCGGGCGGGGCCGGATGCGGCGGGCGAGTTGGGGGGGCGGCATCAGCGGCGGACCGCCGAGCGCCTCCTGCACCTCCGGCGGGGCGGAGGCGAGGACGTCGGGCGGGGGCGATTGAGGGGCGGGTTCGGACATGGATGGGCAGGGGTTGAGGGGTTGAGGGGTTGAGGGGTTGAGGGATTGAGGCGGGCTTCTCGGTGCTTTGCTTCTCTGCTTCTTTGCTACTCTGTCAGGCCATCAGCCGGCCGGCGCGGCTGTGGGTGCGGGCGGGCTCGGCGACGACGATGGCGCTCGGGGTCGCCTTCTCGCTGCCGACGACGAGGGCCTCCTCTCCGGCGGCGATGCGGCGGAGGCGGGCGCGGAGCTCGGAGGCCCGGTTCCGCCACGGGTTCTTCTCGGCGTCGAAGCCCCGGCGGAAGTAGAGCGTCTCCAGCACGAGCACGAGAGAGCAGGTCGCCAGCAGCGCAGGCACCGGCGAGAGCGGCAGCCGGTAGCGCCCTTGCAGGTAGCCGTCGATCTCGGTGTCGGCGACGGAGATGATGTCGTCGAGCAGGCCGGCTTCCTCCTCGCCGTCGCCGTCGTCGTCGAGCGCCTCGACCAGGAACTGGTCGGGCAGCTTCGTCGAGATCAGCTCGCGCGTGGTGTAGGGCATCGAAGGGATTGAGGGGTTGAGGAATTGAGGCCGGGCTTCTCTACTTCTTTGCTTCTCTACTTCTCCGCTCCCCCTCACGCGCCGCCCGTCGATCCGACGATGCACTGGGGCAGGGCGTAGCCGATGTTGTAGACGCCGTAGGCCTGGTGGATGTATTTGTGATTGAGGATCACGTAGCTGTCCTCGGGGTTGGTGCAGCTGTTCAGCCGCGCCGGTTCGGCGACCTGGTAGACGAGCGGCTTCACCAGGGCGCCCTCGTCGATCAGGAACCACGCCACCGAGGTGCCCAGTTCGGGCCAGACTTCGAGCTTGGCGGTGCCCTTCTCCACGTTCGTCACGGCGACGCCGTCCTCGGCGACCATCTCGGCCTCGAGGATCTGCTTGCCGGTCTTGCGCAGCGAGGGGCCGACGATCAGGGTCAGTTGCTTGCCGAGGCCGAGCACCGTCTCGCTGCCGTCGGGGAAGACGATCTTGCTGGTCTGGAGCAGCGCGACGGCCTCGCCGAAACTCTCGATGTCGAGGGGGGCGGTCAGCTTGTTGTCGAAGGTGTTCTTGGCGCTGGGGAAGTGCTTCTTCCCGGTGTCGAAGAAGTTCTTCCCGGTGTAGTCCTTTTCAGCGAAGCCGCCGAGCAGGGCGCGGGCGGCGAGCTCGTCGGGGTGGCGGGCGGCGGCGTTTCCGAGCGACTCGAAGCGCGTGCCGTAGAGGCCGAGGCGGTCGTTCTTGATGTCGTTCTCCTTCACCTCGATCGTGTCGTGCCAGGGTTCGTTGCGGACGATCCAATGCAGCAACTCGAGATTCGCGACCTCGGCGGCACCTTTCAGCTTTTTCATGCCAGGGATGGCCGCGAGCCAGGCATGGTCGATGGCATCGGCGTTGTCGTCGATGCGGTTGGCGAGACGGGCGACGTAGGGCGAGGCGGAGCCCCCTTCGAGTCCCTTGTTGAACCGCGCGCGGAAGGCGGTGGCGGCGGCGACGACGGAGGATTTGTTGACGATCATTTCGGGAAGGGATTGAGGTGTTCAGGCTTTGGGGAATTGAGGGCGGGCTTCTGGCGAAAGGGTTATCAGTCGAGCGCCCCGATCTCGGCGTCGGTGTAGGACTTCGCGGCGGCGAGGGCACCGGCGATCTCGGGCAGGGGGATCACGTAGACCCCGCCGGCGACGACGCTCTCGACGACGCCGGCGACGACGCCGTGGTCGCCGGGATCGCTGGAGACGGTCTGGTTGTCGAGCACGTAGCAGAGGTCGCCGACGTGGGCGGCGAGCACGGGGTTGGCACCGTCGTTCTCGAAGAGCCCGGCGATGCCCGAGGTGAACTCGATTTGGATGTCGCCGGCGAGGCCGGCGGCGTTGTCGGCGGTGTCGGCGTCGGAGAAGCCGACGACCCGCAGCCCGGCGGCGTCGGCGGCGTTCACGGCATACCCGGCCGCGTTGCGGGCGACGAGCACGCCGAGGGGGATCAGCGTCGCGGCGGCGACGGGCAGGGAGGAGGCGCGGACCTTCTTGGTCAGGATGGATCGGTCTTTGGTGGTGGCGGCCATGGGGGGGTGATAGTTGATGGTTGATAGTTGAGAGGCGGGGCTTCTGGATGCTGGATTCCGGCTCCTAGATTCTGGCTCCGAACTTCTTGTATTCGTCGGCGGTCAGGCCGACCTGGCGGCAGACCTCCAGCTCGACGGCGGAGAGCTCGCCGCTCTCGCCGGGCTCCTCGGCGTTGCCGGGGATGTCGCTGGAGAGCGGCACCTGGCCGGCGGGCAGGTTGCGGACGATCTCCTCGAGCGTCTCGGGTGCGGTGTCGGCGATGGTCTCGGCGGAGAGGGGGATCACCTTGCCCGCGGCCTTCGCGGCGGACAGGATGATTTGGCGGCGGCTATCCGCGCCGCCCTTTTCGAGGGTCTCGACGCGGGCGGCGAGGGTCTTGAGGTCTTCGGTCATGTCGGGATCGGGGTTGGTTTCGGAATCGGGAGAGAGGCGGCGCCGAAGGGTCGCGGCGGCGGCGAGGATGTCGGAGCCCTCGGCGTCGTCGTCGAGGTCCGCGCCGAGGGCGTTCAGGGCGGCAATGGCGATGGCCCGCCAGTCGGTGTCGCCGGCGTCGCCGTAGAGCCCCTCGGCGGAGAGGGCCGTCAGGGCGGCGGCGGCCTTCGATCCGGCGGCGGGAGCGAAGAGGGTCAGGCCATCGACCTCACCCTGCCGGGCGGCGGCGAGGGAATGGATGAAGACGACCTCCCCCGCGTCGTTCACATGCAGCGTCGGGGAGAGGTCGGGATAGTGGCCGCCGAGCAGGGCGGCGCGGCCCTCGTCGGTGTATTCGATGGCCGAGAGATAGATGCCCTCGCCCGCGACGATTTCGGGAATGCCCCAGCCCGCGACCTTCAGCGGCTCGTCGCCGGGCTTCGCATCGACGGTGTTGTGGTTGAAGTCGAAGGCGATGCGGTCGAACTTCGCCGTCGCCTGGTTGCGCGGGAGAACCGAGAGGGTCAGCTCGTTGACGGTTAGGGTGCCCTTGTTCGTCTTCGTCGTGCCCCAGGGCATGGCGAGGAGCCGGCCGGGGAGCTGGCGCTCCTCGCCCTCCTTCGGGGCGGGGATGGAGAGCTGGCCGGCGGTCAGGGCCACCAGCTTTCGGGCGGAGGGGGCGGGGAGGGTGGAGGCTGCTTTGCTCATCGCGGGATTCGGTCGCGGGATGAGCGTAGGCCCCCGGCGGGAGGGGGACAAAGTTGGCGGGACGAGGGGGACAGGCTATGGAAGGGGGGCTTTCAAGCGGGTTGACTCTGGCTGAATAGCCAAATGGCTACCCGCTAAAAAGCTTCTCCCCCTCCTTGCACGGTGCAGGGCAGACCGATAGGATCGGGGCATGAAGATCCCCGCCGTCCTGCTGTCTGTCTGCTGTCTCGTCTCGACCGCCTCCGCCCGCATCGGGGAGACGCCGGCGGAATGCGCCGCCCGCTATGGGGAGCCGGTCAGTTTCGATGCGGACGATCAATCGCAGACCTTCCGAAAAGGAAACATGATGGTCGTCGCCTACTTCCACGAAGGTAGATGCGACATGATAGTGTTCAGCAAACTGGGACGCGGAGAGGAGCTTTCGGACAATGAGATCGAAGTGCTGCTTGACGCGAATGGAGGCGGTCGGAAATGGAAACGCCGTGCCGTGTTCAGCATCGACGAAATATGGGATACGGACGATAACGAGCTGATCGCCCAGCGTGCCACCGCGAACGGCATGCTTTTCATCCTCACGCGCGCCCATTACGAACGCGACGAGACCAAGAGGAAGCGCGAGGAACGGGAGAAGCTGAATGGGTTTTGAGCTTGCCCAACCTAGCTACTCAGTAGTGAAGTTCCTCTTAGCCCTCGGTAGGTGCGGGCTCTGCCGAAGACAGCAAAATCTCGGGGCTGCTCGCCGCCTTCTTCGTCGCGGAAGTGCGCAGGGCTTTCGCAGCGGCCTTGGCGATCTTCTTTTTTGCCTCCTCGGCCTTGTCGCCCTCCATCACGTCGCGTTTGAGGACTTCGGCGGCGAGCACGGCGCGGATCTGGTCAGTCTCGATCTTCACGTCGGGCGAGACGCGGCGCAGCTCGCGGCGGATCACGTCGAGCACGGGCTGGCTGAGCACCATCGCGCCGATGAAGAAGCGGCTGAGAGCCTGCTTCTGGGTGTGGAACTCGCCCAGCACGGAGCGCTGCCACCCCTCCTTGCACCAGAGGTAGGGGAGTTCGAGGTCGGCGGCGGCGCGGGCATTGAGGGCACAGAAGTCGATGTCGATCACGAGCTCGTTGTCGATGGGCTTGGCGAAGATGAGACGGTAGACCCGCCAGGTGATGCCGTTGGTGAGCAGCACCCAGTCCACGCCCTGGTTGGCGGCGTAGTCCACGGCCTGCTTGACGTGGGCATCCTTCAGATCGGTGCCGATGGCCTTCACCTCGATCAGGGTTTCGAGGGTGCCGTCGAGCTTGATCGCCAGGTCGCAGTAGGTCCCCCGGATGGCGTATTCGGAGGTGATCTCGGAATACTTGTCATAGCCGAAGACCTCGGAAAGCATGTCGGTGACGATGGTCACGGTGTCACTCTCGCCAACGTCTCGGGACTTCGCGGAGGCGAGCACGGGTTGGAACTTGCGGATTCCGGCGGCGAGGCGCTCGGCGACTTTCTTCGGGATCGGGGGCATGGCTGGGTCGGGGGCGGTTCTCATTCCAATTCCGCACTCGATGCGGAATTGTGGGCTGGCGGAGAAAGTGCAGAGTCCGCACTTTCTGACTTTCTGGTTCGGCAAGGAGGCTAGCCGGGATCAGTTTGGCCTGTCGAGGATTTTTTGGCGGAATGCCGAAAAAACGCAGGATCTGTCCTGCTAAGGATCGAAAAAATCGGCGTCGTATTGGTCAACAATGACGCCTTGGATAGGCCGGTCGTAGACAGGGATGATGTCGGGATAATCTGGATTGATGGAGACGAGGTGAGGCGTGGGCTTGCGATGGCTGCCCTCTTGACTCTCTTGTGAATGCCGGTATTCGAGCTTTTTGATGCAAGGCCCGTCGCCGTCGTGAGCGATGACGATGTCGCCTTTTCGAGCGAACTCACCGGGCTCCAAGGCGCGGACGACGACGTAGCAGCCGTCGGGAAAGTCAGGCTCCATTGATTCGCCACGCACCCTTACTATGTAATGCGGGCGGCGGCGGAAGGCACCGGGGACGACGAGCGTCTCGCCGGAATGGTAGTCAACATCGCTCGGCTTCCCGGCGGCGACGGCACCGTAGTAGGGAAGCTCGGTCCGGGGCTGGAAGGTCTCGGGCCGGTGGGTATGGATCAAGTCGATGAGGACGCGGGCCTGGTCGGCGGCGGTCTTGTCGCCGTGGAGCAGGCGCTCGCCCATCTCGGCGATGATGTTGCGGAGACTCTCCTCGTCGGTCTGCCCGATGAACGCCTCGACGAGAGCCTTGTAGTCGTCGTTGGTTTGGAGCCTCAGAGTCGTGGAGGGCGGGGAGCCTGGGGCGATGTCGCGGAAGGCTGAAGGCTTGGTGACGACGTCGAAAGTTGAACTTTGTTCAACAAAATCGCCGCCATCGCGAAGCCATTGAGAGGAAATGTTCAGTGCCTCGGCAAGGCGCAAAAGGCTGTCCTGCTTGGGAATCTCCCCCTTCAAGTAGCGGTTTACCGACGTGTGCGACATGCCTGCCGCCTGGGCGATAGCGTGCTTTGTCAGGCCGGAACGTTCAATGGCGAATTCCAAGCGTTCGGAAAAATTCGCCAAGTTGAACTTTTTAGGTTGCATCTTGAATGTTTTTGAATTAATTCAATTCTACGTTCAACCAACTGAACGAAAACGCAACCGGAATCGCCATGTCTCGCTGTGTCCCTCAAGCTCCCGTTCCGCTCACCGAGGCGAAGGAACACCTTTCCTCCCATGGATGGAGCTACCGCGCCGCCGCGCGCCAACTCGGCGTTTCGACGCAGTGGCTTAACGACGTCCTCAACGGATGGAGGATCTCGCGCCCCCTCGAGCGCCGCATCCTGCGGCTAGGACAATGCCCCGAAGCGCTGATGAGCGCTCGCGCCCGCAACCGCATGAACCGGGCCTGAAGACCTTTCACCGATCCACCCCCACCAACAGAACAGCCATGCCCAAGAAACCCTCCAAATCCGCCGTCGTCATCGACATCAACAAGTGGGTCACGAACCTTGTCGGCGGCTCCGTTGAAGATGCCAAGTGCTACCTCCAGCTGCTCGACCCCGAGAATGCCCATGGGATCGAGACGAACCTCGTCATACTCCGCACGGCCCTCGAGGCCGAGAAGGAGGGGGCCGCCCGCAAGAGTCTGATCACCGCCATCCGTGCGGCGATCCGAACCAACGAGAACGCGCTCGTCGTCTGCGAGTATGGCGATGCCCCCACCGACGACGGCCTGCCCCGCGTCTACGGAGCGGATGCGAACGCTGGCGATGAGGGCGATCCCTCGACGGAGGAGATGGCGGGCGTGGACCTACTGGTCGCTCTCATCGTCGGGGGCACCGTGGCCGAGGCGAAGCGACAACTGGTCCGCCTCTCTCCGCCGACCGGAGCGAGCGCCGAAAAGGTCATGGCAAGCCTCCGCATTCTGCGCGCCGCCCTGGAGGCGGAAGAGCGCGGCCCGAACCGCTCCTCGCTGGTCTCGGAGATCCGCGCGGAGATCCTCCACATCGAGAAGGCGATCGCCGACAACGCCGCCGAGGCCGACGAGGTCGATGGCTCGCCGATGGTCCACCTGCGCTTCGCGCCGAAGTCGGCCTTCGCCCATCACCCCCGGCTGGCCGACATCCCGATGCCCGGCGCGGTCGCCGACTACCTGGCGAAGCAGAAGGATGACCGCGCCGACGCCTGGCGCGAGGACATCGCCGCCTTCCGGTCCGGCGTGAACCTGCACGGCATCGTCGAGCCCCTCAAGGTGGTGCCCTGTCCGCCCCTGCTGACCGGCGAGGATGACGGCATCCGCTGGTGGGTGGTCGATGGCCGCACCCGCCTCGACTCCGCGCCGGAGAACGAGGAGATCCCCTTCGTCGAGGTCGATCCCGACGATGTCGATGACATCATCGAGACGACGGTCTCCGGCCGCCGGAACTGGACCAAAGGCCAAAAGGCCTATCTCGCCGTTTGCCGACATCCCGAGGTAATGGAAGTCGGCAGGGGAAATCCGCAATTCCGCACTGAGTGCGGAATTGGATCGACCGACGAACCTTCCGGACTGAGTGCGGAAAGTCTTGCCTCCCGCTTCGGCGTCTCGGTCCGACTGATCGAGCAAGCCATCGCCCTCGTCCGCGAGATGGACAACCTCCGCGGCGGTTACCCGGCAAAGGTCGAGGCCGCCGAAATGGAGGTCTGGGCGGGCACGGGACTCGCCGCCGTGCTCAGCGGCCTGAAGGGCTACGCCTCCACCGCCGGCAAGACAAAGCCGAATCCCGTCGCCTCCGCCGCTGCGGACGGTCTCCGCAAGCTGGCGAAGGCCACGAAGAACTTCGGCGAATGGACGCAGCCCCAGGTGATGGCCTTCCGCGACGAGGCCCAGAAGTTCTGGCACTCGCTCGACACGCAGGCCGCCGAATTCCTCATCTGGGTGCACGCCCACCACAACGACAGGATCGAGCAGATCATCGCCATGCACCAGCCCGCCGAGGAAGGAGGTGCGGAATGAGCGGCTTCCACCCCCTCCACACCGCCGCCCCCGTCCTCCGCGTGCCGATCCCCTCGACCCCCTACGAGGCTGCGGTCGCCCAGGCCGTGAACACGCTCGCGACCCCGTTCAGCAAAGCGGTATCCATCGAGTCCAGCCCCTACGAGATCGACCCCGACCTCTGCCGCGCCTTCGTCGCCGGCCTGCTGGAATCCGGCCCCTCCCGCGAGCGGGCCGCCGACGCCATCGGGCACTGGTGCGCCGAGCGGGGCATCGACCCGGCCATGCTGCTCGCCACCCTCGCCGAGGCCCTCACCACGGAAGGAGGTGCCCGATGAGCACCGGAACTCTCGCCGCCCGCGTCACCCGCAGCGAGGCCGGCGCGCTTCGCGACGCTGCCGAGCATCTTGCCTCCATCGCCGCTGATCCGGTCAAGCGGGCCGAGCATCGGGTCCGTGCCCGCTACTGGTCCGACCGCCTCGATCTCACTCCCAAGCCTGTCGAGACCCCGCGCTTCTTCCACGCCTACACCCACGACGCCGAAGGCAACCTCGTCCGCCTCGGCTGACCGGAACCTTTCACCTTTCACCTTTTACGGCGCTCCGCGCCCCGCCCATGACCTCCGACCAAAAGCTCGCCCTTGTCGCCCGCGTCGATGCCCTCCGGGAATCCGGGGCCTGCACTGCCGACGCCTGCCTGGCGGTGGATTTGAGCATCCAGCAATACCGACGCTGGAAGCGTGGCGAGGGCCTCGGATCGCGCGGCATCCCGACCGACCCTGACAAGCGCACAGGCCGCCCGCCCGCCGTCGAGCTGAACGCCGAGGAGAGCGCCCGGCTCCGCTGGTTCGCGCTGAAGAAGGAATCGACTCTGCTCGCCGTCGAGGCCTTTCTCGACAAGGCGAATCCCCGGCCCGAGGTCGCGGCGGCGCTGCTCCGCATCCTCGACCGCTCGGCGGAGACCCGGAAGAAGCCGAGCTGGCCGCTCTCGGTCCGTCGCGCCTGCAAGGTCTCCGCCGAAGAGCGGGCCATGTTCCGGGGCAAGAAGGCGGAGGCCAACATCGTGCCCGTCGGGCACCGCCGCATGGTCATCATCGACATCGACGGCACGGAAACCCCCGTGCGCCCCGGCGATCTCTACGAGTCGGACGACATGAGCCTGAACCAGCCCTTCCGTTTCCACGGGCCGGACGGCGAGACGCTGGGGCGGCAGTGCCTCTTCTCGCAATGCGTCCATTCCCTCAAGTGGCTCGGCGTCTCGCCCCTGGGCAGGCCGGGCGATGCCTACCGCGCCGAGGACATCGCCGACCACATGCTCTCCATCGTCGAGGCGTGGGGCCTGCCCCTCTGGTGGCGTCTGGAGCGCGGGCCATGGGTGAACACCTTCATCGACGGCGTAAAGCTCGACGAGCTCGGGGCCCGCTTCAAGGGGCGCCGCTGGGGTGCGCTCGACGATCTCTTCGGCGTGGTCCGCGCCTACGGCTCCCGCGGCAAGGGGGCCATCGAGGGCAGCTTCGACTTTCTCCAGGCGCTGATGGCGCACGAGAACCAGACCGCCGAGATCGGGCGCAGCCGGGGCGAGTTCGAGGAGGCGACGAAGGCGTTCCTCGCCGCCCGCCAACTGAAGACGCCGGAGCTGCGCCAGCGGGCGCTCGACCGCTTCTGGACCATCGACGAGGCCGCCGAGGGCATCCTCGTGGCGATGGAGGACTTCACCGCCCGCCCGAAGTCGCGCCGCGAATGGAGCGAGCAGCAGGTGCCCGACGAGCTCTGGATGGAGCACCCCGGCCGGCGCGAGCTGCGTCCCGCAGACCGCTGGTATTTCTACCCGGAGAAGCGGATCGCCACGGTGCGGACGGGTCAAGTGCAGTTCACAACCAAGCACTGGGGCCTGAAGTGCTACGTGGTGAACGGCGTGGCCGACGCCCCGGCCAGCTACCTGCCGCACGGCCTCCGCGTGCTGGTGGCCTGCGATCCCGCCCGGCCCGAGCTGGGGGCCTACATCGCCAACGCCGACATGGGCTCCCTGAACCGCGAGGGCTGGACCTTCGGGCAATGCCTCGTCGCCAACGCTCCCGACTGGGCTCTCGAATCGCCGGTTCAGATCGACCTGCGCACCGACCCCGCCGAGAAGCGCGGGCTCGGGCAGAGCAAGCGAAACGCCACCGCCGCGGCGCGGTCGGAATTCCGCGCCACCCGCGACGCGGGCAAGGCCGTCGAGCCCCTGCGAAAGAGCGTGGCCCGCGACGGCCTCGGCGCCGCCATCGCGCTGGGCAACCGCCCCGCCCTCGAGCAGGCCAGCCCCGAAAGCGACCGCACGCGGGCGCGCCGCGACGGCTCGGCGACCGCCTCGCGGAACGGTCGCGGCACCGCCCCCGCCGTCGATCTCGACGCCCTCGCCGCCCTCGAAGAGCAGGCGGCTCGGGCGGTCTAGCCGCTGAAAACTGAACACTGAAAACCAGCAAACTCCATGACCTACCACGAGCTGATCAACCCCCTCGACCGCGACCTCCTCGGCGCTGCCACCCGCATCCGCCACCGGATAGACGATCCCCATTTCCCCGTGGTTTCCATCGCCTCGATCACCTTCACCCGCGCCGAGCTGAACGCCCTCCGCCTGCTGATCGACGCCATCGGCGTTCCGCCGTCGCCGCCCGCCGACCACGAAGCACCCGATGGCGACGAGACCGTGCGGGACATCGTCTTTCCCGCGGCTTCCCGGAACTGACCGGGAGCCATGGATCAGAAGCAAAGGACCGACAACCGACCATGACAACCGACACCACCACCCACACCGGAGGCGACACGGAGACCCTGCGCCTCTGCCGCGAGGCGATCCTCCATGTCCTCGACGCCATTGCCTCCGACCCGAGAAAGTTCTGGCTGATGGGCCACGGCACCGGATCGCGGGCGAAGCTGCTCGCGGCCTATTGCGCCCTGACCGGCAAGTCGGAGGAGGAAGCCGCCGAGAGCTGGCTCCCGAATCAGGAGCGATACGAGGCCTACGTCGCGGAGAAGGAGAGCAACGAGCGCCGCCTCGCCGAGCTCGCCGCCGAAGAGGAATTCCCCTTTTTCGAGGAAGAGCACGCGGCGCTCGTGCCCGTCTCCAACGGCATCGCCCGCATCCTCGACGCGCTGGGCGGAACGGAATCGCTCTTCCGTCTCGGCTTCACCGAGATGGAGCGGGGCGAGCTGCTCTCCCACGTCCGCGCGCTCGGATGACCCACTCTCAACCATCAACCATCAACTCCCGACTAACATGACAACCGACACCATCACCGAAACCGACCTTTCCCCGGTCCATGAGGAGCTCCTGAACCTCGGCGAGCGCATCCGCGCCTGGCAGCTCTCCCAGATGCCCAAGCTCAGCGACGAAGCCCTGCGCTCTCGCTTCCCCGAGCTGGGAAGCACCCGCACCTACAAGCGCATCCACACCGGCGACGGCATCGAGGGCCTCGATGGCGACGAGTGGCTCGCCAAATACCAGGCCGCCTGGGAGCGGATCAACGAGGCCGAGCTGGTCCGCACCGCCGAGCCCGTCTACGACGATCTCTCCCCCACCGTGGCCGCCCGCGCCGCCATCGCCGCCCTGATGCAGGAGACCGGCCAGCAGCGCCTCGTCGTCATCCAGGGCGACACCGGCACGGGCAAGAGCGTGGCCCTCCGCGCCATCCGAGAGAAATACGGCCGCACCGCCTTCCTCATCGAGTCGCACGAGGGCTGGTCGTCCCTCGCCTCCGCCCTGCGCTACCTCGCCGAGGGCCTCGGCGTGCGTCCCGGCGACGGCGGAGCCCGCCCCTCCAGCTCCGGCGACTGGCTCGAGCTGATCGTCGAGCGGCTCAACGCGCGCGGCCGGCGCATCGTCCTCCTCGACGAGTGCCAGCACTGGGGCGGCGAGATGCTCAACGCCCTGAAGACCCTCATCAACCGCACCGACAGCGTCTTCGTCGTCGCCGCGATGGGCACGCTCTGGGAGAAGCTCACCCGCGCCCGCTACCTCGAGGCGAAGCAGCTCACCTTGAACCGGATGCTGGAGCGCGTCGTCCTCGACGGCCCCACCTTGGACGACGCGAGGAAAGTGCTCGACCGCCGCGCCGGCCTGAAGCCCTCGAAGGAGCGCATCGAGCGGATGCTGGAGCTGAGCGAGACGCGCGGCGACTTCGCCTTCCTCCGCCGCGTCGTCCTGTCCCTGCTCCGCCAGCGCGACGACGTCGCCGCCCTGCCCGACGACGAGCGCCTCGACGAGGCCGTCCGCGACGTGCTGCGGGCGCTGAAGGTCGATTGAAGGAAGGATCCAGGAGCCCTGCCCCTATCAACTCTCAACCATCAACTATCAACTCTATGCGCCCCCGCTTCGGCACCCGCACCGCGAACGTCGCCCGCAACGTCGCCGCGATCCTCGCCTCCGCTCACGACTTCCAGGTCTGCGAAGGCTGCGAGGGCGTGGTGCACCGCGCCTGCGTGCGGTGCTGCCTTTGCAACGCCTACCGCTTCGACACCTCGCCCGACCGCGTCCGCCGGCGTGCCAAGGCAATCGGCCGGCGGAGACCGGAGCCCCTGACATCCCAACCCATCGAAGAGGAATGAACCTCATGAAGACAGGAACCCCGAATGAACTGGAAGCCCGCATCGACGCCTTCATCGAGACGCTGAAGGCGGAGACCGACAATCCCGAAGCCTTCCCCCGGCCCGCGCGGCTGGACCTCGACATGTTACGCGCCCTGACCATGGCCGAGCGTGGCACGTCGCCGCGGGGCAACACGCCCTCGGAATTGACCTGTTTCTGCGCCTGCACCCTCGGACAGGCGAACGCCTCCCTCAACCGCCTTGCGGGCCTGCTCGCGATCCACGGCGCCCCCATGCGCCTGCGTCGCGAGATCCTTCCCAGCGGAGGACGCCTCTACCTCTACCGGCTCGTCCGAGCCTGAAACCCTCAATACCTCAAATCCTTCACCATGAACAAAAAACGCATCACCAAGAAAATCGTCCCCGCCGGGGCCGACTACACCCGCAGCGACGCCGAGGCGCTCGCCGTGCAGCTTGTGGAGCTCCAGCTCCGCCGCGAAACCCTCGTCGCCGAGCGCGACGCCGCCGTGCTCGAAGCCGCCCGGCCCTTTGCCCCGGAGATCGACCAGATCGACGGGGAGATCAAGGTCGGCCTCGACCGCCTCGAAGCCTGGGCCGACGCCAACCCCGAGGAGTTCGGCAAGGCCGAGAGCACCACGCTTTCCGGCCATCGGGTCGGCTGGCGTCTCGGCAACCACACCGCGAAGACTCTCTCGAAATGGACGTGGGACAAGGTGGTCGCCAAGCTCTCGGAGCTGCCTGCGGGCTGGCGGAAGCGCTACCTCCGAATCAAGACCGAGGTCAACAAGGAGGCGTTGGTCGCTGACCGCCGCGCGAAGCGCGTCCTCGCCTCCATCGGCGTCCGCATCGTCCAGGAACGCCGCTTCTACCTCGAGCCTGCCCGCGAGGGGCAGGCCGACGCCACGATGAGCACGGCGAAGGCGTGAGGAGACACTGTCAGAGCAACAAAAAATCAGAGAAGCAAAGCATGAAGAAGAAATCGCTGAACCAACTGAAGGGGCGCATCGCCTGGGAGATCGCGGCACTGAAGGACCGCATGGCCCATTCCGAAATGGTCCTCCACTACCGCCGAGGTCTCGGAATCCCCGAGGACGAGACGGACGATCGCCACCGCCGCATCCTCGTCGCCGCCGACCAGCGGCTCGGGAAGCTCCGGAGCCTTACAAGCCACCGGCCGCTCCTGAAGAGGCTGGCCGCCGACCTGAAGGAGGCCTCCATCTACCTCCGTGACTCCATCCGCCGGCATCTCGGCAGCACCCGCAACAACGCCGACGCCCTGAGGGCCGAGCTCGGGATCTAGCCTCAATCCCTCAACGCCTCCCCCCGCCCATGAACCAGACCGAAGCCATCCTCGCCGCCCTCGAACAGGGCGAAGCCCTCACTCCGATGGACGCGCTGAGGCGTTTCGGCTGCATGCGCCTCGGAGCTCGGATCTGGGAGCTGAAGGAGGAGGGAAAGCCCATCCTCGACGAGATGATCGGCACCGGAAAAGGAAAGCATGTGAAGCGCTACTTCCTCGATCCCGCCTACCTCGACGCCAAACGAGCCCACGAGGCCGCCGAGGAAGAGAGCCAGGAGGTACCAGCCGGAACCTTGAACTTTGAACCTTGAACTTTAAACGGCGCTTCGCGCCCCTCCGCCATGCCCACCTTCATCCCCGGACATCGCCGCCAACCCGCCCCGCCCGCACCGGCGGCCCCGTCGCCGACATCCCGCGACGGGGCCGCCACCGAGCCGCGCATCCCCGATGCCGCGGTGCAGGCGCGGGGAGGGCTTTCCAATGACCAGAAGGCGAATCTCTCCATTCTCGCCCGCCGTGCCTACGACCGGCACCGCGAGGTCGGACTCGCCGACGGCTCCTTCGACGAGTGGCGACATGCCGAGTGCCGGGCTGCCAGCGGCGGGCGCATCGGCGGCTTCCGCGAGGCGATGCAGCGCGACTACCGCCTCCTCCGCGGTCACTTCGCCAACCTCGCCGGAGACGGGGCCACCGCGATCCAGGACGCCATCCACGGCGACTCCGACGAGGCCGACCGCGGCCAGGCCCGCGCCATCCTCCGCCGCGAATGCCGCCGCCGCGGGCACGCCTTCCCCGAATACCCCGCCTCCATCTGCCGGACGCAATACAAGTGCGGGCTCGACGAGGCCAGCGCCAAGCAGCTCTGGAGCCTGATCTACACCGTGAGGAACCGGAAGAAGAATCAAGGAGCCCGGAGCTAGAAGCCAGAACCCCTCAATCCCGGAATGAAAACACCCATCCTACTGCTCGAAAGCACCGAGTCCTCCTCCGTCGAGATCGCTCCCGGCGAAACCTTCGGCCTGGCCCCGGCCTCGCCGGAGTCGCTGAAGGCTCCGTCCTTCGCCATCTGCCGCATGATGAGGCTCGGCAACGGCGACTACCGGCCCGTGCCCGTCGAGTGGGCCGAGTGGGTGAACCTGCGCGAGGGCGTCGCGGAGAAACTCGGCGCCCATCTCTCCCGTCAGACCCTCCACCGGCTCTGGAGGAACGGATACATCCAGATGCGCCAGCCCTCGCCCCAGGTCGTCGAGCTCCATCTCGGCAGCCTGATCGACCACCTCCAGGCCGTGCGGGACGATCCCGCCTTCTGGTCCCGTCCCGCCGGCGACGGCACGAAGCGGACCCGCCGCGAAGCCTACTCGAGGGACATCTATTGATTCAGCGAACCCAACCACAACCAACCAACGAAATGAACCTGACCGAACAATCACATACCCAAATCAAAGCGATCAACGACATCCTCGCCGAACGGATTCGGCAGGATGGGAAATGGGGCGAACAGAACCACGACCCCTCCCTCTGGCTCGTCATCCTTGGCGAGGAGGTGGGCGAGGCGAGCGAGGCCATCCTTTGCGCCCGATTCGCGCCTGACGACGATGCGGCCGCCGACAGCCTCCGGGACTTCCGCACCGAGATGGTCCAGGTGGCCGCCGTGGCCCTCGCCATCGTCGAGTGCCTCGACCGGGGCAGGTGGGCCTGGCCGCCGCCGGCGCCGGCCTCATGGCGAGACCTTTCCATCATGGCCAAGGTGGACATGCCCGGCGGCGACCTCCACGGCGAGGACGTGCTCGTCCAGGAGATCGACATGCACGGCACCGCCACCGTGATGAGGGTCGCGGACGTCGGCCGCGAGCTCAACAAGCCGATGAACCGTCGCAAGCCCATCCCGCTGCATTCCCTCAGCATCTTCGACCTTACCCCATCCGAAGCCGATTGAAGGCAAGGAAGCAACGCATCGACACCGCCATGGCTCCCCCCCCCCGAAAAAATGGAAGATGAAAGAACGTCCTCGCATCGTGTCCGTCGTCCGTATCGGCGCGGACGGGTCGAAACCAAAGTTCCGCTTACGAAAGATCACCCTGCTCGGCAGGCGTCGCCAGATCACCGTTTCCCTCGTCTCCGCCGACTCCTTGCCCATTGTGGAGCGGGAGTTCCTGCGGGAATGAATCGGTTGGACGACGTCTTCGTTGGGATCTTCGGCATCGGAGGGCTGATGACCTTCGCCCTCGCCGGTCTGCTGTCTCTCACGACAGGCCGCCCCGAAGCGATGCCCACCTCTGCCGATTCCCCCATCGTGGCCGAGCTGGTCGCGGAGATCGAAGCCCGCGAGGCGGACCTCGATGCCCTCGTGCTCCAGATCGACGCGCTGAAGGCCGAACGCGACGAGGCCCTCGCCTTGCTGAAGGAGGTGGAGCGATGACCTGTCCAGACTGCAACCCCATCCCATCCTTCGCTCATGACGAGGATGCACCCGATTGCCTCCGCTGCAACGGCATCGGTGAAATCTGCGACCGCTGCGGAGAGGCTTGCGACGACTTCGGCGAGCAGCTCTGCCAGAACTGCCGGGAGGATCAGGACTGCGATTGATCGGAAACTTGAAACTTTGAACCTTGAACTTTGAACGGCGCTCCGCGCGATGATCATCTCCCCCCACGAAGAAGCCGCCCGTTCCATCCGGGGCAAGCTGCCGGTCACCCGCCGCATCTGGGACGCGATGGGTCCCGAGCTTCGCGGCGCGTCCTTTTCGATTACTGGCGTCGAGGATCTCCATGCCATCGAGCGCGTGCGCAACCTCGTCGCCCAGGTGCCCGAGGGGACGGATTGGGACGAGACCAAGGACGCCGTCGCCGCCGAGCTCGTCGCATGGCTCGACGACGAGGAGGCCGCCGACCGCCGCGCCGAGCTGATCCTCCGCAGCCACGGATACGCCGCCTACTCCAAGGCGAACTACGAGGCCCTCGAAGCCGAGAGCGACATCTTCACCTGGCGCAAATACCAGACCGCCCAGGACGAGCTCGTCCGGGGCAGCCATGCGGCGCTCGACGGCCTCATCCTGCCCGCCGACTCCCCCTTCTGGATCGACCACACCCCGCCCTGGGAGTTCGGCTGCCGCTGCGATGCCGTCGGCATGACCGACGAGGAGGTCGAGGAAATCAGGTTCAGGCTGGCCCGCAACATCACTCCGATCGAGCGGCCGAAGTTCATGATCGTCGATCGCGGCGCGGAGCTCGCCGCCCTCGAGGCCGGGCACCTCTACCGCGACGGCGTCATGAACTTCGTGGCGCGGAATCCAGATGGCTTCCGCTTCGACCCGCGCGGCGGCATCGTGACCGTGGACATGCTCCAAAGCCTGCGCAAGCGGGTCGGCCCGAAGGTCTGGGACGGCTTCGCCGACTGGGCTCGGAATGCCGAAGTGCCCGGCGAAGGCGACGTATGGGCCTACCTGACAAAGCCGCCGCGGAAGCGGAGGAAGCGATCCGCCGCCGCTCTTCGCCCCGTCTCGGCGGACGAGGCCCGCAAGGAGATTGCCGGACTGGAGCCGGACTTCGACGCGGTCGAGAAGGAGATCGCCGACTCGCTGCGGTCGGAGGGTTACTGGCCGAGTCTTCAGGCCATGTTCGCAGAGCACCCCGATCAGCGACCGGACATTCCGGCCATCGCGGACGCCTACCGGAAGCGGGACGAACTCGTCGCCCGCGCCCGTGCGTTGATCGCCGTCGATCCAGGCGCAAAGCGGCCGTTCCGGCCACCAGTGAAGGCCCGGAATGACAAAGCGGTCTTGACAGCCAGGCAAGGCGAAGCACTGGATCTCTGGTCGCAGATGCTGGGCGCGTCGAAAGTGGAGGAGCTGAACCGTCGGCTTCCTCTGTCGGCGAAACGCTTGCCCGGAGGACGCGCCTACTACGACATGAAGGGCGCCGTCCATCTGTCGCCGGCCAACAGCACGAGCGTCCACATGCACGAGCTGGCGCACTGGATGGAGCATGCGTCTCCCGATTTGCTCGCCCGTTCGGTCCAGTTTCTGCAACGACGCACGGCGGGCGATCCCGTCACATTCTACAACGGGCATCGCAACGAGCCGGTGAAGGCCGACCAGTTCTTCCTCGACTACTGCGGGAAACTCTACCAAAAACTGAACGGGGACTTCTACGCCACCGAGATCCTGTCGATGGGCATCGAGCGATACACCTTCGACCCGATCCGTTTCGCCAAGGAAGACCCCGACTATTTCGATTTCATCTACGACACGCTCAGGCAGCCTCTATGAAAACCGTGCTCAAGATCCAGATCCTCCATCTCGAGTCGCGCCGCGTCGTCGCCGAATTCGGCCGGCCAGACTATCGCTGGTCAGACACCGCCGGAGCCTGGGCCTCCGTGCCCTACTCGGAGAGGCCCGAACAAACCGACCCGCTCCGCGACTATGCAGAGCTGCTCACCGCAATGGGCCACCCGGTCGAGGTGGTCGAGATCGAGGATGAAGCGGACGGAGATCGCGTCTATTGATTGACACCATGAACGACGACGAAGAACCCGTTGAGAAACTCTCGCCCGAAGGCGTCGTCTACTGCGCCGCGATGCGAGGCAATGCAGTCCATGCCCGGTTCAAGGTTCCGGTCGATGCCGGTCCGTTCGTCGAGTATATCACCGGCTGGTGCGACTTCGTCGTCGGCAGCCTTTCCGGCGAGGACGGGGAGCAAGTCGATTCCTTCGTCCTCGAAATCCATCGCGTCGGAAGCCTGAAAGGAATGATCGAGACCAGGGAATTTTTCGACGGAGAATTTGGCTGCGATCACCCCTGTCCGGGCGCCCAGTCCTGACCCTGCCATGAAACCCTCGCTCCGAGTCACCCGCGACACCCTTTCGCCCTCGCTCCGCCGCATGGCCGCCAGGGTGAAGGACCGCAGGCCCATCCTCAAGACGATGGGCGAATACACCGTTCAGCACGCCAAGCGCGCCTTCAACGAGCCCGGCCTCCGCCCCCTGAGCTGGCCGGCGCTCCACTCGGGGAAGCCCGCCACCCTGCGCAAGAACAGCGTGCTGGCCCGCTCGCCCCGCGTCGTCTCTGTAGACGACGGGAAGGCCGTGGTCGGCAGCGACCGCAAGTATTCCGCGATTCACCAGCTCGGCGGAAAGACCGCCCCCCGCACCATCCGTCCCCGGAAGAAGAAGGCCCTCGCCTGGCCCGGCGGCGGCCCCGTCGCCAAGGTCGAGCATCCCGGATCGAAGATCCCGGCGCGGCCCTACTTCCCCTTCCTCCCGAACGGCCGCCCGAGCCCTCAGTTCTCCCGCCGTCTCGGCGAGGTGGCCCGGAAGAGGATCGACAAGCTCATCGGAGCATAGCTGTTTAGCGGGTAGCTGTTTGGCTTCTTAGCTAAAGGGCTACCAGCTAAAAAGCCACCGCGCCTTCGGCGCGTCCCCCTCGTCCCGCCAGCTTTGTCCCCGTGCCCGCCCGGCCCGACGGTCGGGAATGCCCCAATTCCCGCTTCCGCTCGACGTCCTGCTTCCCCTTCTCGGAGCGCTGGACGTGATCCCCGGCACCTCGCCCGCCGCCACAACCGACCAGGCCCAGCTCATCGTCTGGGGAGTCGTGTCGGTCATCCTCAACACCGCGCTCTCCGCCCTGGCGGTCATCTTCTCGGGCCTGCGCGTGTTCCGCCGAACGCCGCCGCTTCACGAGACCTTCGCGACCAAGAAGGAGCTCGAAGACCTCACCGAGCGTGTGGATGCGAAGGAGAGGGGCCTGGCCACCCGGATCGACGGCAAGGAGAAGGATCTCACCGAAATCTTCCGCGAACTGCGGACCATCTCCAAGGCGCTCGGTCACCTCGAGGGTCTGGAGAAGCTCATCGAGGCCAACCAGAAATCCGCGGACGCGCGCTTCCGCCAGATCGACGAGCGGCTCAAGGAGATCACCAATCGTCTGGACTGACCTCCCGCTAAATACCGGACACCCCCCGCACACTTCCATGAACGATCCCCAACCCGAACTCCGCCGCTCGGCCCGCGCCCATCTCGCGGACCGGCCCACCGTCGCGCAGAACGCCGTCACCATCGCCCGCAGGCTGCGGGCCGAAGGCATCCCCGGCGCCTCCGCCGAGGCCGTTGCCGAAGCCCTCGACTACCTCGCCGGACTCGGACAGGTCGAGATCATCCGCGATCCCCTCGACCCGAAGCAAGCCCATTACCAGATCACCGCCGCCGGCGTGGCCGAGCACGGCCGGGCCAACGCCCTCCACTGATTTCCGCGTGCCGGATTCGGAAGCCGCTCGTCGGCGGGGATTGCGTCGGGGGTTTCTGGTTGTCCCCCTGGTCAGTTCCGCCCCGGCAGGCAAAGCGCTCCTACCCCTGCCTTCCGAATCCGATCACGCGGTCCAACCCCTCACCCCTGTTTATCCCATGAGCAAAGCATCTGACAACGAAGAGTTCGCCCTATTTTGGCAGACCCATTTGCGCGGGACCGGTCATTACCTGGGCAATCTCGACAAATGGGCAGGTCCCATGACGAAAAGCGCTTCAAGGGCCTTCGCGGGACTTGACCCGCAGCCGGCGCCGCCGATCTCCGTTCCCGACACCGACCTTTCCGGCCTGCCGAAGCCCGCCGAAACCTACCGCCTGCCTGCCGAGACAACGGCGGCGATGACGGCATTCTATGGGCAGCCGAGCAAATCGCCGGACTACCTCGACTACTTTTCCTTCCCGCATCTCCAGACCCGCCTCTACACCCGCACCGGCGAACTGCTGAAGGACCGGGCGGGCGATCTCCGGCAGGACCATAGCTGCCACCGTCTGCTTGTCGGCCGCCTCACGGCCGCCTTGGCCGAGATCTACGTCACGCTCGGAAAGGAGCAGTTCGAGCGGGAGGGCTGGCACCTCTACGGCGGCTGCCACAACTACCGGTCGAAAACAGGCGGCGGCTCCCTCTCGACCCACTCGTGGGGCATCGCCGTGGACATGAACCCTAACGAGAACCCCTACGCCGCCACCAAGACCACCTTCTCCGGAGTTGCCATCGGCATCATGGAGAAGTGGGGATTCCTCAGCGGGGGGCGGGCGTGGGGGCTGGACTGGATGCATTTTCAAGCTGTCACCCCCAACATCTCCGCCGGCAGCTATTACGCCAAGAACGGCCTGCCGAAGAACATCGTCCGGGCCTGATCCTCTCAACCCTCAACAACCAACTCTCAACTGAGCGACGACCTCCCATCCTCCCACAAGGGCAAGATCGGCAGCCTCCCGGCGACGGTCCGCGAGGAAGTGTGCCGGCGCATCCACGACGGCGAGACCTACCGCGACATCTGCGACTGGCTCAACGCCTTGCCCCGCGTGCTGGAGATCCTCGACGAGCGCTGGAACGAGCAGCCGGTCTCCCCGCAGAACCTCAGCGAGTGGAAGAGCGGGGGATACCAGGTCTGGCTGAAGGCGCGGGAACGTAGCGAGCATCTCCGCGCCCGCTCCGAATGGGCGTCGGATTTCGTCGAGCGCGTCTCGCCCGTGAAGCTCGCCAAGGGTGCCCAGGCCATCGCCGCCGGCCAGCTCCTCGACGCCCTCGAGGCCGCCGACGAAAACCAGACCCTCGCTCTCACCGAGATCATCGACGCGCTCACCAAGTCCGTTGACCGCACCCACAAGAACGAGATCGCCCGCGAGAAGCTCGAGCTCCAGCGCGACCAGCACGCCTTGCGCGAGCAGGAGCACGCCCTCGCCCGCGAACGCTTCGAGGTCCAGACCGTCGAGCAGTTCCTCAAGTGGCAGGGCACCAAGGAGGCCCGCGCCATCGTCGAGAGCAACGCCCCGAAGACCGTCCAGACCCAGCAGCTCCTCGAGCTGTTCTTCGGTCGCAAGGCAATGGGCGGGACGGACGCAGGAAAGGAGGCCGCCGATGACTGACGCTTCGCCGATGCCTGCCCCCTCTCCGCTCGTCAGCCTCCGCGCCGCCCAGGAGGAAGTCTTCGCCAACATCGCCGGCCTGCTCGCGATGATTTGGCGCCGGCAGTTTGGCAAGAGCTACACGCTCGGGGCCATCGGCCTGCGCTGGATGATGGAGAGCGTGTGCGACACCTTCTACGTCTCCGCCGCCGTCCGCCTCGGTCTCGAAAACATCCGCAAGGAGGCAGCCATCTGGGCGCAATGCTACCACGGTCTCCTTGCGATGGCCCAAGAAGGGCAGGTGGACTGCACCGCTCTCGACGACCGCAAGCAGCTCCTCGACCTCGACGCCATCTGCGACCTCTTCGAGTCGCAGAAGCTCGAAACCCGCTTCTACCACACTCGAACGAAGGTGAGCCGCTCGATGGTCGTGGCACCGAATCCCGACACGGCGGTCGGCTGGACGGGCAACGTCATCATGGACGAGGTGGGTCGCATCCCCAATTTCCAAGATGTCTGGGAGGCGATGGAGCCCATCGTCAGTTCGAACGTGGGCTTCAAGATCCGCATGGCGACCACGCCGCCGCCAGATGATCGCCACTACTCCTACGAGATGCTCGCCCCCGAGCCCGAGGAGGAGTTTCCGGTCTCGGAGCGCGGAAACTACTACGTCTCCGTGAGCGGCATTCCCGTTCATCGCGTCGATGCCTACGACGGCTTCGCCGCCGGCGTGCCGCTCTACGACCTCAAGACCCGCGAGCCCATGTCGCCCGAGCAGCACCGCGCCAAGGCGCTCGACAAGACGGCCTGGGATCGCAACTACGGCTGCAAGTTCCTCCGCGGCGGCAGCGCCGCCATCTCCCTCATGGCCCTCCAAAATGCCCAGGCCCTCGGCGCGGACCTCGGCACCGGGCTCAACATCACCGAAACATTCGATGCCGCAGCATGACAACAGACCCACCCTCGGCAGCCTCTTTGCCGGCATCGGCGGATTCGACCTTGGATTCGAGCGGGCCGGTTTCCGCACTCTCTGGCAGGTCGAGATCGACCCTCTCAACCGGGCTGTGCTTAATCACCGATTTTCCCATTCCCGACAACATGCGGACGTTCGTTCGTTCATGCCAAGATCGGCGGACCGGGTGGACTGCATCGTCGGAGGCTTCCCCTGCCAGGACATCAGCAATGCCGGCGCCGTTCGAAAGGCAGGCAGGCTCGGCCTGTCCGGAGAGCGGAGCGGGCTCTTCTTCGAGGCGATGCGGATCGTCCGCGAAATTCGGCCCCTTTGGGTGGTGCTTGAAAACGTCGAAGCACTCCGCTTTTCCAACCAGGGGCACGATCTCGCCACCGTCATCCAGTGGCTTCGAGACAGCGGGTATGTGGGACTCTGGCGGACTCTTGACGCTCGCTATTTCGGAAGCCCCGTCCGTCGCCGCCGCCTCTTCGTGGTCGCCGGTCTTCGACAGCGCCCCCCCCTTGAGCTGCTGGCTGATGCCGGATCAATGGAGGCTTTACCTAGCTCGATGCCTGAGAGCCGCGAGCCAGTCGAAGCGGATTCATGGACTGGCCCTACTCTTCTCGCCACAAACACCCGCGCGCGGATCACTCTTGGCAGCGAACTTCTCGTGGCTCACGAGGACGGATGGGATCAGATGGTTGAGCGGGAGAGAATCTCTCGCCGCTATGGGCTTCTCACCGGACTGGATGAGACCAGCTGTGCGGAGAAGAGGAGTGCCGGAAACGCCGTTGACCCTCGTGTCGCGGAATGGATCGCGAGGAAGCTCATCGCCGCATGACCCCGCGCCAGGCCATCCCCGTTGAATGGGTCCATCTCCTCGGGGCAGGGAAGATCACGCTCGGTCACGACATCGCCACGACGGTGAAGGGCACTTCGAACTGGTCCACTCTCGCCGTGATGGAGCACGTCTCGCCGCTCTACATCGTCCGCCTGCTCGCGCGGTGGAGGACGGCCGTCGGCGCCGAGAGCCTCGACCTCCTCGATGCCGTCATCTCCGACATCGAGGGCGCGGGCCGGCGCGCCAGCCGCTTTTGCGTCGATGCCAGCAATGAGAAATACCACGCCGACCGCATCCGCACCTTCCTCATGGGCCGCGTCCCGGTCGAGCTCGTCGTCGCCGGCGAGAAGATCGACTGGCGCGGCGAGTCCTACGACTACAAGACCCTCCTTGGCGATCTCTACTCCGCCGCCTTCGAGGACAACTTCATGGCCCTGCCCGCCGGGGTCTGGATTCGCGACGATCACCGGCTCGTCGGCAAGGACGGCGCCCGCTACGTCGTCGAGTTGGGCAAGGACGGCGGCCACGGCGACACCTTCGACGCGGGAAAGCTCGCCTACTGGGGCCAGCTCTCCAAGGCCGACCTCCCGCCAGGATCGGTGCGGGCCGTCCGGGTCGGCGACGGCGTCGGCAAGGCGGGCACGGGATCGACCATCCGCAATCCGCTCGGCCATCTTTTCCGCCAACCGCCCCGCTTCCACGCCTGAACAACCATGAAAAAGCAACTCCTCGCCCATCTCGCCAAGATCGTCCGCACCCTCGTTCCCTCGCGCCCCATGCCGAGCTTCGACTCGCGCGAGGAGCCCCTGACCCTGCTCCCCCATCTCGACGCCGACACCGTCGCAGGCATCCTCGTCGAGGCCGAGAACGGCATCGTCGAGCGGCTTTTCACCCTCTACCGCGACATCATGGTCGATTCGCACCTGCTCGCGGAATTCTCCAAGCGCAAGCTCGCCGTCCTCAAGGAGCAGCCCGTTTTTATTCCCTATGACAAGACCCAGGCGCGCGACGTTGCCGCCCGCGACGAGATCGAGCGGATGTGGGGCCGGCTCAAGGGCAAGCGCGAGGCACTCACCCACCTGCTCGACTCCTCGCTCCATCCTGTTTCGCTCGTCGAGAAGGTCTGGAAGCCAAGCCCCGAAGCGGGGCGATTCTACGACCTCGCCGAGCTCCGGCCCGTGCCGCATCACCTCCTCGACTACCGCGACGGAGAGATGAAGATCCGCCGCCTCGACGCGAAGGGGAAGCGAACCGAGCAGTTCTACCGGCCCGATCCGGTCCGGTTCATCATCCATCGCGGCCACCTGCTCACCTCCTTCCCCGACAAGTGGGGCGGCCCCATGCGGGCCGTGCTCTTCTGGTTCCTCTTCAAGACCATGTCGCGGGAATGGTGGGTCCGCTTCCTCGACCGCTTCGGTGCGCCCTTCCTCGTCGGCAAATACAACGACGCCGACGAACGGAGCCGCTCCGAGCTCGCCTACGCCTTCCACCAGGCGACGAGGATCTTCGGCCTCGTCATTCCGCAGCAGGCCAGCGTCGAGATGGTCCAAGCCGCCACCTCCCAGCCCGGCGACGCCTTCGCCAACTTCCACGCCGTCGCCAACGGCGAACTGTCCAAGCTCATCGTCGGGCAGACCATGACGACCGAGGCCACCGCCGGCGGCATCGGCGGCACCCAGGCGACCGTCCATCAGGCCGTCCGCGACGACATCCAGGCCTTCGACTCCTCCGCCCTGGCCGAGACCCTCCGCGACCAGCTCTTCGACCAGCACCTCCTCATCAACGGATTCCCCGGCGGCCGCCCGAGCATCGCCTTTGGCGGCCTCGGAGCCGCCGACGCCAAGGCGACCGCCGAGCTTCTCAAAGCCCTCGGCGAGGCCGGTTTCGAGCCCGGAGACGACGCCGAGGAGTTCCTCTCCCGCGCCGCCGGCTTCCCCGTCCGGCGAAAGGCTCCCGTCGAGACCGGCGGCTGGCCTCCCATCTCCCTCTCCGCTGATCCCTCTCGGCGGACATCTCGCAAGGCCGTCGCCGAGGTCTCGCGACTCCTTCGCGACAAGCACGCCAGACTCCCCGAGCTCGTCACCGCGAGCGCCTCCGCCGCCGACCTCGAAGACCGGCTCATCGAATGGCTCGGCGAGACCAACTCCCCCGCCGCCGACGCCATCGCCGACGCCCTGACCGCCCATGCGATCGGCGGTCTCGACCGCGCTCTCTGACCCTGTTCGGACCTTTTGCTCCCGATGTTCGGACCTTTTGCCCCAAAATCTCTGCTCTCGGCTCCGAACCCTTGTCCTAAAAGGAGATCAGACCAAATCCGACCAGATCAGACCTTTTAGCTCCTTCCGCCTTCCTCGACCGCCCTGTGCCGCCTCCGAACGAGCTGCCGAGGCCTTCCACTCATGCCTTCTCGCGCGGAAGGAATCAGGTTTGGAAACCGAACGCAAAGTTCCGCTCCCCAACTTTTTCATCGGAGCGCATGCGGAATTGCTGAACCTGCCGCTCGCGACGGTGGATACGAATCGATATCGGATTTATTTTCCGAAGGTGGGTCTCGTGACTCCTCGTCTTTGAGGCAATCACTCAATAGCTCTTCGCAAACACCACCCTTCCCTCGGCCGGCTTCCCGGTGAGGACGCAGGTGCCCGGCCCGCCGCGCAGGGCGGGGGACTTCGGGATGCAACGCACCGTCACCTTCAGTTCCTGCTTCAGGGCCTCCTCGTCGTCGGAGCTTCCGGCCCAATGGACGAGGGCGAAGCCACCGTGGATCTCGGGCTGATTGGCGTTCTTCGGCGTGAAGAATTTCCGGAACTCCTCCATCGTCGCGATCTCGACGAGGTTCGCGTCGCGGAAGGCCACGGCGCGGGCGAGGAGCGAATCCTGGATGTCCTGAAAAATCCCCGCGATGCCCGCGACCGCCTCCGCGAGGGGGAGGAACTGCTTGTCCTTCGGCGTCAGGTCGCGGCGGGCGAGAGCGACGGAGCCGTTCTCCAGATCGCGCGGCCCGATTTCGATGCGGACGGGCACGCCCTTCTTGATCCACTCCCAGTTCTTGACCCCGCCGCCGAGGTCGCGCTTGTCGATCTCGACACGCACGGCGTCGCCGTGAAAGCTCTGCGCACCCAGCTCTGCGGCGAGTTGCTCGCAGGCGGCGAGGATGGGGGCCTCGTGCTCCGGTTTCGGCGTCACCGGCAAAATGACGACCTGCGTCGGCGCGACGCGCGGGGGCAGGATCAGTCCGTCGTCGTCGCTGTGGACCATCAGCAGCGTGCCGATCATGCGGGTGCTCACGCCCCAGCTCGTCGTCCAGGCGAACTCGCGCTTGCTCTCGCGCCCCTCGAACTCGATCCCGGCAGCCTTCGAGAAATTCTGTCCGAGGAAGTGCGAGGTGCCCGCCTGGATCGCCTTGCGGTCCTGCACCATGGCTTCGACGGTGAAGGTGTTCAGCGCGCCGGGGAAGCGCTCCGCCTCGGTCTTCTCGCCCGCGATCACCGGCACGGCGAGGTGGTCGGTGAGGAAGCGCTCGTAGACCCCGTGCATCTTCGTCGTCTCCTCCATCGCCTCCTCGGCGGTCTCGTGGGCGGTGTGGCCTTCCTGCCAGAGGAACTCGGCCGTGCGGAGGAAGAGGCGCGGGCGCATCTCCCAGCGCATCACGTTGGCCCACTGGTTGATGAGCAGAGGCAGGTCGCGGTAGCTCTGCACCCAGCGGGCGAAGGCCGCGCCGATGATGGTCTCGGAAGTGGGGCGGATCACGTAGGGCTCGGTCAGCTCGCCCGAGGGGACCATCTTCCCGTCCTTCAGTTCGAGACGGTGGTGGGTGACGACGGCGCATTCGGTCGCGAAGCCCTCGACATGGGTGGCCTCCTTCTCGAGGTAGCTCACCGGGATGAGGAGGGGGAAGTAGGCGTTCTTGTGTCCCGTGGCCTTGAACCAGGCGTCGAGCTGGCGCTGGATCTGCTCCCAGAGTCCGTAGCCCCACGGTTTGATGACCATGCAGCCGCGCACCTCCGAATTCTCGGCGAGGTCGGCGGCACGGACGACCTGCTGGTACCATTCGGGAAAGTTCTCCTCGCGGGTCGGGGAGATCGCGTTCTGCGGGGCTTTGGCCATGGGGCGGGGGAGTGGAAAGGGTTCGATGGAAGGTCCGACCCTATCCAGTCCGGGACGAATTGCCAGCGGGGAAATTCGTGTCGATGGTGCCTTCCTTGGCGACCATGTGCTTGCGATGTCGTGGGAGCGCGATTCCGCGATTGCTTGGGGAAGGGCTTTACCCTTATCATGCCGGATGCGCTGCTTTCCCATGGCCCTTCTCTCCGCTTGCGCGTTGGCGGGTTCCGTCTCCGCTGCCGACGATGTGATCTACGACGAAGCCCTCGTCCCCGCCTACACCCTGCCCGATCCGCTCCGTTTCGAGGATGGAACGGAGGTGAAAACGCCGGAGGAATGGCGCCGCCGCCGCACCGAGCTGCTCGATCTGTTCGCGAGGCACGTCTACGGGAAGACCCCGGTGGGCCGTCCCGAGGGGATGCGCTTCGAGCCACGCAAGAAGGTCGAGGGCTTCCTAGAAGGCAAGGCCGTCCTCGAGGAGGTCCGCATCCATTTTTCCGCGAAGGAGGATGGCCCTTTCCTCGATCTGCTCGTGATCAAGCCCGCGACGGCTCGGGAGGGCGGTGTTCCGGCTTTTCTCGGGCTCAATTTCACGGGGAACCAAGGCATTCACCCTTCGCCCGAGATCACGGTCACGGGCTCATGGGTGCGGTCGAGCAAGGAATTGATCGAGAAGGGGCAGGTCGTCGACCACCGGGCCACCGAAGCGTCCCGCGGCAACCAGGCCTCGCGCTGGCCGGTGGAGAAGATCGTCGATGCCGGTGTCGCTCTCGCCACCTTCTACTACGGCGACGTCGATCCGGATTTCGACGACGGCTTCGAGAACGGCATCCACGCTCTCTTCGGGAAGCCGGGGCCGGACGAATGGGGATCGATCGGCGCCTGGGCTTGGGGGGCAAGCCGTGCTCTCGACTATCTCGAGACCGATTCCGCCATCGACAAGACCCGCGTCGCGGTGATGGGGCATTCGCGCCTCGGCAAGACCGCACTCTGGGCGGGAGCGCAGGACGAGCGCTTCGCCCTCGTCGTCTCGAACAACTCCGGCTGCGGTGGCGCCGCTCTGAGCCGCCGCCGCTTTGGCGAACGGCTGGCGCGGATCAACACGTCGTTTCCTCACTGGTTCGCCGATACCTTCCTGCAGTACAACGAGAACGAGGCGGCCTTGCCCGTCGACCAGCACCAGCTCGTCGCTTTGATCGCCCCCCGTCCCGTCTACGTCGCCAGCGCTGTCGAGGACCGGTGGGCCGACCCGAAAGGGGAGTTCCTCGCCGCGAAGCATGCCGGGCCGGTCTACGAACTGTTGGGCAAGAAGGGCGTCGGGGTGGAGGACATACCGCCGCTGGATGCACCGGTCGGCGGCCAGGTCCGTTACCACATCCGCACCGGGAAGCACGACGTGGTCGATTTCGACTGGGACCAGTATCTGAAGGCGATGGCGGGTTTGTGACCCGCACATCCTTCCGTTCTCGCTCAGCGCTCCGGCGCAACGCCAACCATGCTGGAACGATCCGAGATGGACCGACGCTTCGCCGTAAACGCTGGAGAAATCCTTCTTAAGCCGGTCGACGGGCTGGCCTTGGGTCTGTTCCGGGTGTTCTGGGGGCTCCTGATGTGCCTCGAGGCCAACTGGCTGCACAACCAGCTCCGGGACCTCCATCATCCCGAGGTCCTCCATTTCCACCATCAGGGATTTTCGTGGGTTCGTCATTTCCCCGAAGGGTGGATGATGGAGCTCGAGATGGTCGCAATGCTGCTCGCAGCGATCCTCGTGGCGTTGGGACAGTGGTTCCGTCCGGCTGCGTTCGTCCTTTCCGTGACCTATGCCCATTTCTTCTTCGCCGAGGCTTTGGCCTACAACAATCATTTCTATCTGATCGTCCTCGTCAATTTTCTCCTGTTGTTCACCCAGGCCGACCGAAGATGCAGCGTCAGGGCATGGGTGGCGAGAAAGGGGGGGCGCTCCCCTGGCCCCGTGCCCAACTGGAACTATCTGGTTCTCCAGTTTCAAGCCGTCATCGTGTATTTCTACGGGGGCGTTGCCAAGCTGAACCGGGATTGGCTGGTCGAGATGGAGCCCGTCCGCTTCTGGCTCCGGAACAGTCCCCGTCCTCCGGAGTGGCTCGCGTGGATCCTGCGGCAGGATTGGTTCGTTCCCTTCACCGCGTGGGGAGGACTTCTGATCGACCTGATCTGTCCCTTTCTCTTGTTTTTTATGCGGACGCGCCTAGTTGCGATCGTGGTTCTGGTGCTCTTCCACGGGATCAACAGCCAGATTTTCAACATCGGTTATTTTCCCCTCATGGGAGTGCTGCTGATTCTGCCTTTTCTGCCTCCGCATCTAGGGGGCAAGGCCAAGCCGTCGGCCCTGCCTCAAGATCCCCTGGAGGGAATGTCCGTAAGGCGGAAACGAGTGCTTCTTGGTTTGCTGGCGGGCTATGTTCTTTTCCAGATCCTCTTTCCTTTGCGTTGGCACCTGTGGCGTCCTGCGGAACCGCTCTGGACGGAGAAGGGGCAGCGTTTCGCCTGGCGGATGATGCTCCGGGAGAAGATCGACGATTTCCAGATTTGCTTCGCCGATCCGGAAATCCAGGCCTGGTTCGAGCAGCGGCCAGGCCTGCTTCCGAGACTCGCCCCGTCGGCGGGACTGCGTTTGGGGCAGAATCCCTACTTCATCTGGCAATACGTCCAGGCGGTGAAAAGGGTCCTGTCCGACTATGGGAAAGGCGATGCCGCGATCCATGTCTTCGCGACCTGCTCGTTGAACGGGAGACCTTATCATCCGCTCGTCGATCCGAACATCGACCTTGCGGCGGCGGAGTGCCCCTTTCTCACCATTCCGGACTGGATCGTTCCCTTGCCCGATCTGAAGGTGGACTTCGGCCAGATCCAGCCCATCGAAGACAAGCGGAGATTCAGCGAAGAGGCCATGGAGCGTTGGCTCGCCAAAAATCCGGGGCCTGCGGTCGATATTTTTAAAAGGTACCGGATGGCTGCTCCTCCGCGTTGAGTCTTGGTTCAACGCCCGTGGAAAGGGTTCATCGAGTCGTGGACCGATCCATCGGGCATCAGCATGTGTCCGCCCTTGCCGTGGAAATTGCCGCGTTCAAGCAGCCACGGTTGGTTCCAGCGGATCGGGGAGCTTGGGTTTTTGTCGAACGGAGTGGGAATGTAGGTTCCGAAATACTGGTCCTTTTTGCCTAGTTCCGATCGTTTCATTTGCAGGAGAACCTTGTCCGAGGGACAAAGCCAAGTGTCGGCCGAGGCCCCGTAGGGCTCGAGGGTGGTGATCCAGAACTTGAAGAAGAGGGCTTCCGTCCACTTTTTCTCCCCGTCGTCGGGCAATTGCGGCCAATGCCCCTTGTCCGTGAGGTGGGCGGCGAAGGAGCTGTGGAGCGCTCGCATGTGGGAGATGCAGGTCGCCTTCTCCGCCCGCTTCTTGAAGGTATCGGAGATCGGGAAGAGCAAGGAAAGAAGGAGCAGGATGACTCCGACCACGACGAGAAGCTCCACCAGGGTGAGACCGGCCTGCTGCCTGAAAGGATGGTTGGGGATTGGAGGTAGGATGTTCACGACTGTCGGACTCAAGAAAAAAGGGGAGACCCTCTTTCGAGCCTCCCCCTTCCGAATGTGCGGTTTGAGTTCGGACTGGAACTCGGCACGTCAACGCGTTCCGTTGACGGTAATGTAGCTGCTCACTTTGGCACCGAAAGCGATGAAGCGAAAATTCACATCACGGCTCGGATCGAGCAAATCGGAACTTTTTCCGTTCCCGCGACCGGAAAATCGGGTGATCGGCAGACCTTCTCCAGCGTTGTCGATTTGACCTTCAAAGCCAGATGAGATGATGAACCGACCTCCGGAATTCTGATCGGAAGCGCTCCCAACGCAGCTAACAAGGCCCATTCCAGAGTTCACAATTCCATCACAGTTGCCGCGGTAGGAAACCCCTTCAATAAACCATGTGTGGCTGATCTGACCCGTGCCGCCGAAATAGATGTTAGAAGCGATGGGTCTGACATCAACAAATGTTCTCTCAATGTTGCCTTGATCATCGTAAACGACAGTAGAGACACTGATCGTCGCATCGTCGGTAAAGCCGGTGGAGTTGCCAACCCCCCAGCGGAAGATGCCGATTCCGTTCGCGAAGGCTCCGCCGACCGGGTAAGCGACCGCCTCGTAGACGCCGTCGTCGCCGTCCTCTCCGAAATAGGAGTTGTTGCTGAAGGGGCCTCCGATCCACGCCTGGG
Source organism: Verrucomicrobiales bacterium (assembly GCA_037190325.1). Lineage (GTDB taxonomy): Bacteria > Verrucomicrobiota > Verrucomicrobiia > Verrucomicrobiales > DEV007 > Arctic95D-9. Next base: position 7,893 of record JBBCIU010000022.1, on the reverse strand, counting down.
CGGAGAAGGAGGGCATGAGGACGAGAGCGCAGAAGGCCGCGAAAATCTTTTTCATGTTCATGTCTCTGGAATCGGAAACCGCTCCGATGTAAGGCGTTTTCTACGAAGAGCGCAAGCAAGAATTCAGATTTTATTATTAAGAAATCCTAATCATTTGGCGGAATGGCGCTGAAGGCGCGTTCGAAGCGTCCTTGCAGCTCGTCCGGATCCTCCAGGCCGATGGAGAGGCGGATCAGGTTCCTCGACACGCCGCGCTCGGCCGCCCAGTCGAGCTCGTGGTAGTGGGCGAGGAGGGTGTAGGGGCTGGCGAGGCTGAAGTCGGTGCCGAGACTGGGGCCCTTGGAGATCGCGAGGGCGTCGTAGAAGGCGGCTGCGGCGGGTTCGCCTCCGTGGAGCTCGACGGAAAGAAGGCTTCCGTAGCCGCCCTCGGGACGTTTCACGGCATCGTAGAATTCCCGGCAGACGAGGGAGGGATGGTGGAGGGCGGCGATCTCGGGACGGGTTTTCAGCCATTCCACGAGCTCCAGGGTGTTCTCGTTCGTTGCCTCGGCCCTCTCGGCGAAGTGCCGCGAATTGCGCTCCAGCGCGATGGCGTCGCGGGCGAAGAGAGGGCTCGCGGCCTCCTCGGCGGGCAAGGCGGTCTTCAGTTCGGCGTGGAAGGGCGACGTGGGATTCAGGACGACGGAGCCTCCGGCGACGTCGCCCGCGCCGGAGAAGAGTTTCGTCAGGCTCGTCGTGGCCACGTCGGCGAAGCGGAACGGCTCGACATTGAAGGCGGTGGCGATGGTGTCGTCGATGATCAGCGGCACTTCCTCGCGCTTCAGGATCCCGGCGATCCCGGTGAGATCGGCGGTGCGGAGGAGGGGATTGCTCGGGACTTCGGTATAGACGGCGGCGGCTTTGCCGCCGGAGGCGAGATAGGCGGCGAGCTCCTCGGTTCCGCCGGATGTGGTCACGGTGAAATCGACCATTCCCGCCCCGAACTGTTCCTGGACCTTGAGCGAGTCGAGATAGGGAAACTCGATCTGCACGGTCGGTTCGCCGGGGCGGCGTGCGGCCAGGAGACGGTGGACGGCGGAGATCGCCCCCATCCCGGAGGAGAAGAGGAACACGTCGCCCGGGGCCGACCCCGGATAGAGAGCGGCGATCCGTTCGCGGAGGAGGCGGTCGGCTTCCGCTCCGGCCGCGGCGATGGCCGGGTCGAGCGGGGCGTCGGCGAGAGCGGATTCGGCGAGGCGGCTGCTCACGATCTCGCCGCTGTGCTGCCAGTATTTCCAGGCGGTGTCGTAGGCCGATTCGTCGAGGAGGACGGCGGTGAGCCCCTCCCAGCCGTAGGACTCGAGGCGGCAGGCGGTTCCCGTGCGTCGCTTCACATGGTCGGCGCAACGCCAGGCGGCGGCGAGGGAGGGAAAGACGAGGGCCGACTCGGGCTTCTTCGAGCTCTTCGCGAATTCCGCCTGCGCCGCGAGAAAGAGCTCGGCGACATAGGGATGCGCGACGAAGCGCGGGTAGCCGCATTCGAAGGTCTCCAGCACTTCCGGATCGCCTTCCTCGTAGCCGATCGCGTCGCGCCAGCGGGGCAGGCAGACGGAGACGGCGTGGTCGCTCTCGGGGAGGGCGAGTCCGAGATCCTCGGAGCGGCAGAAGGGGGCTTCGAAGGGATCGCGGGCGGACATGTCAGGAGTCTTCGAGAGCTTGACGGACGTCGGCGACGAGATCCTCGACCGTTTCGAGACCGACGGAGAAGCGCACCAGGGAGTCGGTGATGCCGACGGCCTCGCGGCGCTCCCTGGGTACGCTGGCGTGGGTCATCGAGGCGGGATGGCAGCAGAGCGATTCGACGCCGCCGAGGCTTTCCGCCTTCGGAAAGAGTTGGAGCCGCCCGAGAAAGGAGAGCGTTCCCGCGAGATCGAGGCCGAAATCCACGGTGACGATGCCCGAGCCTCCGCGCATCTGGCGCTGCGCGATTTCATGCTGCGGATGCGAGGGGAGGATGGGGTAGCGTACGGCGACGGCGTCGGTCTCCTCCTCGAGGAAGCGGGCGAAGGCGAGGGCGTTCGCATTGTGCCGCTCCATGCGGACCGAGAGGGTCTTGAGGCCGCGGGAGACGAGCCAGCAGTCGAGAGGGGCGGGCTGGAGGCCGAGGGCCTTCTGCGCGAAGACCATCTTCGCCTGCCATTCCTCGGAGTTCGTGCAGACCGCTCCGGCGAGGGCGTCGGAGTGGCCGTTGGCGTATTTGGTCAGGGAGATCAGCGAGAGATCCGCGCCGAGCTCGATGGGCCGCTGCACGTAGCTGGTCGCGAAGGTGTTGTCCACGAGCAGGGGAGCTCCGGCGGCATGGGCGGCCTCCGCGACGGCGGCGATGTCGATCACCTTCAGGTTCGGATTCGTCGGCGACTCGATCCAGACGAGGGCGGGCGAATGCGAGGCGAGGTCCGCGAGCGAGGCGGGATCGGTGAAGTCGAGGTAGACGACCGACACGCCGAACTTCGCGAAGACCTGGGCGAAGAGGCGGAAGGTGCAGCCGTAGAGATTCTCCTCGGCCACGACGACATCGCCGCTCTTCAGAGTCGAGACCACTGCGGTGATCGCCGAGACGCCGCTGCCGAAGCAGGTCGAGAAAGCGGCTCCCTCGAGGCTGGCGACGGTGCGGTCGAGCAGGCGGAAGTTCGGATTGCCCGAGCGGGTGTAGTCGAAGCCGTTCGGGTTGCCGTATTCGAAGGTGGATGTCAGCCACACCGGCGGGATCACCGCGCCGGTGTCGCTCACGAAGTCGCGGCCGAGATGGATCGCCCGGGTTTCGAAGCCGGCGGTGGGGTCGATTGCCATGCCGGAATCAACAGGGTCGGAGGCTGGAGTCAACCCTGTTGCGTGGCATACCGGGTTGGAGTTTCAGGTTTCCAGGTTCAAAGTTTCAAATTTCCCAGCTCCTGAATTCCGAATTCCGGATTTCGGATTCCCCTTGCGTCCCGCCTTGGCGCCCCTACCTTTGCGGCCTTTTCACCCTCCCAAACTTCCCATGAGCCAACGCCGCGTCCTCGTCTGCGATCCGATTTCCGAAAAAGGCATTGAGTTCCTCAAGTCCTCCGGTCTCGCCGTCGATGTGAAGCTGGGCCTCAGCGAGGCGGAACTCGTGGAGAACGCGCCGAACTACGAAGGCATCATCGTTCGTTCCGGCGTCAAGATCACCGCCCCGGTGATCGAGGCCGGGGCCGGCGTCCTCCGCGCCATCGGCCGCGCCGGCGTCGGGGTCGACAACATCGACATTCCCGTCGCGACGAAGCACGGTGTCGTCGTGATGAACACGCCCGGCGGCAACACGATCTCCACCGCCGAGCACGCCTTCACGCTGATGATGTCGCTCGCCCGCCACATCCCCCAAGCGCACCAGTCCGTCGTCGAAGGCCGCTTCAAGGAGGGCCGCAAGGCCTATTCGGGCGTCGAGCTCTACAACAAGACGCTCGCCATCCTGGGGATGGGCCGCATCGGTGCCGAGTTCGCGCGCCGCGCCATGGGCTTCGGAATGCGTGTCGTCGCCTACGATCCCTATCTCGCCGCGAGCAAGGCGAAGGCCATGCGGGTGGAACTCTGCGAGACGGTCGACGAGGCAGTTTCCCAGGCCGACTTCATCACCCTGCACATGCCGAAGACGGCGGAGACGACCCACCTCATCAACGCCGAACGCATCGCCCTGATGAAGCCTGGCGTGCGCATCGTGAACTGCGCCCGCGGCGGACTCATCGACGAGGCCGCCCTCCTCGAGGGGATCCGGTCCGGCAAGGTCGCCGGGGCCGCCCTCGACGTCTTCGAAGTCGAGCCGCCCGCGACCGACTACGAGCTGCTCGCCCGTCCCGAGCTGGTCTTCACTCCCCACCTCGGCGCCTCCACCGAGGAGGCTCAGGAGAACGTCGGCATCGAGATCGCCGAGGCCATCGCCGGACGCCTCCTCCGGGGCGAAGTCGTCAACGCGGTGAACATGCCGAATCTCGACGAGGCGACCTTGAAGCTCATCGGGCCCTACCTCGGTATCGCCGAAGTCCTCGGCAAGCTGGTCAGCCAGATTTCGCCGAATCAGTCCGACTTCTTCCGCATCGAATACGTCGGCAAGGTCGCCGAGATCGACACCACCCTCGTGACCCGTTCGGCGCTGAAGGGATACCTCGAGACGGGTTCCACCTCCGGTTCGGCGAACTACCTCAACGCCCCCTCCCTCGCCGAAGGCCGGGGCATCCGTGTGACCGAGAGCCGTCCCACCGAGGAATGCGAGTTCACCGACCTCATCACCGTCACCTCAGGCAACGAGAAGGAGCAGGTGACCGTCTCCGGCACCTTCTTCGGCAGCCAGCCCCGCGTCGTCCGCATCGATGCCCACAATCTCGATGCGACTCCGCAAGGGAATCTGCTGATCTTCGCGAACACCGACGCCCCCGGCGTCGTCGGTGCCATCGGCCGGGTTCTTGGCGAGGCCGATGTCAACATCGCCAACATGTCGCTTTCCCGGAATCAGGTGGGCGGCCAGGCGCTCAGCGTGCTGAACGTCGACTCCGCCGTCGATGCGGGGACCCTGGAGAAGATTCTCGCCATTCCCGGCATCCAGTCCGCGAGGACGGTGGTGCTGTAAGGCGCTGTGGCGCACCGGAAGCCTTCACAAGCCGCCGGCTTCCTTCGCCGTGTCGGGGAACAGCTCCATCAGCGCATCCGTGAACAGCGACATGCCTCGCTCGTCGGGGTGGTTGATGGAGTTCAGCATGAGGCTGGAGTAGGGGATGGCCTGACGCCATAGCCGGCCAAAGCGGAGCGAGCCTTCGGCGAGCGCGACGGGGTGGTCCTTCGCGAATTCCCGCAAACCGAGCACGTAGGGGCGGGGATCGTCGTCGATGTCCCGCTCGCCGTCCAGGCCCATCCAGTCGGGACGCGTGTAGTGCGGCGTCAGAATGATCCACTCCGCACCGATGGCCTGGAAGTCCCGGAGCAGCTTGCCGTAGCGCTCTTCCACCTGCCCGGGTTTGAGTCCGGCGTCGTTGACGAACTCGGAGACGATCAGATCCGGTTTTGCTCCGAGCACTTTCTCCTCGTAGTTGTGTTCGCTGCCGGGAGGCTCCGCGAGGTAGGAGGCGGTGTTGCGGCCGCCCCAGGCCTCGGTGACCAGTTCGATGTCGGCGGCGGGAAACCGTTCCTTCAATCTCGAGACGAACTGCTCCTGCCAGGCGGCGCGCTCTCTGTCCGGCAGCCAGGTGGACGCGGTCACGCTGTCTCCCCAGGCGAGAATCCGCAACGGTTCGCCGGCGCGCAGCTTGGCGAGGGTTCTGGGCGCGAACTTCTCCGCCGGAGTGGGGGATGGCTTGGCCGGTTCGGGATAGGCGGTTTCGAGCAAGGGAAAGAGGTGGGACTCGTCGAGCCTTTCGAGGGGGCCGGGCAACCAGAGGCGACCGAGGAGGCGGTGTCCCTCGGCCAGGACGCCGGGCAGGGGCGCGGCTGCCTTGGGTTGTCCGGGAACGAGAAGGACGTTGCCCGAGGCATCGAGCACGACATCGTCCAAGCGCAGGGGAGTGTAGTCGTAGCGGATGGAAACGGCCTGACCCTCGCCGATCGCCCCTTCGGCGAGCCTGCCCACGGTGCCCCAGCGTTCGTCGAGTTCGTAGTCCTTGCCCCGTTCGTAGGACCGGGCATGGGTCTGTTCCGCCTTGGCCACCGTCACGCTCCCGGCATGGAGAATGTCCGGAGTCGTGGTCTCCTGCGCGCGCAATGCGAGCAACGGCGCTCCTTTCCTCCAGCCGGCGGCCTTGGGATCGAAGAGGGGCAGTCGGGCATGGTTCTCCTCGGCGACATGCACTTTCTCCGGTCGGGGAACCTCGACGACCTCGCTGAGGGCGGGTTGACCCGGCGCTTCGGGAAGGCTGACGCGCAGGGTCCAGTCGCCTTCGATCTCGAAGATGGCTGGCGCGGGAAGTGGCTCGGCCGCCGCGGACGCGACGGGCAATCCCGGGATGACGGCCGAGCCGAGCAGGAGGGCGAGGAGGGATGGATGGTTCATGTGGGAAGAAGGATCGCGGGGAGAGGCGCCTCCGAGACACGGAGGACGGTCCGATCTCCTTCAGCCGATGATCTCGCGGATGGGCCGTTGGTGCTCGACGCCGGTGAGCCGGGCGTCGAGGCCTTGGAATTTGTAGGTGAGGCGTTCGTGGTCGACTCCGCAGAGTTGCAGGATGGTGGCGTTGACGTCGTTGAGGTGGGCGGGATTCTCCACCACGTTGTAGCTGAAGTCGTCGGTTTCGCCGTGGACGACGCCTCCCTTGACTCCGCCGCCCGCCATCCACATGCAGAAGTTCTTCGGGTGGTGGTCGCGCCCGTAGTTGGTCTGCGTCAGGGTTCCCTGCGAGTAGACGGTGCGCCCGAACTCGCCGCCCCAGACGACGAGAGTGCTGTCGAGGAGACCACGCTGCTTCAGGTCCGCGAGGAGGGCACCGGTGGCCTGGTCCGTGTCCTGGCACTGGAGGCGGAGGTCGGAGGGCAGGTTGCCGTGCTGGTCCCAGCCGCGGTGGAGGATCTGTACGACGCGCACCCCCCGCTCGACGAGGCGGCGGGCGAGGATGGCGCTCGCGGCGAAGGTACCGGGCTTGAGCACGTCGGGGCCGTAGCTGTCGAGGGTCGCCTGGCTCTCGCCGGAAAGGTCGGTCAGCTCCGGCACGCTGCTCTGCATGCGGAAGGCCATCTCGTACTGGGAGATGCGGTTCTGGATCTCCGGATCGCCGAGCTGGCCGAAACGGTGCGCGTTCATCTCCGCGAGGGTGTCGAGCTGGGCGCGGCGCTGCGTCGCGGAGACCCCGTCGGGATTCTTCAGGTAGAGCACCGGATCGCCCGTGGCGCGCAGGGCCACGCCGTTGTAGCGGCCGGGGAGGAAGCCGCTGTTCCACATGCGGGTGAAAAGCGCCTGGGCGGCCGCCTTCGAACTCCAGTTCGGCGTCAGGACGACGAAGGCGGGCAGGTCGTTGCTTTCGCTGCCGAGTCCGTAGGCGAGCCACGACCCGAGACTGGCGTAGCCGGGAATCTCCCGCCCGGTCATCACGAAGGTGCAGGCGGGGTCGTGGTTGATGGCGTTCGTGTGGACCGTCTTGATCAGGGCGATGTCGTCGACGTGCTTCGCGGTGTGGGGCAGCAGTTCGCTCACCCAGCGGCCGCATTCGCCGTGCCGCGAGAACTGGAAGAGGCTCGGCGCGACGGGAAAGCGCGCCTGCTTGCTCGTCATGCCGGTGAGCCGCTGGCCGCCCTGCACGCTCGGCGGGAGGTCCTTGTCGAACCATTCCCCGAGTCCCGGCTTGTAGTCCCAGGTGTCGAGCTGCGAGGGACCACCGTTCATGTGCAGGTAGATCACCGCCTTCGCCTTGGCTGGCAGATGGGGCAGGCCGGGCAGGGGAGGGTGGACCATGCCCGGAGTGGCGGAGAGCCAGTCCCGTCCCGTCAGACAGGCGAGCCCCAGTCCGCCGAGGCGAATGCCGCTGCGGCCGAAGAACTGGCGGCGCGAGAGGAGGAGGTCGTGTTCGTGAAAAGGGCTCATGGATCTCCGGCGATGGTCTCATTGTACCCCATCCGTCCATCCCGGGCCGCATCGATTTGGGCCGCCATCGCGCCGTTTGGCGGTCGGGAGAGGGCAGGGCTCTCCCTGCCACAGATCTATCACCCCTTGTTGTCCAGGCAAGGGCGGGCGTCGCTTGGAGTTCTGTCAAGAAATGTCGGGCTGTTGCCCATCGATCAATTTGGGGAAAGCGATTTCCACTGGTCGTTGTAGTACTCGTGCCGGACCTCGCCGTTGGCCACCCGCACGGTGCGGCGGAAGAGGCCGTCGTATTCGTAGCGGGCCACGAGATGGTCCTCGGCGTCGCGCACCTCGACGAG